>NZ_JBQFRK010000018.1:0-660 GCF_056537365.1 Ruegeria sp. CF3 | reverse complement strand
AGTGCTTCAGAAAAAGCCGTCACTCTTCTAGCGCCACGCATTTTAACCGTTCCTTCCTCAAGTGATGCCTTGAGTGATTCAGCCAGAAACTGCCTGAAGTGCGCCTCATGAACCCGAGAAAAATCCAGATAGTAACGCGCAACGACATGTACACGGCTCCTGACGTTATTCAGCCCCTCGAGAAGTTCTGACGTTGGAGTAACTTCAAGATCGAGCGTCGCGTCCAAAGCCAAGACACTTGGGTCAGAAAAGTAGCGATAGACCGTCGCACGGCTGGTTTTGGCGCGTTCAGCGACTTTTGCCAGCGTGACTTCCTTGCCTTCCGACATCAGGTCACGTGCTGCCGAAAGAAGTGCTTCTCGCGTCCGGTTGATTTGATTTGTACGAGGCGCCAATCTCAATCCCTTTGTGATACACTTGTCTCATAAGTAGATATGTGTATCATAAGCGCAGTGTTATTCAAGTAAAGGGAGTCGCAGCAATGACAGAACCTCGCCCGCGAATTTATCATCTTCTTGGGAACCTTTTGACCTTTCACGCCTTTCCCAGTGAGACCGGAGATCGTTGTACTATCATTGAGATAAAGACGGCGCCTGGTGCCGGTGCGCCGCCTAATCATCACGCTGGCGAAGATGAGAGCTTTTATGTGCTCGATGGTGA
>NZ_JBQFRK010000017.1:0-754 GCF_056537365.1 Ruegeria sp. CF3 | reverse complement strand
TATGATTGTGCCATCCTCGTTCACGATCGGGTCAGCGCTGTTCTCGAAGTAATCCACCTGCGCGGTGTAGCCGGGCGTCACCCCATCCTTCGGCGCGCTCCCCGCAAAAACACCGGCCTCATTCACTTGCAGTACATGGTCGATCACCAGTGCTGTACTCCAGGTTACACCGTCATTTGATGTCTCGAACGTCCAGTTGTCACCCGCACGGGTGATCCTGAAATCCGTAACGCTACCAGAAGGAATGCTTTGGAACAGCACGAAATCCGTCGAGCCGTTCTCGACCACGCCTACGATCAGCCTCAGAACCGAATTCGACGTGGAAGCGATATCAAACCGGATAAAATTGCTTTCATCCTGAACCACCAGAAGCCCATGTTCCTGGAAGGTTTGGCTGGGTTCTGTCAAAAAACCGGCACTAATCTGAAAATCTTCATCCTCTGCAGCCTGCAATACCCGAGGAGTCGTCAGGAAATCCGAGGCGCTGACGGGAACTCCCGATGGAGAGCTGATCGCAAGATAACCGTCCGTTGCGCTGGTCCCTAGTTCGGCTGATCCAGCAATTCCCGAAAACGTCCATTCTTCGGCCAGTGAGCCGCTGGCAAAATCATCCGACACCAGATCGCTGGGTAGTACAGTCCCATTGACAGTGACATTCACCGTTGCTGTATCGGTGTCTGTTCCATCTGAGATCGTGTAGGTAAAGCTGTCGGTCCCGCTGAACCCCGCATTCGGCGTGTAGGTATAGGTGCCG
>NZ_JBQFRK010000015.1:0-1177 GCF_056537365.1 Ruegeria sp. CF3 | reverse complement strand
ATGGCAAAGGAAAAGTTTGAGCGTAATAAGCCGCACGTCAACATCGGCACGATTGGCCACGTTGACCACGGCAAGACCACGCTGACCGCAGCAATCACCAAGTATTTCGGTGACTTCAAAGCGTATGACCAGATTGACGGCGCGCCTGAAGAAAAAGCACGTGGCATCACCATCTCGACCGCCCACGTGGAGTACGAGACCGACAACCGCCACTACGCGCATGTCGACTGCCCCGGCCACGCCGACTACGTCAAGAACATGATCACCGGTGCCGCTCAGATGGACGGCGCGATCCTGGTTGTGAACGCAGCTGACGGCCCGATGCCGCAGACCCGCGAGCACATCCTGCTGGGCCGCCAGGTTGGCATCCCGAAGATGGTCGTGTTCATGAACAAAGTTGACCAGGTTGACGACGAAGAGCTGCTGGAACTGGTTGAGATGGAAGTTCGCGAACTGCTGTCCAGCTATGAATACCCCGGCGACGATATTCCGATCATCGCAGGTTCGGCTCTGGCGGCGATGGAAGGCAACAACCCGGAAATCGGCGAAGAGAAGATCAAAGAGCTGATGGCGGCTGTTGATGACTACATCGACACCCCTGAGCGTGAAGTTGACAAGCCGTTCCTGATGCCGGTCGAAGACGTGTTCTCGATCTCGGGCCGTGGTACTGTTGTGACCGGCCGTGTCGAGCGTGGCGTGATCAATGTTGGCGACGAGATCGAAATCGTCGGCATCCGTGACACTCAGAAAACCACCTGTACTGGTGTTGAAATGTTCCGCAAGCTGCTGGATCGCGGTGAAGCGGGCGACAACATCGGCGCCCTGCTGCGCGGTATCGACCGTGACGGTGTTGAGCGTGGCCAGGTTCTGTGTAAGCCGGGTTCGGTTACACCGCACACCAAGTTCGAAGCCGAAGCCTACATCCTGACCAAGGAAGAAGGCGGTCGTCACACCCCGTTCTTTGCGAACTACCGTCCGCAGTTCTACTTCCGTACAACTGACGTGACCGGCACCGTGACCCTGGCGGCTGGCACCGAGATGGTTATGCCCGGCGACAACGTCGGCTTCACCGTCGAGCTGATCGCGCCCATCGCGATGGAAGACGGCCTGCGCTTTGCGATCCGCGAAGGCGGCCGCACCGTCGGCGCCGGCGTCGTCTCGAAAATCATCGAGTAAT
>NZ_JBQFRK010000014.1:0-4026 GCF_056537365.1 Ruegeria sp. CF3 | reverse complement strand
GATCGGATTCCCTCCGCATGAGGGGTCGATGATTGCGCCCTGGACCAGTTCGGGGATGGCGGCTTTGGTGACGCCGAGGTCGGAGAGTTTGCGGGGGATGGCGAGGCTGTCGTTGAACTCTTGCACGAAGCTGCGGAAGCCGTCGAAGCCGCCGTCGATGCCCAGATAGGCGGCGGCTTGCTGGAAGCGGTCGGCGATGACTGGCGCGTTGAACTCGAGCACGGCGGGCATGCAGACCGCGTTGGTGGTGCCGTGGTGGGTGTTGAACACCGCGCCGACGGGGTGGCTCATGGCGTGGATGGCGCCCAGGCCTTTCTGGAAGGCGGTGGCCCCCATCGCCGCCGCGCTCATCATCTGGGCGCGGGCTTCGATGTCGGTGCCGTCCGCATAGGCACGTGGCAGGTAGTCCTTGACCAGCCGCATTCCTTCCAGCGCGATGCCCTGAGACATCGGGTGGTAATGCGGGCTGCTGAACGCCTCGACACAATGCGCGAACGCATCCAGACCGGTGCCTGCGGTGATGAACTTGGGCATGCCCACCGTCAGCTCGGGGTCGCAGATCACCACGGTCGGCAGCACCTTGGGATGGAAGATGATCTTCTTGGCGTGGGTTTCAGAATTGGTGATGACGCTGGCGCGCCCCACTTCGGACCCGGTCCCGGCGGTTGTGGGGACGGCGATGATCGGCGCGATGGCATCGGCATCCGCTCGGGTCCACCAATCGCCGATATCCTCAAAGTCCCAGACCGGGCGCGTCTGACCACACATGAAGGCGACCATCTTGCCCAGATCCAGCCCCGAGCCGCCGCCAAAAGCGATCACCCCGTCATGGCCGCCCGCGTTATAGGCCGCAACACCGGCCTCGAGGTTCTGTTCATTGGGGTTCGGGTCCACATCCGCGAACAGACCCCGGCCCAGACCGGCGGTCTCCATGATATCCAGCGTCGCGGTGGTGATCGGCAGGTCGGCCAGCCCCTTGTCGGTGACCAGCAGCGGCTTCTTCATGCCGGCCGCAGCACAGGCTTCGGGTAATTCATTGATCCGCCCGGCCCCGAATTTGATTGCGGTTGGATAAGACCAGTTTCCAACAAGTGACATGTTTGCTTTCCTTCGTGTCAAAAGGCCTGCCCCGGCGAGGGGGTCATTCCGAGGCAGGCCGGCGTCCTTAGCCCGTGACCTTTTTCAGGTGATAGGATTTGGGACGTGTCAGGTTGTGATAGCCAATGACCGAGAGACCGCCGCCGCGCCCGGTATTCTTGCAGCCGGTCCAGCACAGGCCGGGATCCAGATAATCGGCCCGGTTCATGAAGACGGTGCCCGTCTCAATCTGGTCGCCCACCCGCGCTGCACGGTCCAGATCGCGGGTCCAGAGGCTCGCCGTCAGGCCAAACGCGCTGTCATTCATCAGCCGGGTGGCCTCGTCATCCGAGGACACTTTCATGATGCCCACTACCGGGCCAAAGCTTTCATCCCGCATCACCCGCATGTCATGGGTGACATTGGTCAGGATCTGCGGCGTCAGATATGCGCCGCCATCATCCTCGGGGAAGATGTCGATATGGGCCACCGCACCAGCCTCGACCGCCTCGGCAATCTGCGCCCGCACCTCATCGGCAAAGCGCACATTGGCCATCGGGCCAATGGTGGTCTCAGCGTCCAGCGGATTGCCCAGCTTATAGCCCTTCACGATCTCCACCGCCCTGGCGACGAAGTCGTCATACAGGCTTTCATGCACATAAATCCGCTCGATCCCGCAGCAGCACTGGCCCGCGTTGAACATTGCCCCGTCGATCAGCGTCTCAACCGCCGCCTCCAGATCGGCATCGTCCATCACATAACCCGGATCCTTGCCGCCCAGCTCAGTCCCGACGCCGGTAAAGGTGCCCGCCGCCGCGCGCTCCATCGCCTGGCCGCCGCCGACCGAGCCGGTGAAGTTCACGAAGTCGAACGCATTGCCCGCGATCAGATCGTTGGTCACGTCATGGCTCAGAAAGACATTCTGGAACACGTCTTCCGGCACACCCGCTGCATGGAAGGCCTGCGCCATACGCTCGCCCACCAGCAGGGTCTGCGTGGCGTGTTTCAGGATCACCGTATTACCCGCGATCAGCGCCGGGGCCACCGTGTTGATCGCCGTCATGTAAGGATAATTCCAGGGCGCCACCACAAACACCACCCCATGCGGGATGCGCCTGATATAGCGCTTGAACGTCTCATCTTCGCCCACCGCGATATCAGCCAATGCGCTTTCGGCAATCCCGGCCATATGGCTTGCGCGCTCGTTGAAGCCGCCAAACTCACCGCCATAGCGCACCGGGCGACCCATCATATGCGCCAACTCGGGCACGATTTCCTCATTCATCGCGCCAACAGCAGCCACACCCGCCATCACGAGATCAATGCGTTCCCGCAAGGGCCGCGCCGCCCAAGCCGCCTGTGCGGCCCGCGCCCGGCCCGCAACCTCAAACGCGGCCTCCCGCGACAACACCTCGCGCTCGGCATAGACCGACCCATCAATCGGCGAGACACATTGCAACATCTGCCCCATAGTCACTCCATCTCTAAAGAGAGCAGGATCCCTGCTTCATCTGGCCATAAATATCTCTGGGGCCGCCATTGGTGCGCCATTGGTTCGAGCGCCGATGGCGGCGGGGCTGGCCCCTCGCTTTCACCCTCTCAAGCCCGCTCAAACCCGCGGGCAATTTCCCAATCGGTCACCACGCGCTCAAACTCTTCGATCTCAACCTCGGCCGCGCGCGCATAGTGATCGACAACGTCATCTCCCATCGCAGCCCGCAACATCGCCGAGCCATGCAGCGCATCTCGCGCCGCGCGCAGATTGCCCGGGATCATCCCCGTCTCTCCCTGATAGACGTCGCCCGTGGTCGGCGGCTGCAACTCCAGCCCTTCTTCGATCCCAGCGATCCCCGCCGCCAGCATCCCAGCCATCGCCAGATAGGGGTTCATATCCGAGCCCGGGATACGGCATTCCACCCGCACCGCCTTGGTGCCGTCACCGCACAGGCGGAACCCGGCGGTGCGGTTGTCCACCGACCAGATGATCCGCGTCGGCGCAAAGGTCCCCTTCATGAACCGCTTGTAGCTGTTGATGTAGGGCGCCATGAAACAGGTGTAATCGGCGGCGTATTTCAAAAGACCCGCCATGTAGCTTTTCATCACATCCGACATGCCGAGCGGGTCTTTTTCGTCGAAAAAGATCGGCCGCCCCTCGGACCAGAGCGACTGATGCACGTGGCTGGAACTGCCCACTTTCTCATGATGCCATTTCGGCAGGAAGGTCGCGGCATGCCCATGCTGCCAGGCAATCTCTTTCACCGCGTTCTTGGCGATCGAGTGATACTCGGCCGTCTCCATCGCAGGCGCATATTTGATGTTCAGCTCTTCCTGCCCGGTCTCGGCCTCACCTTTCGTGTTCTCGACCGGTATCCCCGCATCCCACAGATGGTTGCGGATCGGGCGCATCACATGCTCTTCCTTGGTGGTCTGAAGGATGTGATAGTCTTCGTTGTACCCCGAGATCGGCTCAAGGTCGCGAAAGCCTTCCTTGCGGATCTGATCAAAGCTTTTCTCGAACAGGAAAAACTCCAGCTCGGTGGCGCACATCGCGTCATAACCCATCGCCTTCAACCGGTTCACCTGACGCTTCAGGATCGAGCGCGGCGCGTGTGGCACTTCTTCATGCGTGTGATGATCCAGCACATCGCACATCACCATCGCCGTGCCTTCCAGCCACGGTACAGGGCGCAGAGTGCTCAGATCCGGCTTCATCACATAATCGCCATAGCCCCGCTCCCAACTGGTCGACGCATACCCATCCGGCGTCCCCATCTCGAGATCCGTCGCCAGCAGATAATTGCAGCAATGCGTCTCTTCCCAAGCACCCGCAACAAAATGACCCGCATGAAACCGCTTCCCCATCAAACGGCCCTGCATGTCAACCAGACAAACCAATACCGTATCAATCTCGCCAGACGAAACCTCAGCCTTCAAATGCTCAAATGTCAG
>NZ_JBQFRK010000013.1:0-2500 GCF_056537365.1 Ruegeria sp. CF3 | reverse complement strand
TCTCTGCGAAATCTATTTAGGTAGAGCGTCATCCGAATACCCCGGGGGGTAGAGCACTGGATGGGTAATGGGGCCCCACAGGCTTACTGATCCTAACCAAACTCCGAATACCCGGGAGTACTAGATGGCAGACACACTGCGGATGCTAACGTCCGTAGTGGAGAGGGAAACAACCCTGACCTACGACTAAGGCCCCCAATTCATGGCTAAGTGGGAAAGCAGGTGGGACGACCAAAACAACCAGGAGGTTGGCTTAGAAGCAGCCATCCTTTAAAGATAGCGTAACAGCTCACTGGTCTAAATAAGTTGTCCTGCGGCGAAGATGTAACGGGGCTCAAGCCATGAGCCGAAGTCTAGGGATGCGTAAGCATCGGTAGCAGAGCGTAGTGTGACATAGTCTCATTCCTCCTTCATGCCTTCGGGCAGATTGGAGGAGAGAGGCTTTCGATGAAGCCGGGGCGTGAGCCATCCGGTGGAGAGATCACTAGTGAGAATGATGACATGAGTAGCGACAAAGAGTGTGAGAGACACTCTCGCCGAAAGTCCAAGGGTTCCTGCTTAAAGCTAATCTGAGCAGGGTAAGCCGGCCCCTAAGCCGAGGCCGAAAGGCGTAGGCGATGGGAACTAGGTTAATATTCCTAGGCCAGGAGGATGTGACGGATCACAGGTGTAGTTCAATCTTATCGGATTGATTGGGCTGCTGAGTGGTTCCTGGAAATAGCCCTCCATCAGACCGTACCCTAAACCGACACAGGTGGACTGGTAGAGCATACCAAGGCGCTTGAGAGAACGATGTTGAAGGAACTCGGCAAAATACCTCCGTAAGTTCGCGAGAAGGAGGCCCGGTTCCTAGGCAACTAGGGGCTGGGGGCACAAACCAGGGGGTGGCGACTGTTTATTAAAAACACAGGGCTCTGCGAAGTCGCAAGACGACGTATAGGGTCTGACGCCTGCCCGGTGCCTGAAGGTTAAAAGGAGAGGTGAGAGCCTTGAATTGAAGCCCAGGTAAACGGCGGCCGTAACTATAACGGTCCTAAGGTAGCGAAATTCCTTGTCGGGTAAGTTCCGACCTGCACGAATGGCGTAACGACTTCCCCGCTGTCTCCAACATCGACTCAGCGAAATTGAATTGCCTGTCAAGATGCAGGCTTCCCGCGGTTAGACGGAAAGACCCCGTGCACCTTTACTACAGCTTCGCACTGGCATCAGGATTGTGATGTGCAGGATAGGTGGTAGGCTTTGAAGCGGAAACGCAAGTATCCGTGGAGCCTCCCTTGAGATACCACCCTTCGCACTCTTGATGTCTAACCGCGGTCCGTTATCCGGATCCGGGACCCTGCGTGGCGGGTAGTTTGACTGGGGCGGTCGCCTCCTAAAGCGTAACGGAGGCGCGCGAAGGTTGGCTCAGAGCGGTCGGAAATCGCTCGTTGAGTGCAATGGCAGAAGCCAGCCTGACTGCAAGACTGACAAGTCGAGCAGAGTCGAAAGACGGCCATAGTGATCCGGTGGTCCCGAGTGGAAGGGCCATCGCTCAACGGATAAAAGGTACGCCGGGGATAACAGGCTGATACTGCCCAAGAGTCCATATCGACGGCAGTGTTTGGCACCTCGATGTCGGCTCATCTCATCCTGGGGCTGGAGCAGGTCCCAAGGGTACGGCTGTTCGCCGTTTAAAGAGGTACGTGAGCTGGGTTTAGAACGTCGTGAGACAGTTCGGTCCCTATCTGCCGTGGGTGTAGGAGACTTGAGAGGAGTTGCCCCTAGTACGAGAGGACCGGGGTGAACGATCCACTGGTGGACCAGTTGTCGTGCCAACGGCAGTGCTGGGTAGCTATGATCGGACAGGATAACCGCTGAAGGCATCTAAGCGGGAAGCCCCCCTCAAAACAAGGTCTCCCTGAGGGCCGTGGAAGACCACCACGTCAATAGGCCGGAGATGTAAGCGCAGTAATGCGTTCAGTTGACCGGTACTAATCGCCCGATAGGCTTGATTTGATCCAGTAATGGAAAGACAAATCACCAAAAGCATACACTGACCTTGAGTTGGATAACGTCGCAGCGCCAAGCCGCGATGTTGGTTGATACTATAACCGAGTGGCAACGCGCCTTTTGCAAGCAAAAGACGCTGCCTGCCACCTCGTCGCTTTCCTGCAGCGCAGGAAAGTCGACACGGGCTTTTCCTCGGTTTGGTGGTCATAGCGCAAGTGAAACACCCGGTCCCATCCCGAACCCGGAAGTTAAGCACTGCCGCGCCAATGGTACTTGGGCTTAAGCCCCGGGAGAGTAGGTCACCGCCAAACCTAGTAAAAGCCCACAGTCTCTCTAACACGATGAAAAGAACACTACCCGGTCTCAAGTAGCCGAATAGGCGCTAGACCAACACAAGACCTCAAGTAGCGTAAGCGATAGGTCACTTAAAGTGTCGCGGGATGGAGCAGCCCGGTAGCTCGTCAGGCTCATAACCTGAAGGTCGCAGGTTCAAATCCTGCTCCCGCAACCA
>NZ_JBQFRK010000012.1:0-12485 GCF_056537365.1 Ruegeria sp. CF3 | reverse complement strand
GACCTCGGACACGGATTTTCAGATCGGGACGCGTTTTTTGACCACTCCGACTGAGAGGTATCAGTTGCAGGGTTTGCTGGTTGAGCAGGACGCCGACAACTGGTTGCGGTTCGACACCTATTCAGACGGTAATAACCTCTATGCCTTTGCTGGGATCACTGTTGATGGCGATTCCAGCCAGGCCTTCCGGACAACCATCTCTGGCGGCACTGCACCCTATCTTCGTTTGACGCGGAGTGGGGATGACTGGACGTTTGAATATTCGGTAGACGGCACCAACTGGGTGACGGCTGGCAGCTTCACGCATGCGTTGACCACAGCAAAGGCAGGGGTCTTCGCAGGTAATACTGGGAACGCTTCGGGGTATACGGCACAGGTCGATTATTTCGAGAACACTGCTGCCCCCATCGCGGATGAGGATGGTACCTATACACCAGTCAATCTTGCGCCAGATGCGGTGGATGACGGTCTGGTGACGCCAGTTGATGCGGCGCTAGTGATTGCGGCTGCGGCTGATCTGCTGGCCAATGACGGTGATCCGAATGGCGATACGCTGAGCCTGATCGATGTGACGCAGCCCACCAATGGCACACTGGTCGACAACGAGGATGGCACCTATACCTACACGCCGAATGCGGGGTATTCGGGAACAGATGATTTCACCTATACGATTTCAGATGGAGAATTCACTGATACCGCAACCGTAACAATTGCCGTCGGGAACCCGATCGATGTCTGGTACGGCCTGAACCAGAGCTTCGGCAACCCCGGAGAAGGGCAGACGGCGATCAACATCTTGGGCAATGTGGGCGGCAACGTGGAAACGCTGACCTATTCGCTGAACGGGGGGGGCGAGCAGACTCTTTTGATGGGAGCCGACACGCGGCGACTTCAGAACGAAGGCGATTTCAATATCGAGATCGATTTTGCAGAGCTCGACGCCACCAGCGCCGATGATGTAGTAACTATCACTGCCACGCTGGCCGGGGGTGCCATCGTGACCCGAGATGTGGTGGTTGAATACGAAATCGGTAATGCTTGGAGTCCCAATTACGACATCGACTGGTCTGCGGTGACAGAGGCGCAAGATGTGCTGCAGATCGTTGACGGCACTTGGTCCTGGGGCGAAAACGGTATCCGACCGGTTGATTTGGGATATGACCGGCTGCTGGTTCTGGGGGATGACAGTTGGGACAATTACGAGCTCAACGTGACCATCACCATGCATAATCTCAACAATGATGACCCAATTGGCGTAGGCGAAGCGTTTGCAATCGGAATGCTTTGGGGTGGGCACACCGAGCGATCTAACGATACCCAGCTTAACACGGGTTATGAGCCGGGTGCGGCGTTCTTCTATACAAACCAGTTCAGAAGCCACAGTTACCATGAATGGTCCGACCTGCTCGGTGCCCAGGGTTTTGATCTGGCAGAAGGTCTGTCTTACAATTTCACTGTGCGTGTCGAACAAGTGGCAATCTACGACCGCCAGTACAGCCTGAAGGTTTGGGAAGAGGGCACGACCGAGCCGGTGGATTGGACTTTGCAGACAATTGAGACATTCAGTCTGGATGAAGCTCCGGCCACCGGGTCGCTCTATCTTCTCGCCCATTATTACGACGTCACGTTCGGTGATCTCACTGTGACTGAGATCACCGGAGATGACATCATTCAGGGCGACGAGACCGACGAAGTTCAGGTTGCTGTCGATACCACCAGCGCTGCGCCAGGGCAAGGTGAGATCGATGTGTTTGTCGGCGCTGGCGGCGCGGATGTCTTTGTCTTCGGGGATGCGAACGGCACCTATTACGACGACGGGATCGGGGCTGATGCGGGCGAGGGTGATTATGGCTTTGTCTACGATTTCATCTCGGGCACCGATCAGGTGCAGCTGGCGGGTGTTGCCGCGGATTACGTGCTCAGCACCGATGCGCCGGGCCTGTCACCGGGCACTGCGATCTGGCGGGTGGGCGAGAATGGCGATGCTGACGAGCTTGTCGGCCTTCTGAACAGTGTCTACGGGCTGGATCTCAACAGCGATGATTTCATCTTCACGGATACGCTTCTGGTCTGAGAAAGGTGAAAAATCACCATATTTCCGCTAATTGGGATACGGTATCGAGTAAAATATTGTCAGTTTCCGGAGGAACGCTTCATTCCATAAAATTGGCCTATTTCTTTGTCAGAGTCTCTTTGGCAAGCTTACGATTACATTTGTGTTAACGGAGAATTTCCATGAAAGTTGCAATTCTCGCCGGGGGCAAGGGAACGCGTCTGGCAGAGGAGACCTCGGTCAGGCCCAAGCCAATGGTCGAGATCGGAGGTATGCCCATCCTGTGGCATATCATGATGACCTATTCCCATTACGGGTATAACGATTTTGCCGTCGCCCTTGGCTATATGGGCAATTACATCAAGCGTTACTTTGCGGAATACGGAACGCTGGCAGGCAATATCACGGTCAATATGGGACATCCTGAACCGGTGGTGCGCCACGATCAGGATCACGCGCCCTGGACCGTCGATCTGATCGAAACCGGTGGTGAGACTCTGACCGGAGGGCGCGTCAAGCGACTGCAGCCTTATATGGGCGACGGGACTTTCATGCTGACCTGGGGCGATGGCGTATCGGATGTGGACCTGCACAAGCTGCTTGCCTTTCACCGCAGCCACGGCAAGCTGGCGACGATCACTGCGGTGCGTCCGCCCGCGCGCTACGGTCATATGCGCTTTGAGGGCAACCAGGTTGTTGCGTTCGAGGAAAAGCCGCAGACAGCCGAGGGTCGGATCAACGGTGCTTTTTTTATCCTCGAGCCGCAGGTCTTTGACTATATCGAAGGCGATATGGTCATGTTCGAACATGCGCCGCTGGAGAATCTCGCCAGGGATGGTCAGCTGATGGCATATCCTCATGACGGATTCTGGGCGGCGATGGACACCCTGCGCGACAAGCACAATCTGCAAAAGCTGTGGGATTCCGGTGAACGCCCCTGGGCGGTTTGGGAGAAATAATATGCGTGTATTGGTAACTGGTCACCGTGGGTATATCGGTGTGGTGCTGACTCCCATGCTGGAGGCAGCCGGACATGAAGTAGCGGGGATCGACAGCGACCTGTACGAGCGCTGCACTTTCGCTCCGGGCGGAGAGATGCCGCAAGTGCCGACGATCCTGAAAGATATCCGCGATATCGAGGCAGCAGATTTGCTGGGCTTTGACGCCGTCCTGCATCTGGCCGCACTGTCGAACGATCCACTAGGCGATTTCCGACCCGAAACCACCTATGAAATCAATTATGAGGGCACGATGAACGTGGCCCGTGCCGCTAAGGCGGCCGGGGTGTCGCGGTTTGTGTTCTCGTCCTCCTGCTCGAACTATGGCGCGTCGGGCGCGGATTTCATCGACGAGACCGGGGCGTTCAACCCGGTGACGCCTTATGGTGAAAGCAAGGTCAAATCCGAACTGGCGCTGGCCGAGATGGCGGATGACACGTTCTGCCCGACCTTCCTGCGTTCGGCCACGGCCTATGGGGTCAGCCCGCGCATCCGGTTTGATCTGGTGCTGAACAACCTCGTCGCCTGGGCGGTGACCACGGGCAATATCCATATGAAATCTGATGGCACGCCCTGGCGGCCGATCACCCATATCGAAGATATCAGCCGCGCGTTTCTGGCGACGCTGGACACGCCGGTCGAAAAGATCCGCAACGAGGCCTTCAATGTCGGCGTGACCGAGCACAATTACCAGATCCGCGAACTGGCCGAGATCGTGGCCGATGTGGTTCCGGGTTGCGAGGTGACCTTTGCCGATGATGCTGGCCCCGACAAACGGTCCTATCGGGTGAACTGCGACAAGATCCAACGGGTGATGCCGCATTTCAAACCGCAATGGGATGCCCGCAAGGGCGCGCAATCGCTGTATGAATCCTATCTGGCGCAGGACCTGACGCTGGAAGAATTCGAAGGCCCCCGCTATCAGCGGATCGGCCATATCAAAAAGCTGATCGCCGATGATGTCATTGATGTGGCCCTGAAGCACACCGAAAATGGGGTGTCTTCGCGCACCCCTGAAAACGTGCAGGAAGCCGACCCTTCGGATTTCGTGGCCGACAGCGCCGGGGTCAATTGTATTTCCTGTAGCCACAAGGGGCTGGAGCCCATTCTCGATCTGGGCCTGATGCCCCGTTCGGACGGTCTGCTGGAAGAAAGTGGGCTGACGCATAAAGAGTCATTGGTCCCGTTGCGTTTGGGCTATTGTCCCGATTGCACTCTGGTTCAGCTGCTGGAAACCCGCCCGCCGGAAGAAATGTTCGGTGACGACTACGTCTATTTCTCGTCCTACTCCGAAGATCTGCTGAAGCATTCTCGCGAAAACGCGTTGGAACTGATCGAGAAACGCAAGCTCGGACCGGATAATCTGGTGGTCGAGATCGCGTCGAATGACGGCTATATGCTGCAGAATTTCAAGGGCGAAGGCATCAACGTTCTGGGCATCGATCCGGCCTCGCAACCCGCCACTGCAGCGCGCGAAAAGGGTATCGACACGGTGATCGACTTCTTCGGCACCCGCGTGGCCGGCGAATTGCGCGCACAAGGCAAACGGGCCGATGTCATCATCGCCAACAACGTGGTGGCGCATGTGGCCGACCAGAATGATCTGGTGGCAGGCATGGCCGAGCTGCTGGCCGATGACGGGCAGGTTGTGGTCGAATTTCCCTATGTCCGCGACATGATCGATTTCATCGAGTTCGACACGATCTATCACGAGCATCTGTGCTATTTCTCGGTGGGTTCGGCCAAAACGCTGTTTGAACGGCACGGGCTGTATCTGAACGATATGCGGCGGGTGCCAATCCATGGCGGGTCACTGCGGCTGTTCTTTGGCAAGACCGCAGCACCCACGCAGGCTGTTGCGGATATCCTGGCCGAAGAACATGAACTGGGTCTGGACCGGTTCGGTTACTACAAGACCTTCGGGGCCCGTGTCCGGGCCTTCCGCGATCAGGCGCGCAAACTGGTGGGCAATCTGAAAGCCGATGGCAAGCGCATCGCAGCCTATGGCGCGGCGGCCAAGGGCACGATCATGCTGAACTTTCTGCAGCTCAACGACCGGGCCATTGAATACGCGGTGGACAAGAACGTCCACAAGCAGGGCAAATACATGCCCGGCGTGCGTATCCGCATCGATGAGCCCGAAAGATTGATGGATGATAATCCGGATTATGTAATAATTCTGCCCTGGAACTTCCGCGACGAGATCATTCGCCAACAGCAGGCCTTCCTGCAGGCCGGCGGCAAGTTCGTTGTACCGATCCCGGAACTGGAAATCGTCGAATCCTGACGGCGGAGGGCATATTTATGACTGAACTGACCTCTTGCCCGGCCTGTGCCGGGCAGACCCTGTCAGAGATTTACCGGCTGGACGCCATCCCGGTGCAAAGCTGCATTCTGCTGGACACCGAGGATGAGGCGCGCAATTTCCCGCGCCATCCGCTGGTTCTGAAATTCTGCGACGATTGCGGCTTTGTCTTCAATTCCGTTTTCGATCTGTCCAAGGTCGATTACGCCTCGACCACCGAGGAAAGCCAGCATTTTTCCGGCACGTTCAACCGGTTTGCCCGCGAGCTGGCGACCGAGGTGGCCTCGCTTTATGATCTCAAGGGCAAGCGCACGCTGGAGATCGGCTGCGGCAAGGGCGAGTTCCTGCAGGAGCTGGCGGATCAGACCAGCACGATCGGTCTGGGCGTCGATCCCGGTTTCATCCCCGAACGCCTGCCCGGCGCGGATGGTCACGAGATCACCTTTCAGCGCGAATATTTCGATCCCGCCACCATTGCCGAGACCCCTGATTTCGTTGCCTGCCGTCACACGCTGGAACATATCCCCGAGGTCGGCCGGTTCATGAACGAGATCGCGCAGGTGATCGACGGACGCTCGGATGTTGGTGTCTTCTTCGAGACCCCGGATGTGTACCGCGTGCTTGCAGAAGGCGCCTTCTGGGACATCTATTTCGAACACTGTTCCTATTTCACCCTGGGCAGCCACGCCCGGCTGTTCCGGCGGGCCGGGTTCGATGTGACCAAGCTGTATCTGGCGTATGACGATCAATATATCATCCAGTACGCGGAACCGGCGGCGGGCCGTCCGGTGTTGGCGCAGGAGGATGATCTGGACGCGGTGCGCGCCCTGGCCGCGGCTTTCCCGCAGAAAGTGGCCGAGATTCGCGCCCACTGGACCGATTTCGTGCGATCGCGCCATGGTGCGGGCAAGCGGGTGGCCATCTGGGGCGGTGGCTCGAAGGGCGTGTCTTTCCTGACCACCAATGATCTGGGGGCTGAGGTGGCGCAGGTCATCGACATCAACCCGTTCAAGCAGGGCAAATACTTGCCGGGCACTGGGCATCTGGTTTCCAGCCCTGAAAGCCTAAAAGGCGCCCCGCCCGACACGGTGATCGTGATGAACCCAATCTACCTGCCTGAAATTGGCGCGCAACTGGCTGATATGGGCCTGAACCCGGAGCTTGTGGCGGTATGACCATAACCTTTCCCCTCTGCACCGCGGAGAACGCGCAAGATATCTTTCGGCTGGATCAGGTGCCGGTCATCTGCAACCAGCTCTGGCCTGATGCCGATGCCGCCCGCGCCGCCCCTGCCGGAACGGTGGATCTGAAGCTCTGCCCCGAAACCGGGTTCATCTGGAACGGTGCTTTTGATCCAGCGCGCATGGTCTATGCGCCAGGCTATGAGAACGCGCTGCATTTCTCGCCCAAATTCCAGGCCTTTGCCGAAGAACTGGCCGCTGGTCTGGTGGACCGTCACGGCCTGAAAGGCAAACATGTGGTCGAGATCGGCTGTGGCGACGGGCATATGCTGGATCTGATGGCCAAAAACGGCGTGGCCACCGCCACCGGGTTTGACCCCTCGATGGACGGACAAGAGACACCCTTTACCGCCCGCGACAATGTTGAGATCGTGGGTGAATATTTCCGATCGGATCAGCTGGACCGGCCCTTTGATGCCATCCTCTGCCGTCATGTGCTGGAACATGTGGATGCGCCGGTGCCGCTGATGACCGATATCCGCCGCGCCATCGGGGATCGCGATGTACCGATCTATTTCGAGGTACCCAATGCCGGGTGGATGTTGGATGCGGTGTCCATGTGGGACGTGATCTATGAACATGTGGGCTATTGGAGCGCGCCTGCCATCACCACACTGTTCCGCCGCACCGGGTTCGAGCCGATCTCGGTCTCTGCTGGTTATGGTGAGCAATTCCTGATGGTCGAGGCCAGACCCACCGCGCCCCAGCCCGAGTATCTGGATCCCGGGGCTGCCGATATCGCCCGCGCCGCCCATGCCTTTGGCCAGGCCGCCACTGCGGAACTGGATCGCTGGCGCGACCGGCTGTCAGGGTTTGAAGGCAATGTGGTCATCTGGGGCGCGGGCTCCAAGGGGATCACATTCGCCAACGCCCTGGGCGACGCGGCCCGACCGCTGGCGGCGCTGGTCGATCTGAACACGCGCAAGCACGGGCTGGTGGCCCCCGGCGTCGCCCTGCCGGTGATCGCCCCCGAGGCCCTGCCCGGTGTCAGCCCCGATCTGATCCTGATCTCAAACGCGCTTTACGAGGCCGAGATCACCGAACAGGTGCGCAGCATGGGCCTGAACCCGGATTTCGCTGTCATCGCGGGATAGGATATGGCGGTCGAGCACAAGAATATCATCGTCTCCAAAAAACTGGTTGCGATCAACTCGCTCAGTTCGGTGGCTGCCAAGATCGTGAACTTTCTAGTGCTGATGTGGGTCTATCAGTACCTTCTGGCGCGCCTGCCTGCCGCGGAATTTGCGGTTCTGCCGGTCGTTACATCGCTTATGGTATTCGCCCCGCTGTTTTTCTCGTTTTTTACCGGCGGAGTCAGCCGATACATTCTGGACGCCTATGCCAAGGGTGACTTTATCGAAGTCCGGCGGATCGTATCATCTCTGTTTCCGACCCTGCTTATGGCGGCAGGCCTGTTTGTTCCGATTGGTCTGATATTGGCCGCCAATTTCGAGAAGATTTTTAACATCACGCCCGGCATGGTTGGTGACGCCCGCCTGATGCTGAGCCTGCTCGTTATCAGCTTTACCCTGCAAATGCTCATCATCCCGTTCACAACGGCCTACCCGGTTCGACAGCGTTATTTTGAGCTGAAAATGTTAGAAATCCTGCGCGATTTCCTGCGCGCGGGCCTGACGATTTACTTCCTGCTATCGCTGGGTGCATCAGTGGTCTGGGTCGTAGTGGCCACATTCATTTCCGAGATGGCATTCACAGCTATTACCCTGATGCGATCCCTGCGCATGGTTCCCGAACTGAGAATGCAGCGGGAGCTATTCAGCTTGGCAAAGGCGCAACAACTGATTTCGTTCGGGATGTGGACGACATTGGGGCGCCTAGGCGCGATCATGTACACCAATGCCGCAACTCTGTTGCTCAATCTCTACGGAACCCCTGTCGGTGTCACGAACTATCATATTGGCGCCACCATTTTTCGGCAGATGCAAAGCACCGTCAGTCTGGCTGCCTTACCACTGCAGCCCGCCATCACTGCCATGAATGCGCTCCAAGACCGTGAAAGGCTGGCCAATACCGTTCTGCGTGCGGGGCGATATACGCTTTGGGCCTCAATGGCAATTGCCACGCCTTTGTCGATTTATGCCGATATTTTTATTCATCTCTATCTCGGCCCGGAATATACTCAGGCCGCACTGATCCTTGTTCTGTTCATGGTCATTTTTCCGTTCTCGCATGCCACGGTGCTACTGCCGATCACAGCAATGGCAACCGCTCATGTACGTGAATTCAACCTGCCCGCCTTTCTGTTCCAATTGGCCGGACTGATCCTGATGTTGGTCCTGCTTGACGGGTTCGGGCTCGGTGCCGTGGGGGTAACAGCGGCGTTGACCATTATCACCATCGTGGCCCAGCTAAGCTATTTCTGGGGTTTGTGCCTGCGATTAATCCACGTACCGTTTCGGCTGTTTGCCAAAAGCGTTCTGCTGCGTGGCCTCATGCCCGCGGCCTGCGGGGCTGTGACTTGGGGCGGGCTGCGGTTGCTGAAAACACCTGACAGTTGGGAAGAGTTGGTATTTTTTAGTTTTGTAGGTGGAGTAGCTTATCTGGCCATATTGTTTGGCTATGCCTGTGACGCAAGCGATCGTCTCTACCTGAGAAAGATTATGGGGCGTGCATGATCATGCCACAGTATGACGTTAGAGTATGCTTGGAACATTCGGCGTTAACGGATCCCTGGAGGCGGTATTGTGAGTAGTGTTTTTATAGGTTTACCCGTTTACAACGGTGCTGAATTTCTTGAGGGCGCATTGCAATGCCTAGCACAGCAGACATACTCCAACTTTCGTGTACTGATCGCCGACAACGCCTCGACCGATTCAACCAGAGAAATCTGCTGCCGCTTTGCCGCAAAAGACCCTCGTTTTGTGTATCATCGTCATCCACAGAACCGGGGGGCCGCGCCGAATTTCAATTTCTGCGTCGAACAGGCTCAAGGCAACTATTTTAAATGGATGGCGCATGATGATCTGTGCGAACCGGAATATTTAGAAAAATGTGTCGCAGCACTAGACCGAGACCCGGGGGCCGTTCTGGTCCAAACCCGGGTCAAATGTATCGACAACGCCGGCCACATAACCGGGCGCTATGAAAAAGAGTGGGATTTCAACACACCTGATCCGATCGACAGGTTCGCGCGGGCAATGGCTCTGAACCATTCCTGTGTAACGGTTTTTGGCGTTATGCGGCTGGACGTGCTCAGAATGACACCGGCCATTGCGCCCTTTGTCGGATCGGATAGATCCCTTCTGGCCGAACTGACTCTGCACGGAAGGCTGGAATACGTTCCTGAGGAACTGTTTCTTTGGCGAGACCACAAAAACCGATCGGTCAGGCTCAAGACACGACGCGACAAGCTGACATGGTTCGACGCTACAGCCAAAAACATTCTGCCCGCGCTTTATTCACAACAATTCTGGGCCAGTCAGAAAGCCATCATGCGCACTGCACTTCCCCCAAAGGCAAAGGCACGGGCCTATGCAAAAACTCTGCAATGGGCCGCCGGGAACTATCGGGTGTTTCTGACCGACCTACGATCTTTGGGCGGAGCCGTTGTACGAGGATATAACCCATGACCAATACCCTATCTGCACAAGAACGCGACAAACACGCCACCTTGCCACAGGCTCCGGAGCCTGTGGCAGCCGTCACGGTATCCGTCATTCTGCCGACATATAATAGGGCGGACAGTCTGAAGGCGGCCTGTGAAAGTGTCTTGTCCCAATCCTACAGGGATTTGGAACTGATCGTTGTGGATGATGCTTCCACCGAGGACGTCATGTCGGTGGTCAAAAACCTAAAAGATACTCGGGTGCGTTACGTTCGCCATGACACAAACACTGGTGTTTCAAAGGCACGCAACACGGGCCTGACACATGCCCGGGGCTCGTATGTCGCCTTTCAGGACAGCGATGATCTTTGGTTGCCGGGCAAACTGGCCCGCCAGTTGACGTTTTTTGAAACACTGCCTGCGGATGTCGGCGTGGTCATTGGTTCAAAAATCCTTTACGGTCGCGATGCGGACCGCACATATGGCTCAGGTAAAGTGACCTGCGCACCATCTCCAAGTCAACCTCTCAAGCTTGAAGAGGATCAGACACGTAGATTTCTGGAGAGCAACCGTATCAGCCTGCAAAATGCAGTTTTTCGTAAAGACTGCTTTCCCGGTGAAGAATGGTTTGATCCCTGCGCCAAGGCGAATGCGGATTGGGAATTCACTTCGCGCCTGGCTCAGCACACACGCATCTATGAAGACCCTGAGCCGGTTGTCCTAGCCTTTGTATCCGATGACAGCATTTCCACAAATTTCCGAAAAAAGGGACTGGGGCTTGCCAGAATACTGAAAAAGAATCGACTGGTTCTGGAAGAATACCCGGATGTTTATGCACGTAATCTAGTCAAATTCGCTAGCCTGACTTGGCGTCTCGGCAAAAAACGAACGACCCGCCGTCTGCTACTTGCAGCGTTACGGCGTCAGCCTGTAGCAACCCTCTGCGCCCTTGCCTCGCGGATCATCAACAAACTGGCATAGGGCCGACACGTCTTTTTCAAACAGAACAGAGTTATTTCATGATTGGCGTAGTTATTCTGACATATCGATCTGCGGATGTAATTGAAGCCTGCCTCCGAAGTCTCTGGGCTTCAGAATATACTAATATACGAACTATAGTATGCGATAACAATTCACCGGATGAGACGGCTGATATCGTGCGCAATTGGGCCGCGTGTAGTCAGGTCTCGTTTGTCGAAAAACGAGCATCCGAAGCCACTGTATCTGAACACTCACAATTTACATTGCTGCACACGGGCGGCAATCTCGGTTTTGCAGGCGGGGTCAATGCGGGTTTGAAGTTCCTGATGCAGGATTCCGAAATAGATCTGTTCTGGATATTGAACCCCGACTGTGAGGTTCTGCCAAATACAGCCAGCGTATATGCCGATTGTGCCGCCAAGGCGGGCCCTTTTTCTCTTATGGGGGGGCGTATTTATTATCTTGGCCCCCCGCGTAGGATTCAATCAGATGGAGGGCGCGTGTTTCCTTGGTCGGGAATCTGCGAAAGCATCAATTCCGGAAAACAGGACCACGAAGCAGTCCTGCCGGACGTCACCAGCGTCGATTTCATCACAGGCGCCAACATGGTGGCTTCGCGCACTTTCATTGAGCGCGTCGGGTTTATGGTTGAGGATTATTTTCTCTATTACGAAGAAGTCGACTGGGCTGCACGGCGCGGAGAATTGCCGTTAATGTTATGCCCTAAAGCAGTAGTGCTTCACCATGGAGGAACCGCCATCGGCACAGGCACCCCGTCCCGTCGGCCATCACCATTTGCAAATTATTTTAACACCAGAAACCGGATGCGCTTCATGCGTCGGTTCAGGCCTTTTGCCTTACCAACTGCCTGGTCGCTTTCGATGCTGCGAGTAGGAAAACTTCTGGCTCTTGGAGCGCTGGACGAAGCCTGGGCCGCCTTTTGCGGACTGAATGGCCTGGCTCCGCCAAACTCAGTACGCGAACGAATCGCGCCCGAAGATCAGGGGCGGGCGTTTTCACCCGCACAAAACCGACACTAAGGGCCATAGGTTATAAGGTTTTTAACAGCGGGATTAATTACAAAACATAATCCCAGATTAAACCCTTCTGAATACTACACACTTCCCTGTCTTCGCTGCCTGTAAGAATCTATTCGGATTCAAGGGCATTTGGTGTAAACTTTCGAAGTTTTTAGTGTTTTGTTTAATGAGGTAATAGGGTGTCCACATCTCTATTTGACAGCGGTCCACATGATTTTACCGGGAATGTATCGGGTGCGGTGGTGCTGGCCCATGATCCCGCCTATCTTTTGCCTGATGGCGCGCTGACCTTTACCTTTACC
>NZ_JBQFRK010000011.1:0-43478 GCF_056537365.1 Ruegeria sp. CF3 | reverse complement strand
GGCAACACTGCACCAGATGCGGTGGATGACACCTATGTCACGAACGAGGATACTCCCCTTGTCATCGCGGCGGCAGGCGTGCTGGCCAATGATAGCGACGCGGATGGCGATACGCTGAGTGCCGCACCTGTCACAGATGTTTCGAATGGAACGCTGATACTGAATGGCGATGGCTCTTTCGATTATACGCCGGACCCAGACTTTACAGGTCAAGACACGTTCACCTACACCGTCTCGGATGGAAATGGCGGCAGTAGGCAGGCAACAGCGGTCATCACGGTGAACGCAGTCAACGACGCACCCGAAGCTTCTGATGCGGTCTTTGTCATCAGTCCTACAGCCCCTGTGGGCCGCGTCGTCGGAACGGTCGTGGCCACGGATGTCGATGGTGATGTGCTGAGCTATGATATCACCACGGGCAACGATCTGGGTACGTTCGCCATCTCGCCCACCGGTGTCATCACATTGATAGACCCTGCGGCCCTTGATCCTGTCAACGCCCCTACCCTGCAATTAACCGTTCAGGTTTCGGATGGGACAGAGACCGATATTGCCACAATTGATATAAACGTTAGCGAAAACACCACCCCACAGCCCCTATTTGACAGCGGTCCACATGATTTTACCGGGAATGTATCGGGTGCGGTGGTGCTGGCCCATGATCCCGCCTATCTTTTGCCTGATGGCGCGCTGACCTTTACCTTTACCGCAGATACCGTGAGTGGGCGGCAGTTTCTGTTCTCAAAGGACTCCAGCGGATATGACAATGGCGGGCATGCGGGCGTCTATATCGAGAACGGCCGAGTCGTTGCGCGGTTCCAGGACCTGACTACCACCTATATCGCCGAGACCGGTGTCTTGATTAACCCCGGTCAAACCCATCATGTGGCGCTAACCTTCGGAGCCTTGGGGCTGACCGTCTATGTGGACGGCGCCGCACAGGCCAGCGATGCCTATACCGGTGGGCTTCTGGGCAATGAGGAACCTGTGGTGCTGGGGGCTAATCAGTGGTCCAGCGGAGATAGCGTGGCCGACAATCTGCGTGACGGGTTTATCGGCACGCTCCGAGAAGCCGCGCTCTTCGACACTGCGCTTGATGCTGCCACCATCGCACAGCTAAGCGCCGAAGCCCTCGAAACCCCTCCGGGCAACACTGCACCAGATGCGGTGGATGACACCTATGTCACGAACGAGGATACTCCCCTTGTCATCGCGGCGGCAGGCGTGCTGGCCAATGATAGCGACGCGGATGGCGATGCGCTGAGTCTGACGGGCGTGACGCAGCCCGCCAATGGCGCGCTTGTCGACAATGACGACGGCACCTATACCTACACGCCGAATGCGGGGTTCAGCGGGACCGACAGCTTTACCTACACGATCTCAGATGGAACAGACACCGATACCGCTACAGTGAATGTCACTGTCAACAGCGATACACCACCGCCGGGAGACATCGTTTCCGACGATTTTGCGGGCGGTACGCTTGCGCCTGAATGGGCATTTTCTGGGATTGCGGGCAGCGCCGAGCTGGGAACCAGCGCTACGGACGGGTTCCTTATCATTGCCTCGCCGCCGGGCACTCCCGTCAGCGCCTCGGATCTGCTGACCACCCCACGGGTTCTGCAGAATGTCGCGGACGAAGACTTTCAGATCAGCGCCGGGTTCCTAACCGAGCCCAGTCAGACTTTTCAGGAACACGGTCTACTTGTAGTGCAGGATGACAGCAATTTCATCCGGTTCGACATCGCCTTTACCTCGAATTCGGTGTTGCGGTTGATTGTGGGCGTGGTCGAAAACGGCTCAACCGAATTCCGGCTGTTTGATAGCATATCCTTTGGCAGTGTGAGCGATTTCAGAATTACGCGGTCAGGCGACAACTGGGTCTTTGAAACCTCGAATAACCGTGTCAATTGGACCACGGCGCTGGTGCTAGATCATGCGATGACGGTCACGCAGGCGGGGGTTTTTGCGGGGAGCGCGCCGAAGGATGGGGTGACGCCCGGCTACACCGCGCAGGTGGATTACTTCGAGAACAGCGCTGACCCGATCGTGAACGAGGATGGCACAATCATACCTCCATCCAACACCGCGCCGGATGCGGCGGATGACGGGTTGGTGACGGATGAGGACGTGGCGCTGGTGATCGACGTTGCGGGCGATCTGTTGGCCAATGACAGCGACGCGGATGGCGATGCGTTCAGCCTGACGGGTGTGACGCAGCCCGCCAATGGCGCGCTTGTTGACAATGGCGACGGCACATACACCTATACACCCAATGCCGGGTTCAGCGGGACCGACAGCTTCATTTACACCGTCTCAGATGGAACAGACACCGATACAGCAACGGTGAACATATTTGTATCGGATGGATCTTTGCCGTCGCCGATATTGGTAGCAGGGCCCCACATATTCAACGACGATATCAGCGACGCAGTGATTATCCCCCATGACAACGCTTATGAACTTGCAAGTGGCGCGTTAGTCCTGACCTTTTCAACCGACAGTGTGGCAGGCATTAATTACTTATTTTCAAAAGACTCTGGGGGGTTTGATACCGGAGGGCATATCGGCATATTCGTCGAGGATGGCGCGCTGAAGCTTCGGATTCAGGACACATCAAGCACCTATCAAACTGCCACATCAAATCTCATCATACCGGGGCAGACCCACCAGGTCGTTGTCAATTTCGGCACACCCGGTGGACTGCAGATTTTCGTCGATGGGGTTGAGCAAACATCCATTGCCTATACCGGCGGGCTGTTCGGCAATCAGGAACCGATTGTGATAGGTGCAAACCAGTGGAAAAGCGCCAATTTTGTTGCAAACAATCTGGAGCACCCTTTTGACGGCCAAATTCAGAATGCACATGTCTTTTCAGCCCCTCTGGATCTGGCGGCGGTTACTCAGCTTTACGAACAGGTTATCCCGATTGGTTCACCCGCAGATGCACCTGTACCTCAGGGTGATTTGCTAGCCACCTCGCCAAACGAAGCGCTTTTGATCACCATATCTGATGATCTTCTGACAAACGACAGCGATCCGAATGGAGACAGTCTGACATTCTCGGGAACCGGTACTCCGACGCATGGAACACTGGTTGACAACGGTAATGGGACGCTGACTTACACACCCGACCTCGATTATGAAGGCAACGACGGCTTTGAATACACGGTGTCCGATGGCAACAGCACCCGAACCGCCAACGTGATCATCGCAGTAGCCACCGCCCCTGAAGAGCCTGATTTGGGCGGATCTTCTCCGGACTGGCAGTACATCAGCACGACAACCGGCCAGATTCCATTGCCGGGAACCCCTGAATTGACCGCTGCACAGGTTATGGATGTGGATCAGGACGGCCTTATGGATTTTGTGATTGCAGGCCGTAAAGGCGACCCCGCAATCACCTGGTATCGACAGGCCCCAGACGGCACCTGGGAATCTATCGTAATCGAATCCGAAGCCCTGCGCATTGAGGCAGGTGGAACGGTTTACGACGTTGATGGGGACGGCGATCTTGACATCCTCATGGGTGGAGATTCTCAAAGCAACGAAGTCTGGTGGTGGGAAAACCCCTACCCCGAGTTCGACTTCAACGTCGACTGGACCCGCCACGTGATCAAATCCAGCGGCGGGAATCAGCATCACGACATGATTTTCGGTGATTTCGACAACGACGGTCAGGATGAGTTCGTGTTCTGGAACCAACGCGGCACGCCCCGGGGCCTTTACATTGCGGAAATTCCAACCGACCCTAAAACATCCGAACCATGGAATGCTGTCCAGATCACCGAAACAAAACGCGAAGGCCTTGCCAAAGGCGATATTGACGGCGATGGGGGGCTTGACATAGTGACCGGGGGCCATTGGTACAAATGGAATGGCGGCACAAGTTTCACTGAGCATTTGATTGATGCAGACTTCCCCGAAGGCCAAGTTGCCCTTGGCGACTTTGACGAAGACGGCACTCTAGATGTCATTCTGAGTAGCGGCGACCAGAATGGGCCATTGCTGATGTACCAACAGGCCGGAGACCCGACGGTGACTTCAAACTGGGTTGCAACGAATCTGCTGGGGCTCATCACGGACGAAGTTCATAGTCTTGAGGTGGCCGACATTGATCAAGATGGCCATCTGGATATTTTTGCCGCCGAAATGAACCTGCGTGGCGAAAACCTCGACGCAAAGACATGGGTTCTGTTTGGAGATGGTACCGGAAGCTTTAGGACAACCGTTGTTGCCACCGGGATTGGCAGTCACGAATCCACTCTTGGTGATCTGGACGGGGATGGCGATTTGGACATCCTTGGCAAGGGCTTTGAAGAAGCAGATCTGCACATCTGGTACAACACGCTGAATGAAATCACCCTCGGCGGGTGGGAGCGTAATGTGATCGAAAACGACCGACCTTGGCGGGCAATATTCGAAGAACACGGCGATATCGACGGAGATGGCCTGCTGGACATTATCACCGGCGCCTGGTGGTACAAAAACCCCGGCAGCATTGATGGGGAATGGGTGCGTAACCCGATCGGCGGAACACTCAACAACATGGCGGCAGTCTATGATTTTGATGGGGATGGTGATCTGGACATCCTTGGAACCGAAGGCGTCGGCAGCACCGCTAACAGCGATTTTGTATGGGCACAAAATGATGGTAGCGGCAACTTTATCATCTACGACAATATCGAATCCGCAAACGGAACATTCCTTCAGGGCGTGACAGTCGCCGAGTTGGAACCGGGCAGCCCGACAACGGTCGTGCTGTCATGGCAAAACGGAACCGGAGGCACTCAGGCCTTGACCCTGCCGGACGATCCGACCATCAGCACTTGGTCATGGTCGCAGCTGACCCCTGTTTCTCTGGGCGAAGGTCTGGACAATGGCGATATCGACGCGGATGGCGATATTGACCTACTGCTCGGCTTCAAATGGTTGCGCAACGATGGTGGAATCTGGACCGAGTTTGATGTGCATGTTCCGACGGGGGCTGCGGAACCGGATCGTGTCCATCTGGTTGATATGGATTCCGACGGCGATCTGGATGCTGTCGTCGGATTCGGCCACGAGACGAGCATCACGACGCTGGCCTGGTACGAGCAGACCGACGATGAGACAGCCTCTTGGATAGAGCACATTATCTCGAACAGTCTGGTGGGCAATCCGCAAAGCGTTGATGTTGCTGACCTTGATGCAGACGGTGATCTGGATGTTGTCGCAGGTGAGCACTTGCCCAGCGATCCAGACACACTGGCACTGTATGTCTTTGAAAATGTAGACGGAGTTGGAGGTGACTGGTTTCAGTACGAGGTCTTCACAGGCGACGAGCATCACGACGGGGCCCAACTGGCCGATTTTGACAACGATGGCGATTTGGATATCTATTCCATCGGCTGGACCCATGGGCGCGTCTCAATCTACGAAAACCTAACCAACGGGTTCGATTACATTCTGGTGTAAACTCTTTGGCGGGCGTATAGGTTAATCTGGCGCATGGATCATACAGTGGTATGGCGCTCCGGGCGGCAGGCCATAGCATGTAACCGGAGTAAGAATCTGGTGCGATATAGGGCGTAATCGTACATTTCGCGTCACTTAACATTCAGACAGCATGCCGCGAACTCGCACAGAGAACAGTCTACCTGGCGAACGCATGAATTGTCGTTTCCGATCTTCCAAGAAGCAACACATGTTTTTCTAAACAACGGCGATACTCGAGAGCTTTTTGCCACCCTTGAAGAAGGGGACCGCCTAAACAACGTCGTATACCCACAGGAATGGCAGCTGTGCGGGTTGATTGTCTAAATTACCCAAAGACGGGTTGGACCATAACCGTTGGTGGATGGCTTACGATTCCGCTGGCCGCCATGCGCCTATCGCTGCATCGCTCACTCACACGGGCGCAGAAGTATTATGGTGATGAGTAGATAACGAGGGCATCTCACTGTCAAAGTCAACTGAGAAACGTTGTTTCTCTTGCCTCTTCAAACACGCCCTTGGTGATAGGGCAGGATAAGGTGTTTGTGTTACAAATTACTGTTTGTCAATTGGTCCGCGTGGGCAAGACTGCCTAAACAAGAATTTTTGCTCAAAAGCGCAGTCATGTGTCACCGGCCATCACATATTATGAAAACTCTCACTTGGTTTGATCCCGAAGTGTTCCTGATCGCGGGATCAAACAGGCATTTGTGAGGCATTGTGAAGCTGTCAGAAAAGTTTTGACAGAACAGCTAGCAGTTAGCCCCTGCCCGCTTGCGTACCCAACCCAGAAACGCGGCATCCGGCTTCCGCAACCGTGGCGTGCCTGACCGGACCCAGACCCCGCGCCATTCCGCTTCCAGCCCGTAGACATCAACACCGGGCATGAGACGGCGCGCCTCTTTCAGGGTTTCCGCATCCAGTACCGGCGGAGGCATGTCCGGCTCAATCAGCGCTGCACGGGGAGTAAACCGGATCAGATCCCCCGGATTCTCGCGCATTTCGTAATCGGGCAAGTGGTCCGCCTCGATCATATCGCGGAGCATCTTGCGGAAAACACGCCGCGGCGACGCGCTGCCTGACTTCTTCAAAAGCGTGTCCACCGAAACCGTCCAACCAGGCTGACGCCCGCAATGTTTGCGCGCCAACTCGTAAATCCTCCGTTCCAGAGGTTTACGCAGACGAAAGTAATCACGCGACAGCGTAAGCACGGATTTCGACAACACCGCCCGATATAGCCAGTCGGACAGGGTCACCGCCACACTGACCATCCGGCCTCCGCGGGTTTTGCGCACAATCTCCCAGCTTTCGATCAAACCAAAACCCGTGGTGGTTTCTTCTTCTCCTGTGACGATGTTGGTGGTGATGCGAGTGCCTGCCAACCGTTCGAAAGCCTCGCGCAGCCGCCGGTAGGCATCACCGCTGGTCTCACGGTTGGTTGCCACCAGCAAATCATGCGCCTTCAGTTGCAACGTTCGGCTGACCGTACGTCCGGCATTGATCGCCGCCATAAGCTGACTGATGCAGAAAATCAGGATGTCTTTGTCATGAATCGTCGCCAGCCCTTTGACCGACGGCGTCACCGTGATTTGCACACCGTTGTGCTGGTATTCTAGAATGCGGCGATCCGGACGGGTCGCCAGCGAGAACAGCGGGTGCTCCATACTGGCGAGATCATCCTTGGGAATCACATCAAAAACATCGCAGACGAAGAAATCGCCCTGCTGTCTGCGGTCTGGAAGAAGACCCCCGACCGTATCTGTAACTGCCCTGCCCATGGCCCTCTTTCCTGCAGCTCTCTTTCGGAGCCTTCCTGTCAAACCGCCATCCGACTCGTTTTTTCGTGGTTTTAGTGACACCTATCGTAGAGTTATCCACAAACCTGCACAACGGGGGTTCAGAGTCACCAGATCGGGGGATCAGAGTCATTATATCGGGGTTTCAGAGTCAGTGTGTGAGGAAAAATATGAGTTAATTATCTGTTATAAAACAATAATTTTGGGAACAAGAGAGCCTATAACGATAAATAACACAAAAATAACTTAAAAAGAAAATCCACAACATCCTAAGATGCGTTATATTCGCACCATTATCCCCTTATTTTGCTTAGAAAAATCAGCGCTGTGCGCATTTCGCTTTCATGTGTCATGTTTTTGCGTATCATAGGAAAAAGGCAGTACATCAGGCGGCAATCATCATGGCTAAGGACGGAACCCCCCTTCCCCCCTATTTCAATATTGATCCAGATTCCGCACTTGCAGATTTGGACTTACCCACAGGCTCAGACGATTTTGAAGCCATTGCTCAAGCTTGCGCCCAAGGTCGAGCCGATCTTGCCAGTCGGGGTTTGAGCGATGAGGGACATAAGTCTTTACGCCTGTTTTCCACCTGGGAAATCACCCGCTATTTGATCCCTGTTGCTCAAGCGCATTTTCGCCGCGTTCTAAAACAAAACCCTGACCTGCCTCAGGGACGATCCGAGACCGAAGGTGGTGCCAAGTGGTTCAGTCTGGAGGAAGTGTTGTGCCTGCGTGCCTTCTTCGGTGCGCAGGGCTCGAAGTCAAAGAATTATCTGCCTTATCGACCAAAGAAACAGCCTGCTAAATTGGTTGCGGTGGCCAACTTCAAAGGTGGCGTAGGTAAGACATCCACTGCAGCGCATCTGGCAATGTCCGCCGCGCTTGATGGGTATAAAGTACTTGTCGTCGATCTCGACAGTCAGGGCTCAATGACTTCGATCTTCAGTGGTCATGTCGAAGATGAATGGCAAACAGCCTTTCCCTTGCTGGCCCGTCACTACGGTGAATATCTGCGTATAGAAAACCAACGGCGCTTGGATCGTGGAGACCCACCGCAGCCGCTCGACGACACATTGAGTGCAGCTTTGGAAATGACCGCGGAAGATGTCATTCAAAAAACACACTGGCCTAATATCGATCTGATCGGAGCACAACTGAATCTGTACTGGGCCGAGTTCCAAATCCCGGTCTGGCGCATGCAGGCGAGAGGGTGGAAGCTTTGGGACGCATTAAGCGACCGGTTAACAGCTGATAGTGTGCTGGAGAACTATGATCTTGTTTTCATAGATACCCCCCCTGCCCTGGGCTATCTGACTATAAACGGTCTGTCGGCAGCCGATATTCTGTTGGTGCCGCTTGGGGCCTCCTTCCTGGAGTTTGATTCTACAGGGCGGTTCTTCAATATGTTACATTCGACATTTGCCAGCATAGAAGATGGTGAGAATGTTGCAGCCCGAGCCTTGGGACGACCTGAAATGGCATTCGAATGGGATGCTGTCCGCGCGGTCATCACCCGATATGACGGAGCCCAGCAAGGGGAGCTTTCGGCTCTAATGCAGGCCTATCTGGGCAAAACGCTTTCTCCGCACCGACAGGATTTCACCGCTTTGATCGGACAAGCTGGCGAACAGGTAAGCGGAATTTATGAAGCTGACTACCGTGATTTTAACCGTGAAACCTATGCGCGCGGCCGCGAAACATTCGACGCGACTTATGCTGCATTCAAGCGACTGTTGATCGGTGTATGGCGCCGGGATGAACTGGTTGCGCAACAAGCGGCAGAATAACGATCCCGGGACAAAACACTATAGGGCATGTGAGGAGAAGCAGAGATGGCAAAACGCAAGCGATTGACCCCGGCCCAACCGAGCTATCTGAGCGCGGTGCCCGAGGTGAAATCTGCACCATTAGGGACCAATGCGGCACCTATCGCACAAGTCGCGGGAGAAGCGTCAACCGTAGCCGCGCTTGAAGAAGTTACCCAGGTCTTGCAAAGCGCTCGAAAGGAAGGGCGCATGATTGAGATATTGCCTTTGGAGGCTATAGATGAGCGTCATCTGGTGCGTGACCGCCTGGAGCAAAACGAAGAAGAAATGGCTTCGTTGCTGGACAGCCTGCGTGCCAGAGGGCAGCAAATGCCCATTGAGGTTGTCGCTCTACCGAATGCGGAAGGGGCTCTTACCCATGGATTGATTTCAGGCTGGCGGCGCCTGACAGCGCTGCGCAGGCTGTACCGAGAAACCTCTGATCGGAGGTTCGCAAGCGTGAAGGCCATTGTGATTACCCCGAACAGCGCCCAGGATGCATACGTGGCAATGGTTGAAGAAAACGAAATCCGTGTGAACCTGAGCCATTATGAGCGTGCGCGCATCGCCGTAAAAGCAATGAATGAGGGCGTGTACCCGACCCAGAAAGCCGCGCTGCAGGGATTGTTCGGTAATGCAACCCGCTCAAAACGATCCAAGATCGGCACCTTCATTGTTTTGGTTGAAACCTTTGATGCTGAGCTGAACTTTCCCTCAGCCATCAGTGAGAAACTCGGCTTATCATTAGTGCGGCATATGAACCTAGATCCGAGTTTTGGCGACGCACTCAAAGCGAAACTACAGAACAACCCTCGGAGCAATGCTGAGGCTGAAGTGCAAATTCTGTCATCTGCGCTGTCTGAATGGGGGATGCCCCGGTCATCGCCCCGATCCCGGATATGTCAACCAGAGCCAGGTGCAGCATCGCAAGAACGGGTTATAACCCACGTTACAGAGGGTATTGAAATGCGTTTTGTCCCGGCGGTGGACCGCATCGAGTTGGTTGGCGCGGGGGTCTCGGAACAGCTTGCCCTAGCGTTGCAGGAATGGCTGAAGGCCGACTGAAATTTCAGGATGTTTCGCACGCGAAACGTTGAGTAACCTCATCTGACTGGTCCAATTTGATTGTTAGTGCATCGTCGGTCTGTAATCCATCGGGACGACGGTTTCAGGTGCTGGCGGGCGATAGCCCAGTGCACTGTGGGGCCGCTGTGTGTTGTGGTGTTTCCTCCATTGTTTAATCAGAATTTGAGCTTCGCGTAGGCTGTAGAAGACTTCACCGTTGAGTAGCTCATCCCTGAGCCGGCCGTTGAAGCTTTCACAGTATCCGTTCTCTGACGGGCTCCCAGTTTCAATGTGAGCCGTCTGGGCGCCGACGGCGGTAATCCAGTCTCGGACGGCTTGGGCGATAAATTCTGACTCATTGTCTGAACGTATGAAGCGGGGCGTACCCCGCAGTATGAACAGATCCGTCAGGGCATCGATCACATCGACCGAGTTCAGCTTGCGCTTCACTCTAATCGCCAGGCACTCCCGGCTGTGCTCATCAAGGATGTTCAGCGTCCGAAAAGCTTTGCCGTCATCGGTTCGACAATGAACGAAGTCATAGCTCCATACATGATTGCGATACTCCGGCCTCAGCCGAACACACGAGCCATCGTTCAGCCAGAGCCGTCCTTTCTTCGGTTGTTTCACTGGTACTTTCAGCCCCTCTCGCCGCCAAAGCCATTCAATCCGCCCGTCGCTCACCGACCATCCAGCCTCTCTAAGCCGCTCGTTCTCTTTCTGAAGCCGCTTCAGTTCTTTCAACTGATCTACACCCATTCCGCCGTACTTCTTGCGCCACCGGGAATAGGTTTGTTCAATAACGTCGATCTGCCTGATCGCATCGAGACGGGACATCCCTTGCCCCATCAGAACTTCAATCTGCCGTAACTTAGAGACAATCTCTTCGGGCTTCGGTCTCTTGTTTGCCATTTGTGGTCCTCCGTTTCCTAAACATAACGGTGGACCAGTTCAGTTGGGGAGGCTCGGTATGGACTAGCGAAACTTGGGTGTTACGCGTCGCAGAAAAAGGGATAAGAAATGGCTATGCGACTTATTGTTTTCTAGATCGCAAGAGTATGACTTGCCATCTTGCGCTGTTTGCTGAAACCGGGCAAGGTTTTGCTGTGTTTGACTGAACTATAGGAAATTGGTCGAAAGTGCTGCCAGTTGGAAAAGCCTTTGTGATCGGATAGCAGAGTCACTTCGGATAGAAGTAAGGTAGATTATATTTTAGCGAATTGCAGGTTTGGTGTAGTTTAATAAGTGGTTGGTTTAGAAACGGTTAGTATGACAGCCCTAAAAAATCAAAAAATAATGGCAATAGCGTCTGGTGGCGGACATTGGATTCAGATGATGCGCCTGAAGCCAGCCTTGCAAGATCTTGATGTGTTTTACGTCAGCCTCGATCCAACATCTGCTGTGGATGTTCCAGAGGCGCGCTACTACTGTATTCGAGACGCTTCCAGAAAGAACATGCTGGCTTTCTTTGTTGTAGCCTTTCAACTTTTGGCGATTCTCATAAGAGAGCGCCCTAAGGTCGTGATTACAACTGGATCGGCCCCGGCGCTGGTTGCTCTTATTCTGGCCAAGTACACACTGCGGGCTCGCACAATTTGGATTGATTCAATTGCCAATGTCGAAAGGCTTTCGACATCCGGATCTAAGGCCGGGAAGGTGGCTGATGCCTGGTTGACGCAATGGCCGGAGCTGCAAGGTCGTGGCAACCAAGGACCGCACTACTGGGGGAGTGTGCTGTGATCTTTGTAACCACGGGTTCGATGTTCCCCTTTGACCGGCTGATTCGGGTGATGGATGACTGGGCTGCCAACGCCGGTCGCAGCGATATTCTGGCTCAAATAGGAGGCGGAACGTATCTGCCACGGCAGATGGAATATACCCGCAGCTTGTCTAAAAAGGAATTTGGAGAGGCGATGGCTAAAGCCGATCTGATTGTGGCTCATGCCGGTATGGGAACGGTTATAACAGCGGGTCGTTTGGGGCGACCGCTTGTGATTATGCCCCGCATCCAAAAGTGGGGTGAGCATACGACCGATCACCAAATTGCTACAGCCAACTGGCTGCGCGACAAACCCGGCATCTTTGTGGCCGATACAGATTCCGATCTACCGGGAGCAATTTCAAAGGCGTTTCACGAAAAAGGTGAAGTAGCATGTCTGCCGCCTTTTGCTCCTGTCGAATTTACCGATCGGGTCCGGAACGCGATACTAGAATTCTTGAAATAGGCAACTGAGACAATTGAAAAATATGATTAGATTAGGTCTTGTTGGGCTTGGAAAGATGGGAATATCTCATCTCTCAATAGCCAATGCCAACCCCCGGACAGACGTGGTTGTCTGCGATACTTCTGCATTCCTGTTGGATGGAATTAAACGTTATACAGACTGCCCGGTTTATAAAGATTATGATGAAATGCTTGAGCAGGCGGCAGTCGATGCAGTGATAATAGCCACGCCGTCGCGCTTGCATGCCCCGATGGTGCGCAAGGCGCTGGATCGCAATATTCACGTCTTTTGCGAAAAGCCCTTCTGTCTTGACTGGAAGGTTTCAGAAGAACTAGCCGCACTCGCCGCGGCGCGGAATCTGGTTTCTCAAGTAGGGTATCACAATCGCTATGTGGGCGCTTTTCAGGAGATGAAGCGAATTGTCGATTCAGGGGCACTTGGGGGCATCACTCATGTTCTGGCTGAAGCTTACGGGCCGGTGATTTTGCGCCCAAAAGGCAAAACTTGGAGAACCGACCGCCAGGAAGGCGGAGGATGCCTGTACGATTACGCAGCGCATCCCATAAATTTGCTAAACTGGTTCTTTGGTGAACCATCTGGTGTCGCTGGTACCATTCTCAATCCTATTTTCTCAACCGATACGGATGACGAAGTGTATTCGACCCTGATGTGGGGCAATGGTCTTTCGGCCCATGTTTCTGTTAACTGGTCGGACGAAAGTTATCGCAAGATGTCGACGAAAATCACCATAAACGGTACCAATGGCCGCCTTTATTCAGACCGGCAAGAATGTCAGCTTTATCTCCGAAACGCATCAGATAGCTTGCCTACATATACATCAGGCTGGAACGTCCGCTATACAACCGAGCTAACGCAAGAGGTTAGTTTCTATTTGCGCGGAGAAGAGTATTCGGCCCAGATCGAAGACTTCGTGAACGCGATACTGGATGGTACTGACAAGACAGCCAACGATTTTTCTTCGGCCGCCAAAACCGACAAAACAATTGCGATGATGTTGGCGGATCGGGAAACTGCTCCCACACGATCCCCTGGGGCACCGATAGCCGCAAGTAGACGTTCGTGGTTCCGGCGATAATAATCGGAAAGAGATTTATGACACTCGACAAGCTAATTTTTGGCGACAATCAATTCTTTGGCATCAATCATATGTCCGAAGAGAAGGCCCGGGCACAGGCTATTAGCTTTCAGGATACGTCTAAAATCATAGATGTACTGGATGCCGCATTAGACGAGGGCGTACGTAGCTTTATGTGTACAACGCATGACCGGATATCAGAAGTGTGCGATCATATGCGCGTCAATCCGGGACGCTACAAGGATTTCCAGTTCTACCCGTGTATGCCGTATGCTCATAAATACGCCAACGCGGTTACCGAGCTTGGAATGCTGGGGGCAGCTTTGCATTTCATGCCGGATGACGGCTTGCTGAAATCTGCAATAAGGGGCGCCAAATCTTTGGCGTCTAAGGATATTGAAGGTATCACAAAAATTCTGATTGATGTAGAAATGAAAATGTTCAAGGGGCTGAAAACCCCAGTCATCTTCTTGCAGAACGTAATCGTAGATTTGCTTTTGGGTATGGGGATGAAAGATGTATTTCGCATTTTTCATGACCATATCTGCGAGAAATACGATGCCGAGCCGGGGTTTATCACAATGAATATGCCGCAGCTGTATCAAGCTCTGACAGAGGTTGGGATCAAAAACCCGATTATATGTTCGAATATCAACAAGATAGGATTTCGAACTTGCGGGGGATTGGATGCCTATGTGCAAACCTTGAGAGAAGGTCAGTTGCGAGGAATCGCTATGTCTGTTTTCGCATCAGGTGCAATTCCTCCGAGGGAAGCAATTGAGTGGCTTTCTACAGTGCCAAATTTGGAATCGATCGTTTTTGGGGCCTCGAGCCGTCAAAATATCGCAGCTACCAATACTCTGGTAAATGAATATTTTGGTGCCCGATAATCGCTGAAGCTCAGCTTTGTCCTTTTGTCGCGGTGGCGGTAATTGGCGAGGCCGCGTGTTGTTTTTCTAGCCTGCGCCCATAATTGATGAGCGGTCCTTCGAAATATCGAAATGATAACAGGGCTTGAACATGTGTAAACAGCAATGAAGCTAGGACCAGTGCCCAAAATGGGGGCAGGGCGCCGGGTAGCGTTCTCTCCCACACCAAAGCCAGAAAATGAATGTTGAACACGTGAAACAGATATGTGAAGTAAGAATAAAATCCTATTGAGGCCAGCCAGGGAAGCGGCCAAAAGCACCAGTTCTTCATCCAAGCTTCAATAACGACGATAAAAAAGCACGTCCCAAGAGCAATATTTGTAAACAGCAGTGGGTTTTTGAAGGCCGGAACCATCAGGTTCAGCGGCAGCGTTACGGCCATGATGGTCAGAATGCACAAGGCGATTTTATTAGGGGATTTCTTGAGCGAAAAGTAGGCAACCAGCCCACCAATAGCAATCGAATCCAGCCGGGCAGGTGGGAAGGTATCGAATCCTTTTACAATCGGGTTTGCCAGATCAATTCGTAAAGCGGTTGACAGAATGCAGATACCCAACAAGATCAACGGCATGTGTTTTCGGCTAATCCAAGCCGCGATACCAAAGAGAATATACGCGAATTCCTCGACCGAAAGAGACCATGTGATTGTGTATGGAACGGCTGATATATCATAGAAAAAGATGAACCAGCCAGTCAGGAAAAGATATGGAATCCAGATGTGTTCTAAAGGGTCCGGGCTGCCCAGTATTAAACCGGACACCAGAAATGTCGTGACTCCTACAAGATACAAGGGAAGAATTCGAAAAATCCGGCGCTGGAAAAAGATCCGGACACTGCCCTTTCCGGATTGTTTGATCAGGTAACTGGTTATCAGATACCCGCTGAGGGGGAAGAACACATCAACGCCGAGTTTTCCATAAACACGCATGAACTGCCCGAACGCGCCCAGTTCGGCAGGGTTATAGAGTTTCGCAACGTGGAAAATAAGGACAGCCAGTATAGCAAGGCCCCTGATGCAGTCCAACAGAATGGATCTGTGACTCCGAAGGGCCGTAACGGTGTTGCCGTGTCGCGAGGTACTGCGATTGTGAGACTGTCCGGTCATATTAAGCGTCTTATGTCCTGTCCGTAAATTTGTGTGGCGAATCCGCGGGGAACCGGGTGTATTTGATACCTGAAGTTCGAGTAGTTGCAGGAATTGTGACTCCAGACGATTCTGATACACTTGCGCCCATCATCCATATGCCGGAACCGACCACGAAAAGGACAATCGAATAAATTTCGGCCCAGATAGCCACAGTTGATAATACCAGAATAAGGCTGATCATCGTGAATACCCAACCCAGCCGCAACTGTACCAGAATCGGATCTTGTGAAAAGTCCCGGCGGCCAATGCTGATCATAGATGATAGAAAGGCGGCTGCGAAAAAAATGAATGTGGGGACGCCGAAGGTGATGGCAAGCAAAAGCCAGAAATTGTCAATACTACCCGACAACCAGGTCGGCAACGGCCATCGGTGGTAGCCTACGCCGAATGTGGGTGTCCGGTGAATCTGCTGCACCCCATACTCGAATAGGATTTTCCGGGCATAGGCCGTCATCGGGTTGAACGACATTTTTTCTACGATTGCATATAGGGCGAACCGGTTCGAAGCGAGTTCGGCAATTGTATAGAAAATTACGAAGAGCCACCCCAAAAGCCGCCACTGGATGCCGGTCCATTTAAGAGCCCAACCCCATCCGATAAGTGCGAACTGGGCCAAAAGTGCTAGAACCGGGCCACTGGATACAGAAAAGATGCAGCACACTGCGATTATACCAGAAATGATATATCGTCGGGTATTGCTCCAAATACCTTTCATGCCGACAAAGGCGAGGGAAAAGACCAAGGAGCAAAAAACGCCATAGTGAATGGGGTGTGAAAAAACCCATTGGGTTCGCCACAATCCAAGCCGTTTCTGATGCTGGACGTCGTCGTGCGAAAGCACTCCGGGCAACATATCCAACCAGCGAGGAATGGTTGTCCGGCTGGTCCAGGATTCATAAATTGCGAATGGGAAGCTGATGGCGACCACAAGCGCCAGAAAACGGATAAACCCGACAAAGTCCGACTTCGTTCGTATAGCTGCCCGCGCCGTCAAATATCCCCCCAGCAGGATCAATGAATTTGAGCCCATATACTCGACCGCTACGCGGGGCGAATGATTGATGAACATAGCCAGAGCCATCCATGCCAAATACGCAAATATCAGAAGGTCAGGTATTAAGATCTTCCCGTAACGCCCGCTCAAAAACCTGATACCCAGATATGGAACTGTGACCAGAAAGAGTATTTTTGAGGGGGTCAGGACCAGCGGCCCAAGCGACAGAAAAACCGGTGTCAGCAAAGTTAGCAATGTGATTTTGGCAAGCAACGGCAATTGAGAACGGGCATCCACTTGGTTTTGGGTAGAACAGCTCTCAAGTCGTCCGAAAGCTGAGCCCGTGGCAAGAGATGGTCTTTCAGGTCTCATTATTTTCAAGCCTTTGTTTGTCCGCCCTGTAAACTGATGGCCCAGAACAGCGCCTCCAGCTGCGGGCGCTGAAGAGGCTCGGCTATGTGATAGCGCCGTTTGGTTGGCATGATAACTCTAGCTGTGTAAGGTGCTTGCTGCGATCCGGTCTGCATAATCTTTCTCATAATAGTGCAGTTTTTGTGTCTAAACCGCGGCGGGTATCCAACGGCGCGCAGCCGCAGTGAAGAGCGTTGAGCAGGTGCAGACAAAGGCAAACAAAATCAATCCATCGGGTATGTGGATGCGTTCTGCAATCGATGAGATGGCCGGATGGACAAGGTAGATTCCTAAAGAAAGCTGGGACAGATATCTTGAGACCTCGGTCGATGGCACATTTGACTCCAAAGCCAGCCATACAACCACCATACAAATCAGGAGTTGCAGTGCGCCTCTGTCCAGAGGTGTAAGCATTAGAAGCAGGAACAGAATGCTGCTCAGCAATATGATGAGATTTCTGTTCCGAGTGTCCCTGAATAGAAAACCAGCGGCGGCGGCGGGCCACACGGAGAACCATTGTACAAAGGGCGGGCCCAACTCGGTCAGATTGTAAACTAGGTAGGATGCCATGCTGGTTAGCAGCAGCAGGATAATCCTGAAGTGCTTTTCGAGATTGAAAAAGAGGACCGTAAACACAAATACAAAAGGCAGAAACCAAAGGTGGATGTTTGGTCCTGTCAAAAACATCCAAGGTTCGAATTCAGAGACGAGGGTTGAATCGGTTGTGAGGGCTTCGATGCATTTGAGAACAAAGTAGACTCCGGACCATATGGCCCAAGGAACCAGAAGCCGTTTTGCTCTTTCAGCCTTTGGCCGACCGTAGCCGTAGTAAATAGAAAGAAGAACAAAGATTGGCAGTGCGGAAAGTGCAAACTCCGATCCGGGGAGGCTACGGTGAAAATAGACGATGGCAATTGCACCGATAAAGCGAAGATATTCGATGCCGCCGTTACGCTGACGATATAACATACTGATTAAACTCGCTTCATACTCCCAGCCGCCTCTGCAGTATTTAAAGCAAAAAAATCTTACAGGGTAGCGGAAGTGTTACATACTTCTGACATAGCAGAGAGTGCTTTTGATCACATAGATGTGTTTCGTGTAGTAATGAACACAGGCTAAATGCGCCGAGAGGACCTAGGAGTAAACGGCTTGGGGGCGTTTATAGGGGAACAAAACGCGGCAGCCTGCGCATGCTCTGCTCCATGAAATCAATCAGCCGTGTATCTGCATCAGATTCGGTCTCACCCGGAGCTATCGGAGTGACATAGCGGATCAGAGCGCCATCGGTTCGGCCCATCGTGATGCTGTCCATGACAACGCCTATCTTGGCCTGAAAATCATTGATCTGGCGTTTGCCGCGCTGTTCGAACCAGTAATAGACTAGCTGGCGGTTTAACCCCTTCTGAATGATAGCCCGGTTCACCACAAATGTGCCATACGCCTCGACGCCCGGTGCGACCTGATGGGCGTTTAGGTTGAAAATCTCCCAGCCGCCCACAGGCAGGCAGACTTCAGGGGAATGGATGCCCGACCCTTCGGTCTGCTTCTCGTAGAAGGCGACAAACATGTTGATATAGCTGGAGTCTCCGGCCCGGGCATAGGTAGCGTTGAGGTAATCTGTGGCGCCCAGCACTTCTTCAACCTCAGGGTCCAACTGCGTGCTTGATCCTGACCATTCGCCAAGTTGGTGCGGGAACAGAGAGAACGGATCGCGGGTGACCGGATCAGCGCTAGGGGTCGGTTGCAGTGCCCATGCCGTGGATACGGCCAGTGTCAGCAACGTTGCGGTGGCAAGTGCACGTGAGGGGTGGATCGCAAAAACCCGCAACGCAACCGGACCGAAGCCGTGTGTATCCAGATCAATCGCCTCGGAAAGCGGTTTGGGGTCAGGCCCCAAACGTTGCAGGATGACGGCTATCAGGAACAGAATTGCGATACAGATCAAAAAGACGACCCAACCTTCAAAAAAGTGTAGAAACCCTTCGGCAGCTTCAATGCCATAGCTGTCCACAAGAATGCCGATGATCCCGATCCGCACAGAGTTCATCAAGATGGTCAGAGGTACAGCGGCTAGCAGCAGCAATAGTTTGTGCCAAATAGGTCCGCGATAGAGCAGCGCGAAGAGATAGGAAAAACTGAGGATCGGGAACAGGTATCGCAGGCCAGAACAGGCTTCGGCCACCTGTAACTTATAGACACCTAGATCGATCACGTTGCCTTCGAGAAAGACGGTTACGCCCGCCAAGTCGACCAGCCAGACGCCGATCAAAGAAGAAACCCCTTGCAGAAAGATCGTCAGTTTCCAGTAAAGAAATTGGGGCAGGGGCAGCATGAACACCAGATGCACTACCGGTAACTGATGATGCCACCCGCGTTTCCAGCCAAAGATACTGAACACCACGCCGCTCACCCAGATGATTATCGCGTATGTCACGATATCGGGAATGCGTGTTAAGTTACCAAAGATCGCTAGCGCCAGAGCAAGCAGCACAATGATGGGGCCAGGCCAGCGATCAGTCACGTTCGGGTTAGGTGCGGGCAATTGGCGCATCTCGCGCAGGAAAAGATATAATGAGATGACCGGGATCAAGGGGCCATGGCTGTATTCTGGTGTAGACCATGCCTGTACCAGCGATACCAATCCGATCCAGAAAATTGGCACGGAACCAGCCAGGAGCAACAGAAACCACGCCAAACCTGCCGGGTTTATGGCGGGAGATGCGTGGGAAATCGTGTGAAATTCATGTGTGCCAGACATAAAATCGCCGTTCTCAAACTAATAACCGAGCACCGGAAAACGAGGCTATTGCGGTCTATGATCCCATTATAGGCGAGATGGTTGGGAAAGCGAGTCCGACAACTTATCGTCTTGTCGCGAAGCGCCGGGATAGGGTCAGGAATATCTCGTTGGAATCACGCCGAGATTCGGTATTTGATTCAAAACTCACGTACTCGTAACCAGCTGACAAGTCCCAGTCATCCGTCAGTTCATGGACATAGGCTGCGCGGAACGTTCCGGCTGTTGAATCCCGGAAGCTGCCTCGTCCGATAGCGGTGACGCTGGCGTAATCAAGATCAAATGTCATGGAGGACAATGTGTTGATGACTACGGCATAGCCCAGTACGGCGCGGGTGGTACGGGTTTCTTCGCTGCGGTCATTTGTCGTGAACCCACGTTCAAAGCTGCCGGTCAGGGTCGTGCGGGGGCGTTCATATACGATGCTGAGGCCACCAATTGGGTTGGTTTCCCCCAACGGCCCGCGTGTCACACCGACACTGGCAGAGATTTCGCCTAAAGGCAGGTCGATCTCGCGGCTAAACAACAACGATTCACGGCGGCCATTGACCGACAATTCCGAGGAGATATCGACCCCGACCGTGCCTGTGGGTAGCTCACGGATCAAGGCAAAACGGCCAGTCATTCCACGCTCGGTAATGTCCGGGAAGGTGTCTGTTGTTTCATTGATATTGGCATAGCCGATCACGGCCTCAATCAAGGTTACCGGGTTCACGTCATAGGTCAGGGCAAAGTCAGTGGTACGGGTGGTGCGGTCAGTATCATCGTCTTCGGGAGCCCGGTAATCCTCCTGCGCGTAGCCCAACCGCCCATCCAACACTGGAGAAAATCGGAAGCGGCCAAAGACTTCGCTGTTGTTTGTGCGCCGGGCGAACAGGTTGGGATCAGTGGTGTCGTCAAAGCTGATCCGGCGATAATCCAGCGCAAATCCTGCACCGAAAGGATCGCTTAGCCCGGTCTCGAATTGCAGTCCGGCGCTGGCTGTTCTGCGGGTTCCATCATCCAGAACAAGTTCATCATTGATGAGATCGTCGAAATCCTCTTGCAGACGGCGAAACGGATCGTTGAAGGCCAAATCTATTTCGCTGTAGCGCAACTGGCTGTCCAGCAGGCTATTGGCACCGGTGCGTGTATACGCAAAGTTAGCAAAGGGGGCATCGAATTCAGAACCGCTGGACTGCAGGGGAATGTCCGAAAACCGGAGCGTACCACCTAGACCCAGCAACAGTCGATCCAGAGATGTTTCCTTTTGTAACTCGTAATCCAGAATGTTGTCCCACAGCGTCGACGTGCCCGGGGATGGATCGTTGAGGCCAAAATTGTCATTTGACCGCAGCGTGGAAGAGATACCAAAATTCTGGGTCAGAGCGCCCGATCCGGTTTCCTGAGATGCAGCTGGGCCTGTGATGGTAAGGCTGGTGTATAATGTCAGGAAGAAGCGGGCCGTTCTTCTTTTGCTCGTCCTCATTCTCGGATCTTTCGTCTATCTTTACTATATATTCTCTAACGCTGTTGCCGGGCGAAATCATTTAAGAAGCGTCCTAATGTCGTACCAGTTGGCCCAGACGTAACGCCAAAGCCACAATAATCTTGAATGAGATGTATTGTTGACCGTGCCTGCGCGGAATTGCCCGCGCAGGTCACAACCTGTATGCGTGAGCCGCCACTTTGGGAAATGGCTGTTATTTTGAATGATCTCGTTTCAGAGTGCTGATAGGTCTGGAGCTATCTAAGGTGGATTTAAAAGAATATTTTTGACATGTTATGAGTGCCACGAGGAATTTCATGAAAATAGAAGAAACGCACCTATCTGGCGTTCTGATTCTGGTACCAAAGCGTTTTGGCGATGCGCGGGGTTTTTTCAGCGAAAGTTGGAATTACATGGTTCTGGCGGATCGCGGAGTTGATCTAGATTTTGTGCAGGACAACCACTCTCTGTCGGCGCAGGTAGATACGATCCGAGGCCTACATTTTCAAGCCCCACCCCATGCGCAAGATAAGCTGGTGCGCTGCGGGCGGGGGCGGTTGTTTGATGTCGTTGTCGATATCCGCAAGGGGTCGCCCACCTATGAACAGTGGGTGGGGGTTGAACTATCGGCCGAAAACGGCCGTCAGCTTCTGGTGCCCAAGGGGTTCCTGCACGGCTTTGTCACCCGCGAACCCGATACCGAAATCTGTTACAAATGCACCGATTACTACGCACCGGAGTGCGATGGTGCGGTGCGCTGGGACAGTTGTGGCATTGACTGGGAATTGACCGGCGATCCGGTTCTGTCCGAGAAAGACGCCGCCGCCTTGGCCTTGGCCGATTTCGACAGTCCTTTTGTGTGGGAGGGTGCCGCGTGAAAATTCTTGTGACCGGCGGCGCCGGGTTCATCGGATCGGCCGTGGTCCGGCAGGCCATTGCCGCAGGGCATCAGGTGATCAATCTGGATGCGTTGACCTACGCCGCCTGTCTCGACAATGTGGCGAGCGTGGGAAATTCGCCCAATTATACCTTTGTAGAGGCTGATATTCGCGACCGTACGGCGATGGATCAGGCCTTTGTCGACCATAGCCCGGACGCCGTGATGCACCTAGCGGCGGAATCCCATGTGGATCGTTCGATCGACGGGCCCGGAACCTTTATCGAGACCAATATCACGGGCACCTATACATTGCTTGAGGCCGCGCGGGCGTATTGGCAAGGGCAGAACCGGCCCGAGGGCTTCCGCTTTCACCACATCTCGACCGACGAGGTGTTTGGCTCGCTTGGCGAAAGCGGTGCGTTCACCGAAGAAACGCCTTACGATCCGCGCTCGCCCTATTCCGCCTCGAAAGCGGCCAGCGACCATCTGGTCCGGGCCTGGCACGAGACCTACGGGCTGCCGGTGGTGCTATCCAATTGCTCGAACAATTACGGGCCGTTTCATTTCCCCGAGAAACTTATCCCGGTGGTGATCCTGAACGCGCTGGCGGGCAAGCCGATCCCGGTCTACGGCAAGGGTGAGAATGTGCGCGACTGGCTGTATGTCGAGGACCACGCCGACGCGCTGCTGACCGTACTGCAGAAGGGCAGGGTAGGGCAGTCCTACAATATCGGTGGTGAGAACGAAGCCCGCAACATCGATCTGGTCCGCATGATCTGTGCTATTCTTGACAAAAAATGTCCGCGAAACAGATCCTATTCCGAGCAAATTAGCTTTGTTTCCGATCGCCCAGGTCACGATCTGCGCTATGCCATCGACCCGACCCGTATCCGTGATGACCTGGGCTGGCGCCCCTCGGTCACGTTGGAGGAAGGGTTGGAAAAGACGGTGCAGTGGTATCTGGACAATGAAAGCTGGTGGCGGGCCCTGCAGGATCGGCAGGGCGTGGGTGAACGGCTGGGGGTAAAGGCGTGATCCTTGTCTTCGGCCGGACCGGTCAGGTGGCACGGGAACTGGCGGCATATGGGGATGTAGTCTGTCTGGGCCGGGCCGGGGCTGACCTGTCGGACCCTGAAGCATGCACCCAGGCCATCTGCGAACGAAACCCAAAGGCGGTGATCAATGCCGCCGCCTATACCGCCGTGGACCGCGCCGAGGACGAGGAGGCACTGGCCACGGTCATCAATGGCGATGCGCCGGGCGCAATGGCGCAGGCCTGTGCCGATCTGGGGGTGCCCCTGGTTCAGATTTCAACCGATTACGTGTTCGCTGGTGGTGGCGATACGCCTTGGACACCGAAAAGCGCCACCGACCCGCTTGGGGCGTATGGGCGGTCGAAGCTGAAAGGCGAACAGGCAGTGAGCGGGGCAGGGGGATGTTATGCGATCCTGCGGACCTCCTGGGTGGTCTCGGCGCATGGTGCTAATTTTGTTAAGACAATGCTTAGGCTGGGCAAGGAACGTGACCGGCTGACCATCGTTGCCGATCAGATCGGCGGGCCAACCCCGGCGCGCGACATTGCAGCGGCCTGTATAGAGATTGCCGAGCAGCTCGCCTCTGATCCCGGGAAAACGGGAACGTACCATTTCTCGGGTGCCCCGGATGTCAGCTGGGCCGGACTCGCGCGCGAAATCTTTGTGCAGTCGGGCATCACCTGTGACATCGCGGATATTCCCAGTTCGGATTATCCGACCCCGGCCAGACGACCGCTGAATTCACGGCTGGATTGTTCAACGTTAGAGACCGTTTTCGGCATTTCTCGCCCCGACTGGCGGCAGGGTTTGAAGGATATTCTGAAGGATTTGGGAGAGATTTGATGACACAGCGCAAGGGGATCATCCTGGCGGGTGGCAGCGGGACGCGGCTTTATCCGATCACCATGGGCCTGTCGAAGCAATTGCTGCCGATCTATGACAAGCCGATGATCTATTACCCGCTCAGCGTGCTGATGCTGGCCGGTATCCGTGAGATCTGCATCATCACCACGCCACAGGATCAGGAACAATTTCAGCGCACGCTGGGGGACGGGGCGCAATGGGGCGTGACGCTCAGCTATCAGGTGCAGCCCAGCCCAGACGGTTTGGCGCAGGCCTATATTCTGGCCGAGGCGTTTCTGGCAGGCGCGCCATCGGCGATGATCCTGGGTGATAACATCTTTTTTGGCCATGGCTTGCCCAAGTTGATGGCCACAGCGGATGCCAAACCGGCGGGGGGAACCGTGTTTGGCTATCACGTAGCGGATCCCGAGCGTTATGGCGTTGTTGCCTTCGACGATGCGGGCCGGGCGCGGGAGATCATCGAAAAACCTTCGGTGCCGCCGTCGAAATACGCGGTGACGGGGCTTTACTTTCTGGATGCTACGGCTTCCGAGCGCGCCCGCGCCGTCACGCCGTCCCCGCGCGGCGAGTTGGAGATCACCGACCTGCTGCAATCTTATCTGGAGGAAGGTGCGCTGCAGGTGGAAACCATGGGGCGGGGGTATGCCTGGCTGGATACCGGCACCCATGCCTCGTTGCTGGATGCGGGCAATTTCGTGCGCACCCTGGAAGAACGGCAGGGGTTGCAGACTGGCTGTCCCGAAGAAGTCGCCTTTCAGCAGGGCTGGATCAGCCGGGACGAACTGTCCGCACAGGCCGAACGTTTTGCCAAGAACGGGTACGGGGCCTATCTGGCAGGCTTACTAAAATAAGGGGCACTTGCCCCATACCTGCCGGGAGTCACGGACAAATTCAGAGAAAGCGCGTTTATTCGAACAAACGTCGCTGCGGAACAACGATGACGTCACCGGGTGTTAGAACCGTATTGCCCGCGATACTGGGTTTTTTTCCGGTTCGGTGAAAATCATAGTTCATGACTTGATTGTGCCGCCGCAATTGAATGCGCTTGGCCGCCGCAAAACGGGTCAGGCCACCCGCCTGCGCCAAAGCCTGTAACAGGGTCGTGCCCGGCCTTGCTTCGATCAGTCCGGGCGCGTTGACTTCGCCCATAACATAAATGTCATCTGTATTAGGGGCGGCGATAGGGTCGGGGAGTTTGGGCTGCGCCGTTGCCGCAACGGCGACATAGACAGTGGGTGGAGACTGAAACTGCGGGGACAGACCAGAAGTAAGATCACCCCGGATCGCGGCGACCGATCTGCCACTTGCCTGAACCGATCCGACGAGAGGAAAGTTGATGGACCCATCAGGCAGGACCAAAACCGTTCGGTTGAGAGTGGGGTCTTCCAGAACTTCAACCTGAAGTGTGTCGCCGGGCTCGACCTGATAGCTGCTCTGTGCCTGCGCGACGGTCGTCGAAAGGATCAGGCTGAACAGGCCGATCAATATTCTTAGCATCTTATGCGTCCTCAAAATTTGACTTTCCAATCGAGCCTAGCGCGGAAGCTGGGCCTATGTAAGCCATCCGCCGCGCGCCGGATCACTGTTGTGGTGAAATTGTTCCGCCATCAGAATCAATTACCACCTCGGGGTGAAGCATCCAGATTGGTAATAGCATCATGCACTTTTTGTGTCAGATCATCGGATGTTTGCATTTCGGCGGCCTGTTCAAAAATGCTGCGTGCGTCTTGAGTCCTCCCGAGTGCGGCATAGGTGGCCCCCAGATGATACAAAATGCTAGCCTCCTCGGGTAGTTGGCGGGCTGCAAACTCCAAATGTTTCAGGGCAGTTCCATAATCACCGCGCCGATAGGCGATCCAGCCATATGTGTCGCTGAAATGCGGAACCGTGCTGTTCCGTAGGCGACGGGCAATGCGATAAGCCTGATCCAAACTTTCTGCATCGTCGCGTCCGGTTACCAGCAGGCTGGCAAGGTTGTTGGCGATAATGTTTGAGTCGCTATCAGCGGCATATAGGCCTTCGTAGACATTAATTGCACCTTCGATATCACCTTGTCTCTCTAGCGCCCCTGCCTGCAGCCATTTCAGGGTTGCGCTGTTGGGCAGGGCGATGACAGCCTGTTCCAGAATCTCGGCTGCTTGCTGCGGATCGGCTTCCAACAGCAAGACGTGAAGCGCCACCCACGACCGTTCGCTTTGTGGCCTTTCTGCAACCAAACCGCGATAAACAGCGATGGCCTTGTCCTGCTGCCCTAGTCCGGCGAGGACCGATGCTTGGAGAAACCGCAACATGAAATCCTGAGGTGAGGCCTCGAGCGCCTGTTCAAGATATTCAAGCGCCGCGTTCAGGTTGCCGTTGCGCAAATGGGCGCGTACAGTGCCGATCTCAGCCATGTAATCGATGCTGCCATTTTGGGCGTTCAACCCTTCCAGATAACTAAGCAGGGTATCTTCCTGACCCTGAGCATCAATCAGATTAGCGGTTAGAACTTGTGCTTGCTGCTGAGCCGGCGCATCTAGGGCTTGGAGCCTGTTGATAATGGCTTGTGCCCGTCGCCAGCTTTTTTGCCGGATATGAACCCGCCCGAGTAGAACCAGCAATTGAACATTTTTGGGTTGGCGTTCCAAGGCGTCGATCAGCACGCTTGCGGCGTGGTCATTCTGACCTTCGCTGACCAGAAATTCAGCGTAGCGCTGGGACTCGTCCGGGGCACTATTCGACATTTCGACCGCCAGAGACATCATGTCTGCCATTAAGTCCCGATTGCCGCTGCGTTCATGCGCGCGGGCCATCAGTGTCATTAGCTGAGGGTCGCGGGGGCTGTCGCGTAGGGCTTTGCGCAACAGGATAATGGCATCACCAGTACGATCGTTCATAATCAGACGGGCGACCTCGATTTTTATGGCGCCGCTATGACCGGAATCTTCAGTCAGCACCTTTTCGGCGAGCGAATAGGCCCCGGCGGTATCTCCGGTTTCAATCAGCATATGCGCCAGAACCATTTTGGCGTCATTCAGATCTGCTGAGGGTTCGGAGCGATCGATAAAAGCCTGCAGGTCGGCAATTGCTTCCTCTGTGTTACCGGAAGCTAACACCTGTCCGGCCCGCAGCGCGTGATACAACGGACGACGGGTCAGATCGCCAACTAACATTTTGTCGATCTCGGCAATCGTTACTTCGGGACCTTTAGTGGCCGCCAAGAATCGCAGTAAGATCATACGATACTGAGGGTCATCCAGTTTCGGATCGATACGTTGACGCAGAAAAGTCTCGATGGCTTCCAAGTCGCCGCGAGACATGTACCAGTTAATCAGACTGGTCTGAATGCTTTCATCCTCGGGAAATTGTAGGACCATGCCATCGAGCGCAGCGCCGATTTCATCGGTCCGGCCAAGCCGATCCAGAACGCCAAGGCGCAGATTGTAGAACCCTCGTGTTTCTGGCGAGACCGCGATAGCCGCCTCAAGTGCCTCCAGCGCGGCGTGCCAATCCTCTTGCCGTATCCATTCATTTACGACGACGAAATGCGGGATCACAAGGTCTGGCGCTTCGACACTCAGCGCAAGCCCTTGTTTCGCGGCGGACAGAATGGTAGCTTCGTCGTCCAGAGCGATGGCGTCACGATAGGCGATACTGGTTAGGACAGCCCGCACAATTGGGTCTTGCGGAGCTTGTTTTGCAGCGACCTTGATATGGCGCTCGACCTCGGTCCAATCCCCGCCCAGCGTGGCCATCTGCGCCAGGGCACGCCGGCCTTCGAGGTTGTCGGGATATTGTTCGACCAGGCGCAGATATTGACTGTACGCTTCGGATATTTCGCCAGAGTCGCGGCGCATCCGCGCATAGGTCAGCCGTGCTTCTTTGTGTTTGCCGTTCAGCTTGAAGACGTTGCGGAACTCGACCGCAGCCCGGGCGATATCACCGCGTTCAAGATGCGCCAGCGCAGCCTGGTAGTGCTTTTCGGCCCGCTCCTCAGCGGAATCGCAGGCAGCAAGAAGAAACAGCGCCGCTCCGAAATAAACGCCCTTGACGACCTGTTGTATCATTGTTCGCATTCCTATCATCCTGCACAGGATGATGATGCGGCGAGTTCGCCCTTGGTTCAAGAAAGACTGCCTATCTTCAATATCCTGTGCACCGCAGAACAACCGATACCGTGCGCATCAGGATGGACAGGTCTTTTCCGGCCGAAAGGTCTGCCAGATAACGGTTGTCGTATTCTGCACGGGCTGCGAAACTGGTCATGTTTCGATCCGAAACCTGCCATGGTCCGGTAATGCCCGGGCGCAGTTCAAAATAAGCACGACCCGGATAGAGTACCTTTTGGTCGGTCATCATCGGACGCGGCCCAACGATAGACATATCTCCCCGTAAAACATTCCAGAGTTGAGGTAACTCATCCAGCGAAGTACGGCGCAACAGCTTGCCGACACGAGTGATGCGGGGGTCGTTTTTGAGCTTCTGGTCGCGTTTCCATTCAGCGTGGGCCGTGGGGTTTTGGGCAAGATAGGTTGCCAGACGTTTGTCGGCATCTGCCATCATGGTTCTGATTTTGAACATACGGAACGACTTGCCGTCCCTGCCAACTCGCTGTTGGGTAAAAAATGGGCTACCACCATCGCGCATGACCAACACGGCCATGATTGCAATCAGAAACAGTGAGATTGGGGCGGATAGAATAACAAACGCAATATCCAATACCCGCTTTCCCCAAATGGAATACAGACTTTGTTTCTGTGATCGGCTATAGACTGAGGCATCCTGCTCAACTGCACTGGCACCCTTAATGTAACTCGTCATAATCAACTATACTCCGGCATTAACACTGCCGCTCAATTGCGGCCTGCCCACTCATTAACCTCAAAGACCGCACAACAGTTTAGCTGGTCTTGAACACTGCCACCCCGATTACAGGGTATTCTCATATAACTAAGCTAAATTTTTATCCGATTCCTGCCACTTTTCAAAGAGGAATTCAGGTGTTTTGTACATCAGGTCTAATATTATTGTCACCCGCCTGCATTCTATGCAGGAATATCGCTGCATAACCTGCTCTTTAGAGTTTGCCCTGGAAGGCGCGGCGGCAGATTCCAAGAAAATTTTTGACGTTGGGCCAGATGCCCGCGTGTGCGGCGTTTCGGGTAAGATAAAACCCCCGGAACCGAGGCCAAGGCCTCGCCAGAAGGCGTAGAGCGTAAACGCGTGCAATCGTATAGCGTCGTTTCTGCGTTTGCCCCGGCTGGATGTTTTCAAGTCTGGAGATGTCGAAATCGGAAAGCACGATGCGTTTGCTCTCAGCCGCGTCCTGTATCAGGGTATCCCCCTTTGCTGTCCGGCTCATGATCAGGCTGATACCATCCTGTTCGTTAAACAGAGGATAGCCCCTGTCGTCGGTTTCCCACGCGTCGGCGCAGACAACATCGGCCAGTCCCCCGGTTCCGTCCGGGCAGAGTTTGCAGCGGAGTTGCAGGTGTTTGGACAGAATGCCGCCCCAACTGTCGGCATAGCTCATCTGCTTCTGTCCCCCGTCCAAGCATGTTGCCGTTGCAAACCCGGGCCATCCATTGCCGCGATACTGAAAAGCGGCAATGTTCTCCTCTTTAATGCCCAGTGCAGCCAGAATCCCCCGGGCGCCTGACAGGCTGGGTACTCCTGCGCAAAAGAAAGACAACATATAAGGAAAGTGGTCTTTCACGCGCGGGTCACGTTTTTCTAGTGCCCGCAGTGCGGCAATGTCACAAGGCTTACCTACGAACGCATATCTGCAATTCGTATTCAGCAGTTGGTCGATTTTAGTAAGAGGGGCCGAGGGAGCATATCGCGACCCCGAGGCCCGCGATATGGCTTCAAAATCCGCATTCAGAACGGTTTGGTTTCCGATGGGCAAAACCGGGTCAGCCCCCGTCTGCAAAACATAATCCACAGAGCTAGAGGAGACGAGATGATGCAGAATGGCCGACAAACCGCCGCCAGATGACGCTCTGTACCGCATTTTAGGATCCGTTGCATAGCCCTCATACACGCTGACAATCGGGCCCCAAAGAATATGCTGTTGGGTTTGGTTATCTTGGTCGTAGCCCAAGCCGGGACAGACGGCGGCAACGGCAGCTTCCTGTTCTGTAGTCAAGTCTGCAATTTGAACGGGGCGAAGAAAACCGTCCGGGGATATTGTCATGCCAACGGCATTCGGCGCCAAGCCCGAGCAGGCACCGCATCCTGTACACAGATTACCTTTGGCTATTTTTTTCAGGGTCGGCGATGTCATAAAAACTCCTCCCGAGATTATCGCTGAGAGGCGCGTAGACAGTCTGTTATTGAAGCCTCATAGGTTTTCAGTCGTTCAAGACCTCGCTGCAGGCTGGCTTTTGCCTGCAGGCGCAGGGCTGTCCTGTTGTCGAGGGACTGGCGAAACTTAGCGAGAATTTCGTCTGAACTCTCCTCTTTGAAATCTGCAATGGAGTCATAGCCCATAGACGAGAACAACCCTGCGAATTTGCGGCTATAGGCCATAGGTAGGACGGGTACACCGGAAGAAAACGCTGCGATACAGGCATGCATGCGCGCGCCGGCAAAGAAATCCATACCTGCGACGTAAGACTTGGCGTCGATTGGATTGGAGAATTTCGGGGCCAGTGTAACATTGGGAAATTCTATGGCCAGAGTCTGATTGACCCGAAAATCGTCCTCGACCTGGGACCAATCCGAGATAACGTGAGGGACCAGATGGACCTCATATTCGGGGACCGAGGTCAGCCATTGCAGCAATTCCCGGATGGTTTCGGCATAAGGCGCACGCAAACCGAACATGTTGTCCCGAGAGTATCCACCATTAAAAAGCAGGCCGGAAACATTTAGGCCGATCCTGATCTTGGTGTCATCTCCGGTTCTGTTAGGTTTGGTAAACGGAAGCCGGAGAGCGACATCACTGGCTTCGACGATGTGCCGGTCAAATCCCATATCTCGCAGAAACTGCGTAGACAGATCGTCACGGCTTGAGACGATGTCGGATTTCTTCATGACCATCAAGGCCAGCTTTCTGACCCACGCCCTCTGAAACGGCCCGATTGTCTGCGGGCTCAGAATAAGTGGGCGGCGTGATAGAATCGTCAGAATTTTGGATCCGACAACCGTTCCAAACCGTTTTAGACCATAAATATCGGCAAAACTATCACCCGCGCCGATATCCATAACAATGTCACACTCGCGCAGTTGGCTATAAAGCCCACCGGACGGTTTGAGGAAGTCTTTCAGCCGAAGCCCGACAAACCTGACATCATCCCGCTGCAAATAGTCAGGATTTGGATCCGACCAGCCAAGGATAACAAATTCAGGAGTGACTTTAGCCTGCTGCGCTGCGTCTTCGATAATGGCGATATTCGCCAGAGTCAGTGCGCCAACTCCCAGATTGCTGGAGTTCATTGAGTGCCAAACCAGCCCGATCCGGGCTCTACGCGAAGAATGTATCATGCTAAAATCTTTTCTACTCGATAGCCGATCACACAATTTATACCGAAGAGAATGCAGTAGGCACAAACTGAGATTTCATAGCTCTGTTGAGCCCTGAGCATAGAAAATAGGCAAAAATCTTCTTGCCTCAATATGGCATTGGCAGGTCTTTGCCCAGAATATCGCCCTTTGCAGGTCAATAAGTTGCCGCAATCGGAACCAATTGTTATGCGAACCTCGGTTTGTTGCTGAATGAGGGGCAATGAGGCGCCACTAAAACGGAGGCAGAAGCAGGAGCGCTTTCAAAGCGCAGCAGGTAACCAGTTATCCACGTGCTGGGGATGCACTTGGATTGGAATTTCTCGCCCACACGAAAATGAGGCGGCTGTCTGATCGGGAGTCAGGTGTTGCCGTTTTTAGGCTGGACGGTCGAGACGCGCTCATGGGGATGCGCGATGGCCAACGGAGAGAGCGGAACACGCTATGACTGAGATTTATGTATCGAACGAAGCAGAGCTGATGAAAGCTTTGTCATCCGCGGATGGAGGCGACACGATCCTCCTTGAAGCTGGCAACTATGGCGCCGTCGATTTGCGGAACATCAAGTTCAACGATTATGTGACGATCAAATCTGCGGATGCCAATAACAGGGCTGTTCTGCAGGAGGTCGAGTTCGGGAATTCGAGCTACATACGAATCGACGGTGTGAAGGTCGAAAAAGGACCGGAGGCCGGAGCCAAGCTGGTTGAGATCAATTCCAGTGACAATATCTCTATCATGAACTCAGAGATTATTGGTGACGGCGCCCGGGAAGGCACATATGGCATCTATGCCAAAGATGGGAACACCAACCTGCAGATCGATAACAACTATGTCCATCATGTTGGGGTGGGTATTACCATCTTTAGCACAACAGGTGTCGAAGTTACTGAAAACCTTGTGGATTACATCTCATACGACTTCTACAAGGGCGGCAGCATCACCAACGGTCTATGGGAAAACAACGTAGGTGGTGGCCATCTGTTCCCTACCCCGGAAGCCCACGCTGATTTTCTCCAGTTCCAAGGTAGCGCCACAGACGTGGTTTTTCGCGGCAATGTCTATCTTGCACAAAATAATGAGCGAGCGCAGGGTATTTTCCTGGATGATGCCACATATACAAACATATTGATTGAGCAGAACATCATCTACTCGGGCAAATACAACTCGATTTTCGTCCTCGAAGGGTCCGGCATTACGGTCAGGGACAATACGCTTCTGACTACGCCGGATTTGGGGCACAATGCTGCCGGTATTCGAGTGCCGTCAGGGACTGTTGTCGAGAACAATCTGTATACACACCTGAATGGTGGTACGTCTGGGTCGAATGTCGTTGCGCAATGGGATGATGAGAATGACATTAATCACTATAATGACCTTTTCGTGAATGCAGACAAAGGTCTCGGCGTCACTCTCGAAGACTTACGCCCGATCGAGGGTAGCTTGGCGGAAACTCACGGGGCTTATGATCGATTGATGGAACTGCTCAACGGCACATCTTCCAACAATCCTGGTACGACCAATCCGGGCACAGGCTCCGGTGATTACATAGATGACGGTTCCGAAGGCTCTGGAAGTAGCGGTTCGGAGGTTGATGACGCCGGTGAGGCGGGCGGCGGTGGCTCGAGTGAGCAGGGCAGCATCGATACCAACCAAATTGAAGGCACTGCCTTTAGTATGCTGGGCACGAAGAGTATCAGCCGCGCGTCGGATGTTGTTGAAGTGGCCCATAACAAAGACATGGAACTGACGTCGGGAACCATCTCACTGAGCTTCAAGGCGGATACTGTTTCCGGGAAAATGGGGCTGATCTCGAAAGATGCCAGCTACTATGTGGGCGGTGGCAATCACTTTGCAGCCTATATCGACAACGGCACCTTGGTCGTGCGTTTCCAGGATGGAGCCGGTGACGAGATCGCCCGGATCGATGGGATCATGGCCAATACGGACTACGATCTGCAGATTTCTTTCGGGAATGACACAGTCGGCATCTGGCTGGATGGGGAGCAGGTCCACACTGCAGATTTCTCGATGGACTGGGCAAACAACGTTGAGCATTTTCAGGTTGGAGCACTAGGCTGGGCAAGCCAGTCTGGCCAGGGAGGCTTTAAGAATGTGTTCGACGGCGGAATCTCTGATGTAGTCATCGTTGAAGGTAAGTGGTCTCCTCAGCAGATGAAGGATTTCATATATGACTCCAAGCCGCTGCCCGATGAAAATTCTGGCACGACCGATCCGGACGTCACAGATCCTGGCACGACCGATCCGGACGTCACAGATCCTGGAAATCCTGCGGGTGAAAACAACGTAAATGCCGTGTTCGAAGCAGATGAGGTCGAATTTTACGGCAGAAAAAGTAACATTGTTAATCTGGAACACGACTCAGATCTTGAATTGGCTGAAGGCACAATCGCATTTACGTTTAATGCAGATGATCTGAAGGGTACACAAGGTCTGTTGTCCAAGGACGCCAGCCATTACGTCGGCGGTGGTAATCACTTGTCAGTCATGCTGAAGGGGGATGATTTGGTCCTGCGCTTCCAAGATGAGGATAGCGACGCTTATCTGACCTTCGACGGTGTCAATGCCAACGAGGACTATGATGTTCAGACCTGGTTCGGAGACGGCAAGATAGGCCTAGCAGTAAATGGTCAGCTTGTAGCGGTCAAAGACTTTGACTTCGAGCTGACTAGTAACCAACAGAACCTGCAGCTTGGTGGACTTGGGTGGGGCAGTTCCGATGGTGGTAGCGAAGTGACACGGGCTTTTGATGGCACAATGACCGAGGTTGCCATTTATGATCAAGTTCTGCCACTCGACAGTGGCGACCTGATCGTCTGAGAGTAGATCGGACAAATGAAAACAGAAAACCGCCGGGGCTTTACTCAGGCGGTTTTCTTGTTGAGAAATCTGCGAAACAACAAAATCTTTCACCAAGCCGAAAGATACGGCTTGGAGCCATTGCCCAGGTCGTGTTTCTCTCAGGGCACAGAGTGTAATGATAGGTAAAACAACCAAAAAGACACTCATTGGACGTGTCCCGTATTAGCGCCGCCCCAAGTGCTCGTTTAGGCCACATTCCGTTCGAATGCGGCCGGACTTTCCAACCCAATGCTGAGTGCCTTCGTTGCGGATTGTAGAACCCGTTGATGTATTAGAAAATGGCGAATTTCACAGCTCTGAGTGTCGGCCATGACTGCCGCCATGTGAGCTCGGCATTAAGGATCCATACAAAAAGAGCCGCTTCCAGCGGCTCTTTGATAGATGATTACCGATATGAGCATTAGGCAGTGGTCTGTCGACGTCTGCGCAGAAGGGTCAGCCCCCCCAACGCACCCAGCAACATCAGGCCCGCTGCAGGTAGAGGAACTGCCGATGCTGTAACCAAATTCTGACGTTGCTTGCGGTTTGTATTTTCAAGATAGCTTAGATCCCATTTTTTATCTCCACCAGCATATGCGCTTGCTGCCGCCAGGTAGCTATTGGCCAAATCCACCACACTGGTATTCCCGGACGCTTTGAACGAGCCGATGCTGGCGTCATAGTCAGTATCGTAAACGGCATTCCATAGCGCGACTTGGAAGGCGGCTGATGTAATGCTGCTATCCGTGGCCAGGGCTTGGCTGAAATTCGCGTCAAAAAGAGCCTGAATGCGATCGATAGCACCGTTTGTCAGCAGGTTGACACCCCGCATAAACGGAGTGTCGGTCAGTGAATAATAATTTCGCTTGCCATACGGTGCCGGCGAAGCCAAATCCAAGCAAAATGCAACAAAGTTTTTAAACTGGTTATTTGAAGCAGGGGTTCTGTCTTGCAGGCTGAAGGCTCCCGTAGGAACGTTGCCCGATCCAAGGCCAGCAACGTTCAGATACACGTTCTCATACGATCCCGCCGCAGGGCCGTTCATCTTAACCGTGAGGGCTGATGCAGATCCAGCCACTGCCACCGAAATAACGGCTGCAATGGCCAACATTTTCTTTATCTTCATTTTCAATACACCTCACAGCAACATTTAAATTGTTAACTGGTCAACAACGACCAAGTAGCTTTATGTAAAGCCCATACGCCCTCAGCATATTCTGTTTTATTCGGTCTTGGAAGGGCTTTGACAAAGTTTTGACAAGATTTGCGACACTTTAAGGCTGTTTCCATGGAATGGTGCGCCGAAAAAAATAGGTGATGTAGCGTTTTTTTGCTTTAACACTTAGAGGTTGTACGGATGCTCCGTATTCGTCGCCCGGCTTCGTGAAAGCCCAAGATGAGCGCGCGGGTTTCTTTGAATGCTCTGTTCATTGTTGATGATTAAGGCACAAAGGTCGATTTTTGAGAGAACTTTGTATGCTTCAATATTTGTTCGCGCACGGACGGCTGCCGCTAATATCGCCCGAGAAATTCAAAAAAAACCTTAATATCGAATAGTTAATCTATCCGGATAGCCGAGAAAATAGGTTCAGAGGGTATGCGGCGATAACCGATAGCGCTACAATCGTGTTAAGATTGTGCTATTCTGGCGCTTAGGCATTGCGTGGGTTATTTTGGCATGATTTTTCGGGGTATCTTATGCCATCGTCGAGTTGAGTTTAGTTGGTTAAAAAAGTTGTCGGTCGCATGAGCTCAAGTGATCTTTATGTTGAACAATTCGGATTGACCGAGCGGCCGTTCACCCTGCTGCCCGATCCGGGGTTTCTGTTTTGGTCAGAGCCGCATAAACGCGCCTTTATGGTGCTGGAATTTGGCATTCTGTCCCGTGCCCCCATCACATTGATCACTGGTGAAATCGGGTCGGGAAAGACTACCCTGATCCAGAAGCTGCTTAGCCAGATGGACCGTGATGTCACCACAGGGCTCATTTCAAACGCGCAGCGTGGCCGGGGTGAGATGCTGCAATGGGTCCTGAACGCTTTGGATGTCCCGGTCAACCCGCGCGCGCCATATGTGCAGCTTTTTCAGAAACTGCAGGATTTTCTAGTCGCCGAGTATGCCGCCGGTCGCCGCGTTGTACTAATTTTTGACGAGGCACAGAACCTGTCCCGCGAAGGCCTGGAAGAGTTACGCATGCTAACCAATGTGAATGCGAACAAAGATGAACTCATTCAGCTTGTCTTGGTGGGTCAGCCCGAATTGCGGGACATGGTTTTGGACCCGAGCATGCGACAACTTGCCCAGAGGGTGGCGGCGAGCTTTCATCTGCCAGGCATGGATCGTGCAACCGTTGAGGATTACGTCGCGCACCGCTTGCAGGTCGCGGGTGGTACGGGACGGGAATTCTCGGAACAGGCATGCAACCTGATCCATGATGCAACAGCAGGCATTCCCAGATTGGTCAATCAGCTTTGCGAATTCGCCTTGCTGTATGCATGGAGCGACGGTCTTTCGGAGGTATCCTTAAGAATCGTGGAAAACGTCTTGGATGATGGCGTGTTTTTTGGCGCTCTGTCTTTGCCGGAAGAGAGCAAGAAGGGGGAGTGCCAAGTGCTGAGGCTTGGCAAAAATGAACAAGTGCCACCTGAGGAACAGGCGGGATGATCGTACAGATTTGTAGTCCGTTGCAGGTTGGCTGGCGGCGGAGAGGTTGAACGTGGATATCAAGTATTACTGGTCGCTTTTTTTGCGGCGCCTGCCCATTTTCGTGCTTGTCACAACGGTGATCAGCGCGACTGCAATTATTATTGCGTATTCTCTTCCTCCGGCCTACGTTGCCGAAACGAGGCTGATTGTCGAAGCTCCACGCATTCCGGATGAATTGGCTGCGTCGACGGTGCGCACCCCGGCCCAGCAACAGCTCGAGATTCTTGAACAACGTCTACTCACCCGTGCCAATCTTCTTGAGATAGCTAATGATCAGAAGGTGTTTGTCGATATTACCCGTATGACGCCGGATCGGATTGTCGAAGCGATGCGGGCGCGCACGACGGTGCGCGCAAGCGGTCGGCGGGATCCGATTCCTCTAATGCAAATCAGCTTCGAGGCCCGTACAGGTGCCATCGCTGCCAGCGTTCTAAATGACTATCTGAATCTGATTCAGCAGGAGGATGTGGAATCGCGCACCGGTCGCGCTGCGCAGACGCTGGAGTTCTTTGAACAGGAAGTGGCGCGGCTGAGTGAAAAACTGGCTGAACGTAATGCCCGCCTTCTTGCATTTAAGACTGAGAACTCGGATGCGCTGCCGGAAAGCCTAGATTACAAGCTCAGTCAGCAGACGCTTTTACAGGAGCGTCTGGCACAGATTGAGCGCGAAATCATCGGCTTTGAAGACCAACAGCAGAATCTGGTTCTGATTTTCGAAACAACCGGACGTGTGAGCGGATATACAGCAACGGCGCAATCGGCGGAAGTTCAGCAGCTTGAGGCACTTAAGCGTCAGTTGAGCGAGGCACTGGCCATCTATTCCGAGGAAAATCCGCGCGTAAAGGTTTTGCAGGCGCGTATTGCTGAATTGGAAAAAACAGTTCGGCCTGAGCCGGAAGAACAGCAAGAAGCCACTGGAAATGCTTTTCTGGACGCGCAACTGGCTGAAATTGCGTCGCGCATCAATGTGCTGGAAGGACAGCGGCGGTCGACACAATCCCAGCTAGATAAACTCACGGTCACGATCAACCGCACTCCGGCCACGTCGATCCGGGTCGAGGAACTGACACAGGACCGGGACAATATACAGCAGCAATATAATCTGGCGGTCGAACGTCTGTCTAGGGCCAGCACGGGCGAGCGGATCGAGGTAACGGCGCAGGGCCAGCGCGTTTCGGTGATCGAACCTCCTGTTGCACCGAATCGACCCTCTAAACCTAACCGAGCTATGATCGCGGGAGGGGGCAGTTTCGTTGGCATTTTGGCCGGGCTGGGCGTGGTACTGCTGCTTGAACTGCTGAACCGCTCGATCCGGCGGCCCGAGGATTTGGTGGCCAAGCTCGGTATCACGCCACTGGCGACCATTCCTTATATTTCGACACCAGGTGAGGTTTGGCGCAGGCGAGGTTTCAAAGTGGTGCGGCTTGTGGTGATTTTGGTTGGTGTGTCTTTAGGCGTTTATGCGTTGCACACTTATTATCAGCCTTTGGATCTGGTTGCAGATCAGGTCATGGACAAAATCGGCGTGCGCTGGTGATTGGCGGCAGGAAAGGGTAGCGCTCAATGGAAAAACTACAGGTCGCCATAGAAAAGGCACGGGCACAACGCCATAAAGCTAGCCAGCTTAAGCAGGTGGCTGAACCGATCACACCGGAGGAGCAACCTGCTGAACAGAGCGTTGCGGAGCTTTGGCAAGGGCTACCCGAAATTACGGTGTCTCCTCAAACCATTGCCCAGAACCGGCTGGTGGCAGGCACGAACAGCGTCGCTGCAGGACCTTTTGACATGTTACGCACTCGTATACTGCAGCAATGCCGCCTGCATGGATGGAGGCGGATCGCTCTGGTTTCGCCTCACAGTGCCTGCGGGAAAAGTACCACAGCGGCGAATCTTGCGTTTAGCTTCGAGCGTCAATCCGATTTGCGTACCATGGTTCTAGACCTAGATTTGCGGCATGGCGGACTTAGAAAGATACTTGACCAAACCTGCCAGTATACGATGGGCGATGTACTGCAAGGTGCGGTGCCGTTTTCCGAGCACGGTCAACGGCTGGGCAGCAATCTGGCGTTTGGTTTCAACAGCCACACAGTTCCAAATGCTGCGGAAATCTTGCAAAGCGGCAAGGCTATCGAAGCGCTGGAGGCTGTCGAGGTCAATTTTAAACCCGACATCGTGCTCCTGGATATGCCACCTTTGATGGAGGTTGATGATAATTTTGGTTTTTTGGGAAATGTGGACTGCGCACTGCTTATCGCCGAGGCTGAGCGCACCACCATTGATCAGGTGAATCTGGCCGAGCACCAGTTGGCAGAACTAACCAATGTGATGGGTGTTGCACTGAATAAGTGCCATTACGCAGACGGAACATATGGATATGGGTATGGGTATGGAAGCAGTTGAGGCTGTAGTCATTATTCCCCATTATAATGATTTTGACCGGCTGGATCGCTGTCTGGCCGCCTTGATGGGAAATGATCGAACTGGTGTGGAAATTGTTGTTGTGGATAACGGCTCCTCACTGCCATTGACTGAAATTCAGGAACGCTATCCATCGGTCCGGTTTTTGGTTGAGACGCAAAAAGGGGCGGCGGCGGCACGAAACCGCGGTGTGCAGGAAACGCAGGCCCCGCTGCTCTTTTTCATTGATGCAGATTGTGTCGCCGGACCGAACTGGCTGCAGGTCGCGCGCCGGGTTACGCTTGGGGGGGATCTGATTGGCGGCAGGGTGGATGTTTTCGATGAAACGCCTCCACCGCGCAGCGGGGCTGAGGCTTTCGAATCCGTTTTTGCCTTTAACAACAGGGCCTATATTGAGCGCAAGGGGTTTTCGGTGACGGCCAATTTGCTGACTAGACGCAGCGTGTTTGACGACGTTGGCGAGTTTAACCCTGATGTGTCCGAGGATTTAGACTGGTGCGCTCGTGCTCGAGCCAAGGGGTACAAAATCGCCTATGCACCGGATTTGCGCGTTTCGCACCCAACAAGAAGCGACTGGGTACATCTGAGGAAAAAATGGGCGCGGCTGACATCCGAGAGCTTTGGCACTAATTGCCAGACTCGCCGGAAAAGATGCGGTTGGGCTCTGCGGGCCCTAGCCATGCTGCCCAGCATCTTACCTCATGGTATCACAGTGTTTTTTAGCGCGAAACTGGACAGTCCAGGTGAACGTGCCCGGGCGTTTTCAACGCTTGTACGGCTGCGCATGACCCGCATGGTCTGGATGCTGAGGCAGGCAATTTTTGTTAGAAAAGACTGTTTTTGATCATGGCCTTGTTATTTCGAATGTTAAAAAGTCCATGAGTTTGAGGGGGCATGGTCAACGATATTTTTAAAAGAGGTTCAACAATATGCTCATAAAGGACAGAATAAGGCAGATCACTAACAAGCTGCCGCAACCGGTGAGGTTCGAGCTCAGGAAGCTGCTCTTTAAGGGAAGCAGTTTGACATGTGTGCTGTGTACCAACCCAGTGCGCTCTTTCTACAGTCATGGCGGCGGGGCCGAGGTGCTGGACCGGCGTCAGGTGGTCGGCGGAATGCTGCGCAAAAGCGACCGCTGCCCAGTTTGCCACGGCTGCGACCGGACCCGGATGATGATGCTGTTTCTGCAAAAGCATACGCCAATCGGGCAGAAACCCCTTAAAGTATTGCACATAGCACCGGACCATGGCCTTTATCTCTGGATAAAGCGCCAACCCGATGTTGACTATGTGGGGACGGATATCGATGCCAGTCGCTATCGACATATCGAGGGATTTCAGATTGCGGACATCACCGGGATGAATTTTCCCGATGATACGTTTGACATTATTATTTGCAGCCACGTTCTTGAGCATGTTCCCGACGACGCAGCCGCCTTCAGCGAGTTGTACCGGGTACTTAAACCCTCGGGCACTGCTCTGTTGCTGACGCCCTATGCGATTGATGGTAGAGGAACCGATGAAGACCCCGCAGTGAGCGACCCTCCAGAACAAGACCGTAGGTTCGGACAGTGGGACCATGTGCGGATTTATGACCGACAGGATTTTCTGGGTAGGATGGGTCGCGCCGGATTTTCGCCCGATCTTTATAATCCGTTTGAAACCGATGCCATTCAGGCAGCCGAGCTTAAACTGAACCCTCTCGAGCGCCTTCCTATCGGTAAAAAAGAAACTTTGGGTGTCGTTTAGATTTCTGAAGGTTGGCCCTACCGGGCACGTGACGCAATTGGAGCATGCATATGATTCATCCAGTCATTCTTTGCGGAGGAACAGGTAGCCGGTTGTGGCCAAGCTCACGCCAGGCCTATCCGAAACAATTCGTTGAATTCGTAGATGGGCGCAGCCTGTTTCAAGAGGTTTGCCAAAAGCTGACGGGTCCGACGTTCGATGCACCGACCTTCCTGACATGTCGCGATTTTGAATTTCTGGTCAAAGACCAAATTACAGCTTTGGGGCTGTCTGATGGTCGTATCATTTTAGAACCTGAGGCCCGAAACACCGCGCCTGCCGTTCTGGCTGCGGCGCTAGCCTATGAAGAGGCCCAAGACGCCATTCTGCTTGTCGCGCCGTCAGATTGTCTACTTTGTGAGAGCGACGCTTTGCTTGATGCGGTTGAAATCGGTCTAGACGCTGCTCAAAACGGCAAGCTGGTTACATTCGGGGTAGCGCCTGATCGCCCGGAGACTGGGCGCGGATATCTGCAGTTTGCTAGCCCGATCAACGGCCGAAAGGCTACGTCGGTGTCAGGGTTTTTACAAAATCCAGACGAACAGCAGGTTGCTGGACTTCTGGAAGATAATTGCAGTCTTTGGCATACTGGGCTGTTATTGTTTCGGGTTGCAGATATTCTCGAAAGATTCAAACGGCATACACCTCAGGCACTGGACGCCTGCCGGGAAGCTTTGCAACAAGCCGAGTATGAAACCGGGTGTGTCAAACTGAATGCTGAGCTCTTTCGGGGTACTGCCGCCATTTCGATTGAAGACCTGATTTTTACAGACACCAATGATGTCGTCTCGGTACAGCTGTCGGCCATCTGGCCCAATCTGGATCGTTGGGACACGTTCCATTCAATGCTGAAGTCGAATGGTAAAGACTTGGCGGTTATGGGCTCCGCAACGGCGGTCGATTGTCAGAACACGCTTCTACGGAACGAGGATGATAGCACACAACTGGTTGGCCTAGGGCTGAAGGGTATCGCTGCGATTGCCACGCGTGATGCGATTCTGGTCACGGATATGGCCCGCGCGGGCGATGTTGGAAAAGTTGTCAGCTCGTTGAAGCGGGCGGGAATCTCTCAGGCCACAGATTATCCACGCTTCCACCGCCCCTGGGGATGGTATGAAACGCTGTGTCTGGGCGAGCGCTTTCAGGTAAAGCGCATCATGGTTAAGCCGGACGGCATTCTAAGCCTGCAAAGCCATGTGCATCGGTCGGAACACTGGGTTGTGGTTGGTGGCACCGCCCGCGTTACGGTTGGCGATGAGGTCAAGCTCCTGTCCGAGAATGAAGCCGTCTATATCCCCTTGGGTGCGGTTCATCGTCTGGAGAACCCGGGTAAATTGCCAATGTACCTGATCGAAGTTCAAACAGGTCCTTATCTGGGTGAGGATGATATCGTGAGGTATGAAGATGTCTATAACCGAAGCTGACAGGCCATCATATTTACGTGATTCATCAAAGGTCACGAGAGGCGGTGCCAGAAACAGGGCTGCAGCGGGGTTCGAAACTGTGTTATAATGCAGTAGGGCCGTGTTGATGCCCGCTTCTGCGTGTTGAATGAGTGCCTGTATTGCGGGGTTTTAATGAGTGTTTCCGACGATTTTGCATCTAATGTATTAGCTTCTGTTTGGAGTATTGAGGGTCCGGCGGGTATTTCACACACGCTAGGGACGAATGCATCGGATGCGTATCTAGAGCTGGTGACACCGGACGGCAATTATGACGTTTGGAACACCAATAATGGCGCGCGCGCGATGCAGGCGACCTCGGACACGGATTTTCAGATCGGGACGCGTTTTTTGACCACTCCGACTGAGAGGTATCAGTTGCAGGGTTTGCTGGTTGAGCAGGACGCCGACAACTGGTTGCGGTTTGGCACGTATTCGGATGGCAGTAAGCTTTATGCATTTGCGGCGATTACCGTGGATGGAGCCTCGAGCCAGGCCCTCCGGACAGCCCTCCCCGAAGGCACGGCCCCTTATTTGCGGGTTGATCGCTCTGGTGATGTTTGGACGTTTGAATACTCACTGGATGGCAGCAGCTGGATCACTGCAGGTAGTTTCACGCATGATTTGACCGTGTCGCAAGCCGGTGTTTACGCAGGGAATACCGGCTCGGCTTCAGGCTACACCGCGCAGGTGGATTACTTCGAGAACAGCGCTGACCCGATCGTGAACGAGGATGGCACAATCATACCTCCATCCAACACCGCGCCGGATGCGGCGGATGACGGG
>NZ_JBQFRK010000010.1:0-102362 GCF_056537365.1 Ruegeria sp. CF3 | reverse complement strand
TGAGACCGGAGATCGTTGTACTATCATTGAGATAAAGACGGCGCCTGGTGCCGGTGCGCCGCCTAATCATCACGCTGGCGAAGATGAGAGCTTTTATGTGCTCGATGGTGATTTCGAGTTCTTTTTGAATGGCGAGAAAGTCAACGTCAAATGTGGTGACTTCGTTAAGGTTCCGGACGGCGCAGTGCACGCCTTTACATGCACCGGAGAGCGGCCTGGCCGGCTACTTTGCATTAACGCCCCCGGCGCGATGCATGACACTTTTTTTACCGAAGCCGGTGAAGCAATGCCTGACGGCACGACTGATATTCCAGCGCCAGATGGACCACCAGACATTCCGGCGATCATGGCCGTAGCAGACCGAGTGGGAATGACGATCCTGGTGCCTGCGGACGTTCCCAGCTAACGAACGCGCGTGCATAACTCCGGGTTGCGAAACGGAGGCTTTGGAACAAAGCTTCTGCCGTACACCCTAACTTGTAATACTGGCTCAACCCGAAGCCGACATTCACGACGAGACCTTGCGATTCTGGATAGCCGACATTGGCGGCGCTTTCCAAAAATGTCTTCTATGTGAACCAGAGCAATCGTTTAGGCGCAGGCGTGACAGCGGCTTAGATCGTCTGCTATGAGTGCTTGGTTGAATTCGTTTTAGTGTGAGAACGCTCAACTCAGCATTCTTTGCGAAACGTCCTCAAGAAGGGTATGAAGATCGAATTCTTCACCTTTCTCCGCAAGCCCTTTGTCATGCAAAATGAAGGACAGCCCGTGCACGAAACTCCACAACAAAAAACCACGGCGGCGAACTTCGTCTGTGATTCCCGGTTCACCGAGACATTTTGCTACTTCAGTCAAAAGAATCCCGAAACTTTGCTGGCCGCCTTCCTCCAGCCGGGGATCCGCGATGCGGTCTGTGAAGCCGCCAAATTTCAGTCTGAAGATCCCGGGCTCATTTAACGCAAAGGCAATATACTCCATCCCTATGGCAGTAATGCGCTCGGGAGATCCTTCAGGAACGCCTTCCAGCGAAGTAAGCATTTTGTCTCGGTGCCGATCCATTCCCTCAAGGACAGTGGCGACCAGCATTTCTGTCTTGTCTTTGAAGTGCTTGTAAGGTGCCGCAGTCGATACGCCCGCGCGTCTGCACGCCTCGGATACGGAAAAACTGTCCGGACCTTTTTCTTCTACCAACTGTCGGGTTGCTTCGATCAGTGCAGCGCGGAGATCACCGTGATGATAGGCTTTCTTGCTGACGGAAAGACCAGCCGTTTGTCTGCTAGTCGAATGATTTTTTTCGGTGCTGCTCATGATCCAACATGTGCCAGATCACGTATCTCTTGTCAAAGTGAGAACTTCTAACATATGTTAGAGACGCTAACTTGATGGGGTCCCCAAATGCCGAATCCTGCCAATTCATCTACTGAAGCGACCAAACCGAGCCTATTTGCACGTGTGTTACGCGGCACTGTGCGTTTGGGAGTGACCGTCAGTTTTATAGCCGTTGCAGCGGCCGCCGTTCACTTTGGCGCATCCGAGCTCACCCGTAGAGCGGAGGCGGTGCCCGCACCGGATGCCGCCGCTGTGACCCCGGTATCCGTGACGCCGATAACGTCCGAGAGCGCTTACACGGTCGACCGTGTGTTCATCGGGCAGGTCGAACCTCAGCGTTCGGCAGATATCTCTTTCGAGCTGAACGGGACGCTCGATCAAATTCTGGTGGATGAGGGTGACAAGGTTGCCAAAGGTCAACTTCTTGCGACACTGGACATTGCACTGCTGGAGGTCGAACGCGACCGTCTGACAGCATCACGCGATGCCATTGCAGCCCAGCTTGCATTTGCAAGAAAGACGGTCGAGCGAAACGCGAAACTCATTGAACAAGGCTTTACCAGTCAAGCCCGTTTGGACGAAGCCGTTTCTCAGCAAGATGAATTGTTATCCAGAATTGGCGAGTTGGATGCGGCCCTGCGCGATGTTACCGTTCGGATTGAGAAATCCAGCATCGAGGCCCCATTTGCCGGTCAAATAACCGCGCGACACGTGGACGGTGGCGAAACTCTGCGCTCGGGCGAGCTGGTTCTGGGAATGGTCGAGGTCGTGTCGCCGCAGGTTCGGATCGGTGTTCCTCTCGATGTTGATCCGGCGCTTCTGACTGATGTTGAGATCGAAATATCAGCTAAAAGCTACCGGGCTGAGCTTGCAACCTTGCGGCCCGATATTGACCCGGTGACCCGAACCCGCACTGCGCTGTTCGATCTGAAAAACGCTCCCGACGTTGCTTTCGGACAAACCGCACGTGTGCATGTACTCGATCCTGTCCAAAGTGCGGGAACCTGGGTGCCCACAACTTCGCTAAAGGAAGGAACGCGCGGGCAATGGACACTGCTGGTTGCCGACGCGCAAAAGACTGTGCGCCTGGCGACGGTCGAAGTGCTGCATGCCGAAGACGACCGCGTCTTTGTGCGTGGCGCGTTTCCGGAAGGCACCGTCCTGATCGATCAGGGTCCGCAGCGGGTGAGCGTTGGTCAGCGCGTCGCCTTCGACACTGGCGAGTAACGGAGCGATCTGATGGAAACCCTTACCTTTCGCCATCCCCGGCTGGTTGCCCTCATCATTTTGGTGCTTGTGTCTGCAGGGCTGTCTTCGTTCCTATCGCTTGGGCGACAGGAAGACCCCACGATCACCAACCTCTTCGCAACCATAACCACGCAGTTTCCTGGCGCAGACCCCGAACGGGTTGAAGCATTGGTTACCGCAGAAATCGAAGAAGAACTGCGAAAGATCGCCGAGGTGGATGAGATCAGTTCTGTCTCCCGCTCGGGCGTGTCGGTCGTTTCTGTTGAATTGCTGGAAACATTAGACGAAGCCACCATTGAGCAGGTTTGGGCCGAGGCTCGGGACGCCGTGGAAGATGCAAGCCAGAACTTCCCGGCAGGAGTATTGCCACCGGAATTCGATGCCGAGGGTATTGCTGCCTATTCCGCTGTCATTGCAGTTGCGGCCGAGGACCCCGACTTCCCGATAACTTTGCTGTCTCGTCATGCCGAAGCATTGGGTGACAGATTGCGCGCGATACCTGCGACACGAGCCGTCGACTATTTCGGTCAGCCAGAGGAAGAGGTGCTCGTAAGTGTCGATATGGACAAGGCCGCTGCGCTTGGGCTTGGCGCTGCCGAGATTTCCCAGCGGATCGCCGAAGCAGATGGGAAGGTTCAGTCTGGGCGGCTGCAATCCGATGTCGACCTAACCATTGGCGTCAGCGGAGAAATTGAGAGTCTGGATCGCATTCGGAGCATCGTCCTGCGTGAAAACGCGGACGGTGCAGTGGTGCAGCTCGGCGATATTGCCAGCGTAGACCGGGGCGCACGCGAACCGCAGTCCTCAATCGCTTTTGCCAACGGGATGCCCTCCGTTTTGGTCGGAATTCTGGCGCAGGACGGCGTGCAGATCGACCGCTGGACAGGCTTTCTACGGGATGAGCTTGAGGCCGGCGCCGCAGCGGTACCTTTGGGCATGCAGGAAATACTGCTGTTTGATCAAAGCCAGTACACGACGGATCGTTTGTCAGAGGTTGGGGTCAACATGGCCATTGGCGTGGCTCTGGTTGTGGCAGTTTTGTTTGTTACGTTAGGTGTTCGGGCAGCCGCGATCGTGGCTTTGGTTTTGCCGGTTGTCTCATTGGCGACCCTGGCGACGATGAACATGATCGGTTTGCCCATTCACCAGATGTCCGTGACGGGTCTGATCGTTGCCCTCGGTCTGCTTGTTGACGCAGCCATCGTGATGACCGATGAAATTCGACGTCGTCTGCAGGATGGGATGGAGCGACTTTCAGCCGTGCGAGATGCTGTTCGCCGGTTGGCCGCGCCTTTGCTGGCGTCGACCGTCACTACGGCGCTTGCCTTCACGCCGATGATCTTGCTGCCGGGACCCGCCGGCGACTTTGTCGGTGCCATCGCTATCGCCGTGGTGCTGATGCTTATTTGGTCCCTAGTTGTGGCCTTGACTGTGACTCCGGCGATTGCGGGCTGGCTACTGTCCGATCGCCCAGACGCAGGAATGCTGAGCCGCGGTATCAGCATCCCGCCACTTGCCCGTATGTTCGAGGCCTCAATTCGATTGTCAGTCACCAATCCGGTGCGATCTATCGCGTTGGCATTGATCTTGCCGGTGCTTGGCTTTGCGGCCTTTCCAACGCTGACCGCGCAATTCTTCCCGGGCGTCGACCGCAACCAATTCTATATCGAAGTCGACATGCCGGGTGGAACGTCAATTGCCACCACGGAAGCAACCGCCCGCCAAATCGATGAAATGCTGCTGGCTGACGACGGCGTCAAAAGTGTATACTGGACCGTCGGAGAGTCCGGCCCGGCATTCTACTACAACATCGTTGGAAACCGCTCACGAGAGCCTGGGTTTGCACAAGCTATGATCACGACCGGCACGGCAGACGACGCCGCCCGCCTTGTTGGAACGTTGCAGAGTCGTCTGGATACCGACTTTCCTGATGCGCAGATCATCGTTCGCAGTCTTGTTCAGGGCCCTCCGGTCGCCGCACCGGTTGAAGTCAAAATTCAGGGGCAGGACATCACGGTTTTGCGTGATCTGGGCGACGAGGTGCGTTCAGTCATGGCCAATCTCGATCTGGTAACCCAGGCGCGCGCCAGCGTGAACGGCGGCAACCCTCAAATCCGGTTCGAGATTGATGAGGTCAAGGCGCGTCTGCTGGGACTGGATGTGGCGGATATAGCTGGTCAGCTGGACACGGCGCTTGTTGGCATTACCGGTGGATCACTGATTGAAGGGACCGAACAGTTGCCGGTGCGTGTTCGACTGGGTGACGAGGTGCGATCAGACCTAAGCGCCATTGTCAGTATGCCCATCCTGCTGCCCAATGCTGCCGCCGTATCCGCCACAAGTGTTTTCCCTGCTGTGCCGTTGTCGGAACTAGCCAGGCCGGTGATCGAACCAGCGGAAAGCGTCATAACCCGAACGGACGGCGTGCGCGAAAACACTATCCAAGCGTTTATCGTCCCCGGTGTTTTACCCGAAGAGGCGTTGCAAAACGTACTAGAAGCGCTTAATGCGTCCGGGTTTGTGTTGCCGCAAGGCTATTCGATGTCCTTAGGTGGCGACAGTGATGCCCGATCCAACACCGTGGGCAATCTGCTTGCCTCTGTTGGATTGATTGTCACACTCTCCATTGCGACCATCGTCCTCACCTTTAACTCGTTCCGGCTGACGCTCGTGACCTTGGTCGTGTGCGTGTTGTCTGCAGGCCTTTCAATACTGTCGCTGGCCGTTATGCAATTCCCGTTCGGAATAACGGCGATTATCGGTGTCATCGGCTCGATCGGGGTTTCGATCAACGCGGCGATAATAATTTTAACCGGGTTGCAACAAGACGTTGACGCGAGCCAAGGCGACCGGGTGGCGATGGCGCGTGTTGTGACTGGTTCAAGTCGGCATATCATCTCGACAACGGTCACAACCTTTGGTGGTTTCCTACCCCTGATCATAGCTGGAGGAGCATTTTGGCCGCCATTCGCCGTTGCAATCGCTGGGGGCGTACTGTTGTCGACTGTCGTATCGTTTTATTTCACTCCGCCAATGTTCGCCCTGGTGCATCGTGGAAAGCTTGACCAACCGCTTGAGGCAAACAACCAGCATTCCCAGCCTCAAGAAGCTATTGTTGCGCTTGTGGCAGAGTGAGGTTCGAGACTACTTCTCCTTGCAAATTGGTATGTTTCAAAGCCGTCGTTGTTCGAAGCGGGGTTCACTTTCTGTTATGGGCCGCACGCCGGACTTTGCAAAGTCTGGTTTCTGCGTATTGCTGTAATTGGGGCATCGCGCAGCATCGGTCAAAGTGGGCTCGGTGCAGACCTTCGCTGCGTTCCAGCTAACAGACCTCTTTGCGGACAAAGCGGACGTTCGAACTCAGACGCAAATAATAACTCCGCGCACAATTGGCAAACAGGCTCAATGCTGTGATCAGAACCTGACCCTAAACGCCAGCCCAACCAATGGCGCTGTTTCATAGGTCTGACGACTAATTTCCGCTCCATTCGCATCATCTAGCGTCAGGCGGCCGTCAAATTCTGCGCCTGCAAATACGCTCAATGAAACTCCAGGATTTGGGTTGTATCCAACGGAAAGTACGACGGGGACACTCTTGTCTTCGCCCACCCCGTCCTGCGCGAGACCTTCCCCATCCAACCTGAATCGAATTCTCTCCGATCGTGCGGTTAAGGAAAGATCTATGGTCTCAGTCAACGTGTAGCTCAGGGTCAACCCGGGGCCTTGTGTCGCTCCAATCCCTGAGCCAGTGTTCAAGTTCCAGCGATCATTTAGGTCCCAATCGATCAGCAGGGCCGGAAAAAAATCTGTACCACCATCGTCAAATTGAGAGAACGCGCCAAAGGCCGGTCCTATCGTCAGGCGCTCGTTAAGTTGCCAAGCAATACCCGCGAAAACACCGTAGGTCCTACCATCAGATGCGGAAGCTCCAATTTGATAATCCCACCTGATCTGTGGTGACACAAAAACTGTTGCTGTATCGCTCGCACGAAATCGCATGGGAACAGCAACGCGCAAGTCACGGATGTTCTCCCATGGCTGATTGTTCGATTGACTAAAGCTATAATCCAGCTTGCCAAAGCTGGTTGAAAGCCCAATGGAGTTTCCTCCTTCCAGATTGTAAAGTGCGGTAGCACGTAGAAATGCTCGGCTTGCAGAGAATTCACCGCCGTCACTCAAATCCGCGTCCCCTTGAAACGCAGCAAGCCCATCAACCTGATACGCCCAACCTAGCCGAGGCTGCGCGGCTGAAGGTAATGCTGCAAATCCTAGAGAAATAGCTCCAAAGCAGCACGTTAGAAAAAGGTTTTTCATATGGCATTTCCCACGTGACGCTGATTCCTTTTGAGTTGCCATTCCTGAACGAGCGTTTCAAGTCCCTAATGGTCGGCTCTGTGGACTGCGGAGACATGGCTACTCAATGACATATTTATACAATACGAAGCTTAAGCACTGACACTGATAACCTATAGCTGAATGCAGTTTATTCAGCGTGATGAGCAAGCTTGCCGTCCCATTCCTCTGACGAAACTTTGGGTTCCGGCGGGTCCGCAATGTACGACGGTGTCATTATCTGTGTTCCGTTTTCATTAAACACATCGACAATGTTTTCGCGCAAATCGGACAAAATCTTAGGCAAGCTCGATCCGCGCGAAGTGTATGCGTTGATCTCATAATTGATTGCGTAGTCAGCCAGCTGCGTCCAAAGCACAAAAGGTTCAGGGTTCTTTCTTAACCCTTGAGTACGATGAGCTGCCTCTATCAGCATCGCTTTGATTTTCTTTGGTGGCTCCTCGTATCCGATCCCTACTGTCGTGTGAACCAACAGCCCTCGACCATCCACTTTGCGCGAATAGTTTACGACTTCGGAGTTGAGCAGCTGTGCATTTGGAATGCTAATCATCTCGTTCTTTATCGACTTAATGAGTGTTTCCATCAGTTTGATCTCGGTTACATCCCCAATCTTGTCGCCAACCTGAATTCGATCACCGACATTGGTACTGCGTCTATAGATGACAAACAGACCGGCCATCATATTCGAGACGACCGTGTTCGACCCTAACGATACCATGATGCCGGCAAGGATAGTCAGGCCTTGGAAGGCTCGAGAGTCAGATCCGGGAATATAAGGGTAGGCAAACACCAGCGCGATCACAATCAGCAAAGCCCTGCACAGCATTTTTGTTGGTGCAATCCAATGATCTTCAAAATCTTTCAGTTGGAAAGCGCCGCTCTCGACGTTGTCAAAAAAAAGATCGAGGCCTCGAATTCCCAACCGTGTCACAGCTGCAATGATTGCGAGCATGATCAAGTTGGGGATATATTCAACAATTGCCAAAACGACGGTTACGAGCGGCTCGCTGACATACTTCAAGAGGATCTGGGCAATGCCCTGGGTCTCGGCAAAGGAGAGCAGCACCAATGAAAGGTAGTAGTAGAAAAAGAACAGAAACAGGACCCACATCAATATGTGTATTGAATAGACGATAATCGACGCGATTGCCCTGCTTCTCAAGAGCGATTTCGTGGCTTCTTCAACACCTTCAGCTCTCTTTTCCAAGATGTTTCTAAAGTAGTCTAATAACATTCGCCGTTTCGCAAAAAACGCATAAGAAGTGAGGGCAAAGACTGCTGTCCAAGCAAAGGCAGCCATCGCACTATCTACTCGGCCCTCATTGGACCGAGCATCTCGGTATTGAAGGATTGCAGTCTCAATCGCTTCGGACTGAAGCCCAGCTAGAACTTCAATAACCATTTGTTCGTGCTCAGCATCAGCTTGGGTGGTGATCGTAACCATCTGCCCGTCAACGCGTATCATTTTCCCAAATTCGGCGTCCGAAATCTCAAGCTGTACTGAAGCTTTCGTGGATGCATTGGCGACTTGAGCGATCCGCTCCTCAATTTTTTTCGCTCGTTCGGTTGCGGGCAGCGCACTTGAACCGCGAACCACGAACAATTCTTCGCCATCCACTATCACCGGCGCAATAAACTCGGGATCTTCTCTCTCTTCAGCCGGTGCGAGGATTTCTTCAGACTGAGCAAGCGCAACAGTGCAGGAAAATAGAAGAGGCAGTAACCATAGCGTAAGAGCCCTCATGATTTTGCTCCTTCTGCGGGAATAATATGCACATCGCGTTGCGGGAACGGTATAGATATGCCTTCTTTATCAAACCGCTCTTTTGCTTGACCGGTCAGGTCCCAATAAACGGTCCAATAGTCATCAGACTTGGACCATGGACGGCAGAAGATGTTGACGGAGTTGTCTCCCAACTCACCCACGAAAATTTCTGGTTCTGGTGCCTTCAGACAAAGCTGGTGATGCGCAACCAAGTCTTTGAGCACTTCAATTGCTTGGGCAGCGTTGTCCGAATAGGCGATACCAAAGACCAGATCGACCCGACGTTCTTCGGATGCACTTACATTGGTAATGACATCCCCCCAAATCTTGCTGTTGGGAACTATAATAATCTGGTTGTCGAATGTTCTGATCTTGGTTGAAACCACCGACATCTCATCCACAAACCCAGATGAACCGCCCACTTGGATATAGTCGCCAGTGTCGAATGGCTTGAGGACCATGATCATCAGACCGCTTGCGAGGTTTCCCAGCGTTTCCTGCAATGCGAAACCTAGGATGAACGACAAACCACCGAGCACGGCAAAAAGCGGTGTGACGTTAACTCCGAACAAAGCTAAAACGACGAGTATACCAAGGACGAAAACGGCCCAGTATACGGCGGTGGCAATGAAGCGTTTCAGCATTCTGGAGATAGTTGGAATTTTGTTCAGACCCCGTTCAGTGACCCGGCGCACCATCCGAGCAATGAACATCATGGCCCAAACTGCCAACAAAACACCCAGACCGGCCATCAGCAGGCCTACGCCCCCATCCCACGAGAACAACCAGGCCCAAGCGTTCTGAAAAAGCGTTTGAAGGTCGGTAGTTTTTAGGGCTCCCGTTTTCAACGCGAGAATATAGTCAGAATGCGGTTCTAGATCTTCCGCCTTCGCGCCTTTCAAGGCCCATGCTTCGAGCACCAGACGATAGTTGTTGAGAGTTTCTGATCCAGAGTCGTTCAAAGAGGACAACTGAGACCGCAAGTTGTCTTCCCGAGCTCCGCTCGCCGACCGAAGTTGCAAGTTTACTTGCGCGACTTCTTCGAGCCGAGAGCGCACATAACTCTGCCAAGTACCAGCGACTTGGGAAAGCTCTTCCGCGGTTAGGGGAACAAGTAGGATCTCGAGATCGTCAGCCGCAATCATCTCATCAACGACTGCATTTTTTAGATCGTCATTCTCGACCTCCACAGCCTCTTGGTCGGCCTCAGTCTCTTGCGCGCCGGCAGGAAAAGCACTCGCTAATGCCGTGAACCAAATGAATGACCAAATCTTCAACGTTCTCAGTGCTCGTCTCATCTGTCTGTCCCTTACTTCTTTAACGGTCGAAGAGAGCACACACAGATGCAACAAATCCAGACTTATGTTTATGTTTGAATGTTTCCTTGTGACGAACCCCACGGATTTTTGGGTCGCCGTAGATATAGAGAACCTCTCAAATTCGCGGAACCACAGATCTGCGAATGAAACAGAAATTTCCGCAAAGGGGTCATAGACTTGCCGTGCACGTAGAATTGGGAGCCTTTTCCATTAGACCCATTAAACCGAGAATAACGGCCTCCTGGCGACACCACTCACTTGCGTCTCCAGGAGGCAACCAGACAAGTCTGGCGAATGCGCGAGCAACAGAGGTAATACAAATTCGCCACGCATTCGAATACTTGAATCTAAAATACAACAAATCAAGTAATTTTACGCGCGCCAAAAAGTTTGCTCTCGCGTGCATGAGAAATTCTTGTTTATTCCAGCTTACACGTCCGCTTCAGAAAACGTGGCGGCGCTGTGCAGATGGCGGGTGACGAACTTTGACTGTAGCGAACAGAATTTGCGCTCATGCCAACTTGGTTGACTAACAGCGGCCAACCGCACATTCGACTTAGTCTGGCCAGTCCCATGGTCAGACTAAATCCCCGCGTTGCCCATCATCCCAGATAGAGGTGACGCGGGGAACTTTGATCCATCTTTCAATCAGTACCGTAACACCAACACCCCAAAACTACCGCCCGCGTTGTTCACCTGGTTTCCCTCCGAACGATGCGGGTTTTTTTTGGGGGGGATGGGGATATAATGAGTTTCCATTTTGCAGAGCGACCGACTGGACCTTCTACTTCTGGTTTGGTCGATGGCGCAAGTGTTGGCCTCATTACCACCTGCTTTTCAAACCATTCGAAAGGACGCAGCCATTCATTTTAGTTTGAAGATTCGCGTTTTCGGTTTTCCCTCATATCTTCATTCTGCAATATTATAATGGGATTGTTCCTATGAAAACGACAACTAAGACCCTTGCTGCCGCTGCCGTTCTTGCATGCGGAGCAACCGTAGGACATGCCAAGGACAAAAAATATTCTGCCAAAAGACAACGCAGAGTTCGTAAACTATGGCGAGGAATCCGGCTGGAATATGTTTGTGGATTAGAGCCGAAATACTTGCCTGATCGAACGGGTGGATGAGAATACCAACGTTGTTCAAATGGGTCTGACCCCAGACAAAGATTTTGGCTACATGGGTGTTTTTACAAAGGCAGACATCGAATTTGAGGATGATAAAGCCTAGCTGCTCATGGACAACAAATTATACTATGGCGATACAACAGCGGCGCCACCTAATTTGGCGGACGGGTACAAAGGCGGTTATCTCATTGCCAACAATCCCGACTTCGTCACAGACGTAATGGAGCGCGAAACCATGATTGTAATGCCAGAGTCTAATTTTGCCTTCGAATTAAGCCTTGCTGGCACCAAGAAGGCAATTGAAGCGGCGCGTGAGTGCAATGCTTCTCTGACCAACTGATCGGTGTCGATACTTCAAGGCCGTCCACTTTGTGGGCGGCTTCGTTTGTGACTGCGCGAACCCTGTGTATCGAGGAAGCTTATAATCGATTTCAGGCTTCAATTTCGATCAACTCTGTTTTGTAACTTAGATAGTTAGTCCCTTTGTTCCAAAATAACTTTTTAGAGGCGCAAATATACGTGCGCTTCGGGCTCGATGGGGACGTTCGCTCGATCGCAACGAATGTCCACATTGCGGACAAAGCTGACTTTCGCCCTTCGGCGGCCTTCGCCTGCTTGCAGCCCGAAGCGGACATTCGTAACAAGATTTTGCAATTTCCGAGACTGGGTGTAGGTGCGTTTAAACTGCTACATGTATATGATTGATTTTATAAATTAATATGCTGAAACTTCGCCCAAAAGTTTGCATGCTACAGAGAACCCATCGAACAAACAGGCTCTCAGGCTTTTATACGGTGCCCAATTGCAGTTTACTCCCAATCACCAGCAGACGAGCGCCACGTTTTAGCTTCTGCGTCCCAAACACTGGCCGTAACGCAAGGCGTTGGGTTTATTCCGTCGCAATTGGATCCATGAATACCTGCCACAACAACGCGTTGGCGCCCAAAATCAACGACTGTCCAGCCTTGATTGAGCAAGGAGTGCACCTCTTCACCAACCCAAAAATGCGACATGCATCCGCCAGTCCCGCAATAAAGAGATGCGGCGCTTGAACACGCGAAACCAGACTCATTCAGAACCCAATCGCGTTGTAGGTCTCCGTCGAGATCGACCTTCTCAACCGCACCCCAATCTAAGTCAAATTGAGCGTCGTTGAATTCCGCACAGGCTCGTGCCGCCAGATCATCCTTCGCCTGCAAACCGGGCGGAAGGCGCGATACATCAGCCGCGACATCTGGTGAGGTCCAAACAAGGCCCGAAGCAAGCACAATCCCGGCGACCAAACACTTCATCTGACGCGCTATTTGGAAAGCTGGTTGGCACAAGGTATCAATTGCACTGATCATATCGGTAGTCCCCATATTCCAGCCAGTTTGCCGAGCCTTCGTTAAAAATCAGAAACTCGGACCTGTCCTCCCCAAGCAGGGCCACGACAAATCCGGCTGGCGGCTCAGAATTTCCGAAGTAACTGTAAGCAGTCATGGCTCTGATCGACTCGCCGTTGACTGTTACTCGCGCGTCCCACTCTTCCCCCGAGTTGTCCAAAATTACGGGTTCGATCACGCGCTCTATCGCTCCGCCACCACAATATACGATGCCTTCGGGGGGTTCGTAGGAGGACCGCTGGCTAGGATCTGAATCGCAGGCGGAACGAAGGGACCGAATTGCCGCGCTGGAACCTTTCAAGTCAAAGATTCCGTAGCTGACATCTTGATCAATCATCGACAGGTTAACAGATGCATTGGCCGCAAGCTGGCCCAGTACAAAACCATAGTCCTCTTGACTATTGAAACTGACTTCGACGGGATAGTTATCAACGATCTGTACGGCAGCGTTTTCTGCGCCAACCTGAAATGCTCCAACTTCGGTGGCTCCGTTCTTCAAGAAACGAATGGAAAGCCCCTGCTTGTCCGTAATGTCCTGGCTGTCCTCATATCCAGCCGGAGCAAAGCGAATACGGTTAAACTGAAGTTCCAGCGTCATGTTTCCGGTTTGAATAAATGCATTGGGAATAGGCCCAGAGTTGAACGACCACTCCGCTGATGCAGTGGTCGCCATAACCATCATTAGCGTCCCAGTGGAAATCGTTTTGAAACTCATTTTCTCTCTTCATGGTGTTACGGTTCGCACTGTCATTCAGCCTGAGATTCCGGCCAATTGCCCCGGCAACCAGGTCAGGAAACAGGTTCGCCGTATTCGTTTGCGCCTTCTTCCGAAGGGCGCGTCAACCACCAGATCATCAGAATGGACAGAACCAATTGAAGAATTGAGACAACAACAATACCGGTCACGCCCAGGACTGCCGCGGGTCCTCGTAATGCGTCAGGGTTCTCGGTCCCTTGCTCCAACACCGAAAAGAACGCCACGCCACCCAGCATAACAAAAAGCGTTGTAATGCTGAGCGCCATCGGCAGCAGCAAATACCAGCCAGGTCGTCCTGTATCATGCAGCCTTCGCCAACCGGCGGCCAGCATAGGTATGAGAACAGCCAGTTGAAAAACAGAGGACAGAACCCGAGATCCCTGCCCCGCTTCAGGGTTGGTCCCTAATAGGATCGTATCCAGCACAGCTAAAGCCGCACTCACGAGAACCACAAACAAGAAGAACCACCAGTATTCTGAGCGTATAGCCCGACCGGAAAACTGGAAGTATTTCGAGAAACACGTTTTAACGGCTTCACCAAATCCCATTTTTCAATCCTTTCTTAGTTTCTGTGCGGCCTCAGAACGCCTCGCGGACCCAAAAGCACGCCTTCGCCCTTCTGGGTTTTCCCGCCTTCTATTTTTGTTTGAACGCCAAAAACCTATCTTTCAAAAAGGTAGCGAAATTTACGCGCGGAAAAAATGTTGATTTATGAAAAATAAGATTCAAACATGCGAATTCGACTAAGCTTTATTTGACCCACGTTGTTATCGGCCCCGGCAATCAACTCGATATCGTTCCCCCGACCAATCCGTTGGCGACAAATCTTTGGGATAGGTAAGCACCGGATCGAGCTGTGCTCAATTGGCTGAGTAGAAGCGGACGCTTAAAAAAGGAGCATCCAATTTCACTAGATTCGATGGACCCTGATGGAGAAGAAAATGACCAAAAAGACAGTGATGATTGCAGGCACAACTTTGTTTGCATTGCTTGCGGCATGTGACGAAACGAGTACGTCTAGCGCGTCCGCCGAACCCACGCCCGCTCAGCAGGCATGTTTGCGAGATGTGGCCAAAACCACGAACAATTCGCAAGTCGTTGTGCTCTCGTCGGCGTTTAGCGAAGCTGGAACACAAGTCACTGTCGGTGTTGGCGAGGATCGTGCTCCTTGGAATTGCATTGCCTACAGTGATGGCGCGACCGCTGGTATCGAGTTCCTGGGCGACGAAGGCGCATTGTAGTCTGTTTGCTGTGTATCTCGAAAGCACCAGTCGTGATCAAATTTGAGTACCGGTAAGCTCAGACATTCAGACCTCGTAATAGGATTGGGTTTTAACATGCTCAATCATGCTAAGGTTGTAGAAAATGCCCGTAACCAACTCGGTTGTATTTGCGATCATTTGCACTTTTGTGGCTATTGTATCAGTCCCAAAATACAGCATGGCCCAAACTTGGGACATCGCATCCCAGCACTCTGTCAGTGGCGTAACGGTGTATGATACCGATGAGCTGTTAACGTTTGCCGGTCAGTTGGCCTTCGACCGGTCGGGGCGCATCACAGCGGCGGATGTCGCATCAACGATTACGCAGATCTACCGAGAAGACGGTTACTTCTTGGCTGAGGCCTGGCCTGGTCCCGATGGGCAGAGCATAGTTGTTGATGAAGGGCGTATTCAAACCATCGAAATAGAGGGGGTAGATACGCGCACGTTCCAAACCTTGGAAAATATCTTTCGCCCTCTCACTACCGCATATCCTATAACTCTAAAACGATTTGAGCGGGCCGTTATGTTAGCCGAGGACATACCCGACTTGGACGTGTCGACCGAACTTGATTACCCGGATCAGACTGGTGCTCGGCTGAGAGTATTGGGAGAGCCACTGCGAAAACAAGCCGGTAGCGCGACACTCGACAACCCTCCGCGTGAGCTTGGAGAAGCGCTTAGTTTTTATGTCGTACAAGAGTTTTATTCGACGCTGACCGTCGGAGATTTGCTGCGATTTGAGGGATCAGGCAATTACAATTGGGACAAAGACGAAGAACACTCATTGTGGGGCGCTCTTACCTATCGCACGCCGCTGAACAGCAATGGTCTATACGGTGAGATTTTTTATGGGAACGTCAACGCAAAACGCGACATTTCAGGGGACTTTGCCAGAACAGATATTGACGGCGAGAACTTCACCCTTGCGTTGGGCTATCCTGTGATCCGCGATGTTGCTCGTTATGGATACCTGCTTTTGGATTATCGCCTTTCAGAATCGGATTCTGTTAGCGGTGGCGTTCCATTGTCCAGTGACGCAAGTGTTGTTGGCCTTACCTATCTGTACGGGCAAAACTATTCCAAAGGGCAAGCCCTTGAAGCCGGGTTAACACTGTCTTTTGGCGACAATGACAACGACACCACAGACGCAAACTTTGACGACGGGAACTCTTCGTTCTGGCACCTACGAGGCGGCGTCGGATACGAAAGCCCACTTACGGGCTTGTCGCCCAACACAGCTTGGCGCACCGAGATTTGGGGGCAGTACACAACAGACCGGTTGCCCTCTGTTGAAGAGTACTTCCTTGGTGATCGTTATGCTTTGCGCGGATATCGATTTGACGAAGTAGACGGTGATTCCGGGATTTCTGCGATATTCGAAATATCTCACTCCTACTTCCCCAGCTCTCAGAGCATTCATCGGCTAACGCCCTTTGCCTTTTTCGACGTGGGTTACATCTCGAACAATGACCCTGCGAGTTTTGAAGTTGATAATGCTACACTGGCATCCACAGGTCTGGGTTTGGACATCGAGTTCAAGCAAAACCTATTTCTGTCCGGATACGTCGGTGTCCCTTTGAGAGACGGCCCTTTAACCGAATCTGGCGATCCTGGCGCGTATCTTGCTCTGACAACAAGTTGGTGAGGATGTTATGAAACGGAACCGCATTGTTTTACTTACTGCAGCTTGTTTGATTGCAGAACTGGCCGCTACTCAGGTCGTTGCCCGCGGAAATCACTACGGGTGGTGCCGAGGCGTAGGGAACCCGCACCAGTCGAGCCAAGGATGCGGGCAGGCTGGTGGGCAAGGGGCAGGTAATCAAGTTACTGGCCCAACTCAGCCGGTGGCAAATCAGTTGCCGCCTAAGGGAACGCAGCAAACACCCACGTCCGTTACTGTTCCAGTCCTTGCTCCGGGCGCGGTTCCGAACGCAATTCCCGGTCAGGTTCCTATTGCGACACCAATAGCGGTTCCTGGTCAAGTTCCCACACCGATAGTAGCGCCGACGCTAACTCCGCCTTTGGCACCAAACGCGACACCAAACCGGGTTCCGACAGCTGTTCCCAATCAAGTTCCACCATTGGCTACCGGTCCTACCGCGGTGCCGCCGCAAGTTCCGACTGCAACTCCTAATCAAGTTCCGACAGCTATCCCTGGCCAGGTTCCGCCTCAACCTACCGGCCCAACAGCGGTACCGCCACTTGTGCCAACCGCAACGCCAAACCAAATACCAGTCGCAGTTCCTGGTCAGGTCTCACCTCAGCCCACTGGACAAACTGCTGTGCCACCGCTCGTCCCGACTGCAACACCAAACCAGATTCCGGTCGCAGTGCCCGGCCGTGTTCCGCAACCCAGCGGTACTACGGCGACACCCCCGCTTGTCCCAACCGCAACCCCCAATCAGGTTCCCACGGCGGTTCCTAGCCAGGTTCCACAGTTGACGCCGAAACCGACGGCAACTCACGTGGCCGTCCCAGGACATCCGAAATCTCAAGGCGTCGTGACAATCATGCGCCCCAAGCCGAGGCCGACAACCGGTAGTGTCCAGCAACCTAGCACAACACAAGTGACCCACCATTTAACCCACCAAAGTAATGCGAAGAAACACGATCACGTCGCAGCAACACCTGGACGACATGACCCGCACGACCTACCGAGATTCCGCAACGCGGCGGCCAAGGAAGACTGGGAATGCGTTGCCAGCGGATTTGGACAGCGCCGGTATGATGCTGGGCGAGGCGTGTTGCTGAACAACGGAGCGTTGCGGCACCTCGGAAACGTGGACGCAATGGCCCGGGATGTACCTGCTCGGCATCCAAAACACTCTGGGTGCATTATTTCGGTTAAACGAAAGCAGCGCTGAAGCTCGCTTGGTAGGTTTTGCGCGGACAATGAGATTAATCGACCACTAGTTTGTCAATTGTCATCTGGTTAATCGGATTTCGCATTACCCTTATTCCCTGGCGTTTACGTTGACTGACGTAGCCCAACAATGCTCCGTACCTAAATTTACTTCACATAGGCCAACACTCTAAAGTGCCGCACTTCCAACAAGAGCCTCCGACCATCTGGGCAGTTCAGGTTAGGCACGCGAAACTTTGCAAAGTCAGCTTTCTGCGCGTCGCTGACATTAGTGCTTTCAGCAGCATCGGTTGGTTTGGGCTCGGTGCGGTCATTGGCAGGTTTCTAATGAATGTCTGCCTCGCGGACAAATCCACCTTATGCTCATCGTTTTCTGATGGCTGGTCTCACACCAAAGCGGACCTTCATTTCGAGCTTTACATCCTCCGAGATGCGTACGAAGCGGGCATTGCTCAAGGCGACCAACGCACAGTATCTGGCATCCGTCGCTTGCGACTACTAAACTGTCGTACCAGAGATTAATTCGCAGTCGTCTGACAGCCTCTGGCCTAAACACAAGGGGCTAGACACCAGAGCTGAAGCGTGGCTGGATTGCTTAGAGATTGTCTAGTCGGACGGAGATCCCCAAAATTGAAAAGAAATGCACACAAGCTGTTAGTGACTTCCGCTTTTGCTATCGCTCTTTTGGCCTCCGGTGCGGTATTTACTGCTTCCACTCAACCAGCAAGCGCAGAGGCTGGTTATTTCTGGGATGAAACCGTTGAGTCTGTAGATAGAAGCCCTTGGATATTTGAAGGCACAAATGTTTTTGGCGAATTAGCACGAGTTCCACCGTCAGATTGGGTACGTACTTTGGAAAAAGCGGCATACCCAACTGAGCTTGAGACTTTTGTTTTCACAGCTAGCAATAATGAAGAACAAAACATCAACGATTGGTTGCATCAAACGCATACCGATAGCTTTTTGATTTATCACGATGGCAAATTGGTCGCTGAAAAGTACTTCAATGGCATGAGAGCTGATACGCCTCACCGCATTCACTCGATCACCAAGACAGTGTTGGGTATGGCAGCAGGGCTGGCGGTTGAGGCAGGAGAATTAGATCCTAAAAAGCTGATCACCGAATACCTGCCAGAGTTGGAAGGCCCAGCATTTAAAAATACAACGGTTAGACACCTACTTGATATGACCGCTGCTGTTGATTGGAAAGATGCTTCTAGCGGCTACCTAGACGATGCCGGTGATCTGTTCTGTGCGTTTGGTCAGGATCTCTCTGAAAAAGTTGAAATTTGCGATACAGAGTCTGGCGTTAAGGAGTACATGATCTCTCTTAGTGATCGCGAGACCTTGGTAGAAGACGGTGAAGTTTATAGTTACCGTTCAGTGCTATCTGCGTTGCTGGGTATAGTTATCGAGTCGGCAACTGGAGAAAGCTATCTGGATGTACTGGCCGAGTTGTGGCAGGACATCGGTGCTCAGGACCCTGCATATAGCGAACTAGGGCCAAAAAGGATTGTGCAAACGAGTGGTGGGTTATTTACCAGCTCTCGTGACCTATTGCGATTTGGCATAATGATGCTGGACAACGGAAAGGTTAACGACACTCAAGTTATTCCTCCAGATTGGATAGCTGACACGATTCAAGCAAATGATGACGTTATCGCAGCTTATGAGAAAAGCGCATATGCAGAGGTGTTTGAAGGCTTCCACTACCGTAATCAAGTTTGGGTGAAAGACAGGGAAAAAGGCGCGTTTTACGGCATTGGTGTCTATGGGCAGCTGTTGTATGTGAACCAAAAAGCCAATGTGGTTATGGTGAAGCTATCAAGCCAGCCAGACGTTCAAAATACACCTATGTACCTGGACTCTATGGTTGCGATGAAAGGCATTGCAGAGACTTTGAGTAAATGAATTTCAGATTATCTTAATCTAGCAAGCTGAGCCAAATGGCTCGGCTTATACTACGGAAAGACTTAACAGTGTCGTCGGGTTAGTACCGGGTGACCTCGACTGCGACCGCAGCAAACACCACACCAATCAACAGAGCTTTTGTATTCACTGCCGAAAGGCTGGGTAGTTTAACCCGAAGAGACAGGGCTATTATCACACCCCCTGTTAACCCAGTTGCAATTGAATAGATCATGCTACTTTTGTCTGCGTTGAGACCGATCAATATGCCGACTGCAAGCGACGCGACAAAGTATGCGCGTAGCCATCCAGACATGTGTCCGGGGTGGGTCTTATAGAGAAAGATATTCACCCCAAACAAATGCAATGAATAAGCCAACGTTCCAACAGCGTACAGCTCAGGTGATGTTCCCGTCGTTTGCATGACGGTAATGGCAAGCAAGCAGTTATAGGTTCCAAGTGCCACTGTGTCCAAGCCAAGCGACAACCTGTTATCGGCCCCCGTTTCGCGACTGGCTTCCAGCAAGTAGTAAATGAGAAATCCTAGGAGCGAATAACCGAACAGCGAGTTTTCCCATTTGCCATTTGCAGCCAAATCGGCCGACAATTCACCGATTTTTGGCAGTAAGAAAAGGAAAGCATAGCCAAGTCCGATCCCTGATGAAAAATCAGAAAGCCAGCCTGCTAGGGCGGGGAACTTCCAGTAAAAAGACACGCAGAAGACGTGAACAGGCCGATGACTGCAATTGATGTTATCGCGAGGTATGTCGACGCGTCGAACACGGCTAATATCCAATGAACACATTACACACCGATGAGACACCCCTTGGGAGCGTTTGCACAACCCAAAAAGTGAAGAAGGTGCGGTTTGAATAGAACACTCAACGACAGCTTTCTTCTGAACTTCCGGCATTGATGCACGGTGCAGAAATTTGAACTTAGGGCTCCTTCGAGTCCTTCGCCGCGTCCCGCCTAAATGTCAGGTTTTGAGTTCTCGGAGGGAAGGCCTTAGATAAAAGCCATTGGACATTGCTGAACGGGTGTTACGTGAACACGTTCAGAGAATCGCCGATTCTCCACTTAAAAACTTGATTTTTAAAGATTTTCTCAAGGGTTTGTGGAACGTCACAGATCTTTGACTCAATCGATGGCAAAAACCTCAAGAAATTAGTACATCACGTCATTCGTATCTGACCCAAACGTCAGGCATTTCTGACCCAAACTGAACTGCGTGCCCAGATCTTTCAACTATTCAGAGCAGTAAAGTGTTTTTCAGTTTCATTGACTCCGATTTTTGGGATCAACGAAAGAGCGCACGCTAAAGAACTGACAGATAGTTTTTCCCCGCAAATCTCGAACTCCGTGGACAAGCAGTCCGATGCTGGCGTTCACGACTTGACCTTTTGCTTGGTCGGCTGACCGCAGGTGGGACAATGATCGACCTGTGATATTGTTTCGGTATGCACGCGGTTTCGGATATGATCGGCAGCGCGGCGCGAGAGACCCAATTGCTTGCGAACTGCGTCAATCTCTTTCTCATCGGCCTCGCAGATATCGCCGTCTTCCAAGGCCTTTCGAAATTCACGTTCCAGGCTGGCCCGTCGGCGGTGCAACTGGTCGTTCAGGCCGCTGGCAATGATCCCTGCAGGCAACGCAGCCATACCGATGCCAATCACGGTGATCGCAGCGCCGAAGATCTTACCGGCAACTGTCACGGGCGTCACGTCGCCATAACCAACGGTCGTCAGCGTTGCCATCGCCCACCACATCGCTGCGGGGATCGAACCGAAGGCATCCGGTTGCGCTTCGTGCTCGGCCAGCCAAGCACCGCTGGCCGCAAAAATCAGCATCACCATCAGGATGAAGAAACCTGCAAAAAAGGCGCCAGCCTCTTCCTCAAACACAGCAAGCAGCATGCCGAGCGCGGGGGAATACCGCGTGAGTTTAAGCAGCCGCAACATGCGGAAGGTACGCAGCAGACGCAGGTCAACCGGGAAGATCAAGTAGAGCAGCGCAGGTAAAATCGCTAGTAAATCGATGATGGCGATCGGGGAGACGGCCCACGCAGCGCGCGTTTTGTAACTTGGATTTTCAGTGGCGACCCACAGCCTTGCCGCGTATTCGACCACGAAAACAAACAGAGAAAGACCCTCAAAGAGGTTCATAGCCAGGCCCCAACGGAAATATATGGAGTCAACCGTTTCCAGGATAACGGCGGCCACGTTCAGCGTGATTAGGGCAATTAGAGCTATTTCAAGCAACCAGGGACCGGTGGCCGCCCGGTCCGGGCGCTCGAGCCACCAATAGACTTTTCTTTTTAGATAGCCTGAACTTGTAAGTGCCTCACTCATGTCGAAACTGCGTCCAGGCGCGCGTCAGGGGGATCGCGATTTGCGATAGCAAAGCTGTCCCCCAGATCAGATTGCCTACCAAAGAGGGGACATGTGGGACGACAAAGAAACAGATGATTGCCAGCACTATCCCGAATACACGCACGTCCCATCGCCCGAAATCCGACGCCAAACGATGTTCTATGACGTTTTGAAGCACCCAAAGCATGGCGATGTAACCGGCAAGACCGAAACAGCCTATAGCGGCATATTCGGTTGGATATGGCTCCCAAAATCCGACTTTGACCTCGGCAGCAAGAGCCACGCCGACCATGACGCCGCAAAGCATCAAAATCAGGTGCGCAAGCCACCAGATGACCAACGTCGACACCTTTTTGTCTTTTGGTTTGGCATTGCCGACAAAGTCGAAATAGATCCAACACATCACGAACATCGAAACGCCACCGATGACGAAGTTGACCAGTACGTCCGGTGATACTTTGTAAATTCCTTTTTCGGACAGGGTGACGACCAGTTTGAAGAACCCTTCGCCTAATACGATCAATGTTAAAAGAGCAAACCGTTCAGCCATATGGCCAAGACGCGGGACAAACCTCTCGAAACGCAGGACTGTGACAGCGGGGATCATATACATCGCCTGCGTGGCCACCATTGCGACGGCAAACACCCAGTAAGCAAGAGGAGCAGGCAAAAAGGCTGCAATCGCAAAGATCACCGCAAAGACCGAGAAATTGCGGATCTGGGCCGTCGACATCGACTCGCCTGATGAATTGGCCCGCCGGGCTCGATAGTACAGCGCCGCGATCATGGCCCTGTTCGCAGCAAATCCTAACGCGAAGAAAACCCAACCCTTTCCGTCAATAGCCGGGATCGCCGCTGCCATGAACATCACCGTGCAGATCATCACGGCCATGATCAGCCGATGCCAAAAGTCGGTACTGACGTAGATCGAGTTGAATATGCTGAGTTCGCCCCAAGCGTACCAGAGCGTTATGAAGACTCCGGCGAACACAAGAAACCCATGCAGATCGAGATGATGCGACAGGTAATTGCCCAATAGAAAGATCGTCACGACGTGGATCAGGTCGTAGAACAGCTCGGCCCAGTGGACATGGTCGTGCGCGTGGTCGAGGTCTTGGTGATGTTGCGGCTTCCGCCAGATGGGGTGATCATGCAGTGCCATAAATTAGGAACTCTTCCAGGTTGAAGGGCTGTAGCGGCCGGCATTCGGCCACTCCGACTGAGTTTTTAATTTAAGAGGAAGGTTGTCGCGGAGACTTACGTCATGCAACCCCCACAATGGTTGTTCAGCGATGGCAGGCCGGGCGACACCTGTCCGATCGTGGTTTTTTTTGCGCCGGAAGTGCCTGGTATTCACTGGTGTCACGCGGCCCTGTCGTCTCGTAGATGCAGCAGGAAGCGGGCGTAGTTTTCCTCGCCCTGCGCACCGGTCACGAGGTGACGTTGATCGAACACCATTGCAGGCACGCCCCGAACACCTTGGCTGATCCAGAATTGCTCTTTTTGGCGCAAATGATTGGCCCGATCTTGGCTTTGCAACATGTCTAGCGCATCCGCGCGGTTCAGCCCGATGCCTGCGGCCGCGTCGGCGAGAACCTGCATGTCCGAGACGTCCTCGCAACGGGTGAAGAAGGCCGCAAAAAGTGCCTGCTTCATCTCGTGGCCTTTTCCTAGTTCCGTTGCCCAGTCAATCAACTGATGCGCTCGGAAGGTGTTATACATCCGCATGTCATCGGCGTAGTTGAACTTGAACCCAAGTGCTGCGCCCATCTCGCTGAGGCCGGCACGCGCCTTGATCGATCCTTCCAAAGTGGTCCCGTATTTTGCCGCCAGATGTTCGCGTAGGTTCACGCCACCCTCGGCCATCTGCGGGTTCAGCTCGAATGGATGCCAATGGATATCTAGTTCGGTCTGGGTGTCGCGCGCGGCTTTGGCAAGTTGGTGGTAGCCGATCACACACCAAGGGCAAACAACGTCTGACACGATATCGACGCGAATGGGCAGAGCAGCTTGCACGGTTTAGGTTCCTTTTACATCGCTGGAAAAGCGCGACGCGTTTTCCTTAGCAAAGGCGCTGGCATCTGCGTTGGCATCCCAGAATTGGGGGTTGGCCTTTGGGATGGTCAACGCCCGCTGCACGGCCGGCCGGGCGTCAATACGGTCGAACCAGGCGTTCAGATGCGACAGGTCCGACACATCTACCCTTGCCCAGACATATGCACGCGCCCATGGGAACAGCATCATGTCAGCTATGGTGTACTCGTCTGCAGCAATCCATTCGCGCCCGTCCAGACGAGAGTTCATCACCTCCATCAAGCGGCGGCTTTCGTCCACGTAGCGACGGATTGAAAAGGGCTCTTTATTGCCATTAGGCGCAGCGATGTGCTGGAAATACATCGCCTGTCCCATCATCGGTCCTACGTGCCCAACCTGAAACAGCATCCATTGCATGACCTCGGACCGTTTGACCGGGTCCGATGGCAGAAATTTTCCGTATTTCTCGGCCAGATACCACAGGATCGCGCCGGATTCGAAAATCGCGCGCCCTTCCGAACGGTCTTCGATGGTCGGGATCTTTCTTCGGCGAGCGCTGCAAGATGGCGGGCTTTTGACGCTACATACGGCCAATGCTGGTGATCTGGTCACGGAAGCATCCCTGTTTGCAGACCGCTATCACTGCGACGCTGTGACCGAGCTTTCTACGACGGTCTTATTCCTCCCGAGGGACGAATTGATGACGCACTTAGAGGATGCACCTTCATCAGATCATCTTTTGATCAGGGCGTTTGAACAAACAGCGAGAGATCTGCAGGTTTTGCGGACCCGCATTGAAATCATGCGCCTGCGAAAGGTGAAAGATCGGCTGGATGCCTATCTCGAACTGTACGGTCCACCGGAAGAAGGCGGTTGGGTGCGTGTTCGTGTTGCCGATTGGATCGGAGTGACGCCCCCCCGCGCTGTATCGCGAGCTGGCGAAGTGTCGAGCGAAAAATGACGTTCACCGTCTCGCAGCTAAATCGTAGGTATCGGCTCAGTGTTGCCATTTTCCAAGGTGACCACGGTTGGTTGTTCGCAGCCCAAAGCAGTTATTTTCAACTAGAACATACAGTTTTTAGATCATAATACCTTAGAGTTTCGTTACATTGAGCAAACTGATCCTGAGTGTGCTCGGAAAACGCCCAAGGGGCTCACTACTTTGTAGATCACGAGTGAGTAGGCACCTTAGAGTAATTCCATCATCGATGAGGTTAATCACTTGGACAGTTAGCCTTCAGAAAACAGGGTTATACACTCGTAAGCATGGCGATGAAATAGCTTCGGTTGATGCAGGCAATTGCGTAGCGCAAGAAAGGTCCATCAGCGTAAAAAGGCAAAGACAGAAACCATCTATGTCCCAATTGCATGAGTATTTTTCGATTTTTTCACAGGACTTTGCGCTTCCGACACTCTATCTCGCATAGTTCCTGGAAACACTGGGTTTGCCTATTCCCGGTGAGACAGTTCTGATTTCCAGCGCCGCTATTGCAAGTCAGGGCGACCTCAACATTTTTTTGGTGGTAGTTGTCTCGGTCGTGGCGTCGATGACAGGTGACAACGTTGCGTATTTCATAGGTCGCTGATTTGGGCGCAAGGTCATTCTAACATATGGGACAAAAATAAGGATCACACAGGAAAGATACGAAAAAGCTGAGCAGGTAACCGAGCGCTTCGGTGCTTATGTTGTTGTCGTCGCTCGGTTCTTTATCTTACTGCGTCTGCTAAACGGTCTCGTGGCCGGCGCCACGGGAATGCCTTGGCAAACATTTCTTCTGGCCAATGCAATCGGATCACTGCTTTGGGTAAGCTTCTGGACAACACTTGCATATAAACTCGGTCAGAGTGTCTCGTTGCTTCCTTGGGTGACGCACCATTTAGCAATAGTAGCCAGCATTGTGGTTGTAATGACCTTGTTGCTTATAGCCGTACTATTTATCCGTGCTAGGCATGTTGGCAGAGACAAAAGCGTTTAACTCGACAACAAACCACACGCCGCTTTTTGATCAACTGTTCTCGAAAAACCAATCACTTTGAGAGCATATCGTTTTGGACGCATCCATACTTAAATTTGAGCCTATTGTTGCCCTGACTAAAACTTTGGTCGCGGCTGCAACCCAGCTTTCTTGACGTAGAAGAATCGTGCGTATTGACTGACCGGGAGCTTGGAAGGAGCCCGAGGCAACATGGCAATTATTGGATTGGTGACAATTGTACTCGTTGTTGTGTCTCTCCTTACTGGCCGGGTAACTCCAGTCATAGCGTTGATATTGTTCCCGCTCGCAGGAGCATTATTGACGGGTTTCGGTCCTGCGGAACTGTCGGAGTTCTTTAACTCAGGTCTGCTTCGAGTTGCGCCGGTCGCCACGATGTTCATCTTTGCGATACTCTTCTTCGGCATCTTACAAGACACAGGCCTTTTTCGCCCGATTATCAATTGGGTCATCGGGGTGACCAGGGGCAACGCGGTGGCAATTACGGTTGCCACGGCAATGGTCGGCGCTCTGGCCCATCTGGATGGCGCTGGTGCAATGACATTTCTTCTTACTGTTCCGGCCCTGCTACACTTTACGTCGGGCTTGGGATGAAACGGTATTTGATGTTGATGATGCTGTGCTTGGCTGCCGGCCTGGCGAACATGCTTCCTTGGGCAGGACCATTGGGCAGAGCTTCTGCTGTCTCGGGTATTGATCTGACTGTGCTTTGGCACCCTCTGATACCCATCCAGATTATCGGGCTGGTGCTGTTGGCGGGATTTGCGATCCTCATCGGACTACGCGAGAAACGCATAATGTCTCAAACAACAGGGACGGTTGCTCCGACTGGCAGCATGGCACAATACGCCTTGAAGGTGACTGACGAAGAATTGGCGCTGGAACGCCCTCAATTCATTTTCGTAAATGGGGGGTTGTTTTTGGCGACGGTCGTAGCGTTTGTGGTGGGTTTACTGCCGCCTGCATTTCTCTTCATGATCTCGCTTTCGTTGCTTCTACTCATCAATTACCGCGACGTGGACAGCCAAATAAACCGGATGAAAGCGCATGCGCCTTCCGCGCCGACAATGGCTACGATTATCTTTGCTGCTGGGGCGTTCCTGGGCCTTATGGACGGTACAGGAATGCTCCGGGTTATGGCTGAGCAGTTGGTCGAGATCTTGCCTGAAAGCGTTGTACCAACATTACATATTTGGGTCGGGCTGATCGGCGCACCGCTTGAGTTGGTGCTTAGCACGGACGCATTTTACTTTGGTTTGATGCCGGTGATGCTGGAAGTTGTGGAACCAACTGGCGTCTCAACCGAAAGCATTGTCTATGCGATGCTCATCGGCAATATCATTGGCACGTTCATCAGCCCGTTTTCGCCCGCCCTTTGGCTTGCACTTGGATTGGCCGGTGCAAGCATGGGGCGGCATATTCGGTACTCGCTGCTCCCATTATGGCTGTTTTCCATCGCAGTTTTTGGGGTCGGTTTTTTGTTGGGCTTGTACTGAACCCATTCCCAAAAGCACTACAACAGGCTTGGTACGACTGTTTTCTGGAAGACTCATGGTTGGCTGGTCGGCAGCCCGAAGCGGGCATTCATCGCCGAGCTTAGCAATCTTCGACATGCGCAACGTTGCTACCGTCCCCGAAGCCAGCACGAAGGTCAGCTAAGGACACACTCATCTCACATGTTAGCCGTCTCAGCCACTCGCATGTTGATATCTTTTCTCTGCGTCCATGCTTTCATGTTTTGCTGAACGAACTGATCGATAGAGGTTGGTCGTGATCCGGTCAGCTTCAGCACACTGTTAGTGACGCGATCCTCTGACCCGCCAGCAATTACACCGTCCATTGCCGCCAGAGTTCTTGCGTATTCTTCCGGCAATCCGAGGCTTTGATGACGCTCTGTCAGTTCATCGACGGTTAGGCGATGATGGGTGATCTTCCGCTCCAATTGATTGCTCAGTGTTTCGGCAACGACATCATAAGAAATCGCTTCCGGGCCAGTGAGTATATAGTCAGTGTTTTCGACTGATGGAGTGACCAGCAGCGCCGTTGCACAGGCTGCTATATCGCCAGCATCGATAAAGCCCACTCGGCCGTCATCTGTCGCTGTGTAGATGGCGGACTCATCGCGAATGGGATCACGGTGATGAAGCTCTGAGAAGTTCTGCATGAACCAGGTTGGACGCAATACGGCCCATTCTGGAGCGTTGGAGCGCAGCCAAGTGTGGACTGCGCCCATCATGGGTCCGCCTTCTTCCAAAGAAGAAGCGCTGAGTAGCACGAAGCGTTGGACGCCAGCGGCAAGTGCCGTCTCAAGACCGGGCTGCATTGCGCCCAGTGAGTCCACGGTGTCTGTGGGTGCTACGAGGTAAACAGCCCTGACGCCTTCGAAAGCTTCTGTGAACGTAGACGGATCGCTCCAGTCGAAACGCACGTCGTTTTTGTTCTGAGGTCTGCGTGTTCCCACGCTGGAGGCCAGCCCTTTTGCATGTAGCTGTTTGACGACGCGGCTTCCCGTTTTTCCGGTGCCGCCGGTGACAAGAATGGAACTAGTCATCAATAAAGTCTCCCAGCTTCGACTTAAGAACTTCGACGCCGCCGACGGCGTTTAGCAGAACTAGCGGGTTCCAGTAGTCGCGATAGCGCGTGATGCGTCCGTTTTGGACCTCAATGACCGATATGTAGTTTTGATCATAGCGCCCGGCCTCACCTTCACCTTTGCAGGAGAATTCCAACACAAAGGTTTCACCGTCTTTCGCGACATGGGTGACTGCCGGGCTCATGGATTCAAAGCTGATGAGGCTTCCAGCTTTTGGCAGATAGGCGGCCATCGTGTCTCGGCCACGGAGTTCTCGCACTGACCCTTCTGGAGAAAACGGGAACTCGAACACGATGCCTTCGTCACACATATCCAGGAAGTTCTCGCCTGCTTCTGCGATGATTGCATCTCCGAGGGCACCGCGCAGCATCGCGCCAAAGCTGGGTATGTTATTCGTATCAGACATTATTTCTTTACCTCTTGTTGTTCCCTTAACGGGTGGGTTGTTCTGTGACTGGTGACTTGGTTTATGCCGCTTTTCCAAACTGCATGATAAGGACGCCGGAGATCGACAGCATAGCACCAGTGATGCGATAGAAGTCCGCTGGTCGAGCAGCGTTTCCAAGTAGCCCGTTCTGGTCCAGGATGAGTGCCATCGTCATTTGTCCGGCGACTACTGCGGCAATAAAAGCGGCGGCCCCAAAGCGTGGGATCAGAACCATGGTCGCCATCACGTAAATGACACCAATCACACCTCCTACCCACGCCCAGGGAGGAGCCGCATATAGTATTGATAAGCTTGGCAATGTCGGTCGAAGCCATGCGATGCCGACCACCAGGCAAACGAATGAAATTCCAAACGACAACAGAGTTGCCCAGAGTGGGTGACCAGCCGCGCGGCTGAGCTCTGCGTTCATTCCGGCATGGATGGGTATCAAGGCCCCGCAAAGCAGAGGCGCAAACCAAAGAAGTGCGATTTTCGGGTCCATCTTCGCGTCCTTTCCACAAGTGCCAAAATTGGGTTGCAGTATTTAAGGGTTTGCTCCAGATTGCATCGGAACGATACCGTTTCGTCCTATCTAAGGGAGAATCACGATGGAACGCAATAGTTCCGACGTAAGAAATCCTGATCGGCCGCGTCGGAAGCCGGCCGGGGCTGCCGTTTTGCAAGACACGGTGACAGAAGCAATCCAACGCGCTTTGTTCGAGGAATGGGCGGAAACGGGTTACTCGTCTCTACGAATGGAGCGCATTGCGGCTCGCGCAGGTGTCGGAAAGGCGGCGCTCTATCGAAGGAGTAAATCCAAGTTTGAACTGGTGACCAAAGCGGTGAAATCAGCGGCCACGAATATCACTCCAATTCCGGACACAGGATCTTTTGAGAAGGACGTTGCCAGGCTTATGCGCAGAATGGCTGCAACTCTGCGCCATCCGCTTGTGAGGCGGATTCTGCCGGACCTACATGCTGAGCACGCTCGTTCTGATGAATTGGCAGAATTGCTGAAGAGTGTGACGCGGGATCGCCAGGCCCAGGCAATGGTTATGTTGGACAGAGCCATTCAGCGTGGCGAGCTGACAAAAGACACAGATCGGCAAATGATCCTGGATATGTTTATCGCACCGCTCTACTGGCACGTCATCGTTCAGCATCGACCTGTCAGATCAGCAGACATTCAACGATTTACCAATCTGGTACTAAGTGTATAAAAATAAGCAGTAATCATAAAGCAAGTTGAATAACTGAGACGAAAGTCGCTTGGGTTTTCGGCACAGCCTAACAGCCTAGGGAACCCAATTTTTATGGGTGATCGCATAATTCAAAGCTTCGAGATCTTCAGTCAGCTGGCTGTATGAGATTGGCCCTCCCAGGCACACCCTGACCGCTTCGTCGGGTGCGCCTGTTACCGTAAAGGCATTGCTCGGCATAACTCCGACTTGTCGATTGGCCATGTGGCTCATCACGTCAGCTCGGCTAGACCATTCGGGCAGCTTGAGCCAGATATTGAATGCTTCGTTGCTGCCGACGAAGTCTTGGTCCAGCATAATCTTGGCCGCCAAGTTCTGTCTGCGGTTGGCCTCATTGCGTACGAACTTTTGCACCGCCGCGGCTGTACCATCCTCGATCCATCGCGCCATCAAAGCTGTTGTGATTGGTGACGCCATGACATTCGTTGCCTGCAAGGCACGCGTGAAGTGGGTTTTCGACAGCCCGGACGGAACCACCGTAAGCGCAAGCCTCAAACCAGCGCCCAGACACTTCGAAAGACCCGCGATGTACCACCCCAATTCGGGGATCTGCTGTGATATAGGCGGTGGCGCATCCGACGACACGAAACGACAAGCGTCATCTTCAATCAAAGGCAAACCGTACTTGTCCAAAACGGACGCGATCTGCTGACGTCTCTCCATCGGAATTGTAAGCGTCAGGGGATTTTGCAGCGTCGGGTTCAGATAAAGAGCAGAAGGTGTGTGCTCTTGGATAGCGGCATCCAGATCATCAGGAAGAATACCGCTGTCGTCTGATCTCACGCCAATTAGCAGGATGCCAAGTTGAGCGCCTATGGCACGAATACCGGGATATGTCACGCGCTCACAGATCACGGTGTCTCCGGGCTTGGTGAGCAATGTCAGGATCGACAGCAAACTGGCATGTGCGCCAGGCGTGATTGCCAATTGGTCTGCTGTAACGTCGATATCATTGATGTTCATCCAGCGCGCTGCGGTCTCCCGGTCTTGCCGGCTCCCGATAATGGATTGGTAGCGAAGCAGAGGAACTAAGTTTGCAGCAACATGTGTGAGGCCTTGTTCCATACGGGCCACCAGAGCCGGATCATCTGGCTCCGGGGGCATGTTCATGTTCGGGTCTTCTTCCAGCGCGCGGCGTGGGTCTGCTTTTTCTGCTGTTTCTTCTGGGTTCCGGATAAACGAGCCCCGACCGACAAAGGTGTCGATATATCCTCGCTTCGCAGCCTCTGAGTACCCGCGAGAGACAGTTGTGAAATCCAAGCCAACAAGCTTGGCGACGCTGCGTTGAGGCGGAAGCCTGTCACCTGCATCTAGCACACCTGTCTCTACATCATGTCTGATCGCTTCCGCGATCTGGACATAGAGTGGTTTCCCGTCGTCGCGCAGATTCGGCGTCCATGACTTCAAGGCATCATTCCATTCAATGTATAAGATTGTGTCTGTCGTATTTATCAGCATTTCAAGCGAAATTCAACATGTTGTCGCACTTGCAATCATATTGATTGGTAATTGATTGCATTATGTCTGAAGATGGACTATCTGAGGCACGACCGAAGGAGATCAAAGATGTCCGACCTTGCAATTGACAGCCACGACGACAGTGAAGAGCGCCCCATCAAACCCGCAATCATGAACGGGATGCGCCTCAAGTGCCCCAGATGCGGGGAAGGCAAACTACTGCACAGCTACATCAAAGTGAACAATGAGTGTTCGAATTGCGGTTTGGATCTGAGCCATCAGCGGGCGGATGATGGTCCGGCTTATCTTACGATCTTGATCGTTGGCCACCTTATGGGGTTTGCGTTGCACATCGCCTGGGTGACATGGAGGCCAGAACCTTGGGTCCTGGCTTTGAGCATGTCGGTCATTGCAGTAGTCGGTGCCTTGGCACTGTTGCCGGTCATGAAGGGCCTGATTGTTGGATACCAATGGGCCAAACGCATGCACGGGTTCTAGCCAACCGCCCTCCCAATGAATTCACAGCCCTTTCAGAGGATGGTTTCCTTGATGGATTTGAATTTCTATTCACTTGAGGCGACAGGAAAGACGATTGCGGATCTCACAACAGCCGCACCCCTTATTCCTGCGAGAACCCCTGTCAATGTGACCTGGCTGAATGATGAGGATGATTACGACAGGCTGCGAACGGTGCGCCGGATCGACGACGCCGGACTATTGCCGGTGCCGATATTTGCAGCTCGTCGCCTTAAATCAAAGAAACACTTGTTTGACCTGACCGAAAAACTCCGGTTTGCGGGCGCACAGGGACAAGTCATGGTCGTTGGAGGTGACCCATCAAATACGTCGGAGCCATTCAACAACACGATGGATCTCCTTCGAACGGAGTGGATTGAAAAATATGCGATTAAGAGGGTCACCTTACCGGGTTTTCCTGAGGGGAACGCTGCCATAGGCTATCGTTCGGACGTGGCCCTACTGGAGCAGAAGGTAAAACTTCTGGAGTCCTACGGGTGCAGCGTGAGCATAACAACTCAACTTGCCTTTGATCCCGACAGAATTCTCAACTGGATAAGCCAGCTTCGAAACATTGGTGTTAGCCAGCCGATCCAAATTGGGATACCTGGGCCGACCAAAAAGGATCTCCTGCTCAGGTTTGCACGCTCATTTGGGGTTTCGGCTGGCGGGTTGAACAACGTGAGTGTCACCGTGGACGGGATCGTAGATTTCTCCCGTCTGGTCTGCTTGATCGAACAAGGGCTGCAACGACGCAATTTAGCTGATGTTGCGGTTCACCTTTATCCTTTTGGTGGCGCGAAGGTTGCCGTTGAGTGGCTTGCTGCGACTAAGGCGCGGCAAGTTCGGGACGCTTCGAGCAAAATGCTAGCCTGAGGAAAAAGGCCGCCCTTAGAGGTCGGCCATTTCAGTTCTTAGAAAAGTTTTCTTCTTATTATTGAGGGTATCAGGCCGCCAGTGCGACCGAGTCCTTACCGGCAGGGATCCGTAGCGGACAAGTGGTATCGGTCACGGCTCTCCAGATTGCCTGAACAACATCCTCTGAAAAGGTGAACTCTTTCCCTTCAGCGTTCATAAAGGCCGCCATAGTCTGCTCGACGAATGGCTTGTAGTCTTCAGGCGTGTCATTAGATTCTGACATCAGTGCCATTGCGTTCTTGCCGAAATTCGTTGTTGGTGCCTGACCAGGTAGAACGATATGGGTGCGAATACCCAGAGGAGCCAATTCAAGGGCAAGACATTCGGTGAAGGCGTTCACTGCGGCCTTGCTTGCCGTGTAGACCGAAGCCAGCGGCAGCGGTTTGAGTGTGACGCTGGAAGAGACATTCACGATCACCCCCGACGCTTTCGCGCGCATTTGTGGCAGCACGGCTCGGACCATTTCCATGGTGCCGAACGTGTTGGTCTCAAAAATCCGGCGCAGGTTATCTTCTGATGTGCCCTCGAAAGGGGAAAGCCAGCCGACGCCTGCATTGTTCACCAAAGCGTCGATGGGGCCAGCAGCTTTCACTGCCTTTGTGATGCTCTCGCTATCCGAGATATCCAATGGCAGGATCGTCAAACGATCCGAGGCCGGGAATAGTGCTTCATCTGGCTTACGCATTGTTGCCATAACCGACCATCCCTGTTCGAGAAAGAAGCGCGCAGTCTCCAGCCCAAATCCCGAAGAACATCCTGTGATCAATACGGTCTTCATGACGTTGTCTCCTGTTCGTTGATGCCTTGAAAGTAACCAACGTGAGCGGTATGATGTATAATTAATCATCCATTTTTTGTTATCAATGGTCCAAAATGGCAGATCCATTCTCTGAAATCATCGCCCTCCTTCAACCCAAAGCATCCTATTCAAAGCTGGTGCATGCATCGGGACCATTTCGAGTGCATCGCGAGGATGTAAACGAGGCCTTCTACTGCTCACTTCTAACTGGACGTGCATGCCTGGACGTCGAAGGAAAAGAACCATTGGTTTTGAATGCGGGTGACTTTGTGCTTATCCCTGCGGTCAAGTCATTCACCTTTTTAAGCATGGACCCGCCTCCACCCGCTGATTTGATCAACCACCCTGTGGAGGGTGAAAACGGAGTTTTCCAGCTTGGGGCATCTGATGCGGAGCCAGAGGTTCAACAACTCGTAGGACACTGCACCTTTGCCAGCCCGGACGCTGATCTATTGATCTCTCTACTGCCTGATCTGATTTTTGCCCGCGGTGAGGGTCGGTTGGCTGCACTTACGGGGCTTGTTCGTGACGAGGCGCGTGAAAACAGGCCGGCGCGAGATGTGATCGTCGAGAACCTATTGCAAGTCCTACTGATCGAAGCCTTCCGCTCTGGCGCGGACCCGGCCCCGACTGCCGGCCTTTTGCATGGATTGGCAGACGTGCGGGTTGGACCCAGTTTGCGAGCCATGCACGCGGCTCCGGCTCACAGTTGGACTGTTCAGGCTCTTGCAACCGAAGCCGGGCTGTCTCGATCTGCATTCTTCACCCGGTTTGAAGGGGTCATGGGAATACCCCCAATGAGCTACTTGCAAAACTGGCGGATGACGCTGGCAAAACACATGCTCCGGGCAGGAGATCTCAGCATTGCCGAAATCTCTGCCCAGACCGGATATGGGTCATCCAGTGCCTTCAGCACCGCATTCTCTCGCTATGTAGGATGCCCGCCCGCGCGCTACTCAAAGGCAAATCTACTGGAAGCTTCGGGCTAAGCTTTTCAGATGACACCGCCATTGGCGCGAAGAGTTTGCCCACTGATCCATCGGCCATCAGGACCGGCCAGGAGCGAAACAACAGCAGCGATGTCTTCGGGCGTTCCGAGCCGACCAAACGGGTTCATCTTCTTGATGTTTTCAATTACTGCTTCCGGTTTTCCATTGATGAACAATTCTGTCCCAACCGGCCCAGGCGCGACGGCATTCACGGTGATGTCACGTGAGCCCAGTTCTTTGGCAAACACATGGGTCATCGCTTCCACAGCGGCTTTTGTCGCCGCATAGACCCCATATGTCGGCTGATAGAGCCCGACAACACTGGAGGAAAGACTGACAATCGCTCCGCCCGCGTTAAGTCGGTTGGCAGCCTCTCGCATTCCGCGAAACACACCGCCAATGTTGATGGTGCAGTGAGCCTCGAAGTCGTCATCAGATGTAGATGCAACTGCACTCAGGCGCATAATACCCGCGTTGTTGACCAGAACATCGGCAGAGCCGAACTCCTGTTCAGCCGCATCGAACAAGCTTGGCATGCAGGATGGATCAGAAATGTCACCCTGAACTGCGATTGCCTGGCCGCCAGCTTTTTTGATCGCGTCCACAATCTCGTTCGCTCCGGCCTCGTTACCCGCATAATTGGCAATGATTGCGTGGCCATCCTGAGCCAGGCGGAATGCGATGGCTGCGCCAATTCCTTTGCTGGCGCCGGTTACAATTGCAGTTCGTTGTCCGTGTACCATGTCATTCTCCTGTCTGATTGCAGCGAAGATAGGCAAGGAAACAGGCCAGATAATCTGCCTTGAATTGGAATGACAATTCGATAAAAGCGAACAATGATCGATAGACTTGAAACCATGCGCCTGTTTGTTCGGGTGCTCGAACGCGAGAGCTTCACAAAGGCCGCAGCGGATCTGAATATCCCGCGGTCTACCGCAAGTGAAGCCATCCAGAGGCTGGAGCGCGACCTAGGTAGTCGGCTGCTGGATCGAACAACCCGCCACGTGGCCCCAACACCGGATGGGCAAGCCTACTATCAAAGATGCGCGTCTATTTTAGCTGATCTGGAGGAAGCTGAAGGAGCACTGCGTGGGCACGAGCCCTCAGGTCTGCTGCGCCTTGATGCCCCCGGCACTCTGACGCGGGTATTCCTGCTGCCGCACCTGGCTGATTTTTTCGCGATGTATCCCAAGATCACCCTTCAACTTGGCCAGACAGAGCGCCTGGTGGACCTGGTGCGCGAGGGCGTTGATTGCGTCATCCGCGCAGGCATTCCTGATGACAGTGGCATGATAAAACGGCACCTGACCGATCTCCCTGAGATCACCTGTGCGAGTCCATCATATCTGGCCAAGTTTGGCACTCCCACGTCGATAGACGATCTGAAAGGTCATCAGATGGTCGGCTTCCTGTCTTCGCGAACCGGCGGCGCACTACCGCTGGAGTTCAAGATCGGTGACAAGCTCAAGGAATTTACGTTGCCAGCGCTGGTTACAGCAAATGACGCGGACACAGTGCATCATCTGATCCGAGACGGGTTCGGAATTGGACAAGCTCCAAAGTATCGTTTTCTGGAAGACTTGAGAGCGGGACGCCTTGTAGAAGTTTTACCGGATATGCCACCATCGCCCACTCCGCTCGCTGCATTTTACCCGCAAAACCGACAACTATCCCCGCGCGTCCGGGTTTTCCTCGATTGGGTCATTCGCATTTTCGACAAGGCAGCGCTTTGACCAAGTGTCTAGGGCCGTCCTCTTGACTTTGCAAAGTCCGCTAACTGCGCATCACAGCCACTAGAGACGATAGATGCTACTAGCGCAGCGAAGGGCAGCTCAGTGGCCCTATTGCTTTTGGCGGTTTGACAAAATGGTTCAATCGCAAATGGCGGCATGCCTTCTTCCCCTCACTTTCCCTTCGTGGGCCCGCGGGATTTGGACAAGCCAAACGCCCCTGGCCGTCAGGGTGAGGGCGCGGCCCTCCCCCTCGGGCAACCCTCTTAGACAGGGCCGTGTCCTCGGCTGTGCCTGCGGGCCGCACCACCCCTGTCGAATAGCGTTGTCTCGCCCCCTCCCGCGTTCGCCACGTGGCAGATTAGCAGGAACAGGCAGCTTCGCTGTCTGGCCTGCAAGTCAGCTCTAATTTTCCGAAAGGGAAGTCAGATCAAACCAAACTGTTTGCGGGAGTCTGAGATGGGGGTGGCGTGTTAGTTGATGACGCAAAGATCAAACTCAACTGATGTCCAACTTTTGGGGGCGCCTTCTAATTTCGAACGTTCACCCCGTTTCTGGTCCAACTGTGACGGTTGGGTCAGGTTCGTGTGACGTTCAACAGGGTGTCGGGCGACACATAGTTTTGCCATTAGGCAAAATCTAAGCTATTGAATTTGCTAACTCTTGGTTGTTTCTTTCGCGTAACCCTTACCATTTGCGACTCAAAGATCTGCCATAAAACACGAGTGTCCTATTCAACCGTCGTTGCTCTCCTTTTATTGATCGGCAGGACAAATCTCGAAGTCTATTTAGACTCCGCGCTCAACACAGGGCACTTTTAGTGGAATGAGAAATTCGCCACGCAACCAAATGCGAGTTCGAAACAGAAAAGATAAAACCTGTTGTGGCCTTTGTTCCGCCGTTTAGAACAACTGCTTCTCTTTCGCCAGTAGCGCGGCTTGCGTTCGATTGGAAACGCCCAATTTTGCCAGCACGTTTTTTACATGCAGCTTTACCGTAACCTCTTGAATTCCTAGGTTTCGGGCAATTTCCTTGTTTGAAAGGCCGATGCAGAGCTGTTCCAGCGTCTGCATCTCCCGGCTGGACAGGGTGGCAAAAACGCCAGACGACTCCACTGGCTCATCTGCCTGTCCGAAATCGAAGGGAAAATACCGTTCGCCTGACAGTACAAACTTGATGGCGTTGACCAGCGACACAGCTTTCAAGGACTTGGGGATAAACCCGTTTGCACCGTTCTCCATTGCCTTGTTGGCAACCTCCCGGTTAGCGACACCTGACATCAGTGCAACCTTAGTCGCAGGAAAGGCCTGACGGGCGCGACTGAGGCCATTCAGGCCGTCCATTCCCGGCATGTGATAGTCGAGGATCAGCAGATCGATGGAATCCAAACCGCGCATCAATTCCAACGCTTCTTCCAAATTGGCAGCGGTTTGGACTTTGAAGTCGTCTACGGTTTCCAGATAGGCCGCGATTGTGTCGCGGACCAGATCATGGTCGTCAGCTAAGAGGATATTAGGCATGTCCACAGTGTCCTTACGCTGAACGCATTCACAACCAAAAAATCAGGCCAAAACATGACAGAACTATACTTTGGTATAGTTGCCTAAGCCAATGCTCTGATGACCGTGGGGGATCAATAGTTATAACCCAGTTTACCTGACCCGGAGTCTATTCAATGGCACAAAAACACTACTCGCGGATTTACGTCGTGCTGTTCATGCTATTGCTGAGTTTAGTCACTCCGGCCACAGCTCGGGCAGAGATGACGTTGGAATTAACAACATCAGGCTCTAACTCCGCAACCGTCGAATTCAGCCTTCAAGATCTTGACGCAATGGACCAGGTGACATTCAGCACCTCAACGATCTGGACAGATGATAAAGTTACTTTCTCGGGGGTGCCGCTAAAAGCCCTGCTTACCGAATTGAACACAGACGGCACCAGTATCGAGATGGTGGCCTTAAATGATTACAAGGTCACGATGCCACTTGCGGAACTTGAAAACGACGCTCCGATCATCGCCACTCGCATGGATGGCGAGACGATGTCTGTTAGGGACAAGGGGCCGTATTGGGTTGTTTTCCCATACGATCAGGATCCCAAATACCGGGCTGAAACGATCTACACGTTCAGCATATGGCAGCTTAAGCATTTGAAAGTCGTAGATTAACACGCTGAGTGTGCTTACGGTGACCTCAAGCAGGAGGTTGCAATTGAAGCCAGAGTTGAACCGATACCGCCTCTTGGTATTGGCAGGCATCTGCCTGTTGATCATCTTGTTCGCAACAATGGTCTCGAACCTGTTAACACAGGTACGCGACTTGTCGAGCGCTGATGAAGACAACATTCAGTGGAGCATTTCGCAGCTTGACATCGAGTTTGCGAACCTCGACGCCGTTCTAACCGAGCAAATTGCTGCACAGACAGGCTTCTCTGACCAATTACAGTTGCGTGCAGACATTGCCTTAAGTCGTTTGAACGTTGTCAATTCTGGACGGGCCCGCGAAATTTATGGTGACAGTAGCGAAGCGGCGGAATTGATTGAGCAAATCGAGGTCTTTGGAGACGATGCCGTTGCAATTTTGGATTCGTCCGAGCCACTGGACGAAACTGATCTACTTGAGCTGAAACGCTTGGTTCGTGACGTTCGCCCTGTTGTTCGAGAGCTTGCATTGCTGGGCGTCCGGATAGTTGCCGAGCGTTCCGAGGACCGGCGCGCTGAATTGGCCGGCCAATTGTCTCGAACCGGGGGAATTGCAGTCGGTTTACTGGTCCTTATGGCACTCCTGTTACTCTTCATGGATCGACTTTTGCAGCGCTCCGTTCGCAGGGACGCGGCTCTATCTGCATCGTCAAAGCAACTTGCATCGACCGTCGCTGCATCACTAGATGCGATTGTAACTTCAGATAGTTCCGGACGTATTATCGAATTCAACGCTTCGGCCGAGCGCGTTTTTGGTTGGACCCGAGACGAAATTGTTGGGTTGACGATGGAGGACACCTTCATCCCACAGCGTATGCGCGATGCGCACCACAATGGCATGAAGCGTTACCTAGAAACGGGCGCGCCACGTGTCGTTGATGCCGGCCGTATCGAGCTTGCGGCTTTGCGCAAAAGTGGCGAAGAGTTCCCAGTCGAATTAAACGTTACAACCACTCATGATGGTGATGACACCAAGTTCATTGCCTACATCCGTGACATCAGCGAGCGTAAGATCAACGAGCAGAAGCTGATTGATGCCCGCGACCGAGCCGAGAGGACGGACAAGGCCAAATCACAATTCATGACAGTGATGAGTCACGAAATGCGCACCCCCCTGAACGGTATTCTGGGTGTGCTTGATCTGCTTAAGACTACCCCCCTAAACGACCAACAGGTTCGCTATACCCGCATCGCAACATCTTCCAGCGAGGTTTTGCTGGAACATGTGAACGAAGCACTCGATATCACTCGTATTGAAACGGGTAATCTTCAACTGAACTCCGAAGCCTTTGATCTAACAGAGCTAATGCAAGCGTTGGTCGAATTGTTTGAACCGCTCGCCATTGAGAAAAAATTGGCTGTGAAACTCGACATAAACCCAGCAGTGCAAGGGCCATATCACGGTGATTCCGGGAGAATTCGCCAGGTACTTACGAATTTGATCGGAAACGCAATTAAGTTCACTGAAGATGGAGAGGTCACTTTACGCGTCAGCGGCATTCATGGCCCCGAAACCTCTTCACTCCGTTTTGAAGTGATCGATACTGGCATCGGAATTCCCGCCGAACAGCACGAACAGGTGTTTGAGGATTTTATTGCCCTCGCGAATAGCGAAGGTCGCCAGGCTCGTGGGGATGGTTTGGGGTTGTCCATCTCTCGTCGCATCGCGCGGGCGATGGGCGGGGATGTGTCCCTAAAAAGTGTCGAAGGTGCGGGATCGGTGTTCATCTTAACTTTGCCTTTAAGACGCACAGGACCTGAGACGCGAGACGACAGTGACAATCTGGCCCAAAACGCCAAGCAAGCGCCCTCCTGCAATATCCTTATTGTCGAAGATAACAGCATCAACCGCAGTGTCCTGTGCGACATGCTAACGACGATGGGACACACTGTACGCGAGGCTGTTAACGGCGAAGATTGCTTGCAAAAGGCCAAGAACGAGGCGTTCGATATCATCTTGATGGACATCAGCATGCCAGTCATGGACGGGATTGAAGCGACCGAACGCTTACGCCGCAGTAACGGGATAAACGCCGGGACACATATTGTCGGATTAACAGCCCATGGGCGCGAAGAATACCGTGAAAGATCTGTAGCTGCGGGCATGGATCGCTTTCATACCAAGCCCATCAGGCTAGAGGCTCTGCAAAATATTGTTGCGGAAGTGACCTCCAAGCACTTGTCCAAACCGGATACGGCACACTTTCCCGAAGCCCTTTCTGAGATGATCGACTTGTTAGGCAGCGCTAAGGTCGCAAATATCGCGGAGAAATTTCTGTCCGAGATAGCTGAATTTACGGCGGATCTTCGCGTCGCGAGCGACCCGCTCGATACGCTGGCTTTTGCAGAAGCAGCCCACAGCGCCAAGGGCGCGGCGTCTCTATTGGGGCAGATTGAACTCCACGATGCTTTGGAAAAGCTGGAACTTGACGCGCGCGATGGAAATCTCACGGCAACGCAGATCTGGGCCGAAACACTGGAAGCCGAGGCAGCAAAGTCCAAATCGGTACTTGATGGGGCCATCAACCGCCACACCAACACCCCATAGGCCTATCCACCCTAACCGTTGGGATAGCTGCCCCAGCCTTAATCCCCGCAATCTATACTCTCGCACCCCGGCACGTTTCGCTCCGGGACTCTACACCTGAGTTTATCTTGAACAGGGTCGCCTGGAGGGGCCCGTGCAGAGGAACATCAAAATGAAAGATTCAAAAAAAATCATAGTGGTCGGTGGCGACGGATTCTGTGGCTGGCCAACGGCGCTCCACTTATCAAAGCTGGGTCATAGCATTACTATCGTCGACAACTTGTCGCGCCGTGAAATTGATGCGGCGTTGGGCTCTGACAGCCTGACGCCAATTGCGTCCATGGAGGATCGACTTGCCGCATGGAAAGAGCATTCAGGCAATACCATTGCATTTAAAAACATCGACATTGCACAGGATTTTGGCGCCGTCACCACTTTGCTGGACACGATCAAACCAGACACCATTGTGCACTTTGGCGAGCAACGCGCCGCACCATATTCGATGAAGGGTGTCGGTGAGAAACGCTACACCGTCGACAACAACATTTCGGGCACTCACAACTTACTAGCGGCATCGGTCGCTCTGGGTTTAGACCCACACTTTGTCCACCTCGGGACTATGGGCGTCTATGGATACGATGATGACGGGTTGGAAATCCCTGAAGGCTACTTGCCGGTCTATGTCCCTGGTGACGATAAGCAGATCACGAAGCGTGATATCTTGTACCCGACCAACCCCGGCAGCGTTTACCATCTGACCAAATCCATGGATCAACTGCTGTTCCAGTTCTACGCAAAAAACGACCGGTTACGCATTACTGACCTGCACCAAGGCATCGTTTGGGGAACTCAAACGAACGAGACGAAACTGGACGAGCGCCTGATAAATCGCTTCGACTATGACGGAGATTACGGAACCGTATTGAACCGCTTTTTGATGCAGGCCGTCGTTGGTCACCCGCTGACGGTGCACGGAACAGGTGGCCAGACACGGGCGTTCATCCACATTCAGGACACCGTGAAGTGCCTTGCCCTGGCCGTTGAAAATCCGCCTGAAAAGGACGGCAAAGTTGCAATCCTCAACCAGATGACTGAAACGCATACCGTGCGCGAGCTAGCCAAACTTGTTGCAGATATTTCCGACGCGCGGATCGCCAACGTGGACAACCCACGCAACGAAGCCGCTGAAAATGATCTGCGAGTTTCGAACAAAACCTTTCTCTCATTGGGGCTGAAGCCGATCACACTGGCCGAAGGGTTGATCGACGAAACACAGAAGATAGCTGCAAAATACGCCGGCCGGTGCATTCACAAGATGATCCCATGTGTTTCAACCTGGACCCACAAACAACGGCCCGGCGTTGTCTTTCCAAAGCCACACAAAGTGGCCTGACCTTCTGCACCGCCCGTGTTGGTCCCGCTTGGAGGTGGGGCCAGCGCGATCGGTTACTTAAAACCATAAAATTACAGTGAAAAACATGCGCATGATTGGCATTGGGCTCATGGGATTTCTTTTGGCAGGCATAGCCCTCCTGCTATCGACAATGAACATTCTGGAACAAGGAAAACGCTACCTCCATGAAGTAACGTTCGGCCCGCAACTGGTGTTTGAGCACCGCACACCCGCCCAAGCGCAGGATGTGTACGAAGCCGTAGTTGTGCGCGCCGATCCGGACCATCCGGTCATTTTATCCGGTTTTCCCGCCTACCAGAGCGTCACATTCATGATGCCAGTGGATGCACGCCCGACGTCTGGATACCTCCAAATCGATGCAACGTCTCAGGTTCTGGATGGGGTTGAAGGGGTGCTGCGCATCTCAATCAATAATACCCGCCGAGGCGAGATGCTGCTGCGTTCAGGCGAGGTGGGACGTTCCCTGCAAATTCCTCTTTCACAGGTGGACTTTGCAGGGAACCAACTGGTCGTTTCTTTCTCGCTGCAGGGCACTGGCCCTCAAATCCAGTGTGGTTCGCAGGACGGTTTCGAAGCCGTTGTTGAGATTGAAACGACCAGTGCCATTTTTTTGACGCTAGATCGGCCACTGCACAGTGTACGCGATCAGGTGCACGCCTGGGGTCATGTCGTGCGTGTTGCTTGGCCCCACTGGCTGAAAAAGGACGAACAGCTTCGCCGCTTGGTGTTGGCAACCCAGTTCCAGCGACGGGGCCTTGCAACCGTGTTTGCTCCGTCCCCACAAGAACCAGCCTTAAATACGCTCGAGCTACGCGCGGTACTTCCAGCCTTTCCTGAAACCGATGTGCATGGGCGAACGGTGGGCGCGTTGGCGCAAAAAGGAATGAATGGTGGTTTGCGCCGCTTTTACAGACAAGCTGTATGGCGTGAGCGTTTCGATTTGGGAGGGCGCAGCGGACAGTACATACCCAGCCAGTTGGACCTGCGCATGCAGCTTGGGCACCTCATGCATGGTCAAAATTGGTCGCTCACCGTAACGCTGAACAACCGACTTGTTTTTCAAGAGCATACCAAGGGGTCTAAAGCCGAGTACGAAACGTTAATTGACCTCCCGGTTGATATTCAGGTCGCCACAAATACGCTGGAAGTAGTGGCGACAACGACCGCTCCGAAAGACGGCGTGTGTGATCAGGGCCCTGAACTCGTGGCGGAGTTACTACCTCATTCCCGTTTGATCATTAGTGACATGCCCTTTGCCAACGCAGTGTCCGAACTACACACCGCCTTGGATAATGTTGGGCCGGTCAACATTGCCATGACTTCAGAACTAACCGCGCCGGACGCTGCCGCGGCAAGCCGCATGTTGGACCTAGTGATACCGGCTGGCGTTGAAATCAAACCGGCTGGAAGAAAGGTTCACATCCATGTCCTGGGCCCAGGTCACCCTGCCCCGCTTTTACCTCATGCTGGCGCCACCTGGTTAGTCACGCAAGTCAGTGCCACCCAAGGCTTGTCCATTAAAAAACTATTGCCGAACGAACCAATGTCGCATGTCGGCCTTGCACTGCTGGTGACGCCCGCCGCCCCGGTATTACCGGAGGCAAAAGGATGAGTGGCGTTGATGACAAGCGCGAACAGATCAACTTTGTCTCGGTCGACAGCGCACCCAAACGTTTTGCCGGATCGGTTTCAGAATGGCAGGCACCCAAGATGCTGGCGGTGTTTGCGCTGCTTGCCACAACACAACTTTGGATCGTGAACACTGATTTTGTCGCACAGGTATTTCCAAACCGTGACTATGTGTTTTCGGCCCATTCGGGGCGGCACGCCATTGCGATCCGGATTTTCCTTATCTCGTTCTTTGTTGCTTTTGCTGCATTCAGTTCCGGCGATTTCCGTGGGCGATCGATGTTTGGCCTGGATCTGGTACTGACCTTTCTGGCAGGTTGCGCGGTATTCGATCTGGCAAATGTCATGGCAGAAGACATCCTCGGATCATCCTTCTCCCTGCATTTCAGTGCTATTGCGTCTGGTTTGTTCGGCTTTGCGGTATATTCGTTCAAACTGTTGGAGCGTGGTTTCATGCCGGCCCGCATACGTGTCCAACATATTCCGGTTAGTCAGATGCGTGCCTTGTTGCGCCTTGGTGTCACAATTGCCATCGCAGCAGGAGTCGCGATGTGGGTTGGCGGTTTGGGTCTGCATCTGGTCGAAGTGATGCGCAGTCTGACGCTGTTGGGTGGCATTGGTCCGGGCGTATTTCTGTTCCTGCCCGTGCTTTTTGGGCAGCTTTATGTGCTTGCTATCTACGATGTGGCGACCGCCAAGAAACCCAAGTTTAATCCACCCGTCTCGGTCATCGTGCCCGCGCATAATGAGTCCTACATCATAAAAGACACGATCAACGCGATGGATCGCGCCGCACAACGCTATGGTGGCGAAGTTAACGTTCTAATCATGAACAACAATTCGACCGACGACACAGAAGAAATCGCGCGCGAGACACTCTTGTCATGCAAGGCCGCAAAGGGGCGCGTGATTAATGTTCCGAAGCCCGGCAAATCTAACGCTCTCAACGCAGGTCTTGATGCCTGCGAGACCGAGTTTCTTGTGCGTGTCGATGCCGACACTCTTGTGGGCGAAGATAACTTTTCCCGAGCTATGCCATACTTCACAGATCCCTCCGTAGGTGTTGTCGGCGGCGTGCCTGTACCACCAGGTGGAGCCCTTTTTGACCGGGCTCGCCTGTTGGAAGTTCTTGTGAAGCACGGCTTTTACTCAGTTGCCATGGGAGCAGTGAACGGAGTTGTGGGTATCCCGGGCATGTTCGTTGTCTACCGCACGCAACACCCACGCCAACTGGGCGGTTTTGTTGAAGGGATGAATGGTGAAGACACCGATATCTCGCTCCGTATTGGTGAGTTGGGCTTCCACTCGGTTGTTGATTCCAAAATCCGCTACATCTCTGAAGTGCCGTCATCCTACAGCCATATGCGTGAGCAACGCATGCGCTGGTTCCGCTCAATCTATCACATCTCGTCGCGCTGTCGGGACCTGATCTATGGACCAAACGTGACGTTGAGGGGGAAAGTTATCCTGCCCTACATGCTGGTAAACTCCGCACGCCGCGCGATGCTTGTCCCTCTGATAATTTTTGGGACCTTAGAGTGGGGCGTCGCGTTTAACGAAAATACCCCTATCGTATGGCAATCCATCGTGGCCGTGACCACAGGTGCGCCTGCGATCGTGGCGGTGGTTGCGTCGCTGCTAAACGGTGTGCCGCGCGGCATCCTTGCGCTACCAGAATACCTGATATTTCGGGTTTTGCGGGCCTATTTCACACTCGAATCTATGCTCAGCATTTTAATCGATATCCGCGCCGAAAACCTTGAGCTTGCGATCCGGCGCGACATCGTTCCTGACAAGCCAATACGGGTAGCATGACCGCGACACTTCAACCTCTGCCACGGAAGATTGGTCGGCACGACCGATGATGTTAAGTGAAGGAGCATAAAATGAGAATAATGGCTTTGGCCGCTGGCTTAGCTTTGACATTGGCAAGTGTGGGTCGTGCCCATGAGCAACGCTTACAGTTCAAATCTCTTATCCAGCAGGAACAGGCCGATCCAGTTGCAGCACATGCTGCAATGATGTCATTGGCAGAAAGTGGGTACGTTCCAGCAATTGATCGGATTGGATATCACTTCCGAAAAGGGATCGGTACGCAAATGGATCTGGAAGCAGCGCGTCATTGGTATGTGAGCGCCGTTGATGCTGGTCATCCTTGGTCCACTGCATCTCTGGCGCGAGTTGAAATGGAGATGGGACGGGGTGACGTTGCATTGGAGCTCCTCCGAGCTGGCGCCCGCGACAACCAACCCGGCGCAGAACGGCTTTTGGCAACGGCACACATTGATCGAAAGTTGGGCGCCGCTTCAGACGCCAAACAGGGACGAGCGATCTTGGAGCGTATGGCGGAGAGCGGTGATCAAAATGCGGCGCGCGATTTAGTGGTGCGCATAAACTGGAAACGTTTAAGAGGACCGGCGCCGGATACAGCCGTAGAGCAAGTTGTGCGTGCAGGCCTTGGGGGTGACGCGAGATACGCCGCAGTTGCACTGGTCTATCTGTCTTCGCAGCCTGATAGAAGCGAAGAGGCTGTTCAAACACGTGCAATGCTCGCGGAAGTCCCAGGCATTTCTGATCGGGTGTTGTCGCCAGAACTGATTAAGCTCGCTGCAGAAATGCATCCCACTCGATTCTGGTCGGAAGTCGAAGATATTCTTGAAGACGCTCAACCAGAAAACTACGCCAAGGCAGCAAGCACGGCCTTTTGGATCAACAAGAATGCGTGGGTTCGCGTGTTACAGAAGGAACTTCGCGCATTCGGATATTATCAAGGTCGGGTCGATGGGATGATGACCTCACGTACAATCAAGGCTCAAAACCGTTTTTGCAGGGATCGCGAGCTTTGGTCAATTTGCGCATCAGGTCCACTCCGCGGAGCAACTGTACGGACCGTGGCGGGTGCAATTACAAAGGAAAAGCATAGCGGCAAAATTGAAAATACTGCGCACCCGGGTTCGTGAACTGAGGCGGAGCAAATGGAAGGTTTTGGACATTCAGGTACGGACTTTTGCGATCCGGCTGAAGAGTTCCGAGCGTGCACCTCGTTTTGGCCTCGGAGAAACAAAACTATTTGGTGTTTCAATTCGTCGCTACTCGCCATCAACGTCGCTGAAGCGGTTTTATGTGAAGCAATCTCTGGTTGAGTGATCAGCGCCCCAGCGGACCCAACGCACCTTTACTTAAATCTGTCTGGCAGCAGACATTGATCCCAATTGCAGAGATCGGCCGTCTCGAGCCCTTAGCTACTGATGCTGCGCGGTACACCAATGCTAGCGATGCGCAGTTAGTGGGGCTTGCAAAGTTATGGGATATGGCTCCATGGTTGCAGGACAATGCCGAAGACGCGCTGAGGAAAGCCGCCATTCACAGCACGTGCAGACTAGGCACCCCCAAGTGCTCGCCATTCGAAGGGGACTGCAGGTTATAAAGCGATCCCAACTTGACCTGGCACGGTGGATCGCGGACTTCGTGGTCGCCACCGACGTCAACGACTTTGGAATGCAGCCACTGACACCAGATTGTTCGCATTGAGACCCAATCGACGACTTTACGAAAACTGCTCGCTTGGTAGAAGCGATCGCACAGTTTGGAGAATCGGTCATTCAATGCCAGCAAATACAAGACTTCTTCCCCTCATTCGAAGTAGAGCCAAATCTTTTCGCCACAACTACGAAGTAATGGTTAAAGAGGCATTTTCGTCAGGAGAGGGAAATAAGACAATTCATTCGAGCGAGTATGGGGGGTATCGGGAAAGACTTCTTGAGGACCTACTTAAAACATTTCTTCCGAGGCATATAGAGACAGGCACCGGCTTCATTATTGGGAGAAACGGCGACACTAGCACTCAAGTTGATAATGTCTTGTTTGACGCAGATGAAACGCCAAGGGTGGAAGACGCAGCTTTTCGAAGGTTTTACCCTATTGAAACCATCGTAGCAGTCGGTGAAGTTAAGTCGTCGCTGCAAAGATCAGATATAACAAAGGTTCTGGAAAAGCTTCGAAAAGTTAAGGAGCTCACATTAGAGAGACCCGAAACCCCCATTCCGGTTCGTCCTAGCTGGCGCGCAGCTGAGGTCGCAATTGCGCAGGAGAAACACCTCTTGCAGATCATGGAGGACAAAGAGGCGGGGCGATGCAGTAGGCCGATTTCGGATCGTATGGAGGAATTATTGCACCGCTTATATGACCCCATTGAAACTCACTGGCAAAATAAAGTCAGCTATGTGGTTTGTTCTGACATTTCAGGAGGCACCAACGCAATGAAAGACGAAATTAAATCTTTCACTTCTCGCGTGACAAGTGAGGAAGAAGCATCAATGGATCATAATATGTTTTTATCTCTTGCAGATGGTTACCAGACATACGCGTATAATGGTAAGGCTCATCTTTATCCAAGAGCCATGATGGATAACGGCAATTACAATGCCCGTGCGACGATGAGTTTCATACCCGCAGATGATGAATGCAACCACATAATTGCCTTTATTTCTGACCTTTGCTCCGCTGTTTCAGATGTCGCGGTATATCCATTCCGAGTTACCGACCACGTCGAAATAGAAAGGTTGCACGTAAAATGGTGACTACGATGTAACTCGAATGTCGCGTTTGGGCTGTTACCGACGTGCCGCGCCAACGAAGGGCTACCTGCAGGGCAACGACGGCTGAGAGCTCTTTTGAGGCATTCGCCGCGACCCGCATATGTGTCAGGTTTTGAGTTCTCGGAGGGAAGGCCTTAGATAAAAACCATTGGACATTGCTGAACGGGTGTTACGTGAACCACCTTCTAGTTACATCGTCACCCATCTGGGTCCTCATCGCTCCAGTGTCCAATTTCGTAAACACCCTGCTTTTTCATGCGACGTATGAACGCTAGGTAGTTAACTACGCGGTCGATCTCATCCAATTCTCCAGTGGCATAGGCGACCGCAATCATCTTGAATTGGGCCTCAAGATCTTCCGCAATTTTTTCGTCTCGTCGAGCCAGACCCTTTCCAGTCCTCAAAGAAACAGTAGTTGTTTCGTCTTCGCTCCACATCTCATCGAGATAGGCCTTTAGATTAAGCTCGGGACTATCCGCGCCCAGCTTGCCTACGGCCTCCCATATTGGTTGAAGCCGTTCAGTAAGATTTCTTCGACTGCTAGTCGTGTTTCTTTACCTCGCGGTACAGCAGTTTAACGTAGTTGCCCCAATCGATAGACCGCCACTTTTACCGATGAGCATGTGTGGCGGAGCATCAACCTTTCTCCGCCGCCTGCTTATCTTGGTTCCAACTGTCGTAGAGAGATTTCCGTACCCAGAACTTTTGCGCCGGTCTGCAGCGGATAGTTTTCACGCACAAAATCCTGCACACAAGCCCTGAGGACTGCCGTCGCCAGGTCCTCTTCAGTTTCCTTAAGCCAGGTGTAGAATTCGCCCATACGTTCCAGCGATGAAAACTGAACACTATAGTGCTTTTTCAAATTGCCCTCTAAATCCAGAAAATGGCTTAGCGAGCGTTTGCGTTCACCGTTCTGATCCACCGGAAAAGCAATATTATAGTGCCTCCAGAGTTCGTTGGCATCATCAACTGCCAGGGCTCACCGAATTCCGATTTCAGTAAAATCAGTCGATAGAGTTGTGGCAAGAGCGAATACCCGCCCGAACGATACTGCCTCTGGATCAACTTTGAACCACAGATCGAGCTCGACCGGTGGCAAGTTTTCCCCATCGCCATTTAAGTAAGCATCAATCGCCGAAATACTGCTTACCGAGAAGTCGTGTATCTTAGAATCACGATTTCCAAGGAAGCTCCGCATGACTGCGGTTCCCGAAGTTTTTCCACTGTTGTTTGGACCAACAAACACCGTCTCCTTTTCTTCGAAATCTAGATCAATGCTCTTGAGGCGGCGAAAGTTTCTTACAGAAATGCTGTATAAGCGCATGCAAAACCTCATTTTTTCTTGAGGCCATAGTATCATCATGAGAGAATCTGAAAAAGGGAATGGCGAGCTTTTTGATCTATTTCAGGTTGCCAGCTTCAACATGCCGCAGCAGAGTTGTCAGGTCCCGGTAGAGGCGAGCCTCCCGTAGTGGTCACGGCTATCCGGCATCCATCCCTGAAACAAAAAAATGTAAGGAGGGAAAGACCAGAAAGAACTATCAAGTTTCAGGTGGCAGGACTGACGCCCCGCCGATTCTGTTTCGTGAGCCAGCGGGAATTGGACAAACCGGACGCCTCTGGCCATCAGGGGTAAGGCGCTGCCTTCCCCCTCGGGCAACCCTATTAGACAATACCGTATCCTCGGCTGCGCCTGCGGGCCGCACCACTATTGTCGAATAGCATTGCCTCGCCCCCATCCGCGTTCGCCACACGGCAGATCAGCAGGAACAGGCGCCTTCGGCGTCTGATCTGCAAATCAGCCCTGATTTTCCAAAAAGGGAAGTCAGGATCATTGAAATCGGTCTGGGTGCTGGATGAAGGAAGTGAGGCGAAAATGGAAAGGTTCTGTCGCTGGTGGCAGAACCATGTGTCGCCTTACACAGGGTTTAAGTGGCGGACCGAGGATCTTTCGGTGATCTATAAATTATTGTTTTTAATCATTATATTACATGAATATCCAGTATCAAATGTTGCGGGATTTGTTGCGGGATCAGATGAACCCCTTAGACACTCTTGGTGATGAACTGGGCGCGTTCGAGCAATTCATCGAAAGTCAAAATATCCACCGTCCGGTTTTCTTGGCGAAACAGTTCAAATGTGTCGCGTTTTATTTGCGCTGTTCTCACGCTTTCCGCTTCATCAAATTCACCTCGCGATCCGATGACTAAGATTGTTTTTGCGTTGCGCGTTCGCGCCTCAAGTTTTTCCGTTCCGGTCCTATTGTAATGATCGCCACTTTGAGCTGAGGCCAACCACTCGGCTTTTTGCTCAAGGACTTGAGAAACAGCACTGGTAAACTCAGAACTAAACTCCCACGTTCCAGCCCTGCCGCCTTTGCCTGATTTGAAAATTCGCGTGTTTGGCCGTTTGATTTCTACCAAAACGGTATAGTCAGTGAAGTTGAGCAGAAAATCGACAACGGGTTTGTTCTGGTTGTCTGTTCCACCTCCTCCAACCGTCATTTCACGATCAAATTGACGCATGATCCGATAATCAAGGCCGTAGCCAAATACCCATTGATGCTTATCGAAAAAGTCTTGCCAGTGGGCTTCGGACCAATTCCCGGAAGCGATCTGTGCTTCAAATTCCTCAACACCCTGACGCCTTCCCAATAGGATATTGATCTCCTCACTTGTGAGGTCGGCCTGCAAAGCGCGAACAACTGATTTTCTCTGGTCATTACTTAATGACTTGATGCGTTCGACTAACCCACGATCAGAAGCGTCAATTATCGCTTTCGGACCTGATTGGGTGGAAATGTCCTCAATTTGGAAGTTGTCTTCGTTGGAAAGATCAATGAACTCAATTTGCTTCAAGAACGACAGCAGGCGGGTGAATTCATCTTGTCGGAAAGTAAACTCGTTCTTCTCGGAAGCTTGGATCCAATCACCCGCGCGCGTTTGAAAGCTCTGCAATGTGATACGACGCACTTGCTTTTCGTCTTGGGTTACTAGTGCCGTTACCTGCGTTTTTCGCTTCTCGCCGGTTAGACGTAAACATGCCGCCCCCTCAACTTCACCAAGTTGTAACCTATCAGAGCCCTCCATCACCATTCGCACCTGTCGTAGTTTTTCAGGTGAGCGGTCGCTATAAGAGAAGACCTTTGAAATGTATGTCTTCGATTCTTTTCTTAGTTCGAAAAATTTTTGTTCATCATTACTCATGCCGGGAGTTTGCGTTGGTAACCACCACGGCACAAGATTCTATCCTGCGCCGATGCAAACAAAGTGCATTCAATAATAAATGTTGCGGGATTTGTTGCGGGATAGTTTGAATCCCCCCTAAATTTTCGATTCCGAGTGCGAAAAAGTTGTTTATTTTCAATAATTTAGGGGAAACCAGTGGCGGACCGAGGAGGATTCGAACCCCCGACCCCTTGATTCGTAGTCAAGTACTCTATCCAGCTGAGCTATCGGTCCGCGTTGGTGAGGCGGTATGTAGACCCGAGGCCAAGGGCGCGCAAGTCGATTCTTCAAAAAAACTTCAAAAAGTCATATCGCCGCGTGGAAGCCTTATTTCAAAGGTGGTTCCATCAGGCCCTGTGTCTTTCAGAAACAGGTCTCCGCCGTGACCCCGCACCAATTCTTGCGAAATCGCGAGCCCAAGTCCCGAGCCGCCTTTGCGAACACCACCCTGAAATGGTGTAAACAGATTCTCTCGGGCCTTAGGAGGCAGGCCTGGACCCGTATCGCTGATTTCGATGCACCAGTCGGCTTCAAGCTCAGATGCAGACACTGTTACGCGCCCCGCCTTACCAGAGACCAAAAGCGCCTGACGGGCATTGCGCACAAGATTCATGACAACCCTGAAAATCTGTTCCGGGTCGGCACGGATAACAAGATCTTCGGGTACGTCGTTCACGATCTCAACGCAGGCATCGGCAATGGCGAGTTGTTCGCTGGCGACAACATCTGCGGTAACGTCCCGCAAGCGCACCATGGTCAGGGTTGGGGCTGGTTCTTCGGCGCGTCCGAACGCCAAGGTGCTTTCGCACAAGGAAACCGCCCGCGTGATCGAATTGACAAGTTTGGGTGCCATTCGCGCCACCAGGGGGTCATTGCTGGCCTCAATTCGATCGGTAAACAGCTGAGCAGAGGTCAGAATGTTGCGCAGATCGTGGCTGACCTTAGCCACCGCCCCGCCCAACTGGGCCAGACGTTCACGTTGTTTCAGGGCCTGGGTCAGATCGGTTTGAAGCATCTGCAGGGCCTCTTCGGCCTCGCGCAGTTCGGTCACCTTGGAATTGGGGGAGATGATGCCGCGCGCATCCTCAGGTGCGCTGGCATAGCGCTGCATGTAGCCAACAACGCTTTTGATCGGACGCACCAGTACCACGCGCACAGCCAGAAACAGGAACGAGGCCGTTATGATTGAGATCACAAAGGACAGCCCAAGGATGCGGAGCCCATAATCCGTCATGGCCATGCGCAAGGGCTCACTGTCCATTGTCACCTCGATCAACAGTCCTGCGTCTTTGACCGGCGCGCCGATCACACGAATGACCTCGTTTTCGGGGGTAAACAGCCTCGAGACAGCATCACGGATCAGCACCCAAGCGCTGGCATTACGCAAATCAAAGGTCTTGGTGATCTGGGTCGGGATCGGTGAAGACAGCATGAGCTGACGCACCTCGTCGCGGCGCAATACGACGTTATAGACCCCCGCATTTGACAGCAATTCCGCTTCAAGCTCATCAGCCAGCATATCGTCGGCCAACAAAGCAAGCGAGGCGATCTGGGCGCGTTCCAGCCGGTTCAGCAGAAAATCTTCACGGAAACGCGCGATCGAGGGCACAAAGATCAGTACTTCGGCCAACATGACGAAGACCGTCGTCAGGATCAGAAATCGGCCCGACAGCGAGTTCAATTTACGCTCCTCCTTGGGTCAGGGGATCCAGCGTTGGACGAACCTGACCACTCGTTTAACCATTTGATTCTCAAACAGCCTTGGAGAGAAATAGGCTCCTGCCACACGTTTGTTAAGCTCTCCGACCGTTGGGTAAGGCGAAACCATCGCTGCGATCTGACCCATCTTGAGATTATTGGCCAGCGCCAGCGACCACAAGTTGATCAATTCTCCGGCCTGATATCCGACGATTGTCGCGCCCACAGGTCGGCCCTTTGCGACCATCACCTTGATGAACCCCTTGGTCTTGCGCTCGGAAACTGCGCGGTCATTGTGGTGATAGTCGAACCGGGCAACCTCCACCGCGTCGCCATGCTGTTCACGGGCTTGTGCCTCGGTCAGGCCGACCTGTGCCAGTTCGGGATCTGTATAGGTGGCCCATGGGATATGAGCGGTCTTCGCTTTCGACGGAAGCCCAAATAAGGCAGAGCGGATGATGATCCCCGCATGATATCCGGCGACATGGGTAAATTGCAGCCCACCTGCAACATCACCAATGGCATAGACCTTGCGATTGCTCGTGCGTAAAGAATCGTCCACCTTGATGCCTGCCCGCGTGCTGTCGATCCCGGCAGCGCCGAGGTTCAGACGGTCGATATTGGCCTTGCGTCCGACGGCCAGCAACAGATGAGAGCACGCGTAGACCTCATCATTCTCAGTGACCACCTCAATGGTGCCTGCATTTTCTCGGATCTGGGACACCATGGCGTTTTCATGGATTTCGACACCTTCAGTCCGAAGGCTGTCCAGCACGACGGCTGCAGCTTCAGGGTCGTCTTTGCCCAGCGCACTAAGGCCCTCGATCACGGTCACTTTGCAGCCCAGCCGGATATGCGCCTGCGCCATTTCCATGCCGATGGGACCTCCGCCGATGATCAGCAGGTGCTCGGGCTTATCGCGCAGGTCGAATATGGTCTCGTTGGTGTAATACGGCACTTGATCCAGCCCGGGCAGCGGCGGCACCAAGGGCGATGAACCTGTGGCCACCACGACGCGACGGGCGGTGATCAGATGATCTCCGGCCTGTACCTGCGTGGGTGAGATGAAACGACCGTACTCCCGGATTACCTTGACGCCAAAGCCCTCAAAACGCTCCTGACTGTCCATGGGTTCGATTTGAGCGATGACGTTTTGCACGTGTTCTTTGGCGGCTGCATAATCCACCCGTGGCGTCACATCCGCGACACCAAAAGCCGACGCGTGGGCCTGAGCATATGCAGCCTTGCCGCTGGCGATCAGAGCTTTGGATGGGACACAGCCGAAGTTCAGGCAATCCCCACCCATCTTGTGGCCTTCCAGCAGGATGACATCCGCACCCATCTGGCTGGCCCCGGCGCCTACAGACAACCCGCCTGACCCGGCCCCGATCACCAGGATATCGGTTTTCAACTCTTGCATGGATCAGGAACCCTTTCGACCACGGAGGGATTTGATGACAATCGGCAGCGCTGCCAGCGCGCACAAGCCAATAATTGGCCCGATCACGAAGGGTTCCCATAACAGCGAGACATCCGGGGTTTCGCCGCGATCAAAGACACCACCCAGCCCAACACCGATCCAGGTATAGACAATCCCACCAGGGATGATGCCCAGCGCCGTCGTAATCAGGAAGTTTCGGAACTTTACCCCAACCAATGCGGGCACCAGATTGGCAACGAAGAAGGGCACCACAGGTACAAGACGCAGCAGGAACAAAACCGAGATTTCATTCTCACGCAGCCCGTCCTTCAGTTTCTTGACCGTCCCTTCCGAGGCTTCAAGCTTGGCGGTCAGAGATTCACCCAAACCCCAGCGTGCGGCCAGAAAGATCGTCGAAGCGCCTATGGTTGCGGCAAAAACATTAAAAGCCGTTCCTGCAAGCAACCCGAACAGGAACCCACCGGTCATCGAAGCGACCGCAGCACCAGGCAGCGAGAAGGCAACAATAATGATGTAAATCCCTACGAAAGCCGCAGCCATCGCCCAGTAGTTTGAATCGCGCCAGGCCAGCAGGGCCTCGCGATTGTCGCGCAGGGTTTCAAAGGTCAGATAGTCGCCCAGCGCAAAGAACCCCACGGCGGCAACGGCGAGAATCACCGCCAATGGGATATGACGCGCCAGCCCGTTGCGCGGGATCTTGGTGGTTTCGTTCATCTGGGTAGCAGGTTCTTGTTCATTCATCTTGCCCACAACATGCGCCGCCCGCGCGCGCTGCAACAGAGGCCTCACGGGGCCTTGATGTTTATGGCACTTAATGTGAGGGATACGCGCTCTGAACCCGGTTTTTGAAATCTTTTGCCCGGACAGATTACAGATTTGTTGCAAAACGCACCAAAACCCCCACCTAGGGGTTTGACTTACCCCCCGCTACCCAGTAGAGGACGGGCTTCGAACACTAGGGCCAGGCGAATCCGCGCCGCACCCACCGCTATAGATTGGAGACGGAGCGATGAAACGCACCTATCAGCCTTCGAACCTGGTTCGCAAACGCCGCCACGGTTTCCGCGCGCGCATGGCCACCAAAGCCGGCCGCAAAATCCTGAACGCACGTCGCGCACGCGGCCGCAAGTCGCTGAGCGCATAAACCGCTCGACCTTTCAGGTTATGAACATGACGCCGCCGGAGGCCCCTGAGGATGGTAATAACCAGCCGCGGGTGATGCCCCCGGCGGCGTCCGTTTGCGCATCTGAATCATTGACCGTACTGCAGAATCGCTCGGACTTTCTGAAAGCCGCGCGGGCCAAACGGCAAGGCACTGCATCGATGATGGTGCAGGCGCGTAAACGTGGCGCTGATGAGGCTGCGGGCATTCGCATCGGGTTCACCTGCTCAAAGAAGGTCGGCAATGCCGTCGCCCGCAACCGCGCCAAACGCCGCCTGCGTGAAGCCGCGCGAGCCGTATTAACCATTCATGGGCATGCGGGCTGGGACTACGTGTTGATCGGCCGCGCCGAGGTTACCGCTGCACGGCCCTTTGATGCGCTGAAAGACGATTTGCGCTATGCGCTGCGCAAAATTCATGGGGGTGGCAAGTGAACATATTTGCCCATCTCCTCGCCCTGCCCGTCCGGGCCTACCGGTTGATCTTCAGCCCCTGGGTCGGATTCAACTGCCGCTATCAGCCGACTTGTTCGGCCTATGCGCTGGAAGCGCTTGAAAAACACGGCGCCATCAAGGGCGCATGGCTGGCGGCGCGCCGGATCGGGCGCTGTCATCCGTGGGGTGGCGACGGTTATGACCCTGTGCCCGAAGACGAACGACCCTGACCCTTGCCCGGCTCACCCAACTGCGATAGGCCCCGCCCATGTTTGATGAAGCCGACGATATCCATCCGCTTTTTGCCGGTGCGCCTTCAACCACCGAGTTCAAGAAGCTGCGCAAGCGCATCGTGCGCCAGACGCGCGAGGCCATTGAGCAGTACGGCATGGTGGACCGCACCGCCGAAGGTAAAACACCCCGCTGGTTGGTCTGCCTATCGGGCGGTAAGGACAGCTATACCCTTCTGGCGGTGCTCTACGAACTGAAATGGCGCGGTCTGCTGCCCGTGGATCTTCTGGCCTGCAATCTGGATCAGGGGCAACCGGGGTTCCCGGCAACAGTCCTGCCAGAATTCCTAGACCGTATGGGGGTGCCACATCGGATTGAGTATCAGGACACCTATTCCGTTGTGATGGACAAAGTTCCGCAGGGCCGCACCTATTGTGCGCTGTGTTCACGCCTGCGTCGTGGCAACCTCTATCGTATCGCGCGCGAGGAAGGCTGTTCCGCAGTTGTGCTTGGCCATCACCGCGATGACATCCTTGAAACCTTTTTCATGAACCTGTTCCATGGCGGTCGCCTTGCAACCATGCCACCAAAACTGGTGAATGAAGAAGGTGATCTGTTCGTCTATCGCCCGCTGGCCCATGTGGCCGAGGCGGATTGCGAGAAATTCGCCAAAGCGATGAACTATCCCATCATACCCTGCGATCTGTGCGGCAGTCAGGACGGGCTGCAGCGCCAACAGGTCAAGCAGATCCTCGATCAGTGGGAAAAGAACAGCCCCGGCCGGCGGCAAGTGATGTTTCGGGCATTGACCAATGCGCGGCCTTCGCATCTTCTGGACCCAAAACTGTTTGATTTCGCAAATCTTTCGATCGATCCGATTCAAAAAGACGAAAATTCAGACGATATTCCCCAGTTACGTTAACGCCTGACTCAGATTGATTTCCTACGGTTGGCTTGCGCGATCCTAGCCCAAGCTGAAGGCCCTAAAACCTATGCGGAAATTCCTCTTTGTCGACTGTTGTTCCGAAACGCTGCGGATATTTCTCACCGGACCGCAGGTTCTGGCATTTATTCCCGCGGCGTGTTTAGCCGCCTTCTGGTTGGGCGGTGAACGTGCACTTGTTACCACGGCTTTGGGTTTGCCCCTTGCTTTTGCCGTCATCGGAAATTGGGGAAGCCGTTCTTATACAGCCCGCAGTTCAGGTATGCGCCCCAGCGGCCTGGTTCCCTATGACGTTTTTCAATCAGAGTTGGAGGCGTTGAGTGAATCGGTCAGCAAATCAGGTGAGAATGCCGCCTGTATTGCAATTGCTTTGGACGGCTATGCCGACCTTCAGGATCTGCACGGTCAGGCTGCCGCCACTCATGTAAAGCAGCAATTCAGTGATCGTATCCTGTCGATCATCCGAAATCAGGACATCTTTTCGCAGATCGATCAGAACCGGTTTCTCATTGGCCTGCATCCCTCCCCACATCTTGATCTGGAAGCTTGCATTCAAATGTCCGGCCGCATCCAAAGCGCAGTCGAAGAGCCGCTTTTGTTGAATGGCACAGGAGTTTACCAATCCTGCTCGATCGGGTTTTGCCTGCATTCAGACCTGCGACAGGCCGAGGCTGATGAGTGGATTGGCGCCGCCACCGCTGCACTGTCCGAGGCGCAAAGAAGCGGTCCCTCGACCATACGCGCCTATTCAACCGCGACCCGTCGGCGATCCCTGGTCCGAGCCAATTTGAGAAAAGAGTTCGAGGCGGCATTGGACAATGGAGAGATTCGGCCCTGGTTTCAGCCTCAGGTTTCAACGGATAATGGGAACATCACAGGGTTCGAGGCTTTGGCAAGGTGGGAGCATCCAATAAAAGGTGTTCTCAGCCCGCAGGTATTCCTGCCCTTCGCCGAGCAAGCCGAACTGATGGAGCGGCTAGGCCAAATCATGCGTCACCATGCTTTTAAAGCGATGCAAGCTTGGGATCTTGCAGCATGCGTTGTGCCCCGGATCGGTATCAATTTCTCATCCGATGAGTTGCGCAATCCCGGCTTGATCGACCGCCTGAAATGGGAGTTGGATCAGTTTGATTTGACACCGGATCGGCTGGCGGTTGAGATTCTGGAAACCGTGTTCTCTCGCAAGCCGGATGACGTGATCACCCGGAATGTAACCGGCATGGCTGCGCTTGGATGTTGTATCGACCTGGATGACTTTGGCACCGGACATGCTTCAATCGCCTCTATCAAGCGGTTTGACGTCTCGCGGATTAAAATTGATCGGACGTTTGTCACCAAATCCGATCAGGATCCCAGCCAGCAGCAACTGGTCAGCGCCATTCTGACCATGGCTGAACGTCTGAACCTCGAGACGCTCGCCGAAGGCGTGGAAACGCCCGGCGAGCACGCGCTGATGGCGCAATTGGGCAGTAACCACGTTCAGGGGTTCGGAATTGCAGAGCCAATGCCATTTGAGCAGACCCTGGATTGGATCGCGGCGCATCGTGCCAAGATCAGGGGTGCATCCAAGATCGGTCGCAAAATGGGATGAAATCTGCAATTACGGTGCGCCAAATCCAGCGCCGGAGCGATTTGATGGGCGATTCCGCTTGACCTTTGGGGCTGCACTCTGTTGAACCCACCGGGTGTGTTTCACTGCTCAAGGTGGCTGTCCCCGATGGACGATCAGAACAAAAATCTCATCCTTGCAACCGCGCTCAGCTTTCTGGTGATCCTTGTCTGGTTCGTGCTGTTCCCACCGCCGGAATCAACCACGACGCAGGACGCTGCAGAAATTGCTGCTCTGGAAGGCGACGAGGTGCAAACACCCAGCGCGACCAGCACCGTGGGTGAAGCCACAGCGACCGCCGAGGAAACGCTGCCAGAGGAACAAGCCCCTCGCGTCAACATCGACACCCCCCGTCTGAAAGGCAGCCTGTCCCTGTCCGGCGGGCGGATCGATGAGCTGTTTCTGAAAGATTATAAAGTCTCGATCGAAGAAGGCGCGCCTATTGTTGAGCTGCTGTCTCCGGTTGGTTCGGAATCGGCTTATTATGCCCTTTACGGCTGGGCACCGGGTACAGGAGTTGCAGGTGCGGATGTCCCGGGCCCCAACACGCTCTGGACATTGGAAGAGGGTGAGACGCTTGGCGTAGACAACCCCATCACGCTGGCCTGGGACAATGGCAATGGCCTGACTTTCCGCCGCACCATCGCGGTCGACCAGGACTACATGTTCACAGTTACCCAATCGGTTGAAAACGCGACCCAATCCGAGGTGGGCATGGCCCCCTATGGCATTCTTGCACGCCACGGTATTGGTGAAGATGGCGACCTTCCGGGCCTGAAAAACTTCTTCATCCTGCATGAGGGTGTGATCGGCATGGCGGACGGCACGCTGTCAGAAGTTGACTATGGTGATGTCCGCGATTTTGACATCGACCCGAACGAACGGGCGCAGGCCGAGGTCTATCAGGTCAAGGAAGATGGCTGGATCGGCTTCACGGATCACTACTGGATGACCACGCTGATCCCAGAGCCGGGCTCGACCTTCAAAGCAGCCGCAAAATATGACTCGCGCCGCAAAATCTATCAAACCGAAACGGTGCTGCCGACGCTGACCGTAGCGCCGGGTGAGACTGCTAAAGTGACCACACGCCTGTTCGCTGGTGCCAAGGAATGGGAAGCCATTCGGGAATACCAGGCCGAAGGTGTGCAGAAGTTCATCGACAGCATCGACTGGGGCTGGTTCTTCTTCCTGACCAAGCCGATCTTCTGGCTGCTGCACAACATCAACCTGCTGATCGGCAACATGGGCTGGTCCATCATCGGCCTGACCCTGATCATCAAGGCGATCCTGTTCCCGCTGGCGTTCAAATCCTACGTTTCGATGGCCAAGATGAAGGAATTGCAGCCCCAGATGGAGGCCTTGAAAGAGGCCGCAGGGGATGACCGCCAGAAGATGCAGCAAGGCATGATGGAGCTGTACAAGAAGGAAAAGGTTAACCCGGCCGCAGGCTGTTTGCCGATCCTGATGCAGATCCCCATCTTCTTCTCGCTGTACAAGGTGATTTTTGTCACCATCGAACTGCGTCAAGCCCCATGGTTTGGCCCGTTCCAGGACCTCAGCGCTCCGGATCCGACCTCAATCTTCAACTTCTTTGGTTGGCTGCCTTGGGCGGCACCGCAGCCTGAAAGCTTCATGGCGCTGATCTTTATCGGTATCCTGCCACTGCTGCTGGGTATCTCGATGTGGCTGCAGCAGAAACTGAACCCGGCACCGACCGATGCAACACAGGCGATGATCTTTGCCTGGATGCCATGGGTTTTCATGTTCATGCTGGGCGGATTTGCCAGCGGTTTGGTGGTCTACTGGATCGCGAACAACACGATCACATTTACCCAGCAATACCTGATCATGCGGAGCCAGGGCTATACGCCCGATGTATTCGGCAACATCAAATCAGGCTTCAAACGAACGCCAAAGACGGACGACAAATGAGCGGTTCGGTCACCAGCATTTGGCGGCACCCGATCAAAAGTCACGGGCGTGAACGCCTTGATCGCATTACCATGATCCCCGGGCATACCATGCCCGGGGATCGTGTTTGGGCGGTTGCACATGAGGCGTCGAAAGCGGATGGATCGGAATGGGCACCCTGCGCCAATTTCAGCCGAGGCGCGAAGGCCCCTCAGTTGATGGCAATCTCGGCGCAGCTGCAAGGCGACTCGGTCACGCTGAGCCATCCCAATCGCCCCGATCTAAGCTTTGAGCCCGACGTGCAACAGGATACCTTTCTGGACTGGGTCAAACCGCTGATGCCTGCAGATCGCGCTGCGTCTGCCCGCATTGTCCGCGCCGCTAATCGCGGCATGACGGACAGCGATTTTCCTTCGATCAGTTTGTGCAACATGTCGTCGCATCGGGCGGTCGAACAGAAGCTAGGCAGGGATCTTTCTATCGCTCGCTGGCGCGGAAATATCTGGTTCGATGGCCTGCCGCTGTGGAATGAGCTCGACTGGATTGGCCGCGACATCCGGATCGGCGAGGCCGTTTTTCATGTGCGCGAACGCATCACGCGGTGTTTGGCGACAGCCGCCAACCCTGATACGGGTGAGCGGGATGCCGACACACTGGGTGCGCTGAGCAGCTGGGATCATCAGGATTTTGGCGTTTATGCCGAAGTTCTGGAAGGCGGCACCATTCTCACCGGTGACGAGGTTCAGGTTCTATGACCCCACTTCCCTTTCCACTAGCTGAAACGCCAGATGAATTCGCAACGGAAACCGGTCGAAAGCTGTTTGCCGGGCCATCCGAATTCGTCAAAGGCGTCGTTGCCATGGATGGCCTGCCTGCCCCCGATCGGCTGGAGGTATGTTTCGCCGGGCGTTCGAATGTCGGTAAATCCAGCTTGATCAACGCGCTAACGGGCACCAAGGGGTTAGCACGTGCCTCGAACACGCCGGGGCGTACTCAAGAAATCAACTTTTTCACGCAAGGGCCTGAACTCTATTTGGTCGACCTGCCTGGGTACGGGTATGCGAACGCGCCGGTGAAGGTCGTGGAAAAATGGCAACGTCTGCTGAAACAGTATCTGAGTGGACGTCAGACCCTGCGCCGTGCCTTCGTCCTGATCGACTCGCGCCATGGGGTGAAACCTGTGGACGCCGAGATCATGAAGCTGCTGGATACCAGCGCAGTGACCTTTCAATGCGTTCTGACAAAGGCCGACAAGGTCAAAGCAAAAGACCGGGAAAAAGTGCTGGACCAGGTGCGCGCCGCGCTTTCGAAACATCCTGCGGCCTTCCCCGAGATCGTGTTGACCTCATCCGAGAAGGGCGACGGCATTCCGACCCTGCGTTCGATCATTGCGCATCTGGAGTGACGCTGTTCAGCAATATCCAAGTCATGAGCTAAGGAAGCCGGGTCGCGCCCATCGGGTACGGCCCGTTCAGATTGGCTGTTTCCGCGATCCGGTCTTGGCACCATCCTCCAAACGCCCTAACACAGGGTCCCAGAGGGACAATCAGCCATGAAGACACGAGATATGAACCGGGATTGGATCGCCACCGCCGCCACATTGAACAGCGCCCTGCCCTATCTGCAGCGATACGACGGTGCGATTGTCGTCATCAAGCTAGGTGGCCACGCCATGGGCAGCGACGAAGCCATGGAAAGCTTTGCGCGCGATGTGGTGCTTATGCGTCAGGTTGGCGTAAACCCGGTCGTCGTGCACGGCGGTGGCCCAATGATCAATGCGATGCTCGACAAACTGGATATCCAGTCCGAGTTTGTGGGCGGTAAACGCGTGACGGACAAAGCCACAGTCGAAGTGGTCGAAATGGTCCTGTCGGGCCTTGTGAACAAGCGGATCGTGCAGGCGATCAATGCGCAGGGTGGCATGGCTGTGGGTCTGTCGGGCAAGGATGCCCATTTGATGATGTGCGAACAGACCGACGCCTCGCTCGGGTTTGTCGGCACACCGTCCGAGATGAACCCCAAAGTCCTGCATGACCTGTTTGCGCATGATGTTATCCCTGTGATCGCGCCGCTGGGCGCAGGTCGGAATGGCGAAACCTTCAATGTGAATGGCGACACTGCAGCCGGGGCGATCGCCTCAGCTCTTAAGGCAGACCGCCTGCTGCTGCTGACCGATGTAGCGGGCGTCAAGAACGCAGCGGGCGATGTCGTGACCGAGCTCAAAGCCGGCCAGATTCGTGAGATGACGCGTGAAGGCACTATTGCGGGAGGGATGATTCCAAAAACCGAAACTGCGCTGGACGCGCTGCATAATGGCGTTCGGGCGGTCGTTATTCTGGACGGGCGCGCGCCCAATGCGGTGCTGCTCGAACTGTTTACGGAACACGGTGCCGGATCCTTGATCCGTCCTGATTAACGCCATAGTGATCTTCAACTTCTTGCACCGGGCATTAACATGCCCGATTGTGAATGTATGGAGAACGAGCCCCTATTTCGCCTAAGCGTGTTTTTGATCCTGTTTGTTTTGTTTGCGGCGGCAGAGACAATTGCGCCAAAACGCTTACGAACCTGTCCGCGAAAAAATCGGTGGCTAACCAATCTATCAATCACTGTTTTGAACACACTGTTGCTCAGGACTATGGCGATTGGGTTGCCCTTATTGGCAGTTGGCGCTGCCATTGATGCCGGGAAAAATGGATTGGGCGTTTTTAATTGGCTCGCCTGGCCAGGGTGGGTTGAGCTTATTCTGTGTGTGCTGATTCTGGACTTTGCAATCTGGCTACAGCATCTGATTACCCACAAGGTGCCAATCCTTTGGCGGCTACATCGTGTGCATCACTCCGACCGAGACATGGACGTCACTACCGCAGTCCGCTTTCACCCGGTTGAAATCGCGTTGTCCATGATCCTGAAAATCGGGCTAATCTATCTGCTCGGCGCCAGCGCCCTGGCTGTGTTCCTGTTCGAGATCCTTCTTAATGGCACAGCGTTGTTCAATCATTCAAACTTGAAGCTCCCCCTTGCCGTTGACGCTGTTGTACGTAGGATTCTTGTGACACCCGATATGCATCGCGTACATCATTCGGTATTCCGAACAGAGCATGACAGCAATTATGGCTTTGCACTGTCTATCTGGGACCGAATGCTGGGGACTTACATCGCACAACCTCGGGACGGGCACGAACAAATGAGCGTGGGATTGGAATGGCAGGACGATCGACCAACAAAACTGGGCTGGAGCCTGGCTCTGCCCTTCCGCCGCTGATGACCTACGCCAATGTCGAACGAGCAGCCACTCAGGTTGGGCTGATAGTTATGGGTGCACTTCATCCAAGGCCCAGTGAAGCAAAGCAACTTGATGACGGAACCCTAATCCTTCTGGGGGCTGCGGGGGCATTCTGGCCTGCTCTGAAGGCCTCGGCTGAGTGGCAGGATGGCCAACCCGACCCGGTTGATCGCTGGTCTAGACGGGTGATCGGCCAGCTTGCGCGGGACATGAGGGGCACCGCCTACTATCCGTTCGGCGGCCCACCATACGCACCCTTCATTGACTGGGCACTTAAGTCCGGTCGTACCTTCAGCAGTCCGGTCGGGGCTCTGGTGCACGATACGGTAGGGATGATGATATCATTCCGTGGTGCGTTGCATTTTGCGGATGAGTTTTCAATTCCATCCGTGTCTCAATCGTCACCTTGCACAGAATGCCCCGCGCCATGTGCAACAACCTGTCCGGTTGGGGCATTGAACACCCATAGCTTCTATGACGTAGCAGCCTGTCATGATCATCTCGATACCAAGACGGGACACAGCTGCATGAATAAAGGCTGCCTTGCCCGGCTCGCCTGCCCTCTCAGCGCCGGCGCAGAGCGCCAGCCAGAGCAATCTGCGCATCACATGAAAGCATTTCACCGATCATGACCCGCACACTGATCCTAATGCGCCATGCCAAGTCCAGTTGGGGCGATCCCTTTGCCGAAGATCACGACCGCCCGTTGAACAATCGAGGACGCAAATCGGCCCCCGCGATTGGGGCGTGGCTGCAAAGCAATGGCTGGCTACCGGATGAAGTTAACTGCTCAAGCGCCAAGCGCACGCGCGAAACGTGGGACAGGTTGGGGCTGAGCACCCCGGAAATCCGCTTTACCCCCGCCTTGTATCTGACAGGCCCCGATGAGATGTTCGCCGAATTGGCCACAGCCACCGGCAATACCGTACTAATGCTGGGGCATAATCCCGGCATCGCTGCATTTGCAAATCGGCTGGTACGCAACCAGCCCGACCATTCGAGATTCTACGACTATCCGACTTGTGCAACGACTGTAATCCGGTTCGATATCCCCGACTGGAATGCGCTCAAATGGCATCAGGGTGAGGTTCTGGGCTTCACGATCCCACGCGAGCTGCTGGAATAGAAAAAGGCGAGGTCGACACCCCGCCTTCTTGGTTTTCTTATCCGAATTTAGTGTCCCAGTATCTGGCTGAGGAACAACTTGGTCCGTTCGCTCTGTGGGTTGTTGAAGAACTCTTCCGGTTCGTTCTGCTCCACAATCTGACCGGCATCCATAAAGATCACGCGGTTGGCGACCTGGCGGGCAAAGCCCATCTCGTGGGTCACACACAGCATGGTCATGCCTTCCTCGGCCAGCTCGATCATGGTGTCGAGCACCTCTTTGATCATCTCAGGGTCCAGCGCCGAGGTTGGCTCATCGAACAACATGATCCGCGGCATCATGCAGAGCGAGCGGGCAATCGCAACACGCTGCTGCTGGCCACCCGAAAGCTGACCGGGATACTTGTCGGCCTGCTCAGGGATCTTCACCTTTTCCAGGAAGTGCATCGCGCGCTCTTCGGCCTCTTTCTTGGGCGTTTTGCGCACCCAGATCGGGGCCAGCGTGCAGTTTTCCAGAATGGTCAGGTGCGGGAACAGGTTGAAGTGCTGGAACACCATGCCAACCTCAGACCGGATCTTGTCGATGTTTTTCAGGTCATTCGACAGCTCGGTCCCATCCACAATGATCGTGCCCTGCTGGTGTTCCTCCAGCGCGTTCAGGCAGCGGATCAGTGTAGACTTGCCCGACCCCGACGGCCCCGCGATCACGATCCGCTCGCCCTGATTGACGGTCAGATTGATATCGCGCAGCACGTGGAAGGCCCCGTACCACTTGTTCATATTGGTGATTTCGATGGCGATTTCGTCGCTCACCTGCATTTTGGAGCGGTCGATTTCGCGTTCAATTGCAAGTTCAGACATGTGTTGAACTCCTTAACGGTGGCCAGTCTGAAGCTTGCGCTCCAGGTACATGGAATAACGGGACATGGAGAAGCAAACCACGAAGAACAGAACGCCGATAAAGGCAAACAGTTCCCAGTAGACGCCGTTCCAGGCGGTATCGGCGCGGATGCCGTTGGTCAGGCCAATCACGTCGAACAGACCGATGATCGAGACCAAAGTCGTATCCTTGAAGATACCGATGAACGTGCTCACGATGCCCGGGATCGAGATTTTCAGCGCCTGTGGCATGATGATCAGCCGCTGCGCCTGCCAGTAGTTCAGGCCCAGACTGTCTGCGCCTTCGTACTGACCACGCGGCAGGGCAGCCAGACCACCCCGGATCACCTCGGCCATATAGGCGGCCGAGAACAGGGTCATCATGATCATCACCCGCAGGATGATGTCAAAATTAGTGCCCGGCGGCAGGAACAGGTTCAGCAAAAGCGATGCCACAAACAGCAGGGTAATCAGCGGCACGCCCCGAATGAACTCGATAAAGCCCACGCACAGGTATTTGACGATCATCAGATCGGACTGACGACCCAGCGCCAGCACGATACCGATAGGCAGCGAAACACCAATGGCCACGACACCCAACAGGATCGCTAGCATAAAGCCACCAAAGTCGCGGCTTTCCACCGGCGCGATACCGATCGGAATGATTGCATTGATTGCGTCAGCCACGGAACCGGCAGCAAACAGCCACCATAGTATGGGCAGCGCAATCGCAAGGATAATCGCGGCAAGAGACCCGGCAACCGGAAGCGCAAACTTGTACGCGAAATACCCGATGGCAAATCCGGCGGCGACCATGAGCGGCCCCCAGATCGACCCACCCCACATCAGCCAAGGCAGCAGGAACGGATAAGCCGCCGTTACAATCAACAGCTTACGCGGCACCTTAGTGAACAACACTGGCGCAATAGCAACCAACAACAGGATGAAGGTCAGGTTCGGACGGAAATAGGCCGGCCATGCCCCTGTTTCAGGCGGGTTCGACCATGTGGCATCCGGATGCGCCGGATACGGCGGATAGAACCCATATAGCAGCTGTAGCCAACGATCCTTGATCACACCCCAGCAGGCATGACCATGCGTATCGCCCCAGGTGGCCATCATGATCTCACGACATTCCGACAGGGAATTGGCGTTCCAAACGGATTCGAACGTCCAGGACAGGATGTTGGAGAGCACATAGTAGATGAAGACCAGCGATACGATCGTCAGGATGGCGTTCAGCCAGCTTGAAAACAGGTTATGCTTGATCCAGCCCAGTACACCGACCTCGGAGGCGGGTGGTGCCTGTTCCGGCAACATTTCCGTGCGGACAAATGAAACATCACTCATATTACCGCTCCACCAGTTTGACACGGTTGTTGTACCAGTTCATCACCGCCGAAATGCTCAGCGAGATGGACAGGTAGACCAGCATCAGCAGCAGAACGCATTCCAGCTCGCGACCGGTTTGGTTCATGGTGATGCCACCCAGCGTACCCGTGATGTCCATATATCCGACCGCGATCGCCAGCGACGAGTTCTTGGTCAGGTTCAGATAGTTCGAGATCATTGGCGGGATGATCACCCGCAACGCCTGCGGCAAGATCACCAGACGCATGGTCCGGCCCGGGCGCAGGCCCAGTGCGGATGCGGCCTCGGTCTGACCCTTGGAAATGGCCAGAATACCGGCGCGCACGATCTCGGCGATGAATGCCGCAGTGTACAGCGACAGGGCCAGCCACAAGGCAATCAGCGAGTTACGAAGGTGGGTACCGCCGCTGAAGTTGAAGCCTTTCAGCTCAGGGTAGCCCAGGTGAAAACCCAGAACGCCCAGCAGGATGGCTGATGGCACGAACAAAAGGCCCAGTTGGATGTGCCAGATGGTCGGGCGATCGCCAGTCTTTTCTTGCGTTGAATTGGCCCAGGCCGAAACCTTGCGCATCGCAAAGATGCTGCCGCCAAACACGATCAGGAAGGCGATCAGGTCAAGCGAAACATCAAAGCGCAGGCTTGATGTACCGAAAAGGTGGATATCGCCCAATCCGCGCGAGAACAGAAACTCGGGGATATAGACACCGCGATTTGTGACCGCGACCGTGCCAAAAAGATCCATCGTGGCTTCTGGGTTTTCACCTCGGAAGGCGCGCGGTGCTGGCAGGCTTTCAATCAGGATCGCCATGGCGAACACGATCCAAAGCAGCACTGGAACGTTACGGAACATCTCGACATAGACTGTCATGATCCGCGCGATCAGCCAGTTATTCGACAGGCGCAAAACACCGACCATGACACCGATGATCGTTGCTGTGATACAGCCCAGAACTGCAACAACCAGAGTGTTTAGCAGGCCTATAAACGCCGCGCGCAGATGTGTATCGCGCGAGTCGTATTCCAGCAGGCGTTGGTTGATGTCATAGCTGGCCGGTTCGGCAAAAAAGTCGAACCCGACTGTTCTGCCCAGCGTTTCAAGGTTCTGAATGGTGTTGTTGATAATCCAGGCTGCCAGAAGCATGAAACCGATCATCGCTATGACCTGAATGGTCGCAGATCGGTACCGCGTATCATAAAGGAGCATGGACAGCCGGAAGTGCTCCTTCGGCGGGTCAGTGAGTGTCGTCATGACCTATGTATATCCCCGTGCATCCCGGATGTTGGCAGAGTTTGCCTCTGCTCAGATCGTTCCGGGCGTGTTTCTTATGGAAGGAAAAAGGGCGCGGGTTCCCCCGCGCCCTTTTCCGTGGATCTTAGCGGAAAGGCGGTGCGTACAGCAGGCCACCATCGGTCCACTGTGCGTTCAGGCCGCGTGCCAGACCGATCGGGGTTTCCTCGCCGATGTTCTTGGCAAACACTTCGCCGTAGTTACCGCCGACTTTGATCGCGCGCTGTGCCCAGTTCGCGTCCAGACCCAGCATCTCACCCAGCGTACCTTCGGTACCCAACAGGCGGTTTACCTCTGGGTTGTCGGTGGCACCGCTGGACATCTCGTCGATGTTCGCCGAGGTTACACCCAGCTCTTCCGCTGCGATCAGTGCGTTCAGGGTCCAGCGGACCACATCGCCCCACTCGTGATCGCCATGACGGACAAGCGGGCCCAGCGGCTCTTTCGAGATGATTTCGGGCAGGATCACGTGGTCGCCTGCGTTTTCAAAGGTGGCGCGCGTAGCAGCCAGACCCGATGCGTCGGTAGTGTAAACGTCACAGGCACCAGCCAGATACTGCTGCTGCGCTTCGGCGTTGGTTTCGATCGGAACCGGCTCGTAGCTCATGTTGTTGATGCGGAAGAAATCCGCCAGGTTAAGCTCAGTTGTGGTGCCGGTCTGGATGCAAACGGTTGCACCGTCCAGTTCCTTGGCCGAGCTGACGCCCAGTGCCTTGGGAACCATGAAGCCCTGACCATCGTAGTAGTTGATGCCGACGAATTCGAACTTCAGGTCGACGTCGCGGCTGAAGGTCCACGTGGTGTTACGGGCCAGCATGTCAATCTCGCCCGAAGCCAGCGCGGTGAAACGTGTTTTACCGGTGGTCGGGATGAACTCAACGGCGCTTGGGTCGTCCAGAACGGCAGCGGCTACCGCGCGGCATACGGCCACGTCAAAACCCTGCCACTCACCATTGGCATCGGGGCTGGCAAAGCCGGGTACGCCGGTTGCAACGCCGCAGTTCAGCTTGCCGCGGGCTTTCACGTCGTCAACGGTACCCGCTGCAGCCGCGCCAGCAGCCAGGCCGGCAATGGTTGCCACGCCCAAAATTACGGATTTTTTCATTTTTACCTCTTCCTGATTTTCCATCCCTGAATGGAACGGTTCGATCCGGCGCATAGGCGCCAGAAAGGTTACCCAAAAGGTGTCTCCCCTTTAGTGGCCCGAGTTTGGGCGTATTCATCAACAAACGTCAAGGGCTGGATCAGGGAAAACGATAGGTCTTTTCGGGCAGAATCGGACACAAATTCACGATTTGACGAGAATCCGTCTCAGAACGAGAGGTCAAAGAACTGCTTTGCGTGCAGAAAGGCGGCCCGTTTCACTTCGGCGGCGGCATGTGCCTCATCGTCGTGGCCCCATTGTTCGATCTGCCAAAGCTCGTCCAGTCGAGAAATGCGCCATATCTCGTCCGGTTTGCGCCAATTCTGGGCTGCCGCGAAACCAAGAATCAATGATCCCGACAGGCTGACGAGGTCATGAAACGCCGCCAGCTGGAACGCATTCAGTCCATGCACCCGGTCACGCAGGCCGTGCAGCACCTCGGCAGCTTGCGGTTGATGCACCACCCCTGCACGCGGGATCAACCGCGCGCCCAGCACGTCCGCAGCCCAATCCAATGCAGGATCCCAGGCCTCGGACTGCCGCTGCTGCAACGTTTCGGGATGGATCGCCCGATAACACAACAGATCCGAGTCGCCGTAATCGGCCAGCATATCGGCAACCTCACCATGCTGGTGCCGCACCTTGTCGATCGCCGCATTGGCCGAACGGGTGAATGGCATCGTGGTCGGATCGATTTCCTTTTCCTGTGCATCCCATTCCCGTGCAACGGCCTCGGCCATGGCACGCGTAGGCAGGTCCAGCGCAGCCTTGGCGGGCGTTTTGACCCGTCGACCATCCAGTTCAACCGTATAGCCCACGTCGGTCTCAACGACCGTGCTTGTCGTCCAGAAGCGTTTGGGTTTCCAGTCGCTCATCTCTTTAGCCCCAGATCTTGGCCAGTGCGCCTGGCAATTCTTCGAATGTTTCGATCACATGTGTCGCAGCCGTCAGTACCCGACGATCGTGATAACCCCAGCTGACACCGATCCCGGCAACCTGCGCGGCTGCGGCCATATCCATGTCAAAGCTGGTGTCGCCCACCATGACGGCTTGCGCAGCCGGCACGCCCGTTTCAGCCAAAGCTGTTTCTATCATCGACGGGTGCGGCTTGGACGGGTGGTGATCTGCAACCTGACGAGTAATGAAATGCTGCTGCAACCCATGCCCTTCAAGCAGCGCATCAAGCCCGCGCTGAGATTTGCCTGTGGCCACTCCCAAAAGAACCTCGGGCTGAGCGTGAAGAGCCTCAATCACTTGGCGCGCACCGGGATAAAGCGGCGAGCTTGCGGCGCCCTGCTCCAACCTTTGCGCGTGATAGGCCTGCTTATATCCGTCAACCAATGCGCTTTGTATCCGCTCGGACTGATCTGCTGCCAGACGCGCCATTGCATGGGGCAGAGATAAACCGACGATGGACAGGATGGCGTCACGGTCCGGGACCGGCAGTGACTGCGCCTGAAAACAGGCGGTCATTGCCGAAACAATGGCACCCTGACTATCGACCAGAGTGCCATCCACATCAAACAGGACTAGCCGCAATGGGGCGTTCATCGCAACTCCTCAAACGGATCATCTGCAGCGAGGTCTTCGGTCCAGCCCAGCGTATCCCAGCTGTGTTTCATATGATCCGGTAAAGGCGCCGTAAGCGAGATGGGTTTGCGGGTCATCGGGTGTTCAAAGGACAGGCTGCGGGCGTGGAGGTGCAGCTTTTTGCTGATGATACCTCCCAACTGCGCGCCCCAGCCATCGCCGAGGTTTTCCTGCCCCGAGCCGCCATATTTCCCATCGCCAATGATCGGGTGACCGATCGCCGCCATATGCGCACGCAGCTGATGAGTTCGCCCAGTCACCGGCTCCATCGCAACCCAGGCGGCTCGCCCTGCAACGCGATAGAGCGTTGCATAGAGCGTATGCGCGCGTTTTGCGCCGGGCGTATCGTTCACCTCGCTCGGATGAACAGCGATCATCTTCTCGCCTTCGCCATGCTTACCATGCCCCGGTGCCTTGACCAGCCCGGTCTTGATTTCGCCCAGGTACGGAGTTGGAACACCAGCTACCAGCGCCCAATAGATCTTTTCGGTGTTTCGGTGCCGGAAGGCTGCCGTCAGCCCTTTGGCGGCCTCGCGCGTACGGGCCATCAGCAGAACGCCAGATGTGTCCTTATCCAAACGATGCACAAGGCGCGGGTTCTCGTCATACCCAAAGCGCAACGCTTCGGACAGGCTGTCCACATGGCGGGTTTGACCGCTGCCACCCTGAACTGGCAAGCCATGCGGCTTGTTCAGCGCCAGCACGTGATCGTCTTTATAAATCACGCAAGACTGGATCATCTTTGCGTCAGCGTCCGAAACACGATGCTTTACGACAGCGGGCTTATGGTCGGCGTCTGGCAGCGGCGGCACGCGCACAGACTGCCCGGCCTCTAGCCGCGTCGAGGCCTTGACCCGACCGCCATCTACGCGCAGTTCACCCTTGCGGCACATCTTCTCGATCCGGCCCTGGCTGACATGAGGAAACAGGCGGCGCAGCCAACGATCCAGCCTCTGGTCGCCATCGTCCTCTGCTACGGTGATCACCTGTACGCCGCTCATGCCATTGCCCCTTGTTCCGCACGGCTGATCCGCCCGGATTGTGCGTGTTTCAGTGCCTTAGAAATCATGCGCGTCTGTCGCGCGCATCGGGTGCAGAGTCAAGTCTAGCCCTGATTGCGTTGCGTTCTCAGCTTGGCGAAGTATTCCAGCCGTTTTTTCAGCTCGCGCTCAAAACCACGCTCTATCGGCTGATAGAGAACCGGGCGCTTCATATCATCCGGGAAATAGTTCTGACCCGAGAACCCATCTTCGGCATCGTGGTCATAGGCATACCCTGCACCATATCCCTGATCCTTCATCAGCGATGTCGGAGCGTTCAGGATATGTTTGGGTGGCGGTTCACTGCCCGATTGCTTGGCCAGCCGCATCGCCGCCTTATACCCCACATAGGCCCCGTTCGATTTCGGAGCGAGAGCCAGATACACCAACGCCTGCGCCAGTGCCAACTCGCCCTCGGGCGAGCCCAGCCGTTCATAGGTTTCCCAACTGTGCAGGCAGATCGATTGCGCCTGAGGATCGGCCAAACCGATATCTTCAACCGCCATCCGCGTGATCCTCCGCGCCAGATAGCGCGGGTCTTCGCCGCCGGTCAGCATCCGCGCAAACCAATACAGCGCCGCGTCAGGGTCCGATCCACGCACCGATTTGTGCAGGGCTGAGATCAGATTATAATGCTCATCCCCCGATTTGTCGTATTTTGCGGCCCGCCGCATCAGGCGCGTCGACAATGCATCCGGGTCCAGATCGGCGTCCACTTTCCAAGCAGCTACCTGTTCAATCAGGTTCAGTAGTGCGCGACCGTCGCCATCCGCCATCTCCTGCAGCGCCTCGCGGGCGGCAGACGTTAGTGGCAAGGCGCGGTCAAGCTCTTTCTCGGCGCGTTGTGTCAAACGCTCAAGATCAGCAAGGCTAAGGCGTTCCAGAACCAACACCTGAGACCGGCTGAGTACCGCCGCGTTTAGCTCGAAGGAAGGGTTTTCGGTCGTCGCGCCAACCAGGAGGATCGTGCCGTCCTCCATATGCGGCAGAAACCCGTCCTGTTGCGCTTTATTGAAACGGTGGATTTCGTCAACAAATAATAAGGTGCCCTGCCCGTTCTGACGACGGATTTTAGCAGCCTCAAATACCTTCTTCAGATCCGGCACACCGGTAAAAATCGCGCTGATCTGTACGAAATGCAGATCGGTCTCCTGCGCCAGCAACCGGGCGATGGTTGTCTTTCCTACACCCGGCGGGCCCCAGAAGATCAGGCTGGACAGGCTACCTGACGCGAGCATCACCCCCAATGGCGCATCTAGTCCCAAAACCTGCTCTTGCCCGATCACCTCAGACAGGGATTGTGGGCGCAAGCGATCCGCAAGCGGCCGGTGCGGCGACGCGGTTGGTTCCGCAGAACCGGTATCGAACAAATCACTCACGGATCACAACCGAAACCGCAATGAGATTAACCGGCTTCCCCGCTCAATCTCCATCTGTACCCGGCGACCTGGATCGGTCAGGGCCTGAACGATATCCTCCGGTGTCTCGGTTCTGGTTCCGTTGATACCTTTTACGACATCGCCCACACGCAATCCTGCGCGGCCGCCATAGCGGCTCGGATCAACCACCACGACGCCGGTCTGCGACAGCGACAAGCCAAGCTTTACGATCACCGCCGGATTTACGCCCGAAACGATCAGACCTGGCATGACCGTATCCTCGTCCAGCGTAGTCTCATCCGCCGCAGGCGTTTCAGGCGGTTTGATCAGCGCCACTTCAATATCCGAGCGGTCTTCGCCCCGCAGCCGAGTCAGGACCGACTTTCCACCTACTCCGGCAACAGCCATGCGAAATTTCATCTCGGCCGGAGAATTCACCTCGTCTCCGTCGACATGAGTGACAACGTCACCGACCCGCAGACCCGCTTCTGCCAGCGGACTCAGTTCATGCAAGTCAGAAATCACCACACCGAGAGGGATGGCCATACCCAGAGACTCGGCTATGTCCGCGCTCATGTGTTGACCGGCCATTCCTGCCCAAGGACTTACGAAGCTTTCGTTTCCAGACTGCGCCTGCCGCAGGAATTCGGCTACCAAATTGGCCGGAATGGCAAAGCCGATACCGTTCGACCCGCCCGAGCGGGTCAGGATTGAAGTATTGATACCAATCAGATCACCATTCACATCGATCAGCGCGCCACCGGAATTGCCCGGGTTGATCGCCGCATCGGTTTGAATGAAGTACCCTCTTGCGTTTCCGGTTGCGGTTCCTGTGCGCGCCAGCCCTGAAATAATACCTGACGAAACAGTTTGGCCAACGCCGAAGGGGTTGCCAATCGCCAGCGTCAGCTCTCCTACTTCAACCTGATCGGAATCGCGCATCTGCAGGAACGGCAGACCGTTTGCCTCTTCCAACCGCAAGATTGCAATATCGCTTTCTTTGTCACCCAGAACGACTTCGGCAGTGAATTCACGACGGTCGGTAGTCACGACCTGAATTTCCGATGCCATCCCCACAACGTGGTAGTTTGACACCACATACCCATCACCAGTGAGGATCACGCCAGAGCCGAGCGAATTCTGCACACGGGGGCGTGGCGTCCCAAATCCACGGCCAAAGAAGTCCTGAAAGAACGGGTCAGAAAACAGCGGATTTGCCCGCCCTTCGCGCACAATCTTGGCGTAGATGTTCACAACCGCCGGGGCAGCCTGCTTTACGACAGGGGCGAACCCGAGGCTGATTTCGGTCTGGCTTTTTGGTACCTGCGTCTCTGCGGCTGCCGGTATTGCGCCCATCAGCAATACTAGGGAACACAATAGTCTTAGCATCATCGGCCCTCCGGCAATATCGCCAACCGGATATGCGGGGCCGATGCAAAGATTGCAAGCGACATAACCCGCTGCCTTCGACAATGCCGAGGACCTACCGCTTTCTTTTGAGCTATTCGCACAAATATCCTGCTTGAGCATTATGGCTTCGCAAAGCGTTGCAAAAGTTTCACAGGGAGTTGTGCTATGTGTTGGACTTGGCGCTGAATCCAATCAGAGGGAATGACCATGCACAGAGACCGGGAATTGACCTTTGCAACGGCCCTTGCCTCTCATCATCAAAATAAGAGCTTTGTGCGGGAAGAGCACGCCCACGTGTATTACCAGGCCTCACTACTGAGCGCCGTCATGCAGGGCGTCTATGACGGGACTGTTTCCATAAGTCAGCTGCTGGAACACGGAGATTTCGGTCTCGGTACTTTCAACGCCCTGGACGGAGAAATGGTGGTGCTGGATGGTGTCGCTTATCGCCTGGATGGGGAAGGCAAAGCGACAATTGCGGATAACGGCGCGCTGACACCATACGCAGCCGTCATTGACTTTGAACCGACGATTTCGCTTGCGTTGGATTCTCCGATTAACAAATCCGATTTCGAGGAGGGTTTGGATGACATCGCCGATGCAAAGAACCTGTTTTACGCGGTTCGTTTCACCGGATTGATCAAACACATTAGGTATCGAAACGTGTTGAAACAGGAACGGCCATACAAACCTTTGCTGGAAGTGGTCAAAACGCAGGCCGAGTTTGAATTGGAAAACGTGGAGGGAACTATTCTCGGGTTCCGCTGCCCTGACTACGCAGTCGGGATTGGCGTGCCGGGTTACCACTTGCATTTCATCTCTGACGACCGGACCACCGGTGGGCACGTACTTGATTATACATTGACCCTGGGAAAGATCGAAATCGATCACACCTCGTCTCTTCATCTGGAACTGCCAGAGACAGAGGATTTCTCTGACGCCAATTTGTCCGCGGGAGCGTCAGCGGATGGTATTCTGAAAGCCGAAAGCAATTAAATTTTGGCCGACTTGAATTTTCACACAGAGCAAAGGAAAACCCCCGCGTCTGCGACGCGGGGGCTGAAACTCAGATATAGCCAAGGCTTATTCTTCGTCTGCGGCCTCTTCGGCGGCAACACGAGCTTTGTCGGCCGCGCCTTTGGCGTCGATGTCGCGGTCAACGAATTCGATGATCGCCATCGGTGCCATGTCACCATAGCGGAAGCCTGCTTTTAGGATACGGACATAACCGCCCTGACGCTCGGCGTAACGAGGGCCCAGAACTTCGAACAGCTTGGCGACGTCTTTGTCTTCTTTCAGCTGTGCTGCGGCCTGACGGCGGGCGTGCAGGTCGCCGCGCTTGCCCAGAGTGATCAGTTTTTCAACGATCGGGCGCAGTTCTTTTGCCTTGGGCAGAGTTGTTTTGATTTGCTCATGCTCGATGAGCGAGCCAGCCATGTTTGCAAACAGAGCTTTGCGGTGCTCATGAGTACGGTTCAGGCGGCGGTAACCACGTGCGTGACGCATTTTCTAGTTCCTTCTTTCGCGTTTTGCTTTGTCTGGCCGGCGATGCGTGTCACCGGCTCTCCTTGGGGCGGAAGTGCCCATATGGTCCCCGGCAGCCCGGGCATTTGTGAAGACGCGCTTAGAACGCGTCTTCGAATTTCTTGGCCAGATCTTCGATGTTGTCGGGCGGCCAGTCCTCGACATCCATGCCGAGGTGCAGACCCATGCCGGATAGCACTTCCTTGATCTCGTTCAGCGACTTGCGGCCGAAGTTCGGAGTGCGCAGCATCTCGGCTTCGGTCTTCTGGATCAGATCGCCGATGTAAACGATGTTGTCGTTCTTCAGGCAGTTTGCCGAACGGACCGACAGTTCTAGCTCGTCCACTTTCTTCAGCAGCAGCGGGTTGAACTCCAGACCATCGTCTTCGTCCTGGCGGCCAGCCGATTCCGGCTCGTCGAAATTGACGAAGATTGACAGCTGATCCTGCAGGATGCGTGCGGCAAATGCCAGCGCGTCTTCCGGCGTGATCGAACCGTCGGTGTCGATCTTCAGGGTCAGCTTGTCATAGTCCAGAACCTGACCTTCACGGGTCGGCTGAACGTCATAGGCAACCTTTTTGACCGGCGAATAGATCGCGTCGATCGGGATCAGGCCGATGGGTGCGTCTTCGGGCTTGTTCTTCTCAGCCGAAACGTAACCTTTGCCGGTGTTGACGGTCAGTTCCATGAACAGGTCAGCGCCATCATCCAGGTGGCAGATGACGTGATCGCGGTTCAGAACCTCGATGCCAGCGCTTTCGCTGATGTCGCCAGCGGTGACAACTGCGGGGCCTTTGGCATTGATCGACAGGCGCTTGGGCCCTTCGACTTCCATGCGCAGGGATACGCCTTTGAGGTTCAGGATGATGTCGGTGACGTCTTCACGTACACCGGCAACCGAGCTGAACTCGTGCAAGACGTTGTCGATCTGAACGCTGGTGATGGCCGCGCCTTGCAGCGAGCTCATCAGAACGCGACGCAGCGCGTTGCCCAGGGTCAGACCAAAGCCACGTTCCAGCGGTTCTGCAACCAGGGTTGCCTGACGTGCGGGATCGTTGCCCGGCTTGCCGTCAAGCTGGGTCGGCTTGATCAATTCTGCCCAATTCTTATGGATCATGTAATCCCTCCATTCCTGTCCGCGCCCCATGACCAACAAGGTGCAGACGCCCGAGGTTCAAAATGACGTGCTGGGGCCGTGCAAAAACACAGCCCCAGCCTAATTCAAAATCGCTTAGACGCGACGACGCTTCGGCGGACGGCAGCCGTTGTGAGCGATCGGGGTCACGTCGCGGATCGACGTGATGTTGAAGCCCACTGCAGCCAGCGCACGCAGAGCCGATTCACGACCCGAACCGGGGCCCTGAACTTCGACTTCCAGCGTCTTGACGCCATGTTCCTGCGCCTTTTTGCCTGCATCTTCTGCAGCCATCTGAGCGGCGTAGGGGGTCGATTTCCGCGATCCCTTGAAGCCCATGGTACCGGCAGACGACCACGAGATGGCGTTGCCCTGTACGTCCGAGATCAGGATCTTGGTGTTGTTGAAGGTCGAGTTCACATGGGCAACGCCCGATGCGATGTTCTTACGCTCTTTGCGCTTAACGCGAGTCTTATCACGTGCCATCGGTCAGACCCTCCCTTATTTCTTCTTACCGGCAATGGCCTTTGCGGGGCCTTTGCGGGTACGAGCATTGGTGTGGGTACGCTGACCGCGAACCGGCAGGTTGCGGCGGTGACGCAGACCGCGATAGCAGCCCAGGTCCATCAGGCGCTTGACGTTCATCTGAACTTCACGACGCAGGTCACCTTCGACGGTGAAGTTTGCATCGATGTGCTCGCGGATGGCCAGAACTTCGGCGTCGGACAGTTCATTGACGCGACGGTGCGCTTCGATGCCTACGGCTTCGCAGATCGCTTTGGCCGAGGTGTTTCCGATACCGGTGATATATGTGAGGGCGATTGGTACCCGCTTTGCAGTCGGGATGTTTACGCCGGCAATACGTGCCACGTGTCACTTTCCTTTTTGTTGCGGTTCCGTAACTCCGGAACCTTTTTTCACAACACTTGACCGTGGCAGTGACGCCAGAGGGTCCAGTATTATTCGAGGTGGTCGGGGCAATTGGGACGAATCCCGCATGCGGTCTTGATTCCCTTTAGGGATGGGGGTGCGTAGAGACTTTTAAGAGGATCGTCAAGCCATACAAAGTGAGGTTGGAATTTCATTCCCTCACCACATCGACCCGATGCGACATATCGTGGCAAATCCGGAGGCCTTGATCCGAAAATTTACACTGTATCTCTTCACGCTCTGCACTGAGTTTCCCTCCAAAAAATCTAAAAGCAAGGAATGGAAGAGAAAATAAGATGGCAACCGATATTGTCGATTTGAGCGGTGGAAAGAAACCGAGTATCGGACCAAACATAAAGATAGCCGTAAACACACAAATAGCAGGCAAGGTTCGTTGCCTGAACGTAGTGCTTTCCGCCTTTATAAGCTCTCCATATCTTTCGAATGCTTCTTCAAGATCTTCAGGAACCGGAACAGTCGTCGACTGCATCACCCCAAAACAGCTTCAATCGACGCCGTAACTTCCTTGATATCCGCCAGCCCGTTCACCGGACGCAGATCGCCTTTGGCGTAGTAGTAACCAATCAGCGGAGAGGTCTTTTTATAGTATTCCATCAACCGCGTGCGCAGGCTGTCTTCGTTGTCGTCGGCGCGACGGACAAAGTCATTTTCCTTGCCGCAATTGGTGCATTTGCCATCCGCAGGAATCGGCTTGGTGTTGTCGTTATAGACCTCACCACATCCGCCGCAGGTTGACCGCGCCGTGATCCGGTCCACCAGCGCGTCATCGTCCACACGCATCTCGATCACCGTATGCAGCGACTGGCCCAGCTTGGTCAGCAGAGCCGACAACGCGTCGGCCTGCGCCAGCGTCCGGGGGAAGCCGTCAAAGATGAAACCGGCGCCTTTTTCGGTGGTCAGTTTCTCTTCGATCAAGCCGATCACGATCTCATCGGTGACCAGCTTGCCCGCGTCCATGATCGCAGCAACCTTCTGGCCCATTTCCGTGCCCGAGGTTTTCGCCTCGCGCAGCATGTCTCCGGTGCTGAGTTGCACCATACCGCGGGTTTCAACCAGGTGACGCGCCTGCGTTCCTTTGCCTGCCCCCGGGGGGCCGAGAAGAATGATGTTCATCGACGAGCAGCTCCCTTTCTGCCGCGTTTCTTGCCTTTGCCGCGCAGCTGGGACTTTTCAATCAGCCCTTCGTATTGATGCGCCAGCAGGTGGCTCTGGACTTGTTGGATCGTGTCCATGGTCACAGAGACGATAATCAGAACCGAGGTGCCGCCGAAATAGAACGGGATAGCAAACTGGCCCCGCAGGATTTCAGGCAGCAGACAAACGGCCGCCAGATAGGCCGAACCCAGAACCAGCACGCGGTTGACCACGTATTCCAGATACTCGGCGGTTTTCTTGCCCGGACGGATACCCGGTACAAAACCGTTCTGCTTTTTCAGGTTGTCCGCCACATCGTCCGGCTTGAACGACACGTTGAACGTGTAGAAATAGGCGAAGAACACGATCATCGAAGCGAAGAACAGCAGATAAAGCGGCTGTCCGGGGCCGAAGTTGGCCAGCAGCCACGACATCACCGGGCCATTTGTGGCGCCCGACGAGAAGGTCGAGATCGTTACCGGCAGCAACAGCAGCGAGCTTGCAAAGATCGCAGGGATCACACCCGCCGGGTTCACCTTGACCGGCAGGTGGCTGGAGCCGCCTTCGTAGACTTTCATACCAGCCTGACGGCGCGGGTATTGGATATGGATCTTGCGCAGGGCCCGCTCCATGAACACCACAAAGGTGATCACGGCGATGACCATGATGATCACACCCACGATCACGGCGGGGCTGATCGCACCGCTGCGGCCCGAAGCGAAGAACTGCGCCAGAGCGGCGGGAACCTCGGCAATAATGCCAACGAAGATGATTAGAGAGATACCGTTACCGATGCCGCGCGCGGTGATCTGCTCGCCCAGCCACATCAGGAACATGGTGCCGCCGACCAAAGTGATCATGGTCGACATACGGAAGAACATGCCCGGATCGGTCGCAAGATCGCCCGATTCCAACGAAACCGCCAGACCATAAGCCTGAACGGTGGCCAGAGCCACGGTACCGAAACGGGTGTATTGGTTGATCTTCTTGCGCCCTTGCTCGCCCTCTTTCTTGAGCTGTTCGAGCGCGGGAACCATCGATGTCAGCAGCTGCACGATGATCGAGGCCGAGATATAGGGCATGATGCCGAGGGCAAAGATACCCATCCGCCCCAGCGCCCCGCCGGTGAACATCGAAACCATGCCGCCGATGCCCTGCCCCGCTTGCTCCATGAACTCACGCAGGGCTTGCCCGTCGATACCTGGAACCGGAATGAAGGTGCCCAGACGATAGACGATCAACAAACCCAGCGTGAACAGGATGCGGTTGCGCAGATCGGTGGCTTTGCCCAAAGCAGCCCAGCTTGTGTTGGCTGCCATTTGTTCTGCTGCTGATACCATAAATCGGTCTCTCTTATGAAAACACCGCCCGGAACCGTTTTCCGGCTCGGGCGGCGTCTTGGAAAACTCTGAGGTCTATGTAAGCGGGTCTTGGCCCGCTCACAAGCGCTTACTCTGCCGCAGCAGCTTTTGTGACCGTAAGTGAGCCGCCCGCTTTCTCAACCGCTTCAACAGCAGCTTTCGAAGCACCGGTGACTTCCAGGTTCACTTTGGCGCTGATCTCGCCTTTCGCCAGAACGCGGATACCGTCCAGCTTGCGACGGACCAGACCGGATGCAACCAGCGCGTCCTCGGTGATCGCAGCTTTGGCGTCCAGCTTGCCGGCGTCGACGAATTTCTGGATCAGGCCCAGATTGATAACGGCGAATTCCTTGCGGTTCGGCTTGTTGAAGCCACGCTTGGGCAGGCGCTGGTACAGCGGCATCTGGCCGCCTTCGTAGCCATTGATGGCCACACCCGAACGGGATTTCTGGCCTTTGATACCACGGCCACCCATTTTACCTTTGCCGGAACCGGGGCCACGGCCAACGCGGGTGCGTTTCGGTGCGGCGCCGGGATTGTCGCGCAATTCGTTCAGTTTCATTTCGCTTCTCCTAAGCCGGATGTGACCCCCGAAGCGTGATGGGCCAAACACGGCATTTCTTGATTTTGATTCTTGTGGACGGAAATCCACCGGAGCGCTCTACAGCGTTGCGGCCTCGGTTGCAAGCATTGTTCAATCACATCCCCAATACCAAAAGAGGCGCCGTATAGGCGCCTCTTCAACGGTGAGTGGTTGGGGTGTTACCCACAGTAGGCGTGTTCGCGCGCGATATCCGCGATATCGCAGCGACGAATACCGATATCATCCAGTTCGCGGTTAGTCAGGCGCTGAAGCTCGGTATAGGTGCGGTTATATTCCGTCGCCCGGGCGCGGTTTTCTTTCACGCGCTCAAACAGGTTCGCAATACGGGCGCTCAGATTGAAGCCGCCATGTGTCAGTGTAGCTGTATGTGCCATATCTTTGATCCTTTAGAATGTCGGGGCGCATTCCCCGATGTCACTTGATTTGTTCCTTCATTGGACAGGCGTGAGATAGGCACAGACGATAACGCTAACAACGCGTGTTTCGGTCTAGCCGGTATGCGTTTTGTGAATGGCAATACAGGGTCCACCTGCTACTCTGAATGCACCGAGTGTCCGCTCAGCAGGCAAAGCCGCTGTTTGATTTCGCGGTATACGAGGCTAAGCTGCGGCGACGGATTCGGGTAGTTACACACAAATTCAATCAAGCACAGATGCTCCTCGCGGAAACAAAAACGAGGTTGACAGCAAGCATATGAGAATGGTCGCATAAGCTATAGTCTGATTAGCAGGGAATATAGCCATGAAAATTCCTTTCAGTGCGACCTTATTTATTTGGCTTTGTATGTCATCTACCTCTGCGTGGGCACAAGAAACCACCGAGGGTAGGCAAGTTGGTGAAATGACCATCTCGGAGGCCGACATGCATGCCCCTGCATCAGATGCGTTTTCGCCTTATGCGGGACGTGACTTTCCAACTAGACCTCTTTGGGGCGACACCCACTTGCATACATCGCTCTCACTTGACGCGCGTGCGTTTGGTGTACTTCTTTCGCCTTCAGACGCGTTTCGGTTTGCACGTGGAGAAGAAGTAACTACTTCTCATGGCCTACGGGCGAAGTTGTCTCGCCCGCTCGATTGGCTCGTTGTTTCAGACCATTCAGACGCGATGGGGGCGATGAACGAGATCGTCGCGGGGAACGCAACTTTGATGGGCGACCCAACTTTACGCGATTGGAACGACAGGTTGAACCAAGGAGGCAATGTGGCCCTTGGAGCGACAATGGAGGTTATCGAAACTTTCGCCGGAATTACCGGTGAAGCTTTGCCGGAGGCTATTGCGGACCGTCGTTTTGTACAGTCGGTTTGGGATGACTTTACGGAAACTGCAGATGCCTATGATCAACCGGGATCGTTCACAGCGTTTATCGGCTACGAATGGACGTCGACAGAGGGTGGTAACAACTTGCACCGTAATGTCATCTATAGGGACGACAAAATTCGGGCGCGGCAAATGTTGCCGTTTACGACTGCCGAGACTTTCAATCCTGAAGATCTGTGGGATTGGATGGAAAGATACGAAGAAACGACAGGCGGGCGCGTCCTTGCATTGGCGCACAACGGAAATGTTTCCAATGGTTTGATGTTTCCTGTCGAGACAAACCCCGATACCGGCGAACCGCTCACAGGAGATTACGCGGAAAGACGCGCCAAATGGGAGCCACTGTATGAGATTACTCAGATCAAAGGCGACGGCGAGGCCCACCCGTTCCTGAGCCCAAATGACGAGTTTGCAGATTACGAAACATGGGACGTCGCAAACCTTGGCCCTGTCCCCAAAGAAGACTGGATGTTGCAGTACGAGTATGCTCGCGAGGCTTTAAAAAATGGATTGAAGCTTGAGACGCAGCTTGGGACCAACCCTTACAAGTTCGGTGTCGTGGGATCCACAGACAGTCACACGGCCTTGGCGACAGCCCAGGAAGACAACTTTTTTGGTAAGCACTCAGGCGTGGAACCTGAGCCTGGGCGCTGGCAGCATGTTGTCGGCGAGTTTGAAGCGACCAGAATTCTGGGCTGGCAGATGGCTGCCTCTGGTTATGCGGCGGTTTGGGCCAAGGAAAATACGCGAGCATCTATTTTCGACGCGATGGAACGCAAGGAAGTATATGGTACAACGGGTAGTCGGATCACGGTACGTTTCTTCGGGGGATGGGATTTCGAAGAATACGATGCTCAATCGCGGCTTCCTGCGGAGATTGGGTATGGCAAAGGCGTACCGATGGGGGCAGATCTACCGGAAGCGCCCGGTGATGCCTTTGCGCCGAATTTTCTCGTCGCTGCACTCAAGGATCCGTACTCGGGTAATCTGGATCGTATTCAGATAGTCAAGGGCTGGCTAACAGAAGCCGGTGAGACACAAGAAAAGGTTTTTGATGTCGTCTGGTCCGGCGATCGGGATATCGGTGCCGATGGCAAGCTACCGCCTGTCGGCAATACCGTGGACGTCGAAACCGGCACGTTCACGAATTCAATCGGATCGCCGGAATTGATAACCGTCTGGTCTGATCCCGAGTTTGATCCGGGACAAAAAGCCTTTTACTACGCACGCGTGCTGGAAATTCCCACGCCGCGATGGACGGTTTACGAAGCTATTCGGTTCGGCGACGAACTACCTGAAGAAGTACCTACATCCACACAAGAACGGGCTTATACTTCGCCCATTTGGTACACTCCGGAGGGGTAACACTTCACCGCAAACGCGCTCATGTTTTATAGCTGCGTTGGGCTCGCAGCAGACAAACATAATCGCAAACACGAAAAAAGGCCCCCGAGTTTTCGAGGGCCTTTCAATTCTCAAAAAAAAGACTGCGCTTAGCCGCGCTCTTCGATGATCTCAACCAGATGCGGGATCTTGTTGACCATGCCGCGGACCGAAGGAGTGTCCTCCAGCTCGCGGGTGCGGTTCATCTTGTTCAGGCCCAGGCCGATCAGGGTTGCGCGCTGTTCGGCGGGGCGGCGGATCGGGGAGCCGATCTGCTTGACGACGATGGTTTTTGCCATTGTTCGCTCTCCTTACGCTTCTGCTTCGGCGGCAGCCGGTGCTTCGTCCCGCTTGGGCAGGATGTCGGCGACCTTTTTACCGCGACGTGCGGCAACCGAACGCGGGCTCTGCTCTTTTTGCAGGCCGTTGATGGTGGCGCGGATCATGTTGTACGGGTTCTGCGAGCCCAGCGACTTGGAAACAACGTCCTTAACGCCCAGCATTTCGAACACAGCACGCATCGGACCACCGGCGATGATACCGGTACCTTCAGGCGCGGTACGCATAACCACTTTACCGGCGCCGTGACGGCCTTCGATGTCGTGGTGCAGGGTACGACCTTCGCGCAGTTGCACGCGGATCATCTGACGCTTGGCTTGTTCAGTCGCCTTGCGGATGGCCTCAGGTACTTCTTTGGCTTTACCTTTGCCAAAGCCGACGCGGCCTTTCTGATCGCCGACAACCACCAGAGCGGCGAAGCCAAAGCGCTTACCACCTTTTACGGTTTTCGACACGCGGTTGATTGCGACCAGACGGTCTGCAAATTCCGGTGCTTCTTCACGGTCGCGGCCACGGCCCCGACGGTTTTCACGTTCTGCCATTTGGCATCCCTTTTCTCATGTGGCGCTTCTCGGCGCCGTTTGTTCAATCCAAGTGAGCCCCGACTAGTGCCGAGGCCCCCGGATCATCGGGGCGGATCGAAACCCGCCCGCAAGTCTTAGATCTTCAGACCACCTTCACGCGCAGCGTCGGCCAGAGCCTTCACCTTGCCGTGGAACAGGAAGCCGCCACGATCGAAATAGGCCTCTTCGACGCCCGCCTTTTTGGCACGCTCGGCGATGGCCGCGCCCACTTTGGTGGCCGCTTCGACGTTGTTCTTGCCCACAACGCCCAGATCCTTTTCCAGGGTCGAGGCTGCGGCCAGGGTCACGCCACGTACGTCGTCGATCAGCTGAACAGAGATGTTCTTGTTCGAACGGTGTACTGACAGACGCGGACGACCCGCGTTGACCTTGCGAAGTTTGTTCCGAACGCGCAGGCGGCGCTTCAGAAACAGGGTTCTTTTGCTGTTTGCCATTGTCTGCGTCCTTACTTCTTCTTGCCTTCCTTGCGGAAGATGAACTCGCCCTTATAGCGGATGCCCTTGCCTTTGTACGGCTCGGGACGGCGCCATTCGCGGATTTTGGCCGCGACTTCGCCCACCTGCTGCTGGTCGATACCTTCCACAACGATCTCGGTCTGCTTCGGCGCGGTGATGGTGACACCTTCCGGAGCAGTGAAATCAACATCGTGGCTGTAGCCTAGGTTCAGCTTCAGGGTATTACCCTGCATCTGAGCCCGGTAACCAACACCCTGGATCTCCAGCTCTTTTTTGAAGCCGTTTGTTACGCCTTCAACAAGATTAGCGACCATGGTGCGGCTCATGCCCCACTGCTGTCGCGCACGCTTGGACATGCCACGGGGATCGATCTTGACCACGTTGTCTTCAACCGACAACGTAACGTCGTCGGTGGCGGTGAAGCTACGAGTGCCTTTCGGACCTTTCACTTCGATGGTCTGACCCGACACAGAGGCGGTAACGCCGCTGGGCAGCTCGACCGGTTTTTTACCAATACGAGACATTGCAGACCTCCTTAGAAGACGGTGCAGAGCACTTCGCCGCCAACATTGTTGGAGCGAGCGTTTGCGTCCGACATCACACCTTTCGGAGTGCTGACAATCGACACGCCCAGACCCTGACGGACCTGCGGGATGTCATTGACGCCCATGTAGACGCGACGGCCAGGCTTGGAAACCCGCTTGAGTTCGCGAATAACAGGGGTGCCTTCGTAGTATTTCAGGCTGATTTCGATGGCCGGATGACCGTTTTCACCGGTCGTCGCTTCGTAGCCACGGATGTAACCTTCGTCCGCCAGCACGTCCAGAACCCAGCCGCGCAGCTTGGAAGCCGGGGTGGAAACGGTGGACTTGCCGCGCATTTGCGCGTTGCGGATACGGGTGAGCATATCGCCGATAGGATCATTCATATCTATGTCTCCCTTACCAGCTCGATTTCACCATGCCGGGGATCTGACCAGCAGAACCCAGCTCGCGCAGCGCGATACGGCTGACCTTCAGCTTACGGTAGTAAGCGTGGGGACGACCGGTCAGCTGACAACGGTTGTGCAGACGGGTAGCCGAGCTGTTGCGCGGCAGTTTCGCCAGTTTCAGACGCGCTTTGAAACGCTCTTCCATCGGCTTGCTCTCGTCATTCGCGATTTCTTTCAGCTCGGCACGCTTTGCGGCATATTTGGCCACCAGGCGTTCGCGCTTCTTCTCGCGTTCGATCATTGCTTTCTTAGCCATGTCTCAATCCTCCCGGCGCTTACGCGTTGAACGGCATGTTGAATGCTTTCAACAATGCCTTTGCTTCAGCGTCGGTTTTCGCTGTGGTGGCAATTACGATATCCAGGCCCCAGACCTCGTCGACCTTGTCGAAGTCGATTTCCGGGAACACGATGTGCTCTTTCATGCCCATGGCAAAGTTGCCACGACCATCGAAAGACGGCTTCACACCGCGGAAGTCACGAACGCGAGGCATCGCGATGGTGATCAGACGATCCAGGAATTCGTACATCCGGTCGCCGCGCAGGGTCACTTTCGCACCCAGCGGCATGTCTTCACGGACGCGAAAACCCGCGATCGACTTCTTCGCCTTGGTTGCAACGGCCTTCTGGCCGGCAATCGCAGTCAGATCCTCGACAGCAGCTTTCGCTTTTTTCGAGTCTTTGACGGCCTCAGCACCACAACCGATGTTCAGAACGATTTTTTCCAGCTTGGGCAGCTGCATGTCGTTCTTGTAGCCGAACTCTTCTTTCAGAGCGGCACGGATTGTTTCAGCGTACTGAGCTTTCAGACGCGGGGTATAGTTTGCGGTATCAAGCATCGATCACGTCCCCCGTGGTCTTGGCGAAGCGCACTTTCTTGTCGCCTTCCATGCGGAAGCCAACGCGGGTTGCTTTGCCGTTTTTGTCCAGCAGTGCCAGGTTCGACAGCTCGATCGGGTTTGCCTGAGGCAGGCGACCACCTTGCGAGGTTTGCGACTGACGGGTGTGGCGGATGGCGATGTTGATGCCATCGACAACAGCTTTACCGGCTTTCGGGTCAACCGAGGTGATAGTTCCCTCTTTGCCCTTGTCCTTGCCGGCCAGCACGACGACCTTGTCGCCTTTGCGGAGTTTAGCAGCCATGATTACAGCACCTCCGGAGCCAGCGAGATGATTTTCATGAAGTTCTTGCCGCGCAGTTCACGAACAACGGGGCCAAAGATACGGGTACCTACGGGCTCGTTGTTGTTGTTCAGGATGACGGCGGCGTTGCGATCGAAACGGATCGCGGTGCCGTCTTCGCGACGGACTTCCTTGGCGGTGCGTACGACGACGGCCTTACGGACGTCACCTTTCTTTACGCGGCCGCGCGGGATGGCTTCCTTCACCGAGACGACAATGATGTCGCCGACGGAGGCGTATTTACGCTTGGAACCACCCAGGACCTTGATGCACTGAACTCGGCGTGCGCCGGAGTTGTCAGCGACATCCAGATTGGTCTGCATCTGGATCATGTGGTTTCTCCCGACCTGTGGGGGCTGGTCTCGTTAAATCCCCCAGGGTTTCGACAAATGGAAAAATCCCGGAAGCTTACGCTTCCAGAACTTCCCAACGTTTCGTCTTCGATTTCGGCGCGCATTCGATGATGCGTACGGTGTCGCCGACCTTGAAGGCGTTCTTTTCATCGTGAGCCCTGTATTTCTTGGACTTACGGATGGTTTTCTTCAGAACCGGATGCGTAAAGCGGCGCTCGACGGATACGGTTACGGTCTGTTCGTTGGCGTCGCTGGTCACGGTGCCTTGCAGGATACGCTTGGGCATCTGATTACTCCTCGGATGCCGCAGCAGCGGCCTTTTCGTTCAGAATGGTTTTGACACGGGCAGCGTTGCGGCGGGCCGCTTTGATGCCGGCTGTGTTTTCCAGCTGACCGGTTGCCTGTTGAAAGCGCAGGTTAAAGCTTTCTTTCTTCAGGTTGGCCAGTTCCTCGCGGAGCTGGTCCGGGGTCTTGTCACGCAGTTCTTGGGCGTTCATCGCCTTTTCCTTTGCTCAAAACACCAGAAGGCCCCCTTACAGGGTCACCTTTGACCTGGTGGATGAATGATAGACATACGAATCGCCCGACAACGCCGGGAGATCGCAGGATGCCGCCGTATAAGGGTTTGGGGGGTGGGTGGCAAGGGAAAGTTTCAAACCGTGTTCGGGCAGATGAAACTACCTGTTTCCAAATTACCGCCGCCCTCTGAAACCGGGCAGCAGATGACTACTGCGACCTTTCTGGATCCCGACAAACGCGGCCAAGTGCTCAGGCACCTTTCTCCTGCATTTTCCGAACCATTTTCAGGCGCGCGCGTCGCGGCAGCAGCGGCATGACCCAACCCAGCACAAACGCGAGCGACTTATCGTTGATCACCGTGAGCTTTCCATCGATCATGGCGTCATAGCCGACTTTGGCCACGGCCTCAGCGGTCGCCCCTTTTTGGGCAACAAGCTTCGTTCCCTCAAGATTTGCAGCAGCAGCAAATTCGGTCACGACATAGCCCGGCTCCAGCGCCGTCACAGTGACGCCCTTACCTTTCAGCTCCTCCGCGAGCGCCTGACTGAAACTCGAAACATAGGCCTTGGTGGCAAAATAGGTCGCCTGCAATGGACCCGGCATATGCGCCGCAGTCGAACTGACATTCAGTATCTTTCCGCCACCGCCACTGATCATATCCCTGCCGAACAGATGACACAGAGAGACAAGGGCTTCGACGTTCAGCCGGATCATATCCAGATCGTCCGAAAGGCGGCGATCCAAAAAAGCCCCATGCCCTCCGAATCCAGCATTGTTGATCAGGTAGTCGACCGTCAGGTCTTTGCACTTGACGGCCTCATAAAGTTTTTCCGCGCCTCCAACAGCACCCAGATCAAGCGGAATGGCAGTGACAGTAACATCGTGGGCTGCCTCAAGCTCTGATCTGAGGGCATCTAACGCATCTCCGCGTCGCGCACTGATGATCAGATTGCCGCCTCGCGACGCATGATAACGTGCCAGTTCCCGACCAATTCCGGATGACGCGCCTGTGACGAGAGCTGTTTTGGTCATAGTATCCTCCGACGAAGTAACTGGAGCGCTTTCACCTTGACGCTTTAAGACGCTTCACTCCCATTTATAGTTGAAGCTAACAGAAATCCGCTCGTCCTCGGCCATGTTCATCGGCACTTCGTGGCGCAGCCAGCTTTCCCACAGCAGGATGTCACCTACCTGCGGCTTCATATAGATGAAAGGCTGCAATTCCCGGCGCCCGCCCTTCAGCCGCGTCGGTGCGGCCATCATGCGGCCCGACCGCGGGTCTTCCAGTTTCAACGCACTGGCCCCTTCGGGCATGGACACATAAGTCGTGCCTGAGATGACGCTGTGCGGATGCAGGTGGCTGGCATGCATCCCGCCTTCAGGGAGGATATTGATCCACAGATCCTCAAGCTTCAGTGCGCGGTCGTCCAGATCAAACTCCAAATCCTTGGCAAAAGCAGCGACGTGCTGATTCAGCACTTTGACAAGATCGGCAAATATCGGAAATCGCCAAGGCAAATCGGTCAGCGAAGCATAACTGGTGTAGCCGGGATACGCGTTCGCTTCACACCAGTCCTGCCCGGCCTCATCATCTTCAGCAATAACAAGGCATGAACTTTCCAATTCCTCCGCGTCGATCCTGGGATCGAATTCGGACAAGTTTGCGCGATAGAGACGGGTGACGAAGAGTGATTCAATCTGTGCCATGGGCTGGGCATACCCCAGCCCTCTCGGCAAGACCAGCCGCTTAGGTCTTGATGGGCCCTTTGCCACAGCGTGGTATCGGGCGACCTCCGTCGGCATAGGCGAGGCACAGCACGATCTCATCCGGTTTCGGCGCATCTGGGATGTTCAGCGTCATCGTGTCGAAATGATCGAACGACCACGGATTGTCCTTGTGCCCCAGCGGAAGATCAATCGCGCAACCCGGCGCGCCCAGCTTGGCGTTGGACGGTATCACCGCCTCACCTCCGCCCACCGCAGCGCGCATGGGCGCACCGAGTTTGGGGTGGATCACCGCCCCGCCCTGCTCAAGATCGCCGTTCATGCCGACAATCGCGGCTTTGCCGTACGAAACCGGCGGCCCATCAAGCTGAGAAACTGCCTCAGCGGCGAGTTCCGAACCCAGAATGGCGCCGATCTCGAACAACTCTGAAAGATCGTCCGAGAAGTGCCCGGCCAGAGGGTTCTGCATCACCGCCAGCGCTGCAACCCGACTGATCGGATCACAAGGCTGGCCCAACTGGTCGGTGGTTATGACTTCCTTAATGAGCATCTTTTTGCGCAGCTGAACCATAGGGCCCTCCCATTCCTGCAAGTTAGCCTAGAGGCGGGGTGGCTGGAGGTCGACGTTTTTCAGGACCCACGAAATCACGGGCTGCCGAGCCAAAAGAAAACCCCCGCCGGTTTCCCGACGAGGGTAAATCTTGTGACGAGCGAGGCCATAGCCCCAATCGCTTACCAGTCTTCGCGGACCACAACGCGGGTCTTGATCGGCAGCTTCATCGCGGCCAGGCGCAGGGCCTCGCGGGCGATGTCGTCATTGACGCCATCGATCTCGAACATCACACGACCGGGCTTTACCTTCGCTGCCCAGAAGTCAACGGAGCCTTTACCTTTACCCATACGGACTTCGGTTGGCTTCGAGGTCACGGGGGTATCCGGGAAGATCCGGATCCAGACGCGGCCTTGACGTTTCATGTGACGGGTCATGGCACGACGTGCAGCTTCGATCTGACGCGCGGTGACGCGCTCGGGCTGCAGTGCTTTCAGACCGTAGGTGCCAAAGTTCAGATCGGAACCGCCTTTGGCGAGCCCCTTGATCCGGCCTTTGTGCATCTTGCGGAATTTAGTACGCTTTGGTTGAAGCATATCTTTCCCTCCTTAGCGACGACCGCCACCAGCACCACGAGGTGCAGGGCCGTCCTGGAGTTCCTGTGCTTTACGGTCACGTGCCTGCGGATCGTGCTCCATGATCTCACCTTTGAAGATCCAGACCTTGATCCCGATGATCCCGTAAGGAGTCATCGCTTCGGCATGTGCGTAATCGATGTCGGCACGCAGGGTGTGCAGAGGCACGCGGCCTTCGCGGTACCACTCGGTCCGTGCGATTTCGGCGCCGCCCAGACGACCAGCGACGTTCACCCGGATACCCAGGGCGCCCATGCGCATGGCGTTCTGAACCGAGCGCTTCATGGCGCGACGGAACGAAACACGACGTTCCAGCTGCTGAGCGATGGACTCGGCAACCAGCTGCGCGTCAAGCTCGGGCTTGCGCACTTCGACGATGTTCAGGTGCAGTTCGCTGTCGGTCATACGAGCAAGCTTTTTGCGCAGAACTTCAATGTCTGCACCTTTCTTGCCGATGATGACACCGGGACGTGCAGTGTGGATCGTAACGCGGCACTTCTTGTGCGGACGTTCGATGATCACACGGGCAACACCGGCCTGCTTGCACTCTTTGTTGATGAACTCACGGATCTTGAGGTCTTCCAGCAGAAGATCACCGTAGTCCTTGGTGTCGGCGTACCAGCGGCTGTCCCAGGTGCGGTTGACCTGAAGGCGCATGCCGATCGGATTGACTTTATGTCCCATTAGGCTTGCTCCTCAACTTGACGCACCTTGATGGTGATCTCCGAGAACGGCTTCATGATCTTGCCGAAACGGCCACGTGCACGCGGACGACCGCGCTTCATGACCAGGTTCTTGCCAACCCAGGCTTCGGCGACGATCAGTTCGTCGACATCCAGGTTGTGGTTGTTCTCGGCGTTGGCGATTGCAGACTGCAGGCACTTCTTGACGTCCTGCGCGACACGCTTGTTCGAGAAAGTCAGGTCAGTCAGAGCCTTCTCAACTTTCTTGCCACGGATCATCTGCGCAACCAGGTTCAGTTTCTGCGGGCTAGTACGGAGCATGCGCGTTTTCGCCATTGCTTCGTTTTCAGCCACGCGGCGGGGGTTCTTTTCCTTGCCCATGACTTACTTCCGCTTCGCTTTTTTGTCAGCGGCGTGACCGTAATAGGTACGAGTCGGCGAGTATTCACCGAACTTCTGACCGATCATGTCTTCCGAGACGTTGACGGGGATATGCTTATGGCCGTTGTACACACCAAAGGTCAGACCCACGAACTGGGGCAGAATGGTGGAACGACGCGACCAAATCTTGATGACTTCGTTGCGGCCCGACTCGCGCGCTGCTTCGGCTTTTTTCAGCACGTAAGCATCGACGAAAGGACCCTTCCAAACAGAGCGAGACATAGATTAACGTCCCTTCTTCTTGGCGTGCCGCGAGCGGATGATCAGCTTCTGGGACGCTTTGTTCTTGTTGCGGGTACGCTTACCCTTGGTGTCCTTACCCCACGGAGTAACCGGCGTACGGCCACCCGAGGTACGACCTTCACCACCACCGTGCGGGTGGTCGATCGGGTTCATTGCAACACCACGAACCGACGGACGAACGCCCTTGTGGCGCATACGACCGGCTTTACCGAGGTTTTGGTTGCTGTTGTCGGGGTTGGACACGGCACCAACGGTGGCCATGCATTCCTGACGGACCATGCGCAGCTCGCCCGAGCTCAGACGGATCTGAGCGTAGCCGCCATCGCGACCAACGAACTGAGCGTAAGTACCGGCCGCACGTGCGATCTGACCGCCTTTGCCAGGCTTCATCTCGATGTTGTGGACGATGGTACCAATGGGCATGCCCGAGAACGGCATTGCGTTGCCCGGCTTGATGTCGGCCTTGGCGGATGCCACGACTTTGTCACCAACAGCCAGACGCTGCGGAGCCAGGATATATGCCTGCTCGCCGTCTTCGTATTTTACCAGTGCGATGAATGCGGTCCGGTTCGGGTCATATTCGATCCGCTCGACGGTTGCCGCGACATCAAATTTGTTCCGTTTGAAGTCAACGATCCGGTAGAGACGCTTTGCGCCACCGCCGCGGCGGCGTGAAGTGATCCGTCCGGTGTTGTTCCGGCCGCCCGATTTGGTCAAACCCTCAGTGAGAGACTTGACCGGACGTCCTTTCCAAAGCTCCGAACGGTCGATCAGCACCAGCCCGCGCTGGCCCGGCGTCGTCGGCTTGTACGACTTGAGTGCCATGCTTTCTGTCTTCCGTTTAGCAAGTGCGAGGGATTTCCCCGCTATGTGATAGGCCCCCGTAGGTGCCAAGGGTATAGGGCCCCGAAGGTCCCCGGTTACAAATATCAGAGGCCCCGGAACGAATCCGAGGCCGCAAGATTGGGAGCGTGTAGCAGTGTTGGGGATGGGTGTCTATAGGGTGCGGCCCAAGATTCTTATGGAGACCAAAGAAAAAGTCACCGCAACATTTGCCCCAGGTTTCAATTTCGCAAGTCGCGCGATCAGTGGGTATTACTTATTCGGCCGGAAGAACTCAGGTAACTTGCCACTCACTGATACAATGCGCGAACCTCGGCGAAGGACAACAGGCGGCGGTGTTTTTCGTCCCACAGGTGCAACCGCGCGTTGGCAATGCTCTCACGAATGGTCATCCTGTTGCTGTTTGCCAACTCGTCGTGATCGCGCAGCACTTCGGTCAGGCGGTAGAACGGAATGCGGCTGTACAGATGGTGCACGTGGTGGATGCCGATATTGGCACTGAACCACTGTAGCACCGGCGGCAGAATATAATGCGAGCTTCCGTGCAGGGCCGCCTCGTGCAACTGCCAATCCTTGTCCGATTCCCAATGCGTTTCTTCGAATTGGTGCTGAACATAAAACAGCCATACTCCTGCAGTTGCCGCAATCAGGGTTGAGGGCAGAAAAATCAATAGGACCGGCATCAAGCCGCCATAGTAGTAGACAGCAAAAAGGGCGGTCAGAATAGCTATATTGGTACCCATCGCGCTGACCCAGAACCGAGCGCTACCAGTTAAACCCAAGGGCAGACGGTTTTGGAGCAGGAACAAATAGCCGGGACCAAGTACGAACAGTGTGACCGGATTGCGGTAAACGCGATACCAGAACCGGTTCATGGGAGACTTGGATTGGTACTCAGCCACTGTCAGCGTGTGGATATCCCCCATTCCCCGCTTGTCCAAGTTACCCGAACTGTTGTGATGGTAAGAATGAGTGCGGCGCCAGACATCATAGGGTGTAAGGGTCAGCACCCCGATCACCCGTCCAACCCAGTCGCTGACTGTCCGGTTCTTGAAGAACGCCCCGTGCCCGCAATCGTGTTGGATCGCAAACAGGCGCAGCAGGAAGGCCGCATTCAGGACCGCAATGGCAAATGCCAGCCAGTAGCTGATGGATAATGCCATCCAGGACAGCGCCCAAAGCACAAAGAATGGGATAATGCTGACACCCAGCTCAAAGGAACTGCGCCATTGATTAGGTTCGCGGTATTTGGCAAGCGTCGAAACCCAATCCCGCGCGGCAGTTCTATCCGGGTTTTCCCGGGTCGAGAGAGAGGTTTCGGTCATGCGCCTGCCATGTCTTTTGCTTGTTGGAAGCCGGATAGACTACCCGCGCGACATAGCAAGCGAATTGTGCAAAATATGAGAGTTTAGTGCTCAAATTTTTGTGTCGCCGCGTAAGAACAACCCCCATGAGCACGCCACTTACCTCTCCCCAAAGACGCGTCCAATCACGGACCGCCGGATATATCGATGTGTGGTCTCTCTTCCAGGGTTGCACGTGCTTCTGACGCGTTTCTGATGAGTCAACGCAACTCTTACCCCAACGACCGCCTTCTGCAGAGCGGCTCAGACTCTACCGCGATACGTTGCTTGAGTTTGATATGACCCAAAACCTCGCGAAATGCGCGGTGCTTGGGTTTCCCTTCCAGATAATCCGCCAGTTTGAGCAGGTTGATAGGGTGCTTCGTAATTAACGCCTCGATCCGCTGCACCGCTTCGTCCAGCACGTAGTGATCCACGTACTGGCAGGCCACCTGTGTGGGCGTCAGGAGACAGTAATCCTGCGGACGTTTCTCAGTATAGCGCGTGATGTCGAAGGGCGACGCACCGAGAGCGTGGAACTTGGGGATGTGCACACGCATCTCGGCCTCGACGTGTTCCAACACCGTACCCGAGGTCTGGCGAAACCCCAGCGGACCAAGCTTATCGACCACATGATTGCGCATCGCCGGAGAGATCATGTCCACATCCGCCCGGTCGTATTTCAGATCGTCGAAAACCGACAAAAGCCCCAGCTTTTCATCGGCGATCTGAAAATAGGGCTCGGCGCTGAAAGCCCGCATCTTCTCCAACACCTGCGCACGGGCAGTTTCAGGGTCTGAAACGAAATCGGCCCCGGCGGGTTGAACCGCCGGGGCCGTGAATAGTCGCAGTAAGCGTCGGATCAAAGACCGGTGCTCACATCGATTGTGTTACCCTCTTCCAGGGTCACATATGCTTTTTTGACGTCTTTCCGACGGCCCAGCTGGCCGCGGAACCGCTTGACCTTGCCTTTGGTCACAGTAGTGTTCACCGCTTTGACCTTTACACCAAACAGAGCCTCAACGGCCTCTTTGATTTGCGGCTTGTTGCTGTCGATCGCCACTTCAAAGACAACCGCGCCGTTTTCGGACGCCATCGTCGACTTTTCAGTGATGATCGGCTTGCGGATCACGTCGTAGTGTTCTGCCTTCGCGCTCATTTCAGACGAGCCTCCAGTGCTTCGACAGCCGCTTTGGTGAGCACCAGGGTGTCACGCTTGAGGATGTCATAGACGTTTGCGCCCATCGACGGCAGGATATCCAGGCCTTCGATGTTCTTGGACGCTTTCAGGAACCCTTCGTTCACGGTCGCGCCGTCGATGACCAGAGCACGTTTCCAGCCCAGGTTTGCAACCTGTTTGGCCAGAGCGGCGGTCTTGCCTTCGGCTTCGGCGTTTTCGATCACAACCAGTTCACCGGCCTTGGCTTTTGCCGACAGAGCGTGGCGCAGGCCAAGCTTGCGGAACTTCTTGGGCAGGTCGTGGCCGTGCGAACGCACGACGGGGCCTTTGTAGATGCCACCACCACGGAAGATCGGCGCGTTACGGTCACCATGGCGTGCGCCACCGGTGCCCTTCTGGCGATAGATCTTCTTGGTCGAGTAGCTGGTTTCCGAGCGGGTCTTGACCTTGTGGGTGCCAGCTTGCGCGTTGTTGCGCTGCCAACGGACCACACGGTGCAGGATGTCCGCGCGCGGCTCGAGACCGAACAGGTCTGCATCCAGCTCGATGTTGCCGGCCTTGCCGCCGTCCAGTTTGATTACATCAAGTTTCATGCTTCACCACCTTCCGCGGGAGCTTCTTCCGCAGGTGCTTCGGTTGCAGCCGATTTCACAGCAGCCGGGAAAGGCAGGCCTTCCGGTGCTTTCTTCTTGACGGCGTCCTTGACAGTGACCCAGCCCGATTTCGGTCCGGGAACGGCGCCTTTGATGAAGACCAGACCACGGTCGGCGTCGGTTTTGACAACCTCCAGGTTCTGAGTGGTAACACGGGCAGCACCCATGTGACCGGCCATCTTCTTGCCTTTGAACACCTTGCCCGGATCCTGACACTGACCGGTCGAACCGTGCGAACGGTGGCTGATCGAAACACCGTGCGAGGCGCGCAGACCACCGAAGTTCCAACGCTTCATCGCACCGGCAAAGCCTTTACCGATCGAAGTACCCGAAACGTCAACTTTCTGACCTTCCAGGAAGTGTTCTGCCGAAATCTCGGCGCCCACATCAATCAGGCCATCTTCGGAGACGCGGAACTCGGCCAGCTTACGCTTGGGCTCGACCTTTGCAGCGGCGTAGTGACCGCGCATGGCCTTCGAGGTGCGTTTTGCCTTGGCGGCACCGGCACCCAGCTGAACGGCAGTGTAGCCGTCTTTGTCAGCGGTGCGCTGTGCAACGACCTGCAGGTTGTCCAGGTGGAGAACGGTCACAGGGATCTGCTTGCCGTCTTCCATGAACAGGCGGGTCATGCCAACTTTTTTTGCGATAATACCAGAGCGCATAATCTATACCCTCCGATCTTACGACTGCAGCTTGATCTCGACGTCCACACCAGCAGCGAGGTCGAGCTTCATCAGCGCGTCAACGGTCTGGGGGGTCGGATCAACGATGTCCAAGAGACGCTTGTGCGTACGGATCTCGAACTGGTCGCGGGATTTCTTGTCAACGTGAGGGCCACGGAGAACCGTGAACTTCTCGATCTTGTTCGGCAGCGGGATCGGGCCGCGCACGTTCGCGCCGGTCCGCTTGGCAGTGTTGACGATCTCTTGCGTGCTGGCATCCAGAACGCGATAGTCAAATGCCTTCAGCCGAATACGGATGTTTTGGCTTTGCATATTAACAGCCTTTTTTAGGCGTTGAGGTTGAGAGGAGGACAGACGCGCATCGCCAACCCTCTTCGAACCCAAAAGGCGGGAATCATCCCGCCTTGATGTTCTTGATGAGAACTCGCGCGTATTAGTGGGGTTGGTGGGATTTGGCAAGGGGGAAATCAGATATCGTCAGTCTGACAGAATAGAGTTCAACGAGACGGATCAACGAAGTCTCGATTTGCTAGCTGAGCGAAAGAGACTCACCCACATACGCTCTGCCTATGCGTCGCCCTCGTCATCAAGGTTAGAGCAATGATAGTATTTTGCTTGTTCAACAATTGCATCCATAAACTCAACTACGTTGTTGCGTTCAAAATAAGTCATCCGAAATTCAGGCGGAAGTAATGTCAATGAACCCTTCGCACTATGCTTAGTCCATCGATTCAAGAGCTTAACCTGAGGCAGTATGTTCCATAATTTGGCTTCAATTTTTGCAGCTGATTGAATTTCAATTCCTGTGTCAGTGTATGGCCAATACGAGTTTGGATAATTGCGTATTACCCAACTTCTGAAGTTAAGTATTTGAGTTTCGTGCTGATAATAGTTTTTGTTAAGAGGCACCACGGCGATGTGCAGATATCCGTTGTCAGTTTCCCTAACGCTAATTTCATACGCATCACTGAAATCAAGTGTGCGAAGGTTAACGTATCGATCATACTTGGTTAGGTAGTCGTTGCTTTTGGTTGGCACAATCACTCTCGAAAACGAAACACTACATCCTTCAATGAGAATGTTTGAGTAACCCATGCTTTTTAAGGCGCTATATACCTGCGCATCACTGGATGGCGCGGACACCAAAACGTTCGGGGCTAAAGTTCCAATCCAAAATACTAAACTTGAAAAAATTGACATCGCAAAGCGCGGCTTTTTGGACATGTCCAAATCATCTTCTCTCAAAGGATTGGTCGGTTAAAAAAGAGACTGCCAGATTGTGGTTTCAATAGTGACTGTGTTCAATCTCTAAAAGTAATAAAGGCCGCCCCTTTTGGAGCGGCCTACTTAGGCTCACCGATGTGCCGGGCTGAACCCCGACCTACCGTGATTACTCGATGACTTTCGACACAACACCGGCGCCGACAGTGCGACCGCCTTCGCGGATCGCGAAGCGCAGACCGTCTTCCATCGCGATCGGCGCGATCAGCTCAACGGTGAAGCCAAAGCTGTCGCCGGATAAAACCAATTCGGTGACGTCTCAGTTCCCAAAACCCACAGGCTAGTTCCTAACAAGCCATGGGGCTTCAACCTTCATGCCTTGATAGACCGCGTGCATGAAAAGGTGTGCAATCACAGGGTCATTTGAAAATGGCGAGAATTGCAGATTTCCCTCTCTGACATCGCCTTCCGCTTCATAGACCACCTCGTCGCCTTTAATCGTTACACGCACTTCAAGCTCCGCCAGTGTTTCCGGATCGACGGCAGTAGGATCGTCCGACAAAATCACAAAGTCCGCGACTTTTCCAACTTCGATAGACCCCTTCTCGTCTTCTTCAAAATGCTGCCAGGCGGGCCAGATTGTCATGGCTTTCAAGGCGGTCATAACGTCGACTCTTTGATGGGGACCCAAAATGTCACCAGACCGTGTGCGGCGGGTTACCGTCGCGGCGAGAACACGCATGCTGTTCGGAAAGGCGACCGGCGCATCGTGATGCGTGCCGAACTTCATGCCACGCTCGTGCAGCCATCCTGTAGGCGAAATATTTTCTGCGTTTATCGGCCCGACCGTATGATCCCGGTGCCAATCGCCCCAATAAAACGTATGCATCGGGAATAACGACGGAAACACACCAAGGCGCTTAAAACTGGCAACCTGATCCTCTCTTAGAAACTGACCGTGCACCAGAACGGGCCGGTTGTCAGGGTCGCCATACTTGATCTGCGCCTCTTCGAGCGCAGCAATCAGCATGTCAGATGCTCCTTCGCCGTTGGAATGCACAAGGATCTGGAAATCATTCTCGTAACACCAGTTCACAGCGTCCTGGAGTTGTTCCATGGTTATGGCGGCATAACCTGCGTACCCCGCGGCATAGTTTCCAACCGGATCATAGTAGGGTCGATCCCGCAAAGCCGTGAAGCCCTGCGGCGAACCGTCAATTGTCAGCTTGCAGCCCCCTACCCGAACCCGGTTGTCATAATCCGCCGAGGTGTTTGCTCCGATATACTCCCTCGACTCAAGAACATCCGGGAAGGCTACTACATCGATTGGAAGAGCTTCTTTGGCGGCAACTTTCTTAAGAACTTCGACGATTTCACCTGAAGATCGACCTTCTTGTCCAGTCGTATATCCAAACTTTGCCCAAAGCTCGGTTCCAGCTCGGGCAAATTCAGCAAGACCTTCTTCACCCAAATTCCCCAACATCGGCACGAGAACAGAAAAGAACGCGTATTCTTCCAGAACTCCATTTGGCTCACCGGCTTCATCGCGTTGGATCACCCCGCCCGGAGGTGCGTCAGACGCCGCTGTGATACCTGCCAACTCCAGCGCTTTCGAGTTTGCCACGCCTAGGTGCCCGGACTGATGAATAATGACAACGGGCAAGTCCTCAGACACCATGTCCAACTCCTGTCGTGTCGGGTGGCGGAGTTCCTTCAACTGAGCATTGTCGTAGCCAAAGCCAATGATCATTTGGACCTGTTCAACGGCCTGCGCATTCTCTTCGGCCCAGTCAGTCAGTGTGGATTGCAGACTGGCGATATCAATGACATCTCCGTCCGGTGGCGCAAGAAGGTTAGCTGACAGTGCCTGCAAACCGCCCATGACGACATGTCCGTGGCTATCAACGAAACCCGGAAGCATCGCGCGCCCTTCCAGATCATAGGTTTCAGTTTCTTCACCCTGATGCGCCGACAAGTCAGGCAGCGGACCAACCGCAAGAATGCGCCCGTCTTTGACTGCGACAGCTTCGGCGGACGGAGCCGTATCGTTCATCGTTACAATTGGTCCGCCCAAATAGATCCGATCCGCAATCTGTTGTGAGGACGCAGAGGTAGATGAGAAAGCAACCGCTGCGACAAGACAAACTGAACGCGCCCAAAAGTGCATCTTATGACCTCTTTCTAATTGCAATGTCTCAATACGAAAGAAGTTAGCATTACTGTTGGCTTAGGCAAAAACGAAAAAGGGCGCCCCGAGGGACGCCCTTTCTTTGTATATTCGCTTACGCGAATTACTCGATGATTTTCGAGACGACGCCGGCGCCGACGGTGCGGCCGCCTTCGCGGATCGCAAAGCGCAGGCCGTCTTCCATCGCGATGGGCGCGATCAGCTCGACGGTGA
>NZ_JBQFRK010000009.1:0-143111 GCF_056537365.1 Ruegeria sp. CF3 | reverse complement strand
TGAGACCGGAGATCGTTGTACTATCATTGAGATAAAGACGGCGCCTGGTGCCGGTGCGCCGCCTAATCATCACGCTGGCGAAGATGAGAGCTTTTATGTGCTCGATGGTGAATTCGAGTTCTTTTTGAATGGCGAGACAGTCAACGTCAAATGTGGTGACTTCGTTAAGGTTCCGGACGGCAGAGTGCACGCCTTTACATGCACCGGAGAGCGGCCTGGCCGGCTACTTTGCATTAACGCCCCCGGCGCGATGCACGACACTTTTTTTACCGAAGCCGGTGAAGCAATGCCTGACGGCACGACTGATATTCCGGCGCCAGATGGACCACCAGACATTCCGGCGATCATGGCTGTGGCAGGTCGAGTGGGAATGACGATCCTGGCGCCTGCGGACGTTCCCAGCTAACGAACGCGCGTGCATAACTCCGGGTTGCGAAACGGAGGCTTTGGAACAAAGCTTCTGCCGTACACCCTACTTGGCTATGCTGGCTATCAGCCCAAAGCGGACCTTCACAGTTGGACTTTGCAGTTTTGGAGATGTGCAGACACAAGGCACTTTGATCGGCGAGTTTCACGTGCAACCAATCAAACACGATATTGAAGAAGTATGTATTAAATGCGTGCTCAGCCAGTCCCAAAGCTGATCACGGTATGTGACCTCAATATCTGTGATGCGCCACCATAGTGTTGATGCTTATGTCATCCGTCGCAAAAAAGCTTCAGCCGTCTTCAAGTGCTTGCTTTTGACCTCTGGTGACATTCGCCCAGCCGTACGGCACATCATCGCCCATCGGGGATTGCCAGTCAGTCTATCGCTGTGTTTCAGAATAAAGCGCCAATAAAGCCCGTCCCAAATGTCGGTCCAAGGCCCCTTTCCCCAATGGCTCATTTTGCGAACATAGTTTGAACCCGAAAAGTACGGTTTGGTGGTGATCAACCCGCCATCGGCATGCTGGCTCATCGCGTAGGCATTGGGAACCATAACCCAATCATAGCTATCGACGAACATTTCCATAAACCAGCGATAGACATGATCCGGATCAATTTCGCACAGAAACATAAATCCGCCCAAAACCATGAGGCGTTCAATATGATGACAATACCCTGTCTTGAGCACCCTTTTGATCGTGTCGTCCAGCGGATCAATACCAGTGGTTCCGTCGTAGAAAGCGCGGGGCATTGGGCGGTGATGGCCCCAATGATTTGTAGTGCGCATCGGCACACCCAGGCTCTCATAGGTCGCGCGCATAAACTCGCGCCAGCCAATGATCTGACGGATAAAACCTTCTACCGAATTCAGGGGAATACCCTTGCGATCCGCATGCGCCAGGGCAGCATCCAAAACTTGTTTTGGCGTCAACAATCCTATGTTCAATGCTGGCGTGAGAACGGCGTGCCATAGCCAGTTTTCGCCCTCAACAATGGCATCTTCATAGTCGCCAAAACGTTCGAACCGCCGTTCCAGAAACTGCGCCAGCCAGTCGGACGCAGCTTTGTGTGATGTCGGATAATACAACGTATCCAGGCTGCCCAATGCTTCTGGAAAATCAGCAAGAACGCTTGCTTTTGCGGCTTCATCAACTGCGTCATGGGAAGGCCAATCGATCCAGGGCAGGCTGCCTAACAGCGCATTGGGCACTTTCTTGCGGTTTTCCTCGTCAAAGCTCCACTGTCCCCCCGTCGGTTGACCGCTGTCCATCAACACGTTCAAGCGGCAGCGTTGGCTTTTGTAGAAATCCGCCATGAGCCATCGTTTTCGACCGGCAAACCAATCTAGATTGTGGTCCCGCGTATTCAGAAAGCCAGGCGATGGCTGTATATCGAGCGTGATTTCGGTACTGCTAGCTGCCGCCCGTAAACGTCTTTTTGCGATGAAGTCAACTGGGTCAGCCATGATCATTTGGCTTACACCGCGATCACGCAGACTTTGAAACAATCGAAGACATGCGCCCGGCTGCCGCTCAAAGGGCCATATCGCGGCATCAAAGCCCTTGGCGACTAAGCCATCTCTATAGCGCGCCATTGAGGCGCGGTGCAGCCAAAGCTTTTGCTTGTGCATCGTGGCCGGATAATACGCATCACCGAAGAAAAGCGGGTCTTCGAAAAGCACAACAATGTCTGGCCGGGCGGCCAGACCCGGGTGCTGTGCAAACAATTGATTGGGAAGTAGAAGAGTAGCAGTGGACACGGGTTATGGTCTTTGTTGGCTGAGCAGATTCAATTGGCCTAAGAGCGGTGGGATTTTCTTTCGAAGGCCGAAGAATCCGGCCTTTGCATGAGGCCATGTCATAGCGTCGTACGGTCGCATTATCCTGTGCAAAGACAAGCCTGCGTCTCTCAATACAGGTTCTGCACGATCCAGGCGTGACCGAGTAGGGCCGACAGGCGCATAGGCTGTTGCAATGGTCGTGACACCCGCATTCCGTGCTGCCTCGATCAACGGACCACACCAATCCGCGCCTGATTTCGCGAGCTTTCCGTGAGGCTCAAGCGCGCTGTTGATCGCCCCCTTGGCAAAGTCCGTTACGGCGTTTCCCATCGGCTTTGGAGACCGTCCATGCGTCGCCAAAAGTCCAATCACGGCAGCAGGCGATGTCGGCATTAAGCAGTCACCTGACAGATCATCCTCCGTCAACAGCAACAGATAAGGGCTGTCCGGGAACATGTGCGAACTTGAAAGGGGAATGAGCGGGTGATCTACCGGCTCGGTCAACGGCTCTGCAAAATTAGCCAGACCTCTCGGTTTAAACCGTCCTTCCGTGTATTTGGCAATATTATCAGGTCGCGCGAGGTAGGTTTTGCCTTTCGTGTGCAATCCGCCAACCCACCGCCAGCTCAGCGTATTCGACGCGGGATCGCCATCCAGCAAATGCCGCAAAAAGAAATCCGCGCCAAGATGCCAGGGTATGTGGAGCGTAAAAATCCAAATTGATGCAAACCACATGCGCGCATGGTTGTGGAGGTAACCGGTCGTCACCAGTTCCCGCGCCCAATGATCGAAACAGTCGATGCCGGTATTGCCGTTCACTGCATCGTTGAAACGGATCTCTAAGCCCTGATCGAATTTTAGTTGCTCTAAAGCGCTCAACAGATCCCGTTGATAATGTGCCCAGACGCTGGGCCTCTGTTCCAGCCAGCCCTTGAAGTAAGTGCGCCAGAACACTTCTTGAACGAATTTCTCCGCCGCGTCGGGATTATGTGACGCTAGTACAGTTGCCAGTACCTCTTGTTCCGTTATCAAACGGTGGCGCACCCAAGGTGACAAACCCGATACATTGCTGCGTTGATCGGTCCCAAAATCGTAGTTCCGCTTACCTGCATAATGCCGACCGGCGCGTCCAACGAACTGCTTCAGTCTTTTAAGGCCATTGGTTCGTGTGGGCTTGAAACTGATCGTCTCTTTCGCTTCCGCAAGTTCTGGAAAAATCTCGGTCATGCGGCCGACCTGCATTTTTTTGAGCAGTATTTCACTTGATCCCAAACGTTTTCCCATTTCTTGCGCCAGGTGAACGGGCGCGTGCAGATCGGGCAGATTTTCTGGGGCAAATCGGTTTTCTTCCGCATCCTCGTCATTTGTCCCCCAAAGGCAGGCCGAGTTGCTCTTGATCCTGAGACGACCGCGCATCTTTGCGAGCAGTCCGCCTGGTCTTTCGGCTCGCGTGTTTTGTCGCGATGTCGCGCGCTTCCGAGCGAAACGCCGCACTTCGGCGGACACCCCACACCCGCTCGCGCGCGGCTTTGGCTGCTGCGAGATGGTCAAAAATACGCTCTGGATAATGCACTCCGATGATTTGTTTCCCATCTTGGGCTTTCCAGGGTTCGTGGATGTACCGATCCGAAATATGGGCCAGTTCCGGCAACCATGTCCGAATGAACACCCCTTCTGGATCCTGATCATAGCCCTGCTTAACCGGATTATAGATGCGCACAGTATTGATGCCGGTCGTACCTGATTGCATCTGCACCTGGTTCCAGTGAATGCCCGGCTCGTAGTCAGTAAACATGCGCGCCAAATGCTCACCCGAGGCCCGCCAATCCAGCCAGAGATGATAACTCGCCGTGGCCATCACCATTGCGCGCATCCGAAAGTTGAGCCACCCCGTCGCTTGCAATGACCGCATGCACGCGTCCAAAAACGGATATCCCGTTTCGCCTTTGGACCATGCGGCCAAGAGCGCGCCATCTGGTGTTTTTGGTCGAAGCCCGTCGTAGAGCCTGTGCAGATTTTCAAACTCAATTCGAGGTTCATCCTCAAGTTTCTGAATGAAATGGCAATGCCAATGCAATCGGCCTGAAAATGATCGCAGCGATTTGCGCCAATCCTTTGCTTGCGGCGGCAATCTGCGTCTTTGCTTTTCAGTCGCTTGTGTAACCTCGCGCATCGAAAGCGCGCCCCAAGCCAGGTGGGGCGACAGCCGCGAACACGCAACGGCTCCCTCCAATGGGCTTGACATCTCGCGTTGGTATCTTTTGCCTCGGTAGGTCAGAAAGCTGTTCAGCCGTTCCAGACCCTCAGCTCGTCCACCGGCTTGACGACCAACGCACAGATCATCCCGCAAGCCGAGGTCGCGCGCCGTGGGAATATACCCTGGCTCTATATCGATACGCTTTAGCGCAACTGGTGAAACAACGGGCAGAGCCATAAAGCTATCCCAATGTTCTGCCCAGCCGTCGCGAGACTTGAGCCTGCGAAAAACGCCATGGTTTTGGACTTCGTGCCACCGTACGCCAAGATCCTTGCACCATGCAGCGACCTGCCGATCCCGCTGATACGTCCAATTATTTCCTGTTTCCTCATGTGACCAAAGAGCGTCTATTAGACCTCGGTCTTTTAACTCGGAAAGGACCGCCACAATTTGTCCGATGCGCACAATGAGTGGCTGGCCCAGTTTCCCTAGGTCTTCTCGCAGCTCAGCGATTGTCTCAGCAACAAAGTTCCACTGCCGTGTTGACGCGTCAGGTTGCCGCCACAGGTCGGGTTCAACCACATAGAGCGGCAGAACTGGCCCAACCTCAGACGCTTGCGCTAGTGCCGGATGATCATTCACCCGTAAATCCCGTTTGAACCAAACGACCTGCACGATACCTCCGTTATTCAAGTATTGTACGTTTGGACATAGAAAATGGATCTTTGCTTCTGTCTTCTCTGGAATTCGCTGCTGACGTGGCTTTTGGACAGAGGCCGTTGTCCTTCGTTGCTTGAATGTTAGAAGTTTCGGCGCGCGCCCGAAGCGCGCCTGGCAGGGAGTATAGTCCTTTATCGACACTACGATGGAAGGTTCTAAATATTCTCCGTAGCAATCCCAATTAGCTGATCGCAGCCTTAATTCGCTATTCAACGAAGAAGTCCGTGCCGCAATGCGACTTCACCAAACCACGCTTACGTCGAGAGCAAAACAAATTGGCTGCGGAGGAACTCAAAGTTGGCGAGACAAAGCCGTATTCGGTGCGGTTCAAAGAGCTTTGAGTACCTGCCGCGCACCTTCCGAAACAAGATGCCGGAAGACTTCAAGCAACTCACAACCTGGAGCAATCAATTCGCCCAACTGACCTAACTTAATGAGTTGAACGAGTTTCGTGCAGTTTCCCATAGGTTCCCTCAACGCCGCACAGATGTCCGGGCTGTATCTGGTGCCAACACGTATCTACGAGCTGTCCGTGAGACTGCCAGACTGCCCTCTGGAGGAATCTCAGGCTGCAACCGATGGTTTGCCGTAGAAAACTGAAGCGGAGCAGTTGGTCAAGCAACACATGGTCAGGATATTTTCAGAAATCGATTGATCTTTTATTGGCGGTGTCGCTGCCCGATTTCGGACATTTCTGACACTGAACTCCTTAGAGCCTCACACATTAAGCCGTGGAAAGATTGCGAGACTGATGCTGAGCGGTTGGACGTCCACAATGGAATTTTGCTGACGGCATTATGGGACGCAGCATTCGACAGCGGACTTGTCACTTTCAAGGACGACGGGTCACCTAAGTTTTCGAGTTAAGTGTCCGCGCAGGCAATGAGCTTGTTGTCCGGAAATACCAAGCGGATCTCTGGTCTAACTGCTGGGCACAAGGAGGACCTGATCAGACATCGCGATCAGGTGTTCAATCCTTGAGACACTGAAATCTATCCCTCGACACCCGCATAAGGCGATCTACTTGCTCCCCTCTGCACTATTATCGTGAAACAGTGCAAACTTATGGGCAAAACGTGCAAACTTATGGGGTGCGTGAAGGTTTGTGCGCGTCCCTACAAACCGCTGTAGGTGCGCGCATAACGCTGAATTCCTAACATTGATTTTATTCAGAAAATATGGGGGTCTTCGCCCATAATTTTGCGCAGCATTTGCGCATAAGTTTGCACGATTTGCCCATAAGTTTGCACGGTTCACTATACACGCTCAAACTTCGATTGTTATAGCATAATTCGATCAACTTTAACGCGTCAAAACTCAATCAAAAGTGCATTCTGACTGGTATAATTCAACCCAAAACCGAACAACATAACTCAATTGCGAGGTCGCGGCAGATCCCTTTCAATGTAGCGCGGCTCGGTCGGCCTTGAATGTCCACTCACCGTGGCGCAACCAAACAACGGTTCAAAGTTGCATAGACATTTCGTGCCAAGTCATTCCTCCATGATCAGAGATTGATGGGCGAAGATAGTTGTACCCAAATCTCTGGTAAAGCGGGACGTGATGCTCTTTGCACATAAGGTAGATCGCGGATTTGCCCATTTTTCTCATGCGGCCGACGAATTCAGTCATCAATGCCCGCGATAGGCCTTTTCCTTGATGCTCCGGATCCACGACGACAGACATAATAACGACATTTGGCGCGTCGGGGTCATGCCCTATAAGCTCTTTGAATTCCTCATCAGACATTTCGACGTCGTATGCACATCCGCAATTCACAAAGTCGACGATCTCGCCTTCGATTTCAAGAATGAGGAAACCATCGGGATAGACCTCGATTCTCTTTGCTATCTTTTCGAGGGTAGCCGCTTCGTCGCCTTCATAGGCATCAGTCTCGATCTCAAAGCATCGAATTGCATCAGAGGGTTGGGCGTTTCGAATTCGGCTCATGCATTTACACTATGAACGATAGGTCAAGTTGTATAGCCGCCGTCGGTTTTGCTCGCACCATTGCTCAATCTGCGCTCGGCGCAGACTTTCTCTGCACATACCCCTCGCGGCAGCATTGCGGACAATGTTGCCCTAGGCGCGAACACATGCTTTTCATTACACAACGACGCCGCACACCCTTGACCGTAATCACTTGCACATTTAGTCAAGTTTGATCTGCCCGCTGGGACGACCCGGCCAAGCAAGGGCGTTTTTTTCAGGACGACCTGGCAAATTAGAGGTCGAACATGACAACTAAAACCAAACAAGCCAGAAACCCTCTCTTATCAAATCGACCTAAACTGTCCCATGGGCGCTGACCTCAGACACTGAAGAACGTCCCAGTGTTCGACAACCTTCCCATCGACATCCAGGCGAAAAATATCGATCCCTGCGTACTCGAGACCATCAGGCCAGATTTGATGGCAATGCAGAATAACGTGATCGCCTTCAGCGAACGCACGTTTGATGTCCACACGCTTTCCCGGGTATTCGGCGGCCATGCGCTCGAAGTACTCAACAAAGGCTTGCTTTCCGTCGCCAACATGCGGGTTGTGCTGCGTATAGGTTTCACCAACAAAGGTTGCTATGGCCTCGGCAGGTCGACACTCGTTGAACATCATTTCGTAGAAAGTGATGACGTTTTTCTTGTTTGTTCCGAGGTCCGGCATGCTGATCTCCAAATCGACGTTTGTACCACCCAAAAATGTTGGCCCACGCAATTCCGGGGAGCAACCAGGCAAGAACCTCAATCACTAATCGACAAGAAGTTGCGAGCCTGATTTTGTGCTCCGACTATTTCGAGAGTTGGCCAATTACTCGGTGTCATCGAAGTCAATATGAATATGATTCCCATCTGGATCGGCCACATGGATTTGGATCATTCGAGTCCCAGGGACTTCAGTTTTGCGATACTGGATCTGACTCGAGATCAGTTTTTCTTCGAATGCGCTCAACCCCGTGGCTGAGAGCGCAAAATGCTCGAGCTTGAGCCTCACTTCGGAGCCAACGTTAGGTGTTCCTTCGTGCCCCACAAGGTGAACCACCGCGTGATCACCCGCATACAACCAAGCTCCGGGGAACGGAAAATCAGGGCGGGCCCCGAGTTTCAAACCCAGGACCTCTTCATACCAAGTAACCATCTCAGGCAACCTTGTGGTCACGATATTCACATGATCTAGCCGCACAATTCTCATCTAAAAACCCTCAAGCACGAGCTTACCTTTGGCCTTGCCGCTTTCGAGGATAGCATGCGCTTTCATTAAGTTTGTAGCATTGATCCTACCGAGTGTATCGGTCGCTGTGGATCTGATCTTTCCATCATCTATCAACCCGGCGACCTGATTCAGGATTTCGCTTTGACGATTCATATCTCCAGTCCCAAAAAGCGACCGAGTGTACATGAACTCCCAATGCAATGAGATCGATTTGGGTTTGAACGGCGCGATGTCGAAGGTCTCAGGATCATCGATCAACCCAAAGCGCCCTTGAGGTGTCATCACCTCGCCAGCTTGGGACGCATAGAGCTGGGAATGGTTTGTCGAATAGATGAAATCCACGCTGTCGATACCGAGAGCATCGAGTTGTGCGCTAAAAGATTCCGCATGGTTGATGACATGGTGTGCGCCCAGCTCTCTAACCCAGTCTTGTGTCTCGGGTCGGGACGCCGTCGCTATCACTGTCAATTCAGTGAGAGCCCGTGCCAATTGAATGGTGATAGACCCGACACCGCCTGCGCCACCAATAACCAGCAACGTATTGGTCCCGCCGGAAACGGCATCTTGAACCCGCAAGCGGTCGAACAGCATCTCAAAAGCAGTAAGCGTCGTTAGCGGCATCGCCGCAGCCGCTGTCGCTGGTATGGATACTGGCGCGGCTCCGACAATACGTTCATCCACCAGATGATATTCAGCGTTGGTTCCCGGTCGGTTGATTGCCCCAGCGTACCACACTAGATCTCCCGGACTGAAAGTCTCAACCGCTTCGCCAACGGCTTGGACGGTCCCAACTGCGTCCCACCCTAGAATATCAGGTTCAGGACCTTCAGGAGCACGTTTTTGCCGAATTTTCGTATCGACTGGGTTCACTGAAACTGCCTGCACCTTCACCAACAAGTCGTGACCTTTCGGTGTTGGTTTGTCGGCCTCGAAATCGATTAAGGCGTCCGCCCGATCAATCGACCCTGTCTCACGATATCCCACGGCTTTCATAACGTGCTCCTTTGTTTGGCTCTGTATCAACCGATGACAGTCATTTCATTCAACGTGAACTCCGCTACGGCGCCTTCGGTTGCTTCCAGGTAGGCCGCAAGGTGCTGTGCACCCATGTGGGTTTGCCAAAGCTCTCGGCTTTCCCAATTTTCGTAGAACACAAAATGAGCCGGGTTGTCGTTGTCCTGATGCAGGTCGTAGTTAATGCAACCCTCTTCGGAACGGGTTATATCGATGAGCTTGATAAGCTCGGCCTTTACGAGGTCGATCTTGTCGGGGTTGGCTTTGATGTTGGCGACGATTGTCAGCTTGGCCATTGGAATAAATCCCTTGTGTTCTTGAGCGATGCGCAAGATTTACGCCGCAGCCCTTTCGGGATAAACAGGGCAAGATCGAACATATAATCCGGAAATTCCGTTTAATGCTTTTGGACAATCTTCGTTTGTTTCTAACCATAGCCGAGAAAGGCAGTCTTGTGGCCGCAGCGCGCGAGACAGGGATGTCGAGCACGACAGTGTCCGAGCGGCTCGCGGCTCTAGAGGCACATTACGGTGTGGTTTTGTTCAACCGTACCACCCGTTCCATTAGGCTGACCGAAGAAGGACGAGTACTAGCCAATGGGGCAAGAAACGTCCTCAGTGAGGTTGCGGAGCTGGATACACTTGTTCGGCACGGCGCCGAAACTCTGTCTGGTCCAATTCGCATAAGCGCTCCGATTGACTTGGGACGGAGCATTGTCTCCAAGGTTATTGCCGAATTCACCGAAGAGAACCCTGCCGTCTCAATCGAGCTGTCCCTCTCAGACGGTTATGTCGACCTTGTTGGCCAGGGTTTCGACCTCGCCGTTCGCTACGGCAACATTACAGACAGTTCGCTCAGGTTGCGAAATCTAGGAAGCTACCAACGGTTCGTATGTGCGTCCCCAGGTTACCTAGCCTCATTCGGAACGCCTGAAAAACCAGAAGATCTGTTAATCCACAACTGCTTGGTCATGAGGTTTGGCGACATGATCGACAACGTTTGGGAGTTTGGATCAGGACCAAATGCCCAGCGCGTATCGGTAAAGGGAAATCGAATAGTCAATGATGGTTCACTCATCCGCGATTGGGCGATTGCAGGCCATGGGGTCGTATTGAAGTCCGAGCTGGATGTGGGCGACGATGTTCGATCTGGCAGACTTGTTGCTGTCTTGCGCGACTTCCTCCCACCGCCGAAACCTTTGCAAATGATGTTTCCACCGAGCCGGGCCCAACCACGTCGCATAACAGCCTTAGCTGAGCATTTGCGTCGCAAATTTGGTGCGAGTTGAGGCCGCAGGGGAAGACACTAATCTGATAGCTGCTATGTCTGCTCAATGAATTTCAAAGTCGCATGTGCTGGCTCAGTGCCAGCATCTTCTTGGATGAAATGCCCCGCTCTAGGCACAAGGATATGATTTTGACCAACTGCCCCAGGGATCGACTGTTGGAACAGTTTGTCTACGCCCGCCATGACCCTGTCATCTTCTCCAAAAACAGTCAGAAACGGAGTGTTGAGGGTCTTGAAGGTTTTCCATGAGGCTCGGTTGGCTTCTGAAGCTGGATTGTCGGGCGAGTCGGGCACCAACACTGGAAACTCTCGAGCGCCTGCCAGATAGCGCGCATCTGGGAACGGTGCGTTGTATGCTGCGACTTCTTCATCGGAAATCTTGGATGATGTGCCGCCGAATACAATGCGTCCCGAATTAAATTCAGGCACGGACTGCGAGTATTCCCGCCATGAAAGAAATGCCTCACTCAAGGGTGCGTCACCGGTGGGCAAGGCCGTGTTTGCCACAACTACGCGCGAGAACCGCTCGGGCATACTCGCTACCAACCGCAGGCCTATTAGACCACCCCAGTCCTGGCAAACCAACGTGATGCCCGTCAGGTCAACCTTCCGCAACCACTCGGACATCCAGTCTACATGGCGTTGGTAGGTGTAGTCGGATCGCTCTGTTGGTTTATCCGACCTTCCAAACCCAATCAAATCAGGAGCCAGAACTCGATGGCCCGCGCCCTTGAATAACGGAATCATGCGCCGGTAAAGGAAGCACCAGGTTGGCTCTCCATGCATCAACAATACTGGTGATGCATGGGCCGGTCCCTCGTCCAAATAATGCAGTCGGAGAAGACTTCCCTCGGTGTCATCCACATCAAGATAGTTCGGGCCAAAGTTGAAATCTGGCAGCCCGTCAAACCGATGGTCCGGTGTACGAAGGAACTTCATCGTGAACTCTCCAAAAAGGCCGACGGTCTTGGTCCAATAACAGTGATCGATAAAACAAGAACGGTCCAGTTCCAGCGTATACCGACTTCAGGTTTGGTTGAATTGGACACATTGCTTCGGTCCCTCGCGGAGGAGGCCCTTTTTGCAGACGTTTTGAATCCGCGCCAAAAAAATTTGGTCTCAAAAACCATATATTGCGAGTTCTTCTGTATGGATCGCTGAGAGGCGGCTCAGAAAAAAATCGCAAGCCCGGTCATTGAGACAACCAAGAAAAGGAGAGTCATAATTCCACCGGAGCGAACGAAATCCACCACCCGGTAGCCTGCTGGGCCCATGATCAACGCGTTCACCTGATGTGTTGGGATCAAAAATGAGTTGGACGTTGAAATTGCCACGGTGAGAGCAAATACAGCCGGGTTACCACCCGCCGAAATGGCGATAGAAACCGCCAGCGGCACCAGCAGAACAGTTGCACCTACGTTCGACATGACCAGCGTGAACGCCGTTGCCAAAACGGCGATTCCTGCTTGCAACGACCAGATCGGCCAGCCCTTCAGAAGGGCCAACACATGCGCTGCAATCCAATCCGCAGTGCCAGTGTTCTGAACCGCCTGACCTAGCGGGATCAGTGAAGCGAGTAGAAAAACAGTACTCCAACTTATCGACTCGTAGGCTTCGTCAATCGAGAGCACCCGGCTCAACACCATCCCAATAGCGCCGATCAACAGGCACAATGACAAGCGCAGATCAGAGAATAGAATTAAGCTCAACGCTATTAGGAAGAAGGCGAGCGCCCATCCGACCTTGTGTGGCCGTAACTCTTCCTGGGGAAAATCCGAAGTTACGACGACAAAATCCCTGTCCGACTTCAGTCGTGTCAGACGGTCCCACTGCACGTGAACCACACACGTATCACCGGCCTGCAAAGGGACTTGCCCGATATGCGTGGCTGAATGATCCTCGGTTTCAACGTGGCTCAGTGTTTCTTCTCCGCGCTGAATGGCCAAAAGAGACAAACCATGTGTCTGACGGAGACGCAAATCAATCGGAGTCTGGCCGATCACTGAAGAACCGGGAGGAATAACAACCTCGGCCACCCCCGATTGGGTCGCGGCGAAATCATCCGCAAAGACATCTAGTTGGGGTAGGATCTCTAATCCGTAAGGCTCAGCAAACTGATGCTCAACCACCCGACGCAGGCCAAGCACTGCGAGCCGCGCAGGGGCTTCGATCTTGGTATCCGCCATCGGCGCGATGACCTTGTGGCCGCGATAGGATGTACCAAGAATGTACATGTTATGGGCGACCATTAGATCCGCGAGCGTTTGCCCGATGATTATTGAGCCTTCAGGAACACGTATCTCGAACATATCGGCCCTAAGCCCATAGGTATTTTCGACGTATGTTTGCATGGACCGAGCTGAGCTTGCGTCTTCTCCGCGCTCTCGCTGCGCTGGGAGGACCCAACGACCAAAGAGCACAAAGTAAAGCACCCCTGTCAGCACCAGCATCACACCGATAGGCGTGACTGAAAACAACCCAAATGTCTTCATTTGTTGGTCAGCCGGAAGGGATGAGTTTGCTGAAACAATCAGGTCATTCAACAGGATGAGGGGCGACGACCCGACTAATGTAATCGTACCACCCAGAATCGCGCAAAACCCCATGGGCATCAGCAACCTACTCATCGGGATTTCCGTACGTGCTGAGATACGGCTAACAACGGGTAGAAAGAGCGCAGCAGCTCCAACGTTCTGCATGAAAGAGCTGATGACACCAACCGTTGTTGATATGATTGGGATGATCCGGGCCTCTGTCGTGCCACCATTCTTGAGGATCAAGGCCGCAACCTTTGACATAAGTCCGGTCTTATCAAGCCCAGCCCCAATTACCATAACTGCGATGATTGACATCACAGCGTTCGAGGAAAAACCCTCAAAGAGCCTGGAGACATCGGCAAGATTACCTAGCCCCGGTAGATAGCTCAGTGCGCCAAGCAGCACCATTACAAGAATTGCTGCGACATCGATCCGTATAATCTCGGTAACAAAAAGTAAGACCGTAAAAGACAATAGACTCAATACGGCTATCATTTCGTACGTCAGTGTTGGTAATTCCATATTGTACTCCCAACCTAACGTTACCTGACTACCAGCAAATACGAAGAACCAACTCTTCGCGTCAGATAAGGCCAAAATCCATCAGGCCGACTCACGCGGCTCGTTTTCTCGGGCGTGGTATCTGCTGAAACCTGGATTTCTCCAACCCCAAGAGACGCTGATCACAAACTCATATGCCTCTCTTGAACATCGCAATGCGAAATGAACTTTCACCATGGCTAGAGTACAAACACATTAATTTTCGTGTCCTCATCATTCATATTCAGCCAATTTTAATTGCCAAGTCGGGAAGGCTTTGTGAAAGCCGCTACCAGGACAGGTGCCAAAACAAGCGCCGCCAAGACCCTAAAAATATGATGCACGCCGACGAACGCAACATCGCGACCAACGCTCACCGCTATGATTGACATCTCCGCCAAGCCTCCAGGTGAATAGGCTAAGACAAGTGCGACCGGGTCTGTCTCCAACACGTTCGCAACAGCCAATGCGCCTGAGAAGGCCACAGAAATCTGGAGAGCGACAACCATGGCCGCTGCACCTAGAGCTGCGATCAGTGCTTTGATGGGCACACCGGAAAACCGTGCACCGACATTAATGCCTATGAAAACCTGTACCAACGCGGTCACGGAAACCGGGATCTCGAACTCTGTCCATCCCAGCAAGTGAACGGCCGCGCTGAATAACATCGGCACTACCACAATAGGTGCCGGCAGCTTCACCCTACCCCGTACTAGCATTCCCAGAACGATGCATCCGATGATCCAAACCCAATCGGCGAACGTGATCGAAGCCAGCTGTGTTTGCGCTTCGGGTGGAATGACTTCGAAATCTGCAATTAGGTTGATTAGTAGTGGAATCAGCAAAATTGCTAATGCAATGCGCAACGCATGAACGATAGCGACACGAGCCTGATCCGCACCCTTTTGCTCGGACAGCAACACCATTTCGGCAATGCCACCCGGCATTGCGCATAGGGAAGCTGTCAATGCATCAAAGCGCGAAATACGTCGTAATAGGTAGAAACCCAGGACGTACATTGTTCCAAGGGCTAACAGTAAGAAGGCCAGCGACACCCACCAGGCACCAAAAGAAGAAAGCAACTCGTGCGTAAAGGATGCTCCTAACATCACACCTACAGTTGCTCTTACCAGGTCCAACATAGGGCCCGGTAGTTTGACAGGAAACTGCTTCAACGACCCGGCGATGGTCACCAACATTGACCCGATCATCCACCCCAGTGGAATGCCCGTAAGCGATACAAGCCAGCCAGCAACTGCTGCCGTGACTATAATAGCGCCATGCTGTGAGAACTTGGCAAAACTCGAAATCAGATCAATCGCTTCTTGCTGTGCAACACGCCGTCCGCATCGCCGTAAACCCAATCACCAGGATGGAATTTAACCCCACCGAAGGTCACCGGCTCCCCGATTACCCCCCATCCACGTTTCGCGCTTTTGACGGGGCTGGTCGCTAATGCGAATACCAGAGTGTCCATTTGATTGATTTCGGCACTGTCTCGAATTGCGGCGTTCATGATAAGACCCGCCCATCCATTTTTGATCGCAAGATCAGTCAACATATCGCCAAGGATTGCAATTCGCGTTGATGCTCCGCCGTCGACAACCAAAACGCGCCCCTCACCGGGTGTTTCCAGTTGCGCCCTAAGTTCCGTGTTATCTTCGAAGCACTTCACTGTCTGAATTTGCGCCGCAAAGAACCGCTTTATCCCGAACTGCCGAAACGGCAGGTGGACAAGTGTAAGCTCTGGCGCATGGTGATCGATAAGGTCAGCGGTTTTCATGACCGATTACATCCTTCCGAAAGTCTCTTTGAGTTCTGCGACTTGTTCAGCATCCAACATCCGGGTTGGCAGGCCGCGCAAGGCCACCAGCAGCTTAGCCGTTTCTTCCAACTCTTCTGCCGCACAGACCGCTGAGAAGAGATCCTTTCCCGAGACGACAGGTCCGTGATTGGCCAGCAGAACAGTACTATACTTGCCGCCCAGATCGCGGATCAAGTCACCGGCTTCCGGATCACCCGGCTTGACGTATGAAACCAGTTTGACCGTGCCAACGCGCATCACCACGTAGGGTGTAAGTGGTGGAATACAGTCATTGGGATCGGTGTCTTCCAGACACGACAGTGCAGTGGCCCAGGTCGAATGCAGATGAACCACGGCGCCCGCTTCTGGTCTCGTCTCATAGAAGGCTTGATGCAGAAAAACCTCTTTGGTCGGCTTGTCTCCCGAGACGTGGTTGCCATCCAAATCAATCTTGGCGATGCGCTCGGGGTCGATATCGCCCAAGGTGCAATTCGTTGGCGTCATGAGGATCCCGTCATGTAAACGCGCGGAGACATTGCCCGCAGTGCCAACGGAAAAGCCACGTGCAAACAGTGAGGCACACAGTTCTGACATTTGCTGTCGTAATGCCTTGTCTTCAGAACTCATTTGCCGGCCTCCATCATTCTGAGGGCCTTCGCGAAAAAGTCCGGAGCGCCAAAGTTTCCAGATTTTAGAGCCAGCGCAATGGGTTCAGTTTTTCCGACGCTCAGGACAGGTACGCCCGGGTCGATCTCTGGACCAATTGACATGGCAGGAGACCCCAGTGCCTCAGATACGACCTTGGCGACAGCTCCCGACGTCTCCCCTCCGGCAACGACAAGGCGCTTATAACCCGTTTGGACAAGTTCCCGGGCAGCTTCAGCAAAGAGATTGTCCAGCTTTTCCGCCACAGCTTCCTGACCGAATTGACTTTGGATCGCGCGCACCTCTTCCGGGCTTCCTGATGAGTAAGCGAGGGGGGCTTCACCTGAATGCTTTTCAAAGAAATCCAGAAGCGTTTGCTTAGTCACATCCCCGGACATGACACCCGGAACATTGATGGCGAACGTCGGATTGGATTCCGCATGAACATCGATCTGTCCGCGTGTCGCACCTGAACATGATCCTGCAAGGATGGCGGCGGGCCCAGCGATACCTGTGAACACACTACCACCTCTTTTGGACGACGCTCTTCTGACGAAGTTTCTGGGTAGACCCAATGCTATCCCGGATCCCCCGGTAATGAGCTGGGCATCCTTCAGAGCCTCGCCCCAGGCCAGTAAATCCTCGTCCGAGATCGCATCACCGATTACAAAGCGTTCGTTTGCGTTCTGCAAAGCATCAGCAATCGCCTCCGGTCCTTGCTTCACGGTGTCAACTGGCACCGACCCAACCGCTTCTTCGGTCTGATGCTGCAACCAACGCCTGATGTTGGCATCCGTCATCGGAGTAAGAGGGTGGTTTTCCATACCGGACTCGTTCAACGGCTTGCCGAGCACAAAAAGATGGCCCTGATAAACCGTACGCCCCGTGTTGGGAAAGGCCGGACAGAAAACCACCTTTTGCGCACTCAGTTCATTAGCCAACGCTTCCGCAACGGGGCCGATGTTTCCTTCTTTAGTGGAATCGAATGTCGAACAATATTTGAAGATGAACTGCTGGCATCCTTGGTCCGCGAGCCACCGCAGGGCACTCAGACTGTCTGCAACCGCTTCCTCGACCGGTGCCGTGCGGCTCTTGAGCGAGATCACACCCGCTTCAATCTCTTCGTGGGCCGGGGCGTTCGGAACTCCCGGAAACTGCGCGGTTCTCAACCCACCTTCCGGCTCAACGCCCTTCGCCAATGTGTTTGCAATATCGCTCGCACCGGTAAAATCGTCCGCTATGACACCGACTAGCATTGAACCTCCCTCACTGATTGCTTTCGACGCGCCGTCGGATTTCGTGAATCGCCGCCTGTGGACTGGTCAACACTGGAATCTGTACTGTCTTACGGACATCCTCAACGGCGTCAGACATCGAAAACTGGGCTAGAAGAATAACGTCCGCGTCGTCGATACTTGATGCGGTTTCCGCAATCAGGCGATTGTGTTTTTCATCATCACCCGCCTGCTTTGCAGCCAACGCGCCAGAGCAATAGTATGACGTAATCTCCGCATTGCTGCCGCGCGCCCTAGCAGCATCTAGAAATTCCTCTTCCATACCTGCCGCAGCTGGAGGAAACGTATAAATCATCGCGATGCGATCACCGTATGAGAAAGCCGCATCGAACATCGCTTCATTCGGCTTCATGACTGGGATGAGCGCCTCGAAATCTGCTCTTTCGATTGCGGCTCCGAATGCTGAGCACGTGAACAGTACACCATCGGCGTCAGCGCCTTCCGCATACCGGCAAAGGTCTACGATGCGCCGGAAAAGATCGGCGGACAATTCGACTTGCTTAGACCTGTCTAAAGACAACCCCTCTTCTAGGATGGAAATGGTTTCTGCTTCCGGCCAGTGCTCGCGTGCCGCAACTTCGATTGGATCAATCGCGACGCGGGTTGCATGGATCAACGCTAATCTTGGTCGTCTCATAATTGCTCCAGCTCAAGACGGGTGACGCCGCAAGGAGCGACGCCACCAGTTGATGTGGGCACGTTTGCCCACCGGGAGATCCAATCACGCCGGGATCGTTTCCTTGGAGACCATTTCGGCCACAAGCGTCCCGAAGGTGTCGGTATTTACGGTGCCACCAAGGTCACGGGTGCGCTTTGTAGGATCATCGATGACGGCATCAACTGCATCCGCAATGGCTTGCCCAGCCTCCATAAGCTTCGGACTACCCTTCTGCTCGCCGAGCCAGATGAGCATCATAGCGGCGGAGAGAATAAGTGATGTCGGGTTCGCAACGTTTTGCCCTTGGATGTCCGGGGCAGAACCGTGCTGTGCTTGTGCGCAGCATAAGCCCGTTTCAGCGTTTGCATTGATCGACCCAGCGAGCCCCAAAGACCCTGAAAGTTCAGAGGCAAGGTCCGAGAGGATATCGCCGTAGAAGTTAGTCGCGACGATAACATCATATTCGTGCGGTTTTCGAACCAGCAGCGCTGCAAATGCGTCGACAATCAACTCTTCGGTTTCGACTTCAGGGTAGTCCTTCGCCACCTCGCGGAAACATTCCAGAAACAGGCCGTCGGTCATGAGAAAAGAGTTGGCCTTGTGTATCGCGGCGACTTTCTTCTTCCGTTGCATGGCCAGTTTGAAAGCCTCTCTGCAAATCCGCATTGATCCGTGTCGCGTAATTTTGCGAACCGACAACGCCATGTCCGGATCGGGCATCATTTCTCCGACGCCTTTGTACATGTTGCGGTCAGGATAGAATCCCTCCGTCGCCTCACGCATGATCACAAGGTCCATTCCGGGCGCTTTGTTCGGTAGAAAGTCACGGCTGCGGGCCGGCCGCACATTCGCATAAAGATCGAGCCCGATACGGAATCCGGCCGAAACGTTGCGACCACCTTCAACGACTGGCGGGTAGTCCATATGGGACTGCGTCCCCAAAATGACTCCGTCGAATTCAGTTCGTGCACGTTCCAACACGTCGTCACGCAGAGTGATACCGTGGTTCCTGAGGCTGGTAAAACCGGACTCTTCTTCTTCAAACGTTAATCCCAGATCGTACTTCTTGTTGGCGGCCTCAACGACTTCCAAAGTCGCCGCCATGATTTCAGGTCCGATGCCATCGCAGGGCAATGTCATGATACGCATCTTTTGTCTCCTTGTTGGCCGAAGCCAGTCATTCTTGAAATCCGGTGGGTTTAATCCCCCACCGATGCCTCTTCGTCATGGCGCTGCGCATCCATGCGGTCCTTAACCCGACGGCCAACAAACATGGGCAACACGAAACCGGCGATTGCGATAAGCCAGAGGATTATTGCGAGGGGACTTCCCACTAGCGCCAACCAATCCCCGTCCGAAATCGTCATTGCGCGGCGAAGGTTCACTTCCATCTGGTTGCCAAGAAGGATGCCCAAGATGACTGGCACCAGCGGCACGTCGAGCTTGCGTAGAAGCCAGCCTGCAAAGCCGAAACCAACCATGAGCATTACATCGAAGGTGGAGCCCGTTATCGAGTAAATCCCAACGAACGAGATCATGGCGACGACAGGCATCAGAATGCGCGTCGGCACCAGCAACACGCGCGTGAACAACCCGACCAACGGAACGTTCATCAAAAGCAGAATGATGTTGCCGATGAACAAGGCCGCGATCAGCCCCCAAACCACGTCCGGATTCTTTGTGAAGAGCAGTGGTCCCGGGGTAATGTTAAGTTGCAGCAAAACAGCCAGCAGAACGGCGGTCGTCCCCGAGCCCGGTACGCCCAACGAAAGCATCGGCACCAACGCGCCTCCAGCGGCCGCATTATTGCCTGCCTCCGGAGCCGCAACACCGCGTGGATCGCCCTTTCCAAAGGATTTCCCATCTTGGTCGACGCTTTGTTTCTCCAGTGAGTACGCAAGAAATGACCCCAACGATGCGCCGGCACCTGGCAAGACGCCTGAGAAGAAACCAAGACCAGTGCCGCGAGCGATTGAAGGCAAGCAGCGCTTGATCATGCCGAAGTCTGGCAAGATGCGCCCAACTTTCGTCGCGCCAGCTGATCCAACGGCACCGCCACGGTGATGTTCGAGAAAAATCAACACTTCACTCAGTGCGAACAATCCAACGATAGCGATCAAGAAGTCGATGCCATCGAAAAGGTGGATTTCACCAAAGGTGAAGCGCTGCGACCCTGTTTGGCTATCACTGCCAATCATCGCGATACCCAGCCCTAGTGCAGCTGCGAAAGCAGATTTGGCTTGGTTCGTAGAGGAAACACCACCCAGCGTCGCAAACGCGACTGTAAAGAGGACAAAGTACTCAGCTGGTCCGAAAAGCAGCGCGATTTTGACTAACTGTGGCGCCAAAATCACCAGGCCAATTGTTGCGACAAACGCCCCAAAGAAAGATGCGATGCCACCTAAAGACAAGGCTTCGCCGGCCTGACCGTTTTTTGCCATCGGATACCCATCGAGGCACGTCATCATCGCGGGTTCATCGCCCGGGATGTTTAGCAAGATCGAACTAATTCGGCCGCCGTACATGGCGCCGTAGTAGACACTTGTAAGAAGGATGAGAGATGGGATGGGCCCAAGCCCGAGCGAGAAGGCAATCGGAATGAGGATAGCAACCCCATTTGCCGGACCCAAGCCAGGCAATGCTCCCATCAAAGTGCCGAGAAAGCATCCAACGACAGCCAGGAACAGATTTTGCGGTGACAACGCAACCGAGAATCCATCAACAAGAAGTGAAAGCGTTTCCATGGTTACCCCTCAGAACCCCAATGGTCCTTCGGCCAAAGCAAGGCCTAGGATTAGGTGAAAAACGACGTAGATACCAACGGCTGTCAAAAGGCCTACGACGAGCGACCACAGCGGAGCGGTTCCCAGTCGCCAGGTTAGGTAAGCGGTCGCAAAGGTTGTTGCGATGACAAACCCAATCTCGGAAAGAGACCATGCGTATAGAAACATCACAGCAGTGGCGAACAATATCTCGGCAAAGTCGCGCAACCCTGGCCACTTAGGCTCTTCATCCGGGCGGATTATGAAGTAGAGCGACGTAAGGCCTAACACGGTGCCCACGATGTAAGGAAAGGCGCGCGGACCCACGACATCGACCATGAAACTGTCTTTGATGATCGATGCGGCCCAAATATAGAATATCGCAAGGGCCAGCCCGAAACCGCCGAAGATGCGGTCACTCATAGTTTCCTCCCAGATTTCCGGAATTTCTTTTAGGTGCCCAACCAGATGCGACCGGTTGGGCACGCATGACATTTATTGGATGATACCGATCTCTTTCGAGAGCTTGGTCACGTCCGCAATACTGCCCTCAACAAAGGTGTACATGTCGTCGCCAAAGTTGTTGAACGGCTCAATGGCAGCTGCTTCGAGCTCTGCCTGGAAGCCAGGATCCTCGGTCAGCGTAATGATCGCGTTCTTCCAGAACTCTTTGGATTCGTCAGTTGCACCAGCTGGCATGTAGAGGCCGCGCCAGTTCGCGCCAACGACGTCGAAGCCTTCCTCCTTTGCAGTAGGAATATCCGGATAATTCTTCAGACGCTCAGGGGCCAGGATCGAGATTACCCGGATATCACCCGACTCCAGGAAGCCCAGCATCTCGGAGAAATCTCCAGACAGCGCCTCGACCGAACCAGAAAGCAGGCCAGTCATGGCTTCACCGCCACCATCGAAGGATACATATTTCATCTGGGTTACATCTTCGAGGCCAGCTTCGCGGGCGACCAACATGGGCTTGATATGGTCAAAACTGCCCACAGACGAACCACCCGCGATCCCAACTGACTTTGGATCAGCGACAATGTCCTCCATCATCTGAGACAGAGAGGTGTACTTGGAGTCTGCGGGAACAGCGATAGCTCCATATTCAGCTCCGAAGGTGGCAAGAAAGTGCACGTCATCCTGTTGGGCACCCTCGTAAATGCCCTGAGCAATTCGAGCGCTGGTACTCATAGAAGCTGCAACAATAAGGTTGTTGTCCTCGTTGCGCTCTTTCGTGACATGCGCGAACGCAACTCCGCCGCCCCCACCGCTCATATTGGTAACCTGCATCGAATCCTCGATGATCCCGAGATCGAAGAGATACTTCGCCGTTGTGCGACAGATGAAGTCCCATCCACCGCCGGGATTTGAGGGCGCAATGCATTGCGGGCTTTCAGCTTTGAATTCGGCGGACGCGCCAGTCACGCCGGCAACGGCTGCCGCAGCAGCAATGACGCCGATGCGAGTAAATTTCATGAACACGGGTAATCCTCCCCAGTTTTCCAAGTGTTTTTCAGCGCGAATCCCGCACTGGCTATTTTGATTGCATATTGATGCGCAAAAAGCCAATCTTATTTTGCTTTTTTTAATCGAAAAAACCAAAATGGCTGAACTTGCTATTCCCCGATGCCTTTCAAGTATATGTTTTATTGTGTGTTTTCGAAGAATCGGCACTCACCTGAAATGAAAGAACTTCGCTCAAACAGTCATAAAACCAATCCAATTTACGCGAACATCATCGTCTCAGCAGTGTAAAATCCATCTTCCTTTGGCTTTTTACGTGTAGAAAACCTAAAATTTGGCTGTATGTTAGCTGTCAGATGCAATCTACGTAGGTGAGAGCGGCAAGAGGAGTCAGGCGTACCGATGCGAGCCAGCGAATTGTCAAAGAAGATATCGAACCGTCTTTTGCATGATATCGTTGCGGGTACACTTGAAGGTGGCCAGCATATAAGCGCTCAGCAAGTCGCCGACAGGTATGGCGTATCCAGAACCCCAGTGCGCGAGGCGCTTATATCCTTAGAGGAAAAAGATGTTCTCATCCGCCTGGAAAACCGCGGGTACTTTGTGGCCGACAAGTTGCCTCCAGCCATCAAAGAAAACCTGGATACTGTCGACCCGAGCGAACTGGACGAATACCAACTGCTTGCAAACGATTGGCTAACAAATGAAATTCCAGAAGAAGTTACTGAGCAGTTCTTAAAGCAGAAGTACGGCTGGACTAAAGCTAAGGTCGGAGAACTGTTGATCCGCGCTTCTCGAGAAGGTTGGGCTGAACGCAAAGAAGGCTACGGCTGGCGGTTTCTTCCAGTCGCAAAAACACCCGAGGCATTTGATGAGATTTACAGGTTCAGAATGGCGATAGAACCAGCCGCCATGCTGGAGCCCTCGTTTGAACTCGATCACAAAGTCCTGGATGAACAGCGGCGCATTCAGCAGGGAATGCTCGATATGGATATGGACGCCGTTAATGGAGAAGCGCTGCTAGAAAGCGGGGCTCTATTCCATGAGGAGCTCATCAAGTTGTCCGGAAACCCGTTCTTTCTCATGGCACTCCAACGCGTGAATAGAATGCGACGCCTTATGGAGTACCGAGCCGAAGTGAACCATCAACGATTGATAGAACAATGTACTGAGCATCTTGAAATCCTTACACTCCTGGAATCCGGTAACACCGTGGATGCCTCCTACAGAATGCGGCAACATTTGAGTGGCGCACTTAAGCGTAAGTCTCCGCTGGCATGGAGTTGGGCTACGGACACTTCAACACCGAGGAAAGCAACATCATGAGCAATGGGAGCGACGGTCCAAACGGCCGCAACCGAGTCGCGCTTGTGGCGCATGATCAGATGAAAGACACAATGGTCGAGTGGGCCAAATCCCACAAAACCGCATTGAGCAAGATGGAGCTTTTTGGGACTGGCACGACCGGCGGGCGAATTGCAGATGAAGTCGGCGTGCCTATCAAGCGTCTCAAAAGTGGTCCGCTGGGAGGCGACGCTCAAATCGGCGCTATGATTGCCGAAGGGAAGCTCGACACACTGATCTTTTTCATTGATCCACTATCAGCGTTGCCACACGACGTCGACGTAAAATCACTTCTTCGACTGGCTACGCTGTACAACACTGTTCTGGCTATCAATGAAGCGACTGCCTCGAAGGTCATAAGCGAGGCTTAGTCCAAACGAAGCGACTGCTCCACTAGGAACTATAATTGCTTTGGGCTTGACGCTGACGTTCGCCTGAATATCGCGAGCGATTGCTATACGGACGAAGGGGAAATCCTACCGCTAGGTTGAATTTCCACTCACCGTGGCTCAACCAACCAACGTTTTAAAGTTGCATAGACATTTCGTGCCAAGTCATTCCTCCATGATCAGAGATTGATGGGCGAAGATAGTTGTACCCAAATCTCTGGTAAAGCGGGACGTGATGCTCTTTGCACATAAGGTAGATCGCGGATTTGCCCATTTTTCTCATGCGGCCGACGAATTCAGTCATCAATGCCCGCGATAGGCCTTTTCCTTGATGCTCCGGATCCACGACGACAGACATAATAACGACATTTGGCGCGTCGGGGTCATGCCCTATAAGCTCTTTGAATTCCTCATCAGACATTTCGACGTCGTATGCACATCCGCAATTCACAAAGCCGACGATCTCGCCTTCGACCTCAAGAACAAGGAAACCATCGGGATAGACCTCGATTCTCTTTGCTATCTTTTCGAGGGTAGCCGCTTCGCCGCCTTCATAGGCATCAGTCTCGATCTCAAAGCATCGAATTGCATCAGAGGGTTGAGCGTTTCGAAATCTGTTCATGCATTTACACTAAGAACGATGGGTCAAGTTGTATAGCCGCCGTCGGTATTGCTAGCACCATTGCTCAATCTGCGCTCGGCGCAGACACTCTCTGCACCTACCCCTGGCGGCGGCTTTGCGGGCAATGTTGCCCTAGGCGCGGACACATGCTTTTCATTCCACAACAACGCAGCACACCCTTGACCGTAATCAGTTGCACATTTAGTCAAGTTTGATCTGCCCGCTGGGACGACCCGGCCAAGCAAGGGCGTTTTTTTCAGGACGACCTGGCAAATTAGAGGTCGAACATGACAACTAAAACCAAACAAGCCAGGAAACTGATCGAGGGTAGACCTGCCCTAATCGTAATCGACATTCAAAAGAGCACATTTATTGATGACAGCGAAGTACGCTCCATCGACAACATGCCGGGCTACAAAGATCGCATGATCGCTGCACGTGATTTGGTTGACGCCGCGCATGAGAGCAAAGTGCCAGTCATTTTCATCCAAGAAGTCCATCGTCCCGATAGGATAGACTTCGGCCGTGAGCTGGATGGTGACGAAGACATACACTGTCTCGAAGGTGATCCAAGAACGGAAGTTGCAAAAGATGAGATGGGATATCGCAAAGGTGACTACATCGTACCGAAGCGACGGTATTCTGCATTTTTTGGCACCGATTTCGAAATCCTGCTGCGAGGTTTAAAGATAGACACACTTTTGTTGTGCGGCGGGCTAACAGATGTTTGTGTGCACTACACATTCGTCGATGGCCACCAATCAGACTACTTCTGCCGCGTTGTAGAGGACTGTGTTGGCGGGTCCTCTGTCCAAGCCCATGAAGCTGCTCTCAAAGCTATGGAGTATCTTCAAACCGGGGCGGTTCAGAACCGAGAAGCAGTGATCAAGGCCATCTCGTCGCTATAAATTGCAATCGAACCGCTAGTACCAGTTGGCGTGCGGAAACGGGCGGAGATTTTTGTCGCTTGAACGCCTTGGACTTGCCCGTTCGATGCAGAAGGAAGCGGCAATTTCAGTACAATCCTTTGAGTTTGCGACTATGGCCCTTTAAAACTTCGATTGCATCGTAATCCAGCCGTCGGCGATTTAAATGCGAATATGACTATAGATAGTGAAGCTAACGCTTAGACAATCGCTGATGCCCTGACCTCTGCCGAGCAGATTTCCAAACTGCCTTCTGAGGCAGATCAGCTAGCGCTCCAATCTGTCACAGCCAACAGATTGGAGCGCTAGCTGATCTGAGCAAGAGAACGCCGAAAAAGCCGTAGGCTCATTAGTAACAAAGCAACTCCTAACAACGTCATCCAAACGAATTCCGGCCAGACAGTCTCAATACCAGCGCCTTTGAAAACAATAGCCTGACTGGCTGACATGTAATGGCGTGACGGCAAAACTAAAGTACCTGCCTGCAACCACGCCGGCTGACCTTCAATTGGGGTCTCTCCACCTGACAGCATTAGCATTGGCAGCACAATCAACATAACCAGAAGCGCAAACTGCGCCATAGAGCGTGCAATGGTTGCCAGAAACACCCCAAGCGCCGTCGCAGTAAAAAGAAACAACGCCGTGCCAACCAAAAACAACATCTTGGATCCAGCTATATTGATGCCCAAGGAACCCTGCATCACAAAGGTTAGTGAAAGACCAGCCGCGACCAAAACCACCGCTGCATTCGCCCAAATTTTGGCAATGGCAATGTCAAATGGAGCAAGAGGCATGGCCAGGAGATGTTCAATGGTCCCGTGCTCTCGCTCTCTAATCATTGCCGCTCCGGTCAATATAGTTGTGAGCCACATGATCTGGCCGATCAAAGCGACGATACCAGCAAAACGTAAAGTATCTCTATTTGGGTTGAAGGCGCTTCTAAGAATGACACTGATTGAGGCAGCATCTACTAGATCGATACCAATTGCATAGCGATGTATTTCAGCGCTCAAGATACTGGTGATGTAGTTTGCACCAATACCGGCCTGTTCCATGGCGGTTGCGTCAATAAGAACTTGAATCTCCGGACGGCGCCCTGCGCGCAGATCCTTTTCGAATCCGGGGGGCACAGCCACAACGAAAATAAAGCGCCCAGCATCCATGTACGCAGGTCCTTTTCCGGGTTCGATTTGGACGACCGGTTGGAACTCTGGTGGGAAAAACGCTGTGGCAAGTGCTCGAGAAAGTGGCGAGTCGTCTTCATCCGCAAACGCTATCGAGGCGTTGTTTACAGAACTTGCCACTCCCGTTGCTTCCATGATCGGGGCCAGCGTGAACGACCAGACCAACAATGCCATCATCACCCAATCACGGCGCAGGCTCATCACTTCCTTCAAACCTAGCCAGAATATGCAGTAGAAGCGCTGCATTCACTTCTCCTGCGCCCGAAGACATACGGCTGCGATCAGTGTCAGAACTGGTCCGAAGCAGGCGAGGGCCAGAATGTCCGGCGCAAGGGCCTCCCAACCCAAACCTTTAGTGAAGGCACCAACGTTTAGGTGTAGGAAATATGAGGAAGGCCAAAGTGAGCCCACCACTTGTGCGCCTCCTTCAAGCGTTGAAACAGGTTGCAACAGACCTGAGAACTGGATTGTTGGGACAACTGAGGCGATGGCAGTTGCAAATGTCGCGGCCACCTGACTGGATGTCATTGTAGCGATCAACAGCCCGTAGGATGTCGTTGCCCAAACGTAGAGAAGGGCACCAACAGCCAAAGGGAAAGGATTTCCTTTTAGCGGCACCCCGAAAAGAAAAACGGTCATTCCGGCCAAAAGCAGAAAATTTGCGTAGGCGATCAAAATGTACGGAATTTGTTTGCCAACTAAAAATTCAAGCCGCGTGGTTGGTGTCACGTAGAAATTGACAACTGACCCCAGTTCTCGTTCCCTTGCTACGCTTACGGCAGTCAAAACAGCTGGCAACATAATCAGTAAGATAGCAGGCATTGCCGGAGCCATCGCGGCGATACTTTCAAAGCTCTGATTGTAGCGAAACCGAGGTTCGATCCTGGCGATATCTATCTGGCTTTTGCCATTGTTAAGGGCATATTCCGCGAGAAATGATTGGTGCAATCCGGAAACATAACCTTCAACCGTCTCACCCTTAAATGGGATAGCACCGTCTACAGTTGCAAGTATCTGGGTTGGTTCACCCGTACTCATCTTTCGGTCAAAGTCAGGTGGTAACTCAACAACCAGAGAGACCTCACCTGACACTAGACGGTCGCGCCCTTCGCTGGCGCTTTGCAGCGGCGATGTGGCTTTAAAGTAGGACGATCCGGCGAATTCAGCCGCATAAGCACGACTCTCCGGCCCCTGAGAAAGGTCAAGTACCGCGAATTCAAGCTCATCGATATCCAGCGTAATTCCAAAGCAAAAAACCAACATTAGAATAGCAGAACCCAGAAACGCGAAAGCCAGACGCACCGGGTCACGAGCTACTTCAACGGTCTCGCGCCGCGCATAAGCCAATACACGAGAAAACGCTCCTCCCCCGGCGTGGGATCTGGCCCTAAAACCGACCTCTGGCGCGACAACAGAGACTGGTTTTTCTGCTGCTTCCAATATCGAAATGAAGGCGTCTTCAAGGTTTTCCGCCCCTTCAACGGCGATCAGTTCAGCCGGAGTACCTTCCGCTAGAACTCTACCAGCATGCATAAACGAAACGCGATCACAGCGTTCCGCCTCACCCATGAAATGAGTGGACACAAAGATCGTTACCGACTCATTTCGCGACAGCTCAATCAACAAGTCCCAGAAGGAATCGCGCGCCTCTGGATCCACACCGGATGTTGGTTCGTCGAGTATTAGCACCCGCGGACGGTGGATCACTGCTACGGCTAGCGACAGTCGCTGTTTAATCCCTAGAGGCAGTGCCGTCGCCAACGTATGCCGGTGCTCTTCGAGCCCAAAGCGCTCAGTGAGTTCCGAAACACGCTGTTCTCGGTCGGCAATTGCAAATATCCGCGCATGCAATTGTAGGTTCTGATGGACCGACAACTCGCCATACAAGGAAAAGGCCTGGCTCATGTAGCCTATTTCACGCCTCATTTTTCGGTCATATGCATCGACAGGATTGCCAAACAGCAGTGCTTCACCTGAGCTGGATGGTAACAAGCCAGTCAACATCTTCATTGTCGTGGACTTGCCGCAACCGTTTGATCCTAGAAACCCGAATATCTCTCCGCGATTGATTGTGAAGTCGACGTTGTCTACGGCCGTGAAATCACCAAAGCGTCGTGTCAGTCCACGCGCAACTATCACTGGGCTTGCTTCGATCTTCCCATTCGTTTTGTTTTTCCCCGCCGGTTCAACAGGCAACTCCCGTGCTCTCAGACGCCGATATGCAATTTCGAGGTCGTCATCACTCCCTTTCAATTCGGCGGGCTTCCCATGAAAGATGACTTGACCCGCGTCCATCGCGACAATCCGGTCAAAACCGTCGGCTTCTTCCATGTACGCCGTTGAAACCAATACCGACAGTTCGGGGCTTTTTGCTCGGATTGCATCAATCAAAGCCCAGAACTGCCGACGCGACAACGGGTCGACCCCGGTCGTTGGCTCATCCAAAACCAAAAGTTTGGGGTCATGGATTAACGCACAGCAAAGACCTAGTTTTTGCTTCATCCCACCCGAGAGCTTGCCCATCAGACGGTCTTCAAACTGCGCAAGCCCTGTCGCAGCCAATAGCGCTGCGATACGGTCATCCCGCTCTGAATGCCCTTGAGCAAAGAGACCTGAGAAGAACTCAAGGTTCTCGCGTACAGACAGCTCCGTATACAGGTTTCGACCCAGCCCTTGCGGCATGAACGCGATGGCTGGGCAAATGCTGTGTCGATGACCAGAATCGCCAATCGGGCCGCCTAAAACGTCGATACTGCCGGATTGCAGTTTCTTTGCGCCGGTGATCAAACCAAGTAGTGTAGACTTTCCCACCCCATCCGGCCCGACAAAGCCAACAAGCTGGCCGCCTGGCAGTTCTAACGAAACAGAATCCAATGCGACATGCTTGCGATAACGGTGCGTAACACCTGAAATGTGAATATCGCAGGCGTCATCCTCTACTCTCATTCGAACAGCTCTTCTGGGATGCGTTGTTCAAGCGCCTCAGGCCAAGCAGCGGCTGGGTTCAGCCGGATCACCGCGACACCGCGCAGACCGGTTTTGACGTGCTCAATCCGACTTTCAATCAAGTCTATTGGGATACGGACGCGAACGCGAAAAACCAGTTGCTCTCGCTCATCCAGGGTTTCGACCTGTTTGGGGGTGAATTGTGCCTCGGGAGAAACAAAGCTCACGTATGCAGGTATCGCATATTCCGGCAAAGCGTCGAGCACGATGCGAGCCTCAGCTCCAATGGGCAAAAGTCCGGCTTCACGCGCCGGAAGAAAAACTTCCATGTAAACATTCTCAAGGCCAAGAATAGTCAGGATCGGTTCGCCCGCGCCAACCACCTCTCCGGGTTCTGCAAGCCGGTAAAGCACGCGTCCGGGCAAAGGTGCCACTAGAGCGCTGTCTTCAATCTGTGCCTCAATTCTGCGCACTTCCGCCTCAGCGGCAGCAATACGGCTTTCTGCGGTTGCAACTCGGGCTTTGGCGGCGCCCAATACTGCTGTTGCAACCTTATGAGTGGTATCGCGATCTTCAAAAATAGTTTTGGAGATGTTTTGTCCTGCCAGCAACGCCGTGGCACGATCAAGCTCTTGCTCGGCCCTACGCTGTTCGCTTTCGCGTTGCACTACGAGCGCTTCTGCTTCGGCCCTTGTCTGATTTGCCAAGGCTACTTCGGCTCTAGCCCGGTCCAGGGCGGCAGATAGCTCATCTATGTCCATTTCGGCCAGGATTTGACCGGCTGCAACCATACTGCCCTCTGTTGCCGTTACCTTCGCAACCCGACCTGCATTAGTTGGTGCTATTTCGACTTGTTCCGCTTCAACCCGCCCGTTTCCTTGCACAAATCCGACCGGCAATTCATCGCCATCCTCGGCAACAACGACATACAGCAACGCACCAGCAATTACTAAACCAGCCAAAATAAGAAAAACCGATAGGTTTTTGGTCATAGCGTTTCACCTGAAACAGGGTTTCTGGCGCAGAGTTTAGTATCTTAAGAGACTCAAAGCCTTGTTTTGGATCAAAACCGATCCGGGCATCTCAATTCCAAGCAATTGTTTGTATGAACACTGGTTTGGGTGTTGCAGGCTCTTTCGCGGTAGGTCGGAAGAAGTAGACGTGAAGCGTTTTTGCTATCAGTTTGGTATTGAAGAGGGTTTTTCTAGCACGCAATTGCAGTCGCGACTGACCTGCTGCGCACTACAGCGAAAGGAAGCATTATGACCAAAACACTGAGAGCTTGTTTGTCTTTGTGGTTGGTTGCAGTCGCTCCTGCGTATGCGCAAGAACCTCCTCGCCTCGTTTTGCAGCTGACCGTTGACGCGTTTCGGGGCGATCTGCCGACACGCTACTTTGAGAATCTTGGAGAGGGTGGCCTTAAGTACTTACTAGAAAACGGTGTACACTATGTGGACGCCCATCATTGCCATGCCAATACAGAGACCGTTGTCGGGCACGCCACTTTGGCGACCGGGGCAACACCGGCAGTGCATGGGATGATCGGAAACATATGGTTCGACAGAACCTTGGACCGCGTTGTCTACAACGTTGAAGACAGCACCGCTCCGCTTCTTGGAGATGGCGCTGGCGTCAATGACGATATTGAAATTGACCCGACACAGGCGGCAGCTGGCACAGATGGGCGGTCACCACGCGCTATGCTTGTTACGACGCTTTCGGACGAATTAAGCGCCTCCACTGCTGGTGCGGCCAAAGTCTTTGGAGTTTCAATCAAAGATCGTGGGGCTATTACAATGGCGGGACAAAGCGGCAAAGCCTTCTGGTTCTCAAAAGCCGCAAATCGTTTTGTCACAAGCTCCTATTACTACGACAAATACCCGGATTGGGTTTCCGCATGGAATGACGCATCGCCGAGCGCCTCCTTTGAAGGAACCTCTTGGGAGTTGATGCACCCAAAGGAAACCTATCTCTTTGGCGACCGCGACAACCAACCATGGGAGACGGATGTCGCCGGGTTCGGCACAACCTTTCCTCATCGCTACTCTTCGACGCAAAATGGGTTTGACCCGCTGGAAAATCCCTACTTTACGACCTTTTTGACACTTAGTCCCGCTGGCGACGATCTGACGGCGCAATTTGCCAAACGATTGATTGATGCCGAGGGTATCGGGCAAGACGCGGTAACGGATTATCTGGCGGTTAGCTTCTCGTCCGTGGATTACGTCAACCATGTGTTTGGCCCTTCCAGTCTTGAAGCCGAGGATACGATATACCGCCTCGATCAGACTCTCATGAATCTCTTCGCGTTTATCGACGAACGGATTGGGCTGGAAAACGTTTTGATCGTTCTATCGGCGGACCACGGCACCACCGATGCGCCGGGCTATTTGGAGAGTGTTGGCATCCGAACTGGCCTTGTTGCTCCGGACACATGGGACCCGACGGAACAGATAGCCAAGCTTAAGGAGCGGTTTGGGATCACCGGGAAATTGCTTGAAGGTTATAATCACCCCTATCTCAATATCGCCCCCGAAGTATTGGCTCGCAGTGATATTGATTTACCCACGCTGGAGTCAGCTATTGCAGAAGAGCTTCTATCCTTTCCCGATGTGGCATTCGCCGTCCCCAGTACGGCTATCGAAGCAAACCTCCTACCCGATACCGACATCATGCGCTTGGTCCGCAACAACTACCTCCCCACCCGATCCGGGAACATATACGTAGTCTTCAAACCCGGCTGGTTCATCGCAGACTTCGATGGTCTGTCCGTCACATCCACCCACGGGTCACCGTGGCGCGGTGACACACATGTGCCGATTATCTTTGCTGGAACGAACTTAAAACCGCAACGGGTCGCACGCCGTGTTTGCACGACTGCTCTTGCATCCACTCTGTCTGCATTATTGAGCACGGCACGTCCTAATGGTGCGAGCGGTGAAGTGTTACAAGAAGTCTTGGATTAGACCGCTGTGAAGCGCGAGTCCTGATATTGAAGCAAGCTAGGCAAAACCGCGACGGCATCGTCCACAACGCGATCCTCATATTCGTTGCTTCTTGGCGACTACGGAAACCGCCCAACGCAGCACTCTTTAGCGTACACAAATGCGGAGCAGACCTTCACGGAACATATCGTTCCGGCTTCGGAGACTGAATACTCTCCAAATACTCAGCAATATCGATAAGTCTGGAAGGAATACGCGTAACCAAACCATTCCCCGTATCGAATTCGACAGTAGGGCCGTCATTCAATTCGGTGATAATAGGCATGTCATCGCGAGGTTCTTGAACTTTCAAATAACCGTCCAAGATCGACATGACCTCCAACATGGGCCACACACCCCCTCTGCGTTCGGAAATCTTTGTTAAATCAGCAGGCACTGTTTTCAAATCAGCTGCGTCAGGTCCTTTTCCAGATGCATCGATTCCGTGACATCTGGCGCAATGCTCAACAAAGAGGTCTTTGCCAAGGTTCGAAAACTCATCGGCCACAGATATCGTTGCAACCGAAGAAATGCCCATGCTTGCAACGATCATAAAGTACCTCATAATCCGGAGGTCCTTTGCTAAACGAGAGTACACTACAACAAAAATGGACCGACATCTTCCGCCGGTCAACGTCGGTCCTTTAACACATAACGTTCGCTACCCGCTTCGGGCAGCAAGTAACCAGTGATGCTTACCTCAGAGAACAGCAGCGCCGAGCCCAATGCTACCGCCTCGGTAATTTTGTAAGCACGGTCGATACGGTGCGCGTCTTTTTACTTCTTGTGATCGCAATTGCGCCCAGCACTAAGGCACATGCAAAAGCTTGAGGAAAAGAGATGGCTTCGCCAAAAGCAAGATATCCAACGGCAAACATCGTGGGTAATTCGATACTTCCGACGACCGCAGTTTGGGAAGCTCCAATAACAGGCGAGCAAATCGTGTAGATGAGCTGAGGCACGAAAGCGGTCACCAGACCAATACCAACAATGAATAGCCAATCGGATTGTTCGCTTGGGAGAAGCTCTCCAACCTCAGCACCAAGGATGAGCGGGGCGAGGCCAAGAACAGACCCCAGAGAAACTGACGCGATACGTGCCAACGGCGCAATCCGTGACAACCTGTGTACCAGGACGCAGATTCCGAAGCCAAACCCAAAAGGGGCAGCAAGGGATAGCAGCAGCGTTGGTAGATGTTCCCCAGCCACTGACGCAGGCGAGCCAGCAAAGACAGCTGCCACCACAATCAGACTAGCGGCCAACATGGCGCGTCGCGTGGGTGCATCGCCAAACACAGCCCAAGCGACAACTAAGGTGAACACCGGATAGGTCATGTAAAGCACACCCACTGTCGATGCGGGCAGCTTCTCCAGCGCCGTTACATATCCGATCCAACCAAGCCCCATTACGGCTCCGGCTGAAAGACCCCAAGTGATCTCTCGCCATTCTTTTCGGTGCACAATGAGAACAGGAAGCAGAAGAAGGGCCGCAACAATGTAGCGGTAGAATGCGACCGCATAGGGTGCAACGCCCTGTTCGGTTAGGCTGCGGCTGAAGTAGGGAACCAGGCCGAAACAGATTGAAGCAAAAAGAACACCAAAAACGGCAAATGCGTAAGGGATGGATGGTCGATTTCGCGCAGATGTCGTTGCCATAATCTGGAGCTATCACGCATTTACATCTTCGTCTTCAGAGATTCTACGAAAGACTGCTTTGTAGATTGGAAACAGCGCGGAAGCTGTGATCCGGCAGATCAGCCCGCTCTGGAGACCAGCCAGTAAGTTTGCATTGGTCCTTTCCCTTTCACGTCGTAAATCGGTATCTCCTGAAAAACGAAGTCGGTGCCCAAGCGTTCTTTCGTCGCCTGCGAAACTTGAATCCGACCTTCTGCGCCCCCGCTTTCCATGCGACTGGCTGTGTTCACGGTGTCTCCCCATATATCAAAGAAAACCTTTTTCGTTCCGACAACACCCGAGACGGCTGGCCCCGAATGCAACCCAATCCGAAGACCTACACGTTCTCCGGTTTGCTCGCTGCGACGTTCCATCAATTCCAACATGTCCAAAGCCATGTTGGCCGCGACTTGCGCATGGTCTCTTCGCGGCGTCAGAATGCCTGCGCCGACCATATAGGCGTCACCAATCGTCTTGATTTTTTCCATGCCATACTTTTCCGTCAAATCATCAAAACGCGTGAAAACGTCATTCAGGAATTTGATAAGGTCCTTGGGGGCCGTCGATGATGCGCGCTTCGTGAAGCCTACGATATCTGCAAACAGGATAGTCACATCACCAAGATCGTCGGCAATCACTTCTCCCGGTGATGCCTTCAGTCGCATTGCGACCGCATCGGGCAATAGATTTTTGAGCAATGCCTCTGACCGTTCGTGCTCGGCAGCAAGCGCTGCCTCTGCGCGCGCAACCCGTGACGACAGCACCAAAACACCAGCCGCCTGAATCACAGACAAACCTATCACGACGCCGACCAAAACGATCAGTTGAAATTGCGCGTCAACGCGCGCTACACCGGATGGCTCCTGAAAATACAGAACAGAAATAACCATAGCAACGGTAGCGGCCCCCCATGTCACGACAGTGTCCGTCAAATTGTCACGTCCGTTGACAATAAGAACGCCAATCATGAACGCATTCAGAAAGAGATACAGGCCTGTTGCAGTTCCCATGTGGTATGTCATGAACATGAACACCGAAATGCCCATCGTCACCGAAACCCAAATCGCCAACCTTAGTCTGCGCGCCGCGATAGTGGGGGTGACAAGCAATATCGCAGCACAAATGAGCGATCCAAGCCAACCTGCACGCAACCCTTCGGCGTCATAAATCGCATAAAAAACTGCGTAGCCGAGTGCCGTGGCAATACCAATAAGAAGGATGACATTGAATGCGTAACGTTTCGATTTTTCGCTGTCAGACAGTCCCTCCAGCCCCTTGTCGAGAAACAACTTCGAAAGGCTACGAGCTAAATTCATGACAACTTTCCCGGCTGATGCTTGTGTTTACCACGAGCCGGGGATGTCTCAAGTCCCCCTCTGATCGTCCATTCATCCAAACTATGGCATTTGGTAGATATGGGCTCATAGCCGACATTTTCTGCGATGAGCATGACTAACCGAAGCCTGCAATTTTTTTTGAAGAATACCTATTCTCGCTTGCCAACAAGCCAAAACAGCTCAGTAGGATTCAAGCCTTTGATTTCAGTTACACCCCGGCGCTCAAAGAGATAGTCATCTTGCAGCAATGACTGCGTCGATGCAGTGACCAGAATTCGAGCCGCTTCCCCTTGGCCTTCCAGCCTTGAAGCGATGTTCACAGTTTCACCCCATACGTCATAAAATACTTTCTTGGTTCCGATGACTCCAGCAACCGCCTTGCCTGAATGTAGGCCAATCCTGATTTCGATTGGCTCTTTTGTCCCAACTGATATGCGCGCTACAGCTTCCATCATGTCCAGCGCCATGTTGGCCACCGATTTTAAGTGATATGGATTCGCTTGCTCCAATCCGCCCGCAACCATGTATGCGTCGCCAATCGTCTTGATTTTTTCCAGACTGTGTAGAGCCGCTAATTTGTCGAATTCGGAAAAGATAGTGTTCAACAAAGCCACAAGCGCCTTTGGTTCCATGGCGCTTGCACGCGGCGTGAAGTTCACAATGTCGGCGAACAGAATCGTTACACTAGGATGTTCATCAGCGATGATCTTGTTTGGGCTTTGTTTCAATCGCTTCGCAATTTCAGCGGGAAGCAGGTTTTCAAGCAGCAACTCCGAGCGTTTGTGTTCCAGCTCCAGCGCATCTTCGGCTTGTTCGGTGCGCCTCATGATGAGGATGAAAGTAAACAATGTCATGCAAATGACCAACGCAACGTTTCCACGGAACATAAAGTCTACCAGTTCAGTGCTGATCGGCAGGTAGGTCACAGGATGTGGAAACAAAACTGGAATGAGAACAAAGAGGGCAAACGGCGGCGCGGTAACTAAGACCAGTTTGCCAAGTCTCTTCGTACTGCATTCCAAAGTGAGAAACAGCACACCAATCAGGAGATGCATGTTGAACCCAGCGTCTGCACCGTAAATATAACTTAATGCTGTACCGAAGATACAAACCAAAAACGATGCGAGGATTTCCGCTATAAAACGGTTTCTTCGCGCGATTATGGGCAAGGATAAGCTCACAGAAAAGAGTATGCAGACTAGGTTTCCAAGCCACGTCGCTTGTGCATCATAGAAAAAATAAAATAGGGCTGCCCCAAGTATCGTAGCGTTGGCAGCCAAGGCTACGACAGCAAAGATGTAGATAGCCTGGCGTTCATTCCTGGTGTTTTTTTCCGTGCCTGAAATTGCGTACCACTTAAAGGCACCTCTCAAACATGCGTTTATACGCGAAATGAGCTGCGGCACGGCCAATTCCCGAATGCTTGGGTCAGATCACCACCGTCAACCAGTTCTCTTCCCGACGCAACGATGGAACTACTCAATGGCCACCGAAAGGACCATTGGCAATCCAATGTGATCACTAATTGCTCGTTATGTAAAAGGTAACACAGCGAAGTTTGGGGATCCTGATAATCGGTCTGATCGCCATGGCCGGTTAATCTGGCATACCTGCCAAACGCAGTGCGTTGAAGTAACGTTCTCCGCCTTCAGAGCCGCCGTAATCCACATTGCTACGCCATTTCGAGATCGTATCGCTTGGTTCCAGTCGTTGCATTTGCGCTAGAGCCTTGGACGCTGCTTCCGATTCACCTAGCATTGCATGTGCCGCGGCTCTTGCACTGTGAAGCGCGGGGTAGTCCTGTGAATAGCGTAGTCCAGCTTCGGCATAGGATATCGCGTCCCGGTCTCGGCCCAACATTACACAGGCAGTTGCGGCACCTCCGGACGCACTAACGAAAACCGCACTGTAGCGACCCAGTCGGAGTGCCGTTTGAAAACAACTAAGCGCCCTTTCAGGGTCTCCTGACCAATTGTAACCCCATCCCATGAACGAGTGGAGGCGAGCGTCTAGCGGTGCCCTTTGCTGAATTTGCTCAAGTGCTACAGACAAGCGATCCGCATTCCCGTCCACATTGTAGTCAGCAACGGCTACGCTGAGATCAAGCGTCGAGTTTTGCCCGGCCATATGCCGCCCCGCTTCGACCCACCCAGGGAGCAATTCGTAGTAGGGAGCCAGCTCGGAACGAAGGCCATAAGTTCGGGCGCCATTCATCATTGAGATTGCTTCCGCATATGCAGCTGCAAGGTCCGGTTTGGCCGCAATCGCTCGCGCATGGTACGAAATTGCGCCCTCATAGCTATCGATTTCCGAGCCCGTCCAAGCAATCATACCCATTACTACACATTGCTCGGCGGTCAGTTCGTTTTCAGGCAAAGCGGAGAGCTTTGCGGTCTCGAACTGGATCAATATTCCGCTTACGGCGTCCAACAGCTTTTCTACGACCTCGTCTTGCCAATCAAAGATAGCTTCAAGCACACCGTCGAACTTCTGAGTCCAGATTTCTGAACCTGAAGAGTCATGTAAACGGGCTTCCAAGCGCAAACGGTCACCGTGACCACGCAGCACGCCGCGAAGTGCATATCCCTCCGATGGTTCCGTTGAGGATATCGCCGCGTTTAACCAGTTGATCGTTCGAAAATAAGAACCGAAATCCGACGTGAGAGATGCAGCCATTTCCTTCAAATCAGTGCGCTGGTCGTTGCATGTCACAGGATGAATGAAGAGCTTTGGCAAGCTCGTCTCTGCGAAAGATTGTGAACTTTGCGATGCAGCCAGGTGTGGTCCACCGTAAATCCACACATCCAGGCTGCGCTGGATGTTCTTGAGCCTCTTCTTTCCCACAGCTTGGAAAGCTTCCGCCAGAGTGCGATCAAGGTTCAAGTGTACGGGTTCGGAAATAGCTATGCCGCCGGATGGCGCAATGCTCTCAAGTCTTGCGGCAATGTTGACGCCGTCGCCCAGGATGTCGTCCCCTTTTTCTGTGATATCGCCCACATGAACACCAATTCGCATGTTCAATAGCGAGTGCTCAGCCAATTGCTCCTGTATCTGAATTGCCGCGGTCACAGCTTGTGCCGCGCTGTTAAATTGCACCAACCAACCATCGCCCATGCTCTTGACGATCCGACCGGATTGACCTGCTATCGTTGGGATTACGATGTCGCTTTCCAGGTAATCAAGCATTTGCAGCGTGGCTTGCTCATCTTTGTGCATGAGCGCCGAATACCCAACAACATCTGCGGCTAGTATTGCAGCCAACCTTCGTTGCAACTGTTGCCTTTTCTTCGACATAAGTTCGACGATAGATGATGCGGCTCTTTACTCCAACTGGCAGTATACGAGGTTCGCTCGGGGCTCGTTAATGGATCTCTCTGCATTTGGTATCAGCGATTACGGGACGCCAAATCTCATTCGTTCCAACGAAAACCGTCGTTATCGACTTTCACATGCCCTATTGAAGGCAACGCGAAGTGAGACCCCAAAACCAAGCAACTGGTTTCCGAGCAATGCTCAAGCAGCAATCTACGCGACGTCACTGCCATTTCGGCATCGGAATCGAACTTGAAATGCCAGTCGGGATTTCGGCATTGCGCGGTGGTATGAAGCGCATCACCAGTGATTACCGCCTCGTCGCCCCCGCACTTTACGAGCACTGAAATATGGCCCGGCGTATGCCCTGGCGTTGGGAACAAGGTCACGTGATCGCCCAACTTGTGCCCAGCCTCCACCAGTTCCACCTGACCAGCTTCCACTACAGGCAAAACGCTTTCGACGTAGGTGTTGCCACTCTGCAAACGCTGAGTTTCTTCATCATCCTTTGGCATCAAATAGCGCGCGTTTGGAAAGGTAGGCACCCAACGGCCATCTTCTAGCTGCGTGTTCCAGCCTATGTGGTCTACGTGAAGATGCGTGCACAGCACATAGTCGATTTCATGAGTGCTCACGTCAGCGGCTTTCAGGGCTGCCATAAACCGACCGTCGGAGCGTTGATGCCATGCTGGATGATTTTGGTTGGTTTTGTTATTGCCGACACAGCTGTCCACCAGAATGTTATGTGAGGGCGTTTTCAGAAGGAAACCTTGTATGGGCAAAATTAGTCGTCCAGTGCTGTGGTCGATGCTGCCGGGAGCAAGGCTTTCGATAACTGTTTTGACATCTGGTCCGGCGGTTGGAAACAACTCTTCTGGCTTCATGAATGGGGCATGAATCTCAAGAATTCGCCAAACCTCTACATCGCCAATCTTGCAGAGCATTGCTTCAATCCTTTGGTTGCCTGAATGTTGGAAGACCATCGCCTCTCAGGGCAATTGAAACAAGGTTGTTAGAGCTTTCATCTAGCGTGCAATCTTGCAAACAGACATATTGTGATGCCTTAGAGCAGAACGCAGCTGGGTGATGGAGCATTTAGGAGAACAATAACAAAAATGCGTCGTAAACGACCTACAAAGTCATTGTACGATTACGGCCGTCCGAACAAATTTGCAAAGTCCGCTTTCTGCGCATTGCAGACCATCGCGAGAATCCAAGCAAAAAGGTCGCATGGAACCCAATATTCCTTAGGGAGACGCTTTGCGGCATTGGGCAACGCGAAGGGCCATAACTGTGACGGCTACGCCAAAAACTGATTGAATTCATCGCCAAGGCAGACAATCGCGCTACGCAAAACTATGGGCGAACTACGCAAACTTATAGGGTGCGCGAAGTGCTATGCGCAAACCTACAACCGCTCAAAAATCCAAATTCTCCACACTCAGAGCATTCTTTTGAATGAATTCACGGCGTGGCTCTACCACATCACCCATGAGTTTGGTGAACAGATCATCGGCCTCGACCATATCATCCACGCGTACCTGCAACAGGGTCCGCGCGTCCGGGTCCAGCGTTGTTTCCCAGAGTTGATCGGGGTTCATCTCTCCCAAACCTTTGTAGCGTTGCAGCGACAAGCCCTTTTCGCCTTCTTCCAGAATCGCGCGCAGCAGGTCGAGCGGGCCGTGTATGACTTGACCCCGATCGCGACGCACCAACGTTGCGGGGGTGTTGTAGACCTCTTGCAGGCTTTGGGTGAAACTGCCGGTTTTGCGGGCCTCACCCGAACGCAACATGGGGCCGTCCAGTGTGCGTACTTCTTCCACACCGCGCAGGATGCGCGCGAGGCGGATGCCGTGATCCTGTGTGATGCGGCCTTGCCAGCCGCGTTCGTATTCCAGTGCGATCAAGTCAAGGCGCGCCGCGACCTTGTCGGCCACGCCCTGCAAATCGGCATCAACAGCGCCGGGCACGAAAGCACCGGCTACAGCAGCCTGCTCCAGAATATGGCGTGGATAATGCGTTGGGAAGGCGTCCAGCACACGCTTCAGCTGGCGCGCTTCATCCACTACGCGGGTCAGGTCCTGGCCGATGATTTCCTCGCCCGAGCCTAATTTAAGTACTGCGCCTTCGACGCCCTGATTGATCAAATAATCATCCAGCGCAGCCTGGTCCTTCAGGTAAACCTCTGATTTACCTCTAGAAACCTTGTATAGCGGTGGTTGAGCGATGTAGAGATACCCGCCCTCGATCAACTCTGGCATTTGCCGGTAGAAGAAGGTCAACAAGAGGGTGCGGATATGCGCGCCGTCAACATCTGCGTCCGTCATAATGACGATTTTGTGGTAACGCAGTTTTTCGATGTTGAATTCGTCGCGGCCAATGCCGGTGCCCAACGCCATCACGAGGTTACCGATCTCTTGGCTCGACAACATCCGGTCAAACCGCGCCCGTTCCACGTTCAAGATTTTGCCACGCAAAGGCAGAACAGCCTGAGTCAGCCGATCCCGACCGGTCTGGGCAGAACCACCAGCCGAGTCCCCCTCGACCAGGAAAACTTCAGTCTTGGACGGATCTTTTTCAGAGCAATCCTTCAGCTTACCAGCCAGATAGTTCACATCCATCGCAGTCTTGCGGCGGGTCAATTCGCGAGCTTTACGGGCGGCCTCGCGCGCTAAAGCCGCCTCGATGATCTTACCGACAATCCCCTTAGCCTCATTCGGGTTCTCTTCGAACCATTCAGCCAGCTTCTCGTTCATCAGACCTTCGACCGCCGGGCGAACCTCAGAGCTGACCAGCTTGTCCTTGGTCTGGGACGAGAATTTCGGATCGGGCACTTTCACAGACAACACGCAGGTCAGGCCTTCGCGTGCATCGTCACCGGTAAAGCTGACCTTTTCCTTCTTCGCGATCCCGCTGGACTGAGCATAGTTGTTGATCGTCCGGGTCAGTGCACCACGGAAGCCAGCCACATGGGTGCCGCCATCGCGCTGCGGGATGTTGTTGGTGAAGGGCAGCACGGTCTCATGATAACTGTCATTCCACCACATCGCGATTTCCACGCCGATATCGTCACGCTCGCCCTTGATATAAATCGGTTCGGGCATCGCCGGGGTCTTGGACCGGTCGAGATATTTGACAAACTCTTTGACGCCGCCCTCGTAGAACAGCTCGGTTTCCAGCCGCTCAGCAGGGCGCTCGTCGATCAGGATGATCCGCACGCCCGAGTTCAGGAAAGCCAGCTCGCGCAAGCGCTTTTCCAGCGTCTCAAACGAGTATTCGAGGTTCGAAAACGTGTTGGTCGAGGCCAGAAATCGTACCTCGGTTCCCGTGCGATCGCCACACTCGCCAACGACTTTCAGATGTTCCGCCGTCTCTCCACCTTCAAAACGCGCCACATGTTCCTTGCCGGCCCGCCAAATGCGCAGTTCCAGCCAATCGGATAGCGCATTCACCACCGAGACGCCCACCCCATGTAGACCGCCTGACACCTTGTACGAGTTGCTGTCGAACTTACCGCCAGCGTGCAGTTGGGTCATGATGACTTCAGCCGCTGAAACACCTTCCTCGGGGTGGATATCCACCGGGATTCCACGTCCGTTGTCGCTGACCGAAACGCTGGAATCCGCGTGAATTTTTACAGTCACATGGTCGGCATGACCGGCCAGTGCCTCGTCAATTCCGTTATCGACAACCTCGTACACCATATGGTGCAGACCCGAACCATCGTCCGTATCCCCGATATACATACCGGGACGTTTGCGAACTGCCTCTAAGCCTTTGAGAACTTTGATGGAATCAGCGCCGTATTCTTGGGGTGCCTGTGCGTCTTCGGACATGCCGTTAGTACCTATATTATTTTGGTAACTTATACGTTTTCTGGTGGGGATTGTCACGTGCTCCCCCTATATTTTGTGGTTCTGATCCGCTTAATTTGCGGATCAAAGCCGATCAAGGTCTGCTGCAATATCCTCGGCGATTTCTGCCGCGTTCACATCGTCCCGTTCGGCTGACAATCGCAACCCCAGAAGGTCGGATTGATAGCGCGCCGCCAAGCGATCCGGGTCATGACTTGGCGCGATTTCTCCGGCCTTCTGCGCGCGGCGAAAGAGGTTCGCAAAACAAGCTTTCATGTCAGCCATATGGCTCTGCGCCTGATCAGCCAAATCATGGTCTTTGGCTTGCAATTCCGCATAAGTCTTCGCCAACATGCAGGCTTTTGTTGGCAGCTCCGACGCCTCGATCACACGACGAGGTTGCACCTTAAGAGCACCAAGCGGGCCCAATTCCTGCGCCAAAGCGTTCATATTGGCAACCCCTTCCTGAGTATACCGCTCTAACGCCAGGGCGTAGAGCGCATCTTTCGACCCGAACGCCGCGTAGAAGCTACCCGGTTTGAGCTTCAGCTCTCGCTCGAGATCCTTAAGCGACGTCCCCGCCCAGCCGTGACGCCAGAAAATATCTCGCGCCTGCGCGATAAGCGCGTCTCGGTCATATGAGGGTTTGCGGGGCATCGTTTCACCAATTTTTGAACGTTCGCTCAAATATATACTTGAGTGATCGCTCAAGAAACCCTAAATACGACTCATCGCGCCAGAAACAGGAGTTTTGACATGGCCAATTTCCCGTCTCACGACCTAGAAACCGCCCCGGAAGGGTCCAAGCCGCTGCTTGAGAAATCTCAGGCTGCATTCGGCCGCCTGCCCGGTCTTCATAAAGTAATGGCTGAAAGCCCCCAGCATCTGGAAGGCTATCAGGTTCTGCACGGCCTGTTTCTGCAGACCGATTTCAACAACGACGAAAAAACCGTTGTCTGGCAAACCATCAATGTCGAAAACGAATGCCATTACTGCGTGCCTGCGCATACCGGCATCGCAAAGATGATGAAAGTCTCTGACGAGATCACCGAGGCGCTGCGCAACGAAACTCCGCTGCCCACGGCCAAGCTGGAAGCGCTACGCACCTTTACCCTGCAAGTGATGGAAACCCGTGGAAACCCGACTGAAGAACAGCTGCAGGCCTTCTTTGACGCTGGCTATTCCCACCGTGCGGTCCTGGATGTCGTACTGGGTCTGGCACAAAAAACCATGTCGAACTACGTCAACCACATGGCCAAAACCCCGGTCGACGAAGTGATGCGCGGCTTCCTTTGGGAACGCAAAGTCGGCGAGCCTGCCTAAACGCTGACGACCGAGCCCTCGTCGCCTTCGGTAACGACCAGCGTTTGGGCTCGATCCCCCAATTCCGCAAATAGCTCAGGCCCGGTGCCCGTCATCCAGGCCTGTGCGCCCAGCGCACAAATCTCATCATACAACGCAGCGCGCCGACCCGCATCCAGATGCGCGGCCACCTCATCCAGCAATACAATAGGAGGTGCTCCAACCATCTCCGCCAACGCTCGCGCGTTTGATAGGATCAGCGATACCAGCAGTGCTTTCTGCTCACCGGTCGAGCAATCTTTGGCAGGAACGCCCTTGGCGGAATATACACCATACAGGTCTGATCGATGCGGGCCGACCAAAGTCCGCCCGGCGGCCAGATCGCGAAACCGGCTTTCATCCAAAGCTTCTCGCAAGTCTTCCGCCGTCTCAGGCATTGCACCTTCGGTTTGAACCAATTCAAGATCCGCTGACGGAAAGGCCGTCTCAGCTTTATCCTGTGCTGAGCGCAGATACTCCAACGCACTCAACCGCGCGGCGTGGATGCGATGCCCCATCTCGGCCATCTGCCCTTCCAGCGCCGCGTACCAATGGGCATCGCGAACTTGTTCTTTCAGCAACCGGTTCCGCTCGCGCATCGCTTTTTCATAGGTCAGAGATGCCTCGGCATGTGCCGGATCAAAACTCAGCGCGATCCGGTCGAGGAACCGCCGCCGCCCTTCGGCCCCTTCGATCCAGAGACGGTCCATCGATGGGATTAACCAAACTACCCGCGCCAGCTTTCCCAATTCAATCTGGCTTGAGGTCTTCTCATCAATCCGCACCTGCCGCGCCGCACCACCTTCGGACCAAGTTTCAATCTCGAAATTCTGTCCTTGCGCATTCAATAGCCCAATCAGCTTCCACCCCAGCGCCTCGGGGCGCCGTGTCATCTCAGCGGCGCTTGCCCGCCGCATCCCGCGCCCGGGTGAGAACAGAGAAACCGCTTCCAGTATGTTGGTCTTACCGGCCCCGTTTGGCCCATGGATCGCCACCGGCCGCCCGTCCAACGACAGGCGCGCCAGCTTATGAGACCGAAAATGCGAGACCGTAAGCTCGGTCAGGGCCAGTCCCATGACCCCTCTCTTTCGTTAGAGATCACCCCGTCGAGGCAATCAGACGCGCATCGGCATTACGACGTATACTGCGCTTTGGTCGTTGCCTTCGCGCATCAGTGTCGGATCACCCGCCGAGTTGAACATAAACACCGCATTTTCACGATCCACCTGAGACGCGATTTCGAGCAGGTATTTAGCGTTGAACCCGATCTCCAGGCGCTCATCCCCGTAAGCAACTGCAAGCTCTTCCTCAGCCGCACCACTGTCGGGTGCATTCACTGACAGAACCAGCTTATCCGCATCCAATTGCAGTTTGACGGCCCGCGACCGCTCGGACGAAACTGTCGCCACACGATCCACGGCCCGCGCGAATTCAGCCGCGTCGACTTCTAACTTGCGCGTGTTACCTTGCGGGATGACACGTGTGTAATCTGGGAACGTTCCGTCGATCACTTTCGAGGTGAGCGTGATGTCAGGCGTTGCAAACCGCACCTTGGTTTCACTGACCGAGACGGCGATGTCCATCTCGTCATCATCCAGCAGCTTGCGCAGTTCGCCCACGGTTTTGCGGGGCACGATCACGCCCGGCATATCCGCTGCACCATCCGGCAGATCCGCATCGATCCGTGCCAAGCGGTGACCATCAGTCGCCACGCAACGCAGTACCTTGCCGCCCTCGGAACCATCCGCAACGTGCATGTAAACGCCGTTCAAATAATATCTCGTCTCTTCCGTGGAAATGGCAAACTTCGATTTATCGAACAGCCGGCGCAACAATGCCGCCGACGCCGTAAAGTTCGATTGGTATTCTGAAGACGCCATAACCGGGAAATCTTCTTTCGGCAGCGTGGCCAGAGAAAAATTCGAGCGCCCCGCTTCCACGGTCAACCGCCCAGCTGCACTATCTGCGGTCAGGGTCACCAGCGCCCCATCGGGCAGTTTGCGTACGATCTCATGTAGCGTTGTGGCCGCAACAGTCGTGGCGCCCGCTTTCTCGACCTGCGCAGGGGCCTTGTCGACCACTTCGATGTCCAGATCGGTGGCACGAAACAGCGCCTGATCGCCTTCGGCCTCGATCAGCACGTTGGCAAGTATGGGAATGGTGTTGCGACGTTCGACAACTGACTGGGCCTGCGAAACGGCCTTGAGAAGGGTGCCGCGTTCGATGCTGATCTTCATACCCTCTGTTCCTTTGACTTGCGTGCCGAAATAGGCGGGACTGGCACGTTAGCGTCTCAGCCCTGAGGCACAAGGATTTTTTACGGATTTCTGGGTCGGATTGCCTCGGTGGTCAAGAGCAGCGCGCGTGAAACACACCAGATCATTCTCAACCGTGGACAATAGCGCACAAGAAAACACCCCGAACGCAATAGCCCGGGGTGTTTTTCAAGGATTCAGTGCGGTTTAGGCTTCCAAGGCCCGGCGCAGCATCTCAACATCTTCGGCAATCTGGCCATCGGTCAACTTCAGCTCTTCGATGCGCTTCACGCCATGCATGACCGTGGTGTGGTCGCGCCCGCCAAATCGACGGCCAATCTCAGGTAGCGACCGACTGGTCAGTTGCTTGCACAGATACATCGCCACCTGACGCGGACGCGCATAGGACCGCAGGCGTTTAGGGCCGATGATATCGCTGAGGCGGATGTTGTAATAATCCGAGACCTTTCGCTGGATCTCTTCGACGGTGATCTTGCGCTCGGAGGCGCGCAGTACATCGGCCAGACAATCCTGCGTCAGCTCCATATCGATCTCGCGCCCGACCAGCGAGGCAAAGGCAAACAGGCGGGTCAGCGCCCCTTCCAGCACGCGCACATTGGTCGAGATGCGGTGTGCAAGGAACTCCAATACACCATCAGCAATGGTCAGATCGGGATAAGTGCTGCTGTACTGCTGCACTTTGTTCTGCAGGATTCCCAGACGCAATTCGTAGTCTGTGGGATGAAGATCGACGACAAGGCCACATTGCAGGCGTGACTTTACGCGGTCTTCAAGGTCCTTGATCTCGCCCGGCGCGCGGTCGGCCGAGATGATGATCTGCTTGTTCTGATCCACCAGCGCGTTGAACGTGTGGAAAAATTCTTCCTGCGTCGAATCCTTGCCAGCGATGAACTGCACGTCATCGACCATCAGCACATCGACCGAACGGAACAAGTGCTTGAAATCCATCATGCGGCGTTCACGCAAGGCCTGCACAAAGCGATACATGAACTGTTCTGCTGACAGGTAAAGCACATTCAACTCGGGGTGCTTGGTTTTCAACTCCCACGCAATCGCGTGCATCAGGTGGGTTTTACCCAGTCCAACACCGCCGTAGAGCACGAGCGGATTGAAAGTTACCGGGCCGCCCTCGGATACGCGGCGAGCTGCGGCATGTGCAAGTTCGTTGGGTTTGCCAACAACAAAGCTATCAAAGGTAAACCGTGCATCCAGTGGCGCAGCCTGTAGTGCTTCAAGTGCATCATTGGCTGTATCTGTAACAGCGGGCCGGGTTTCTGGCGCGGGAGATGGCTTGGACTCTTCCACCAATGTGGGACGGGCTGACGAATTGGCCGCTGTGCGAAACGCCAAGCGCTGAACCTTTTCGCCCGATGTGTTCAGCTCATAGAGAATAAGGTCCGCAAAATTCTGACTGACATAGTTGCCCATGAAGTTGGTCGGCACCGAGAACACCGCTACACCATCCTGCAACTCCTGAAACTCCAAGGGTTCAATCCAGGTGGTAAAATTGTTCTTCCCAACCGCCTTCATCAATTTGCTACGCAGTTGTCCCCATTTCTCTTGTGTCATTCGGCGCCTCACGCATCCCATTCATTATTGGCCTTAAGGCCTTTTTTAATGTGTCCCGAATTACGGGCCTTTATGGCGCTCACACACAAGGGAACGTTTCGCCAAACCTGATGGTCTGGCGGGTACGCTCGAATATCATCGCAGTCCAATACAGCACGGCCCCAAAATGGGGGCACACCCGGAATCCGGGATGCGCATGATATTCCAATTTATCGACAGGGCCAGGATCTTCGGCTAACCCGAGACCCAGAGCAGATCGTCCAACTGACCGAAGCCAGCTTTCGAACATTCGTTCCTAAATCTTTCCGATGCCCGTCGGTCAGATCCTTGGAACAGCCTGTCCCCCCAAGCGAGTGAATCGCTGACTAAGTCGTAGCAAGAGCCCAAGGGTCCGGGCAACGAAACTCTGATATTGACTCGGGGTTCTGGGCGAAAGAATCTCTCGGCTTCGTGAAGACGCGGCTTTCCGGCAACAATGAAAAAGGCGTCGCAATCAGCGACGCCTTTTTCGTAAATCAACGCTTGACGCGTTTTCCCAAAGAATCAGCCCAGCGCTTTGACGCGCGCCGACAGGCGCGACATTTTGCGGGCTGCGGTGTTCTTGTGGAAGACGCCTTTGGTGACGCCACGCATCAACTCGGGTTGAGCGGCGCGCAGGGCTGCGGTAGCTGCGTCCTTGTCGCCGGATGCGATCGCTTCCTCAACTTTGCGCAGGTGGGTACGGATGCGCGAACGACGCGCTTTGTTGACGGCGAAGCGCTTTTCGTTCTGACGGGCGCGTTTCTTTGCCTGGGGCGAATTTGCCATGTGTCTCTGACCTTTTGTTCGGTACGTTTATCTTGGGTTGCGCGCCACGGACATATCCGCACCGGATCAGAAATCACGAGTGTGAGTCGGGCCAAGCGGGCCGCACGCGCATGTATGACGGCGGTCTCTAACCAAGTTTGGCAGGTTTGCCAAGCTGATTCTTCCAGTATGTGATGAGGGAAAAAGGCGGGGTCTGCCCGCCTAATATCACTAAGCGACGATTATGATCACTTGTCGCGGAACTGAGCCGCACGTTTTTCCAGAAACGCGGCCATGCCTTCTTTCTGGTCCTCTGTCGCGAACATCGAATGGAATACCCGACGCTCAAACAGCATGCCTTCGCTCAGCGGCAGCTCATAGCTGCGGTTCACAGCCTCTTTGGCCGCGATGGCCGTGATCTGCGATTTCTCTGCAATCTTCTGCGCCGCCCCGGTTGCCTCTTCGATCAGCTTTTTGGCGGGCACGACACGACTGACCAATCCCGCGCGCTCGGCCTCTTCAGCGTCCATGAAGCGGCCTGTCAGGTTCATGTCCATCGATTTGGACTTACCAACGAAGCGGGTCAGACGCTGACTGCCACCAAGCCCCGCGATGACTCCCAGATTGATCTCGGGCTGGCCGAACTTGGCGGTGTCGGCAGCGATGATGAAATCGCACAGCATCGCCAGTTCACACCCACCGCCCAGCGCGTAACCGGCAACGGCGGCGATGATAGGTTTGCGGATCGCGGAAACCCTATCGTTGGCGTCTGCAAACAGATTGACGTCGAATACATCGACAAAACTCATCTCGGACATTTCCTTAATGTCCGCACCGGCGGCAAAGGCCTTGTCCGAGCCGGTGATGACGATGCAGCGCACCTTGTCATTGCTATCCGCATCTTCCAGCGCCTCGCACAGCTCACCCAGCAACTGGGTGTTCAGCGCGTTCATCGCATCGGGGCGGTTGAGCTTGATAAGGGCGACGTGGTCTTCGATTTCGACGATGATCGTCTCAAAAGCCATGAGGTGTAAGCTTCCGGTTGTTCCGTTCAGGTACGATTCCTTATCACGCGATTTCGCTGGATCAAGTTATCTTTGGCATTGCGCGCAATAGAAGGATGAGCGACCGCACTGGGTGATTCTCTTGATTTCAGCGCCACAACCCTCGGTTCGACAAGGCTCTCCTTCGCGGCCGTAGACGTCAAAGCTGTGCTGAAAATATCCAAGTTCTCCATCGGCTTGGCGGAAATCGCGCAGCGATGACCCCCCCGCTTCGATCGCGTCCTGCAACACTTTTCTGATGATCGGCACAAGGGCCGCAACGCGTGGCGCAGAAATCTGTCCCGCTTTGCGACGTGGCGACACCTTGCCGCGATAAAGCGCTTCGCAGACGTAAATATTACCCAAACCGGCAACGATTCCCTGATCCAACAACGCCGATTTGACCGGGCTGTTCTTGCCTTTGAAGGCGTCTATCAGGTGCTGTTCGTGAAAATCGTTACCCAACGGTTCAGGTCCCAGAACCGATAGCAGCTTGTGCTGCTCTGCCGTTGCCGTCGGCAGCAGATCCATTGCCCCGAACCGGCGCGGATCGTTGAAGGTGATGCGTGCGCCATTAGCCATATGAAACACCACGTGATCATGTTTCTGCGCCATCGGATGCTCATGCGCATACTGTCCGAGCGGATCGCCAGAGACCGTCATCCGCCCCGACATGCCCAGATGGATCAACAACGTCTCGGCACTGCTGAGATCCGCCAGAATGTACTTCGACCGTCGCCGCAGCCGATCCACCCGTTGCCCCGTTAGCCGCTCGGCCATCCGAGCCGGGAAAGGCCAACGCAAATCGGGGCGATTCACGTCCGCCCTTTCGATCACTGCGCCCTCCATTGCGGGGCTCAGACCGCGTCTTACTGTCTCGACCTCGGGCAATTCGGGCATTACAGGGCTCCTATTCCAAAGGGCCGCATTGTGCCCGCCTCTTATCGCCCTATAACAGAGGCGAAATTCGACAAACGGCAAGGCAAATGTCCGACACCAACGACAAGACCACCCATTTCGGGTTCGAAACAGTGCGCGAGGCTGAAAAAGCCGGCCGCGTACAGGGCGTGTTCAATTCGGTCGCCTCGAAATACGACGTGATGAACGACGTGATGTCGATGGGCATCCACCGGGTCTGGAAAGACGCGATGATGGATTGGCTTGCCCCGCGCGCCGGTCAGCGGCTTCTGGATGTGGCTGGCGGCACCGGCGATATCTCGTTCCGCTTTCTGAAGCGCGCAGGCCACGGCCATGCTACCGTGCTGGACCTGACCGAGCCGATGCTGGTCGAGGGCCGCCAGCGCGCCGAGGCCGACCAGATGTCCGACAGCCTGAATTGGGTGGTGGGCGATGCGATGGCGCTGCCCTTCGAGGATAACACCTTCGACGTCTACACCATCTCCTTCGGCATCCGGAACGTCACCCGCCCGCAAGAGGCGCTGAACGAGGCCTATCGCGTTATGAAGCCCGGTGGTCGTCTGATGGTGCTTGAGTTCAGCCAGTTACCCAATGACGGGCTGCAGAAGCTTTACGACCTCTACAGTTTCAATGTCATCCCGCGTATGGGCAAGCTGATCGCCAACGACTACGACAGCTATCAATACCTTGTGGAATCGATCCGCAAGTTCCCAGATCAGGAGACATTCCTGAACATGGTCCGCACCGCCGGGTTCGAAAACGCCAAATACCGCAACCTGAGCATGGGCATTGCCGCACTGCATTCGGGCTGGAAGATCTAGATGCGCGGCCCCCACAACATCATTCGCCTGGTCCGGACGGGCGCCACGCTGGAACGCACCGGTGCCATGAATGTGGTGCTGGACGCGTTTGAAGCGCCGCGCGCCGTACGTATTCTGGCGCATACGCTGGGCAAACCGTTCCAATGGCTGGGCTACAAGGGCGACCCCGAGATGCCGCCCGCCACCCGTGCCCTGACCGCATTGGGTCCGGCTTACATCAAATTCGGGCAGGTACTTTCGACCCGCCCCGATGTGGTGGGAAATGAACTGGCCGAGCAACTGCGTGTTCTGCAAGACAAGCTGCCGCCCTTTTCCAAAGCTGAAGCAATGGCAGAGGTCGAGAAAGAGTTAGGCCAACCGACGTCAGAGATATTCAGTGAGTTCAGTGAACCCATCGCCGCTGCCTCGATTGCTCAGGTTCACAAGGCCAAGCTGACCAGCACAGGCGAAGACGTTGCTGTCAAAGTCCTGAGACCGGGTATCGAGCGCGCCTTCCGCAAGGATGTAGACGCGTTCTATTTCGCCGCGCGTATGGTACAACTTTGCGCCCCCGGAGCGCGCCGACTACGCCCGATGGAAGTGATCGAGCATTTCGACGGCGTAGTACGCGGCGAGTTGGACCTGCGTCTGGAAAGCGCCGCCGCCTCGGAATACGCTGCCAATACCAAGGATGATGCTGGATTCTGGCTGCCCCCGGTGGTCTGGTCGCTATCCGCCCGCCGCGTCATGACGCTCAGCTGGGCTGATGGCATTCCCTTGGGAGATAACAACGCGCTGGACGCTGCCGGACATAATCGCCGCGATCTGGCTGAGCGCGTGCTCCGCCTGTTCCTTTTGCACGCGCTTCGCGACGGCTATTTTCACGCCGACATGCACCAAGGCAACCTCAAGGTCGCTGCGAACGGGGACATTATCGCCTATGACTACGGCATCATGGGCCATATCGATGAATACACTCGCCGGGTCTATGCCGAGATTCTCTTTGGTTTCATCCGCCGCGACTATAAACGCGTGGCTGAAGTCCATTTCGAAGCAGGCTATGTGCCTGCCAACCAGGACGTCGACGAATTCGCCCGCGCCTTGCGCGCGGTAGGTGAACCGATCTTCGGCATGGACGCCACCCATATCTCGATGGGTCGGCTGCTAAGCTACCTGTTCGAAGTCACTGAACGCTTTGGCATGGAAACCCGCACCGAGCTGATCCTGCTGCAACGCACCATGGTGGTGGTCGAAGGCGTCGCCCGCTCGCTTGATGATCACATGAACATCTGGGAGGTCGCCCGACCGGTGGTCGAGGATTACATCAAACAATCCATCGGCCCCCGCGCCGCCCTGCGCGATTTCGGCAAAACCGCCCTGGTGCTTGCCCGTTTCGGCCCCCGCTTGCCCGGTCTGGTGGAAAATGCCCTGATTGCCCAGACTCAAAAAGACGACCCAAAGACCCCGGGTTTCATCGCGAACCTTCTGCCAGCAGCGATCGGCGCGGCCGCAGGCATAGTCGCGACGCTGGTGATCTTCGCACTCAGCTAAACCAACCCGACCGCTTCATCTGGCCAAAAATACCTTCGGGGGGGAATCGCGCCCCGGCGCGATGGGGGGCAGACAGCCCCCCTTGCCCCGACCCAACTCAGAGCCGCTCGATGGCGAGGGCAATCCCCTGCCCTCCGCCGATGCACATGGTGATCAGACCTTTCGATCCGCCAATACGCTCCAACTCATACAACGCCTTAAGCGTGATAATCGCCCCTGTGGCGCCCACCGGATGGCCCAGTGCAATAGCCCCACCGTTCGGATTCACCTTTGCAGCGTCCAGACCCAATTCCTGATTGACGGCCAGAGCTTGCGCCGCAAACGCCTCGTTGCTTTCGATCACGTCGAAATCATCCGCAGACAAACCCGTCTTTGCGAACAGGTTCTGCACTGCGGGAACCGGGCCGATGCCCATCACCTCGGGTCGCACGCCGGCATGGGCATAGCCAATCACGCGCGCTTTGGGTTTCAAGCCCGCCTTTTCTGCAGCATCCGCTGTCGCCAACACCATCGCCGCCGCGCCGTCATTGATGCCCGAGGCGTTGCCCGCCGTCACCCGCCCATCTTTCTGGAATACCGGTCGCAATCCGGCCAGCGCCTCGGCAGTGGTGGCCTTGGGATGTTCATCGACCTTGAAGTCGACCATGTCGCGCTTGACCTTGACCTGCACCGGCGCGATCTGGCTGTCGAAATACCCGGCCTCAATCGCCGCAGCCGCACGGGTCTGGCTGGTCAGCGCAAACGCGTCCATCTGTTCGCGGCTGATTTGGTGTTCATCCGCCACATTCTCGGCGGTCACCCCCATATGCCCGGTGCCGAATGGACAGTTCAACGCGCCCAGCATCATGTCGAGCGATTTGACATCGCCCATCTTCGCCCCCCAACGGGCCTGCGGTACGACATAAGGGCTGCGCGACATGCTTTCGGCACCGCCCGCCACTGCAAACTCGGCATCGCCTAGCATCAGCGCCTGCACCGCCGACACTACTGCCTGCGCCCCCGAACCGCACAGCCGGTTCACGTTCATCGCCGGAGTCCCGTTCGGCATACCCGCCTGCATTGCGGCGACTCGCGACAGATACATGTCGCGCGGTTCGGTGTTGATCACATGACCAAAGACAACATGATCAATCTGCGCGCCTTCAACGCCCGAACGCTCCATTGCCGCCTCGGTCGCCACGGTCGCCAGATCGATCGGAGCGGTCGAGGCCAACGCACCGCCAAAGGTCCCGATGGCTGTGCGCGCACCGTCCAGTATTACTATGTCCGTCATGTTTTCTCCTCCAAGTCTCGCGCCCATTATGCACCTGCAGCATGATCTTCATATTAGACTCACTGTCACGCCGGAATTGACATTACGTTGCGCAACACCCATGGATTCCGTCATGACGGAAAACACAGACGATATTCTGACGCGCCTGCCCGCCCGATTGAAAGAGGCGCGCCGCGCCAAAGGCCTGTCGCTAGAGGCGGTCGCCAACCTCAGCGGCGTCTCGCGTTCCATGGTCAGCCAGATCGAGCGTGGTGAAAGCAGCCCCACAATTTCTACCCTGTGGAACCTGACGCGCGCTCTGCAGGTGGATTTCGCCGGACTGTTGGAAGACGCCAAAACGACCGACCAGATCGAAGTGCTGCGTCAAGCAGAAGTGCCCAGTATCGACAATATGGGCGAGAAATGCCGGATTCGCATCCTCTCTCCCCCCGAAGAGGCCGGAGGACACGAGGTCTATGATATTCAGTTTCAGGCCAATGGGAGCCTGAACAGCCAGCCTCATGCGCGCGGCGCACGAGAGCAACTGACTGTGCTGGAAGGCGCCGTCCGTGTCACTTCGGGAACGGCATCCAGCGATCTGAAACAAGGGGATACCGCCCGGTATGCCGCCGATATTACGCATTCGATAAGCGCTGAAAACCCGGCCCGCGTTTTCCTGATCGTAAAAAACGCCTGAACGGGCAAGATTCCGCCTTCACGGATATTTTTCCCAAATACTGTAATTCTCCTATTTGGGAATTTCATCCGCTATGTTAGACGTGCGACTCAGATTAACGGAGGTCGCCATGGCTGAAGCATTCCTGTCCCATATTTCGGATACACTCGCGCAGATTGAGGCAGAGGGTCTGTACAAGCGCGAACGGATGATCACCTCGCCTCAGGGCGGTGAGATTACGGTGGGCGACAAGCAGGTGATCAACTTGTGCGCCAACAACTATCTGGGTTTGGCCGATCACCCCGCGCTGATCAACGCCGCCAAAGGCGTCATGGAGCCCAAGGGGTTCGGCATGGCCTCGGTCCGGTTCATCTGCGGTACGCAGGACATTCATCGCGAACTTGAGCAGAAGCTGGCAAAGTTCCTGAACAAGGACGATTCAATTCTGTTCGCTGCCTGCTTCGACGCCAATGGCGGGTTGTTTGAGCCATTGTTAGGGCCCGAAGACGCCATCATCTCTGACAGTCTAAATCATGCCTCGATCATCGACGGGGTACGGCTGTGCAAGGCAAAACGCTATCGCTACATGAACAACGACATGAATGACCTCGAAGCGTGGCTGAAACAAGCGCGTGAGGACGGGGCGCGGCATATCATGATCGCAACCGATGGCGTGTTCTCAATGGATGGCTATCTGGCCAATCTGCCGAAGATTCGCGAGCTGGCCGACAAATACGACGCCATCGTGATGGTCGATGACTGCCACGCCACCGGCTTTATGGGGCCAAACGGAGCGGGCACGCCGGACCACTTCGGCGTCGACGTGGATATTCTGACGGGAACTTTGGGCAAGGCACTTGGGGGGGCAATCGGCGGTTATATCGCCGGGCCGCAGCCAGTGATCGACCTGCTGCGGCAGCGGGCGCGGCCCTATCTGTTCTCAAACTCGCTGCCGCCGTCCATCGTTGCCGCAGGGCTTGAGGCAATCCGTCTGGTTGAAGAAGGTGACATGCTGCGCGCCCAATTGTTCGGCAATGCCAAGTACTGGCGCGCCGGGTTAGAGAATCTGGGCTTCGACCTACTTCCGGGCGAACACCCGATCATCCCGGTCATGCTGGGTGAAGCGACCATGGCGCAGGATATGGCATCGCGATTGTTTGACGAAGGCGTCTATGTTTCGGGCTTTTTCTTCCCTGTCGTGCCGCGTGGTCAGGCCCGAATCAGAACGCAGATGAATGCGGCTCTAACACGCGACGAACTAGACCGGGCGCTCGCGGCATTTGGCAGGGTCGGCAAAGAATTGGGGATAATCTGATGCGGCCCAACACGATGAAAGCCCTTGAGAAATCCAAGCCCGAGGAAGGTCTGTGGATGGTGCAGGCCCCGGTACCCGAGATCGGCCCAGACGAGGTTCTGATCCGCATCAACAAGACCGGGATTTGCGGCACGGATATTCATATCTGGAACTGGGATGAATGGGCTGCGGCCACCGTGCCGATCCCGATGATCACCGGCCACGAGTTCGCGGGTGAAATTGTTGAATTGGGTCGCAACGTGACAGGGATGACGGTCGGCCAGCGCTGTTCAGGCGAGGGGCATCTGATCACCCCTGACAGCCGCCAGAGCCGTGCGGGCAAGTTCCACCTTGATCCCGGCACGCGCGGTATCGGTGTGAATGAACAGGGTGCCTTTGCGCAATACCTGAAACTGCCTGCCTTTAACGTGGTGCCCCTGCCTAACGACGTACCGGATGAGATCGGGGCGATCCTCGACCCGCTGGGCAATGCCGTGCACACTGCACTCAGCTTCGATCTGCTGGGCGAGGACGTATTGATTACTGGCGCAGGCCCTATCGGCATCATGGCCGCCGCCGTTGCCCGTCATGCCGGTGCCCGGCATGTAGTGATCACCGATATCAACCCCGACCGCCTGAAACTGGCCGAACACGTGGTACCAACGGTACGCACAGTTGATGTGTCCAAAGAGGATCTGCAGGATGTCATCGCGGAACTGGCCATGACTCAGGGCTTTGATGTCGGGCTTGAAATGTCGGGCTCGCAAGCCGCGCTGGACCAGATGGTTGAAGCGCTGGTTATGGGTGGCAAGATCGCACTGTTGGGGATTCCGCCCGGAAAATCTCCGGTGGACTGGTCGCGCATCGTGTTCAAAGCTATCACCATCAAGGGTGTCTATGGGCGCGAGATGTTCGAGACCTGGTACAAGATGATCGCCATGTTGCAGAACGGGCTGGATGTCAGCCGCGTAATCACCCACCAGTTCGCGGTCGATGACTTTGCCCAGGGATTCAAGGCCATGAAATCCGGTCAATCAGGCAAGGTGGTTCTGGACTGGACCTAACGCTCTGGAACCGTGCGGGTTTTGTCCCTAAACAGGGATAAACCCGCGCGTCTGGAGGAGCACATGGGCGACAAAGACAGGTATACAGAACGGGGAATCGAAGAGTCTCTGGTCACCGATTTCACAGAAACTCACCGCAAAAGCTATGGGGATTTTCTGCAACTTAAGACTCTGCTGAACCTGCAAAAGACCTTTCAGGACCCGGCCCAACCTGATGAGATGTTGTTCATCATCATTCATCAGGTCAGCGAACTGTGGCTGAAACTGATGCACCATCAACTTGTCGAAGTCCGCCGGTTCTTGCAGCAGGACGATTTCGGTCCGGCGATGAAGAACCTCGACCGGATCAAGGCGATCCAACGGCAATTGATCGCCGCGTGGGAGACGCTACTGACTATGACTCCCGCGGACTACATGACGTTTCGAGACGCATTAGGCAGTTCGTCAGGCTTTCAAAGCTATGGCTATCGCCAAATCGAGTTCATTCTGGGCAACAAAGATCCCGCGACCCTGAAAGTGCATGCGCATGACCCAGAAGTGATGGAGATGCTGAACGCGGCTCTTACCAAACCCTCGCTCTATGACGAAGTGCTGCGGATGCTGGCCCGGCAAGGGTTTGACGTGCCGCATGATCTGATCGAGCGGGATTACGCAAAGCCCTACTCCGGCGATCCGCGTATCGTCAAAATCTGGGTCGAAGTGTTCCGCAACACGGAGCAATACTGGGATCTTTACGCGCTGGCCGAAAAACTGATGGATGTGGAATCTCTGTTCCAGAGGTGGCGATTCGATCATGCAACCGCGGTTGAGCGCGTGATCGGAATGCAGCCCGGAACGGGTGGATCTAGCGGCGTGGCCTTCCTGCGCAAAGCGCTGGAGTTGCGGTTTTTCCACGACCTCTACGACGTGCGAACCGAACTGATGTATACTGGGGAATAGGCCATGCTGTATCGCGGATTCACCCAAGAAGAGCTTGAGCAGGAGTATTCCCCTAGCTCAATGATTGGCGGTGATCTGACGCCATATCTAGCCAGCTATTCTGCCCTCAGCGCACAGGCACGGTCTGAAATTAGGATGCACGAAAACCGTTCCTATGGCGACAGCCCGACGCAAGTTCTAGATTTCTTCCCCGCACCTGGCGCCAACGCGCCTTTGCATGTCTTTATTCATGGTGGCTATTGGCAGGCGCTTAGCCAGCGTGAGTCGGCCCCTATGGCACCGGTATTGCATGAGAACGGGCAAGCCTTTGCCACGCTGAATTATACGCTCGCCCCCGATGCCAGATTGGGGCAGATGGTCGACGAATGCCGTACCGCCTTGTTGTGGCTCGCGTCACAGGCCGAAACACTGGGTTTTGATCCATCAAACATCACACTTTCAGGCCATAGTGCAGGCGCCCATCTGGTCGCGATGGTCATGGCGACGTCTTCAAAGGCGTTTGCGCAGACCGGTCTGCGGGTACGTAATGTGATCCTGATCAGCGGGGTATATGACCTTGTCCCGATAAGCCTGACATCGGTGAATGATCCACTGCAGCTGACCAAGGTCGAGGTTCACGATCTCTCACCCTGCCTCAACCTGCCCGCACCGGGACCGCGTTACAGGGTAACCGTCGCCGAGCGGGATACGCCCGAGTTCATCCGCCAAAGCCGTGACTATGCGGAATTGCTGCGTAAGGCCGGACATTCGGTAAGTTTCGATCTGCAGAAGGGCAAGCATCACTTCGACATCATCATGCCATCGGGCACGTTTCTGTCGTCGCGCACGGACTAACCTAAATGAAAACAGCGGCCTAGTGGGGCCGCTGTTTCAAGTTTCTTTCTAGATCCGGATCAGTCCAGCGTACGCGTGACCTCTTCGCGTTCGAAAATCTCGATCACGTCGCCGGCGCGAATATCGTCGTAATTCTCGAACGCCATACCGCATTCCTGACCCGACTGAACCTCGGCCACTTCATCCTTGAAGCGCTTGAGGGTCTTCAGCGTGCCTTCGTGGATCACCACGTTGTCGCGCAGCAGGCGTACGCCAGCCGAGCGGCGGGCAACACCTTCGGTGACCAGACAGCCGGCAACTTTGCCAACACCGGTAACCTTGAAGACCTCTTTGATCTCGGCGTAACCGATGAACTTTTCGCGAATCTCGGCGCTCAGCAGGCCCGATGCGGCTGCTTTCACGTCATCAACCAGATCGTAGATCACCGAGTAATACCGGATCTCGACGCCCTTCTGGTTCGCGGTATTCCGCGCCGATGCGTTGGCACGGACATTGAAACCAAAGATCGGAGCGCCGGAGGCTTCGGCCAGGCCGACATCCGTCTCGGTGATCGCACCAACGCCCGAGTGTAGAACACGTACGCGCACTTCGTCATTGCCGATCTTCTCCATCGCCTGAACGATGGCTTCGGCAGAGCCCTGCACATCCGCTTTCATCAGAATAGGCAGCTCGGTGACGTTTTCGTCTTCCTTGGCCTTCTGCATCAGCTGCTCAAGGGTGGTCGCGGCACCGGCGGCGGCGCGTTTGTCCTTGGCGGCTTGCTCACGATAAGCAGCGATCTCACGGGCCTGCGCTTCGGTCTCGGTCACGTTCAGAACGTCACCTGCTTCGGGCGTGCCGTTGAGCCCCAGAACCTCGACCGGAACCGAGGGGCCAGCTTCTTTGACGCGGTCGCCCTTGTCGTTGATCAGCGCACGCACCTTACCGTACTGCTCACCCACGACAAAGATATCGCCCTGACGCAGCGTGCCGTTCTGAACCAGAACGGTAGCGACGGGGCCACGGCCCACATCCAGCTGCGCCTCGATCACGGCACCTTGGGCGGCGCGATCTGGGTTGGCTTTCAGTTCCAGAATCTCGGCCTGCAGTGCAATGGCTTCCAGCAATTCGTCCAGACCCTGACCAGTCATGGCCGAGACCTCAACGTCCTGAACCTCACCCGACATCTTCTCGACGATCACTTCGTGTTGCAACAAGTCAGTGCGGACTTTGTCGGGGTTCGCGTCGGGCTTGTCGATCTTGTTGATCGCTACGATCATCGGCACTTCGGCTGCTTTGGCGTGGTTGATCGCCTCGATCGTCTGCGGCATCACCGCGTCGTCGGCGGCAACAACAAGAACCACGATATCCGTGACTTGAGCACCCCGCGACCGCATTGAAGTAAAGGCTGCGTGGCCCGGCGTATCCAGGAAGGTCAGCGTGGTGCCGCCATCGGTTTTCACCTGATAGGCACCGATATGCTGAGTAATACCCCCGGCTTCGCCAGCCACAACACGCGCGTCGCGGATGGCATCCAGCAGCGAGGTCTTACCGTGGTCAACGTGACCCATGATGGTGATAACCGGCGGACGCGGTTGCAAATCATCATCGCTGTCTTCGACCTCTTTGATGACGTCTTCAACATCCGAATCAGAGACACGCGTGACCTTGTGGCCAAATTCTTCGATGATCAGTTCAGCGGTGTCAGCGTCGATGGTCTGATTCTGCGTGACCATCATGCCCATCTGCATCAGCGATTTGACAACGTCAGCGACACGCTCGGCCATACGGTTGGCCAATTCCGAGACCATGATCGCCTCGGGCAGCTGAACGTCGCGGATCACCTTTTCCCGCTCGACCGTGCCGCCCATGGCCTTCTGGCGCGCCCGCTCTTGCTTGCGCTTCATCGCAGCCATCGAGCGTTGGCGGTTGCCTTCGCCACCGGTGGCCTGACCCAGTGTCAGCTTGCCCGAGCGGCGATTGTCGTCACGGCCCTTGCCACGGCCACGCTGCTCACGCTCGCGATCCTGCTTGCGCGGTGCCGCAGCAGGTGCAGGCTTGCTGGATGGGCTGCGTGCGGCCTTGGGCTCGGCGGCGAGTGCCGGGGCTGCGGCAGCACGCTGGGCTGCTTCCTCGGCCTCTTTACGCTTGCGTTCTTCCTCTTCGGCCTTGGCACGGGCACGCTCTTCAGCTTCACGCTGCTCGCGTTCCTTGGCCTCTTGTTCGGCCCGGCGGCGTGCGCGTTCTTCTTCGCGCGCCTTTTCCTGCGCCTCACGGGCAGCGGCCTCTTCAGCCTCACGTGCCTTGGCGGCTTGCAACGCCTTCATACGACGCGCCATTTCCGCATCGGAAATACCCGCTGGGCGACGCGAAGGATCACCCGAAGGTGTCGCACCACCACTTGGTTTGGTCGCGCCCGGCTTGGGAACGACCACGCGTTTGCGTTTGGTCTCCACCACGACATTCTTGGTGCGTCCGTGGCTGAAACTCTGTTTCACATTTCCGGGGCGTGCCCCGCCACGAAGACCCAATGTCTTTTTGCCGTCACTATCGCTCATAAAGCTTCTTACCCTTCCGAGCGGCCCTTGCCGCCGTCATCCTTTTCGCGCAAGCCACGCAGGCGCTGCGCTTCCTCTACAACACGTTTGGCGAGTCCGCCAGAGGCCAAGGCCGCATGAATCACGGTTTGGCGCCCAAATGCCGCCCCAAGCTCGTCTGCGGTCAGCCAGCCGATGTATTTCCCGAAGTGCGGCGTGCTGAGTTTCGACTTGCCGCGCCCCGATCCGTCTGAGGCCTGAATCAGCACCTGGGCCTCTTCCCGGTCCAGCCACGACTTGACCTTTTCATACCCGGCGACCGCGTCACCGGACTTGCGCGCCAGACTGATCAGCTCGATCACACGACGCGCCACCTGTTTCTCGACCTCATCGGTCAGGTCCTTGGCGGCACTCACCTGTGCCTTAAACCCGCGCGAGAACAGTTTCTTGTTCACCGCCTTGTCCAGCGCCGCGCGATCCGCCGCCACGTAAACCCCACGCCCCGGCAATTTCGCCGCGACATCGGGAAAGACCTGACCATCCGGCCCCGTCACAAAGCGGATCAAGCCATATTTGGGCTGAACCTCGCCCGTGGCGATGCACTTGCGTTCAGGGCCTTCCGACCGATCCTTATGGACGCCACCGCGACCCATGTCAGCCACCCGAGGCCTGAGATCAGGCCTCGACCTCCTCATCTGTTGCTTCACCGTCTTCTTCGGCCTGCTCTAGCTCGGCCGGATCGACCCAACCCAGCATGATGCGCGCGGTCATGACCAGATCCTGCGCCTCTTCCAGCGTCACGCCGAAGGGCTCCAGTACACCATCATCCTTGATGCGTTCGCCATCGACCGTGGTCCAGCCACCGGCCAGTTCCCAGTCGGCGCAGGTTGCGAAGTCTTCCAGAGTCTTCACATCATCCTTGGCCAGCGCCTCTACCATCTGGGGTGTCAGGCCCTCGAATTCAATAAGACTGTCCTCGGCACCCAGCGCACGGGCTGCATCCAGCGCCGCCTTGGCCTGAGCTTCCAGGAATTCGCGTGCACGTGTCTGAAGTTCTTGCGCGGTACCTTCATCCACACCGTCGATGACCAGCAGTTCGTCGATTTCAACGTATGCCACTTCTTCGAGGTTGGTGAAGCCTTCAGAAACCAGCAGCTGAGCGAAGAATTCGTCCAGATCCAGCGTTTCCATGAACAACTGGGTACGAGCCTCGAATTCTTTCTGACGGCGCGCCGATTCTTCGGCTTCGGTCATGATGTCGATGTCCAGATTGGTCAGCTGGCTGGCCAGACGCACGTTCTGACCACGACGGCCAATGGCGAGGCTCAGTTGCTCCTCGGGAACCACAACTTCGATCTTGCCAGCTTCTTCGTCCAGAACCACCTTTGAAACTTCGGCGGGCTGCAGAGCGTTGACAAGGAAAGTCGGCTGATCTTCGTTCCACGGGATGATGTCGATTTTCTCTCCCTGCAGCTCGTTTACCACGGCCTGCACGCGGCTGCCGCGCATACCAACACAAGCGCCGACGGGATCGATCGAGCCGTCATACGAGATCACAGCGATCTTGGCGCGCGAGCCGGGGTCACGGGCCACGGCCTTAACCTCGATGATGCCGTCATAGATTTCCGGCACTTCCATCTTGAACAGCTCGGCCATGAATTCCGGCGCAGTGCGCGACAGGAATATCTGGTGGCCACGAACCTCGCGGCGAACCTCTTTGATATAGGCGCGCACACGGTCGTTCGGGCGATAGCTTTCGCGACCGATCTTGTCATTGCGGCGCAGAACGGCCTCGGCACCGCCCAGATCGACGATCACATTGCCGAACTCTTCACGCTTGACCGCACCGTTGATGATGGTGCCTGCACGATCCTTGAATTCTTCGTACTGACGATCACGTTCAGCTTCGCGAACCTTCTGCAGGATGACCTGCTTAGCGGACTGAGCAGCAATCCGGCCCATTTCAACCGGCGGCACTTCTTCCACGAAGACATCGCCGACCTCGGGGTTTTCCATGTACTGCTTGGCCTGCTCGACGGTGAACTCGGCCTGATAGTTCTCAAGCTCTTCATCCTCGACCACGGTACGGACACGGGTAAAGGTCGCCTTGCCGGTTTTGCGATCGATGGACACACGGATGTCCATTTCCGCGCCGTAGCGGCTTTTGGCGGCACGGGCGAGCGATTCCTCCATCGCTTCGACAACCAGACCGGGGTCGATCATCTTTTCGCGGGCCACGGCCTCGGCGGTCTGCAGCAGCTCCAGCTGGTTGGCTGAGGTGATTGCCATCAGTTCGTCTCCTCTTCGGACCCTTCGGTCTCAATCTCGTCGAAAGCGTTCTCGTTCAGGGCACCAGCATCTTTGCGCTGGCGCAGCATTTCCTTGATCAGGTCATCGGTCAGGACCAGCTTGGCATCGCTCAGCCAGTCAAACTGCAAACCGATAGTGATCGTCTCATCCCCCTCAGGGATGTTGATCAGAACCTCATCCCCTTCGATCCCGGCCAATTCGCCCTTGAAGCGGCGGCGACCGTCGATCAGTTCTGCGGTTTCGATCTTGGCCTCATACCCTTCGAACGTCTCAAAATCTTTGAGACGGGTCAGAGGACGGTCAATTCCAGGGCTGGAAACTTCAAGCGTGTAGGCGTCCAAAATGGGGTCTTCGACATCCAGCGTGGCGCTGACCGCATTGGAAATCTCGGCGCAGTCATCCACTTCGATGCCGCCATCGGGCTTGTCTGCCATAATCTGCATCGTGGTGGTCTTGCCGCTCATCAGCCGAATGCGGACAAGCTCATACCCCAGATCCTCGATCACAGGGGTGATGATCTCGGCCAGTCGCCGGTCGATGGCAGCTTTGGCTATCAGGTCGTTTGTCATTCAGGTTCTCTACCCTGCTATCGGGCACAAAAAAACGGGCGCGCGGCCCGTCGAATTTTCCGGTGGAGCCCCGGACCAGAAGTCCGACGCGCCGCTGTTGCAACTGCATATACGCAGGAGTTCCTGAGTCTGCAACCCCCGGCGCAAATCGTGATCAAATTTACGCCAGCCACCACCGTTCGGCGATGCGCCCATCATCCAGCGCAGCCCGGCTGATCTGGCGCGGCATACCGACATGAGAGGCCATTGCCAACGCCATCTCGGCCTCAGACGGATGAAATCGCAGCCCGCGTTGCGCGGTCAGCTCCTCACCAGCCGGGAGCGCTGCGATATCTACATATCCATCGCGCAATGCTTCGGCCCGCACCCCGGCGTCCGGGATCACGATAATCTCAAGCGTATCGACCCATCCTGCCGTTCCGCTTTTGTAGTGATTGGACACCCTGCGTGCGCGGAAATGACGTTCATCCTCGGCCCGCTCAACCCGGTAGCATCCTGTGCCGTTGGCCAGAGCCAGTGGCGTCACGCCCCCTCGCGCAATGACAAACCGTGACCCAGCCAGCAAGAATGGTAGTCCCGGGTTGCCCTCAGCCAATTGCAACTGCACACGATCAGGTGCAATGGCCTCGGCCTGACCAATATCTTCCAGAACAGCTAGAACATCGTTCACGTCCAGCTTGGTGCCATCGTGGAACACAGCATCATCGCGCAGATCAAAGTTCCAGACCCGCGCATCAGCATCTGTCTGCCAATTTGTAGCCAGCTCTCCGCGCAGGGTACCATCGGGCGCGATCTCGGTCAGGCTGTCAAAGACTGCGCCCCGAGCCACCTGTTCCAGACTGTTGTCGCGTGGCACCGCCAGCCGCAAGGTGCCACCCTGTTTCGGCGTATCGGCCAGAGACGCTCCTGTCGCCGCCAGCAAAGCGGCGGCGGCGCCCGAGGCAAATAATGCGCGACGGTCGATGCGAGTCATACCGTTTCCTCCGACACGCGATCCATGATCCGAACCAGTTCCGCGCTGATGCCCGGTTCTGACAGGGCGTGACCGGCCTGCCGCACCATCTTCAGTTCGACATTGGGCCAGCGCTCGGACAGGTTCCATGCAGCCTGCGGTGGGCAGATCATGTCATAGCGTCCCTGAACGATATGACCGGGAATATGGGCAATCCGGTCCATCTGATCCAGAATTTGCCCGTCATACTCAAGAAACGCCTTGTTCGTGAAATAGTGATTCTCAAGCCGCGCAAAAGTTCGCGCGTATTCGCCGGGGCTTTCCCCGACCGACCCGTTGGTGTGGATCGAGGCCAAAGCGTTTTCCCAATGTGACCAAGCGCGAGCATACAGGATCTCGGTCGCGCGGTCGCCCGAAAACAGGCGCTTGTTGTAGGCCGCAATTGCGTCATTTACTTCATGTTCGGGCAAGAGAGAGGTGAACTTGGCCCATTGTTCAGGCCAGAATTTGCCCGCACCACCGCCATAAAACCAGTCCAGCTCGGCCTGTGTGGCCAGAAACACGCCGCGCAATACCAGCCGATTTACCCGATCTGGATGTGTTTGGGCATAGATCAATGCCAGTGTCGCGCCCCAGCTGCCGCCAAAGACGATCCAATCTTCGATGTCGAACAATTTGCGCAGACGCTCGATATCCGCCACCAGATGCCATGTCGTGTTGTTTTCGACCGACGCGGTTGGCCGCGACCGGCCACATCCGCGCTGATCAAAGAGAATCACCCGATAGGCATCCGGATTGAAATAACGTCGCATCGCCGGGCTGCAGCCGCCGCCCGGCCCACCATGCAGGATCACCACCGGAATCCCGTTGGGATTACCGCATTGTTCCACATATATACGGTGCCCATCGCCCATATCGACCACGCGCTGATCGAATGGATCGATCGGCGGGTACAGATATTGAACTGCGCGCTTTTGGTCCGGGTACTTGTCCATTATGGCCCTATATAGTCCTTAAGCGTAAAAGAGCACACGGAGACAGGAATGCAAGCGCATCCGAACACAGTGGACCCGTCAGAGATCGCAAAATTCGAAGCGATGGCCGCAGAATGGTGGGACCCGCATGGGAAATTCAAACCTCTGCACATGCTGAATCCGTGTCGTCTGGATTATATCACACAGCAGATCGCAGGTGAGTTTGACCGTGATCTCAAAGTCGCGAAGCCATTCGAGGGCCTACGCCTTCTCGATATCGGCTGCGGCGGAGGGTTGCTGAGCGAACCCATGTCCCGCCTTGGGGCCGAAGTCGTCGGCGCCGACGCTGCTGAGGGCAACCTGCCCGTCGCGCGCATCCATGCCGAACAATCGGGCCTGCAGATCGACTACCGCCACACGACCGCCGAGGATATGGCCGCCGCAGGTGAACAGTTCGACGTCGTGCTGAACATGGAGGTGGTCGAGCATGTGGCCGACCCGTTGGGTTTCCTGACTGCATCGCAACAACTTCTGAAACCCGGCGGGTTGCTGATCTGCTCCACCATCAACCGCAATCCGAAATCCTATGCCATGGCCATTTTCGGGGCCGAGGTCGTCATGCGTTGGCTGCCCCGCGGCACGCATGAGTGGAACAAGTTCATCACACCCGATGAACTGTTCGACCTGCTGCGCCAGGCCGGGCTGGACCCGGTGGACCGTAAGGGGTTCGTTTTCAACCCGATCCTGTGGAGCTGGTCGATCTCGGACCGGGATTTGAGCGTGAATTACGTGACGGCGAGTGTGAAGCCTAGGTAGGATGGGTTTTCAACCCATCTTGCAAGCGTTTTCGATCTTAAGCGATGGGTTAAAACCCATCCTACGCTTGATTATTTTACGGCTAAACGGTGAAGGTAAAACGCTGAGGCAAAACCAGCTTCGTCCAACGAGCGTTTGAGACGCCCATTTAGAAAAACGCGATGTGGTACGCCCGGGTCGCGCCAAATGTCGATCCCGGACGCCGCATCTGCATTGCAGACAACGTCCCCGGGCTTGGCATCCCTCCATTCAGGAAGTCGAAAAAGGTCATCCCGGTCGGGTCGGGCTCGTCGAAGACTTTTTGACTCAGCAATGTTCAGCGTGCCGGATTTGTTTGCGATCCACAGGATCGAGTAGTCCTGCTCAATCGGTGTGATCTTGTCTCTTTCGAACAGGTTGACGGGATAAAGCCCCCCTTGCCCTAATTCGAGATTTTTGAGGATATCAGCCACATCTGATCGGATCGCCAGAATTCCAAACAAAGTGATTACAGGAGAATACTTCCCGTAGTGAGGCTCAAAATCATGATCTTCAGGAGCAACCTCTTGAAAGAAATCCGGCAAGATATCCTGCTGCTCCAGCGGCTCCCCGTGGCGCTGCCAACGATACAGATTCGCATGATAACCTGATCCGGGTTGCCACCTGAAGGCCTTGAAGCGTTCACTTGGTTCTTCAGGAAAATCATCGGGGACAAGCGCCCGGAATGGCCTCTGCAGGTCCATCCCGACGGTAATGTCTGAAACCCAAATTTCATCCGTCATCTTTTACGATCCTTTGGCGCAGTTGGCGTAAAGCCCCTACTCCCCCTCCAACTGCAACCGCAAATCCCGTAGCACGGGCAGCGTGCTGCGCACCCGCTCCAGCCCCAGCTCTCCGACCACGCGGTTGATCAGCGGGGCAATCGAGGAAATCGCCTGATCGCGTGCGCGTCGGCCTGCGGGGCTGATGGCGACCATCTTGCGGCGGGCGTCGTCCCAGTCGGGGCGGATGTGGATATAACCGGCCCATTCCAGCTTGGCCAAAGTGTTGGTCATCGCCCCGCGCGTCACATGGAACGTGTTGGCAAGTTGCGCCGGGGTGCGCTCGTCGCCGACAAACACCAGATGGTTCAGCACCGAGAAATGCGAGATTTCCATGCCCTTGGGCAGCACCCGGCTCAGCCGGTTGCGCAATAGCTGATCGGCGGTCAGGATCTCGCTGAACAGCGTGACCGCAAGGGCATTTTTTTCGTCAGTCATGGTCCGGTTCTGGATCAGGGTCCGTCAAAGGGGCGGACATGTGTTAGTGAAGGCACGCGTCGTCGCGCCTCTGTAACAGACCTATCATCCAAATCAAAAAAGTGAATGCCCGGATCGGTGCCTGCGTCGATCAGCACCTCTCCCCACGGGGCGACAACCATACTGTGGCCGTGTGTATATCGCGTCTTGCCACGAGTTTTAGGGTGCTCACCCGTTTGTGCCGGAGCCAGCACCCAGCAGCCGGTCTCAATGGCCCGCGCGCGTAGCAGCGCTTCCCAATGGGCCGCACCAGTGACCGGCGAAAACGCCGCCGGGACAGTGAGAATCCGCGCGCCTGCCTGCGCCAAAGCGGCATACAGGTAGGGAAATCGAATATCATAGCAGATGGTCAGTCCGACTTTATCGAAATCGGTGTCGGCAATCACCGCTTTCTGACCGGGGCGGTAGTTCTTCGATTCGCGGAAGGTCTCGGATTCCGTGACCTGCACGTCGAACATGTGAATCTTATCATACCGCGCCACGATCTGCCCCTGCGGGTCGATCATGAAGCTACGGTTGGCAAAGCGGCCATCGGCATCATGCGTTTTGATCGCTAGTGAACCGATGAGCAGCCACACACCCAAATTGGCGGCCTGTTCGCCAAGGCCCGCCAGAGTGATATCGTCTTCTTCATGCTGCAAAACCTCGCGCTGCCGAGTGGTGCTGGTTGAGACGCAATTCGTGACTTCAGGCGTCAGAATGAACTGCGCACCTTGCGCAGCTGCATCGGCCATCATGGTTCGCACCATGTCCAGATTCTCGGTCGGATCATCCGACGCGGTGATCTGCAGCAAAGCGGTTTTCATCAAGCCGCCAGCAGGCGGTCCAGCTTGCCCTGACGTTCAAGCTCGTAAAGATCGTCGCACCCACCAACATGGGTGGTGCCCACAAAAATCTGCGGCACAGTGCGTTTTCCTGCCGCGCGCTGGATCATTTCAGGTTTGCGTTTCGGATGCATCAGCACGTCTATTTCCTTGAATTCGACGCCTTTCTGTTTCAACAACCGCTTGGCCGCATGACAAAAGCCGCACAGCGGCGAGGTGTAGATTTCTACCGGCTTCATATTCCGTCCCTTTGGGTTTCGCACATTCTTGGGCGAATTAGGCATCCTTGGCAACGCGCGCCAGTACCAACACGAAAATATGATTTGCCCCTGACGCGCGACAGACACGCGCGCAGGCGTCCAACGTCGCACCCGAGGTCATAACATCATCGACCAGAAGAATATCCCGGCCTCTGATCATGGGAGCACGTTTTCGGTGCAGGGATATGGCGTTGGACAACGCAAGGGATCGCTCAACCGCAGTTTTTCCGTCCAGAACAGGGGTGCGGACCGTGCGAACCAGAAGATCGGGGCAGACACTCAACCCCGTTTGCCGGCCCAGATGCTGCGCCAGAAGCGCCGATTGGTTGTAGCGACGCTTGATCAGCCGGGTCCAGTGCAGCGGTACCGGCGCGATCAATATGTTCGGGCGCAACAGCTCGTGCCCGGCTTGAGCCATCCAGCGTGCGGCAGGGCGGGCCAACTCAGGCCGATCCCCGTGCTTAAAGGCAAGTATGAGTGCCTTCGCGCGCCCCTGATACAGCAACGCTGCCCGACCATGCTGCCACGCGCGTGGTGCCCTGAGGCAGTCATCACATTCAATCCGGTGTCCGTCCTGCGCGCCGGGAAGTGGCATGCCGCAGCTTTCGCAGACGGTGCCACCGATGAACGGCGTGTCGCGCCAGCATGCGCCGCAGAGGCCGAAATCGGATTCGGTCAGTGCTCCGCAGGACAGGCAACGCGGTGGGTAGATCATCTCGACAGCGGTTTGCATCCCCTGACGAATGCGATACTTGCGGCTTATGAAGCTTCCGTCCGACACTACACCCTCTCTGTTTGACCGCGCCGTCCTTGCGCTTCACCGCAGCCGCGCGCGGGACGACGCGCTTTTCCTGCACCATGCCGCTGTCGACGAAGTGCAGGATCGTCTGTCCATGGTTAACAAAACCTTTCAGGCACCCGCCGTCGTGACGCCCTTCCCTCATATCTGGGAGGGGTTGTGGCCCGAGGCCCGGGTGATCAGGGATGAAGATGTTCTCGACCTAACTCCAGGAGAGCATGATCTCTTGATACATGCGATGGCACTGCATTGGGCAAACGACCCGGTCGGCCAACTGATCCAATGCCATCGCGCCCTAAAATCCGACGGATTGCTGTTAGCGGTATGTTTAGGAGGCGACACCCTAAAGGAATTACGCGCGGCCTTGGGTCAAGCCGAGATCGAGGTGACTGGCGGTCTCAGCCCCCGTATTGCTCCCATGGCCGAGCTTCGTGATCTGGGGGGGCTGCTGCAGCGGGCCGGGCTGGCTTTGCCCGTCGCCGACAAGGCGACACTGTCTGCGGAATACCGCGATCTGCTGCATCTGATGCGTGATCTGCGTGCAATGGGAGAAACCAATGCATTGGCCGATCGCCTGAAACACGCGACCCGACGTGCTGTTTTTGACAAAGCGGAAGACATCTATGCCGGACATTACAAATCGCCACAGGGCCGCCTGGCGGCAACATTTGAATTGATCTGTCTGACGGGCTGGGCCCCCGATGACAGCCAACCCAAACCTTTGCGTCCGGGATCCGCCAAGATGCGGCTGGCTGATGCGCTAGGTACGGATGAGGGCAAACTGCCCGATTGACGACCGGCCTTTTCCCTATATCTCAGGCCAGACACCACAAATCAGGAAGCTTTCAATGTTCGATGCCACTCGTCCAACCCATGCCCCTGCAGACCATCCCAAGGTCAAGATGGGCCGCGTCGGCATCCTGCTGGCTAATCTGGGAACTCCAGATGACTACAGTTATTGGCCTATGCGGCGGTATCTGAACGAGTTCCTGTCGGACAAGCGCGTGATCGACTACCCGGCGTGGAAGTGGCAGCCGATTCTGCAAAGCATCATTCTGACCAAGCGGCCTTTCAGTTCGGGTGAGGCGTACAAGTCAATCTGGAATCACGATAAGGGCGAAAGCCCGTTGATGACGATCACCAAAGATCAGACTGCCAAGCTGCGCGCAGCGATGCAGCAGCGGTATGGCGATCGGGTGATGCTGGATTTTTGCATGCGCTACGGCAATCCTTCAACTCCGTCGAAGGTCCGAGAGATGGTAGAAGAAGGCTGTGATCGCATCCTGTTCTTCCCGCTCTACCCGCAATACGCCGGTGCCACGACTGCTACAGCAAATGATCAGTTCTTCCGCGCGTTGATGAAAGAGACATGGCAGCCTGCCAGCCGAACTGTTCCGGCCTATTTCGACGAACCTGCCTATATCGATGCGTTGGCGCGCTCTGTCGAGCGCGCCTATGCAGATATGGAGACAAAACCGGATGTCCTGGTCTGCTCGTATCATGGGATGCCCCAGCGCTATTTGCAGCAAGGGGACCCATATCACTGCCAATGCGTGAAAACATCAAGGCTACTGAAAGAGCGTCTGGGATGGACGGATGATCAGCTGATCTCGACCTTTCAATCGCGCTTTGGACCGGAAGAATGGCTGAAGCCCTACACCGTCGATCACGTGGCTGATCTGGCGCGTCAGGGTAAGAAGAACATCGCCGTCATCGCACCTGCCTTCTCTGCCGATTGCATTGAGACGCTGGAAGAGATCAACGAAGAGATCAAAGAGAGCTTCGAAGAGGCAGGCGGTGAATCGTTCACCTATATCCCTTGCCTTAACGACGATGATTCGCATATCGCCGCGCTGAGCAAGGTGATCGAAGACAATCTGCGTGGTTGGTTAGACTAATCGCGCGCTTTCACCAGACACGAAAAAAGGCGGTGGTTTGCACCACCGCCTTTTAAGTGCATAAAGTCTCGTCGACTTAGCTTGCTGCAACAGCTGCGGCAACAACAACCAGCAGGATCAGCGGCAGGATGATGCCCTGCGACGAACCTTGGGTCTCTTCGACAACAACAGGTGCTTCAACAACCGGCTCTTCCAGGTTGCCAGCATATGCGGTCGAAGCAGCAGCGGTCAGAGCAGCAGCGAGAACGAGTTTCTTCATATTAACCTCCAGAATTTGCGCGATTCCCAATAGCGAAACCACGCATCTAAGACTTACCTCGTGAGTTTTTCTAATCAGCAATGCAGGCGGATTGCAATTGCAACTTGTCCCGCAAGCGGGTTCGTGCGCGAAAATGTCGTCAAATTAGCAACACTTGCGTGCCGACCTTAGCCATAGAAAACAGTTCGGCGATGTCATCGTTGAACAAGCCAATGCACCCGTTCGACGACCGGCGTCCAATTTTACGCGTATCGTGGGTGCCATGGATGCGATAATACTTCCAGCTCAGATATAAAGCGTGTGTTCCCAGCGGGTTATCAGGACCCGGCGGAATATAATCCGGCCATTCAGGGTTGCGCTTCTTCATCGATGGCGTCGGTGACCAGCTTGGGCCTTCCACCTTGCGAATGACACTGGTGCGTCCGCGACGGGTCAATTCCTCGGTCAGAGGCACCGAAGAGGGGTACAGTTTGTATACGGATTGATCATCTGACCAATAATGCAGCGCTCTGGATACGGTATCCACCAGAATGGCACCGTTTCTTGTGTTCGAAAAATAGGGCTGCCAGTCCAGCGCGCGGAATCCAGACACATTGCGGCGTACCGGAGCTTCCGGTTCCGGGGCGGGGCGTAGCGGGTCGCCCGGAATATACTGAGCCAACGCAGGCGAGGCCAAGCTGGCGGTTGCACCGGCCAGGAATCCCCGGCGCGTCGAAGTAAGAATATGTTTCTTGACCATGGAGATCGGTCCTCTGCTAACAGCAAATGCAAAATCTAAGGCATTTTATGGCCAGAATGCTTCAGTCGCAAATCAAACCGGCAGAATCACGCAAGGTTGGGGCATTGTAGGTTTGCTCCGGGCGGTCAAGCAGGCTATTTCCCTTCTCGACACAATATTTAGGCCGATCATGACACGTATTCTTTCTCTACTAGCGATTTGTTTTGTCGCACTTGCGGCATGTACCGATTCGGGCACATCCGCTATTGGCGCCGATGGCAGGCCGCTGCCATCCGTGTACAAAATTCGTGGCAACCCTGAAAAGCTGCAGTTTAGAATGCTGGATTCGGTGAATGCCTTGCGGCAGGCATCTGGCCTGCAACAGGTCCAATTGAACTCGCAACTGAATGCAGCTGCCGCCACTCATGCGAAAGACATGGCGCGACAGAATCGGCCATGGCATTTCGGTTCGGACGGTTCGTCTCCGTTGGATCGCGCGGCGCGCGCCGGTTACTTCGGTACATTCCTGGGTGAAGCGATCTCGGAAACCTTTGAGACCGAGACCGAAACGCTGGCCGCATGGATGCAGGAACCCGGTCCTCGTGCCGTGATCATGGACCCGCGCGCCACCCAGATGGGATTCGCCTGGCACCAAGAAGGCGGTGGCAAGATCTGGTGGACGCTGGAGATGGGATCCGGCGGCTGATCACGCCAGATAAAGAAACAAAAAAAGCCCCCGACAAATCGGGGGCTTTTTTGTTGATAAGTGGGCCAATCAGGCAGCTTGCATCGATTGCGCTTCAGTCAGAATGGCATACAGCTTTACCGGGTCAGGGTTGGCCCGCAGCTTGGCGCAGACCGATTGCTCGCGCAGCGTGCGCGAGACCAACGCCAGCGCCTTAAGGTGTTCAACCCCCGCCTCTTCTGGCGCAAACAGGGAAAACGCCAAATCGACCGGCTGACGATCGACCGAGCCGAAGTCGATGGGCTTTTCCAGCATGACAAACACACCCGAAACCGATTCTAGTTCGGAAAGCCGTGCGTGCGGAAGTGCAACACCATGTCCAACACCAGTTGGGCCAAGGCTCTCCCTCTCAAGCAGGCTGTCTACGATCGTCTGAGCATCCAGCCCAAGCGTCGCGGCGCCCACATCGCCAATTTCCTGAAACAAACGCTTCTTGCTGGAAGCAGCGGACAGTACACGCACCGCTTCTGGCTTTAGAATGCTCGAAAGCTCCATCATTTTGCTCCTAAGCCGTGCCCCCAGCTATTCGGGGGCAGGCCGATTAGTCTTGCCTGTTACGGATCGATCCAACCGATATTGCCGTCCTCGCGGCGATAAACGACATTCAATCCGTCCTTGTTCTCATTTCGGAACACCAGTACCGGAGCACCAGCGAGTTCCATCTGCATGACGGCTTCACCAACACTGAGCGATGGGATCTTGGTTTCCATCTCAGCCACGATCATAGGCTGCAGCGATTCGGGTTCGTCTGCCGTCTCCGATTCGTCAGAGGCGAGGATATAAGAGGACGCGCCAAAGAGTTCAACCGGCTCGGACCGATCCTTGTGGTGGTCTTTCAGGCGGCGCTTATAGCGTCGCAGTTGTGTCTCCATCTTGTCGCAGCAGCCTTCGAATGCCGCGTAAATCTCGGTCGCGTGCGCCTTGGCCTGTGCGGTCAGGCCGGTCGACAGATGCACGGTGGTTTCGCATACATATTCATGCGCCGAACGGGAAAAGACGACGTTGGCGTCTGTAGGCCGCTGGGCATATTTGCCCACGACCTCGCCCAGTTCGGTCTGCACATGGGTCTGCAGGGCCGCACCGATGTCGATCTGTTTTCCGCTGATTTGGTAACGCATGTGATCTCCTTCACAATTCACACCCATTCTGACGTCGCGTAACGCGACTGACTTGTTTTTATCGGGTGGGGGGTATCGGCATGTTCTGCGGTTGCCGTTGGCCCGGCCCTTCAACGAAGGGAGATCGAGATCCAGTTTGGAACCGAAGAAATGCCATATGCCAATTGAGCCAAGAGGTGAGGGAAGAGTCAATCAAAACAGGTGTGTATATACGTGATTTCCGTCATGCATCAGGCGCATCTCCGCACAACCTTATGAAATACGGAAGTTTTCACCCAGATAGACCCGGCGAACATTTTCGTTTTCGACAACTTCATCGGGCGTGCCTGACATCAAAACCTGGCCGTCATGCAAGATATAAGCCCGATCCACAATCTCCAGCGTTTCCCGGACGTTATGATCCGTGATCAGCACTCCGATGCCACGCTTTTTCAGATCGGCCACCAGATGCCGGATATCACCGACACTGATCGGGTCGACACCCGCAAATGGTTCGTCCAACAGCAGATATTTCGGATCGGCGGCCAGACAGCGCGCAATTTCGACCCGGCGGCGTTCCCCGCCGGACAATGCCAATGCAGGCGCTCGGCGCAGGTGTTCGATGGAAAAGTCCGATAGCAGCTCTTCCAGCCGCTCCTTGCGGCGATGGGCATGTTTAACCGTGATATCTAGAACCGAAGCGATGTTGTCTTCAACGCTCATCCCGCGGAAAATCGACATCTCCTGCGGCAGATATCCGATCCCCATCCGTGCACGACGATACATCGGCAGGGTCGTGACGCTCTGCCCATCAATCGTGACCGTGCCCGCTTCGGGGAAAACCAGACCGGCGACAGAATAAAAAGTGGTGGTCTTGCCCGATCCGTTCGGGCCTAGCAACGCCACGACCTCGGAGCGGTTCAATTCCATGGACACATCGCGAATGACGGTCTTCTTGCGATAAGACTTTCGTAGCTTTTCGATCTTCAGACCAGAAGAACCTTCAGCGATGGAGAGTTCGGGCCGGTTCATCAGTTGCCACCTTGTTGCAGAATGGTTTTGACACGCCCTGACATCGTCGCAGTTCCCGTCGTCAGATTTGCAATCATCTCGTCGCCGCTGATGATACTTGGGCCCTGCGTCAGCAACACGTTGCCCTTCATCTCAATCACGCCGGAGTCGATGGTGTATTCTGCCCAATCGCCCTCGGCTGCGTCGGGCGGACTGACCAGAACCACGTTTTCGGTGGCCTCCATCCGTTCGATGGCCGAGCGTTCTTCGTTATAGATGACAAGAACCCGGTCTGCCGTCAGGCGCATCTCACCCTGGATGACAATGACGTTGCCGATAAACTCGGCCGATCCATCTTCCTGATTCACGTTCAATGTCTCGGACGTCACCTCGACCGGCAGCGTCGGGTCGGCATTGACAGAGCCGAACGCCACCTGAGCCTCTTGTGCAGAAACAGGTGTGGCTCCGACAGCCACGGCTAGACACAAAAAGGCGACACGTAAATCGAACACAAGTTATCTTTCTGCTTTTTGCGGCTCATATATCAACTTCACGCCGCCTGTAAAAAGAATATGAACCGGACCGTCCTTTTTTTCGGTCCCAAACACCATTCTTCCGGCAGTAAAGTCGCCAATCGGACCGGTTCCGTCAATCTGGCCAGGGCTATCACCACGTATTTCATCCAGTGACGTATTCAACAGGTCGGTGGTGACCTGGATGCCGTCTCTGGTGGTGATGACCACATCCCCTGCAAACGTTGCAGTACCCTTGTCTGGCCTGATGATGCCTGTGTTGGATTCGAGTGTGATCTCGCCCCCATTGCTTAGTCCAAAGCGGCCCTGCACTTCGGCTGCCGTCGGTGTGTCGCCATCGCCACCCTGACTGGCCCTTCGGGCTTCGACGCGGATTTCCTCGCCCTTGCGGGTGACACCTTTATAGTCGGGCCGCGTGACCACCTGGTCTGTCAGCCGGTCGTCAATATCCTGATCACTGAACGGCACCGAGACATTGGTGTCGACGCTGCGAGAAAGAAGAAAGACAGAAGACAGCAACAAAATCGCCACAAGCGGTAGCAGTACCTTCAGGAACTGCACCCATCGGGAATGGCGATCAACTTCAGCCATCTTCCTAACCCAATCCTACACGCAGACAGTCATGTATGTGCAGCAGACCCAAGGCTGGGCCATTTGTGTCAGGATCAACCACAAAGAGTGACGTGATCTTGCGATCGTTCATGATTGCAACCGCCTCCTCCGCCATAGCACTTGGCGCAATGGTCATTGGATTTTCGGTCATCACCTCTTCGGTGTTTTTGCTCAATAGCCCGTCCATGTTCCTGCGCAGGTCGCCATCGGTCACAATACCCAGCAAACGACCTGCCTGATCAGTGACTCCCACAACACCAAAGCTCTTCTGACTCATGACCAGCAGCGCCTCGCTCATCGGGGTGCCAGCGGTCACCAAGGGCAAATCTTCATGCATCAGATCACGCACAGTAGACAGTTGCGCCCCCAACTTTCCACCGGGGTGGTAAGCGCGGAAATCTTCGGGTTTGAAATCCCGGTACTTCATCAGCGCAATCGCCAGCGCGTCGCCCATCGCCAGTGTCAGCGTCGTCGAGATTGAAGGCACCATCCCAAAACCACAGGCCTCTCCCAGCGACGGGATCAGCAGATGCACATCCGCCTGTTTCATCAAGGTGCTTTCCGGCTTGCTCGACAACCCGATCAGCGGAATTCCAAAGCGACGCGTAAAGGCCAGCAAGTTCGCCAGTTCCGGCGCTTCACCTGAGTTCGAGATCGCAAGGACCACATCGCCTTTCGAGACCATGCCCAAATCACCATGGCTGGCTTCGGCGGGATGGACAAAATAGGCGGGCGTACCAGTGCTGGCCAGAGTCGCCGCGATCTTGTGGCCAATATGGCCGGATTTGCCGATACCACTGATAATGATGCGGCCAGTGGCCTGCAGGATCAGTTGCACGGCTTCGGCGAAATGCTCGTCCAAGCTTTCGGCAAGGACCTCCAATGCGCGGGCTTCGTCGGTAACGACCTGCCGGGCGGTTCTGAGGAATGCTTCGGTGTCAGTCATGAGTGCGCAAAAATATCAGTTTCGGGCCAGCCTGCGAGGTCAAGCTTCGCACGCATTGGCAAGAAGTCAAAACACGCCTGCGCCATTTCGGTGCGGCCTTCGCGGGCCAGACGTCCGTCCAGTGCATCCCGCAGTTGGTGCAGGTACAAAACATCCGATGCCGCATAGTCCAACTGGGCATCAGTCAGCGTTTCAGCGCCCCAATCGCTCATCTGCTGCTGCTTCGAGATATCGACGCCAATCAGTTCCTGACACAGGTTCTTAAGACCATGACGATCAGTATAGGTGCGCACCAACCGGCTGGCGATCTTGGTGCAATAGACCGGGGCGGCCAAAGCGCCGAAGGTGTGATACATCGCAGCAATATCGAAGCGGCCAAAGTGGAACAGCTTCAAAACATTCGGGTTTTCCAGCATCGCACAGAGGTTCGGCGCCTGCGTCTGCCCAATCTCGACCTGAACGATATGGCTGTTGCCGTCCCCTCCTGACATCTGGATTACGCACAGGCGATCTCGATGCGGGTTCAACCCCATGGTTTCACAGTCAATGGCCACGATGGGGCCCAAATCCAACCCGTCCGGCAGGTCATTTTTATACAGATGGTTCGCCACGGAATTGTCCTTTGTGCGCTTTCGGCCCCGAGATAGGCGGTTTGGCCCGCAAACTCAACGCCGTCCTTGGAAAAGCGGCACCCTTGACCTTATGGCCAACACGAGAACTATGGATGCGACACCGCGATTGAGAAATTCCGACAATGCTCAGCATCCTGAGAAACCGCACTTACAGACATCTGCTGGCCGCGCAGATCGTGGCGCTGACCGGAACCGGGCTGGCGACGGTTGCCTTGGGGCTGTTAGCCTTTGATCTGGCCGGAGAGGCCGCCGGGATGGTCCTTGGTACCGCTCTTACGATCAAAATGATCGCCTATGTCACCGTTGCCCCGCTTGCTGCTGCCTTTGCCGAGCAGCTGGATCGTCGCCGGATGCTGGTCGCACTGGATCTGGTGCGCGCTGTGGTTGCGCTCTGCCTGCCTTTCGTGTCCGATATCTGGCAGGTCTACGTGCTGATCTTTGTGCTGCAATCCGCCTCAGCCGGATTTACACCCGCGTTTCAGGCCACCATCCCGGATGTGCTGACCAACGAACAGGACTATACCAAAGCCCTGTCCCTGTCGCGGCTGGCTTACGATCTGGAAAGCCTGTTGAGCCCAATGCTGGCTGCCACCTTGCTGCTGTTCGTCAGTTTCGACAGCCTGTTTCTGGGCACCTGTATCGGTTTTGTCGCCTCGGCCCTGCTTGTAGTGTCTGCAACCCTACCCTCACCCAAACCAACCCAGCCGCGCGGCATCTACGACCGCACCACGCGCGGCATACGGATTTACCTTAAGACCCCGCGCCTGCGCGGCCTGCTGGCGCTGAGTTGGAGCGCGGCCGCGCTCAGTTCGATGGTCATCGTCAACACGGTCGTGATCGTGCGCGGCGATCTTGGTCTTTCTGAAAGCGCCGTTGCCGTCGCGCTGGCCGGGTTCGGCGGCGGTTCGATGCTCGCGGCATTTGCACTGCCACGCCTTCTTGATCACATTCCAGAGCGTCGCGTCATGCTGGGTGGCGCATCATTGGCGACGGGCACCATGGCGGTGGCAGCGCTGCTATCTGTCACTCTGCCGATGACATTAGGTTTGCTGACAACGACATGGCTATTGATTGGTTTTGGGTATTCCAGCATGCTGACGCCTTCGGGCCGCCTGCTGACCCGATCCGCCCACCCCGAAGATCGACCCTCCGTGTTTGCCGCACAGTTCACTCTGTCTCATGCTTGCTGGCTGGTGCTTTATCCCCTGGCCGGGTGGCTGATGACCCGATTTGGCGCAACTGTGGCGATGGCCGGAATGGTAACTGCCGCGATTCTGGGTCTGGTTCTTGTGCTCATTGCCTGGCCACGGCGCGAAGACAATGCGGTGGTTCACGGCCATCCTGACCTCCCGCAGGATCACCCCCACCTGTCTGGGCCAAAACCTCATGCGCATCCGATTGTCATTGATGAACTGCATCCCCGTTATCCGCACCAGCCTTGAGCCCGGGCACCAAACTGCCCTAAACCGGGACTATACCGCCTGAATCCGGAGCCGTAATGGACCAGCTTGATCGACGCATCATCGCCGCCTTACAGCACAATGCGCGCGACTCGACGACCCGCATTGCAACAACACTTGGCGTCGCACGGACAACGGTGCATGAACGCATCAATCGAATGGAAGAGCGGGGCGTCATCGCTGGTTACTCGGTCGTCCTGCACGAAACCGAAGATACGCCACGCGTTCAGATCATCGTTCTGCTTGAAGTGCAGCAGAAAGAAACCACACGTATCATCAAGCGGCTTGAAGCTTATCCCGAGGTCAAATTGTGTTTGTCAATCAATGGCGAATTTGACCTGCTGCTTTCCGCCGAAGCGCCACGGATCGAAGACCTCGACATTCTGGTCGATGAACTTGCGCGCATCCCTGGCGTGTCGCGCACCAACACCAGCGTGGTCTTCGGTCGAAAGATTGATCGAAACTAAGGCACGCTAACTCTCTGTAAACAGGTAACTGGATAGCTTGGCCCGGACTGATCAGAATCCCGGACCGGCAGAATGCCAATTCAAAACCTCCTGATTGCGGCGCTTATGTTTTTGGCGCAGGCCGCAGACGCGGCGACAACGGCAGCTCTTTGTGACCGCGCAGCGCAACGGGCTGCGCTGGCCGAAGACGTTCCGCTCGATGTTCTAAAGGCAATTGCCCGCGTTGAAACAGGCCGCACGCTGGACGGGGTTCTGGAACCCTGGCCATGGACCGTCAATCGTGAAGGACAGGGATATTGGTTTGCCTCCGAGGTTGAGGCAAAGTCTTACGTGTTCGACATCTTCAAATCCGGTGTACGCAGCTTTGACGTCGGTTGCTTTCAGATCAACTATCGCTGGCACGGTAAGGCTTTTCGCTCGATCGACGCGATGTTCGATCCGGATGAAAACGCAACCTATGCAGCACGGTTTCTGGCCCAGCTTTATGCGGAACTTGGATCATGGCCTGCCGCTGTCGGGGCCTACCACTCGCGCACGCAGCACCTTGCGGCCTCATATTCTGACCGTTTTCAGACCGTCCTGGCGCAACTGGATGGCTCGGGCACAGCCCACGAACGCGATCCATTCACCGCATCTGCCAGCCCACTCATCCCGCTGAACGCTCATCCGGTCGGCCAGAACGCGCTGGGGTCACTGGTTCCCGAAACCTCTACAGCCACCGCCTTTATCGCTTTCAATTAGGAGCAGATAGTGCCCCGTATCGATCCCCGCACCTTGTTCTCTCCGACCATACTGCTGGCGCTGGCGCTGATGGCGGTCATCGTGATGATGATCCTGCCCATGCCAGCCTGGGTACTGGACGTGGGGCTGGCGGCATCCTTTGCGCTGGCGATTCTGATCTTCACATTGACGCTGTTCATCGAACGGCCACTGGATTTCTCATCCTTCCCGACGATCCTGCTGGCCTCACTGATGTTGCGCTTGTCGCTTAACGTGTCCTCAACCAAGCTGATCATCGGTCAGGGGCACACCGGCACCAACGCCGCTGGTGACGTGATCGAAGGTTTCGCCCAGTTTGTCATGGGCGGCAGCATCTTTCTGGGCCTTGTGGTGTTTGGCGTTCTGCTGATCGTGAACTTCATGGTCATCACAAAGGGTGCGGCCCGCATGGCCGAAGTGGGTGCCCGGTTCGCGCTGGACGGGATGCCAGGCAAACAGTTGGCCATCGACAGTGACATGTCGGCTGGAGCCATCGATCACCAGCAAGCCAAAGAACGGCGCGAGCGCGAGCAGCAGGAAACCACCTTTTTTGGTTCGCTCGACGGCGCGTCGAAATTCGTCAAAGGCGATGCGATTGCCGGGTTGCTGATCACACTTCTCAACCTCGTGATGGGATTGGTCATGGGGGTCATCGTGCATGGGATGCCGGTATCGTCCGCCTTCGAAACCTATGCAATCCTGACCGTTGGGGACGGGTTGGTATCGCAGATACCAGCAGTGATCATCTCGATTGCGTCCGCCTTGCTGTTGGCGCGTGGCGGTACGCAGGGTGCAACCGACAATGCGATCTTCTCGCAGCTTGGACGCCACCCGGCGGCGTTGGGCACCGTAGCGGTTCTGATGGTGCTGTTCGCCCTGGTGCCCGGTTTGCCGTTCTTACCGTTCATTCTTGGGGCGGGGGTGCTGGGCTATGCGGCTTATTCAGGCCTCAGACAACGCAACGCCAGCGAGGCAGAGGCTCAGACCCCCGAGGCCGAGTCTGATACTCCGGTCTCGCAGGCTATCGGTGATATCCTGGACCTCGACGACGTTCACTTGGAATTCGCCCCTGATCTGGTCAGCATGGTGCTGAACCCCGGTACCGGCCTTGACGCGCGGATCGCCAACATGCGGACCTATGTCGCCTCAAGCTTTGGGCTTATCCTGCCCGAAATTCGATTGACTGACCGCGCCGATCTTCCGACCGGAACTTATGTGATCAAAGTACAAGGGGTCGAACAGGCGCGTGGTGTTCTGAATTCTGAACTCGTGCTCGCACTGGTACAGGACGGGCACGACTTTCTACCTGATGGCACCGATGTGACCGAACCCGTCTACGGTGCCCCGGCGCGCTGGATATTGCCCAAGGACCAGGAGGTCGCCGCACTGAATGGGGCCACCATCGTCACCCCTCCTGAAATTCTGGCAACCCATCTGCTGGAGATCATCAAACAGAATTTCTCGCGCCTTTTGACCCTGAAATCCCTTCGCCGCCTGCTGTCCGAGATGACGCGGCTCAGCGATCCGACCCGAGCCGAAGCCAACCGCAAAATGCTGGACGAATTGATCCCAGACAAGGTGCCGATCGACACACTGCATGCTGTTCTGCGGCTGTTGCTAGACGAACGGGTCTCGATCCGAAACATGGCGCTGATCCTTGAAAGCATGGCCGAAGCACGATTGACCACCACCCAGCCCGAAGGGATCTGCGAACTGGTCCGCCAGCGGCTGGGCTTTCAACTGGTTGCCGACATGAAGCGCGAGGACGGCTCGATCCCTCTGATCCAACTCGCGCCGGAATGGGAGGACACATTTGCCACCTACCAGATCGACGCCGCGAACGCAGGTATCGACGTGGCACTACCGCCCAACCTGTTCAATAAGCTGGCCGATGGAGTTGTCGATAGCGTCGCAAAATCAGCAGATCACGGGTTGTTCCCGGCGGTCGTAACCACGACCCGCCGACGCAGATTGCTCAGGACCATTATGCACGCGCGCGGCGTCGCCAACCCCGTCCTGTCTTTTGAAGAGATCGGGCTTGAGGCGCGCCCCGCCTTGGTCGGAACGGTGCCCGCGTGATCTCAGTCCCGTCAGAGCTTTTGCCACATCTGGGGCAAAACCTGTGGCATCTGTTCGCCGTATTTCTTCGTGTGTCCGCATTGGTTTCGCTGCTACCGGCCTTTGGTGAACGCAGCGTCCCTGTGCGGGTCAAACTGGGCGTGGCAGTTGCTTTCACAATGATTGTCATTCCCGCCATACCCGCATCGGGTGTTATGCCGGGCTTTCACAAAATGATTGGATTAATCACCATCGAAGTCTTGATCGGTCTTATGCTCGGCATCGGGTTGCGCCTTTTTGTCCTTGCATTACAAACTGCAGGTTCAATCGCGGCGCAAGCGACATCCTTGTCTCAGATCCTGGGCGGAGCGGCCGCAGAACCTGTCCCGGCGATGGGGTATCTGCTGACGCTGGCCGGCTTGGCGCTGGCGGTATTGCTTGGCCTTCATATCCGTGCAGCGCAGTTCATGATCCACAGCTATATGCTGTTTCCGATGGGCGCGCTTCCAACTGCGCCTGATCTGTCGCAATGGGGCGTTGCGCAAGTCGCCCGCAGCTTTGGACTGGCCTTTGCGCTGGCGACGCCCTTTGTCATCGCATCGCTGATCTACAACCTCGCACTGGGCGTAATTAACCGCGCCATGCCGCGGCTCATGGTCGCTTTTGTCGGTGCCCCAGCAATCACTTTCGCAGGCCTTTTCCTGCTTTTCGCCGGGGCACCATTGATCTTGGCAACCTGGTCTGACGCTTTGTTCACCTTTCTCCAGAACCCGCTTGGAGGGCTGCGATGAGCGCATCAGACGACGACAGTGATAAGTCATTTGAGGCGACCCCGCAAAAGCTGGAAAAAGCCCGCAAAAAAGGCGAGGTGGCGAAGTCCAATGATCTGTCGGTTGTGGCTGCATACATGGGACTGCTCGTCGCACTTTTGCTCACGGGGCAATTCACGGCAGAGCATCTGGGGACTGTGTTCGTGGTCTTGATCGACCAATCAGATCAATTCGCAAGCTTGCTGACCGTCGGACCCGCGACATCCACCGTCGCTGGGATTCTGAGATCAACTATGGCACCAATCGCCGCGTTGTTTATCGTACCGGCAGTCGCGGTGTTGCTCAGCCTGATCGCCCAGCGCGCACTGATCTTCGCGCCGGAAAAGCTGAAACCACGCGGTTCACGCATCTCGATCGTCTCAAACGCAAAGAACAAGTTTGGCAGGGGCGGGTTGTTCGAATTCGCCAAGAGCTTTGTTAAATTGTTGATCTATGGAACATGCCTGACCCTATTTTTACACGTCCACCTGCCAGAGATTCTGACAGCTAGTGCAGCCGCTCCGAGATCCTCAATTCTGTTGATGATGAACTTACTAAGCCAATTTCTGTTTATCGCCATAATGATCGCGCTGGCGATCGGCGTGATCGACTATCTGTGGCAACATGCCGAACACCTTCGCAAAAACAGAATGTCACGCAAAGAAATTCAGGATGAAACCAAGGATTCCGAGGGTGATCCGCACGTCAAACAGCAGCGTCGCCAACGCGCGCAGGACATAGCAACCAATCAGATGATGGCGGATGTGCCCAAGGCCGATGTGGTGATCGTCAACCCGACGCATTATGCGGTGGCGCTGAAATGGTCGCGTGCAAGTGGCAGCGCTCCGGTTTGCGTCGCCAAAGGAGTAGATGAAATCGCGGCAACAATCAGGGCCACGGCCGGAGACGCAGGCATTCCTATTCATTCCGATCCACCAACAGCACGCGCATTGCACGCGACCGTCGGGATCGGACAGGAAATTACCGAAGAATACTACCGACCCGTTGCAGCTGCTATTCGGTTTGCCGAAGCCATGCGCAAACGAGCGAAGGGTCAGGTCGGATGACGCAAGATCGCATGGGCAACCTTTTGACCGTCGCCGAAGCTGTTTATCAACGGGAACACCAAAAATTGCACCCTTTGTTGCAGCGCGAAGCCCAGTTGCTTCAGCAATTGACGCGTCTGGATTCTCAATTAGCCGAAGTAAAATCGACGAGTTCACAGTCGGATGGCTATCAGGTCACCGGCGCAGACCTGTTGTGGCACGGCTGGGAATCTTTGACACGGCGCAACCTGAACACCGAGTTGGCGCGCCTGCGATCACAAAAGCTTGCGGCAATGGAAGAATTGCGTGGGGCATTTGGGCGCAAACTGGCCGTTGCCGATCTGTCGCGCCGCCTGCAGGAACACAAGCGACGCGTGCGACAATCTAAAGCTCAGGAATCGTAACCCCAACCCGTTCAGGTATCCTGTCGGCTGACACTCATGATCAGAACTTGCGAGACATCTTCGCCCAGATCCTTTCTCGCAACCTCCAGCAACGCATTGCGCAAAGCCGTCAGGTTGTCTGACCGCGTGAATGCGCCGTCAAACCCGCCGATATTGGCGTGATCAAACAGAACTTGCAGAAACCGGTCCCTTAATTTTGGCTCGATCTCATAAAACGCTTCGGCAATCCCCGGCCTCACCTCAAGGCTGAGGGACATGGTGACGAGCGCCGATATCTCGTCCTCGGAAACCACGGGGACCACGAACTGTTTGGTGAGTTTCAAATACTCATGTGTTTCTGATTGATCATCTTTGCCGGGTTTAGTTTTGTTTTTCTTGTCTTCATTGGGTTTTTGCCCAGCCTCCGCAAGATCTTCAGCTTCCCCGGACGGGGACAATAGGATCCGGGCGCCCGCACCGGCAGCCAGGCCGAAAACTAGAAAAACGATCGGTAGTAGTTTTCCCATCAGAGCGGCCCTCAGAACGGTAGCAAGGTATCAAGTATCTGTTGTCCATAGCGTGGTTGCTGCACATCCGTGATCTGCCCGCGGCCACCATAAGACACCCGCGCTGACGCGATCTTGTCATAGGTGATTTCATTCTGGCGCGAGATATCTTCGGGGCGGACATAGCCCGAGACCAGCAGTTCCCGAAGTTCGAAATTCACCCGCAGTTCTTGCGATCCAGAAATCGAAAGCACACCGTTTGGCAACACGTCGACGACCGTTGCCGCCACGCGCAAGGTCAATTTTTCTTTGCGTTTGACCGATCCCTTGCCTTTGCTGACCGAAGCCGAGTCAATTGAAACGGCATCATCAAGTGAGGCCCCTTCAGGTAGTCGTTCACCTGCGCGCTGAGGAAGGCCGAAGAGTTCCGGCACCGCAAGACTTTCTGACCCGGCCCGCGACCGGTTGGTGTCGTTGGATATTTCGGCCTTTTCATCCAGCTCGATCACGACTGTCAGAATATCCCCTTTTTTCATCGCCCGTTGATCACCAAGCAAGGAATGCTGACCGCCACTCCACAATGATGACTGATCAACGGTTCGCTGAGGCTGGCTGTGCAAAGGTAGTCCGGGCCACAGCATCGCAACATGCTCAGGCGATTCCGTGTTTGGTGTCAGGCTGGGCGGCTTGCCAAGGTGGTCCAATCGTCCACACGCCGCAACACTCAGAACGACAAGTAGCAGGGGTTTCGAAAGGCTCGGCATCATTTAACCTCAATTTGTCCATCGGGACGGATTACGCCCGTTACTGTTGTGCGAGACGCCAGATTCATGACACGGATACGCTCGCCTGCTGCGCCCCGGCCCAACGCGCGGCCTTCGGCAGTGATCGATAGCGCGACGTGATCGAACACCAGCGTCACCAGATCGTTTCGGTCCACGATCGCAGGCGGACCGACATCGGCAGGGCGGATTGGCCGACCTGGATAAAGCGCAACACGTGCCTCCTGACCGATAAGATCCTCTGGCCTACGAACCGCCCCATTGACCTCAGTGGTTTTGATTTCGAGGTCGGATGAGACAATGACCTCTTTGGCGCGGATCGTGCGGGTCGGCACAACGATCTCGGCCAAGCTTGGCATCGGCATCATGCATAGTATGAGGGTTAACAGGCGCATCACCGCACCTGCGTGGTCGCGCCCATCATCTGGTCGACGGCGGAAATAACTTTGGCGTTCATTTCGTAGCCACGCTGCGCTTCGATCAGTTCCGTGACCTCGCGCACCGCATCGACAGAGCTGTCCTCAAGATAGCCCTGCCGCAATGTGCCCAGCCCATCTTCGCCCGGGGTGCCGACCACCGGTGCACCCGAGGCTTCGGTTTCCTTGAAGAGGTTGCTACCAATGGCCTCAAGACCCTTGGCGTTCGAGAAGCTGGCCAGCGTAAACTCGCCCAGCAACTGCCCCTCGGCCGTATCATCGAAATAGGCATAGACCTCACCCGCCGCATTGATCGAGATCGATCTGGCATCGTCTGGAATGGTAATTTCAGGGGCAACGGCAAAGCCATCAGAAGTTACGATCAGACCTTCGGCCGAACGTTTCAGGCTTCCGTCTCGGGTAAAGGCGGATTGGCCATTCGGCATGGTGACTTCAAGGTAACCTCGCCCTTCGATGGCGATATCCAGATCACTGCCTGTTGCCGAGAGCCCACCCTGTTGCAGCTGTACGGTGACGGCGGCAGGGCGCACGCCCAACCCAAGCTGAATACCTGTCGGAAGGACCGTTCCATCCGAGGCATTGACCGCCCCGGCGCGCGCCATCTGTTGATAGTGCAGATCGGCAAACTCGGCCCGGCGGGTGTTGTAGCCGGTTGTATTCATATTCGCGAGGTTGTTTGAAATTGTCTCAACCCGCATCTGCTGTGCGGTCATGCCCGTAGCCGCGATCTTCAATGCTCGCATGTCGTATTCTCCTTCCGGTAATCAGCGCATCAATGCCTTAAGCGCCCCGCGAACCCGTTCGTCTTCGGCCTCAAGAAAACTCTGCCCGAGCTCGTAGGCCCGCTGAATTTCAATCATCCGGGTCACCTGACCAATGGCATTGACATTCGATCCTTCGAGAAACCGATGCAGCACGACCGGCTCGTCCACCGGGTCCACCTGCCCGCCTGCACGGAAATGTGTGCTTCCTTCGCGCACCAGGTTTTCGGGATCGGCGACGTTGTAGACACCGATCTGGCTCAGAAGTTGTCCATCGACGCTCATCGTGCCGTCGCTGCCAACATCGATCGTTGCGGCGTCGGGCGGGACAAAGACCGACGCGCCATTGCTGTCCAGAACCCGGTGCCCGTCCATCGTCACCAGATCGCCCTCAGCATTGAGTGAGAAACTGCCGGAACGCGTCAGGCGGTTCCCAGCGGGCGTTTCGATCATAAAGAACCCGTCCCCTTCGATGGCAAAGTCGAAGGACCCGCCTGTCTCGGTCAGCACACCTTGTTGCAGAGAAGTGTTTCGAACCTGCGCACGGCTGAGCGATAGTGAAGGGTTGCCCGGCATATCCCGGACGAATTCGGAGAACACCAGCCCCTGCTGACGATACCCGGTCGTGTTGGCATTGGCGATATTGTTGGCCACCATTCGCATCTCATCCATGAGACCGGATTGGCGGGACAAGGTGACATAAGTGGTGTCCATCAGCGACCTCCGGCAATAAGCGGGACCAATGTCCCGGTAAAAAACGTAACAAGGGTCTGGGTCATGAAGCCCATCGACATCCAGAACACGACCACGATTGCAATCAGCTTAGGCACGAAGGTCAGGGTCATCTCCTGAACCGAGGTCAGCGCCTGAAACAAACCAACTGTAAGGCCCGAGATCAGCGCCACCGCCAGGATCGGAACCGACGTGATGACTGCAACCCAAAGCGCCTGGCGCACGATGTCGTAGAACAGACCTTCGCTCAGCATCGTTCAGACCGGCATCCGCAAGATTTCCTGATAGGCTTCAACGACTTTGTTCCGAACAATCACAGCCGTTTCCACTGCCAACTCTGTCTGCGCCAGCGCCTGAACCAAAGCGTGCGGGTCGGCCTGCCCAACCATCGAAGATTGCGTGACTTGCTCGCTTTGTTCCAGCGTCGCCACGAAATCCTGAAACGAGGATCGCAGCCCTTGCGCTGTCCCCTGATGTCCGGGGTCGGCCTGCGTTGCAGGGCGCGCACCCGTATAGTTCTGTGCGGCGGTAAGTGAGCGAACATCCATTCTGGTATTCCTTTATTTTCGGAGTAGATCCATCAGACTTGATGACATCTGCCGGGTCTGGTCGAACATCTTGAGGTTGGCTTCATAGCTGCGCTGTGCCTCTCGGGCGTCTGCTATTTCGATCATCAGATCGACGTTTGATCCTCTGTAATGGCCAGTCTCATCAGCCATAGGGTGGCCAGGATCATAAATTCGGCTCAGGTCGCGACGATCGAGTTTGACGCGCCCCGCCTGAACCATCTCTTTTCCGTCCCGTTCGACTGTCTCAAACGGGACTATCTTACGCCGGTATCCCGGCGTATCGGCGTTCGAGATGTTCTCGGACACATGACGCAACCGCGCTGCTTGCGCACGCAGTGCGCTAGCCGACGCGTCCAACGAGTAGGAAAAATCGCTCATCGTGAAACCCCCTATGCCCGGCCCAGACTCGTGCGCAGCACACCGATTGAAGACTTGTAGATCGCTAATGCCCGGTCATGTTGTCGCTTTACCTCGACAGCTTTCAGCATCTCTTCTTCCAATGAAACACCATTGCCATTCGGATCGCTCGAAGCCGCGACCGTGAATTCAGCCCAAGGCTGAGCGCGCACATCACCATTCAGATGACCCGTCCGAGTCGCGGTCATCGCGACCTCTCGGCTCGTGTTTTCAATCGCTGTCTGGAAGGCTTCAATATCGCGGGGCTTGTATCCCGGCGTATCCGCGTTGGCCATGTTGCGCGCAACAACCGCTTGCCGTTGTCCGGCATGGGTTGCCATTGCGTACGCAGTCTTAAAGACGTTCAGGTCATTGAACATCGGGGCTTCTCCCTCGATCAATTTCAATCAAGGCTTAACCCCGATTCCTTTAGAAACCGTTTTCAACAAATCTATTTGGAGGACCTGCGATGGCCGATCTCGATCCGATGCGTCTGAAATGCGAATTCGATAGGATGTCGGCGGTACACCATATCGGGCGTGTGACCGGTGTTGCGCGCGGCGTGGTTGAAATCGATGGTCTGACCGCCCAAGCCCGGATCGGGGATCATCTGACGCTGCGCCGACAAAAAGGCCCGGACCTGCCGGGCGAGGTCCTGCATGTCGAATCAGGCGCGATCCATATGCTGCCAGCCTCCGCACCCGATGGCGTAAGCCTGGGGGATCAGGTCTCTCTCAACCAGATGCCTACCTTTGCGCCCGGAATGCATTGGCTTGGGCGGGTGATCGATCCGTTTGGCAAACCTCTGGACGGCAAGCCCCTGCTGCCTGGCACGCTTGAACGTGACCTTATGCAGGCCCCGCCAACTGCGGTATCGCGCAAGCCGCTGGGCGGTCGTATGGAAACCGGGTTGGCCATCCTCAACACGATGCTGCCCATTGTCCAAGGTCAGCGAATCGGCCTGTTCGCTGGTTCAGGCGTTGGCAAATCAACACTTCTGGCGACGCTTGCCCGCTCAGTCCAGGCGGATGCTGTGGTCGTTGCATTGGTGGGCGAACGCGGGCGCGAAGTGAATGAGTTTGTCGAGAACGCCCTGGGTGCCGAAGGTCTGAAACGATCCGTCGTCGTGGCCGCAACCTCGGATCAATCGGCCCTGATACGCAGACGGTGCGCATGGTCGGCCATGTCGGTGGCGGAATACCTGCGGGATCAAGGGTTAAACGTTTTGTTTCTGACCGATTCAGTTACCCGCTTTGCCGAAGCGCACCGCGAGATTGCCGCCGCAATGGGTGAAGCCCCATCGCTACGTGGCTACCCGCCATCGGTCACGCCGCTGATTGCAAACCTGTGCGAACGGGCGGGTCCCGGAACTCCCGATCAAGGTGACATCACCGCAGTCTTCAGTGTTCTTGTCGCGGGTTCTGACATGGACGAGCCCATTGCGGACATTCTGCGCGGCGTCTTGGACGGACATGTCGTGCTGAGCAGAGACATCGCCGAACGCGGGCGCTTCCCGGCCATTGACCTCAGCCGATCCGTATCACGCAGCCTACCAGGTGCGGCGACCGCGGATGAGAACCAGTTGATTACAGAAACCCGCAAGCTGGTCGGCAGTTATGAGCAATCTGAGGTGATGATCAAAGCCGGCCTCTATGCCGAAGGAACAGATCCTTTGTTGGATCGCGCCGTCCGGGTCCACGAAGAGCTAGATAGCTTTTTTGCGAAGGCCGATCCCGATGGTATCGAAAACAGCTTCAATCGATTATCTCTGATTTTGAGGCGCGCTGGTGTAAACCCGGTGTCGCAGTCTTAGAATTCAGAACAGTTTTAAGTGTTAAGACCACCTTAACACCTGCCCTGCTAGGCCAGTAAGCGGGTGAATAGAAGGTGGTGGAGATGGGTGCGCAATCCAATGCGGCGCCAATCATCATCAAGAAGAAACGTGTATCGGGTGGCGATGCTCACCACGGTGGTGCGTGGAAGGTCGCTTATGCGGACTTTGTCACTGCCATGATGGCGTTCTTCATGTTGATGTGGCTGCTGAATGCAACGACCGAGACGCAACGCAAGGGTCTGGCGGATTATTTTTCGCCTACGATTCCGGTCAATCCGGTCTCGGGCGGTGGTGATGGTGCCTTCGGCGGTGACAACATGTTTTCGGAAAAAACCATGGTTATGGATGGATCAGGTGCCAGCAATCGGAACCCCACCGAGGCAAAACAGGCGCGCGGATCAACCGGCGTGGATGCGAAAGGCGGCGGTAAGGGTGCGTTCGAAGATTTCTCGTCGCTCGAGGCGCAGTTGCTGGGGCGCGCTGGGGAAAGCCTTGTTTCCGATAAGATGCGCAAGCACATCGTGACCCGCGTCACCGACGAAGGGCTGGTGGTCGAGCTGTTCGCCACTGAGGGACAACCGTTGTTCGAATCGGGGACAGACACGCCAACCCAAATGATGCGCGCGCTGACACTTTTGGTAGCGCGGTCTTCTGATCTGGTGACAAACGCAATCGCGGTTGAAGGGCATGTGCGGTCTGCGCCCGTCGTGTTGGCGAATAACCCGGTCTGGGATCTGTCGACCGCGCGGGCGCAAAGCACCCGCCAACTGCTGCAGAACAAAGGCATCCAGCCACAGCGGTTGGACCGCGTGACTGGGCACGCGGACCGAGAGCTTTCGGATAAAAACCCCATGGCGGTACGCAATAATCGGATTGAGATCATCTTTTTACGCAACCCTTAGCGGGTAAAGGATAGACAGCATTTTAGCTGTTAGCCGGCTGTTAAGGGCCAGTGCGGTACGTGTTGCATCAACGAATGACGCAACAAAAGGGCGTACCGATGACCATATCCTCTTCGCTGAATGCCGGTGTGGCAGCGTTGAAGGCCAACGCCAACAGGCTGGCCACGATCTCTGACAACATCGCCAATTCATCGACATTTGGCTATAAAAGGGTCGAGACCGACTTTCACTCCATGGTCACGTCTGGTCAGGGCGGCAGCTATTCGGCAGGTGGGGTCAGAACCACCAGCCAACGCCTGATAGATCAGCGCGGATCGCTGGTAACCACCAACAATTCAACCGATCTGGCCGTGCGCGGTAGAGGCATGCTGCCTGTCCGTCCCAGTTCGCAGATCGCGTCAGGTTCAAATGAGATGCTGCTGACCACGACAGGCTCATTCCGCACCAATGAGGAGGGGTATCTGGTCACACAATCCGGCCTTGTACTTCTTGGCTGGCGTGCCAACCCAGATGGCTCGATCCCCAGCGTCCCGAGGGATACGCCTGCCGCTCTGGAACCCATTCAGCTAAGCGTTAATCAACTTTCGGGCGCCCCCACAACATCCATGAACCTGCGGATGAACCTGCCTGCAACAGCGACCGACGCCGGTGCTCCGGGTGACACGCAGCCCTTGTCGGTCGAGTATTTTGACAATTTGGGCAAGTCTGAAAGCGTCGATATCGAATTGGTCCCCACCGTTCCTGCAACCGGCAGCAGCAATGAATGGACCATGACATTGCGCGATTCAGCCTCGGGCGGCGCTGTCATCGGAGAATATACCCTGACCTTCACCGATAGCCGTACAGCCGGTGGTACACTAGCCAGCGTCACCGCCGTGACCGGCGGTGCCTATGACCCGGCAAACGGCAGCGTTGTCGTCAACGTCGCCGGCGGACCAATGGAGATCAACATCGGCCAGATCGGCGATGCGGACGGCATTACACAGCTTTCCGATACCTTTGCTCCGGTTTCGATCACACGCGATGGTTCGGCCGTTGGCACGATGACAAGCGTACAGGTTGATGAGAACGGCTATGTCTATGCTTTCTATGATACTGGGGTCAGTCGCCGGATGTTCCAGATTCCACTGGCCGATGTGCCGAATCCAAACGGCCTGACGGCACTGGACAGTCAGACCTATGCCCCCTCGCGTGACAGCGGTACCTTCTTCTTGTGGAACGCAGGCGAGGGGCCGACGGGCGATCTTGTGTCTTTTGCACGCGAGGAATCGACCACCGATGTCGCCACCGAGTTGACTTCAATGATCCAGACCCAGCGGGCCTATTCCTCAAGCGCCAAGGTCATTCAGACTGTGGATGAGATGCTGCAGGAAACCACCAATATCAAACGCTGACATGATGATTGATCAACGAAAGGGATGCGTCCGATGAATATGTCGACAGCACTGAACAACGCTCTGGGCGGGCTGAGCGCAGCCAGCCGTGGTGCGGCGGTGGTTTCAGGAAACATCGCCAACGCGTTGACCCCGGGATATGCCCGCAGATCGCTTGAACTGGCGACCAGCACAGTTTCCGGTAATGGCGTTCGTGTCGTTGGTATCACTCGGCACCAGGATCCGGTACTGATCGCAAACCGCCGTGCGACCGATGCAGACCTGATGGCAGCCAAAACCGTGGCGCAATTTCATTCAAGTTACGAGAAACTGTTGGGGGCAGCCGACGATGCCACTTCGATCTCGTCCAGACTGGCCCAATTCGAAAGCAGCCTGATTACAGCTGCAAGCCTGCCCGGCTCAGCCCAACGGCTGGATCAGGCCGCCCGTGCAGGCGGTACATTGAGCACAGCGCTCAATACAGCGTCCGAAGGGGTGCGGCAAATGCGATCCGATGCGGATCGCACGATAGGCAAACAGGTCGATACGCTGAATCAGACTCTGAAAGACATCGAGAAACTGAATGCTCGTATCCCCGCTGTCCGCAATTCGGGCGGTGATATTGGCGCGCTGTTGGATCATCGTCAGATTCTGGTCGATCAAGTCAACGAGTTGGTGCCTGTCAACGCGATCGCGCGCGATAATGATCAGATTTCCCTCTATTCCGATGGCGGGTTGATCCTGCTGGAAGGAACCGCGGCCGAGTTTTCGTTCTCGACCACAAGCGATACCATGCCGCATATGACCGTTGGCAACGGGTTGTTGTCCGGGCTCGAGATCAACGGCCGACCCGTTCGCGTGAGCGGAGAGTTCGCCCAAATCCGAGGCGGCGCATTGATGGCCCAGTTCTCGGTCCGCGACGAACTGACCGTCGAAACGCAAGCCGATCTGGACGCCGTCGCCCGCGACCTGATCGAGCGCTTTGAAACCACCGGGTTGGACCCGACCGCTGCCGCGACCGATCCGGGCGTCTTCACGGATAACGGCAGCCGCTTTGATCCGGTTTCTGAAACCGGTCTTGCGTCGCGCATCTCACTAAATGTTGTGGTCGACCCGGATGCAGGGGGTGACAGCTGGAGATTACGCGCGGGTCTGGGGGCATTGACCCTCGGTGCGCCGGGTGATGCCAGCCAGTTGCAAGCTTTTGGGGCCGTTCTGACCGACTCGCGCCCGGCCCCCAGCGTGGGGTTTGGGACAGGCACGATGCGCGCGGCCGAGATCGCCGAGGCGTTGCTTTCCAAAGCCGGGGCAAACGCACACACAGCTGACCAGCGCAGCAGTTTTGCAGCAAACGCGCAGCTGGAGATGCAAAAAATCGTCGCGGAGCAAGGTGTTGACAGTGACGCGGAACTGCAGCGCTTGATGCAGATCGAGCAGGCCTATGCCGCAAACGCACGCATCGTCGCCGTCGTGGATGAACTGATGGATACCCTGTTGAGGTTATGAACATGACACTGAATTCGATCGGGGATCTGGCCCGCGGTCTTACCCTCAGAACTCGCAGCGCCGAGATCAAATCACAAATCGAAACACTGTCGTATGAGATGTCCACCGGCAAGGTGCAGGATATCTCGGGCCGTCTGGGTGGTGATTACTCGCACCTACTGGATCTAGATCGCAGCCTGGAACGGTTGGACGCGCTTTCCATCGCCACCGCCGAGGCGCGGCTATTCACGGACGCAATGCAATTGAGCCTGACAACGCTAAGCGGCTCGGTCGCCGAGATGTCAGCGTCGCTGCTATCATTCGGCACGGCGAACCAGACCGTGACACATGAACAAGCATCGGTTCAGGCACGAAATGAGCTCGACACAATGATCTCAGCCCTGAATACGCGGGCGGGAGGGCGCAGCCTGTATTCCGGAACGTCGACTGACGTCTCACCTCTGCCCTCCGCTGAAACATTATTGACAGCGCTGCAGGCCGAATTGACCGGACTGACCTCCCTAACAGATATCCAACAGGCCGCTGAGGATTGGTTCAACGACCCCGCCGGATTTGATGCGGTGATATATCAAGGTGGTACGGGCACCTTGGCTCCGATGCAGATTTCCGAGAACGAGCGGATCACGCTTCCGATCACAGCGACAGACCCCGCGCTCAAGGACGCTTTGCGCGATGTTGCGGTTGCGGCTCTGGCCACAAATGATGCGCTTGGATGGACGCCTGATCTACGAACCGCAATGTTCACGCAGCTTGGTGTTGAGCTGGCCAATACACAGGATGCGACGGTCAATTTGCGCGCCCAGGTCGGCGCGACTGAGGCGCGTGTGGAGCAAGCCGCAACGCGCAACGCCGCCGCAAAGACCAGCGCTGAGCATGCGCGCAATGCGTTGATCGCTGCAGATCCCTATGAGACTGCGGCACAGTTGCAAACCGTGCAGTTCCAACTGGAGAGTCTGTATTCCGTGACCGTTCGCAATGCCAACCTGTCACTGGTGAATTTCTTAAGATGAAGATACTCGCATTCCTTTTGATAGTCTTACCGTGCATTGCCAATGCCGGGGCAATACGCCTGAAAGATCTGGTGGATTTCGACGGTGTCCGCGGCAATGATCTGGTTGGCTACGGCCTTGTGGTTGGCCTGAATGGCACCGGCGACGGCTTGCGCAATTCTCCGTTCACCGAAGAGATTATGTCCAACATTCTCGAACGGCTGGGTGTAAACGTGAATGGCGAAGATTTTCGCCCCAAAAACGTCGCCGCCGTTTTGGTCACCGCCACCCTACCACCCTTCGCGCGCGTCGGCGGTCAGATTGACGTCACCGTCTCTGCCATTGGAGATTCCAAAGGACTTCTTGGGGGGACATTGATCATGACACCCCTGAATGCAGCAGATGGTCAGATTTATGCCGTGGCGCAAGGGACAGTGCTAGCCGGAGGCGCTGCGGTTGAAGGCGAAGCAGCGTCGGTTGTAAGCGGGGTGCCGACATCGGGCGTCATACCCTCGGGCGCGCGTGTGGAGCGCGAGATCGATTTTCAGCTTGCTGATTTGACTCAATTCAGACTGGCGCTGAGAGAACCGGATTTCACGACCGCAAGCCGCATTGAGGCCGCCATCAACAGAGAATTCAACCGCGCCGTCGCACTCATGCGCGATTCCGGCACTGTGGAGTTGAGCATTGAGGCGACGCGGGCCGTATCAACCGCGCATGCGATTGGACGTATTGAAAACATACTGGTCGAACCCGAAAGCAAGGCCCGCGTCGTGGTGGATCAGAGATCCGGCACAATTGTTATGGGTCGGAACGTCAGGATTTCACGCGTCGCGGTATCGCAGGGCAACTTGACCCTCACAGTCGAGGAAGCCCCGATTGCTGTTCAGCCAAATCCGTTTGCGCGAGGCGAAACAGTCGTTGTTCCGCGCACCTACGCTGGGATCGAAGAGGAAGAAGGAACGGGGCTTGCAGAAATCCCCGAGGCAACCACCTTGTCCGAAGTGGTCGCCGGGTTGAACGCCTTGGGCGTGTCGCCACGCGATATGATCGACATCCTGAAAACCATCAAAGCTGCCGGGGCACTTCATGCAGAGTTCATCGTGAGATGAGCAGTCAGACCACAGCGCACGCCTTTTGGTGTACCACTTTACTTGGATTTCCAACTGTCCAGCCAGCGGCGAAAGCCCTTGCGCTTTTCATCTATTGCATCACCAGCGGCGTAAAGACCATCTTCCATGTTCTCCAAAACAGGATCGATCTTCTTTTGCCGAAACCGCCGCCATCGAACCCAGATGGCCCAAACCAGCGCAGCAAACACAGTCAGGAAGACGATATTGAACCACGGGATGATGCGGACATCCGGCCCCTCGACATGCCGGATGAAAATTGCGTTGGGAAAAATCGACATGAACTCATTGCGCCAGCCGTAATGCGTTACGACCACCCAATCGGGGTTATCTTTGGTCGACTTGGCATCGTTGGCCTCGGTGTAAAGATTCGCAGTGTCGAACTTGAAATAAGGCGGCCAGCCCCAACCGGTGTCTTCGTTGCGATAGACAATGGGCTTCCCGTTGGCGCGTACGGCCTGAATGAACTGTACATCGCGGTTTGACAGGCTGGTGGATTGATCTTCAGGCTCGGACCAGAAAATTCGCGTCCAGTCCGTCAGGTCCTGACGTTCCTCATAGGTGTTGACGATCCGCACCACATCGTGCTGCGGTAAGGAATACTGCAAGATCACGGCGATCGTGCCCCAGAAGATGATAATGAACGCCCATTTCACATAGGCCATGCCTTAACCCTCACATGTAATTCACGATGTAGATCAGCGCGCCAATCGCCACCCAAGGTACAATATAGACACCCAAAATCAGTTTGCGCCGGAATGAGTTGTCGTAGACGTGCAAACCACGCGCAACAAACGCTTCTTTGTTACCGGTTTTGCCCTTTTCGTCCCACCACGTCTCCAACTTTCGCCGCCTAACTCCTCGCGAATAAAAGGACAGCGCGAAATAGGCAATCGTCTGGATCACCAGCAGGATCAGAAACAGGCGCATCGCTCCGAACATCTTAATCTCTCCTGACCGCGCCCCAAGGGCCGACCCGTGCGATCACTGTTTCGCTGACCCGGTCATTGCCGGTCATATCCGGTTCATGACCAAATAGAGCCGCCCGCGCACCAGCCTTGTCCACCTGATACTCGCGGGCAAGGAAGTCGGCAACATAGGCTTTCTTGGTCTCGGGCCAGGTCCTGTAAGTACTATAAAACAATTCCTTGTGGCAGATGAACATCTGCCGCGGATCCAGCGGAGCCAATTCGGTCAACAGCATATTCACCAGATCGCGGTTCGGCGTATCGGCTGCGCGCAATGTGTAGAAATAGGCGGGATGATCCGAGGTGATGCGTGGCCAGCGCCCACCATCTGTCGCCCAGCGCAACAGTTGTGCGAGGCCGTGGTACGCCTCGGGCAGGCGATCCGCGTGGTTGCGTGCCAGTCGGCGCATGTCGCTGCGATCCAGCCCGCTCAGATCAACGTCTGCGTCAGCAGCCGCAGCAATGGTCAGAAAATCCATTTTCTGTTGCAGGATCGCGGCAGCATCCACGCCGCGCGCCTTAACGATAGGTTCAACCAGATCGTTGTAGTCGAGAAACTTGGCAATCTGGTTCCGCTGCGACGGGTCAAAAATGTATTTGATCGGCATATCGTCGGGCTTTTCGCCTATGCAAATCGCCGCCGGGTGATCCATATCCGGGAACAGGTAGAGCCCGCCAAAGTGTGCCGTCCAGAAATTACGCTGCTCGAAAGCGGTATGGCGCAGGCGCACCGGATTGCGCGTTACGTCGCCAGTTTCTTTGGCGGTTTCGATCATCTTGGCGATTAGCACATCGTCGAACCAAGCGTCCTCTTCGGTTTTGAAGCGTTCGACCATGCCCGCCAGTTGTTGCGCTTTGCGCAGAGTGCCGCCTGCGGTGTCTGCCTCGATCTCGATCTTGCGCAGGTTCAGCAGATCGCGGGGCGTGGTGAGTTTGATGACCGAGTTCACCAGCTCTCCGGCCACCGCATCGGTGGCGGTCAGGGCAAACAACTGTGCCTCGTTCATCTCGATGAATTCGCGCAGAATATCGCGCGAGGTCGAGAATTTGACGTTCAGCAAAGGCGCGTGCTTCTGCTCGGTCGTCAGCAGGATGAACTGCCGGTTGACCCCGTTGGGGTTGAGGTAGAGCTCATCCTCAAGCTCAATCCCCACTTCCGGAGAAAAACCCGAGATATCCACATGGAAATCCGTCAGCGCCGTGGTCTTGCCCGCCAGATGTTGCAGTGCGCGGTTATACCGCTCGACCAGAGCCGGGCTGGAGATGTGGACGAGGTTGCCGAACATCAGGCCTTTTTCGATGAGGCGGATCATGACATATGCCTTCCCGCGCAACGGTAGCGATGCACCCGGCACGAGGGTGGGTGCGGAACGCGCCCGCCCTGGGGGGCGGGTCGGGCGCGTCGCGGCTGCGCCGCGATTATTGAATGTGTCAAAGCTAAACTTGTCATTTCGAAACTCACCGCCAAAAATAGTACAATACTGTGGCGGCCACGCACAAAATGCCTGCAATTGTCAGAAAGCCAAAAAACACTTCGCTTGGTGGGTCCGTCACTGAGCATGTGCGAACAATACGAAAGTTCTCAGGTGATAAACCCTTCCAACCGCAAATCGTTACGGTCATGAAAATCGCTGGAACGAAAGAAAATATCGCGACGACGATGGCTAGTCGGAAAATACTCACCCCTTCCCCTCCAGATACCGCCGCTTGGCCTCCTCCATCCGGCCCATCTCGCGCACGGCGTTTTCGATGGCGACCTCGTCGCTCTTGTCAGCATAGCGGAACTCGCTGTCGGCGTAGCGGTTGATCTCTTGCATCACCATTTCCACCGTGATCGGCTGGCGCAGGTCTTCGATCATCGCCTTCTTGGTGTCGTAGTCGCGGAATAGGAACAGGTCGGGGTTTTCCATCCACTCATCGGGCAGTTCGAAATCCATCGCGCGGACCTTGACCGCGTCGGTGATGTTCTTGATCGCGCGGCCTGTAAAGCGCTCATCCGCCTGCTGGATCGCCTTGAGGTAGGTGCCCAGCTTGGCGATGGTGTCCATCTGGCCGATCTCGCCGGAGACCCGGTCATAGACCTGCAGCAAAGCGTCCTCATGCGGGCGGGAGTGGCTTTCGAAACTGGCGGCGACGGCCTTCTTGATCTCCTGCGCGGCATAGGCTTCGTGCTCGCCCAGCGGAATGTCGTGGTTGCGTCCCATCAGCAGGTGCAGGATGTCGATATAATCCTCCCGCGTTTGCGGGCCGTCCACCAGGAACCGCGCGCCCGCCCGCTGACGCAAGGCGTCGTCCACATTCTCGGGGTAGTTCGAGAACATGCCAAAGGTGCAGTTGCCGCGCACGACGGTGTTGGCGCCTGCAAAGCTCTCCATCAGCACGGCGGTGATTTCCAGCTGCCCGGCTGAGGACTGCCGGTCGCCGCGTTTGCCCGCCAGTTGGTCGATATCGTCGATGGTGCCGAAGCCGATAACCGTGGGGTCGATGATCGTATTGATAAACGCCTTGGCGTTCTGGCCGGATTTGCCCTGATAGCTGTCGATATTGTCGGTGCTCAGGTTTTGATAGCGAAACGGATAGCCCGCGTTCTGACAATAGTCATTGATCAGCCCGGCCATCATCTGGATCAGGGTGGTCTTGCCGGTGCCCGGTTTGCCGTCGCCCATGAAGGTAAAGATGAACCCGCCAAGTTCCGCGAACGGGTTCAGGCGGCGGTCGAAATCATAGGCCATCACCATCTTGGCCAGCTTCATCGCCTGATACTTGGCGATATGGTTGCCGACCACCTCGTTCGGCTTCTTGAACGTCATGGTCAGAGTGGTGGATTTGGCTTTTGAGGCGGGCTCGAACCCCCGGATCGTCAGATCATCGGCCTCGATATGCCAGGCGGCACTCTGGAACGGTGCCAGATGGCCTGCGGACTGGGCGCGTAGAGCGACCTTTTCCAACAGTTGCTCGGCATAGGCGCTGGTGGCCGCGATCAGGTGGGCATCATCGGGGGCGTGTTTGGCAAGGGTCTGGTCCAACTCCCACAGCGCGCCGTGCAAGGCGAGTTGGCCGTTGTCGGTCAGAACCTCTTCGATCTCACCGATATCGACAGTGGTCTCTCCCAGATGCGAGGACATCAAGTACGCCAGCGCATTGCCGAAGGTGTGCGAGGTGATCAGAGCCTCGGCCGTCAGCAGTTCAGAGAATTCGGTCTTGCGCGCGGCAGGCAGATCTCCGGCCAGATTGGCGCGTTTAAGATCGGCAAGCGGGGTCTGTTCCGCATAAGCCTCAGCCATGGCCAGAGCGATGGCGATGGCACGTCGTATCGCCTGTTGCGTGGTCGCCTGTGGTGGTGAGACCAGCGCATCGCCATCGTCCGATGCCTCGATTCGTTCAACCAGATGCACCCCGTCCTTGCGAGCAGTACGACGCGTCACCAACCCCGGCGTCGTCGACCGAAAGCGCCGCCCGGTAGAGACACCAGGAGACCGTTCGACAGTCGTTTCAACCGCTTTGGCAATCCGTGGAGCATGCTCGAAACCATTCAGCAAGGCAGTCGCTGCCGGATAGTGCTTACGAATGTCGTCTTCGCGCAATTCCATCTGATCTGACGTCAAACTCATCTTCTTCCTCGCAATGCCGGGCTGAAGCCCGGCCTACTCTAATCACGTAGGGCGGGCTTCAGCCCGCCACTGGTCTCAATATCTCAGCACCTGTCCGGCTTTGCTAACAACAAACTTGCGCACATCGGCGAATCCCGGCGGGTTGCGTTCGGCCAGCACCTGAAACGGGCGCTGGGGCAAGATGATCGACCGTTGTGTGCGGGTGGCCCCGGTTTCGGCCCCTTGCGCGCCGAATGGGTCGAGCGCAAAGACCTCGCGCTCAACAGTAGAAAACCAGCCGGCGCGTTCTTCGATCACCTCTTCGCTTTCCAACTCTTCTGTGGTCCAGGCCAGCGCCCAATCTTGACCTTGCGGAGATTGCGCATCCTCCAGCACCTGCCTCAAAGGACCAGATTGCTCGGTATAGGCCGAAGAATACATCGGCCCCACATGGATGCGGCGCAGGTGTTTGGGGTGCAGGTCGTCGAAATCCTGATCGAACCCTTTGGCTATGGTCACCAGTTTCAACCCGCCCAGAGACTGCGCCATCAGATGCGCCTGCACTTCGGGCCAGCGGCGTTGGTCTTTGGGAAGGGCGGTTTTGCCGCTATCCTCCAGCTGCATCAGATAGATCACCGGCAGGTTGATCTGGCTGTCATAGACCGCCCAGTGGATCATGAACTTGCGCCGTTCGCCCTCATTCCCGATCCAGTGGCATTCGGGATCGTTGCGGGCCCAGAACAGCTGACCTTTCAGCAATTCCTCATAGTAGAGCCTTTGTGACAGCGCGAATTGCAGCTTGGTGGGGATTTCCTGATCCCCAATGATCGTCCGCACCATGTCAGTTTTTAGGTCATCCTCGGACGGCATATTCGCCAGATGCACCTGCGCCTGCTGCGCGTCATTGGCCATGGTCAGCAGCTCAGCCGCCACCGGAAACCCGCTGTCACGCTTGTCCATCGCAAGGCTGCCAAAAAACCGTCCCGTATCGCGACCGACCAGCAGATACTTCATGGAAAGCGCGCGGAAGGTGTAGAGCAGCCCCGAGAGGTAGCGCGACACGATCCGCACCTCTTGCTTGCTGATTGCGCCCTCCGCCTCCATCGTCGCGGCCACGCGCAGGAGGTGGACGGTGATGACTTCGAATTTGCGGAAATAGCGGCGTGAGGCGAAGGTGTCGGTCAGGCCGACATGGTCTTGGGTGGGGTTGGTATCGGTCATCTTGGGGCGTCCAAGTCCTTCCCGTTTTTGTCGATATGAAACCACCATCTAAAGAGAGGCGAACCGACACTATGCAGTACTACTTGAGGGTTGATCCCAACCGAGTACTGAAAACGCCGCCCCCTTTCGCTGCCCCAACTCAACCAACACAGAAGTCGCATTAAGCAAGCCGCAATTACTGCAATAAGCAATGCCTGTAGCACTTTAGGATAAGTCGGCTTCTGATCTATAAAACCAATTTTTTCCAAGAATCTCGGCACCTCCAAGGGACCAAGACTAACTGCTAGTAATAGAAATTGTTGGTGAGCGAAACGCACTTAACCACCATACAAATTCTTATCATGCTTCTCGACAATCGAGGCAAAGCGCCGCGCGAACCGCTCATCCGCCTTGGCCTTTTTCTCCAGCACGTCGCGGGCAAAGACCATGTGGTCCTCATGCGCCTCAAGCATGTCGGCCATTTTCTGGTTGGTCGCGGTGCCGATGGCGGCCATCGCCGTCTGCGCCTCTTGGTCAGTTTGCACGCCGATCTCGTTGATGCGGTGGGCCACGTCCTGCTGCTGCGCGGTTTTCAGCGATTTGGTCAGGGCATCATACAGCACCACGCGCTGTTGCGTATCTGTCTGCAGCTTGTTGATCAGCACCATCTGCGTCGCCGCCTGGTTCTGGAGTGAATCGACCCAGGTTTTACCCTTTTCGATATAGCGTTCCAGCGTCTGGGATTTGGCCAGCTTGACCTGCTCTTCCTGAACCTTGGCGTTGTATTGCTTATTCAGGTCAGCCAGTTCGGTTTCCAACTGAGTCCGCGCGGCGGCATCCTGTTCGACGCTGATCTTGTTTTCCAGCGTGATGATCGCCGGGTCCATGCCCTGAATCTCTGCCCGCAAAGCCTCCAGTTCGGCCACGGTCGCCTCGCGGTCGTCCAGCGTGACGGTCAGGTTGTCCTCGACCTTGACGCGCTGTTCTTCCAGCACGGCCAACTGTCCTTCAAGCAGTTTGACGATCACATCCGATTTAGCGATCAGGTCCTGTAGCTTGTCGTCGATATTGGCGGTGCGCATGCGTTCCTGCCGCATGGACTCGGATTTGGCCTTGGCGAAGATGCCGACGAACGACTCCCACCCGGTTTTCGAACGCATTTCGTCGAAATCCTTGGAAAACGCGTTGGTCACGTCGTCGAGCCCCATGATCAGCTCAGCGATGTTGGCGTTCATCACCTCGGTATGGGCGTGCACATCTTCCAAAGTGGCATTTTCAATGTCGATATCTGCCTCTGCGGTTCCGATCTTGGCACGCGCCGCTTCGATCCGTGAGGTCAAGCCTTCAATCTGCGACTGGCTTTCGCGGACTTTCTGTTGCGTCTCTTGAATCAATGCTTCGAATTGCTGGTTCGACATCTGCTATCCCTATTCTTCTTATCATCCAATGACATAGGGAATGTTATGGAAATTTACATCCCCTTAGGTCTCCAAATCACCAAGACTGTGACAAACTCGACGCTAAAAAGATAGACGCAGAGACAAGGCCGAGACACATTGCCCGCTGGTTTTCAGAAGGGAAAATAGAAGCTCTTGGATTTCTTAAGTTGAAGCTGCCGATGGCAAGCTCAGTAGTTCGAATACCGGAAATTAACCACAGAATCATCTTGAATAGCGCAATGGGCTTTTATGTGGCTCCGCGCATCATTGCTGTCCTTTGAGCGCGCGACCTCCAAATCAATCAGATCGATGCCATCAGAATTCGTCGTATAGGAAAGCGTCCGCTCAAAATCGACGGCATAGTAGCCCTGATTGCTCATGGCGGTGTGGGTCCGATGCATACAAAGCCCGATCGCATTCTCCTCGGGCGAAACGTGCGGATGCTTCTGGTATTTTGATCCGTGCTTGTGATGGTGTTTGGCGATCGACGCTCCCAGCACACCCAACGCGACCCCAGCGATAAGCGCTCCTGTATCGTTGGCACGGGTTGGTGTCGCGGTCAGTGTGGTCGATGCAACAACGGCACAGACCATAGCGGCAAAAACGGATTTCATTCGCATCTATTTCGTCTCCCTCTGAAGGCACTGAACGAAATTCAGTTCATTGAAGTGTTCCAGAAGAGACTAGCCTGACGACCTAAACTATTGCCAGATTTTCGTGAAAACGTGTTGCCCACCATGTCCGTGTTGCGATGGATACAACTTCGCCCCGCGCCTGGAGGAACGCGGGGCGTGTGGTGCGACAACCCAGAGAGGCGGGACTGTCGCTAAGTGATCAACAGCCTCAGTTCACGGCTTTGGCGTCAACCACGTCCTTTTCAATGGCCTTGCCAGACGAAATTTCGATCCGGCGCGGTTTCAGCGCTTCTGGCACTTCGCGCTTCAGATCGATGTTCAGCATGCCGTTTTCATGGCTCGCGCCGGTGACACGAACGTGGTCGGCCAGAGCAAAGCGGCGCTCGAACGCGCGGGTGGCGATGCCACGGTGCAGGTAGCTGCGCTCTTTTTCGTCCGAAGCTTTCTTGCCGGAAACCACCAGAGAATTTTCCTTTACCTCAACCGACAGATCGGCCTCGGAAAACCCGGCAACAGCGACCGAAATGCGGTAGGTATCAGCATCGGTCTTTTCGATGTTGTAAGGGGGATAGCTGGGCTGAGCCACGTCATTGGTCAAAACCCGGTCCATCATGTCTGCAATCTGGTCGAAACCGATGGTTGCGCGGTGAAGTGGTGCGAAGTCAAATGTACGCATGTCGTATCCTCATCTTTGAGCGATTCACAAAATTGCCCTCCGAAATGGACGGGCGGTGATTTATGCCGGACCCCAGCTTTGGCGATCCGGTAAAACTCAGATGGGAAGTAAAAGGACCGGGTTCAAGACCCGCCCGCGCTGAGGAATTTAGCACCCGAACTGGACTTGGCTGAACCCGGCTGCAATCTGCGGATTGTTGCCGTGGGTCGGGGCGCGTCACGACGCAATATCGCCTTGAGTTCCGAGACAATCCCCGACAGCTCCATCCCGTAGCCGATCTTGCGTTGACCATCCGATGCGCCCGCCGAAACAACCGACAGGATCTGCCAACGCGGGCCTTTTTTTGCTAAAATAGCGGAGCCCGACGAACCGAATGTAATATCGCAATCAAAGCTGATCAGCCCCTGCCCGCGTTGCAGGATGCGGCAAGAGCGTTGGCGCGTGATCGCCTCGGCCCGACCGCGACCATACGAGGCGACGCTGATTTCGCTGTCGCTGACGCGGCCGCTGTGCAGGGCGAACGGATCAGCAATCGAATAGGGAATCGGCTCTTCCAGCCGCATTAGAGCCACATCAATTCGAACACGTGACGCCGATACCGGCGCATTGGCAACAAACTCGGGATGGGTCGCAATCTGGATGACCTTGCGATCCGCAAGCGCCTGACCGTCGCTCAAACCGGCGCGAAAGGTCAATTCACCGGGGGCATAGGGTTTTCCGGTGGCCTTGCTCACAGCGCAATGCGCCGCTGTCAGCACGATGTCCTTTGCGATCAAAGTACCGGTGCAAAAGCCCTGTTCGCCAATATCCAGACGTCCGACCGCCTCCCACCCATACAGATCATCGCGATCCGTCAGTCGGCGCTTGCCGCTGGTCTGGGCCTGCGCGGCAGTTGCGAGAATAGAAACAAGCAAGGTGATACTTAATAAAACACGCATCATGGCTTAAGGAACTTTGCTCCGAGGTTTTTGGTGTTGTTGTCCAATGTGGCGTTCATACCCCGCCCCTGCGAAAGCTCGGCCCGCAACAATTCCAGCGATTCATCCAAGGCGGTGCCCAGCGCAACGCGTTGACCCTGCAATTCGGCCTTCGCTGCAACGACCGACACAATGCGTGGCCGCTCGCCGTCAAACGAAAAGATCGGCGCGCCGGATGCCCCGAAATCCACGTTGCAGGACATAACCAGAATTCCAGCCTGTCGCCCAATGACGGAACAGACTTCCTGCAGTGCTGGCGCTTCGGCGCGGTCATGCGCGTACGAGACAACCCCCACCTCTTGACCGCGGGCAGGACGGCGTCCGGTTTCGAAAGGAATGACCGAGGTGTTGCGGATCGGCTGCCACAGCTCGATCAGCGCAATATCATGACGCACCCGCGTTGCAGAAACATTGCCTTCATAAACATAGTCGGGGTGAACCACTGTTCGACGCGCCGGACGATAAGCCGAGGCGGAACCAAGGCGCCAACCGGCCAGAAACTCGATCCGGGCCGGATTAATTCGCTGTTTCGTGGTTTTATCGTACAGACAATGCGCAGCCGTCAGTACCAGAGTCGGAGATATCAGCGATCCGGTACAAAACCCGGTGCCGTCGATATCCAGTCGACCAACTGCCATCCACTCGCGCCCAGCATCGGTGGTTTCCAGGCTCCTAAGCCCAGTATCCTGCGCCTGTCCTGCCAAGGGCAGCAAGCTGAAGACAATAGCCGTGATCCAGTTGCGCACGCGGGTCTCCGGTCATGAGGTCCGACCAAGATTCGTATGCCGTTGGTGCGGCGAAAATAGGGCAATTGCCCCTTGGATTAAATTCAACCGGACCTGATGCGCGGGTGCAGCAATCGATCAGCGCAGTTGGGGTACCCCAGCCATGCCGTCGCGCAATGCGCGCGGTTCCGGCCCTCCGGTGGCCCAGTCCAGCAGCTCGACTGTGTGGACAACGGGCGTGTCAGTCCCAGAGCCGATCTGCATCATGCATCCGATGTTACCTGCCGCGATAACATCAGGGTTCCTAGCCTCAAGCGTGCGCACTTTTCGTTGTTTCAACTGACCCGAAATCTCAGGCTGCATCAGGTTGTAGGTTCCTGCACTGCCACAGCACAAATGACTATCTTTAGGCTCTAACACTGTGAATCCAGCCGATTTCAGCAGGTTCTTGGGATAAGAGGTAACCTTTTGCCCATGTTGCAATGAACACGCCGCGTGGTAGGCAACAACCAGTTCTTTCTTGTCGCTGTCCGGCATCTCTAGCTGCACCAAAAGCTCACTGATATCCATCGCCATGGCGGATACACGCCCCGCATCCACCGCCAGCGGATCACTGCGGAACATGTGCCCATAATCTTTAACCGTGGTCCCACACCCCGAGGTGTTGATCACGATCGCATCCAGACCATCACCATCCATTTCGCGTGTCCAGGCCCGGATATTGGCTGCAGCAGACGCATGGCTTTCACCGGTTTTACCCATGTGATGGGTTAATGCGCCACAACAGCTGGCACCTTCGGCGACAACGACCTCGCAGCCCAACCGGGTCAGCAGACGAATCGTGGCGTCGTTGATATCGGTGTTCAAAGCCTTTTGCGCACACCCCGTCATCAGGGCGACGCGTTTCTTCTTAGCGCCTTTTGCTGCAAAGCTCTGAGGGTCATCATTGCGACTGACTGGTGGAATATATCTCGGCGCCATGTCCAGCATCGCCTTTAGCCGGGCATCCGGCATCAGAAACCGGAACGGACGACCCAGCTTTGCCCCGATTAGAGCCCAGCGAAAGCGTGTCGGATAAGGCAGGATTCTGGCCAATATCCAGCGCAGAGCCCGATCCGAGAACGGGCGCTTGTAGTTGTCTTCGATATATTCCCGTGCGTGGTCCACGAGGTGCATGTAATGCACGCCCGAGGGGCACGTGGTCATGCAGGCGAGGCAGGATAGGCAGCGATCGATATGCTTGACAGTCTTTTCGTCCGGAACACGCTCATTCTCCAACATGTCCTTGATCAGATAGATGCGCCCGCGAGGGCTGTCCAACTCATCGCCTAGCACCTGATAAGTCGGGCAGGTTGCTGTACAGAAACCACAGTGAACACAATTTCGGAGTATCTCGTTGGATCGCTGAATCGCTGGGTCTTGCAACTGCTTTTCGGTAAATTTCGTCTGCATCGCCTACCCCATCAGACCCGGATTGAACACGTTCCGAGGGTCAAATCTCTTCCGAATTGCCTTTGTTAGAGCCTGAATCTGCGTGCTCTCTGGTTGGAATCGCCCAAATTCAACGATGGTGTCAGCCTCTGCGCGTACCAGCGTTGCATGTCCTTCAAAGTGACCCAGTCGTGCACGCAGATCGGTGCCCTTTGGCACCAATACCCAGATCAAGCCCCCGCCCCAGTCAAATAAGGTTCGATCCGCGTCGATCCGTTCTGCAAGGCTGGCTGCATCGCCGGGTTTCACCGATAAGCGCCAGACATCACCTTCCAGATCCTGAAACGCACGCAGATCGCGCAGATCGACCCAGTGGTTGCTCGAATTCTCTAACTCGGTGCATTCGCCCCCAAGGATTTCGCGCAATCGACCTACCCGATAGGCAACCGAGTCGGCAAATCCTTCGATCCGCAACAAGGCCTGACCATCCAGTGGATCATAGGCTGCGCTGCTCACCTCGAAGGGGGATTTCAGGGCAGTGGACATGAGATCAACTGCGGTTCCTACATCAGCGGCCCCGACTGCCAGAGTGGTCTCGACCTCAGGTCTAGGCAGCACTTTCAGTGAGACCTCGGACAGCACCCCTAGCGTGCCCCAGGAACCCGCCATGAGCTTGACCAGATCGTAACCGGTGACGTTCTTCATCACCCGCCCGCCATTCTTGATCACCTGCCCCAACCCGTCGACATAACGTACGCCCAACAGGAAATCCCGGCACGCGCCCGCCTGAATTCGACGCGGCCCCGAGATGTTGGCCGCGACAACACCGCCGATTGTCGGTTCCCCCGTGGTGCCCAGCAAACCGCGATGATCCATCGGCTCGAACGCCAGTTGCTGACCCTCGGCCTCCAAAGCCGCTTCGATCTCAGTCACTGGAGTCCCGGCATGCGCGACCAGAGTCAATGCGCCCGGCTCATACTGTGTAATTCCGTGCAGTCCCGACAGGTTCAGCACAGGCTCGGGCCCATCAAGGCCGCGCGTGCCGCCTCCGGCAATACGCACTGGGCCATCCAGGCCGGCAACGATGTCCGCAAGTTCAGCCTCGGTTTCAGGTGTCATGGCACTTCATCTTTTCGCAAATACTCTGGGTATTGATGGGGAAGGCTCATCTATTCCGCGGCCATCCTGCGCGTGGCAGACGCCTTTAGCGGAAACACCTTGGCTGGGTTCAACAGCCAATGCGGGTCAAACACATCTTTCACCGCCATCTGCGCCTCAAGATCCTGTGGTTCATATTGGTGTGTCATCAGATCACGCTTTTCGATGCCGACCCCATGCTCACCAGTCAGGCAGCCCCCCGCATCAACGCAAAGCTTCAGGATGTCCGCCCCGAACGCTTCACATTTCTCAAGATCGCCGGGTTTGTTGGCGTCAAACAGGATCAAGGGGTGCATGTTGCCGTCACCGGCATGGAACACATTGCCGACTGGCAGGCCATAATCTTTGCTCAGCTCCCCGATCCGGCGCAGGACGAAGGGTAGCGATGAGACCGGGATCGTCCCATCCAGACACATATAATCGTTGATTTGCCCCATCGCGCCGAAGGCCGATTTCCGCCCCAGCCAGATACGGGCGCTTTCATCAGCCGATTGGCTTTCTCGCAGCTCAACCGGATTATGCCGCTTGGCGATCTCGATAATCTTCGACAACTGGCTATCGATCTCTGCCTCTGATCCTTCAACTTCGACAATCAGCAACGCCTCGCAATCAGGATAACCCGCTTGGGCGAAATTCTCGCAGGCTCGAATACAAAGGCGGTCCATGAACTCGATCGCGACAGGCAATATGCCCGATTTGATTATGTCAGAGACGCATTGACCGGCTACTTCATTATCGTCAAAGCCCATCAGAACAGGACGCGCGCCCTCAGGTTTGCGCAGGATGCGCAACATTGCTTCAGTTACGACACCCAATTGCCCTTCGGATCCGCAGATAACACCCAACAGGTCCAACCCGCCAGCGTCCAGATAGGCACCTCCAATTTCGACCACGCTGCCATCCATCATGACCATAGTCACACCCATCAGATTGTTGGTCGTCACCCCGTATTTCAGGCAATGCGCCCCGCCCGAATTCATCGCGATATTCCCTGCAATGGCGCAGGCAAGCTGAGATGAGGGATCGGGGGCGTAAAAGAAATCCTCTTCTTCAACGGCACCGGTTACACTCAGGTTGGTTCGGCCGGATTGCACCTTGATAAATCTGTTGTCGTAATCGATTTCCAGAACTTCGTTCATCCGTGCAACGCCTAGAATCACACAATCTGCCGTCGGCAGGGCACCACCCGCCAATGACGTGCCCGCGCCGCGCGGTACAACCGGCACACCCAGTTCATGGCAAATACGCAAGACATCGGAAACCTGCTGCGTGGTCGAAGGCAGTACAGCCAGCATTGGCGGGCATTTATAGGCGGTCAGCGCATCACATTCATAAGCCCTGGTCTCGGCCTCTTCATGGATAACAGCATCCTTCGGCAGCACTTGCTGTAGTCGCGCAACCAATGCCTGCTTGCGTGCTAAGACATCCGGATTTGGCTTGGGCATTTCCATCGCTGATCCTCCATTTGGTAAAATTATATTACCAATTTTATCGACTGGCAAGTTGCCGAATCCAACAATAGTGTCGCGGCATGACCTGGATCGACCGCACATTACTGTTTTCCTCGCTGGACTATGCTGCCGTTTTGCTGTTGTTCGCGACATGGCTAGGGATTGGGTGGAGGATCGAAAATCCGTCCTCTCAGAAACCGTCGGTTTCATTGATGATGGATGATTTCCGCAAGGTCTGGATGCGTGAAATGGTGACGCGCCAGCCGCGTGTGTTCGATGCACAAGTGATCTCGGCCATGCGTCAGGGCAGCACGTTCTTCGCTTCGACTATCATGATTGCAATAGGCGGCGGCTTGGCATTGCTTGGCAATACCGAACGCCTTGCTGGGGTTGCTGAAGATCTTGCCATCGGCCGTGCGCCTGCCATGGTTTGGGAAATCAAGATACTGATTATTCTGCTTTTTCTGTCGAACGCTTTTCTGAAATTTGTCTGGTCGCATCGCCTGTTTGGGTATTGCGCAATCCTGATGGCCGCTGTTCCAAATGATCCCGATGATCCACAGGCCTATCCACGCGCCACACAATCCGCTGATATCTGCATCACGGCGGCTCGTAGTTTCAATCGCGCGTTGCGGGCGACATATTTTGCGTTGGCTTCAATCGCATGGATACTTGGACCGGTAGCCCTGATCCTAAGCTCAATCGTCACATTCGGTGTGCTCTATCGTCGCGAATTCGCCTCGCATTCACGCACCGTAATCATGACTGCGCCACCAAACACAGAGTCGTGATCGCAATGCGATGCGCGAGCGCATAGTTTGACCCCATGCGATATCTGATTCTCAGCGCCTTACTGGCCAGCCCCGCATTCGCCGACCCTCCGACGGTCGAACAGGTTTCAGCCCAATCAAATGGGGATACCTGGCGGTTCGACGTCACGATCCGCCACTCCGACACCGGATGGGATGACTATGCCGATGGCTGGCGTGTTCTGGATATGCAGGGGAACGAGCTGGGGATGCGTGTGCTGCATCACCCTCATGTCGATGAGCAGCCCTTTACACGGTCACTTGGCGGGGTGGTGATTCCGGACGGGACCACGCAGGTGCAAATTCAGGCGCGCGACAATGTCGGTGGTTGGAGCGAAGACACGACCGTGGTCGATCTGAACTGACCCTCAGAACACCCCGAGGCTGAGACCTGCGGCCAAGGCCGCTCCAACCTCACGACAGTTTTCAAGTTGTTCTTCAGGAATGATCTTTTCGGCCAAGATCGCTTTGGGTGTTTGCGCATGAGTGCAGATGATCAGGGGCGGTTGCACCTCTTTCAACCGCCACCCCGTTGCGATCCGTGCCATCTGTCGCGCGGCATTCTCACCATCTGATCCGGCGCAGACCATCTGCGCATAGGGTCGACCTTCGATCTGACCTAGCACCGGATAATAGCAGCGGTCAAAGAACTCTTTCATCAGCCCAGAGATCGCGGCCAGGTTCTCGGGCGCGCAGAAGATATAGCCATCGGAGGCCAGCAAGTCGTTCGGACCGGCCTGATCGGCGGTTTTCAGGATGGTGTTCGCTTCATCCCGCGCTGCTTCGGCTGCGGCTTCAGCCATTTGCCGGGTGCCGCCGGTGCGCGAGTGGTAGACGATCAATAGCTGCGCCATGTCAGACCCGGTGATAAGGGCCGCCTGAAAGGATGGTCGCGGCCCGGTAAAGTTGCTCGGCCAGCATCACACGGACCAACATATGGGGCCAGACCATTGACCCAAAGGATAGGGAAAAATCAGCCTCCGCCCGCAGATTAGGGTCTATTCCGTCCGCTCCGCCGATGATCAGCGCCAGATCCTGTCGGCCCGCGTCGCGCCATCCACCCAGCTTTTTTGCAAAATCAGGCGAGGACAACACCCGTCCGCGCTCATCTAGCGTACAGATCACCACACCCTTGGGCAGCGCCTTGCGCAGCAGGGCCGCCTCGGCCCCCATGCCTGCGTTTTTCTTGTCTTCGACCTCGATCACCTTCGCAGGACCAAGGCCCAGCGCGCGGCCGGTCCTGTCAAATCGGGTCAGGTAGTCGTCAAGCAGGGATTTCTCCGGTCCGGCGCGCAATCGCCCAACCGCAACGATGCTGATACGCATGTCTCTCTCGCCTCCGGCCCCTCAATACAGGCCGGGATGGCGCCTCAATTCGCCGAGGCGCTGCCGCCCTGAGGCAGCCACATCTTTTCCAGCTGATAGAATTCACGCACTTCGGGGCGGAAGATATGAACGACCACGTCGCCCGTATCGATCAGCACCCAGTCGCCGGCATCCTTGCCTTCGACCTTCGAGGTGAAACCGAATTCCTGCTTGATGCGATCCGTCAGCTTTTCCGCCATGGCCGAGACCTGACGGGTCGACCGACCCGAGGCAATCACCATGTGATCCGCAACAGAAGACTTACCTTGCAGGTTGATCTGCACGACGTCTTCGGCCTTGTCATCGGAAAGTGAGGAAAGGATACGTTCAAGCAGCTTGTCGCTGATTGACTGAGAGTGGGCCATTACATCGGCCCCATCATCGGCGGGCAAACCCGCCTGTGTATGTAGAGACAGGACATAATCCTCCTTTGCTGCGCGCCGCCAAACCCCGGCGCCGGGGTACTAATAAGGTAACAAGGGGATTGCAACATTTCAATGAAAGGGCCGACGCGGTGCCGCACATCCGGTCACTCTTTGGCGAGATGTTGCACCTCAGCGTCGGCCTCCGGGCCGCCCAATACGCGGATTTCACGCTGCGGGAACGGAAGCGAGATGTCTTCGACCTTGAACGCATCCCACAGCGCCAGGAAGACATTGCCCCGAATGTTTGTCAGACCCTTGTTCGGATCACTGATCCAGAAGCGCAACACATAGTCCACGCTGCTGTCACCGAAACCAGTGATATGGCAGACAGGTTCATGTTTGCCTCCACTCAGTACTCGACCGACCGTCTTGACGGCACGGATCGCAGTCGCGCGGACTTTGTGTGGGTTGTCGTCGTAGCTGGTGCCGAAATCAAGATCCAACCGCACGAAACGGTCGGAATGCGACCAGTTTACAACCTGATTGGTAATCAGATCTTCGTTTGGAATCAGATATTCCCGACCATCCCGCGTAACCACCGAGACATAGCGCGCGCCCAGCGCGTTAATCCAACCGAATGTGTCCCCGAGTGAAATCACGTCGCCCGGTTTGATCGACCGGTCCATCAGGATGATGATGCCTGAGATCAGGTTCGAAACCACTTTTTGTAGGCCAAACCCGATCCCGACGCCAATGGCCCCGGACAGCAACGCTATGCCAGTCAGATCAAACCCGAGGGTGCGGATCGCCGCCATGAACACCGCCCCGTAGAGCAGCACCTGAATACCCTTGGCCAGAAGAACCTGCATCGATGGTGTTATGTCTTGATTGTTCGTAAGGCCGCGCTCAGCCGCGCGTGTGCCGACACGCGCCAAAGTCAGCAGGACGCCGATCAGCAGTACAGCCTTGATGATGCCCAGCGCCGAGATATGAAGATCACCGATAGAAATGGCGACGCCATCAAGGAACCCGGCTACATCATCCGTCAGGTTCAACGCAATCAACGTGGCATAGACCCACATAGACCATTTAAATATTTGTCGCAGCGTTCGGTTTCTCACCAATCGCGAAACCAACGCGATGGCCAGCCATGCGACAGCCAGCGTTGCGAAGACACCAAGTATATAGCTCCGCGACGGCCATGTGACCTGTTGCATCACCAGATAAAGCCCACCAGACAGCAACACAAAATACACCAGCGTCAGACGGCGCATCAGTTGGATCAATATCCGCAGACGCCATTTCGGCCATCCCACCCGGGCCCTCGCCCAGGTTTCCCATCGGCCCTGCGTCAGCAGTTTCAGCAAGAATGAGATTGCCCAGAGAAACAGGATGATGATGAGTTGATACTGCCGCCATCCTGGGGTGACGATCAACTCGACCAGACCTTCAATTTGCGAGGAAAACGCCGCCGTCATGTTGGCGTAAAGCTCCGAGAGCGTCTCCGGTAGTAAATCCTGGTTCATTCACCTCTCCTGCAGGTCAGCTTGGACAGCGATGCTGGATGATGCAAGCCCGCAGTGAGACGGTTGGGATTGAACCTTGATTGACACGAATGCCCGTTATATCTGGTGCGTATGAGACTCAATGTGGCCCAAGAACAGAATCTGGAAGATCGCGCGCGTCTGCGTGAACGGTTCTTTGGGGCTGCCCGCACGGTCTTGGCCCGCCTATCGGCGGCCTAAGCCAACTCGCCAGCTATTTCTCATTACATACGGGAGAGGACCGATGTCCCCCAAAACACTCTATGACAAGATCTGGGATGCCCATGTCGCCCACGAGGCCGATGATGGCACCTGCCTGCTGTATATCGACCGCCATCTGGTGCACGAAGTGACCAGCCCACAGGCATTCGAAGGCCTGCGCATGGCGGGCCGCAAGGTGCGCGCGCCAGAAAAAACCATCGCCGTGCCGGATCACAACGTTCCGACCACGCCGGACCGTGTGAATGGTATCGAAAACCCGGAATCACGCATTCAGGTCGAGGCACTGGACAAGAACGCCAAAGATTTCGGCATTCACTATTACCCTGTGCACGACGTCCGTCAGGGCATTGTGCATATCGTCGGCCCCGAACAGGGCTGGACCCTGCCCGGCATGACCGTTGTTTGCGGCGACAGCCACACGGCGACTCATGGTGCATTCGGCGCTCTGGCGCACGGCATCGGCACATCCGAGGTTGAACACGTTCTGGCCACCCAGACTCTGATCCAGAAGAAGTCCAAGAATATGAAGGTCGAAATCACCGGCAAACTGCAGCCGGGTGTGACCGCCAAAGATATCACTCTGGCTGTGATCGGCGAGACCGGTACTGCTGGCGGTACAGGTTATGTCATCGAGTATTGCGGCGAAGCGATCCGCGATCTTTCGATGGAAGGGCGCATGACCGTCTGTAACATGGCCATCGAAGGCGGTGCCCGCGCTGGCCTGATCGCGCCGGATGAGACCACCTTTGAATATGTCAAAGGCCGCCCGCATGCCCCCAAAGGCGCGCAGTGGGAAGCCGCGATGGACTGGTGGAAGACGCTTTACACCGACGAAGATGCGCATTTCGATAAAGTCATCACGCTGCGTGGTGAAGATATCGCGCCGGTCGTCACTTGGGGCACCAGTCCCGAAGATGTGCTGCCGATCACCGCATCCGTACCGCATCCCGAAGATTTCGAAGGCGGTAAAGTCGACGCGGCCCGCCGTTCGATCGAGTATATGGGCTTGGAAGCCGGTCAAAAGCTGAGCGATGTTGAAATCGACACTGTTTTCATCGGTTCTTGCACCAACGGTCGGATCGAAGACCTGCGCGCTGCGGCGGAAATCCTGAAGGGCAAGAAGATCAAGGACGGCATGCGCGCCATGGTCGTACCAGGCTCGGGCTTGGTGCGTGCACAGGCCGAAGAAGAAGGTTTGGCCGAGATCTTCAAAGATGCCGGTTTCGAGTGGCGTCTTGCGGGCTGTTCAATGTGTCTGGCGATGAACCCCGACCAGCTGCAACCGGGCGAGCGCTGTGCCGCGACTTCGAACCGAAACTTCGAAGGCCGTCAGGGTCGCGGTGGGCGTACCCATCTGCTGAGCCCCGCAATGGCTGCCGCTGCGGCAATCACAGGACGGCTGACAGACGTCCGTGAATTGATGTAAGAGTCTCTCATATCTAGATATTTGATGGAGAGACTAACATGAGTGATTGGGTCAAATGGCTACTGCTTGGACTTTTGTCCATAGCATTCGGGGTGTTCGTATTGGGCGCACCGGTCGTGGCGTCCGTTGCCGTAACAGTAGTAACTGGTGTGTTGCTATTGATTGCGGGCGGAATGCAGATCGTTGGTGGCTTCACGGTTGAAGGCACTGGCAACAAGATCCTGTCACTCATCATGGGTGCGGTCATGCTGTTTCTGGGCTGGTCCTTTCTGGATCACCCGCTGCAGGGCACGCTGACGCTGGCAACTGTGATGCTCATCCTGTTCATGGCAGGCGGCATCGCACGGGTCATTCTGTCGTTCCAGATGAAAGGAACGCAGTTTTTCTGGCCCACGATGATCTCGGGCATCTTGTCGATCATCCTCGCCGGCATCATCTGGACCTATGTGGGCAAGGAACCGGCTGCTCTGCTGAGTATACTGGGGATCTTCCTGGGCATTGAGATGCTGTTCAACGGGTTCGGATTGGTCTTCATGGCGTTCTTCGTCAAGAACGCACCCAAGGACGAAACAACAGAAGCGAAAGAAGCTTAAACGCGGAGCACGGGCGCGGCCCTACCCCGCAGGAGTGTAGAAATGGAAAAGTTCGAAAAAGTCCACGGGGTGGCCGCCCCAATGCCACTGATCAATATCGACACCGATATGATCATTCCCAAAGTGCACCTGAAAACCATCAAACGCTCTGGCCTGGGTGTCGTGCTGTTTGATGAGATGCGCTATCACGATCATGGTGGCGAGAACGAAGATTTCGTTCTGAACAAACCCGCTTATCGCAACACCGAGATTCTGGTGGCCGGCGACAATTTCGGTTGCGGCTCGTCGCGGGAACATGCGCCATGGGCGATCAAGGATTTCGGTATCAAGGTGGTGATCTCGACCAGCTTCGCCGACATCTTTTTCAACAACTGCTTCAAGAACGGCATCCTGCCCATCGTAGTCGAAGAAGAGCATCACGCGATTCTTATGGATGACGCGCACAAGGGTGAAAACGCCCGCATGACGGTGCATCTGGAAGATCAGCAGATTACCACTTCGGATGGCATGGTCATCGAGTTCGACATTGACCCACACCGCAAGCACTGCCTGCTGAACGGTCTGGACGATATTGGCCTGACGATGGAAAAAGACCATCACATCGACAAGTTCGAAGATCATGCGAGTCAGGCCCGCCCCTGGGTATGATTCTGGGGACGAATCTGTTGATACTCAACCTAACAGGGTCGCAAGCGCGGCCCTGTTCGCATTCTTGGGGCAAAAACCCAGTGCACCACAACATATAGGTATCAATTTGAGATACACGTCGGATTTGCGTCGAAATTGATGCAATCCCGCACCAGTTGCGCCATCATTTTGCCCGAAATTGCGTGTTATTTGCTCATTGGCTTGAGCGAAATACCGCTTATCGGCAAAGTTGGCACCCATGAGGTAGCCGCCAACGAACGAGCGGTGAGCACAAGTTGGACGATAAGTCGGCACAGAATCGACTACGCCGGTTTGGAAAAGGGTTCGGATTGTGATTGCACGCACAACGGGGGCGGCGATACGTGGATTATTGGTAGCACTTATGGTGCTTACCCCTGCGTTGTACCTGCCTACATCGACGTCGAATGGGACTGAGATTGTCGTCTTTCTGGCGATCCTTGCGTTTATCCTGACTTTCTCGGAATACAACTCGGCCTTTCCAAGCTTTATCGAATTTCGTGACGCACCACCTGTGAACAGGCTGCGCTTTGTCGGTTTGATGTCGATGGTTACCTTCCTGACGCTAATCTGCAAAAACGCCTATGCCCCCTCGGAACTTACTGGCCTGTTTTATTCAGTTGGCCTGATGGTCGCGAATGTGGTGGATTTCCCCTACTCCCCCGTTCGTCTTGTGGTTCTGATGCTGCCCGCCGATGCCAGCCAGCCCCTTGTAGATTTGGTGCGTATCTCCGCCAGCGTCGCTTATGTCGCGGCCTTGGTTACCATCGCCAGCTTTGCCTATGCAGTGAAGCTTCGGGGATGGCCAACAGGCAACGGCGCGTTCAACGTCTGGACCAATCTACCGCTGTTTGACCCAACCAAGGGTGGTGATGTGGTCACCCGTCTGCAGCGTGACGGGCGGCTCAACATCGCAATTGGGGCTTTGCTGCCTTTCCTGATTCCCGCCCTGATCAAGCTGATGGCTGCTTTCATCACGCCGATCGCGCTCAGCAATCCGCAGACATTGATCTGGACGCTTTGCGCATGGGCATTCCTGCCTGCCAGCATGATCATGCGAGGCATGGCGACACTGCGCATTGCCGGCCTGATCGTTGAGAAGCGCCGCGCATACTCAACTTCCGAGTCAACTCAGATCGCATGATCCGACTGCTGGTTCTGTTGCTGTTGCCGTTTACGGCACAGGCAGAGACATTGCGCATCGCAAGTTTCAATACAGAACTCAGTCGCGAAGGTCCCGGCCTGTTGCTGCGTGATATTCGGCGGAACGACCCTCAGGTCGCTGCGGTGATCGAGGTGCTGACGACAACCCGACCCGATATCGTCGCGCTGCAAGGCATCGATTGGGATTTAGACGGGCTTGCCCTTGCTGCGCTGGTCGAGGCGCTGAAAAGCAACGGCTTGGATTATCGATACAGTTACGCCGAGCAACCCAATTCCGGGATCGAAACCGCGTTGGATCTGGATGGGGACGGCGAGACGGGCGGTCCGGGCGATGCACAAGGCTGGGGGCGGTTCACCGGCCAGAATGGGCTGGCAGTGCTGTCCCGCTATCCTATCGCTACCGATCAATTGCGGTCATTCACCCAGATGCGGTGGCGCGACTTGCCGAATGCCCAGCTGCCAGCCAAGGATGGAGAGCCCTTCCCATCACCACAAGCGCAGGCTGTTCAGCGGCTGTCTTCTACATCGCATTGGGTCGTTCCGGTCGACACCCCGGGTGGTCGCCTAAACCTGATGACGTTTCACGCCAGCCCGCCTGTCTTTGATGGACCTGAAGATCGGAACGGACTGCGCAACAGGGATGAAATTCGGCTCTGGTCGCTTTTGCTGAACGGTGATCTGGGTGAGAAACCTACGGGGCGTTTTGTCATCGCAGGTGATGCGAACCAGGATCCTTACAAAGGCGAGGGTCGCAAATCGGCAATCCGTGATCTTCTGGCCAATCCGCAACTGCAGGATCCGATGCCTGTTGACCCTGCGGGGTCAACTTCAACAGTTTTGTGGAAGGGCGTTGGCGAGATGAGAGTGGATTATGTCCTACCTTCGGCGGATTGGCGTGTGCACGATGCGGGCATTTACTGGCCGGAACCCACATCCCGTGACGCGGCCGTCGCCGCAAGCCGTCACCGGCTTGTCTGGGTCGATCTATTCGACGAATAGGCTTCGATCATGACCGTATGACTGTGCCGAATCGCTGGCGGGATTCATATTGCACAGGTTCAGACACGGCGTTCCTCAACGCGTCATTTAGGTCGGTCTGCGCAAATTCCGGGAGCAGAGCATCAAAGAGGCGTGCGTCCAGCCGGTGAGAAGTATTCCATAGATACCTCATCTCAAGCAAATGAGGCGCCATACGCCAGAACGGGCGGGCCAGATGCAAAGGCCACCATGCCATCTGTTTAAGGGTGAGTTCACGCCCCGCAACCTGCGAAAGCGCCAATGCCATTTCATTGCCGGTCAAGGTGTATCCAGCATAGGGGACATCGCAGAAACGCGGTAGCAGGCTGCGCATTTCTGCCAACTCCACAGCAGCGCGAGTTAAATCGGGCAGATAGGCCCAAGCATGCTCGATATCCGGATTGCCGGGATACACAAAGCGCCCGCGCCGCAAGTGTTTGATGAGAATCTGATCGAACCAATTGCCAGAGGCCGTGGTGTCTATGAAATCACCTGCCCGCAACATGATGGTCCGAACCGACGAGGCACGATAAGCCTCTTCCATCTCGATCCGAATGCGTCCCAACGGATTTCGCGCAAGATGCGGTGTCCTGGTCGACCAGGGGCCGGGCGTATCCGCACCGAAAACATAAACGTTCCCCGGGACAATGACCGTCAAGTCACGCTCTGATGCAGCGGCGATTACCTGACGATGCAACTCTGGCACCTGCTCCGCCCAGTCGGGGTAAAGCGGGTTCCAGGCGTTCACGATGACGTCTACTCCACGTACCGCCGTGCGCAATTCCTCCCTGCGTCGATCAAACTTTTGCACAATCCATCCCGCATCCGAAAAGGCTCTTGCAGCGTTGCGTCCAAATCGACCGGTGGCCCCGAGAATAAGTACCGTTTGTGGCATTGATCCCTCCGTTCCGGATCAATCTATTCATTCACGATGTTTTGGAAATTGCGAAAAATCGCAGATTATGTATTCGTTTTTGAATGGCTAAAACACTCCAACTATCCGACTGGTCCTTAGTTCAAAGCTTTCTGGCGGTTGCCGAAACCGGCTCACTATCCGCAGCCGCAAAGCAACTGGGTCGCAGCCAGCCGACGCTTGGACGTCAGGTGCATGCGCTGGAAGAAGAATTGGGGGTCTCGCTGTTTGATCGTCACGCGCGTGGACTGACGCTCAGCGAGGTGGGGCAGCAAGTGCTGCCAATGGCGCAGCAGATGTACAGCGCAGTCAATGCCCTGGGGCTGACGGCAGCGGGTCAGGCGCAACAGCTGGAAGGGTCGGTCAGGATCACCGCTTCGGTATTTGTATCGCATCACCTGTTGCCGCCGATACTTGCCGCAATCCGTGAGGCAGAACCGGCGATTCAGCTTGATCTGGTCGCCTCGGATGCCAGCGAAAACTTGCTGTTCCGCGAGGCCGATATTGCCGTGCGCATGTATCGGCCCGAACAGGTTGACATCGTGGCAAAGCATATCGGTGAGGTTCCGTTATGTTTCTGCGCCGCCCAAAGCTATCTGGATCGTGCAGGGCGACCAACAACGCCGACAGAGTTGATGCAGCACGACCTTGTGGGATTTGACACCAATGAAGACATTATCACCGCTATGCGGAACAAGGGCTGGCCTGCCAGCCGGGGCAGCTTTGCCACGCGATGCGACAACCAGACCGCCTATTGGGAATTGATCCGCGCAGGGTGTGGGGTGGGCTTCAGCCAACTCAGCATCGCGCAGTCCGATCCTCTGGTCGAAGTGCTAGATATTGATGTCGAGATACCGGTGCTGCCGGTCTGGCTGGCTGCCCCTCAGGCGATGCGACAGACCCCGCGCATTCGCAGAGTCTGGGATTTGCTGGCCGACGGGTTGAAGGCCCGGCTTTAAAACCGCCTACAGCGCGCCGGTATAGGTGCCGCGCGCAGGATAGTTATTAGCCAAGGTGAATTTCAAACCGCCGACGATGTCCGACATCGGCGGTCGCGCAAAGGGCGTTGTCTGCTGCCAGACGTAATAGAGGGTCTGATCAGGTTTGATATAGAAATGTCCCGGCTCAGCGAACAACGCTGGCTCGGCACTACCTTCACGAGCCACCGAGATGTTCAGGCCCCAGACATCCCGCGCGTCGGCCATGGACAGGCCGTATCCTACGCGCAGCTTCGACACTCCGGCCTTCTCAACCGTCTCGGCCGCACGTTCGTCGGTATCCGTGGTGATCATGATCACCGCAATCCCCAGCTCGGCGAATTCATCCAGCGCAGCCTCGACCTCACCCATTTGGCGAACGCAGATCGGGCAATGCAGGCCGCGATACTGAATCACCAGCGTTCCGTTTTCGCCAGTGTCGCGCTCAAGATCAAAGGTGCCATGGCTTACTGTTTCGATTTTTAGCGATGGGGCCGGATTTCCGGGTGTCAGCATGTGGTTTCCTCGTGATTTGATGGGTTCGTCTCATTGACCCGATGCGCCGCAAACGCTAGGGCCTGTGCGACAAAACGCAAGGAGACTGTCGATGTCCAACCCCTCGCTCCTCATCCTGCCCGGAGACGGAATTGGCCCGGAAGTTATGGCCGAAGTGCGCAAAATCATCGATTGGTTCGGCGCCAATCGCGGTCTTCAATTTGACGTGAGCGAGGATCTGGTCGGCGGCGCTGCCTATGATGCGCACGGGAAGCCCCTATCGGATGAGACCATGGCCAAGGCACAAGAGGTCGACGCTGTGCTGCTGGGGGCTGTTGGCGGCCCTAAGTATGACGATCTGGATTTCAGCCTGAAACCCGAACGCGGACTGCTGCGTTTGCGCAAGGAAATGGACCTGTATTCCAACCTGCGCCCAGCTCAGTGCTTCGACGCGCTGGCGGATTTCTCGTCGCTGAAGAAGGATGTGGTCGCTGGCCTCGACATCATGATTGTGCGCGAGCTGACATCTGGCGTGTACTTCGGTGAACCGCGCGGCATCTTTGAAGAAGGCAATGAGCGCGTGGGCATCAACACCCAGCGCTACACCGAATCCGAGATCGAACGCGCCGCACGTTCCGCGTTTGAGTTGGCGATGCGCCGGAATAAGAAACTGTGCTCGATGGAAAAAGCCAATGTGATGGAATCGGGCATCCTGTGGCGCGAGGTCGTGACACGTGTCGGTCAGGAATACCCCGAGGTCGAGCTGTCACACATGTATGCAGACAACGGCGCGATGCAGCTTGTGCGCGCGCCCAAACAGTTTGACGTGATCGTCACCGACAACCTGTTTGGCGATGTACTATCCGATTGCGCAGCGATGCTGACCGGGTCTTTGGGCATGCTGCCGTCTGCCTCGCTGGGCGCACCGATGGCGAATGGCCGCCCTAAGGCCATGTATGAACCCGTTCATGGCTCGGCCCCGGACATTACAGGTCAAGGCAAGGCCAACCCAATTGCGTGTATCCTCAGCTTCGCCATGGCACTGCGCTACAGCTTTGACCAGGGCGACGAAGCGGATCGTCTGGAAACCGCGATCGAGAAGGTTCTGGCCGACGGCGTTCGCACGGCTGATCTGCTGGCCGAAGATGGTGTTGAGCCGGTTTCAACCAGCGAAATGGGTGATGCAATTCTGGCAGCGCTAGACGAAAGCGTCTGATCTTACGATCATTCAGACATCAAAGGCGGTGCTCAGCGCACCGCCTTTTTTTGTTGGTCAGTTTCCGAAGATGTTGTTCAGCAGGTTGTTGATCGCACGGTCCAAACCAGTTTGATTCTTACGGCGCTGTTGCTGCGGCTGCGCGGTTCTGACCGGTGGGTCCGGCGCCAGCATGGGCAACGGCGTGGGCGTCATCCCTTCTGTCACGCGCAGCATGGTCTCTTTCCATATCTCCGCCGGCAAGCCTCCACCCGTGACACCTGACAACGGCGTATTATCATCATACCCCATCCAAACGCCCGTAACGTAGTCCGCGGTAAATCCGATAAACCAGGCATCCCGCGCGGCCTGGGTCGTGCCGGTCTTGCCCGCCACCTGCCAGCCCGGCAGCTTCGCGCGCCCACCCGTACCTTCAGAGACCACACGCTCCATCATCCAGGTCAGTTGTTTGGCGGCCTTGTCGTTGATGACGCGTTCACCGATACCGGTTGTCGTGATCATAACTGGATCGGTCTCACCAAGCAGCATCAACTCGGTCAGACCATAGGGTTCCACCGCTGAACCGCCGTTCAGGATACCGGCGTAAGCGCCCGTCATCTCTATCAGCGTGCTTTCCGATGCGCCGAGCGCCAGCGCGAGTCCCTCGGCCAGATCACTTGAAAGGCCGAAACCACTGGCAACCGTGCGCACGTTATCCAGCCCCGAGATATCCGCCACTTTGACTGCGGGAATATTCAACGAATTCTTCAACGCATCTGCTAATGTCACCCGGCCATAGAACTTATTGGTGTAGTTCTTCGGACACCACTGTCCTGAACCTGCGATGTTCCAGCACGTTGGTTCATCCATCACCGTGTCCAGCGGTGAATATCCCAACTCCAAGGCCGTCGCATAGACAAACGGTTTGAACGACGAACCCGTTTGACGCAGAGCCTGCGTAGCCCGGTTGAACGCCCCCGAAACACGGGTCTTGCGCCCACCGACCATACCTCGAACCGCGCCATCCGCTGACATCACCACAATAGCGGCCTGCGCTTTGGACCCTTCGCGCACTTTCTCCTGGAAGATGAATTTAAGCGCCTCTTCCGCCGACGTTTGAATGCGCTGATCCAGTGTGGTTCGGATCACCACGTCCTCGGTTGTGTTACGTGTGAAAAACTCTGGCCCGCTGGCCATGACCCAATCGGCAAAGTAACCACCAGCACGCGCGGCAGCGGCCTCGGACAACTGCGCCGGACGGCTGCGGGCCTCGCTGGCCTGCGCGCTGCTCAGATAGCCCTGAGTCTCCATTAGCCCAACCACCAAACGTGCCCGATCTTGTGAACGTTGCAGGTTGTTCGTTGGCGCATAGCGTGTCGGGGCCACCAATAGACCTGCCAGCATTGCCGCCTCGGCCGGAGACACTTCGGCTGCTGAAATACCGAAATACCGCTGGCTGGCGGCCTCGAAGCCGCGGGCTCCCGCACCGAGGAAGGCGCGGTTCAGATAGATCGTCAGAATTTCATCCTTGGAGTATTTGACCTCCATCGCAATGGCATAAACTGCCTCTTTCGCCTTGCGCCATAGCGAACCCTGACGGCAATCGGCTTCATATGCAGCCTCAGACTCCCATTCGCTGGGCTCATAAGGCACACCCAGGCATAGAAGTTTCGCGGTTTGCTGGGTGATCGTTGAACCACCGTGACCAGACAGCGGTCCACGTCCTTCGCTCAGGTTGATGCGTACCGCGCTGGCGACACCGCGCGGGCTGACGCCGAAATGGCGGTAGAACCGTTTATCCTCGGTTGCAATCACGGCGTTCTTGAGATGCGGCGAAACTGTATCCGCCGTAATCACGCCGCCAAACTGATCGCCGCGCCAGGCAAAGACCTTGCCGTCGCGATCCAGTAAGGTCACCGAACCACGTGCCCGCCCATCAAGCAGGGCATCGACATCCGGCAATGAGGTGTAAACAACACCCACCGCCAGCGCCAACAGCAACCCCGCCACTGCGCCGACCCTCCAAGTGATCCCCCAAATTATGCGCCAGAGCCAGCGGAACAGCCGGCGGAAAATGCCACCGCCCTTCCCACCAGAACTGCGCCGCGTTTTCTTCCGCGCCGTTTTGCGCGGAGCGGCTTTTCGGGCCGTCGACTTCTTATCAGCGGGTTTTGCAGCCCGCTTGGTCGCCGCAGGCTTTCGGCCTTTGGTCGGGTACCTTTTATCCGCGACAAGGCGCGATTTGCGACGGTTGGACTCAGTCATGCTCAAACTCTGCCCGGTTATGCTTTTGGGGCACCATACCCCGCCGGAACGGCCATGTAGAGGTGTGAAATACCCGTATTTCCCCTCACAAGTTTGCCTATATTTTCACCAAGTAGCGTGTTTTGTGCAAAAATTGTGCATAATTGCTGATTTTTTACCCTCATTTACCCTCCGAAAACGTTCCATCTGAACCTCTGTCGCGCATTTTTCTGCAGGTGCAAAATGCCGGGCCGCCCGGAGTAGTAGAGGGGAAAGACGTGAAACTGATCATTGCGACAATCAAACCGTTCAAGCTTGAGGAGGTGCGCGAAGCACTGACCAATGCAGGCGTGCGCGGCATGATGGTGACTGAGATCAAAGGGTTTGGCTCGCAATCGGGTCACACCGAGATTTATCGCGGTGCCGAATACGCCGTGAATTTCGTTCCCAAGATCAAGCTTGAGATCGTGGTGCCCGCCACCATGGCCGACCAGATCGTCGAAACCATCACCACAACCGCCAAGACCGGCAAGATCGGTGACGGCAAGATTTTCGTCCTCGATGTCGAGCAAGCCCTGCGCGTGCGGACCGGGGAAACCAACGAAGAGGCGCTTTAAGCGCGCTTACTCACAATCACTCGAGGACTAACAATGAACCTGATGAAATCTCTCATCCCTGCCGCCGCGATCGTCGCACTGCCGCAGATGGGTCTTGCGCAAGAGGCCGCTACCGGAGAGCCCGCGCAACACACCCAATATATATTCACCACGCTGCTGTTCCTGATGGGCGGTTTCCTGGTGTTCTTCATGGCTGCAGGCTTTGCCATGCTCGAAGGCGGGCTGGTGCGCTCAAAGAACGTCGCGATGCAGATGACCAAAAACATCGCGCTGTTTTCAATCGCCGCGATCATGTACTGGCTGATCGGCTTCAACCTGATGTACCCCGGTGATGGTTGGACCATTTCTGGCTGGCTGGGCCCGTTCTTCTCGACTACCGTGCTTGACCCAGTGGGTGTCGGTGCAGATGCTGCGGCGCTTGACTACGCCTCAATCGGTTCGGATTTCTTCTTCCAACTGGTCTTTGTCGCAGCGACCGCCTCGATCGTGTCCGGTGCGGTGGCTGAACGGATCAAATTGTGGCCCTTCCTTGCCTTCGTTGTTGTCCTAACCGGCATCATGTACCCGATCTCGGGCTCGTGGCAGTGGGGTGGTGGTTGGCTGTCCGAAGCAGGCTTCTCGGACTTCGCTGGTTCGACCATCGTGCACTCGGTCGGTGGCTGGGCGGCTCTGGCAGGTGCCCTCATCCTTGGGCCGCGCATCGGTAAGTACAAGGACGGTAAAGTGCACCCGATGCCTGGTTCAAACCTGGCTCTGGCCACTCTGGGTACCTTTATCCTGTGGCTGGGTTGGTTCGGCTTCAACGGTGGTTCGCAGCTGGCGATGGGCACTGTAGGAGATGTCTCGGACGTATCGCGCATCTTTGCCAACACCAACATGGCTGCTGCATCCGGTGCCGTTGCCGCCCTTATCATGACACAGCTGCTGTACAAAAAGCCCGACCTGACCATGGTGCTGAACGGCGCGCTGGCGGGATTGGTGTCGATCACTGCTGAGCCGCTGGCCCCAACCCTGTTCGGCGCTCTGTGGATCGGTGCTGTGGGCGGTATCATCGTGGTCTTCGCGGTTCCGATGCTGGACAAGTTCAAGATCGACGACGTAGTCGGCGCCATCCCGGTCCACCTGTTCGCTGGCATCTGGGGCACCATCGCCGTGATCTTCTATGGCGAAGCCAGCCTGATCACTCAGCTGACCGGGATCATTGCTTATGGTGTCTTCACCTTTGGTGCTGCTCTTATCCTATGGTCGATCCTGAAGGCCACCGTAGGTATCCGTGTTAGCGAAGAGGACGAGATCAACGGCCTCGACATGGCTGAACTGGGTATGGAAGCGTATCCGGAATTCTCCAAGGGCTAATAGCCAACCAAGTAAAAACAAAAAAAAACCCGGGCGTTCGCGCCCGGGTTTTCCTTCATTCAAAGATATCGCTCAGACGCCGACATCTACAATCGCCTGCGCCAGAATGGGCACAGTATTGGCGTTCAAACCAGCGATGTTCAGGCGGCTGTCACCGACCATGTAAATGCCGTGATCGGCACGCAGCTTTTCAACCAGTTCTGGCGCGGCACCCAGTCGCGAAAACATGCCGCGATGCTGGCCGATAAATCCAAATCGATCCGATCCACTAAGGCTCTGCAACTCATCAGCCAGTTGCTGACGCAGGCCCAGCATGGAAAGGCGGACATCTTCCAATTCGGTCGCCCAATCTGCCCGCAGAGCATCGTCATTCAGGATCGTCGTCACCACCCGCGCGCCGTGATCAGGCGGGAATGAGTAGTTCTGGCGGTTCAGAAATGCCAGCGTAGACTGGTTCAGTGCAGTCTGTGCCGGATCGTCACTGATCGCCATCAGCAGGCCGGTGCGTTCACGGTAGACGCCGAAGTTCTTCGAACAAGACGCCGCGATCAGGCAGCGCTTCACTGACGATGCTACCAGACGGGTTGCCTGCGCATCTTCTTCCAGACCGTCGCCAAAGCCCTGATAGGCGATGTCGATCATTGCGACGAGGCCACGCGTGTTGATCAGGTTCACGACCTCTTGCCATTGCACCATATTTAAGTTGGCACCCGTTGGGTTGTGGCAACAGCCGTGCAGAAGAACCACGTCGCCTGCATTGGCAGTTTTCAGGTCCTCGATCATACCGTCGAAATCGACGCCACGCGATTCTCCGTCGAAATAACGGTATTGGACTGTCTCGATCCCTAGATAGTTCAGGATCGACAAATGGTTTGGCCATGTGGGGTTCGACACGAAAACACGCGCGGTGGGGTTGGCCATACGGATCATCTCAAACGCCTGACGACAGGCTCCGGTACCACCGGGGGTGGCTACGGCTGCAATGTTGCCACGCGGGACAGAAGTTCCGAGGATCAAGTCGATCATCGCGTCCGCAAAGGCTGGATCACCAGCCAGACCGGTATAAGCCTTGCTCTCCTGCTCTTCGAGAATACGCTTTTCAGCTGCTTTCACCGCGCGCATCACCGGAGTGACCCCCTCGGCGTTCTTGTAGACACCAACGCCCAGATCGATCTTCTGATCACGTGGGTCGTCGCGGTACATCTGCATCAACGCCAGAATCTTGTCTGCTGGCTGCGGTTTAAGGTTCTCGAACATCAGTTCTCTCCGGTTGCGACGGGCAGGGTTGGGAAGGCACCCCATTCAGCCCAGGAGCCGTCATATAGCGCGTGGTCTTTCTTGCCCATGCGTTCCAAGGCAAGGCTGAGAATTGCGGCAGTCACACCAGAGCCACAGGATGTGATCGCGGGTTTCGATAAGTCGACGCTGGCATCTTCGAAAACCGCGCGGCAGTCCTCGGGCGACTTCATCGTGCCATTCTTGTTCAACAGCATTCCAAAAGGCACGTTGCGCGAGCCTGGGATATGACCCGAGCGCAACCCCTCGCGCGGTTCAGCTTCGGTCCCGACGAAACGGGCCGCCGAGCGGGCATCGATGATCTCGTGATCCGCAAGCTTCGCGGCTGATGAAACTTGCGTCACATCGCGGACAAGGTGGTTCTGAACCCGCACCGTCATGTGACGGTCGCGAATAATGGGGGGCAGGTCTTCGATCTCGCGCCCTTCGGACTGCCATTTTGGCAGTCCACCATCCAGAACGGCAATATTGTCCTGTCCCATCAGACGGAACAACCACCAGACCCGCGCCGCCGACATCAGCCCCGCACCGTCATAGACCACGACCTGATGGCCATCGCCAACGCCCATCGCGCGCAGGCGCGACATGAACTTCTCGACCGGAGGTGCCATATGCGGCAAGTCGGAACGATGGTCGGATATCTCATCAATATCAAAGAACCGCGCACCAGGGATGTGGGCAGCGTCATACTCTGCCTTGGCGTCTCGCGCTTGCTGCGGCAGGTACCACGACCCATCCAGAATCCTTAGATCCGGATCCTTGAGATGTGCGGCAAGCCATTCGGTAGAAACGAGGGTTTTTGGATCGTCCTGCATCTATGCCTCCCCTAAGCGAGCTTGGGTTTTCCCTATACTTGGCAGGATGCAGGTTCAAGGCTGGATAGCGCTAGCGTCCCGACCACACTGGATTTATCGCAAACGACGCAGGCGATAATACTGGATGATCCCAATAACGCTGATGATGATCCAGAAGCCTTCGATCAGCATGGACGCAAGATTGAAGTTCTGCAGCAGTGAGAACACGATCAGCACCGAACCGATAAGATTCACCAGCGGAAAGGCCAGATCCTCCGAGTTCATCACTCGCATCTGGGTCGCAAAATATGCCGCAACAACGATCAAAGCCCCGAATGAGCCGATGGCATCGACGACGGTCAAACTGTCCAGTAGTGCGGTCATTGTATGGGGCTTTCCTATTCTGAAACTTCCGCTGGTTGCGAATAGTGGTGCATATTTAGAAAAGCTGCTCCCTGATCACCAGCGCGGTATCCATGCGGCACATCCGCAGAAAATCGCAATCCTTGACCGGATTGCAGCGGAACCCAGTTTCCATTTCGCAGCACGTCCAAAGCTCCGCTCAGAACAAAAACCTCTTCGGTTACGCCTGCTGCATGGGCCGGAGATTCGTGGCTTTGATTGGGTGACAACTCGACATGAAATGTTTCGGCCCCCAATGCGGGATCAAAGGGAAAGACAATCTTGACTTCGATGCTTCCTGGAAATCTCACGGTACTGAACACATCGGCATCTGTCGTGTCACGCATTGCAGCAGTACCAATCAAAGCACTCAGCGGGAGCTGGAAACCCTTCGCGATCTTCCACAGGGTCGCGATGGTCGGGCTTGATTCGCCACGCTCGATCTGGCCCAGCATAGCTTTGCTGACCCCGGTGAGTTCCGCGACTTTTGACAGGCTCAGCCCGGATGCCGCCCGCACATCCCTTAGTTTCAGCGTTAGTTCGTCCGATTCCATAGCCGCGCCCTGCGATTTGTCTTGTGCGTTATAACGTACATATGATACGTGCGCTATAACGTACACACCCAATATCGCAGTTTGGGCAATAGGGATACAGCATCATGCCAATGTACCGATCCAGAACCTCCACCCATGGCCGCAACATGGCCGGTGCTCGCGGCCTGTGGCGCGCCACCGGTATGGGAGACGACGATTTCGGCAAACCGATCATCGCCATCGTCAACTCGTTCACCCAGTTTGTACCCGGTCACGTCCACCTGAAGGACCTGGGACAGATGGTTGCGCGTGAGGTTGAGGCCGCTGGCGGTGTCGCCAAAGAGTTCAACACCATTGCGGTCGATGACGGCATCGCCATGGGCCATGACGGGATGCTGTATTCGCTGCCCTCGCGTGAGGTGATTGCGGATTCTGTTGAATACATGGTTAACGCCCACTGCGCGGACGCTATGGTCTGTATCTCGAACTGCGACAAGATCACGCCCGGCATGTTGATGGCGGCCATGCGTCTGAACATCCCTGCGATCTTTGTCTCGGGTGGACCTATGGAGGCGGGCAAGATCGACATCGCCGATCTGGACGCCAAGAAGATCGACCTTGTCGACGCCATGGTTGCCGCAGCGGATGATCGATTTACCGATGAGCAGGTGCAACACATTGAAGAAAACGCCTGTCCAACCTGTGGTTCATGCTCGGGCATGTTCACCGCGAACTCGATGAATTGTCTGGCCGAGGCACTGGGTCTGGCGCTGCCGGGCAATGGCTCGACCCTGGCCACACATGCCGACCGTAAAGAGTTGTTCTTGGAAGCTGGTCGCCGCATCGTCGAGATCACCAAGCGCCACTATGATCTGGACGAGAAAGGCTTCCTGCCGCGTGAAATCGCCACGTTCGACGCGTTCGAAAATGCCATGAGCTTGGATATCGCAATGGGTGGATCGACCAATACGGTGCTTCATTTGCTGGCCATCGCGCACGAAGGTGAAGTGCATTTCACCATGTCCGACATGGACCGCCTGAGCCGCCAAGTGCCCTGTTTGTGCAAAGTCGCGCCCAACATCGAAAACGTGCACATGGAAGACGTCCACCGCGCTGGTGGCATCTTCTCGATCCTCGGTGAACTCAGCCGCGCAGGCTTGCTGCATGAGGATTGCCATACAGTGCATTCGGGCACCATGGGCGAAGCAATTGCCAACTGGGACATCAAAGTCGCCAACAACCCGAAGGCTCAGGACCTGTTCAAAGCGGCGCCCGGCGGCGTGCGTACTACACAAGCCTTCAGCCAGTCGAACCGCTACAAGGAGCTGGACACTGACCGCGAAGGCGGCGTGATCCGCTCGAAAGAGCACGCATTCAGCCAGGATGGCGGTCTGGCAGTATTGTTCGGCAATATCGCGCGCGACGGCTGTATCGTGAAAACTGCGGGTGTGGATGAGAACATCCTGAAATTCACGGGCTCAGCTTATGTCTGCGAAAGCCAGGACCAGGCTGTCAATGACATCCTGACCGGCAAGGTCAAGGAAGGTGACGTGGTGGTGATCCGCTACGAAGGCCCGCGTGGTGGGCCGGGAATGCAGGAAATGCTGTATCCGACTTCGTATCTGAAATCCAAGGGGCTGGGCAAAGCCTGCGCGCTGCTGACTGACGGTCGTTTCTCGGGTGGCACCTCGGGCTTATCAATCGGCCACGTCTCGCCCGAAGCAGCGGAAGGTGGTGAGATCGGTTTGGTGAAAACCGGCGACACGATCGAAATCGACATTCCCAACCGCAGCATCCATCTGGCGGTCTCCGACGAAGACCTGGCCGCGCGGCGCGAAGAGCAGGACGAGAAGGGCTGGCAGCCCGTTGCACCACGTAAGCGTAAAGTGTCCACCGCGCTAAAAGCCTATGCCAAATTGACGACCAGTGCCGCAAAAGGGGCCGTCCGTCAGGTCTAAGCACTGCGGGTGGGCGAATACTCCCGCACCCGATACATGGAATCGGCTGCGCCGATTCCATGTATCGGAATTTGGGCCCGGCGCCGCGCTTTGCGCGGCGCCGGGCCCAACCAGAGGAGATGTCTCACAAGAGACATTGACGATGGGCGGGAGCCTCACACTTCGAGCGTCTTAATCACCCAGCTTGGCGTGAATCTCATCTAGATCGATCTCACCCGTCGGCATTTTGTTGGCGGGATTTTCGAAATCGTACTTGAACAGTTCAAAATCCTGTTTGTAGATCTCGTAGACCAGATGCATCGACAAATCGTCAAAGTAATCCTCGACCGGATGCACGCGTTTTGGCCCATGGCCTTCGGATTCGTTGAAGCGCGGGATTTCGGACAGAGTCACGGGATGCGAGGTTTCAAGATTGTCCAATACACCCTGCATCCCATCGTTGAACTTCTCGGTCCAAAAAATCCGATCATATCGCCCGCCATTAGCGATCAGCGTCGAGACATGGCCAGACATGGCCGACCAGTGAATGTCGGGGTCCATCGGACGCCGCCAACGGATCGTGTCACGTGCAAATAACAGAAACCGGCGGAAACTGGCGATCTGATCGAACTCGCCTTTGCCATCGTCACCGCCAACCTCGATTCCATAGTTGTAAATCAGCGTTGGCACCAGATTGCCGCGATATCGTTTGCCGTTGCGCTGGATGCCACAGATCTTGTCAAAAAAGGAACTGAGAATGCGTGTGTAGGGATTACGCACGCAGGTGAATGTATAGGACTGGTGCGATTGAACATTTCTGGCAATCGGATCCTGACTGGCACCAAAGGCCCACTTGTGCATTCCGTCCTTGGCATCGTGAATGTCACCATCAAAGAAGCTGCCATGATCCGAGAAATACATGATTTGCCCGATCGTCGAACAGGCGCATTTCGGCACAACACGGTAGACCATGCTTTGACTTTCGGTCATCCACGTTCCGGGAAAACCCATCTACTGCGCCTCCTTAGCCAGTTATCGCATTGATACTCCGGCATTTTGACCCAAAGAACCAAAAATATTCTGTTTATTCAATCGCTCATCCTCAGTATCACGGTTGCAATTGGGCAGAAACGGGGAATTACGAGACGCAAATGGCAAAGATTGCCTATATCTTGCTGTGCCACAAAGATCCTGACGCGATCATTGCGCAGGCACGTCAGCTGACGGCTGCCGGCGATTGTATGGCGATCCATTTTGACGCCCGCGCCAACGATACGGATTATGCGCAGATACGCGACGCCCTGAAAGATAACCGCAATGTCACATTTGCAACGAAGCGGATCAAATGCGGATGGGGCGAATGGTCACTGGTTCAGGCCACGCTCCATGCATTGCAGGCGGCGGTGGATCAGTTCCCGAGGGTCACCCATTTTTACATGCTGTCCGGCGATTGCATGGCAATTAAAACCGCCGAGTATGTGCACAGCTTCCTTGATGAACGCGACATGGATTTCATCGAAAGCCATGACTTCTTCGAAAGCAATTGGATTAAGACCGGAATGAAAGAAGACCGGCTGATCTATCGCCACTATTTCAACGAACGCAATCAGCCGCGCCTGTTCTATGCCGCATACGAAATGCAAAAGCGTTTCGGTCTGACCCGCGGCATACCTGCAGACCTGCAGGTCAAGATCGGCAGCCAGTGGTGGTGCCTGCGCCGTCGCACAGTCGAGATGATTCTGGACTTCCTGCACCAACGCCGCGATGTGGTCCGGTTTTTCTCGACCACCTGGATTCCGGACGAGACGTTCTTTCAGACGCTTGTTCGCCACCTCGTCCCGAAGCAGGAAATCGAAAACCGTACACTGACATTTTTGATGTTTTCCGACTATGGCATGCCTGTCACCTTCTACAATGATCACTATGACATGCTGTTGGGGCAGAACTACCTGTTCGCTCGCAAGATCAGCCCCGAGGCCCATGAGTTGAAGGAACGGTTGGGTCAGCTTTATGCCAGCGAAGGAGTCACGTTCCACATCTCGGACGAAGGGCGTAATCTGTATCACTTCCTTGCCGGTCGCGGTCGGGTAGGACGACGTTTCGCTCAGCGCTTTTGGGAGGTCGGCAATACGTTAGGCCCCGAGCGGCAGGCGTTTTTGATTGTTTGCAAGAAGTGGCATGTCGCCAAACGGCTTGTTGACCAGATCGCGTCGGAAACCCCCATTCCCTGTATCGAATACATCTATGATGAGCAGGATACGCCATTGCCCGATTTGGGTGGAATCGAGACGACCCTGATTAAGCGGTCGCGCCATCGGCGGGCCGTTGCACGTATGTTGTTCGATTATTTCCAAAGCGACAGGCTGGTACTCTGCGTAGATCCGGCCAATCTGGACGTCATTCAGGATTTCTGTGCAGACCAGGCCCAAACACGTGTTCTGGAAATCGAATGTGCCTATTCAGATGAATATCTGACCGGCCATGCCTATCGCGTCGGTCTTGCGGGCCAGAACAGCTCACAGGATTCTCTCGCACGTCTGCTACCGACCCTTCGCAATGCGCTGGCTTACGAATCTGAATTGATCCGCAGTACCCAGAATGATGGGCTGTTCCATTTGCGCGAAGCGGCGGAACGTTCGGAGAATGAGGTGATTATCGCGGAATTTCTGGGGATCAGTGCCGATCAGGCCAAAGCGATCATGCAACTGGATTACCTGTTCGCTGATTGAATCCGGCGGCACGATCAGGTGCCGCCGGACATTCGAGTTCAGATGTCGAATTTGACACCTTGCGCCAATGGCAACTCGGCCGAATAGTTTACCGTGTTGGTCTGACGGCGCATGTAGGCTTTCCAGGCATCTGATCCGCTTTCGCGCCCGCCTCCGGTTTCCTTCTCGCCACCAAATGCGCCACCGATCTCGGCCCCGGACGGGCCGATGTTCACATTGGCAATCCCGCAATCCGACCCGGCCGCTGTCAGGAATTGCTCGGCTTCGCGCATGTTCAGTGTAAAAACGCAGGACGACAAGCCCTGTGGCACGTCGTTCTGAATCTCGATCGCCTCGGCAAAATCGTCATAGCCCATGACGTAAAGGATCGGAGCAAAGGTCTCGGCCTTCACAGTCGCGGTCTGGCCCGGCATCTCAACGATGGCCGGTTGCATATAAACACCGCCCGGCACACCTTCGGTCACGCGCTGACCTCCGAACACGGCACCACCCTCGGCCTTTGCTGATTCAAGCGCTGCGGTCATCGCATTGCCCGAAGCTTCATCCACCAACGGCCCAATCAACGTACCCTCGGTCAACGGATTACCGATGGGCAGACCTGCATAGGCTTTCTTCAGACGCCCAACCAGTTCCTCGCGGATCGAGTTGTGTACAATCAACCGCCGCAGTGTCGTACAGCGCTGCCCCGCTGTCCCGACAGCCGAGAATACGATCGCGCGCACCGCCATTTCCAGATCAGCCGACGGCCCAACGATCATCGCGTTATTTCCGCCGAGCTCAAGAATACACTTGCCAAAGCGCTGCGCCACGATCGGCGCAACCGCGCGGCCCATCCGGGTCGAGCCGGTGGCTGAAATGATCGGCACATCCTCGCTTGCAACCAGCGCCTCACCCAGATCGGCACCACCGATCAGGGTCTGCAAAAGCCCCTCGGGGGCGTCACCAAACCGGGCCAACGCCCGCTCAAAGATTTTCTGGCAAGCCAACGCGGTCAGAGGCGTTTTCTCGGACGGTTTCCAAACTACCGGATCACCACAGACCAGGGCCAGCGCAGCATTCCACGACCATACCGCCACCGGGAAATTAAAGGCCGAGATCACTCCGACCGGTCCCGCCGGATGCCACGTTTCCATCATCCGATGACCCGGGCGTTCCGAAGCAATGGTCAGACCATAAAGCTGCCGCGACAGACCAACAGCAAAATCACAGATGTCGATCATCTCCTGCACTTCGCCCAGACCTTCCGAGGTGATCTTGCCTGCCTCCCAACTGACAAGCGCGCCAAGGTCGTCCTTGGCGGCCCGCAGCTCTTCGCCCAGCAGTCGGATCAACTCACCCCGGCGCGGAGCCGGCACAACGCGCCATTCCTTGAACGCCGCTTTCGAGCGGGCAAAGATGGCCCCCATCTCGGAAACCGGAGTTTCGTGAACCTCGGCCAACAGGCTGCCATCTATCGGAGAGGTCACCCGCAGCGACCCGCCGCTAAGCTCAGCTGCAGTCAGGTCCAAATTCGCAAGCGTGGTTTCAGCAGTCATTATAATGTCTTTCATATCTCAAGCCGCCTTGTTTTGTTCGGTAACGTCACCGGCGCGATAAAGCCGGCCAAATTCGGTGTTCAGGAAATCGGCAAGCTTTACCTGCTCTTGCCGAACAAAGCCTTTCGAGGGCAGAACCCCTGTCCGCATCAGATCGACGACACCCAATACGCCTGCCGCAGTGGTTACTTGGATCGCACTCCAGACTTGTCCATCGATGGTGCGCGCAAAGGACTTGTTGATCAGGGATTTCTCACGCAACGTGCCGTCAACGATGCCCTTTGCAGTGCAATAGACCAACACGACGTCTTGATCCGTACGCGGCAAGGCCGTTTCAAAAATCTCTTTCAGCAGATCGCGGCGACGCTCTAGTCCCAGGTCACTGAGCAACAAGCGCAAGATATCCCGATGGCCCGGATAGCGGATCGAGCGATAGGATACCGCCTTCGCCTTACCGTCTAGCGTCTCGGGCAAGGTGCCCAGCCCGCCCGATGTATTGAAGCACTCGTACTCGACTCCGTCATGGCCGATCAGCTCATAATCTTCGAGGGGGGCTGTCTTAACCCTCTCGCCATTCACAATGGCATCGCAGAGGTTGCAGTATTCGTTGATTAGCCCATCGGTTGACCAAGTCAGGTTATATTTCAACGCGTTGGTCGGATAGAGCGGTAACGCCCCGACCCGCATATGCAGGCTGTCGATTTCATCGAACTCCGCCGCCAGCGCAGCGCCTGCAATCCCGACAAACCCGGGGGCCAACCCGCATTGCGGCATAAATGCCGTCTCGCTGTTCTGCGCCAGCTCGCGCACCGCGTTGGTGGCGGCGACATCTTCGGTCAGGTCAAAGTAATGCGCCCCAACAGTTTTGGCCGCGCTCGCAATCGCCGGTGTCAGAAAGAACGGCGCAGCAGAGATCACCGCATCAAACCCTTTAAGGCCTTTCTCCAAGCCCGCGCTATCGCTGGCATCAATCTGCCGCGTAGAAATGCCCCGTTTCTTGAATGCTGACAGGGCCGCAAGATCGTGATCGGCAACAGTCACCGTGTAATGTGCCGAGGTTTTCAGCAAAGTCGCGATCATCTGACCGATCTTCCCCGCCCCGACTACGCAAATATTCCAGCTCAAAACGCGCCTCCATTCTGTGTTTCTTTTGATTATGAAGGGCGACTTGTTCGGATTGCAGATCGTATCTTGACGAAATGAGGTAATATTCCGTCATTTTGCCATATTATACGTCACTTTGCTAAATAACTTACTCGAATATGACTTCGAACATGGTCGAATTCACAATCGTTTCAGCGCTCCTTTGAAGTGATTGTACTATCAGGTATGAGAGGACCATTGTCGGCTATACAACGCGGGCAATCGCGGTTCGCCCAAGCATATAGGTGCCTTCAATGAGATCTCTCCGTGTCCTGCTTACCTGTTTCGCATGCCTGCTTCCTTTTGCAGCTCTGGCCCAATCCGCTGAGGCGCCTGTCGCTGAGATTTCGTTAGAGCTCAATGCGTTGGAAGACGTTGGTAGTGCCTGCAGATTGACCTTTCTGGTGACCAACCAATCCGGAGCCACTATCGATGAAGCCGTATTCGAGACGGTGATATTTGACACCGAAGGCAGTGTCGTTACCCTCTCGCTTTTTGATTTTCGCGACTTACCTTTGGATCGCCCACGTGTCCGTCAGTTCGATCTGCCAGAGATGTCTTGCACGACTGTTGGGCGCGCATTGATCAATGGCGCGAGTTCATGCGTGGTAAAAGGCTCTCAGAGCGACATCTGTCAATCGACCCTAACGCTCAGCAGCCGGATTGAAGTGGAGTTGCTTGGATGAATATTCTCTCTTCTCTTCGAGAGATCCTGACCCTTGGCGGGCCCGTTGTGGCTATCCTTATTGTCATGTCGGTCCTGACCTTAGCAGTTACTCTTTACAAGCTTTGGCAGTTCGCTGCCTGTGGCGTAGGGCGGCACAAGGTTCTGTCACAAGCGCTGCAAGCCTGGGATGCTGGAGATCGAGCCACTGCACGCGCGCGCCTCGCTCGGAGCAGCAGCTATCTTGCACCGCTTGTCGAAGCCGCGATGGACGCGCCGGACACTCCTGATCTGGACGCTCGACTGGATGCCGAAGCTGGATTGGCACTGGCCGGGCTGGAGCGCGGATTTCGGCTTTTGGATACGGTCGCCCAGCTTGCACCCCTGCTTGGATTGTTCGGAACAGTTTTGGGAATGATCAATGCATTCCAAAGCCTTCAGTCTGCCGGGTCTTCTGTCGATCCCTCATTGTTGGCAGGTGGCATCTGGGTTGCTCTGGTAACAACAGCCGTTGGCCTTGCGGTGGCAATGCCGACTTCAATGGTCTTGTCTTGGTTTGAAAGCCGAACTGCCCGGGAACGGGTGTTTGCGGACAAAGCACTGCGCACGGTTCTGGTCCCGAACAGCTCGAACCAGCCCGCCTCAGGCAGGACCGAGATTCTGAACGCTGAACATGCGTAACACGGCGCCCTTTGTCAGACGACCGATGTCGATGACCCCGCTCATCGATGTCATCTTTTTGCTGTTGCTGTTTTTCATGTTGTCTTCAACTTTCTCAAAGTTCGCGGAGATCGAAATCAGCAGCGCAACCTCAGGCGCATCAGAATCGGCTGAACCCGTCGAGCGAATATTCATCCAGATCGGTACCGAGCGCGTGACTTTGAATGGCGAAACACTGGCGCTGGATGAACTGTCTACGCGGATCGGGGCCGGTCAGGCACTGGTAAGCCTTGATGCGGATACATCCGCCCAACGACTTGTGGATTTGCTGGTTGTTTTGCGTGGCCGCGATGGCTTGACCGTCACGGTGTTGGAGTAGACCGATGATCCGCTTTGGTCGCCCAAGCCGCAAACGAGACTCGACCATCCCTCTGATCAACGTCGTCTTTCTGATGCTGATCTTCTTTCTGATTGCAGGCACCCTGGCACCACCGCTTGATCCCGAGCTTCAGCTTGTCGACACATCGGAACTCGAAGGCCGCGACCCTCCCGATGCGCTTGTCTTGAACGCTGATGGCATCCTCAGCTTTCGCGGAGTGCAAACCGACCCTGAGGCTTTTATGGCCAGCCATGATGACGGACCCGTCAGGATTGTCCCCGACCGCAATGTTTCAGGCCAACGATTGATGGAGGTAACCGGTGCCCTTCGACGGCATGGGGCGCCATCTGTGTACCTCGTGACCCAGCAGGCTTTATAATGATCCGGAAGTCAGCAGCCATCGCTGCGTTGGCGGGTGTGCTTTCGCTTGTCCTGCATATCTTTGGGATCAGTTTCTACGGTTCCAGTCTGCCAGAACTGCGGGCCAATGAGGAATCGGTCAGTTTGATCGAGCTTGGCAACACATTCGAGGAATTCACCGAAGACACGACGGACCCGGTGCAGCCGGACTCTGCTGAAACACCCGAGCCTCCGGTTGAAGACACTGTTAAGCCCGATACTGCCGACATCCCGATCAGCGATACACTCGTCGCTTCCCCCAATCCTCAGCAGGTATCTTCACCCGATGTCGGAGCGCCCGTCGCCCCACGATCAGAGCTACAGGAAGAGGTGCCGACCAAACCGGTCGCCCCGTCCAATCCGGAACCAGCCACAGACGCAGATACCTCCGTAACGTCAGCGGTCGACCCGGAACCCGAGCGCTTGGCAGCTTTACCGCCCACAGACGCCTCTACTGCGCCGGTCCCTCCACTTGAGAGTACGGCAGTCGAACCAGAAATCCCAAGTTCGGTCGATGAGCCAACAAACGAGCCACCAGAAGAACAAGCCGCGCCTTCCGATCAGGCTGTATCTGTTTCCAAACGCCCCCGCCTCCCGGACAGAAGGCCCGCAACGGATACGCCAAAATCGCTCGATGGGTTCAGTAACTTCGACAATTTGCGCAACCCTTCGCGGACAGTAGAGTCGCCCTTAAGCCTGTATCAAAAGGAAGGGGCTGATCCGTTCCGAACCAGCAGTGGCCGAAATCAATCCTCGGGTCGCGGCGTTGGAAACTCCGATACCACTAACTATGCCGGACAAGTCCTGGTCCACCTCAATCAAACGCCCGTCGTCTATGTACCGGTCCGCGGGTTTGCGCAGGTATTCTTCGAAATTAATCCTGATGGATCACTGGCTTGGGTTGATATCGTCGATAGCTCTGGCTCACCTGAAATCGAACGCGCCGCCAGAGATCAAGTCATCCGCGCCGCTCCATTTCCCCGCCCACCAAGCGGGTCAAGCCGCAGGCTATCGTTTTATTACCAAAATAGTTGATACCAAAGACAGCAGTTCGCCGAACCAGTTGTTCGTGCCCTGAATGCTTCAACACGCTCTAAGGAGAGGATTTCCATCGGTCGTCACGGCAAGGTCACCGTGGGCGAAGCACAGAAGTTGGCAAAAAAGAGCTGAGGGGGTAAGTGGCTAGTTACGAAAAGAAGTTTCCTATCGTTGCTTCCACAGTGCTTCTAGAAGTATTGGTGCAAATAGAAACACCGCCCTAGGGCGGTGCGTAAACATCTGATGTTGCACGGTGTATTTTTATTTGCGGGAGTAGGAATTGAACCTACGACCTTCATGTTATGAGCCTGACGAGGTTTGATCGTTAAGCAATTGATCGGGTTGATCAATTGTAGTCCGCACGGGCTGTGTTTGGATTTTCTAAAGTTGGTTGCGGGAGCAGGATTTGAACCTGCGACCTTCAGGTTATGAGCCTGACGAGCTACCGGGCTGCTCCATCCCGCGACACTTTAAGTGACCTATCG
>NZ_JBQFRK010000008.1:0-145748 GCF_056537365.1 Ruegeria sp. CF3 | reverse complement strand
CCAATCTCTCAGCGCCACCGCCCAATCAAAAACCTCAGATGCCCCCAGTCTCTCCCGAGCGTCTCCGCAGCTTCCACCGCGTCCCAGCACCTCAGCAGCGCCGGTGAAGGGGTATTTACGGATTAGGTCTGGGACCTGCAACCCCCAATTTGAAAAAACTTCACATTTCCGACCACCTTCCTCTTCACCTTAATAAAAACAACAGGTTAGCTTAACAAATCCTCCCGAAAACTCACAAAAAAGAGGTTTATAGAAAGAGAAAGAACAGTCTCTCGGCGGAATCGTACCCAATGCTTGGTACGCGCCCTGAGCCAGGCGCATGAAAACGCCGCCCGACTCTCCTCGGGCGGCGCAATTTACTGCGATGGTTATAGGGTTACTTCAGATCAAAACGATCCGCGTTCATCACCTTGTTCCAGGCCGAGACGAAATCGCAGACAAATTTGCCACCTGCGTCGTCCTGACCATAGACCTCCGCCAGTGCCCGCAGCTGCGAGTTCGACCCAAAGACCAAATCCACGCGGGTACCTGTCCACTTCACGTCACCACTTGCGCGGTCGCGGCCTTCATAGATGCCGTCACCGGATGGTTTCCATTCGGTGCCCATATCCAGCAGGTTCACGAAGAAATCGGTGCTGAGCGTGCCGACCCGTTCGGTCAGCACACCATGAGAAGTTCCGTCAAAGTTTGTGCCCAGCACACGCATCCCACCTACAAGCGCAGTCATCTCCGGTGCCGACAGCGTCAGCAGTTGCGCTTTGTCCACCAGCAGGGCTTCGGCCGGAACCGAGTATTCCTTGTGCAGGTAGTTGCGGAAACCGTCCGCTATCGGTTCCATCACCGCGAAAGACTCGACATCCGTCTGCTCTTGCGAAGCATCGGTGCGGCCGGGGCTAAAGGGAACATCAACGTCATGACCTGCGGCCTTGGCTGCCTTTTCGATGGCAGCACCACCACCCAAGACAATGAGATCGGCCAATGCGACCTTCTTGCCACCAGACTGTGCGTCATTGAACGCTTTCTGAACGCCTTCCAGCGCATCCAGCGACTTGGACAGTTTCAGCGGTTCGTTGACCTCCCAATCCTTCTGCGGGGCCAGACGAACGCGCGCACCGTTGGCACCGCCACGCATATCCGATCCCCGGAAGGTCGAGGCCGAAGCCCAAGCGGTCGACACCAGATCTGAGACAGACAATCCCGTCGCGAGTATCTTGGCTTTCAGATCGGCTACATCAGCGTCGTCAATAAGCGCGTGATCGACGGCCGGGACGTTGTCTTGCCAAATAAGCTCTTCGCTGGGTGCCTCGGCTCCCAGATAACGCGCACGCGGACCCATGTCGCGGTGGGTCAGTTTGAACCACGCGCGGGCAAAGGCATCGGCAAATTCGTCCGGGTTTTCGTGGAAGCGCTTCGAGATCGGGCCATAGATCGGGTCCATGCGCATCGCCATGTCGGCGGTGGTCATCATAGTCTTGACCTTTTTCGATGGATCACCCGCTGCCGGGGCCATGTCCTCTTCCTTGACCCCAACAGGTTCCCAGATCCATGCGCCCGCTGGGCTCTTGGTCAGGTTCCAGTCGTAGCCAAACAGCAGGTCGAAGTAACCGTTGTCCCACTTGGTCGGGTTTGCGGTCCAGGCACCCTCGATGCCGCTGGTGGTGGTATCATCACCCTTGCCGCTGCCAAAGTCGTTGATCCAGCCAAAGCCCATCGCCTCCATCGGGGCGGCCTCGGGTTCGGGACCGACAAGACCGGGATCACCGGCGCCGTGGGCCTTACCAAAGGTGTGACCACCCGCAACCAAAGCAACGGTTTCTTCGTCATTCATCGCCATTCGGCCAAAGGTGTCGCGAATATCGCGACCTGAAGCCAAGGCATCTGGCTGACCATCTGGACCTTCGGGATTCACATAGATCAGACCCATTTGCACAGCGGCCAACGGGTTTTCCAGATCACGTTCGCCCGAATAGCGGCTGTGCGGGTTCTCGGTTGGGGCCAGCCACTCGGTCTCGGCACCCCAATAAATGTCTTCTTCGGGTGCCCAGATGTCTTCACGACCACCGGAGAATCCAAATGTTGTACCGCCCATGGATTCGATCGCGCAGTTGCCCGCCAATATGTAAAGGTCAGCCCACGAGATCTGGTTGCCGTACTTCTGCTTGATCGGCCAAAGCAGACGGCGCGCCTTGTCCAGGTTGCCATTGTCCGGCCAGCTGTTCAGCGGAGCGAACCGCTGATTGCCGGTCGATGCGCCACCGCGGCCATCTGCCGTGCGGTAGGTGCCCGCTGCGTGCCAGGCCATACGAATGAACAAACCGCCATAGTGCCCATAATCTGCGGGCCACCAATCTTGCGAATCCGTCATCAGCGCATAGAGGTCTTCCTTCAGTGCCTTCAGGTCGAGCTTCTTGAACTCTTCGGCATAGTCGAATGTCTCGCCCATCGGGTTCGATGCAGGGCTATGCTGATGCAGAATCGACAGGTTCAGTTGGTTCGGCCACCAATCCCGGTTGGACCGGGCCTCGGCGCCATGCATTACCGGGCATTTGCCCATGTTGGGGGTATCACTTCCGTCCATATCGATCTCCAGTCCTGGCTAGATGTGTGCGTCGCGCGGTTAACTTTGAAACGAGAAACAGGGGTCTTGAGTGTTTTTGCGCTCGTCCTTGGCAAGGGCGTTACGCGGGATCGCGCAGATCGGCCCTGCCTTCATTGTAGGAAATAGCATTAACGACTCGTTCTTTCTGTTTGGGTGTAGATTTAGCAAATCCAAGTCATTCATATAAGTTTTGTTTTTTGATGATATTGATAATCCAGAGCTATCACTTGAACATCTGCGCGCAGCCTGGCCCTGAAGCGCGTGATTGCGATTGCACCACCAAGCTTCACCGTGCCTCGCAAGTCGGGCACGAGAGAGAGTGGACGCAAATAAGCTTACGATGATGGCCGCGCATGAAACGACTGAACTGAGTTAGCGCAAAACGGATTGACCGGCCCAGATTCAGTGGCCACTGACCTTCTTATAAAGGGCCGATTTATAGCCGAAGGGAATTCCCAATACCCCGACAAGCCACCCAACCGTTCGGGCGATCTGGATCAATCGCCGATCTGGTTGGAACGGAAACAGAAGGATTGCCCCTAACAGCGCCAACAAGCGAAAGGGGGTGCTCAAAAACCCCAAGATCGCCTTTGTTGGCTTCTGATCAAGCTTACGGCGCATATGGGTGTTGGACTGGTCCCTTCCCCGGGCGGTCTGATACCAGAATGACAACCTTTCGGGAGGAATGGTCTCGTACACAAAAGCGTCGGGCACCCAGCCGACCGGTAAGCCTGCAGCAACGGTCTCGGCATAAAACTTTGCATCCGTCCCGCCGGTCATCCGCATGGTTTCATCGAACCAAAGGCCGGTTTCGCTGAACAGACGTGTCTCGCCCAGCCAGTTATTTGTCACGATGGTCACGCCACCGGTACCGTTCAACGTGGCTTTCTTTGCAGCCGCGTTTTCCTTGTCGAGGTAACGATTGCTGATATTGCGCAACATCAGCCGCTGAATCGCGGTCTCCTGCCCCGATGGCCCCGCCGCACGAAGCGGAGCGCCCATTAGCACGGCAGAGCTGTTGCGATATCCGGCGACCAACCGTTCAAGCCAATCGACCGCCACCACTTCGTCATCATCGACAAAACAGAGCAGATCCGAGCCATTCTCCAACGCTTCGCGTGCGGCTCGGTTGCGTCCGAACGGGATGCCGAGTTCGGTCTCAAGGACATAGTTCAGACTTGCTCCATTAGGCAGCTTCTCCCCTACTGCCTGCACGGTACCTTCGCTGAGCGCTGCGCTGTCGTTTTCCACCACCAAACATCGCACCGAGCAGTCGGGCGGCAGCTTCATCTCTCCCCAGCTTCGAATCAAAGCGGCCAGCATCTCGGGCCGCTGCCGGGTCAGGGTCGAAACGGTAATGTTCAGCGGGACAGAGCGGTCTTTCATCGAAATCCCATACAATCCGTGCCGGTTTCTTGGCAAGGCGCGGTGATCAAGTGGCATCCTTCTGATGCTGCATCAGTGCTTCCAACCCTACACGGTAGTTCGGATAGAGCAATGAGACGCCCAGTTCATCCTTGATCCGATCATTCCGAACGCGCTTGTTCTCATTATAGAAACTGCGCGCCATCGGAGTCAGATCAGCCTCATCAAACGGAACAGCAGGTGGCATCGGCAGACCTTGCAACTCGGCGGCATAACCGATCACATCCTGCGGTGGCACCGGTTCATCATCACAGACATTGTAGATCGCACCCGGATTGGGTTTGGCCATCGACGCGATCAAAACCTGTGCGATGTCGTCAACATGAATGCGCGAAAACACCTGGCCCGGCTTGATGATCCGCCGCAAACCTCCGCGTTTCAGCTTTGAAAACGGCCCGCGACCCGGCCCGTAAATCCCTGCCAGTCGGAAGATATGCAAGGGCAGGCCCGGAATGCCGCCCCATTGCTCCTCGGCACGCACGCGCCAACGGCCACGTTCAGCCGTCGGTGTGGCGGGCGTCGTCTCATCCACCCAGCCTCCCTGGTGATCCCCGTAAACGGCTGTGGTCGACAGGTAGCCGACCCATTTGAACTGTCCGATCCGCGCGGCGATCTCATCCTTCAATTCCGCCAGCACCGGATCACCATCGGCTGTGGGTGCTGTAGAGACAAGCAGATGCGTCACCCCGTCCAGATCAGGCCGATCCCCTGGCCAGACACGAGGCTCGGCACCCGAATCGCGAATTGTCTCAAGTTGTTGGGAATCACGCGTGGTTCCGATGACCCGCCATGTGGTTGGATCCAGTTGCCTCGATATCGCTCGGGCAGAATAGCCGTGGCCGAAGGAGAATAGTGTCTGTGTCATGGTCCCTTTGATGATCTGCCCGGCACGTGGATGCAAGCGCCGGATGGACGCACTTGATTCGAATCCTCTGATGCGCATTCATTGAGAAATGACCAAAAAGACACCTGACTTGCACGCAGCCTACTCCCTGAAATCGCCCGAGGAGAACAAGCGCCTTTATGCGGAATGGGCAGGGGAATATGACGACAGTTTCGCAGCGCTTGAGGATTATCAACTCCACATCCACACGGCGCGCGCTTTTGTGGGTGCAGGCGGACAAGGCCCGGTATTGGATGTAGGCGCAGGCACTGGGTTATGCGGAGCTATTCTGGCCGGGTTAGGCGTGGGTCCGATCGACGCCACCGATATCAGCGCCGAAATGCTGGACGAGGCGATGCGCAAGGATATCTATCGCGACGCGATCGAAGCCGATCTCAATCAGGGCCTGCCGGTTCCGCGCGGCAGCTATGCCGGTGTCGTCTCGTCCGGAACGTTCACCCATGGCCATCTTGGGCCAGAAGTTTTGCCAGCGCTCTTGCGTGTCGCACGCCACGGTGCGCAGTTCGCCCTGTCGATCAACGCAAAACACTTTGAGGCGCTCGGGTTCGCCGATACCTTCCGCCGCCTCGAGGCGGATCAGATCAGAGACTTATCTTTAACGCAGGTCCGGATTTATGGCGATCTTGCTGCCGGCCCCAACAAAGATGACGTCGCTTTGATCGCATTGTTTGAGAAAACCTGACCAAAGCTCTGCGTAGGTCATATACGGACCTATGCAGAACTCGGCGGGGCAGAACGCCTTCGTGTTTAAGTATACATCTGCTTCTTGAAAGCCCGTGTCCGCGTTGTCGCCTCGGCTGAACCATCGTGATAAGTGCCGAACCACTTGTCGAACGGAATCTCGGATGTGCCGTAGTTACACTCGAAATACCGGTGATGAAGCTGGTGGAAGAAGTCCCCTGCCCGCGCGGCATCCGTTTCACCAGCCTTCAGCTTTTCGAAACCCGAGTGAGACAGTACAGGGCTGATCTGCTGGAAGTAGGCGTGAAACAGCAGATGCAGCGGATGCGATGGTACAATCAGATGGATGAAGTAGGTGGTGAAATAGAGAAGGTTTTCATACCAATGGTTCGATATTCCTGACCATGGTCCGATATTGACGTTGCGATGGTGCACAGCATGAACGTGCTTGTAGAGTTTCGGGTGATGTTCCAATCGGTGCACCCAGTAGAAATGAAGCCCTGACCACATCGGGATGAAAAGCATCCAGATCACGAACCAAACGGGGGCCGTGGCCCAGGTTATCACTGGCGCATAGCCATTCGCCATCGCCCAGTAGATCAGCCACTGATAGACCGTCGCCACAGTCATCGCACTTCCCAGCGTCCACCAGATGTTATCCAAAACCTGATTTCGAAAGGTAAACGACCCATTGTCACGTGTCAGATCACGCCGGTCGAATTTCTTGTACATGCCCTGCCCTTTGCGCATGTAAAGCCACCAATGCAGACCTCCTGCTATCATGATCTGAGGCACCATGTTCAGCAGCCAGATACGGAACATCCAGCCGGGCGCGAAACTCTGCATGGTCTCTAATGGAGGTAAAAACACGAAATAGGCGGCAAAAGCCATCACCATGCAAAGCGTCAGCGACGTAAGGGGAAGCCAAGCCCCTTTGTACCAGTTCAGGATAGCCGCAGGACGCGGCGGCCAGTTGAACAAAGGGTTCAAACCGACGGGCCCTTCGGGGCGGTAATTCCATCGGGCGGCTTCTGCATCATGCATATCGGTCATGGCTGAAACTCCTAACAGTGCGCTTCAGGTTGCGTAATCCGAGCCTTCGGCATCCAGAACAGATTTGATTTCGCGTAGATGTGCTTCGGCCTGACCGGGATATTCATCAAGCTCTTGCGCGGTTTTCTCAGCAATCTCATCGGACAGAACGCGCAAAGGTTGCCTGGTTTGAAGAGCACGAATGTACGTTTCCGCGGCGCGTTCAAAATAATAGAGTCTGTTAAAGGCATCTGCCGGACTGTCGCCGATCACCAAAACCCCGTGGTTGCCCATGATCATGACTTTCTTTTTCGGGTCCGACAGCATCGCGGCACAGCGCTCACCTTCGTTTTCAAAAGCCAGACCTCCGAATTCTTCATCGATTACGTAGCGATTGAAGAAAGTTGCGGTGTTCTGATCGATCGGCGGCAAGCTGCTGTCTGCCAGCGAGGCAAGAACCGTCGCAAAAATCGAATGCACGTGCATCACGCAGCGCGCATGCGGGCAATGGCGGTGGATCGATCCGTGGAGCCCCCAAGCCGTCGGATCCGGTGCGCCGGGCTGGTCCATGACATCTTTGTCATTGGCATCAAGCAGCAGCAGATTTGACGCCTTGATACGCGCGAAATGCATCTGATTGGCATTCATCAGGAACTGCGTGCCGTCTTCGTTCACCGCAAGGCTGAAATGGTTCGCCACCCCTTCATGCATGTTCAACCGTTCGGTCCAGCGGAATGCGGCGGCCATGTCCACGCGTTCGGACCAATGATCGATGTTGGGACGCAGGTTTGTAACGCTCATGCCGGGCTCCTTCGCTGGTCAATTGACTTCTGGGAAATCGTGCCTTCACCGCAAACGTTTGACCAACGAAAAAAACATGCCTAGTTCATTAGTAAAACTACTGGCAGAGTTATGAGCATGCAGAAATCACTTCCACCGCTCGGCTGGCTACGCACATTTGAAGCGGCGGCCCGTCATTTGTCATTCACGGGGGCGGCGCGGGATTTGAACATGACGCAAAGCGCAGTCAGCCAGCAAATCAAATCACTAGAGGGCTATTTGGGTCAGCCCTTATTCCTTCGTCGTCCGCGTGCATTGGAGCTGACCGAAGCTGGTATCACCTATCTGCCGGTCGTGCGTGAAGCCTTTCGAACTCTGGTAAGGGGGACACAAGCCGTCACGGGCGCACAACAAAACGCGGTTCAGGTCCAGAGCAACATCACATTTGCCGTCAACTGGCTGGCTCCGCGCCTACCCCGGTTTCGGGAACTGCATCCGGATGTACATCTGAATATCTTCACTGAGCTCTGGGAGCCGCGTGAAATGGCCGAAGGCGCGGCGGTGGAAATCCGCTATTCGCTGCGCCCAGCCGATACGGTGCGAACGGAATTGCTGCGAACAGATCACTACTATCCTGTCTGTGCCCCCGACTTCCCGGTGACGCTGGAAACTCTGCAGGAACAGCCCCTATTCGACTGTTCAAATTTGTTGTCGAATTGGGAGAGTTGGATCACAGATCAGAGTCTAACTTGGCAAAAACCCAAGGTAACCTATTCGACGACCTATCTGGTCAGCCTGTCGGTTGCGATGGCCGGAGGAGGCTTGTGTTTAGCCCACGACATGATCGCAAAACGGTTGATTGAAGAAGGCCGCCTGATCGCACCGTTCAACCATCGCGCTGCTATGCCCGAGGCCTATTATCTATTGCTATCGCCCCAAGCCGAGGAAACGCCGGGCGCGTTGGCGTTTGTCGACTGGCTGCGCGCGGAGATTGAAGCCGATCGCCACAACTAATCGCGGGTCGCTCCCACCCATCGTCAATGCCCTTCGGGCCTCTCCTCTGGTTGGGCGTGGCAGCGCTGGCGCGCTGCGGATGGCAGGTTTTGTGATGATTCCATGATACCTTAATAGTGGGGGTTGCACCTTGCGCCGCATTCGGGAAAGTTGGGCCATGGAATACACTCCCTTCCCAAGTTGGCCCGATACCGCCCCTCGTCTCATCGCTGTTGCTGCTGGCCGCGAGGCTGCCGATTTGGTGATCCGTGGCGGCGTCTGGATCAATGTGCATAGCCGCGAAACCCTGCCTGACCATGACGTGGCGATCGCTGCGGGGCGCGTCGCTTTTGTGGGGCCGGACGCCGCGCATTGTATCGGTCCTGAGACTCAGATCATCGAGGCGCACGGTCGCTATTTGGTGCCGGGGTTATGCGATGCGCATATGCATATCGAATCGGGCATGTTGACCCCGGCAGAATTTGCCCGCGCAGTCATTCCGCATGGCACAACTTCGATGTTCACCGACCCGCATGAGATCGCAAACGTGATGGGGTTGGAAGGCGTGCGTCTGATGCATGACGAAGCGCTGATGCAGCCGGTGAACATCTTCACCCAGATGCCGTCTTGCGCGCCATCAGCTCCCGGGTTGGAGACGACCGGGTACGAAATCACTGCTGAGGATGTGGCCGAGGCGATGTCGTGGCCCGGTATCATCGGACTGGGCGAGATGATGAACTTTCCCGGTGTCATTCATGGCGATCCGAAAATGTTGGCAGAGATCGCAGCCACACAGCGCGCCGGGAAAATTGTTGGCGGGCACTATGCTTCGCCTGATTTAGGGTTTGATTTCGCGGCATATGTCGCCGGCGGCCCTGCTGATGACCATGAGGGCACCTGCGAGGCAGACGCCATCGCACGTGTCCGTCAGGGAATGCGGTCAATGATGCGGTTGGGGTCGGCTTGGTATGATGTCGAAAGCCAGATTACTGCGGTGACTGAAAAAGGGCTGGACCCGCGCAACTTCATCTTGTGCACCGACGACTGCCATTCGGGAACGCTGGTAAATGACGGACACATGAACCGCGTAGTGCGACATGCGATTGCCTGTGGTTGCGATCCTCTGGTTGCGCTGCAAATGGCGACGATCAACACGGCGACCCATTTTGGGTTGGAACGCGAGATCGGCTCGATCACACCCGGGCGGCGCGCTGACATTATCGTGAGTTCTGATCTGGTAGAGCTTCCGATCGAAACCGTGGTTGCGCGCGGTCAGATTGTGGCTGAAAACGGGACGGTAACGGTCGAATGCCCGCATCTGAACTGGCCCGCTAAGGCGCGAAATACCGTACACCTAGGGCATGCGTTGACCTCGACAGACTTTGAAATCGCAGCCCCTGCCGGAGCGAACCGTGTCACGGCCAACGTGATCGGGGTGGTTGAAAATCAGGCCCCAACGCAAGCGTTGAAATCCGAGCTGCCGATTATCGAAGGGCTTGTTGAAGGCGAAGGCGACGTGTGCCAGATCGCATTGGTCGAGCGGCATCGCGCCACGGGGGGTGTGACTAACGCCTTTGTCTCGGGCTTTGGGTATCAAGGCAAAATGGCCATGGCCTCGACCGTTGCGCATGACAGCCACCATATGATTGTTGTCGGTACCGACCGTGAACAGATGGCGCTGGCCGCGAACAGGCTGGCCGAAGTGGGCGGAGGCATCACAATCTTTCGCGATGGCGAGGAACTGGCCTTGGTGGAACTGCCGATCGCAGGCCTGATGTCCGACAACCCAGCGACTGAGGTTGCCGCCAAAGCAGAACAAATGGTCGAGGCGATGAAGACCTGCGGCTGTCAGCTTAACAACGCATATATGCAGCATTCTCTGCTGGCCCTGGTTGTGATCCCAGAACTGCGGATCTCGGACCTTGGGCTGGTGGACGTACGTACATTCGAAAAGATCGACCTTCTGGAACCCCTTGCATGACTACTATCCGAACACCTGACGTTCCCAACCCCGAGAAATTTAGCGATCCGCTTGCAGCTGTCGCACGTTTAGAAGAGCTCTATGAACAGGCGACAAAATTCCTGTGCGATAGGTTTGCAAATGCACTTAAGAACGGCGCTCCTACCGAGAGGTTTCGGGCGTTCTACCCCGAAATCCGGATCAGGACCTCGTCTTACGCGCAGGTCGACAGCCGGCTGAGCTTCGGTCACGTGTCCGAGCCGGGCACGCACGCCACGACAGTGACGCGCCCCGATCTGTTCCGGTCCTACCTTACCCAGCAAATCGCGCTATTGATCAAGAACCACGATCAGCCGGTCACAATCGGAGCTTCGGAAACGCCGATCCCGGTCCATTTCGCTGTCGCCAATAACCCGGATCTGGTTGTCCCGCATCAGGGTGCAGCTGGGTTCACTCTGCGCGATGCGTTCGATGTACCGGACCTGAATACAACAAACGACGATATCGTGAATGGCGTGCACGAGCTGGAAAACGAAGCGGAACCCCTTGCGCTCTTCACAGCCCAGCGGGTGGACTATTCGCTTGCACGACTGTCGCATTATACGGCGACTGACCCCGGCCATTTCCAAAACCATGTGCTGTTCACCAACTATCAGTTCTATGTCTCGGAATTTGAGAGCTACGCACGGGCTCAACTGGCCGATCCCGACAGCGGCTATACCAGCTTTGTCTCGACCGGGAATGTTGAGATCACGGACGCCGAAGCCGTACTGGAACAGCCCCTTAAACTGCCGCAAATGCCAACCTACCACCTGAAACGCGCGGATGGGTCTGGGATCACGCTGGTCAATATCGGCGTCGGGCCATCGAATGCCAAAACGGCCACCGACCACATTGCGGTTCTGCGCCCGCACGCCTGGTTGATGGTCGGCCACTGCGCCGGTCTGCGCAACACGCAGGCGCTTGGGGATTTCGTACTGGCACATGCCTACCTGCGCGAGGACAAAGTGCTGGACGACGACCTGCCCGTCTGGGTGCCGATCCCACCGCTGGCCGAGGTTCAGGTCGCGCTGGAACAGGCTGTGGCCGAGGTAACCGAGTTGGAAGGCTACGAGCTGAAACGTATCATGCGAACAGGTACTGTCGCCTCGGTCGATAACCGCAATTGGGAGCTTCGCGATCAGTCCGGCCCGGTGCAACGGCTCAGCCAGTCCCGTGCGATTGCGCTGGATATGGAAAGTGCAACAATCGCTGCCAACGGTTATCGGTTTCGGGTTCCTTATGGCACGTTGCTGTGCGTCTCGGATAAGCCCTTGCATGGTGAATTAAAACTTCCCGGCATGGCTTCGGCGTTCTATACCACTCAGGTCAGTCGTCATTTGGCGATCGGAATCCGGGCGATGGAACACTTGCGCTGCATGCCGCTGGAACGATTACACAGCCGGAAATTGCGTTCGTTCGACGAAACGGCCTTTCTCTGAAGCAAAAAAGCAACGAATTTCCCCTATTTTTGGGGTTTTTAGTGCTACTATTCGTTGTGTTCAGCCACAATATCCCGTTACAGTTACGCGGTGAGGCCCTATAGATCGGGCACGTTAAGGAGACCAAGAAATGGCAAAGCCTATGACAAAGACTCAGCTGGTGGCTGCTCTCGCTGAGGAAATGGGAACTGACAAGAAATCCGCAAACGCTGCGCTGGAGGCCATGACAGGCCTGATCACCCGCGAAGTTTCGGCCGGTGGTGCCGTCACCCTGCCCGGCGTTGGCAAAATCTACTGCCGCGAGCGCCCCGAGCGCATGGTGCGCAACCCCGCCACCGGCGAGCAGTTCAAGAAAGAAGCCGACAAAGTGGTCAAAATGACCATCGCGAAAGCTCTGAAAGACAGCGTCAACGGCTAATTCGCCGAAGACAGATAGCAAGATCGAAGGGGTCGCCACCGGGCGGCCCTTTTTTTGCCTGAATAAGCTATGTAAACATCTGATTAATATCGAGTTTTTGCAACTATCGCCATAGTTGTGTCATATTCCTCATCCACTCGCTTAATGGGAAGTATTATTGAGGAATCTCGATTTTTGGCACGATATCAAACCACTGAATTCGATACAGAAAATCAATTCGACTGGGCAAGCATCCAATACACGATTGAAGACGATGTTGTCGTTGCAACGCGGACGACTTTTGATGCCGGATACGAGGTCTTCGGGACTTACGAAGACGGCGTTTTGCGTCAGGAATTTTATGTCGAAACAGAAGAGGCATTGGGCTTTGATAATCGGTTCATTGACTATGACGCCAATGGCATAATGACCGAACGCGGAACGGTTTATCCAGACAGTATCCGCGTGACCGAGACCTTTCAAAATGGAGTTCCGAATGAGATTCTCATCCAAGATGGGTTTTTCGGAGACGGTGCAAAACCCTGGGACCAGATCGTTCTACGCTATGATGCGTCGGGCAATATCATAGGCCGCACGATAACAAACGATAATGGTGCCCGGACGGTTGAAGCCTTCGCGCCCGGTCATTTCAGTACTGTTCAGGACTTTCTACAAACCAAATCCTGGGATCGGATCGACACGTTCTTCGATGTCAACGGAGAAACAACCGGACGGACGACCACCTATGACAATGGAATTGTCAAACAGGAAACGTGGACAGACGGACAGCGTAGCAACGTAACGCAGACAGACGGAAGCGACATAAAGTCGTGGGAAACCATCAGCACCTCATTTGATGGCAGTGGAAAGAAATCTGAAAAGACAAAGACATATGACAACGGCGTCGTGAAGCACGAGGTCTGGTCAGATAGCCAGCGCGTCAGCATCAGCCAGACTGATGAGCTGGATGCGAAATCCTGGGATTCGATCACGACCACCTATCAGGACGGACAAATCTCAGAACGTCGGCTGGAGAAAGATAACGGGGACGTAACCGTTACACTTTATGCGGATGGAAACCGTTCTGACGTGCTGCAACTGGACGGGGACGACAGTGCTTCTTGGGCATTGAAGGTCACCAGCTATCCAGACGCAGGCGGGAAAGAGATTTCTTTGTATGAAAAGGTCGAGGACATCCCTGAATCCTTGTTCCAATACTTCCCGGAACTGACCGCGCCTGACCCGCTTGAAGAGTTCGTGCTGGATTTCAATGACGGAACCCGCATCAATGACAGTGATCAGGTGCTGAATGGTGCATTTATTGCAAGTGTTAGCAAAGGGCAGAGCAACACTGATGGTATTCTAACCCCATACGAATACGGTGGCTCAAACCCCGACCCCGACCTGGAGGCGTTCAATTCCTGGGGGGCAACTGTCGGCTTCTCGAAAAGCGATGGCGAAGAATTCAACTTCAACAGCGTTTCCTTGGCCAATGCTTCCAGATCGGACACCACGTATATTCCTGAATCGAACTGGGCAAACCAAGTCACTATCAATGCCTATAATGGCGATGAGCTGGTGCACTCCGCAGAGGTCGATCTGACATTCGATCACGTCACACACGAGTTTGACTGGCGCGATATTGATCACGTCGAGTTCGTCGCATCGGGAGGTGAAATCATCAACGAGCACGTTGAGAACGCGGGTTGGTTCTCGATGGACGATCTTAGCTTTTTCGCCTGAATCAAGCGACAAGCTGAATCATAATGATGAGCAGTGCTTTTCTACAAAAGCTCTGCTCATTCTCATTGCGCGCAAGCTCATTGATGCCAACTATCGGGCGACCCCGCTATTCGACGCAATGGGTCCTTGCAGCTCATGTTAAAATCAGGAACAGTCGCCCGAATTTCATCAGGAGGCCGTAATGGACCTGCGCGCCATCGCCATGGGGCTTGTTTTCGCCCTCATCTGGTCTTCGGCCTTCAGCTCGGCGCGGATCATCGTTGCCGATGCCTCGCCTCTGTTCTCGTTGGCGCTGCGATTTCTGATTTCGGGACTACTGGGCGTGGCGATCGCACGCGCCATGGGGCAAAGCTGGCGCCTGACTCGCAACCAATGGCGCGCCACTATTCTGTTCGGAATCTGCCAAAATGCCCTTTATTTGGGTCTAAACTTCTATGCGATGCAGACAGTCGAGGCTTCGGTCGCGGCGATCATCGCCTCGACTATGCCCCTGCTGGTAGCCCTAGCCGGCTGGCTGCTATTGGGTGAGCGGATACGCCCGCTGGGCATCGTCGGCTTGCTGGCAGGTTTTGTCGGTGTCGCGCTGATCATGGGTAGCCGGATTAACGCTGGTGTCGATCTGTTCGGGGTTCTGCTCTGCGGAATCGGGGCGCTGGCGCTGACCTTTGCCACCTTGGCTGTTCGGGGGGCGACTTCGGGCGGTAACTTCATGATGGTGGTTGGGCTGCAGATGCTTATCGGATCGGCGGTGCTGTTTCTCGCCGCCCCGGTGTTCGAGTCTATTCATATCCACGCCACACTGCCTTTTATGCTGGCTTTTACCTACACCACGCTATTCCCGGGCCTTCTGGCAACTTTCATCTGGTTCCTGCTACTGGATCGCATCGGCCCGATCCGTGCGGCAACATTCCATTTCCTCAACCCGGTATTCGGCGTGACCATCGCAGCCATTTTACTGGGTGAGAAGCTTGGCCCATTGGATGCGGTGGGGGTTCTGATCACAACGCTGGGAATTCTTGCCGTACAGCTGTCGCGCGAACCCGGTCAGCGCAGCAACGCCTCGACCTGATCTATCAACTTAGGCGCATTTGGCTTGGTGCTTGACCCATAGGTGGCAACGACCTCACCCTCGGGGCCAATAAGCACTTTGTTAAAGTTCCATTTCGGGACAAAGCCAGTCTGCGCAGCAACAGCTTGGTAAAACGGATGGGCATCCGAACCTTTCACTGGAGTGATATCCGTCATCGGAAGCGTAAGGTCATAATTTAGTTCGCAAAAATTCTTGACCTCTTTCGACGACGCCAGCTCTTGTTTGAACGAATTCGACGGGACCGCCAGTACTACCAGCCCGCGTTCTTCATATGTTTCGTACAGCTCCTGCAACGCTGCGTATTGTCCGGTAAAGCCGCAAAGCGACGCCGTGTTGACCACAAGCACGGGCTGTCCGCGCCAGTCTTCCAGTGATATTGTCCCACCATCGATTGATGAAAATTCGCCCGTCAGTGGTGCCGCCTGAAGGGCTTTGCCCAACAAGATCAGAGCAGTCAACAGAGCCATACGGAACATCACTTCACCTCCTGTTATAAATCATACGCGCCGTGCATTCGTTTGGATCAACTGCACAGACCCGCGAGCGCGCTGTAATATGGTTTTGATTCCTGCGCATCTATGCCCAAATAGGACATCATCATTCAAACACCGGAGGATCCATGTCCCGTTATACCAAAGACCCCGAGGTCATTGCGGCCCTCTCACCTGAAGAATTTCACGTCACCCAGCGCAGCGGCACCGAACGCCCGGGCACTGGCAAGCTGTTGAACAACAAGGAACCGGGCATCTACGTGGATATCGTCTCGGGCGAGCCGTTGTTCGCCTCGACCCACAAATACGAATCCGGCTGCGGCTGGCCCAGTTTCACCAAGCCAATCATACATGAACATGTCGAAGAGTTTCGCGACACCACTCATGGCATGATCCGGACCGAGGTCCGCTCGAAACACGGCGACAGCCACCTGGGCCATGTGTTTCCCGATGGCCCCCGCGAACATGGCGGGCTACGCTATTGCATCAATTCCGCCTCGCTGCGGTTCATTCATCGCGACGAGATGGAGGCCGAAGGGTATGGCGAATTTCTGATCCATGTGGAGGATATCTGATGACCGATGAACGCGCCGTTCTGGCCGGAGGCTGCTTTTGGGGCATGCAGGACCTGATCCGCAAATTGCCCGGCGTCTCGCGCACCCGCGTCGGGTACACCGGTGGCGATGTGCCAAACGCAACTTATCGCAACCACGGCACCCATGCTGAAGGGATCGAAATCTGGTTCGACCCGACCCAGATCACCTATCGCGATCTGCTAGAGTTCTTTTTCCAGATCCACGACCCGACCACCCTGAATCGTCAGGGCAATGACCGCGGAATGAGTTATCGCTCGGCGATCTACTATGTGGACGATGCCCAGAAACAGGTGGCCGAAGATACAATTGCCGATGTCAACACCAGCGGCATTTGGCCCGGCAATGTGGTGACCGAAGTCGAACCCGTCGGCGATTTCTGGGAAGCCGAGCCCGAGCATCAAGATTACCTAGAGCGCATCCCCAACGGATACACCTGCCATTTCCCGCGCCCGGACTGGGTGCTGCCAAAACGCTCCAGTGCGGCAGAATGACTTGCGCGGTATAGCCCCTTGCGGGGCTATCCGACCGCCACACGAGGTCGTCCACTGGCCTCGACCGTGATCAACGCTTCGACGAATACCTCTTGCGCTTCAATCTTGGCGGTGCGGATATCGCGGTCGACTGTCACGCGTATATCCTCGGCACCTGCTTGGCGCACCGCGCCCTCAGCCTCGTTGCGCAGCACATCTTCAAGCAACTGTAGAGCGGAATTCGAGTCCGAGAAATCCTGCGGCCCCTCTTCCAGATGTACCCGATAGCGGCCTTCGGCCGGGGACGTAACTGAACCGGCCCGCCGAAGGGTCAGCCGCCCGACAACCGCACCGATGGCATTTGCAACACCGGCATGCTCTGGCAGGACCATCTTGCAATGCAACCGCTCTCCGACTGCCGGGTAATAGCTGGGGGCCGAAGCCCCAAGGCCCACGACATCCACATTCAGCGCGGCATCCAATGCCAACAACCCACGGTGTTTCGCCAGCCCGCGCTGCGTCAGAACATGCCGGGCCAGATCTCTTGCAGGCTGGTCAAACCCATGGCTTTCCTCGGCAAAAGCAGTCTCTAATAAGGTCAATGAGGTTTGTTCCGTCAACTGATCGACAATGAGCTGAGCCAGCGCTTCAGGCGATGCTGCCAGCCTGTCCCCTGATCCAACCCGCTTACGCGCCATCAGTTCCAGCGCCTTAAGCGCTGCCGAGCAGTCCCAATCCGCAAGCCGCCCCAGAGCATGGCTGGCATCCGAAGGGGTGACACCCGAGACCTGTACGATCCCGCGATCCACCAAACGGCCCAGTGCCCCATGCTCCATCCGGGTTTGCAACAGACTGCTGAGCGGCACAACACGATCCTCCAACCGGTCCAGTAATACTGTTTCACGCGGCCCGACCCCATCGGCGGGGATACCCGACACACGACGGGCAAACCTCGTGTCATGTTCACCTACGGTCGTCGCCCGCAATTGCTCATCCAATGCCGCATGTACCACATCCGGGGCCTCAGCTGCGATCAGCGACACCGGCAGCACCCGACGCGGCCCAAGGAAGACACCACCGCCTAGGCCTTCGGTCACCACATGCACCTGACTGTCACCGCCCAAACCATGAGTCCGCATCGCAACCGCTTCCACCATGGTCCGGAACCCCCCAACCTGCGCGCCTGCGGGGTCGATGGCAGGTTTGCCATCTCTGATCAGCGCGACGTCGGTCGTAGTCCCGCCGATATCGGACACCAGCGCGTTCTCAACATCGGTCAGCCAGCGCGCGCCAACGATAGAGGCCGCAGGGCCACTTAGGATCGTTTCAATCGGACGCTCCCGCGCCTGCTCGGCGCTCATCAAAGCGCCATCCCCGCGCACAACCATCATTGGGGCGGTGATGCCCTGCGCGCGCAACTGATCCTGCGCGCGCCCGATCAAGCGGTCGATCATCCCGATCAATCGTGCATTCAGCACGGCGGTCACTGCACGCTTTGGCCCATTCAGCTTGGCCGACAGATGATGAGAGCACGTGACCGGCACTCCCGTACGCTCGGAAATCACGCGCGCCACTTCCAGTTCATGTGCCGGATTTCTGGTCGCGAACTGTGCTGCAACCGCATAGCCGGAAATGCCTGAATGTGAGTCTAAAAAGGCCTCAAGCCCTGCAACATCCAATTCGGCGACCTGACCCCCGGCATGGTTGTGCCCCCCGGCCAGAACCAAAGCCGGATCGCCCTTCAATGCCTCTCTTAGACCGTGTTTCTCAAGGTCGCTTTCCCGAAACCCGACATAGATCAACGCCACGCGCCCGCCCTGGCCTTCGACCAACGCATTGGTGGCCAGCGTTGTCGACAACGATGCCATCCCAATCTGATCCGGAGACACATCAGCCGTCTCCAGCACGGCAGAAACCGCGCGGCCCACACCAATCGCCAGATCCGCTCGTGTGGTCAGCGATTTGGCCGACGCGATCACCTCGCGCTCATCCCGGATCAGCACCGCATCCGTATAGGTTCCGCCCGTATCCACCCCCAAAGCCAACGCCATCGGGTCCTCCATCTGTTCGCCAGAACCGGGTGTAGCGTTTTCCTGCGGCGCGTCCAGCCTGTTTACGACAACCGGGATGCCGCCCAGCGCGCTGCATCAGCCACGGTCGGATCCGGATCATCGGTCAGCGCCTGTGCAACCGGCAGTAACGCCGGCACCGCTGAGTTCCCAATCGCATAAAGCACGTTCCGCACGAACCGATTCCGGCCGATCCGCTTTATCGGCGAGCCCGAGAACATCGCGCGGAATGCTGTATCATCCAGCTGCGCCAGTTCCGCCAACGGAGGCGCCTTTAGCTCCTCCCGCGCCGCATAGCGAAGGTCACTGGCCGCGACCGCAAACTTGTTCCACGGGCAGGCCGCGAGACAATCATCGCAGCCATAGATTCGGTTGCCCAACAGCGCGCGCAACTCTTCCTCCACCGGCCCCTTATGCTCGATGGTCAGATACGAAATACAGCGCCGCGCATCCAACTGATACGGTGCCGGAAACGCGTCGGTCGGACAGGCCGTCAAACACGCGCGGCATGAGCCACAATGGTCGACCTCAGCGCCATCCACAGGCAAATCCAAAGTTGTGAAAACAGACCCTAAAAAGGCCCAATTTCCCCAATCCTGACTGACAAGATTGGTATGCTTGCCCTGCCACCCCAGCCCAGCGGCCTGCCCCAGCGCCTTCTCTGGCACCGGAGCAGTATCGACAAACACCTTCACTTCACCCCCACCCTCGGCAATCAGCCAGCGCGCCAATCGTTTGAGGCGCTTCTTAACCAGATCGTGATAATCCTTGTTCTGCGCATAAACCGAAATGGCGCCCAAGTTGGAATGCGCCAGCACCGCAGTCGGGTCATGCTCGGGCGTATAGCTCTCCGCAAGCATGATCACCGACCGCGCGTCAGGCCACAGCACAGACGGATCACCGCGCCAATGAGCCCGCTCAGCCATCCAGCCCATCTGGCCATGATATCCGGCTTGTAGAAAGGCATCCAACCGTTCGGGAACAAGGGGCACATCCCAAGGACGACAAACCCGACAGGCGACAAACCCCTCAGACAAGGCTTGCTCCACCAACCGCTGTTTCAACTCCGATCCGCTCTTCATCTGGCCAAAAATACCTTCGGGGGTGAATTGGCCCAATGGCCAAGAGGGGGCGGACAGCCCCCTACCCCTCAATCTATCAGAAATCCAGATCCGCGTAATGTGGCGGTGGCCGGAATCCCGGAACCTGATCCGCCAGAATCGAGCGGAACGCCGGGCGGGATTTGATCTTGGCGTACCAGTCCTTCACCGCAGAGCTTCGGTTCCAATCTACGTCCGAAATGTAATCCAGCGCCGACAGATGCGCCGCCGCGGCGAAATCGGCCAATGTCATCTGATCTCCGGCCAGCCAGCGACGGTGATCCAGCAACCAGGCCATATAATCCAGATGATACTTGATCGCGCGCGCGCCCTCCTTGACGTTCTTGCTGTCCGGATAGCCTTGCCCCGTTACTTTCTTGTTCACCCGCTCATACAGTAGCTTTGAGGTCACCTCGTGGTGAAACTTGTCATCAAACCAGCCTACCAAACGCCGCACCTCATAACGTGCTTCGGCTTTTTTAGGCATCAAGGGTGGCTCGGGTCGGGTCTCTTCGATATATTCGCAGATCGCGGCGCTCTCGGCCATGATCTGACCATCCAGTCGCAGCACAGGAACCTTACCCGCCGGGTTGCGGCGCAAAAAATCCGGGTCCTGTTCCCAGTATCGTTCTTCGACCAGCTCAACCTCGATCTTCTTTTCGGCCAGAGACAGGCGAACCTTGCGGCAATAGGGCGAGAGGGGAACGTGAAACAGACGCGCCATGAACTTCCATTCGAACCAGTAGAGTACCCTTCAAGCTTTAGCCGCTGAGGGGTCTGGGTTTCAATCCTCGAAACACGCGGCGCGTCCATCTGCGCGGATGGTGGCCGCTCCATCCAGAATTGACGCGGCACGCCTGCGGGTCCGCACCGATGGATCCGTAACCGACCGGTTGCGCGGGGATGGCAGAATCGCCGCCACACGCGCCGCTTGTGTCGGAGACATTTTTGCCGCACTCACGCCATAATACTTCTGCGCCGCGGCCTCGACGCCAAAGATCCCTTGTCCGGTTTCCGCGACGTTCAGATACACTTCGAGAATGCGCTGCTTGCTCCAGACGATTTCAACAATCGGAGTCATCGAGGTTTCAAGTGCCTTGCGGACCCAGCTGCGCCCCTGCCAGAGAAATACATTCTTGACCACCTGCTGCGTGATGGTCGATGCACCCCGGCTGCCGCCATCTTCCAGCGCATCGCGGATCGCTTCGACATCAAAGCCCCAATGCAGGCAGAAGTTGGCATCCTCGGCTGCTACGACCGACCGCGCCATGATCGGGGCAATCTCTTCGATCGGCACCCACTCGCGATCAACCTTCCCAAGCCGCCGCCACTCGGACCAGATCGTATGCGTGACCGGCGGGTTCACGACTGAATAGATCAGAACCAAAGACACAAAAGCCACGACCATCGCCAGAACAACACGAAGGGTCCAGCGCCGTATCCGAGCGATGAGGCCTGTTGTTTTGTTTGATCTGGACGCCTTCTTTTTCTTACCGCGCGGTTTGCGGACTGCTTTTTTTGCCATGCCTTGCTATACGCCGCGAAGGGCGTATTTGAAACGGATTATTTCGACAACATCTGTCCGTCGCGCGGTCGCACAACCGGGCGTGCAGTTCTGACTGAGGCTGCTCCGCGCGCCGCCAACTCCGGGAACAAGGCCAATACTTCTGCTTGCGTCCGACGCTCGGCCTGGGTCAGTGCATGTCCCGGGTAGTAGCTTTCACTTTTGGCGCCATTGGCGAACACGATCTCATGTCGCCGGAACAGAATGTGGATATAATCCACCTCGCCCCCTTCGACACGCGTGACTGTTGTTCCGTTCACAAGACAATGGGCAGCGATCAGAACTTCTTCATGGCCAAACAGGTAGGGTGCACGCCAATCATCGATCAGCATCCTGTGCTGCGGCGAAACAAGCAGAGGGCGCGTGAGCCCGAACATCCCTGTCTCGAACCGAATTGGGGCCAGTTTACCCTCGGCTGCTACCTTGGTCCGACCAATCCAGAGCACAGGTTTGGCGCCGCTATCCGCGGTCGTAACCAGATCTCCAAGTTTCAGGTCCTCGACCGGTCGGGGCCCATCGGGGGTATTAATCAATGTGCCGGGCGTAAAGCAGGGCGGACCGAGATCACCGTTGGCGATATCGATCGAACCAAACGAAGCCCCATCATCGCTAAAATCGGTGACTGAAGAAGAAACAAACGTGCCTTGCTGCAGAACCGATCCGTCTGTTGGGGTAAAAACCTCGCGCCCGTCAGCAAGGTAGAAGGTAACGCCGGTATATGTAACCTGCGCACCACCCGGCAACTCGATCGTCACCATATCATCGAAGTAAGACGCAGTGATATCAGATCCATCAACCGAGTCTCCATTCAGCCGGTTGACCAGATCATCGTCATTCTGATCGATGATATCAAAGAACTCGACGTTCAGCGTGGATCCAACAACGGTTCCGTTCGCACCCGGATTGGCCGGGTCGAGCACAAAAAACTGGTCTGTATACGTCGTGGGCACACCGATATTCCACTTCACTCACATCATTGGGATAGCAGCATGCCTGCATTTCCCGAATAAACTATGACTAAAGCTAGGCGTTATGCACGGCATTACACAAGAATTGGAAACAATATGGCCAGACAAAAGAATACCCGGCGTGTTGGGAACGACACGCCGGGCCAAAGATTTAGATCTCTCAAGACCTATTCTGCAGGAACCGCCGCCACTTCGGTGGTCAGAGGATGACTGAGCTTGTTCAACATCTCTTTTGGGCAAACCTGCAGGAAGTTGGTCTTTTCCACATCCCAATGCTGTAAGATATCAATGGCTTTGCGGCTATTGGTTTCCGCAACATGGCGCTCGATCATTGCTTTCAGCTGATCTTCCCAATGGTCCACTGTCACCGGACAGGTGACAAGCGTCTCCATGTTCATCAGCGCTTCGGCCTTGCCTTCGGGGTCGTACAGATAAGCCATACCACCCGTCATCCCCGCACCAAAGTTGGCACCGATATCGCCGAGAATAACCGCAACGCCGCCGGTCATGTATTCACATCCGTTCGAGCCGCAGCCTTCGATCACCACTCTGGCACCTGAATTTCGCACCGCGAACCGCTCACCTGCGCGGCCTGCTGCAAATAGGTGGCCATCGGTGGCACCGTATAGGACGGTGTTGCCAATGATGGTGTTATATTCCGCCTTGAGGGGGCTCACCTGCGGGGGCCGCACAACGATCATGCCGCCCGAAAGCCCCTTGCCGACATAGTCGTTGGCATCACCCGAGACCTCCAGCTTGAGACCTGGAGCGGCAAAAGCCCCCAGCGACTGGCCGGCCGAACCCTGCAGTTTCACATGCAAGTGATTGTCCTGGAACGTGTTCCGCATGCCGAAATTCTGGACGATGTGGCTTGAGACACGTGTACCCACGGTCCGATGCGTGTTCTGCACCGCGTAAGATAGTTGCATCTTCTCACCGTCCTTCAGGAATCGCGCCGCATCGCGCACAATCTCGGCATCCAGCGTATCCGGCACTGCATTACGATCCTTGTCGCGGTTGTAGACGATATCATGTGCGCCATCGACGGTGATCAACAGCGGGTTGAGGTCCAGATCATCCAGATGCGCCGATCCGCGGCTGACCTGTGCTAGCAGATCAGCACGACCGATGATTTCGTCAATCGAACGTGCGCCGAGGCTAGCCAGCAGTTCTCGCACTTCCTGTGCGTAGAAGGTGATCAGGTTCACCACCTTGTCCGCGTTGCCAGTAAACCTGGCACGTAACGATTCGTCCTGCGTACACACGCCCACCGGACAGGTGTTCGACTGGCACTGACGCACCATAATACAGCCCATTGCGATCAGGGCGGCGGTACCGATGCCGTATTCCTCAGCGCCCATCATCGCGGCCATGACGATGTCACGACCGGTGCGCAGGCCACCATCCGTCCGCAGAGTCACACGGTCGCGCAGGTTGTTCATCGCCAGAACCTGATGGGCTTCGGTCAGGCCCATTTCCCATGGCAGGCCGGCATATTTGATGCTGGTCGCAGGTGAGGCCCCAGTGCCGCCATTGTGACCCGAAATAAGGATAATATCCGCTTTCGCCTTGGCCACACCGGCAGCAATCGTGCCAACGCCCGAGGACGCCACCAGCTTAACCGTCACTTTGCAGCGCGGGTTGATCTGTTTCAGGTCATAGATCAGCTGCGCCAAATCCTCGATCGAGTAGATGTCGTGGTGCGGCGGCGGTGAGATCAGGGTCACGCCCTTGGTAGAATGCCGCAGACGCGCGATCAGGTCTGTGACTTTCATACCCGGCAGCTGACCGCCCTCACCCGGTTTCGCGCCTTGGGCGACCTTGATCTCAAGCTCTTCGCACTGGTTCAGGTATTCGGCGGTCACGCCGAACCGGCCCGAGGCCACCTGTTTGATCTTGGCCGACGGGTTGTCACCGTTGGGTTCAGGCACAAAATGCGCCGGGTCTTCACCACCTTCGCCGGAATCCGACTTCGCGCCAATCCGGTTCATCGCCACGTTCAGTGTCTTGTGCGCCTCGGGGCTGAGGGCGCCCAGCGACATGCCTGGAGTGACAAAGCGTTTGCGGATTGAAGTGATCGATTCGACCTCTTCGATCGGCACCGGCTTGCCCAGCGGCTTGAAATCCATCAGATCGCGCAAGTGAATCGGAGGATTGGACTGCATCTTGGCCGAATACTGCTTCCACAGCTCGTACGAGGCACGGTTACAGGCCATTTGCATCATGTGCATCGAGGTTGCTTCCCACGCGTGGGTCTCACCCGATTTACGCGCTTTGTAGAAACCACCGATGGGCAGAACATCCAGACCGCTGTCCCACGCTTTGGCATGGATTTCTTCGACTTTGGTCTGAATGCCGGTGACACCGATGCCGGAGATACGACTGGTCATACCCGGGAAATACTCGGCCACCATCGCGCGGCTGAGACCCACGGCTTCGAAATTCAGACCACCGCGATAGGACGAGATCACCGAAATACCCATCTTGGCCATGATCTTCAGCAGACCCTGGTCGATGGCTTCGCGATAGCGCGCAACGTTTTCGGTCAGGGTGCCGTCCAGCAGACCACGGTCAATGCGATCAGCCAGTGAATCTTCGGCCAGATAGGCGTTCACAACAGTCGCGCCACAGCCGATCAGAACCGCAAAGTAATGAGGATCAACACATTCAGCAGACCGCACGTTCAGCGAACAAAAGGTCCGCAAACCCTGACGGGTCAAATGCGAATGCACAGCACTGGTGGCCAGGATCATCGGCATCGCCACACGACCTTGCCCTGAATTCATGTCAGACAGAACCAAGTGACCCGCGCCCGAGCGCACGGCTTCCTCTGCTTCGGCTCTAACACGTGCCAAGGCGGCGCTCAGAGCGCCTCGGCCGGGTTCAAAGCTACAATCGATCTCCGCAAGGGGTGAACCCAGTTGATTGACCAGGGTGTCCCATTGTGCATTGCCGACAAAGGGGCTTTCCAGAACGATGATCTCGGTCTGGCTGCTGTCTTCGTCCAGCACGTTCTTAAGGTTGCCGAACCGCGTCTTCAGCGACATCACACGGTATTCACGCAAACTGTCGATCGGAGGGTTCGTCACCTGGCTGAAGTTCTGCCGGAAAAAGTGGCTAAGCGGGCGGTATTGCTTGGACAGAACAGCCGAGGGCGTATCATCCCCCATCGAAGCCAGCGCCTCTTTGCCGTCCTCTGCCATCGGGGCAAGAATCTGTTCTAGGTCTTCTACAGAATACCCGGCCGCGATCTGACGCTTGCGCAGTTCTTCTCCGATGAATTTCGGGTGTTCCGTCACGCCCGCAAGTGACTCGTCCAGATCGTTGATCTTGCCGACCCAGTCGCCAAACGGCAGTGCTCGGGCCAGTTTGTCCTTGATCTGCTTGTCGCGGAACAGCTTGCCCTTTTTCATATCGACAGCCAGCATCTGGCCCGGTCCCAGCGCGCCTTTTTCGGTCACGGTGGCCTCATCAATCGGCACCATACCCGCCTCGGACCCCGCGATGACCAGACCATCGCCGGTTACCACATAGCGCATCGGGCGCAGACCGTTCCGATCCAAACCGGCACATACCCAGCGGCCATCCGTCATTGCCAGCGCAGCAGGGCCATCCCAAGGTTCCATCACTGAATTGCAGTAGGAATACATGTCGCGCCAGCTTTGCGGCAGCTCGATAGCTTGCTTGGACCAGCTTTCCGGAACCAGCATGGTTTTCGCCATCGGCGCCGAGCGCCCCGCACGCACCAAGACCTCGAATACCGAGTCTAATGCGGCGGAATCCGACGATCCGCCCGCTATAATCGGTTTGATATCCTCGGCATAGACGCCAAAGCTATCCGAGGTCATGCGGATCTCGTGGCTTTTCATCCAGTTGATGTTGCCTTTCAGCGTGTTGATCTCACCGTTGTGGGCCAACATACGGAAGGGCTGGGCCAGCCACCATTGCGGGAACGTGTTGGTCGAATAGCGCTGGTGGTAAATCGCAAAAGCGGACTCGAACCGCTCATCCATCAGGTCGGGGTAGAAAACAGCGACCTGCTCGGCCAGCATCATGCCTTTATAGATGATCGACCGGCAAGACAGCGACGCCAGATACAGCCCCGAGATTCCTGCGGCCAGCGCCGCTTTTTCAATACGGCGACGAATGACATAGAGCTCACGCTCGAATGTCTCTTCATCCACGCCTTTGGAGTTCGAGATCAGGATTTGCTCAATCTCGGGCCGGGTCGCGTTGGCCTTTTCGCCCAGACAGGTCACATCAACCGGCACATGTCGCCAGCCATAAATATAGTAACCCATGCGCAGAACTTCGGTTTCCACTATAGTCCGGCATTGTTCCTGCGCGCCAAAATCCGTGCGGGGCAGGAAAACCTGACCGACAGCAACCAGTTCATCCAAGTTTGGTTCATGACCCGTGCGACGAATCTGATCATAGAAGAATGGGACCGGGATCTGCACATGGATACCTGCGCCATCCCCGGTTTTACCGTCCGCATCCACCGCGCCGCGATGCCAGATTGCCTTTAGCGCATCGATCCCGGCATCCACCACCTTGCGTGACGGCTTACCATCGACGGACACAACAAGGCCCACACCGCATGAGGAATGCTCTTCTTCCTCTGAATAGAGACCGTTTTCTGCCATCCATTTGCGCTTGGCTTCTTCGGCCCGCACCCAATCGGCATCATATTTGGTCATTGGCTGTCTCCTTCTTCCCAAGGGGGCACACAGGCTTTTGTTCATCTGTCGGCGTTCGCTTTCGAACGCATACCCGCTGGGATTTTTCGAATTGCTTTTGCGTTTTGTTTCACTCGGCTGCGATGGCGGATTTGGCGTTAAAACGCTCAATTATGGCATCTGCGCAATCGCGCCCGTCACGGATCGCCCAGACCACCAGCGAAGCACCGCGCACGATGTCGCCGATGGCATAAACGCCCTCCATCTCGGTCGCACCGGTCTGGAACGCGGCTTTGACGGTACCCCAGCGGGTCACGGGTAGATCGGGTTGACCAAACAGGGTGGGCAGGTCTTCGGGTTCGAATCCAAGCGCCTTGATCACCAGATCGGCCTCTTCGACATAGTCTGCGCCCTCAATCACTTCGGGAGCCTGACGGCCCGAGGCATCGGGCTGGCCCAGACGCATCTTCTGCACCATGACACCGTTTACCTGCTCATCGCCGGTAAAGCCTTTGGGTGCGCTAAGCCATTCGAAGATCACGCCTTCTTCCTCGGCATTCTGGGTCTCACGCTGCGAGCCCGGCATATTGGCGCGGTCCCGACGATAGAGGCATTTGACCGACGTCGCACCCTGACGAATCGACGTGCGCACGCAATCCATTGCGGTATCGCCCCCGCCGATGACGACCACTTTCTTACCTTCCGCGTTCAGGCGGCCATTGTCGAAGTCATCAACCGCATCGCCAAAACTTTTGCGATTCGAGGCTGTCAGAAAATCGATCGCCTTTTCAATCCCACCCAGACCGCTGCCGGGCATGGACAGATCACGGGATTTGTAGACGCCCGTTGCAATAATCACCGCATCATGTTTCGCGTGGATTTCCGCGAATTTCGCGGCGTCCACATCGCAGTTCAGCTCAAATGCAACACCACCATCTGCCAGCAGGTCATTTCGGCGTTGGACGATATCCTTTTCCAGCTTGAATCCGGGAATGCCGTACATCAGCAGCCCCCCCGCACGGTCATATCGATCATAGACCGTGACCTGAATACCCGCCCGGCGCAGCATATCCGCCGCAGCCAATCCACCGGGTCCACCGCCAATGATACCCACGCTTTCGTCGCGCTCGGCACGGGGCTGAACGGGTTTGACCCAGCCTTTATCCCAGGCTGTATCGGTAATGTATTTCTCGATCGAGCCGATGGTGACCGTACCGTGGCCTGATTGCTCGATCACGCAATTGCCTTCGCACAGACGGTCCTGTGGGCAAATGCGACCGCAGATTTCAGGGAAAGTGTTGGTAGCCTGGCTTGTTTGAAACGCCTCTTCCAACCGCCCGGTTGCCGTCAGATTCAGCCAATCAGGGATATTGTTGTGCAGCGGACAATGGGATTGGCAATAGGGCACTCCGCACTGGCTGCATCGGCTGGCCTGTTCGGCCGCCTTCTCCGCGGCGTACTCGGCATAGATTTCATCGAAATCCTCTTTGCGGTCACTGGCGGCACGCTTTTCAGGCATGACACGATCGATCTGCACAAATTTCAGCATCGGTTGCTTGGCCACGGGTCAGACTCCATGAATTGGCTTGGTCAGGGTTCTTTAAGTGATGTCATTCTGGATGAAAAGTCAACTGTACTGACCTATATTGAGAAAACTGCATCGCTCGATGTTTTTTCAGAGAAATTTGTCGTGTTTTTAGTTCCGATTCGGACCTATCTGGACACTTCACTTTCCCGTTGCCCGCTTATACCCATTGTTCTCAACAAAACGAGCACGGTACCGGCAGAGCAGATGAGCCTTTTTCACTTGATTCTTGTGGCGATCATTCAGGGCGTCACCGAATTCTTGCCTGTATCTTCATCCGGGCACCTGATCCTGCTGCCCCGCCTGACTGGCGCGGATGATCAAGGCCTGGCAATCGATGTCGCCGTCCATGTAGGAACACTTGGCGCGGTTATTCTTTATTTCTGGTCAGATGTGAAACAAGCCCTAGCCGGGATACCCCAAATTATCCGAGGACGAATTGAGACGCCTCAGGCGCGGTTGGCACTGGGCTTGGTCATCGCCACGATTCCGACAGTCATTGCGGGCGGGATCGTGTACCTGACGGGGCTTGAGCAGGCTCTGCGTTCAGTCGCCGTCATCGGATGGGCGATGCTTGGCTTCGGGTTAGTGCTGTATTGGATGGATCAAAAGGGGGTACAAACCAAACGTAGTTCGGACTGGGGCTTAAAGGACGCAATGATCATGGGGCTGTGGCAGATGTTGGCCTTAATCCCGGGGACTTCACGCTCGGGGATTACGATCACAGGCGCTCGTCAGCTTGGCTATACACGCGAAGATGGTGCGCGGATTGCCATGCTGATGTCGATCCCAACGATTGTCGCTTCGGGCGTCCTGCTTTCGGTCGACGTCGTCCGTGAGGCGGACACACAGCTGGCCAAGGACGGCGCGATTGCCGCAGCCTTCGCCTTTGTTTCGGCTCTGCTCGCGCTTAACCTGATGATGCGGCTTCTGCGCAGCGTCAGTTTCACACCCTATGTGATCTACCGGGTCATCCTCGGAGCAATACTGCTAATGATTGCCTATAGCTGATCAGATGCGCAGGTTCTTGGCCGAGTTCTGAATATCGTCATACTGACCCGCGGGGCGGAATTTCCACAGATATTCTGGCAGCACCGACTCCAACGTTGCGGGCTCGATCCCGAGGTCCGAAAAACCTTTAGCGTCATCCGCCGCCACATTATCGCGCCGCAAATTTTTAAGCTGGTCACGGGTCAGGATATTGTTCGGAAACAACTGAAAACTGACGAACTTCGCGATATCCAACACACCCGCCATGATTTTCGCCGCCCAGAAAGGCATCCCGATGATGATCCGGCGGCGATGAATTACGTCGAGCATCTGCTGCATCAAGGCGCGGAAACTCTTTACCTCTGGCCCGCCCAGTTCATAAACACCGGCAGACGCTTTGCCCAGAACGCCTTGAACTGCCGCTTGCGCAACATCATCGACATAGACAGGTTGAAATTTCGTTTCCGCCCCAACAAGCGGCAGGAACGGGCTCATCCGCGTCATTCCTGCGAAGCGGTTGAAAAACTGGTCTTCGGTGCCGAAAATGACTGATGGGCGCAGAATGACGGCACCCGGCATGTGTTGCAAAACGCCCGCCTCGCCCTGCGCTTTGGTGCGTGCATATTGGCTGTCGGATTCGGGATCCGCACCGATGGCCGAGATATGAACCATGCGGTCAATACCCTGAGCGGCCGCCAGCCGGGCGATCCGTTCGGCACCTTCGGCCTGCACTGCGTCGAACGCATTCTTGCCCAGCTCATTCAATACGCCAACGCAATTCACCACGGCGTCCACACCATGCATCGCTGCAGCGACCGAGGCGTCATCACGGATATTGCACAAGATAGGCTCGACCTGACCAACCGCGCCATAGGGTCTGACGAACATCGCTTCATTGGGCCGCCGCACAGCGACGCGGACACGCCAGCCTTCGGCAGCCATACGCCGCGCGATATATCGGCCAACAAAGCCCGATCCACCGTAAATCGTGACGAGTTTCGACATGATGGCGCTCCTGCTGTCTTGGTCTGAATTGATCTAGCGCCCACGAGCCCGTCGAACAAGGCGCAATAACGCCGCGCTTCTCTGAAAATCCGTCGCGTGAACCAGAAGTTGGGGCACGCATCAAAAAACTTTCAAAAACACCCCCGAATCTGGTTGACGCCCACTGCCAGTCAGCTTAAACGCCCCTCCACGACACCTGCCCAGGTGGCGGAATTGGTAGACGCGCTAGCTTCAGGTGCTAGTGTCCGTATGGACGTGGAGGTTCGAGTCCTCTCCTGGGCACCAAAATCTCCATAAAATTTGAACCCTGGCACTTCCGGTCACTTGACCGATGTACAATCAGACTGGTTTGGCCTGTCTGAGTCAATTTCTTTGTTTGACCCCGAGAATCGACCCGTAGCTACCGGAATTAACAGTCTCTGTAGCACTACCTTTTGCCAGTCGAAGAAGGACATGGTGCAATGCTATGGCAATTTCCTGCAAATCAAACTCATCTTTTTTGAGGATACCTTCCCGTCACGCTTGTTAGTTACAAAGTCAACTATTACCACACCGATTAAATTCGATCGTATCTGTCCGGAAGGAACGTGCAAAATGAATGAGCCGACCAAGAATGAACGCATGACAGTTGCCCCATCCTTGAAAGGGCCGCACGAAGGGTACATGCCGGGCTTTGGCAACGATTACGAAACTGAAGCGCTTCCTGATGCTCTGCCCCAGGGTATGAACAGCCCGCAGAAATGCAATTACGGCCTCTATGGAGAGCAACTTTCAGGTACTGCGTTCACGGCACCCTCGCACCAGAACGAGCGCACCTGGTGCTATCGAATCCGCCCGTCAGTAAAGCATTCACATCGCTATGAAAAAATCGAAGTTCCCTATTGGAAATCAGCGCCAAATGTCGATCCTGACGTTGTCAGCTTGGGACAGTACCGCTGGGATCCGGTGCCCCATACCGGTGAACAGACAACCTGGGTCACGGGCATGCACACCATGACCACTGCCGGGGATGTGAACACTCAGGTCGGGATGGCCAGCCATATCTATATGGTGAATACTTCGATGCAGGATGATTACTTCTTCTCGGCTGACTCCGAGCTGCTGGTGGTGCCGCAAGAGGGCGTTCTGAGATTCTACACCGAATTAGGGATCATCGACCTTGAACCCAAGGAAATCGCTATCATTCCACGCGGCCTTGTCTACCGGGTCGAAGTTGTGGAAGGCCCTGCGCGCGGGTTCGTGTGCGAAAACTACGGCCAGAAATTCGAACTGCCTGGCCGCGGCCCGATCGGCGCCAACTGCATGGCCAACCCGCGTGATTTCAAAGCACCGGTCGCGGCGTTTGAGGACCGCGAAGTGCCTTCAACCGTGACCGTCAAATGGTGCGGCCAGTTTCACCAGACTAAAATCGGTCACAGCCCGCTGGACGTGGTGGCGTGGCATGGCAACTATGCACCCGTCAAATACGACCTGCGTACATATTGCCCGGTCGGAGCCATCCTGTTCGATCATCCGGATCCGTCGATTTTCACCGTTCTAACCGCACCTTCAGGCCAGCCCGGCACCGCAAATATCGACTTTGTTCTGTTCCGCGAGCGCTGGATGGTCATGGAAGATACCTTCCGCCCGCCCTGGTACCACAAGAACATCATGTCCGAGCTGATGGGCAACATCTACGGCCAATATGATGCGAAACCGCAGGGCTTTATTCCCGGCGGTATGAGCCTGCACAACATGATGCTGCCCCACGGCCCGGATCGCGAAGCCTTTGAAAAAGCATCGAATTCAAACCTGGGACCAGACAAGCTGGAAAACACCATGTCCTTCATGTTCGAAACCCGCTTTCCGCAACATCTCACAGCGTTCGCCGCCAATGAGGCACCACTGCAGGACGATTACATCGACTGTTGGAGCGACATCGAAAAGAAATTCGACGGCACACCCGGCAAGAAGTGACGAGGGTATAATTCCTTCGTCTCCCAAAGGGCAGAGAATTAGAACGCTTGGTCTGTAACGCATTTAATCGGGTACGTTCAGAAAAGCTTGGCGACCCCGGCAGGATTCGAACCTGCAACCTGCCCCTTAGGAGGGGGCTGCTCTATCCAGTTGAGCCACGGGGCCGCGCGTCGTTTTCTCTAGCGGGGTTTTTTCAGATTGTCATGGGCTTTGCACAACAGTTGAACAATTCGCCCTGTTCACGCTACCATCGGCCAAACAAACAATGCAGGTATCTCGGTGACAACAGAAACAAAACGCCCGCTTACCCTTCGTGATGTCTCGGAAGCGTCCGGAGTATCCGAAATGACCGTTAGCCGGGTGCTACGTAATCGCGGGGATGTGTCGGATGCCACCCGTACCCGTGTTTTGGCCGCCGCAAAAGAGCTGGGATATGTGCCCAACAAGATCGCGGGAGCATTGGCGTCAAGCCGGGTGAATCTGGTCGCTGTGATCATCCCGTCATTGTCAAATATGGTCTTCCCCGAAGTTTTAACCGGTATCAATCAGGTGCTGGAAGATACTGAACTGCAGCCGGTGGTTGGCGTCACGGACTATCTGCCAGAAAAAGAAGAAAAAGTGCTGTACGAGATGCTCTCGTGGCGGCCCTCAGGCGTGATCATTGCCGGACTGGAGCATACCGAAGCCGCGCGCGCTATGCTGGATTCGGCTGGCATACCGGTGGTCGAGATCATGGATACTGATGGCAAACCGGTGGATGCGATGGTGGGAATCTCTCACCGCCGCGCCGGGCGCGAAATGGCGCAGGCAATCCTGAAGGCGGGCTATGAGCATATCGGGTTTATGGGCACCAAGATGCCGTTGGACCACCGTGCCCGTAAACGGTTCGAAGGCTTCACCGAAGTATTGGGCAAGCACGGGATCGAGATCGAAGATCGCGAATTCTACTCGGGCGGGTCGGCGCTGGCCAAGGGGCGCGAGATGACACAAGCGATGCTTGAACGCTCGCCCGAGTTGGATTTTCTTTATTATTCCAACGATATGATCGGCGCAGGTGGGCTGCTGTATTTGCTGGATCAAGGGATTGATGTGCCCGGTCAGATCGGATTGGCCGGATTCAACAATGTGGAGCTGCTGCAGGGGCTACCACGCAAGCTGGCCACGATGGATGCCTGCCGGACCGAGATTGGGCGCACCGCGGCCGAGATCATTGCGGCGAAGCTGGCCGATCCGGATTCCGAGGTTGAAACCCGCGTTACCCTAACCCCCAAGATCAGCTACGGCGACACGCTGAAACGGCGATAACGCCAGATGGCGCAGCAACGTCTGGACAACCGCGCGGCGCGGGCGCTGTTCATGGATCGGCACGCGCTTTTGGAACAGCCTACTGGAAGTTCCAAAGGCGATGACTTGTTACAGCTGATCCATCGTTTAGGGTTTGTCCAGCTCGACAGTATCAACACCGTCGCCCGCGCGCATGACATGATCCTATATGCGCGTAAGCCCAGCTATCGTTCGCGCTACCTCAAGCAGCTCTACGAACGCGACCGCGCGCTGTTTGAGCATTGGACGCACGATGCGGCGGTGATCCCAATGGAATTCTATCGCCATTGGCATCTGCGGTTCCTGCGCGATGCCGACATGTTGAAAGCCCGCTGGAAGAACTGGCGGCGTGACGGGTTTGAGCAAAAGTTCGAAACCGTCCTACAACATATCCGCGACCATGGTCCGGTTGGCTCGTCCGATGTCGGAAAAGACGAGAAAAAGGGATCTGGCGGTTGGTGGGACTGGCATCCATCCAAGACCGCGCTGGAATATCTCTGGCGATCCGGCGCGCTGACCGTGGTTGGACGCGATGGGTTTCAGAAACGCTATGACCTGACAGAGCGGGTTATAGAAACTCAACTTTGCCCCGGCAATTTGCATTGCGACGCAAATGAAACTGTGGATTGGTTGTGTAACGCCGCACTCGACCGGCTGGGGTTCGCCACATCGGGAGAGCTTGCCGCGTTCTGGGATACGGTAAGCGCTGCCGAGGCAAAATCCTGGTGCCAACGGGCTCTAACACAGGGTGAAATCGAAGAGATCTGCGTCGAATGCGCAGACGGGCGGGAACGAAAAGTGTTCGCCCGCCCCGGTCTATGTGAACACGCTACAGAGCTGCCCGATGCGCCGGGCCGGATCAGAGTTCTCAGCCCTTTTGACCCTATGTTGCGTGACCGGAACCGGGCCGAGCGGTTGTTCGGATTCCACTATCGGATCGAGGTGTTCGTACCCGAACCCAAGCGTACCTACGGCTATTATGTCTTTCCGTTGCTTGAAGGGCACCGGTTGATCGGACGCATCGACATGAAGGCCCAGCGAGACCGTGGACTGTTGCAAGTCCGATCCGTATGGCCAGAACGGTCGGTGCGTTGGTCTGACGCAAGAACCCGCCGCCTGCAGGCCGAATTGGACCGGGTACGGCGATTTGCGGAACTGGACGGGGTGGAATTTGAAAAGGATTGGCTGAAAGATCCTAAATAGAACCCAATTTTTCGATCAGGAAACCTTGTTCCTCAATCAGTAGGCGCAGCTCGTTCAGCGAAACATGGGGCGCCCTGCCCGATGTATCTAGCTGCGCATTTGCCCGCCCATACAAAGCCTCGCGACTGGCCAATATGTTCTTGAGCTGTTCCATCGCCTTGGGATTTCCGGCCATCGGGCGTTCGTCGCCTTGGGCGCGCACGCGGTCCATATGCTCGGTCGGTGACGCGCGCAGCCAGATGGTGTGAAACCGGCCAAGCAGGGTAGCATAGGTCGAAGGCTCTGATACGATCCCGCCCGCGACTGCCAGCACGACCCGATCATGCTCTGCAATCACCCGATCCAGCGCCTGCGCTTCCAGATTGCGATACCCGTCTTGCCCGTAGAACGCCATCACTTCAGACATGGGCATGCCGGCCATCTCTTCAATCATGGCTGTGAGTTCAACAAACGGCAGTCTTTGTGCGGCAGCCAGCATAGCGCCAAGAGTTGACTTACCCGCTCCGCGTAACCCAATCAGACAAACCCGATGCGCACGTGCATCCTCATCTGGGTGAGGTTGCAATGCACGCCTGACGCTTTCTTTGACGTCGTCGCTGGCTTGTCGGAAAAGCTCAACTATCTGCAAAGCATCCGAATCCCACGGATCATCTTCACCAATCAACCATTCGGCTTTGTAATCCAGTGCCTGTGCGACACGGTGCAACACGCCGATCGAGATGTTGCCCTCACCCGCCTCAAGCTGCGCCAAATAGCGTGGGGAAACGCCCGAGTTCTCAGACAGGATCCGGCGCGGGATGCCTCGCATTTGACGCGCCCGGCGTACACGCGCGCCCACTCGCTCGCTTAAATCCTGCTTTGCAATATGTGCAGGCAGTGCCGGTTCTGGCGGTTTGGGCCCATCCATCTGCATTGAACCGTTTGTTAAAGGTAAGGATGAGGCTACGACGCGAACCATCTACGGGCAACGAATATTACCTTCTCCGCCCACAATGCTTATCGTTTGGGGCCCTGAACGAGGTCTGAACGACGACAAGCAGTTTGGTCAGAGCCTGTTCTGAGCATTGCGCTCAGCCTTCCAGCTGGTGAAGCTCTACCAGAAGGTCCAGCAACTTCTCGTGCTGCTCTGCCCCGAGCAAAGAGCGGGTGTGTTCCGCCAGCTCCAACATTTCCGCCAGATTTGCGTCGATAATTTGCAACCCATTCTCGCTGATTTCGACAATCTGTCGGCGGCGGTCTTTGGTATCCGGCCGCCTCATGATCAGCTTGCTGTCTTCGAGCTTTTTCAGAATGCGCGTCAGGCTGGGCAACAAGAGGCAGGCGCGCTCGGCGATCTGAGTAGGCTCCTGAGGTCCTTCTTCCTGCAAAACGCGCAGAACGCGCCATTGTTGCTCGGTGACGCCAGCATCCGTTAGCACACCACGAATAGGCCCCATCACCCTTTCCCGAGCGCGCAACAGCGCTATCGGCAATGATCGGGACGTCTGTGGTAAGTTTCTTGACATATGGAATTTTCGCGCAATTCCAAATATTTCGCAATAGAACGTTGGTTGTGGTTGAGTTTCGTTTACTGGGCTTTACTTAACTTGTTTAGCATATGATACTGACAAAAAGGCTACCGAGGCGGATAAGATGAAATGGAATGAATTCTCCGATTGGGGCAAGAAGGTTGCCGAGTGGACGCAAGACTATCACCTGACGGTGGGCGACAAGCCCGTGCGCGCCTGGACCGAGCCGGGCGATATCCTGAACGCTCTGCCCGCGCATCCCCCTGAGCAGGGCGAGCCGATCGAGGACATCTTTCATGATTTCGAACAAATCGTGATGCCCGGCATTACCCATTGGCAACACCCTCGGTTCTTCGCCTACTTCAATTCGAACGCCTCGGCCCCGTCTGTTCTGGCCGAGTTCCTGGCCAGCGCCATCGCGCCGCAATGTATGCTGTGGCAGACCTCGCCCGCCGCAACCGAGATGGAAACACGAATGATGGACTGGCTGCGCGAAGCGCTGGACCTGCCCAAAGGGTTTGCCGGGGTTATTCAGGATTCGGCGTCATCTGCGACATTGGCGGCTGTGCTGACCATGCGCGAGAAGGCGATGAACTGGCAGGGCAACACGCTGGGGCTGTTCGGTCAAAAGCCACTGCGCATTTATTGCTCTTCCGAGGTTCATACCTCAATCGACCGCGCCATCTGGGTTGCGGGGATTGGACAGGACAATCTGGTGCGCATCCCCGTGCAAGGTGATTGGCGTGGAATGAACCCCGATGCGCTTGAAGCAGCGATTCAATTAGATTTAGAGTCTGGTTTCCACCCGGCGGGCGTGATCCTTTGTGTTGGAGGGACCGGAACCGGGGCAACTGATCCAGTGGATCACTGCCTGGCGATCGCACAGAAATACGGCCTTTATACCCATGTCGATGCAGCCTGGGCGGGGTCGGCGATGATCTGCCCCGAATATCGTCACTACTGGCCGGGGATCGATCAGGCCGACAGCATTGTATTCAATCCCCATAAGTGGCTGGGCGTGCAATTCGATTGCTGTGCGCATTTCCTGAAAAACCCCGATGATCTGGTCCGCACGCTTGCGATCAGCCCGGAATATCTGAAAACCCACGGCAAGGACGGGATCATCAATTACTCGGAATGGTCGGTGCCATTGGGACGTCGGTTCCGCGCGCTGAAACTGTGGTTCGTCATCCGCACCTATGGGCTGGAGGGGTTGCGCGAACGGCTGCGGAATCACGTCAATTGGTCGCGCGCACTGCATGATCGTCTAGCAGCAGAACCGGATTTTCGGATCGTGACGCCTCCAATGTGGTCTCTTTGGACCTTCCGATACGAGCCGGATGGGGCCGACGATCTGGATGATCTGAACCTGCGGCTGGTGAATGCTATCAATGATGATGGGCGGATCTACCTGACACAGACCCGCGTGGATGGCGATCTGGTCATCCGCTTTCAGGCCGGTCAGTTTGAATCCACAGAACAGGACGTGATGATGGCCTATGACGTGATCACTGAAATCGCTCGAGGGCTTTAGGCCCTCATTGACGCTGCAGCCTGCGCGTATCCCCCCGAGGCCCCGTCAACAAAATGCACATGGTCGTCACGCATGGCCGAGGGAACAAAGCAGGTCATCATCGCCTCTTGCTGGGCGTGCATGCCATATCTGATTTTGCCTTTTGTTTGCGCGTCTTCCAGCATCTGAGTGAGCTTTTCCAACGTGCTCGAGTCACAATCCAGCGTCATTTTCAGACCGTCATCAAACTTTCGGAAATCAGCGTTGCGACTGACCATCTCCTTGTAATGCTTGGGTTCGAATTGACCCAGGCGCATCCCGGTTTTGAACAACAAGCCGATCAACATATTCCCGATCATCAAGCGTGTTTTCTGCATCAGAAGATTCCGACCCGCGCGTGAGACATGGGCATCGATATCGACGCCGGGCGGAGGGAAACTCATCGGAGGTCCTTTGGCCGGAACCGGGTGACCGGCGCGTTCTAGCCCTTCGGCGACGGACAGGATGGATTGAGTCAGGGCGGCGAATTCAGCCTCATTAGACTCTGATGTGGGCTGAATAACCAGTGAAACGATCTGACCAACCCTCGCTGGACTGTTGGACCAACGACAAGATAGGCCGGTCAGATCGGGCTGCGCGTCAGGTCCGGCTGGTTGCACAACAAGTTGCCCGGATTTCATCTGAGCCTCGGCCCAGGCCAGTCCCCCGCCGGTAAACATCGCATAGTCAACGCCGGTGGACGGCGCAAAGCGAGCAACACGCAGATCACGTCCAGCGGCGCGGATGTCGGCCACCGAAACCAGCGCCGCGCGCAGAGTGATGGCGAATTCCGTTTCGGCCCAGCTTTGCAATGTTGCCAGCGTGTCCCGCGCGATCTCGGCATCCTCGTCCGATACGGCGAATCCAGCACCATCACCACCGAAGACATACGGGAATATGCGCCCGCCCAGCGCATTGATCATGCCTGAAATCACGGCCGCCCCCACCATGTTGACGGTCTTGTACCGGCCCCGCGCGATTTCACCGGTCGAATCTACGATATCGGCGACGCCCAGAACCCATGTCTCTGGCAAAGGTGTGAACTGCGCGGGGTCACTGAGGCTGAGGAAATTGTCCGAAATGGGGACGGAGTCATAAAATACAGAGTCTGAGAGGGTCATAACACACTCGGGAAATCCAAAATCTGCCGTGATGATAGCTCAATTGTGAAGAATGTCCGCCCCAATCGATTCAATCATGGCACTTGTGCCGATCAACGCGGCGTGCAAAGCATCGGGGCGGGGCAGCTAGACAATAGGTCAAGAAATGCAGGCAGGTTTGGTGATCTTGTGTCTGGCCTATGTACTCAGCCAGTTTTTCCGCGCTTTTCTGGCAGTTTTAAGCACCGATCTGGGACGCGATATCGGCGCAACACCCGAAGACCTCGCCTTTGCCTCAGGTCTTTGGTTTCTAATCTTTGCGGCGATGCAGATCCCGGTGGGCTGGGCACTGGACCGCGTCGGTCCTCGGCGCAGTTCTGCGGTGCTGCTACTGATCGGCGGGGCTGGCGGGGCTGGCCTGTTTGCGGTCGCAACGACCCCATTCCATGTGGCACTCGCCATGGCGCTGATCGGGGTTGGATGTTCGCCCGTTCTGATGGCGTCCTACTATATCTTTGCCCGAGAGTTTCCACCCGCCAAATTTGCCACGCTCGCCGCGGTGATGCTGGGTGTGGGTTCTGTCGGCAATCTGGTCGCCTCATACCCCACGGCGCTGGCGGTCGAGCTGATGGGCTGGCGCGCTACGCTGGCCGGTCTGGCGATTATCTCTGCTGCGGTGGCTGCAGGGATCTGGCTGACGGTGCATGACCCTGAAAAGGTAAAAACCGAGCAAAAAGGATCACTTCTGGACCTGCTGAAAGAACCTGCGCTGTGGACCATTCTGCCGCTCATGCTTGTGTCTTATGCGCCATCGGGTGCGATCCGAGGGCTTTGGGCCGGGCCGTATTTGAATGACGTGTTCGGGCTCAGCACCGCTCAGATCGGGACGGCAACGTTGATCATGGGGGCCGCGATGATCGCGGGAACCTTCGCCTATGGGCCGCTGGACCGTATCCTGGGCACCCGGAAATGGGTGATCCTGGGCGGTAACGTGTTGGGGGCCACGACGCTCGGCCTGTTGTGCCTGTGGGTCGACAGCGGCGTTTGGGTCTCGGTGCTGCTGTTGGCAGTGATCGGCTTTCTGGGCGCCAGTTTTCCGGTGATCATGGCCCATGGCCGGGCCTTCGTGCCGCCGCATCTGGTCGGGCGGGGCGTCACCCTGCTAAACCTTTTTGGCGTCGGCGGCGTCGGTCTGGCGCAATTTGCCACCGGGCGCATCCATGCAGCCAGCGCCGGGATCAGCCCCTCCGCACCTTATACGGCGATCTTCGGCTTTTTCGCGGTCACCCTTGCCATTGGCTGCGTGATCTATCTATTCAGTCGGGACAGCGTGGACTGAAACCGGAGACCGCCCGTGCAGGACATTGAGGTGATTGCACCCAATCTGAAGCATTCCCTGTCGGGCGTGACAACGACGGTGATCCGTCTGCTGCCAATCCAGCAGAAAATGATCGGCATCCGTGCCACCGGTCCCGGCCTGCCGGCAGATTTGCCCCATATCAGACTCTGGAAACTACTGTTTCTACCCAATCGCAAACGGGTCTGGCATGCACGCCGGAATACCGAGATGTTGATGGGTCTGGTCTTGCGTTCGGTGCTTCGACGCAACTACAAACTGCTATTCACCTCAGCCGCGCAACGTGATCATTCCGGGTTCACCAAGCGGCTGATTTCGAAAATGGACGCGCTGATCGCGACGACGCCTCAAGCCGCTTCCTTTCTGGAGCATCCCGCTACTGTTATCATGCATGGCGTCAACACCGAGCTGTTTCACCCGGCCGAGGACAAAAGCGCCCTGCGCCAAAAACTTGGTCTGCCAGACGGGCTGCTGATCGGGTGTTTTGGCCGTATCCGCCCTCAGAAAGGGGTCGACTTGTTGGTCGATGCCGCCCTGAAGATGCTACCTAATCACCCCGATGCGCATGTGATCTTTACCGGGCGTACCACCAACGAATTTGAGGCTTTTCAGGCTGAGCAGGAGCAAAAGCTGCAGGACGCCGGGCTGGGCGACCGCGTGCATTTTCTGGGTGAGCGTCCTTGGGATGAGATTGTCGAGACCTATCGCGCGCTCGATCTGTTCGTTGCGCCCGCACGGCACGAAGGGTTCGGCCTTACACCGCTTGAAGCGATGGCCTCGGGCGTGCCCGCCATAGCCAGTCACGGGGTCGGAGCGTTTAGTGCGCAAATCAAGGATGGTGAGACCGGAAGACTGGTCGAGAAAGACAATGCCCCTGCACTGGCCGACGCGCTGGAGGATATGGTGCAGGACCGCGCTGCGCTGGCCGCTGCGGGACTAGCCGCGCGCGCCCATGTCGAGCAGAATTTTCGAATCGAAGGCGAAGCGCAGGCGATTGTCGAGGTTTATCGATCCTTGCTGAAACAACCCTGAACGGTACTGAACTGTGTCAAATCGGTGTGACGGGGTGAAATAAGCCGAAACGCCTCTTTTTTCTTTGCCGCAACGCGGCTATGAACGCGCGTCCTTAACTTTGGAGACATGAAATGGGCTATCGCGTCGTAGTCGTCGGCGCCACGGGTAACGTGGGCCGCGAAATGCTGAACATCCTGGCGGAACGCCAGTTCCCTGTCGATGAACTTGCTGCTCTGGCAAGCCGTCGTTCGCTGGGTACTGAGGTGACATTTGGCGACAAGACGCTCACTACCAAAGATCTGGACACATTCGATTTCACTGGTTGGGACATGGCGCTATTTGCTGTGGGTTCCGAGGCCACAAAGGTTTACGCCCCTAAGGCGGCAGCGGCTGGCTGCGTGGTGATCGATAACAGCTCGCTCTATCGCTATGACCCGGACATTCCGCTGATCGTGCCGGAATGTAACCCCGAGGCGATCCACGACTATAAAAACAAAAACATCATCGCCAACCCCAACTGCTCGACCGCGCAGATGGTCGTCGCGCTGAAGCCTCTGCATGACCGTGCCAAGATCAAGCGCGTGGTTGTGTCGACCTATCAGTCGGTGTCGGGCGCCGGTAAGGAAGGCATGGATGAGCTTTGGGATCAGACCAAGGCCATCTATAATCCCACGACCGAGGTTGAACCGAAGAAATTCCAGAAGCAGATTGCCTTCAACGTCATTCCGCAGATCGACGTCTTCATGGAAGACGGCTCGACCAAGGAAGAGTGGAAGATGGTTGTCGAGACCAAAAAGATCGTCGATCCGTCGATCAAGGTCACCGCAACCTGCGTTCGCGTTCCGGTATTCGTCGGCCACTCCGAGGCCGTGAACATCGAGTTCGAAGAGTTCCTCGACGAAGACGAAGCCCGCGACATCCTGCGCGAAGCACCGGGCATCATGGTGATCGACAAGCGCGAAGCCGGTGGCTACGTCTCGCCCATCGAATGCGCGGGCGACTTCGCCACCTTCATCAGCCGTATCCGTCAGGACTCGACCATCGAGAACGGCCTGAACCTGTGGTGCGTATCCGACAACCTGCGCAAAGGCGCGGCGTTGAACGCTGTTCAAATTGCAGAATTGCTGGGCCGTGAAGTTCTGAAGAAGGGGTAACCTTCGCCAGTTGGTTATGACTCTATTAAACCCCGCTGCACCGCCAGTGGGGTTTATTATTTTGTGGACGGGCAGAGATGGCAATATTGCGGGGCAAAGCCGCCCTGTGCATGCGTTGCCATTGCCTATCCAGCACCAGTTGGTCAGCCACCGATCTGGGACATTGTCGCTTTTACCGCATGGTATCTTTGAGAGTTTGGGGGATGCGTCCCCAGAAAGCGATCACCAGGATCAGGAACTCGTGCGAAGTACAGCGCACCCTTGAGTGGATCATAACCCGCTTTGTAGGCTATTACAGTGCCTAGTCGATCAGCTTCCAATTCAAAGTTCTTTGAATAGCTGCGGCCGCCAACAAAGGCTCCAATGTCTTGTGCTGCGGCAATGTCATTCGGCCCTGACCCCGCAATTGTTGCTAGACCGGCCAAAAGCACCGCACCAGCCGCCGCATTTTGGGCCTGTCGCGCCAAATGCCCTTGAATGTGGTGAGCGGCCTCATGCGCCATAACAAATGCAAGTTCGTCAGTGTTGTTTACATTCCGTATCAGCGCTTGAGTCATTGTGATAACGGGGCGCCCCGACTTGCTTAAACTCTGATACGCGTTTGAGGGTGCTTTTTTGTCTGGATCAATGCGGATCAAAAAATCACAATTCACATTCTTAGTGCGGCGGCGGCATTCTCGTTCTGCCACAGGTTCTATTCGTGAGGCGACCTGACGGAACCTTATTTGTGCCTGTTGTGAACTGACGGGCGCGCTCGCGCGACCGGGGTTTGGAATAGGTGCTGATGGAGGAGTGGTGGTTGAAGCGCATCCCGCTAATGCCAAAACAGCTAACATCAATACCGTTCGCCTCATAAACACACCTTTCCAAATGTTCAGAGCATCAAAATCGAATCTGTGGCTTTCGAGAAACCAACTTGCACATTCGAACCTACGGTCTTCACGATTTGATATTCAATAACAGACGGGTTGTCGGTGGTCGCCCCGATTAAGCTGTCGTCAAAATGGTAGGCACTACAAATGGCATTGAAGCGAAGGACCAACCGATCCACGCCCCGTTCTGTATGGGCTTGAACCGAGTTGAACACCGCATCAGCGGAGGCGATTTGCGCTGCACGATGGCTTGATCCCAGCCTCCTGCGCGGCAAAGGGACTGCTATGAGCGCACGTACAGTTCAACAATCGTTTCTGGTATGGCCTCAAAGCAGTCATCAGAGAGATGCCTCCTGCCTGATCGTTCACCCCTGTCCCTCGACCAGCGTCTTCAAATTCTCCAACCCGCGCTCGTAATCTCCGCCGACCCAATTGTCCATCATTAGGCCCATCCAGCGGGACATGGGGTTCATACCAAGGTCGGATACGAATCCCCAGGTAACCTGTGTGCCTGATCCTTCGGGCCGCAACTGGAACGAGGCGGTGGCTGTCCCCATCGGGCCAAAATCCAGTGCGGTTTGCACGGACTGATCCTGGGTGCTCTCGGTGATTTCCTGCGAACCGGTGCCCACCTGCGGGTTATCCGAGGCCCAGTTCAGTGTGTTTCCGACACCCGCTTCCGGGCCACTATAGCTCAGCTTGGTTTCGGGGTCTCGGGACAGCCAGGGGGACCATTTCTCGGTCTCCTGCATCGAATTCACATAGGGAAAGATCGCCGAGGCTGGTGCGTCGATTGTGATGCTGCGGGACACCTCGGCCTGACCAGGCAAAAGATATGATACTCCGACAAGCGCCAGAATGATCACCAGTAGAGTGACGAGAATACGTTTAATCAATTTCATGAGCTCGATCCGATTCTGACAACATCATCGGAAACATATCAAAAAATCGACGTAATTTCAGAGGCCCGATCGTATGACCCGCAGGATCAGGCCGGTGGCTGGTAAGGCAGCGACGAATGGTGCAGCACGATGCGAAGCACTCCGTCAGCGTCTTTTTTGTAGCCGAAGCTTTTGTCGACTTGCGTGATGTTACCTTGGCTATCCGTCAGAATGACCTTGCCCATCCACATGGCGACATCGCCTTCGACGAAGCTGGCCGAAGTCTCACTTGCCATTTCGCGCCAACCCTTGATTCCGAAACCGCCATCAAGCGGAAATTCGGCATCGTGACCGACAAAATAGGCCAGTGCACCGTGGCGAGTCGGGCGAAAGGTTTGATCTCCGGACGCCATAGTTGGTTTGAACAGGACCGGACCCAGATTATAGCCGTATGCCGCATCCAGAACACCCTCGGCAACGGAACGGGCCGCATCGATCCCACCGTCTTCAAAAGCTTTGGAGATCGCAATCAACCCATCGCCCCAGGCGGTACGGGCAGCGGCCAGCTCGTCAGTGGTAATCGGCATGATCCTGTCCTTCTCTGTCCGGTTTCTACGGTACTGGCAGCAAGTGAGCGTCAACGCAAGAGGTGTGACCGGACTCTCGCCCGGTTTTGCCCACAGAACCGCGTGGAAGCCTGAATTCTCAGAAAATTCGACCCATTCTTCTGAACCGGTGCAAGGTTTTGCAAAGTATTTTGCCGCCAATCTCTGACTGTGCCGTGGGGGCATTTCAATTGGGGTGAATGTGGTGGACAAGATTATCACACTGGAACAGAAGGAACCCGTGCGTCTGGACCCGGACCGCCTGAGCAGCCTGTACAATCAGCTCGGCGACACCAACGCGATGGACGTGCTGTGCCGCACGGTTGAAGAACTGGCGTTGCGGCTGTCGAATTGTGAACGGTTTTGGCGGCAACGCGATTGGGCCGGGCTGCGCAAATGCGCAAAATCTCTCGTAGCCATATCCGAGCAAATCGGCATGACAGCACTGGCACGTGTGGCAGGCGATGTAGCCTGTACTGTCGACGCTGGCGATGCGGTCGCGACAGGGGCGACTCTGAGCCGCCTGATCCGGGTGGGCGAGCGATCGCTGACTGCCGTCTGGGACCAACAAGATCTATCTGTCTGAGAGGGGGTTGCGAGTGCGCCGCAGACAGATAGTCTGGGCGAAAATCCAACCAGCCGAGACACGCATGACCCTGTCCTTCGCCCCTGCCTCCGACCCATCGCTGCCACTACATGTGTTAGAGCAATCAGATTTTGAAAGCTGGCTGACCGATCAGCCGGATCATATCCGAGCTTGGGTTGCGGCCGATGGGTTTTCCGGAGCTCTGGGTCAAACACTTCTGGTGCCCGGCACAGATGGTAATCCGCAGTTTGCCTTGGCGGGATATGGCAGCGCGGCAAAACGGGTACGCAAGCGATTTCCGCTAGCCGCTGCCGCAGAATCGCTGCCCAAGGGCACCTATCATATCGCCTCGGGCGTTCCCGCAGATGTGCTTGAGGCTGAATGCCTGGGCTGGCTGATGACGGGATATGCCTTTGATCGCTATGCCGCGCAAAGCCCGGCCAACGCCACGCTTATTGAGCCCGAGGGCATAGATGCCCGGCGGATCGAAATCATGGCCAATGCTGAGGCATTGACACGGGATCTGGTCAACACACCCACTTCGGACATGGGCCCGGTGCAATTACAACACGCGGTTGAGGCACAGGCACGGGAACACGGTGCAGACATCTCGGTCATCACAGGCGATGCGTTGCTGGAACAGAATTTTCCGATGATCCACGCGGTGGGGCGTGCTGCCGAACAGGCCCCGCGTCTGATCGAGATGAACTGGGGCGATCAAGGGCCAAAACTAACATTAGTTGGGAAAGGGGTCTGTTTCGATACAGGCGGCCTGAATCTGAAACCCGGTGCGTCGATGGGGTTGATGAAAAAAGATATGGGCGGAGCGGCCAATGTGCTGGGTCTGGCCCGTATGATCATGGCGCTGGATCTGAAAGTGCAATTACGGGTCCTGATCCCGGCGGTCGAAAACGCAGTAGCGGGCAATGCTTTCCGCCCCGGCGACATCCTGACGGCGCGTAATGGGCTAACGGTTGAGATCAACAACACTGATGCCGAGGGTCGGTTGGTGCTGGCCGATGCCCTTGCTCTGGCGCATGAAGGGGCGCCAAACCTGCTCATCTCGATGGCCACTTTGACTGGCGCGGCCCGGGTTGCATTGGGCGCTGATCTGGCCCCGTTTTATACCGATGACGACAAAGCCGCCGACGTGCTGGCGCGTGCTGGCCGGGCTGCCGCTGATCCGGTCTGGCGTATGCCTTTTCATGACCCCTATGAAGCGATGATCGAACCCGGCATCGCTAACCTCGACAATGCGCCTTCTGGTGGATTTGCAGGCTCTATCACCGCGGCACTGTTCCTGCGCCGGTTCGCTGCCGAAAGTCGCTATATGCATTTTGACATCTATTCGTGGCAACGCAGTAAGGAACCCGGTCGCAGCAAGGGTGGTTTGGGCCAAGGCCCGCGTGCCCTCCTGGGGGCTTTGCCAGAGATCCTTGGCCTATGACTCAGGCGCGCATCATTCAACCGGTCATAGACCTGCTGCGCCACCCTGACGGTCCGCGCGACCGGCAATTGTTGTTCGGCGACACGGTCACTGTTTTGGACGACCAAAACGGCTGGAGCAAGATCTCAGCCAGCAAGGACGGCTATACCGGATGGGTGGCGACGGACGATCTGGGACCAATTGAGCCACAGACTCACTGGATCGTCGCCGCTTCGACCCATGCCTATCAGAAGCCCGATATAAAAAGCCGCGATCTGACCTCTCTTAGCTTTGGCAGTAAAATCAGGGCTCTGTCTGAGGAGGGCGGGTTTCTGGAAACGCCAATCGGGTTCATTCCGGGGGTGCATGCCGTGCCCGCCTATTCCCTGCTGACCGATCCCGTTACCGCGGCCGAACTTTTTCTCGGCACCCCTTATCTTTGGGGTGGTAACAGTCGATTCGGGCTGGATTGCTCGGGCCTCGTGCAGCTCGCACTGCTCGCCTGCGGCGTTCCTTGTCCCGGAGACAGCGGCGATCAGGAACGCGAAGTTGGTGGATCGGTGCCCGAGGGCGATCCCGCACGGCGCGGAGACTTGCTGTTCTGGAAAGGCCATGTTGCCTGGGTTGCCGCCGAAAACCTTCTACTTCACGCCAACGCCTATCACATGGCCGTTGCGCTCGAACCGATGGATCAGGCGATTGCCCGGATCGCCGCCCAGGGCGACGGGCCGGTTACAGCGCATAAAAGGCTCTAATCCAGGTCAACCGCACGGATAAGCTTGCGTTCCAGAACCCTCAGAACCGAGCGCAGATCGTGCCCGCGCTTCAAAATACGCCCATCCATGCCGACCACGGAATACATGCCCTGACGTAGCCGCAGGCGCGGGTGCTTCTCGACCCTGTAGATGGGATGTTCCGCCGTGCGCCGAAAAATCGAAAATACCGCCATATCCCGCAGGTTCGAGATTCCGTAGTCGCGCCATTCACCGGCAGCAACCATTCGGCCATAAACAGACAGGATTTGAGACATCTCGCGCCGGTCAAACGCGACCGGCATCTGGGCAGAGCCGGACCCGAACCGGCTGGGAGGCTGCATGTTCATATGACAAGCCTTGCCGGAAATCGCCGTCGAATCAAGCCCACTGGCATCAAGGTGTTGTATTTTTGGATCGCCCGCCCGCTATCTGCGCCCAACCTGACGGCAAATCAAGATCACCGGCAGCAACCCGACAGCCAGAATAACCAGCGACGGAACCGCTGCACCTTCAAGCCTCTCATCCGAGGCCAGACGATAGGCCTGCACTGCTAGCGTGTCGAAGTTAAAAGGCCGCATGATCAGGGTCGCGGGCAGCTCTTTCATCACATCCACAAAGACAATCAACAGTGCCGTCAGCAATGAAGGCGTAAGGATCGGCAGATGTACCCGGCGCAGCGTTCCTAACGGGGTTTGACCCAGTGACCGCGCGGCGGCATCCATATTGGCGTGAACGGTACTCTGCCCACCTTCATAGGCGCTGAGCGCGGCGGCCAAAAAGCGCACCATATAGGCCGCGATCAACAACCAGATGGATCCAGTGACCAGCAGTCCGGTCGAGATACCAAAGGTTTGGCGCATCCACGCATCCAGTGCGTTGTCGAATCCCGCAAAGGGGACGATCAGCCCCACGGCGATCACGCCACCCGGCACTGCATAGCCCAACCGCGCCACATAAGCCGCCATGGCGGACCCGCGCCCGGGGCGCAGGCGTTGGAAGAATCCTATCGAAATCGCCGCGCTGACGGTGATAACCGCCGCAGCCCCCGCCAGTGTCAGCGAGTTCTGTATGAACCCGATATATCGGCGCGACAGCAGGTTCTGCTCGGATTCCAACCCCATCTGCACAAGGATAACCACAGGCAGAAGGAATCCGAACAGGACGGGAATTGCGCATAGCAGAAATGCCGCGAGTGATTGCCATCCCTTGAGTTGCGCCGCTGGCAGACCTGCGTGGCGCTTGCCTGCCTGATAGTATTTGGCCTTGCCGCGCTGTGTCCGCTCGGCCACGGCCATGACAAGCGCAAAACCCAACAGACAAAGGGCGAGTTGCGCCGCAGCAGCGCGATCAGCCATGGAAAACCAGCTTGTGTAGATGCCAGTGGCAAAAGTCTGCACTCCGAAATAGGCGACTGTGCCAAAATCGGCGATGGTTTCCATAACCGCCAGCAAGACGCCCCCCGCAATCGCCGGGCGTGCCATCGGCAGGGATACGCGCCAAAAGGCATGCCAGGGGCCATTGCCCAGCGCCCGGGCCGCCAGAAAGGCCGTGGCGCTTTGCTGCAGAAATGCCGCGCGCGCCAGCAAATAGACATAGGGATACAACACCAGGATCAACATCACCGCCGCGCCCTCGGTCGAGCGAATCTCGGGGAACCAATAGTCGCGCGGGCCCCAGCCGGTCACATCCCGCAGCGTGGTCTGAACGATTCCGGGGTGATCCAGAATGAAGGTATAGGCATAGGCCAGCACATAAGCCGGAAAGGCCAGCGGCAGGACCAGAGCGATTTCCAGCCACCGCACTCCGGGAAAGCGGGTCATCGTGACCAGCCACGCAGCGCCGACGCCAATCGAAAACGTCCCTGCTGCGACCAGCACCACCAGGATCACCGTGGTCAGCGCATAGCCAGGCAAAACAGTCTCTAACAAATGGGAAATTGTGTCGGTGCCACCGGTCACCGCCGCCAGAACAACCGCCACCATTGGCAACAGACAGGCGGCTGCCACGACATAGGCAATGCCGCCCACAAAGCGTGTGCCTAGGGCGCCGCGGTTATGCGTTCCGTGTTCTGAATATTCGACTTCGGCCATCGCGTCTGACTGAGAATCCCATAGGGTCTGCCTTTAATCGACTAAAACTCTAAGAAACACCAGTGGGCCCACTAACAAAAACTGCGGCAATGTTTGCCACAGATCCCTATTCATAAACGCGCTGATCCTCGATCACCAAGCCATCTTTGGGCAAAGAGCCCGGCGCCACAACTTCAATCGCGCCTTTCAGTTTCAGGACTTCGACCACCGATTTTGCATAGGCACCATCGTTCTCGCAGGGGCTTTCGATCTGAACGGTCATGGTATCCATCTCGCCCTGTCGCGCCGCAATGACACGCGCCTTGACGATTTCATCATGCTTGTCGACCAGCGCGGCCACCTGTTCGGGGCGGACGAACATGCCCTTGATCTTGGTGGTCTGATCGGCGCGACCCATCCAGCCTTTGATACGCATATTTGTGCGCCCGCACGGAGACTCTCCGGGCATGATCGCCGACAGATCACCGGTGGCAAAACGGATCAACGGGTAATCGGGGTTCAGCGTGGTCACAACCACCTCACCTACTTCACCAGGTGCAACCGGGGTTCCTGTGCCGGGGGTGACGATCTCAACGATCACGTGTTCGTCGATGATCATACCCTCCATCGCAGGGCTTTCATAAGCTATGTTGCCCAGATCAGCGGTCGCGTAGCATTGCAGGCAGACGATGCCCCGATCGGCGTAATCCTGTCGTAGGCTTGGAAACAGCGCCCCGCCACCCACAACGGCCTTGGAAAATTTCAGCGCGACGCCCATGGCTTCGGCTTTATCCAGAATGACTTTCAGATAGTCGGGCGTACCTGCATATGCGGTGCAACCCACATCGCGCGCAGCGGTCACCTGCAACTCGGTCTGACCTGTACCTGCAGGCAGGACCGACGCGCCAACGGCCTGCGCGCCGCTTTCAAAGATCATGCCCGCGGGGGTGAGGTGATAGCCAAAACAGTTCTGAACGATATCGCCCGGACCAACCCCGGCTGCATTCAGGAACCGGCCCATGCGCCACCAGTCGTGATCAGTGCTGCCGGGCTCGTAAATCGGACCCGGAGATTGAAAGACGTGTTGGAAATTCCGCGCCGGTTTGACGGTGAACCCTCCAAACGGAGGTCGGGTGCCCTGCGCCTTTGTCAGATCGGATTTTCGCAGAACCGGCAGTTGTGCCAGCGCCTGCATGTCTGTCACTGTGCCGGCGTCCACGTTGGACAGAATGCCGGCATATCCGGGCGCTTTTTGCGCGCGGGCAATCTGTTCTGGCAAGGCGCGCGCGTGATCAGCGGTGCGCTCGTCAGCGGATCGGGTTTCAAGCTTATCAAAATAGGTCATTGAAATATCCTCCACCCGCTTACAGCCATCTCTTGCGGCGGCGGTATGAGCGCACGTCTCGAAAGCTCTTGCGGCCTTCGTCAGACATGCCGAGATAAAATTCCTTTACGTCCGGGTTTTCGCGCAATTCAGCGGCGGGGCCGTCCATCACCACGCGGCCAGATTCCAGAATATAACCGTAATGAGCAAACCTTAGAGCCACATTTGTGTTCTGCTCGGCCAGCAGGAAGGACACGCCTTCCTTCTCGTTCAGGTCCCTTACGATGCCAAAAATCTCTTCGACAAGTTGCGGAGCCAGACCCATTGAGGGTTCATCAAGAAGGATGGTCTCGGGGCGCGACATCAGAGCCCTGCCCATCGCCACCATCTGCTGCTCACCGCCCGAAGTATAACCGGCCTGACTACGACGGCGTTCCTTCAAGCGTGGGAAGTAATTGTAAACCAATTCAAGGTCCTGCTGGATCGCGGCAGACCCGTCCTTCCGGGTATAGGCACCGGTCAGCAGATTTTCCTCGACTGTGAGGTGTTCGAAACAGTGGCGGCCTTCCATGACTTGAATGACGCCCTTCTCAACCAAGGCAGCCGGGTCGCTTTCATGCACGCCCTCGCCGCGATATTTAATCGAGCCTTTGGTGACCTCGCCCCGTTCCGAATGCAGCAAGTTCGACACGGCCTTCAATGTGGTTGTCTTTCCCGCACCATTGCCACCCAGTAGGGCTGTGATGCCGCCCTTGGGCACAGTCAGGCTAACGCCTTTCAGAACAAGGATCACATGGTTGTAGATCACCTCGATATTGTTGACCTCAAGCAGGGTTTCCGCCTGCACGTCAGTGGTTTGTGCCGCATCCAACATCAGCGCGTGTCCTTGTGCGAGTGTGGGGTTCGGGGCGGCAGCGATCCGCCGCCCCGTTTGGTTCAGAGCACCTTATTCGCAGCGCTGAGAAATATTGTTCTCAGCAGCATATGCGCCCGAGTCTTCGTCGATCAGTGCGTTGATGACCTCAGCGTCAGTCGGTTCGAAGCCCTGAATCGAGTTCCAGGTACCCGCCGCTGCATCCCACTGAACAACGCCGACAAGGCCTGGGCCGCCGTGGTTTTCGCACGAGACCGCGAATTCAGGTCCGAAACCGGCCATACCCAACGCTTCCATCTTGGCGTTGGTGATCTCCAGCGCCTCCATGCCATCGCGCATCATCGATGCGTCGATTTCGGCAGTGCCGTGCATCTCTTGCGCGGTTTTCACTGCTTCTGCGGCCAGCATCGCAGCATAGAGGCCGCGGTTGTACTGCACCGTACCCAGTTGATCACCGGCGCCTGCAGCTTTGCCCGCATCGACGACATATTTCTTCAGGTCGTCATAGACAGGATAGTCGTCGCCCAGACCGGTGAAGGTCAGCGCTTTGTAACCGGTGGCCTTATCACCCGCAGGCTCAACATCAAACTCGGCCCCGGACCACCAGACGCCGATGAAGTTCTCCATCGGGAAGCGGATATTGGCGGCTTCTTGCACGGCGACCTGGTTCATCACGCCCCAGCCCCACATGATCACATAGTCGGGCTTTTCCCGGCGGATTTGCAGCCACTGCGACTTCTGCTCCTGACCGGGGTGGTCGACCGGCAGCAGGGTCAGGTCATAGCCATGTTTTTCAGCCAGTGTTTCCAGCGTACGGATCGGTTCCTTGCCATAGGCCGAGTTGTGATAGACCAGCGCGATCTTTTTGCCGCTCAAGTCGCCACCGTTTTCGTCCAGCAGATAGTTGATCGCGCCCGACGCCCCGTTCCAGTAGTTGGCAGGATAGTTGAACACGTTGCTGAACACCTTACCGTTCGCCGCCGAGGTGCGGCCATAACCCATTGTGTGCAGCGGAATGCCGTCTGCGGTCACTTTAGGGATCAACTGATAGGTGATGCCGGTGGACAGGGGCTGATAGACCAGAGCACCTTCGCCCTTGGTCGATTCATAACATTCCACGCCTTTTTCCGTGTTATATCCGGTCTCGCATTCGATCACGTTGGCCGCAACACCGCCGATACCGCCATCGCGTTCGTTCAGCAGTGTGAAGTAGTCGGCATATCCGTCCGCAAATGGGATACCGCCGGCCGCATAAGGCCCGGTCCGGTAACTGAGCGACGGGAATACGAGGTCGGCCATGACCGGACCTGCGGCCATCACGGCGCCCAGCGCCAGGGTTGCCAGTTTCTTTTTCATCGGGTGTCTCCTCCCTTGGTTGATCCGATGTTGGGTTTCGGGTTTCACACCCGTCTTTTCGTTGGGCCGGTCCTTAGTGCGGGAACGGCCAGAGTCTGAGTTTCTCTTTCGCCACACGCCAGAGCTGCGCCAGACCGTGCGGTTCGAGGATCAGGAACATGATGATCAGAGCACCGACGATGACGAGGTTCAGGTGCGCCACGATATCTGTGGGCCAGCCCAGCAGATCGACGCCAAGCAGTTTCAAAACGACTGGCAGCAGCACGAGGAAGGCGGCACCGGCAAAGGATCCAAAAATAGACCCTAATCCGCCGATAATCACCATGAACAGCACCAGGAACGATTTTTGAATGCCGAACACTTCTCCAACCTCGACCGCGCCCAGATAGACCGCAAAGAACAGCGCGCCGGCCACGCCCACGAAGAACGAACTGACAGCAAAGGCGGTCAGCTTGGCCTTGAGCGGGTTCACCCCGATGATCTCGGCCGCGATGTCCATGTCGCGGATTGCCATCCAGGTACGACCAGTGGTGCCGCGGGTCAGGTTACGCGCGATGATCGCGCAGACGGTCAGGAAGATCAGGCAGAACAGATAAGTCGCCCATGCCGGAGCATTCGGGCCGGTGATGATGATCCCAAATACGTCGCGTTCCGGCGCATTGATCTGGCCCGAGGCCGAGTAGTTGTAGAACCACGGCACCCGGTTAAACAGCCACACAAGAAAGAACTGCGCCGCCAGCGTGGCAACCGCCAGATAAAAGCCTTTGATCCGCAGTGATGGTAAGCCGAATAGGACACCCACAATGGCGGTGATGCCGCCGGCTAGGATCACATGGATGAACATGCTAACATCGGGAAAGGCCGTCATCAACTTGTAACAGGCATAGGCCCCCACAGCCATGAACCCGCCGGTGCCCAGCGACACCTGTCCGCAATAGCCCACCAGAATGTTCAGCCCGATCGCAGCGATGGCATAGATCAGGAATGGCAGCAGCAGCGCGTTGGCCCAATAGTCGTTGATGATGAACGGAATGATCCCGAACGCCACCGCCAGCACGACATAATACCGATACCGGTCAAACTTGATCGGGAAAGTCTGGCTGTCGGCGATATATGAGGTTTTGAAATCCCCGGCCTCACGATAGAACATAACTTACTTTCCCCATTCTTCCTGCGCCCGATTGCGGGCAGCGGCGTCCAGTTGATTGGACCCTTTGGCATATCCGGTGGCCTCGGAAGCGCGCACCAGTTTCATGTAAGCCAGGATGCCCATGACCAGCCCGGCAAAGGCCAGAATTACAGCGATCACAAGTTGGCCCTCGGTCAGATCGCTCGATGTCAGGGCGATGTAGCCGAAAGCCCAAAACCCCGCCCATGCGATCACGTTGATGATGGCAATCAGCTTGGTCACGCCCTACACCCTCTCGATGATCTTCTCGCCGAACAGGCCTTGAGGTCGGAACACGAGGAATATCAGCGCCAATACATAGGCAAACCAGTTCTCAGTCGCACCGCCAACCATTGGGCCGATGGCGAACTCGAACAGTTTCTCACCCACACCGATGATCAGGCCACCGACAATGGCTCCGGGGATCGAGGTGAACCCGCCTAGCATCAGCACCGGCAGCGCCTTCAGCGCGATCAGCGACAGCGAGAACTGGACGCCCGATTTGGTGCCCCACATGATGCCCGCGACCAGCGCCACAAACCCGGCGACCGACCAGACCATGATCCAGATGAAGTTCAGCGAAATCCCGACCGATAGCGCCGCCTGATGGTCATCCGCCACCGCACGCATCGCCCGACCCTGCTTGGTGTACTGGCTGAACGCCACCAGAGCCGCCACCAGAAGTGCTGCGATGATCGTGGCCACGATGTCCAGATTGTCGATGAAGAAACCGTAGTCGAAGATGTTAAAAGTCGTCTCGTCAATCCACAGGTTGATACCCTGCGGCAGACCCACATCCAGCGTCTTGATCTCGGACCCCCACATCAGGTCGGCGACGCCCTCAAGGAAATAGGCCAGACCGATGGTCGCCATGAACAGGATGATCGGTTCCTGTCCGACCAGATGGCGCATCACGAACCGCTGCACGCACCAGGCCAGCAACACCATCACGGCCATGGTCAGAATAATCGCAAGCAACGCGGGCACATTCCAACCAAAATTATAGACGTGCGTGCCGAAAGTCGCGTTGATCAGGTGCGCAAAAGGCACCTGCCCGTTCATGATTCCGACCAGCGTCATCGCCGCAAACAGGGCCATAACCCCTTGGGCATAATTGAAAATCCCCGACGCCTTGTAGATCAACACAAAGCCCAGCGCGACCAGCGCATACAGCACCCCAGCCATCAGACCGTTGAGGATGACCTCCATCGCGAAGATTAATTGTTCAGGCATGCCAGCCCCTCCCCAATTCTGCCCGGACCTCAGTCATGGCTGACCCCCAAATAGGCATCAATGACTTCTTGGTTGTTGCGCACCTCATCCGGGGTGCCGTCACCAATCTTTTTGCCGTAATCCATCACAACCACACGGTCGCTCAGATCCATTACCACGCCCATATCGTGCTCGATCAGCGCAATCGTGGTGCCAAACTCGTCATTCACGTCGAGGATAAAGCGGCTCATGTCCTCTTTCTCTTCGACGTTCATCCCGGCCATCGGCTCATCCAGCAGCAGCAGTTTCGGTTCCGCTGCCAGCGCGCGCGCCAGTTCGACGCGTTTCTTCAACCCGTAAGGCAGCCGGGACACCGGCGTTTTGCGGATGTGCTGAATCTCAAGGAAATCAATGATCTTCTCGACCGCCTCGCGATTCTCGGTCTCTTCTGCCTCGGCCTTGCCCTTCCACAGCGCTTGCTGAAGAATATTGGTCTTCATAAAACCCAAACGCCCGGTCATGACGTTGTCCAGAACGCTCATCCCTTCAAACAAGGCAATGTTCTGGAACGTCCGCGCGATCCCTTGCTGGGCTACTTCAAAGGGCCGCATCGGCGGGCGTTTGGCACCGTGAAACCAAACCTCACCCTCTTGCGGAACATAAAAGCCCGAGATCACATTCAGCATCGAGGACTTACCCGCCCCGTTTGGCCCGATGATCGCACGGATCTCACCCTCACGGATGTCGAACGAGATATCCTTGATCGCCACCACGCCGCCAAAGCGCAGGGTGATGTTCTTCATCTCCATCACCACACCGCCGATCTTGCGGCCGTCTTCGGTGACATATCCTTCGGAGTTATCCAGCATCAGAACCTCCCTGACACAAAAACGGGACGGCGGGCGGGGCGATGACCGCAGGTCGAGCGGCGCGCGTCAGCCCACTCATTCCGCCGCCACCTTGTGCTGCGCGACCGGAACCACTGGCGCATCGACAATTTCCAACGTCGCAGAAATCGATCCCTTACGACCATCTTCATAGGTCACTTCAGTCGTGGTCGAAACGCTCGACGACCCGTCGTACAACGCCGCAATAATGTCGCTGAATTTGTCCTCGACAAACCCACGCCGCACCTTGCGGGTCCGGGTCATTTCACCATCATCCGCATCCAGTTCCTTATGCAGAACCACGAAACGATGCACCTGACAGCCCGACAGCATTTCATCCGCCGCAACCGACTTGTTCACCTCTTCCACATGGCTCCGAATCGTCTCTAACACACGGGGATGACCCGCTAGCTCCTGATAGGACGCGTAGGCCACATTGTTACGTTCGGCCCAGTTTCCGACAGCTGTCAGGTCAATATTGATGAAGGCTACGCAGCGATCCTTGCTGTTACCGAACAGCACGACCTCAAGAATGTCAGGATAGAACTTCAGCTTGTTCTCGACGTATTTCGGCGCAAACATCGAGCCATCGGCCATCTTGCCCACGTCTTTGGCGCGATCGATGATCCGCAGATGGCCCGAGTTCTCCTCGATGAACCCGGCATCCCCAGTGGCGACCCAGCCTTCGGCATCTTTGGTCGAAGCTGTGGAGTCCGGGTTGTTGTAATATTCAACAAACACCCCGGGCGAGCGATAGTGGATCTCACCCTTATCGTCGATTTTCAGCTCAACATCCGGTGCGGGGACGCCGACCGTATCGGCCCGTACCTCCCCATCCGGTTGCACTGTAATGAACACGGTGGCTTCGGTCTGACCATATAGCTGTTTCAGGTTGATGCCCAAAGAGCGATAGAAATCAAAGATTTCCGGCCCAATCGCCTCGCCCGCTGTATAGCCAACACGGAACCTACCGTAGCCCAAAGTGTCCTTGAGCGGACCGTAAACCAGCAGGTTACCCAGTGCGTATTTCAGCTTGTCGCCAAAGCCCACCGGCTTGCCGTCCAGCAACAGACCACCGACTTTTTTGGCATGCGCCATGAAGTGGTGGAACATCCGTTGTTTCAGCTTGCCCGCATCCTCCATCCGGATCATCACATTGGTCAGCTGCGTCTCGAACACACGCGGCGGAGCAAAGAAGTAGGTTGGCCCGATCTCGCGCAGGTCGGTCATCATCGTGTCGGCGCTTTCGGGGCAGTTCACACAGAAACCGCACCAATAGGCCTGACCGATGGAGAAGATGAAATCCCCAACCCACGCCATCGGCAGGTATGAGAGAATATCTTCATTCCGGGTCAGACGATCGAACTCGGCCGAGTTCTTGGCGCTCTCGATGACATTCCGGTTCGACAGCACCACGCCCTTGGGCTTGCCCGTGGTGCCCGAGGTATAGAGCATTACGCAGGTGTCGTCATAGGTGATCGCAGCGATGCGCTTGTCCAGTTCGGCGTCAAACCGTGCATGACCGGCGCTGCCCTCCGCCATGATGTCCTCAAGCGCGTTCATCTGCGAGTGGTCATACTTCCGCATCCCGCGCTTGTCGGTATAAAGTATGTGTTTGACCTGATGGAGATTTTCCTGAATCTCGATGACTTTGTCGACCTGCTCCTGATCACCGCAGACCACATATTTCGCGCCGCAATGTTCCAGCACATAGGCCATCTCTTCGGCGACCGAGTCCTGATACAGAGGCACCGGCACCGCGCCTACCATCTGAGCGGCAACCATCGACCAGTAATGGGCGGGACGGTTCCGACCAATCACAGCAATATGGTCACCCTTTTCAACGCCAAGTTCTAGAAACCCAAGCGCGATGGCACGGATTTCTTTGGCGGCTTCCGCCCAGGTCCAGCATTGCCAGATCCCGAATTCCTTTTCCCGATAGGCCGGGGCATCCCCGAACTGGGTCACATTGCGGTGTAATAGCGCCGGAAGAGAGTCCATCCCTTCAGCGCCCGACTGCGTCTGAGCCAATCTTTTTCTCCTCCCCATCCGACCCCTCCCCGGGCCGAAAATGGCGGGTTCGGGATGGTGCCCGAACGCCAATGCCCCGATAAGGGACGTCGTAACGATCAGCGTCAAGTTTTGCCTGATGTTTTCTCAATTCTTACGAATTGTAACAGGGGCGGAGGAGTGAAGTTCCGAGTTGTACAAGATGTAAAAATCGTTGAACTGGATAAACCAGCGCTGCCAAAAGCGAATACAACCTCCGCGTTTCTTTGGGCAATGCGTGAGTTCGTGATAGAATTGATAATGCATAGAGCTCAGCAGATCATATTTGTGGCCATCGCGATTTTTGTGATCGCTGGTAGCGGGAGTCGACCGATTTCAGCCGATGAGTTACAGGATTGCCCCGGCCATATTGGTGAACTTGACTTACCCATTGAGTGCATGTGCACAAAAGAGGCGCAACGGATACGGCCGTTCAATGTACAGGGATGCGAAGTGTACGCTTGGTGGAGCAACATTTGTATGGCCGCGGTGCATGCGGGAATTGCTACGCGTGAGGGCGGGCCAGTCCGGATCGAACAAAGGGAACCTCAAGCAGAATACGTCGGTTGCCTTCGTAACGATATGTTCAGCAATGACATGCACCACAGTGATTTGCCAAGCTTTGTCGTTTTGCCAGTTGAGTCAGATTAGAGTCTTTTTTAAGGGCTTATAGCCAATCCCGCAAAATCGGGATCAACGGCACATCTGCCGCAGGCATCGGGTAGTTCCTCAGATCATTCGCCCGCACCCATTTCAGCGCCTGTCCTTCTTTCGATTGCGGTATCCCCTCCCATTTGCGGCAGGCATACAGCGGCATCAGCAGGTGGAAATCGTCATAGCTGTGGCTGGCAAAGGTCAGCGGCGCGAGGCACGAGGCCCAGGTGTCGATGCCCAGTTCCTCGTGCAATTCGCGGATCAGGGCGGCCTCGGGGGTTTCTCCGGGTTCGATCTTGCCGCCGGGGAATTCCCAGAGACCGGCCATGGATTTGCCTTCGGGGCGTTGGGCCAGTAGGACGCGGCCCTCGATGTCGATCAGAGCGACAGCAGACACCAATACTGTCTTCACGAGCGATAATCCGCGTTGATCTCGATATATCCGTGGGTCAGATCGCAGGTCCAGACGGTGGAAGCGCCCTGACCCAGTCCCAGATCGACTGCGATCACCAAATCCTGACCTTTCATATAGGCCGCAGCGTCTTCCTCGCGGTAGTCGGGGCTGACCCAGCCTTTTTCAGCCACAAGGATGTCTCCGAACGATATGCTCAAAAGGTCGCGGTCTGCAGCAGCACCGGATTTGCCGATGGCCATGACGATGCGGCCCCAATTCGGGTCCTCGCCCGCGATGGCGGTTTTGACCAGCGGGGAGTTGGCGATAGCCAGCCCGTGGGTTTTGGCATCAGCATCCGTGGCGGCGCCGGTCACACGAATTTCGACGAATTTCGTGGCCCCTTCGCCGTCGCGGACCACTTGCTGCGCAAGGTCCAACATCACTGTTTCCAGCGCTTGCGCGAAAGCGGCATTGCCGGTGGCATCGACGCCCGATGCCCCGGTGGCGCAAAGCAAGAGGCTGTCGGATGTCGAGGTATCGCTATCCACAGTGATGCAGTTGAAGGTCCGGTCGGTCTGCGCGCCCAGCATCGCCTGCAGCGCTGTCTGCTCGATCTGAGCGTCGGTGAAGATATAAACCAGCATCGTCGCCATATCGGGCGCGATCATGCCGGAACCCTTCGCTATCCCCGCAATAGAGACTGTTTGGCCGCCAATATCGACCTGCGCCGACGACCCCTTCGGGAAGGTGTCGGTGGTCATGATCGCGCGCGCCGCGTCCTCGATCGCGTGACGGCTGAGGCCCGCCTTCAACGCCTCAAGCTGTGCAACGATGCGGTCATGGGGCAGCGGCTCGCCGATGACACCGGTCGACGAGGTAAAAACCCGATCTACCTCAACACCGGTAGCTTTGGAGACGGCTTGCGTCACCTCGGCCACTGAGGTCTGCCCGTAATGGCCGGTAAACGCATTGGCGTTGCCCGAATTCACAAGGATCGCTGCAGGCCCGTCGCCGGGCCCGCCGATCTTGTCCTGACAATCCAGAACGGGGGCCGCACGGGTGGCCGAGCGGGTGAACACTCCGGCCACCGAGGTGCCCGGATCAAGAACGGCCAGCATCACATCGGTGCGGCCTTGATATCGGACACCAGCCTCGACAGTGGCGAAGCGCACACCGTCGATCGCGGGCAATTCGGGGAAGGCCGCCGGGGCCAGCGGTGAAACCTTGGTTATCGTGGCCACGGGGTTACTCCTGCAGCAGCTCCAGCTGGCGCATGACCTCGGGGCCGGCGCCCTCGAGCGCGGGACGCTCGATCTGCGCTTGCTGCGTCAACTCGTCAATCTTGGCCTGAATTGCTTCTTGCCGAATGGTCTGAGCCAATTCATCGCGCACGACCGCCAATTCGGGGGCCTCGGTCTTGCGCTTGTCGTTCAGCGTGACCACGTGCCAACCAAACTGGGTTTGCACCGGATCCGAGACCTGACCCTTTTCAAGGCCAAGCACGGCACCTTCAAACTCGGGCACCATCTGGCCTTTGCCGAACCAGCCCAGCGCACCGCCATTGGGGCCAGAGGGTCCTGTGGATTTTTCTTTCGCTAGCTCAGCGAAATCTGCGCCTTCTTCAAGTTGGGCTTTGACAGCTTTGGCTTCGTCCTCGGATTCGACCAGAATGTGGCTGGCATTGAACTCGTCTTCGCCCTGAAACTCGGCGAATTGCGTGTCATAGGCGGCCTGTATGGCCTCATCAGTGACACTGGCGGCTGTCAGCGCTTCGACGGTTTGTACGGCGCGCAGGGACCGGGTTTCGTTTTCCAGTCGAAGGGCGTTTAGTGTATTCAGCTCTTCCTGTTCAAGGCTCAGCAGGTGCTGCTGGACCAGTTGCTCGAGGATGAAATCATATAGCACCTCATCTTCAAGCTGCTGATACTGCGCCGGCAGCGCCGAGGCGGTGGCGATGACGTGACCCAATGTGATCTCGTCGCCGTTCACGCGGGCAACCACGGTGTTGGCATCCGGTGCGTCCTGGGCGGCCAGCGGCAACGCCATCACGGCAGCAAGCGCAAGCGATGGCAGAAAAGTGAGGCCTTTGGGCATGGAACTATCCTATTTCTTTGCCGCGACAGGGCGCAGCGTTGACACTGTGGAACCTGCCCCTTACATCGCTTTGAAGCCTTGGACAGGGCCGCCTTTCACCCCCCGTATCTAGGGGCTGCGCGCAAGGTGGGCAAGCCTGTCGCAACCAAGAAAAAACAGATCCGCTGGAGTGAACATGCTGGGACTCGGAACGCTCGCCAAAAAGGTGTTCGGAACACCGAACGACCGCAAGATCAAGGCGGCCCGCCCGCTGGTCGAAAAGATCAATGCGCTGGAGCCGGAGTTCGAGATCCTGACCGACGATGGCCTGATCGAGAAAACCGCTGAGCTGCGCAAACGAGCGCTGGACGGTGAAAAGCTGGATGACTTGCTGCCGGAAGCATTTGCCAATGTCCGCGAAGGGGCCAAGCGCGCCCTGGGTCTTCGGGCCTTTGATGTGCAGTTGATGGGTGGTTTGTTCCTGCACCAGGGCAACATCTCGGAAATGAAAACGGGTGAGGGCAAAACCCTGGTCGCCACCTTCCCCGCCTATCTGAATGCACTGACCGGCAAGGGCGTGCATGTGGTCACGGTGAACGAATACCTGGCCAAGCGCGACTCGGAATGGATGGGCAAGGTGTTTGCGTCCGTTGGCATGACGACCGGTGTGATCTGGTCGGGCCAACCGGATGCCGAGAAGATGGCGGCGTACAAGTGTGACATCACCTATGCCACAAATAATGAGTTGGGCTTCGACTATCTGCGCGACAACATGAAGGCCGATCTGGAACAGGTCTATCAGAAGCACCACAATTTCGCGATCGTCGACGAAGTCGACTCGATCCTGATTGATGAGGCGCGGACGCCGCTGATCATCTCGGGGCCGGCACAAGACCGATCGGACCTTTATACTGCCATCGATACCGTGATCCCGACGCTGCAGGACGATCATTACTCGCTCGATGAAAAAAGCCGCAGCGTGACGTTCACCGATGAAGGCAACGAGTTTTTGGAGCAGCAACTGCTTTCAGCGGGTCTGCTGCCCGAAGGGCATTCGCTGTACGACCCCGAAAGCACCACTGTAGTGCATCACGTCAATCAGGGCCTGCGCGCGCACAAACTGTTCCAACGGGACAAGGACTATATCGTTCGGGATGGCAATGTGGTGCTGATCGACGAATTCACCGGTCGGATGATGCCGGGCCGCCGCTTGTCGGAGGGTCTGCACCAAGCTATCGAAGCCAAGGAAGGCGTACAGATTCAGCCCGAGAATGTGACGCTGGCCAGCGTGACATTCCAGAACTATTTCCGCCTCTATGACAAGCTGTCCGGCATGACCGGCACTGCGCTGACCGAGGCGGAAGAATTTCAGGAAATCTATGGTCTGGGTGTGGTCGAGGTTCCGACCAACAAACCAATCGCGCGTGAGGACAAAGACGACCAGGTCTATCGCACGACAGCCGAAAAATACGGTGCCATTATTGAACAGGTCAAAAAGGCCGGTGAAAAAGGTCAGCCGGTTCTTGTCGGTACCACGTCGATCGAAAAGTCCGAAGTGATCAGCCAGATGCTGGACAAAGAGGGAATCGAGCACAACGTTCTGAACGCCCGCCAGCATGAACAGGAAGCGCAGATAGTGGCCGATGCAGGCCGTCTTGGCGCGGTGACCATCGCCACCAACATGGCGGGCCGCGGCACCGATATTCAGCTGGGCGGCAATGTCGAGATGAAGGTGCTGCAGGCGCTGGCCGAAAACCCCGAGGCTGACCCGGCCGACTTGCGTGCGGCAGAAGAAGCCAAGCACGCGGAAGAAAAGGAAAAGGTGCTGCAGGCCGGTGGTCTTTACGTAATGGCGTCCGAACGTCATGAAAGCCGCCGGATCGACAACCAGCTGCGCGGGCGTTCGGGACGCCAGGGTGACCCGGGCCGCACCGTGTTCTACCTGAGCCTGGAAGATGACCTGATGCGCATCTTCGGTTCGGAACGTCTGGACAAGGTCCTGACCACGCTGGGCATGAAAGAGGGCGAGGCAATCATTCACCCCTGGGTGAACAAATCGCTGGAACGGGCGCAATCCAAGGTCGAAGGTCGCAACTTTGACATGCGCAAAAACGTTCTGAAATTCGACGACGTGATGAACGATCAGCGGAAAGTCGTGTTCAGCCAGCGGCGTGAAATCATGTCAGCAGATGATCTGTCGGATGTCGTGTCCGATATGCGTGAGCAGGTGATCGACGATATGATCGACGAATTCATGCCGCCAAAATCATATGCAGATCAATGGGATACAGAAGGTCTGCACGAAGCGGTCAAAGAGAAGCTGACCATCGATGCGCCGGTTCAGGACTGGGCCGCCGAGGAAGGCGTAGATGACGAGCAAATCCGCGAACGTCTGATCAAGGCCGCCGATGAAATGATGGCGCAGAAGGCCGTGGCGTTTGGCCCGGAAAACATGCGCAACATCGAAAAGCAGGTTCTGCTGCAGACTATCGATGGCAAATGGCGCGAACATCTTTTGACGCTGGAACATCTGCGCTCGGTCGTGGGTTTCCGTGGCTATGCACAGCGCGATCCGCTGAACGAGTACAAGAACGAAAGCTTCCAGCTGTTCGAAGGGATGCTTGATTCCTTGCGCGAAACCGTCACTCAGCAATTGTCGCGCGTGCGCCCGCTGAGCGAAGAAGAACAGAAGGAAATGCTCGCGCAGATGGCAGCGCAACAGGCACAGGCGCAGAAAGCTGTGGATCAAGCTGCCGGGAATGCCGAGGCGATCGCCGAAGCCGAAGCGTCTGGTGACAGTCGTCCGGGTTTTGTTGAGGATGATCCTTCGACTTGGGGTAACCCGTCACGCAATGATCCTTGCCCCTGTGGCTCGGGGAAAAAATTCAAACATTGCCACGGCAGGTTGACTTAACGTCACCTGCTTTCCACCACAATGAGTCCGCCTCACGGCCACATATTGGCCTTGATTGGGAAGCAAATTGCGAATCGCTCCTTCAACTGGGGAGGGTGTCTTGTTTGTCATTAAGAACTACGTGACCACGGGCGGAACCGTTGCCTGCGCTCTGGCCATTGGATATTTGATGCAAAACGGATCGGCGCAGCAACCCAATGCTGAGCCGAGCGGTGAACGCGTCGCTTCGATCTCGGAGCAGGACTCGGACCTGACCGGACTGGAAAGCGTTGTCCTGACCTCTTCTTCCCCGACAGAAGCGCGTCCCAAGGATCTATCTCAATCCACGCGCCCGGCGCAAGAAACCAGCCGTTTGCCTTCGAATTGCGATATGAGCGCGCGCGCCATGGCTGTGCCCGGCGCCAACGTACGGCTGCGGGTCAAGGCTCCCTGCCACGCCAATGAGATCATTGAGGTTCATCACAACGGGCTGGTTTTCAGCACCGAGACCGATGCGCTTGGCGGCTTGAACCTGACCATCCCGGCGCTGTCGGAATACGCTATTTTCCTGATCTCGCTGCCGGATGAGAAAGGCACCGTTGCGACGACGCATGTGCCCGAGATCAACAGCTTCAACCGGGTTGCCTTGCAGTGGCAGGGCGAAACCGATCTGCAGCTTCATGCGCTGGAATTCGGCGCAGGTTACGGGGAAGAAGGCCACGTGTGGTCCGGGTCCCAGACCGGCGGCTCGGGCTCGGTGATCCATCTGGGTCAGGGCGGTTCGGACGTCGCGCGCAATATCGAGGTTTATTCATACCCCATCGAGACCGCAACCGAGGCCGGAAGTATCACACTGTCGGTTGAAACTGAGGTCACTGAAGCAAATTGCGGCAAGCCCCTAAACGTGCAATCATTGGAATGGCGCGCGGAACGGCTCCGCTCACGCGACCTGTCGCTGGATATGCCCGGTTGTGAGGCAGCTGGCGATTTTCTGGTGTTGAATAATCTGTTCTCAGACCTGACAATCGCTGCCAAATAAGCAGCAGGCAGATCTACGGTTTCCAATGAACATTCTTCGTGCGGCGTTCGCCGCGCTTTTTGCCTTATCCTTGGCACAAAGCGTATTCGCGCAGGACATCACTTTGACCTCGCATGACGGCAAGGTAGAGGTGGTCGGCACCCTTCTTGGTTACGACGGTGAATTCTACCGTGTCGATACGCAATTCGGAGAGCTGACGGTCGATGGATCGGGGGTCACCTGCGACGGCCCAGCTTGCCCCAACCTGACGGATTTTGTGGCCGAAGTTCGTTTCTCTGGCTCATCAGTGATCGCCGAGACACTGCTGCCCGCGCTTGCACAGGGCTTTGCCATCGAGGAAGGGTTAACCCTGTCACAGCCCGAGGGCACCGGAGACCTGCGGGTCTACGCCCTGAATCAGCCTGATCGGCAGGCGCCTTTGGCGAGGTTCATATTTCGTGCAACGGATACGGCTGACGGCTTTATCGATCTGGTTGAGAACACCGCAGATGTCGTGTTGGCGCAGCGGGAAATTCGATCAGACGAACTGGAGTTGACCAGAGCCGCTGGGCTCGGAGATCTGACGCAAACCCGCCGGTCGCGTGTCTTGGCTCTGGATGCAATCGTGCCAATCGTGTCGGCCGACAATCCCGTGCGCCAGATATCGCTTGCTGATCTGGTGAAGGTTTTCACCGCCGAGGTCGCAAATTGGGGCGATCTCGGTGGGCCTGATGCGCCGATCTCTCTGCATCTGCCACAGGTCGGTTCCGGGCTGGATCAGGCGGTCGAGGATTTGCTGTTAGCACCTGCCAACGCACATATGACCGCTCAGATCACGCGCCACGATCGAAACAGCAATCTGGTGCGCACGGTCTCGAACGACCCGTTCGCGCTCGGCGTCGCCAGTCTTGCCGAGGCCGGGACTGTGCGCGCCCTGCCTCTGACCGGTGGGTGCGGACATGCCCTGTCGGCAACACGGCAATCGGTCAAGACCGAAGATTATCCGCTGACCTCACCCATGTTTTTCTATTTGCCACAAAGACGATTGCCCAAAGTCGCGCGACAGTTTTTGGCCTATACCCAAAGCAGCGCCGCACAGATGGTCATCCGGCAAGCCGGATTTGTCGATCAATCCCTTGAAACAATCCAGGTTGGGCTGCAAGGCGATCGGCTGGCCAATGCGATCAGCACCGGTGGAGTTGAGGTCGGGTTGCAAGAGTTGCAGCGCATGATCGAAACTCTCCGTCCACTTTCGCGGCTATCTTTGTCCTTTCGGTTCGAACCGGGGTCGTCGCGACCCGATGCGCAGTCCCGGTCAAACATCTTGAACCTTGCGCAAGCTTTGGAGAGCGGAACGTTGGAGGCGCGTCAATTGATCTTTGTTGGGTTTAGTGACGGCGAGGGCGCGGCGGTCGCCAATTCACGTATTGCCCTGCAGCGAGCCAAAACCGTCCGAAACGCAGTGCTGGCATCGGTCGAAACCAGCCTCCCCGACAGCATCGAAATCAGTGTCGAGGGCTTTGGCGAGGCCATGCCGATGGCCTGCGACGACACCGAATGGGGCCGCAAGGTGAATCGTCGGGTCGAAGTTTGGATCCGATAACCCTTACAAATAGCCTTGCGAGCGGAAACTCAGTTCAGCCGATTTCCCGATGATCAGGTGATCATGCAAAGTCAGCCCAAGGGCGGAACACGCATCCTGAATCCGGTTGGTCATATCGATATCCGACTGCGACGGCGTCGGATCACCGGATGGATGATTGTGGACCAGGATCAGAGCCGAGGCATTGAGTTCCAACGCCCGCTTCGCGACCTCTCGCGGATAGACCGGCACATGATCGACTGTGCCTTTGGCCTGCTCTTCATCCGCAATCAGCACATTCTTGCGATCTAGATAAAACACACGAAACTGCTCGATCTCGCGGTGCGCCATCGTGGTGTGACAATAGTCCAGAAGCGCATCCCATCCCGAGATCACATGCCGTTGCATCACCCGGGCACGCGCCATGCGATGGGCACAGGCCTCAAGGATTTTCAGATCGGTAATCACCGTGTCCCCAACGCCTTTGATCTGACGCAGCCGTTCCTCGGGTGCAGTCAACACACGATTGAAATCACCAAACGCATCCATCAGCGCGCGCGCCAGCGGTTTCACATCCTGACGCGGGATGGATCGGAACAGAGCAAGTTCCAGCAGTTCATAATCCGGCATCGCTGCTGATCCGCCAGACATGAACCTTTCGCGCAGCCGCTTGCGATGGTCTTTGATGTAGGAGGGTAACCGACCAACGGGCAGCGGCTGCGCCGGTGCTTCATCCGTATCGAACAGCATGGGGGCTTCGGCAAAGGCGTCTTGGGTCATAACACCACTCTGACGCAGAATCGGTTTCCGAAAAGTTAACGCGCTCTATCCCTGCCCGCCGGATCGGCAACACACGGATCCCCTGTTTCATCTGGCCATAAATATCTCGGGGGGGGTCGCCCAAAGGGCGATGGGGGCAGAGCCCCCCTGCTTAACCGTTTAACCCTTCATGCCATCCCAGAAGGACTTTACAGAAGAGAAAAAGCTTTTAGATTCCGGATGGTTATCCTCACCCAAATCGTCAAACTCACGCAGAAGTTCTTTCTGACGACTGGTCAGATTGACCGGAGTTTCCACGGCAAGTTCGATGAACATATCCCCGATGCCTCCGCCACGCAGAGCGGGCATGCCTTTGCTACGCAGGCGCATCTGGCGACCCGACTGGCTGCCGGCAGGAATCTGTACACGACCGCGACCACCGTCGATGGTCGGCACCTCGATCGAACCGCCAAGTGCTGCCTTGGCCATGCTGACTGGCACACGGCAATAGAGGTTCACGCTGTCACGTTCGAACAGCTTGTGCTCGGAAACTTCGACAAAAATATAGAGGTCACCCGGAGGACCACCACGCATTCCGGCCTCACCCTCACCGGCCAGACGAATCCGGGTGCCGGTCTCGACACCGGCAGGGATGTTCACGGACAATGCGCGATCTTTTTCAACACGCCCCGCACCTTGGCACGACTTACAAGGGTTCTTAATGATCTGACCCAAACCAGAGCAGGTCGGGCAGGTGCGCTCAACCGTGAAAAAGCCCTGTTGCGCGCGAACCTTGCCCATGCCGGAACAAGTCGGACAGGCAGTAGGTTCAACACCACCTTCGGCACCAGTTCCCTCGCAAGAGGAACAGGCCACAGCCGTAGGAACGTTTATGGTTTTCTGCAGGCCTGCATAAGCCTCTTCCAGCGTGACCCGCAGGTTATAGCGCAGGTCTGAACCGCGTGCAGCGCGACGGCCCCCGCCTGCCCCACGCTGGCCACCCATGAAGTCGCCGAACAGATCGTCGAACACGTCAGAGAACGCGCTGGAGAAATCGCCCTGACCGAAGCCGCCACCGGGACGGCCGCCGCCGCCACCCATGCCGTTTTCAAACGCAGCGTGACCAAAGCGGTCATAAGCGGCTTTCTTGTCAGCATCACGCAGAACATCGTAAGCCTCGTTGGCCTCTTTGAACTGCGCTTCGGCATCGGGGTTGTCCTTGTTGCGATCGGGATGCAGCTGTTTGGCTTTCGAGCGAAAGCCTTTCTTGATCTCATCCGCAGAAGCGCCCTTGGACACGCCGAGCACTTCGTAATAGTCGCGTTTGGACATCAGTATTTCCTTCTGCCTCAACGTAATCGGGCCGGCCCGGCAACCGGACCGGCCCAAATTGGCCCGGTTACCCGTTAGTTACGCTTGTCGTCGTCCAGATCTTCGAACTCGGCGTCGACAATGTCATCGTCACCCGGCGCGGCATCTGCGGCTGCGGGCTCATCTTCGCCCTCTTCCGCCTGTGCCTTATAGATCGCCTCACCCAGTTTCATGGCCGCTTCGGTCACGTTCTGGATGCCCGACTTGATCTTGTCGGCATTGTCCGTTTCCAGCTCATCCTTGAGCGCAGCAACGGCCAGCTCGATCGCTTCTACGGTCGACGGGTCGACCTTGTCGCCATGTTCCTCGATCGATTTCTCGGTCGCGTGGACAAGGCTTTCGGCCTGGTTCTTGGCTTCGACCAGCTCTTTGCGGGCCTTGTCTGCCTCGGCGTTTTCCTCGGCATCCTTGACCATCTTGTCGATATCTTCGTCCGACAGACCGCCCGAGGCCTGAATGGTGATCTTCTGCTCTTTGCCAGTGCCTTTGTCCTTGGCCGAAACCGAGACAATGCCGTTGGCGTCGATGTCAAAAGTCACCTCGATCTGAGGCATGCCGCGCGGTGCGGGCGGGATCTCTTCCAGATTGAACTGACCGAGGATCTTGTTGTCCGCAGCCATTTCGCGCTCACCCTGGAAACAGCGGATGGTCACGGCGTTCTGGTTGTCCTCGGCGGTCGAGAAGACCTGGGACTTTTTCGTCGGAATGGTCGTGTTGCGGTCGATCAGTCGGGTGAACACGCCACCCAGTGTCTCGATGCCCAAGCTGAGCGGGGTCACGTCCAGCAGAACCACGTCTTTGACGTCGCCCTGCAGAACGCCGGCCTGAATGGCGGCGCCCATGGCAACAACTTCGTCCGGGTTCACACCTTTGTGCGGCTCCTTACCGAAGAACTTGGTGACCTCTTCGATCACTTTCGGCATCCGGGTCATACCACCGACCAGAACAACCTCATCCACGTCGCCAGCCGACAGGCCCGCGTCTTTCAGGGCAGCCTGGCAAGGCTTCATCGACTTCTTGATCAGGTCGCCAACCAGCGATTCCAGCTTGGCACGGGTCAGTTTCATGACCATGTGCAGCGGCTGACCGTTCGAACCCATCGAGATGAACGGCTGGTTGATTTCGGTCTGCGAGGTCGAGGATAGCTCGATCTTGGCTTTTTCAGCGGCTTCTTTCAGACGCTGCAGGGCCATCTTGTCGGCAGACAGGTCGACACCGTGTTCCTTTTTGAACTCATCCGCCAGATAGTTGACGATGCGCATGTCAAAGTCTTCACCACCTAGGAAGGTATCGCCGTTGGTCGACTTCACCTCGAACAGGCCGTCGTCGATTTCCAGAATGGTTACGTCGAAAGTACCACCACCAAGGTCATAAACCGCGATGGTTTGGGTTTCTTCCTTGTCCAGACCATAGGCCAGAGCAGCCGCTGTCGGCTCGTTGATGATCCGCAGCACTTCCAGACCGGCAATTTTACCGGCGTCTTTGGTGGCCTGACGCTGAGCATCGTTGAAGTATGCCGGAACGGTGATGACTGCTTGCGTGACTTCCTCACCCAGATAGCTTTCTGCGGTTTCCTTCATCTTGCCCAGAGTGAAGGCCGAGATCTGGCTTGGGGAGTACTTTTCACCGCGGGCTTCAACCCACGCGTCGCCATTGCCGCCATCAACGATGGCGTAGGGCACCATTTTCTTGTCTTTTTCGACTTCTGCATCATCCACACGACGACCGATCAGACGCTTGACGCCAAAGATCGTGTTGTCGGGGTTGGTGACCGCCTGACGTTTTGCAGGCTGACCGACCAGACGCTCATCTTCTGTAAAAGCGACGATCGAGGGCGTGGTCCGCGCCCCTTCGGCGTTTTCGATGACCTTCGGCTGCGAGCCGTCCATGATGGCCACACACGAGTTGGTGGTACCGAGGTCAATCCCGATTACTTTTCCCATATTTTCAATCCCTTTCCATTCAAGGCGATGTCCCGAGGGTTGGACCCGTTGCGGCATCCTGCCCCCGATTGATGTGCGCGACAGCACTACACCATCGCGCGTCGAGGCGTATATAAGGGCGAGAACAGGGGCCTGCAAGCGTTCAGAAACGCAGGTTTTCGGGAATCTGTGGCCTTTTTGGCAAGGTTTTGGCAAGGTTTGGGGATTCTGGAATGGCGCGGCTGTTATTGCGCGGATTTGATATTCGGAAAGGCTATTTGGATGCGGCGGCGCAGTCGCATCTAGTTGACCTGCTTAGGCCGATTCTGAAAGTGGCACCGCTTTATCGGCCCGTGACACCTTCGGGCAAGGAAATGTCAGTGCGCATGACCTCGGCCGGGGTGCTGGGATGGGTCACTGACCGGGCGGGCTATCGGTATCAGGACACGCACCCAAAGGGCATGACATGGCCCGCGATTCCAGATGAGATTTTGACCATCTGGCAGGACCTGACGGGCGCGGATCGCCGGCCCGATTGCTGTCTGATCAACTATTACGGTGAAGGCACCAAGATGGGCCTGCATCAGGACAAGGATGAGGCCGATTTCTCGTGGCCCGTGCTGTCGATTTCATTGGGCGATGACGCGCTATTCCGCATCGGCAATACAACACGGGGCGGCAAGACCGAGTCGATCTGGCTGAGCTCGGGCGATGTGGTGATCATGGGCGGCCCGGCACGCTTGACCTATCACGGGGTTGATCGCATCCGGTTTGGATCATCCAAACTTTTGCCAAAGGGCGGACGCATCAACCTGACTTTGAGAGTCGCAACGTGAAACACAATCCAAATTCGGGATCAGCTTTTCAGGATAAAGTGTGCACCGCCAAGATCAGCGTCGCGCATCCCAGCTTTTCGAGACCTGCTTACGGGTATAGAACTCGCCCAGCAGGCCGATCATCGTCAGGATTATCCCGACCCAAAGCGCGTATTCCCAACTGGAGTTGCGGGGAAAGTAGTTTCGGAACACAAAACCACGGCATTGATCTATGATGTGAAACAGCGGGTTCCACGCAAACATAGTCAGCATGAACCCACCCAATGCGTTGCCGACGAACATCTTGCCAGAAAATATCATGTTCAGACGACGGTACATACTTGTCAGGATGCTTACCGTATTTGGAAACCAGGGCTTTAGCGCCAGAAACACAAGACCGACTGAGCATCCTACAAACCATGCCAGCAAAAGCATCCCAAAAGCACCGCCGGGCTCCTGAATTACAAGGGGCGAGACGGCTACGCTGTAGACGAACAGGATGACCAGGATCGAGACAAGCTGCGTGTACAGAATACCGAAGGCAGATGCTGACAACATCACCATCATGGTCATCGGCGAATGCAGTGTCATCGGATTGTTGCCGGATCCAACCCCGGCGATAGCAGCGACAGACTTGATATGCGTCAGGAACAGAAAAACTCCGGAGAGCAGGAACAACACCATCTCGCCCCGGATTTTGGCCATGCCGGTCATTCGACCAATTAGCGTCATAAGTATATAAAACGCCGTCACCAGAAGAACGACCTGAACAATGTTTATCAGGATTGCGATCACCGCATTTGAATGCTGCGAGCGGATATTGCGGACCACCGCATGGAATATAAGCTCGGCGGTGGTGAAAACCCCGCCCAGCAACGACTGATTTCGCTTGTAGTGAAACACTCGAATACTCTTTCCTGCTGTGTCAGCCGCAAATTGGCACGAAATTCTTGCTGTTCCGTATCCATCGCATCATAAGTCCGTGAGATGCCCTGATCAACAAACCACAGGAACGGAGCTTTTTTGTGACCTATGACGCGCTTATTCCCGTCATCCGGCGGCTGGCCTTGCAGGCAGGCGACAAGATCATGCAGATCTATGAAGCGGATGATTTCGGCGTCAAGGTCAAGTCAGACTCAAGCCCGGTAACCGAGGCGGACGAGGCGGCGGATGCTTTGATCTCGGCCGGATTGCGCGAGGCTTTTCCAGATATCCTGCTGGTGACCGAGGAACAGGCAGCTTCGCATTCCGAAAAGGGTGAAACCTTTCTGATCGTTGATCCTTTGGACGGCACCAAAGAGTTCGTCAACCGGCGGGGCGATTTCACGGTAAATATTGCTCTGGTCGAGAACGGCGTGCCGACGCGCGGTGTGGTTTACGCACCGGCGCGGGGGCGGATGTTCTATACGCAAGCCGATGGGCAAGCTGTCGAGGAAACCGGCGCACTGGACAAAGATCAGCCGGGTGTGTTGACGCCAATATCAGTCTCTAAACCAGACAATTCGGCGCTGATGATCGTTGCATCCAAGTCGCATCGGGATCAGGCGACCGAGGATTACATCAACAAATATCAGGTGCGCGACACCAAAAGTGCCGGGTCGTCGCTGAAGTTCTGTCTGGTGGCGACGGGAGAGGCCGACCTCTACCCCCGTGTTGGCCGCACCATGGAGTGGGACACCGCTGCGGGCCACGCGGTTCTGGCCGGTGCGGGCGGACATGTGGTGCGCTTTGACGACCATTCGCCGCTGACCTATGGCAAAGACGGCTATGCCAATCCATTTTTCATCGCCTATGCTCCAGGCGTTGAGCTGAAGGAAGCCTGATGTCAGTATTGATTGCCATTCCCGCGCGCTACGCTTCGACCCGCTATCCAGGCAAACCTCTGGTTCCGCTGACCGGGGCAAACGGAACCAGCATGACTCTGATCGAACGATCCTGGCGCGCTGCGATTTCCGTGTCAGGCGTAGATCGCGTGGTTGTGGCAACCGACGATGACCGTATCCGCGAAGTCTCAGAGGGATTTGGTGCCGAGGTGGTGATGACTTCAGACACCTGCCGCAACGGTACCGAACGCTGCGCCGAGGCGCACTCGGCTCTGGGTGGCGGTTATGACATCGTCGTCAACCTGCAAGGGGATGCGCCTTTGACCCCGCATTGGTTTGTTGAAGACCTGATCTCGGGTCTGCGCAACGCGCCAGATGCGGGTGTGGCCACCCCCGTGCTGCGCTGTGACGGGGACGCACTGAACGGATTACTGAACGATCGCAAGCAAGGCCGGGTCGGGGGCACTACAGCGGTGTTCGGCAATGACCACAGCGCGCTTTACTTCTCGAAAGAAGTGATCCCTTTCACAGCCGAGACCTATGCCAGCAGTGACCCGACACCGGTATTCCACCACGTCGGAGTTTATGCCTATCGGCCTGACGCTCTGACTGCTTATCCGGGCTGGACTAGCGGTCCGCTGGAGACACTGGAAGGGTTGGAACAGCTGCGCTTCATGGAAAACGGCCGCAAGGTTCTGTGTGTCGAAGTTGAAGCCAAAGGTCGTCAGTTCTGGGAGCTGAACAACCCGCAGGACGTGGCCAAGATCGAAGAAATGATGGCCGCTATGGGGCTTGAATGACAAATATTCTGGTTACAGGTGGTGCAGGTTATATCGGCTCTCATGCCTGCAAGGCACTGGCAAGGGCGGGGTATACGCCCGTAACCTATGACAATCTTGTCACCGGATGGCAGGACGCGGTGAAATTCGGCCCTTTCGAGCAGGGCGACCTGCTGGACCGCGCCCGGCTGGACGAAGTGTTCGCCAAATACCAACCCGCCGCCGTGATACATTTCGCCGCCCTCAGTCAGGTCGGCGAAGCGATGGCTGAGCCCGGAACGTATTGGTCGAACAATGTCACCGGTTCGCTGACACTGATACAAGCGGCTGTGGATGCGGGATGTTTGAACTTTGTGTTCTCGTCGACCTGCGCCATCTATGGCGAACATGACAACGTTGTGCTGGACGAGAGCACTCAGCAGCAGCCATTGAATGCCTATGGTGCTTCGAAACGAGCGATCGAGGACATCTTACGTGATTTCCAAGCCGCATATGGCCTAAAGCACGTGATCTTCCGCTATTTCAACGTGGCCGGGGCCGACCCGGATGCCGAAGTTGGAGAGTTTCACCAACCAGAAACCCATCTGGTGCCGCTGATGCTGGACGCCATCGATGGCAAGCGGGGTGGCTTGACTGTATTCGGCACCGATTACGACACACCCGACGGCACCTGCATCCGCGATTATGTACACGTCTGTGATCTGGTCGATGCACATGTACTGGGGCTAAAGTGGCTAGAACAGGGCAAAGAAAGCCGCGTGTTCAATCTGGGCACCGGGTCGGGGTTTTCGGTGATGGAAGTCATCGAGCATTCCAAAGCCGTCACCAACCGTGCGGTGCCGTATAGCATCGGCCCGCGCCGAGCCGGGGATTGCACGCGTCTAGTTTCAGGCTCGGTCCGAGCCAAGGAAGAGCTGGGCTGGACACCAAAAAGATCAACGTTAGAGACGATGATCACGGATGCCTGGCGTTGGCATCAGAATGGCAGCTATACCAAGTGAACCTTGAGGATCAGCCGCTTACCTGGGTGCAGCGCTACAAGCTGCGCCTGAAACGCAAGCGGCTGTTGTGGCGATCCTTTCGCAGCCGCCATCAACTGAAGTCGTTGACTGACAACACGCAAAAGATCACACCCGGCGCCATTCTGGCCTTTACCACGCTGCGGAATGAGATCAGCCGTCTGCCGTGGTTCTTTCACCATTATCGCACGCTGGGCGTTGATCATTTTCTGATGGTGGATAATGGCAGCGATGACGGCTCGGTCCCGTATTTGCTTAAACAGCCGGATGTGTCGCTGTGGCGGACTACGGCGAGCTATCGAGCGTCTCGGTTCGGGTTGGATTGGCTGACTTGGCTGCAGTGGAAATTTGGGCACGACCACTGGACGTTGATGGTCGACGCCGATGAGTTGCTGATCTACGCCCATCACAACACCCATACGATGCGCGATTTAACTGCATGGCTGGACGCGCGCGGTCAAACCACGTTTGGGGCGATGATGCTGGATCTCTATCCCAAAGGTCGGCTGGGCAAGCAAAGTTATGATCCGCATTCCGATCCAACCGATTGCCTGAACTGGTTTGACCCCGGCCCCTATCGTGCCCAGCGCCAAAGGCCGATGGGCAACCTTTGGGTTCAGGGAGGCGTACGCGAGCGGGTGTTTTTTGCAGATCAGCCCCAAAAATCACCGACCCTGAACAAAATCCCTCTAACCCGGTGGTCACGGCATATGGCCTATGTGAATTCGTGCCATTCCGCGCTGCCCCGGTTCCTGAATTTTGAATATGACGGTCCGAGTGGGCAGACCGCCTCGGGCGTGTTGTTACACACGAAATTCCTGCCCGAGGTTGTCGACAAATCGCGGATCGAAAAACAGAGGCGGCAACATTTTCATGACCCCGATCGGTTCGACGCCTATTATGACGGGATCATCAGCGGGCCTGATCTTTGGACTTCTGACTCGGTCAAACTAGGTGATTGGCAACAGTTACAAGACCTTGGGCTCATGAACGCGGGCGGATTTCCTGCCACAGGGGGGAAGTAAACCGGATTTAAACCCGTTGCCTCACAAGGTGCAGAGATGTCATAAAACGTTAATGTCCGGCACCACTCAGGCCTCAGGCGGCCCCGGGCAGACGCGCGTATCAAAAAAGGTTGGGCAGCCGCGTGAGCCTTTTGGATTCCTATCGCATGAGATTGCGGCGCAAGCGCCGCCTGCTGCGTTGCCTGCGTCGGCGCCGGGATCTGAAAGCGGTGCAAGATAACACCAACAAGATCAAAGAAAACGACATCTTGTTGATGAGTGTGATGCGGAACGAAAAGATCCGCCTTCCCTATTTTTTTGAGTACTATCGAAAGCTTGGTATCAATCACTTCCTGTGCGTGGACAACAACAGCGATGACGGCACCCATGAATACCTGAGCGGCCAGCCGGACGTTTCGGTGTGGTGGACGGATGTAGGTTACAAGAATGCGACCTTTGGTCTGGATTGGTCCAACTACCTGCTGCGCCGCTATGCGCATAAGCACTGGGTTCTGACGGTCGATCCGGATGAATTCTTTATCTATCCTTTTTGCGATACCCGCCCGATCCGCGCCCTGACCGACTGGCTGGACGATACTGGTGTGCGCAGTTTCGGCACCATGCTGATCGACATGTATCCCGAAACCGGAATCATGGATGCGCCCTATCATGAGGGCCAGAACCCCTTTGAAGTCGCGCCTTGGTTCGATTCAGGCAACTTCATGATTACCCGCAACCCGACCTATGGGAATCTGTGGATTCAAGGCGGTGCACGCGCACGGGTTTTCTTTCAGGACAATCCCCTGAAGGCTCCGGCCCTGAACAAGATACCTCTTGTGAAATGGCACCGGCGCTACGCATATGTCAGCTCAACCCACGCCTTGCTGCCGCGCGGGCTCAATCAGGTCTATGAAGAGCAGGGCGGTGAAAAAACCAGCGGAGCACTGTTGCATGCAAAGCTGATCAATACGCTTGGGGAAAAAGCTAAAGAAGAGTTGCTGCGCGGACAGCACTATGCTGCGTCGGGCGAGTACAAGGCTTATGCCAAGCAGTTAGAGGATAATCCGGTTTTCTGGAACAAATGGTCCGAGAAATACATCAACTGGCGACAGATTGAGATCCTCGGCCTGATGTCCAAGGGGAACTGGGCATGAGCAGCTTGGGCATCATAATGCTGGTGCACACTGCGCTGGATCGGGTTGAGCAGGTGGCACGCCATTGGGCCGCCTCGGGCTGTCCTGTGGTCATTCATGTAGATCAGAAAGTCGGCGATCCGGCTTATTCCGATTTTGTCGCCGCTTGTTCGGATGAACCGCTTATTCTGTTTTCCGAACGCCATGTCTGTGAATGGGGCGGCTGGGGTATTGTCGCCGCATCGCAATCCGCTGCATCGCTGATGTTGGAGAGGTTTCCGAACGTCCGGCATGTATATCTGTCCTCGGGCGCGTGTCTGCCGCTGCGTCCGGTCGCTGATCTGATCGACTATCTGGCCGACCGGCCCCGTGTCGATTTCATCGAAAGCGCAACCACGCGCGACGTCAGCTGGACGATCGGCGGCCTGGATCTGGAACGTTTCACCCTGAGTTTCCCCTTCTCATGGCGCAGGCAACGAAAACTGTTTGACAATTACGTGCGGTTGCAACGCGCCCTCGGTCTGCGCCGCAGAATTCCAGACGGTCTGGTGCCCCATATGGGCAGCCAGTGGTGGTGTCTGACCCGCCAAACCTTGTCGGCCATTCTTCAGGATCCCAAACGCGCCGAATATGATCGCTATTTTCGCCAGGTCTGGATTCCCGATGAAAGCTATTTTCAGACACTGGCACGGCTCTATTCCACCCATATCGAAAGCCGATCGCTGACCCTTTCGAAGTTCGACTATCAAGGTCGGCCGCACATGTTCTACGACGATCACCTGCAATTGCTGCGCCGGTCCGACTGTTTCGTGGCGCGCAAAGTCTGGCACAGCGCGAACCGGTTGTATCAGACCTTCCTGACCGACCACGAAGGCGCACTGACCCCCGCCGAGCCCAACCCCGGCAAGATCGACCGGGTGTTTTCCAAAGCGGTCGAGCGGCGCGTTCGCGGACGGGATGGTCTTTATATGCAAAGCCGCTTCCCCCGCGCGGCTACGGAACGCAGCCTGACAGCCTTTCCCTATTCGGTGTTTCAAGGCTTTACCGAGTTGTTCGAGGATTTCGAACCTTGGCTGACAAACGCCATCGGCGGGCGGGTGCATGGGCACCTGTTCGGTCCCGAACGGGCGCAATTTGCCGAAGATGAGACGATCATCAACGGTGCGCTCAGCGATTGCGCCACGCTACGCGACTATAACCCCTCGGCCTTTCTGGCGAACCTCATCTGGAATACACGAGGCGAGCGTCAGTGCTTTCAATTCGGGCCAACGGATATTCAGAAAATCAATGAATTCCTGACGCAAGACCAGAATGCACATATTGCGGTCATCTCGGGGGCCTGGGCGGTTCCATTGTTCCGTTCGAACCTGAATTTTGCCGATATCCGGTGCGAAGCTGCCCGCCTACAACAGATCGAAAGCAAACAGCTCAAGCTGCTGGATGCCGCCCGCGCAAAGACGCGCATTCGAATATGGACAATGGCGGAGTTTGTGGAATCCCCGATGGAGCAACTGCAGACCGTTCTGGAAGACATGGGCGCGCCCAAGCCCACCCATTTGACCGAGGCACCGACGATGGTGGATCTGACCGGGTTCGGAAAGTTCCTGCAAAACCTCAAGAACCAGGGGATGCATCCCTATCTGATGGGGGATTTCCCTGTGAATGACGTGTTTGGCGCACAGTCCAAATCGTTCAAGAAGCCCTATTTGGTGCAGTAACATAAAATGACCCGCCGCTTCGATTATTTCATCGTTCTGGCCGATATGCGGACCGGTTCGAACCTGCTTGAATTGCAGCTGAACACGCTGGATGGCGTCACGTGTCACGGAGAAGCGTTTAACCCCTATTTCGTCGGCCTGCCAAAACTGGACAGTGTTCTGGGCTTTACCCTGGAAGATCGTGAACGCGACCCGATGGCGCTAATCGACGCTATCCGAAAGGCGCCGGGCGAGATGAACGGCTTTCGTTTTTTCAGCGACCACGATGCGCGGGCGCTGCCACCGGCGCTGGATGATCCGCGCTGCGCCAAAATCATTCTGATGCGCAACCCTCTGGATAGCTACATATCGTGGAAAATCGCCTTGGAAACAAAGCAGTGGCGGTTGGTAAACATCAAGCAACGGCGGGAGGCGCAAATCACCTTCGATGCCGAAGAATTCGCCGAACAGCTCGACCAGCGGCAAGCATTTCAACAAACAGTGCTCAAACATCTGCAGACCACCGGGCAAACACCGTTCTATATCGACTATGACGATCTAACAGATTTGGACGTTCTGAACGGCCTTGCCGCGTGGCTTGGCGTCAGCGCACGTCTTAAGGAGCTGAACCAGCATCTCAAACGTCAAAACCCAGCGCCTGCCCTGTCGAAAGTGACCAATCCGGATGATATGGAGCTGGCCCTGTCGCAACGTGACCGCTTCAAGCTACACCATATCCCAAGTTACGAGCCGCACCGCGGGCCGGCTGTTTCGCGCTATGTGGGTGCTGCGCAAACTTCGCTGATGTACCTTCCGGTGCGCGGCGGCCCCGAGGCTGAAGTGGTGCAGTGGATTGCCGATCTGGACGGGGTGTCACAAGCCGACCTGATCACCGGCCGCAATCAAAAACAGACCCGTCAATGGATGCAGGATCATCCCGGTCACCTCAAATTCACGGTGCTGCGCCATCCGCTGGCGCGCGCGCACGCTGTGTTCTGCGACCGTATTCTGCACACAGGCCCCGGCGCATATGTCAGCATTCGCAATATGCTGAGCCGACGGTACAAGGTCCCGCTGCCTGCCAAGGGTGATCTCAGCAATTATACCCGCGATCAGCATTCCGAGGCGTTCGCGGCCTTTTTGGGCATGCTGCGCAGTATTCTGGCGGGTCAAACCCCGATCCGTGTGGATGGGGAATGGTGCGGACAGGCGCAGACGCTGGAAGGCATGGCCGGTTTCACCATGCCCGACCTGATCCTGCGCGAGGATGAGATGGAAACCGCCTTGCCCGACCTTGCCTACAAAGTTGGGCATACAGCCCCGCCAACCCCAAACAGGGCCAAGCCGGACGCGCCGTTTGCACTTGATCAGATTTACGACGCACAGCTTGAAGCGCTGGCGAAGGAAGCATACCAGCGCGACTATACAATATTTGGATTTGGTGACTGGAAACCGCTTTGAACCTTGCTTAGGGGCGCAGGGTAATCACGGTTCCTTCATTCACCATGGCGTAGATCTCTTCGATCTCATCATTCTTGACCGCAATACAACCTGCCGTCCAATCCGGGGTCTTCTTCGCCCGCTTGAACTCGGATCGCAGATTGGGTTGTCCGTGAATGAAGATGTCGCCGCCCGGATCAACACCTGCGGCCTTGGCTTTAGCCAAGTCTTCCGAATTGGGATACGATATACCCAACGATAGATGATACCTGCTGCGCGGATTGCGACGGTCGATCAGATAGGTGCCCTCGGGCGTACGGCCATCGCCTTTTTTGTTTTTCGTGCCGGTGGGCGCAAATCCTAGATCGATATCATACTCCCGCAAAATCTGCTCGTTATGGAGCAAATACAGCTTGCGTGCACCTTTGTTGATGACCATCGAGGTCACCTCGGGCCCGCGATAAGAAAGAAATCTGGGTTTCGCTGAGGCACACGCTGAAAGGCTCAGCGTTGCCATTGCGCCCATTCCGAATGCTCGACGATCCATTATTTTCACTGCCTGATGCTCTTTTTTGTCAATTATTATGCCAGATTTTCGCGAAACTTAAATCACTTTTTGCTGTTCGACTGTTCCGTCAGGCGGCGTTCGATCGATTCCAGCCTTTCAAGAACCTCATCACGATAGGCATCGGTCTTGACCTCATCCTCGGCATGGTGCGCATCCTGCATCGAGTTCACGATGAGACCGACCAGCAAGTTCACCACCGCAAAGGTGGTCACCATGATGAAGGGAACAAAGAAAAGCCAAGCGTAGGGATACACCTCCATCACAGGGCGGACAATGCCCATGGACCAGCTTTCCAGCGTCATGATCTGGAACAGCGTATAGGCCGACAGACCCAGATCGCCGAACCAATCGGGGAACGTGCCCGAGAAAAGTTTGGTTGAGATCACAGCGCCGATGTAAAACAGGATCGCCATCAGCAGGAACACGCTGGCCATGCCCGGCAGGGCTGAGATGAAGCCTTCGACCACTCGGCGCAGGCGCGGCGCGACCGAGATGACGCGCAGCACCCGGAGGATACGCAGTGCCCGCAGAACTGAAAGCGCCCCTGCACTGGGAACTAGGGCGACGCCCACGATCACGAAATCAAACACATTCCAGCCGCTGGTGAAGAACCGGCGCCCTGTGGCGATCAGTTTCATGACGATTTCGATGACGAATATGGAAAGGCACAGCTTGTCCAGCGTCACGATCAGCGGGCCCGCTGCGTCCATCAGCGTAGGCGATGTCTCCATCCCCAGCAGTACCGCGTTGAACAGGATCACACCGGTGATGAATTTCCCGAAAGCCGGTGCTTCGATGATGGGCAGCAGTCGTTGGGCGATCACCATGCGGGCGGTCCTTATCTCAGGGTTATTTGTTCAAAATGAACCGAGCAGCAAGTTCGGTGTGTGACGACCATCGAAATTGGTCAACCACCTGTACCCATTCAAGGGCATATCCGGCGTTAACCAGCATTTTTGCGTCACGGGCAAAGGTGATCGGGTTGCACGAGACATAAGCAACCACCGGGCGCATGGCCTGCGCCAGCTCGGCCACCTGCGCCTCGGCCCCAGCACGCGGCGGGTCAAGCACAACGGCGTCGAATTTCTTGAGTTCATCGGGCATGAGCGGGCGGCGGAACAGGTCTCGGGCCTCGGCTGTGACGTGTTTCAAGCCTTGCGCCTTGCGCCAGCCCTGATCCAAGGCCTTCGTCATCTCGGCCTCACCTTCAACCGCATGCACCTCGGCCGTCTGCGCCAGCGGCAGCGAGAAGGTTCCGCAGCCCGCGAATAGATCGACAATCCGCTTGGCCCCCTGCGTCGCATCGGAAACGGCCTGTAATAGAGCCTGTTCTCCGTCTTTTGTGGCTTGCAAAAACGCTCCGGGCGGTGGGGTGACGCCAGCGGTTCCAAAGCGTTGGATCGGAGGTACACGCATGGCGATAACCTCATCATCCCAACTAAGCCGGGCAAGGCCGTGATGCTCGGTCGCCTGCGCGAGCGCCAGCTCCAACGGTCCATCCAGCGGTTTGCCGCCCTTGACCGCAACATCCAATCCGCCTTCGGACAGGGTCAGCGTTACGGCCAACACACCTTTCCGACTGCCACCCAACAACGCCAAGGCTTCGGCCACCGGGATGGCAGCAATCAAGGTTGGGTGCAGCAAATGGCAATCCGGGATTTCGGTAATCGTGTCAGAAGCGCGACCATGAAACCCGGCCAGCGTACCCTTCTTGGTGCGCCGCACGGCGATGGTGGCCCGACGGCGGGATCGATCAGGCGAAGTGTGAATGGGCCGCATCGGGGCATCGAGCCCCTGCGCGGCCAACGCGTTGCGCACCACCTCAACTTTCCACTCGGCGACAAAATTATCGGTCGCATGTTGCAACTGGCAGCCGCCGCAGGCCTTGTAATGACGGCAGGGTGCCTTCACCCGCTGATCCGAGGGTGTTTCGACGCGAATATCGTTCAAAAACTGACCCAGCAACGTACCGCTGACCACTTCACCCGGCAGAGTGCGTGGCGCATAGATCGGACCATCGGCGATTCCGTCGCCCTGATGTCCAAGGCGGTTTATTGTGTATTGCTGCGTCATGGAGGCCTGATAACTGGGGTTTGAGCGCAACAAAACCCTTTATTCTGCAGCCTCGGCCTGAATGAAGCCGCCCGATTGGCGATGCCAGAACCGGGCGTACAACCCGCCACGCTCCAGCAGAGCCTCGTGCGTCCCGCTTTCAACGATGTGACCGTGGTCCAGAACAATAATCCGATCCATCTCGCTAAGCGTGGACAGGCGGTGGGCAATAGCCAGCACGGTCTTGCCCTGCATCACCCGGTGCAGTGCCGTCTGAATCGCTGCCTCGACCTCGGAGTCCAATGCCGACGTCGCCTCGTCCAGAACCAATATCGGTGCGTCTTTCAGGATAGCGCGAGCCAAGGCGATCCGCTGTCGTTGCCCGCCGCTCAGCTTCACGCCGCGTTCGCCCAGATGCGCGTCATAGCCCTTGCGTCCTTGCGCATCCTCGAGACCGAGTATGAATTCATGCGCCTCGGCTTTGGTCGCGGCCTCTATCAGCTCATCTTCAGTCGCGTCAGGACGACCATAGAGGATGTTCTCGCGCGCCGAACGATTGAACATTGCGGTTTCCTGCGTGACCATGCCGATCTGGCGGCGCAAGCTGTCCTGAGTGACTTGGCTGACATCCTGCCCGTCGATGCGAATGACGCCTTTTTCGCCGTCATAGAGCCTGAGCAGCAGTGAAACCAACGTTGATTTCCCTGCACCAGACGCCCCGACAATGCCCAGCTTTTCGCCCGGTGCGGCGGTGAAATGCAGATCGGAGACACCGCCAATATCGCGGCCATAAGCAAAACTGACATGATCAAACGCAATCTCCCCTTCTGAGACGATCAGTTCAGAGGCGTTCATCGCGTCCTCGACCCGGTCGCGCTTGGTCAGAGTATGCATCCCGTTTTCAATCTCACCGACATTTGCGTAAAGACCCATCAGTGTGAAACTAACCCAGCCTGTCATTTGTGAGATACGGATCGCCACGGCCCCCGCCGCTACGATATCCCCGGCGGTCGCGCCACCCGCCCGCCACAGCCATAGCGTTGCGCCGATCAACAGGACCGGCAGAACCCCCGCCAGAGTCATCAGGATGAACCGGAAACTGGCCGATAGTTTGCCGAATTCCAGCGACCGTTCACGCAGGTCGACCATGGAATTTCGGGCGGTATGATCTTCGAACTCGGAATGGGCAAACAGCTTGACGGTCTTGATGTTGGTGATCGTATCGACCACCTGCCCCGACACCATCGCCCGCGCCCCCGCCCGCGCAGCAGAGCGTACGCGGATGCGTGGAAGATACCAGCGCACCAGCAGGAAATAGACAACAAGCCAGGCAACAAATGGCAGCATCACAAGCGGGTGAATAGACCCTAATAAAAGCAATGAGCCTGCAAGTGAGGCAATAGCGAAGACAATAGCGCTGATTGTTTCGGACACCACTTGCGTCATGGCGTTCGATGTCTGCATCTGTTTTTGGGCGATACGTCCGGCGAAATCGTCATCGAAATAGGTCACAGACTGGCCCAGCGTCCAGCGGTTCAGTTTTGCCAAAACCAACGGCGTGATGTTGGGCATGACGATGTAGTTGTTTGCCACCGATGACAGTCCGAACAGTGCGGGGCGTAGAAGCATGAAGAATGCGACAGCACCCAAAATGATCGCGAGATTGCCGCCGGTCAGAAACGCCTCGGGGCTGCTGTTGGTGGTCAGATCAATCACGCGGCCCAAGACCCAGGCGGTGCCAGCCTCCATCGCACCCGCGATCGCCGAGAAGGCGGCTGCGACGAACAGCATCGGCCAGGCGCCGGACAAGCTCCAACGGATGAACGCCCCCAGCGTTTGCGGCGGGGGCGTTTCTGTGTCTTTGAACGGTTGGATGAGGTCGGCAATCCTCATTCAGCGGCCTCCGGGTTTAGGAAGCCTCCAGATTGCCGCGCCCAGAACTGAGCGTAAAGCCCTCCTTGCGCCAACAGATCGGAATGACCACCTTGTTCAACGATCCGGCCGCCATCCATCACAAGGATGCGATCCATCTGAGCAATCGTGCTGAGCCGGTGCGCGATGGCGATCACGGTCTTGCCTTGCATCATGCCGTAGAGTGTTTCCTGTATCGAGGCTTCGACTTCGGAATCTAGGGCAGATGTCGCCTCGTCCAATAGCAAAATCGGCGCGTCTTTCAGGATCACCCGCGCCAGCGTTACACGCTGCCGCTGACCGCCCGACAGTTTCACGCCCCGCTCGCCCACATGCGCATCATAGCCAGTGCGGCCCTCCGGGTCTTGCAGATCGAGGATGAACTCATGCGCTTCGGCCTGTTTCGCAGCGGCAATCATCTGTTCTTCGGTCGCATCAGGCCGACCATAGAGGATATTGGCCCGAACCGAGCGGTGCAACAGAGCACTGTCCTGCTGAACCATGCCAATATGGCTGCGCAAACTGTCCTGCGTGACCTTCGAGATATCCTGGCCATCGATCAGGATCGCACCCTTCTCGACGTCGTAAAACCGCAAAAGCAGCTTTACTAGGGTCGATTTTCCGGCACCTGAGCGACCGATCAGGCCGATCTTTTCGCCTGGCCGGATGGTCAAGTTGACGTGATCCAAACCACCGGTTTCCCGTCCATAGTGATGAGACAGATCGCGTATTTCGATCTGGCCATTACCCAGCCGCAAAGGTTTCGCATCAGGTTCGTCCAACAGATCGATGGGCTGCGCGATGGTCTGCATACCCTCGGCAACGATACCCAATTCGCGAAAGAAGCTGGTCAGCGCCCACATGATCCACCCGGTCATGGCATTCAGCCGCAGCGTCAAGGCTGTGGCGGCGGCCACCACACCGACCGTTGCGCTACCTTGCGTCCAAAGCAAGATCGCCCAACCAACGACTCCCACGATCAGCACACCGTTCAATGCAACCAGCGCGGCATCCATAATGGTGAAAATCCGCATCTCGATCTGGAAAGTGCGGCGGGTTTCCGCAATCGCCTCGCGCGCATAGTCCTGTTCCTGAGTGTCATGGGCAAACATCTTGATGGAGTGGATGTTGGTATAGCTATCCACCACCCGGCCCGTCACGGTAGATCTTGCATCCGACGCCGCCTGCGACGCGGGGCCGACCCGCTTGACGGTCCACCGCACCAAGGCCCCATAGAACACCAGCCAAATCAGCAACGGCAGCAACAGGCGCGGATCAGCTGCCATCAGCAAAATGGCCGCGCCGATCATGTAGGCGATCGAGAATGAAATCGCGTCAAAGACCTGAAACACCACCTCGCCCGCGGCGGGCGGGGTCTGAACAACCCGGTTTGCGATGCGCCCGGCAAAGTCATTCTCGAACCAGCCAACCGATTGACGCAGAACATGTTTATGCGCCCGCCAACGGATCAGAGTGCCAAAGTTCGGCAGGATTGTGTTGTTGAGCAGCAAGACGTCAACAAGCTGAAGGATGGGACGAATAAACAGGATCAAGGCGGCAACCACGACCAATTCAGTCCCGTGCGCCTGCCAGAATTCAGCAGGAGAACTGCCCAACAGGTCCACAACGCGACCCATATAAAAGATCAGCCCGACCTCGACAGCAGCAACGACCACGGACATCAGCGCGGCCAATACAAAAACGCGTTTGAAAGGCTGCGAGTATCCCAGCATGAAAGGCCACAGCCGCGTCGGTGGCTTGTCAACCTGTTCATAGGCAACAAAAGGGTCAATGAGATTTTCGAAGTAGCGAAACATGGAGAGTGCTCCGATTGAGCAGAAAATAGGTCATGCGAAGAAAGATGGCGCCAGAACACCACCCCCACGGGTCAAAGTGTTCCGGGCTTTAGCCGAACCAGATCCCGTAATACATTCGCATTCCTCCCTCCATATGAGTCAGGCGCACCCTGCCAAATCAAATCGGGTTTGTCATCCCTTTTTGAGACTTCAAATCAGTCGGCCAGCAATTCTTCGCGGCTAAGCGCGAAATCCGACGCGATCCAACGCGCCTCAAGCTCGGCCAGTTTTGCGCCCAGCGCGGAGCCCGAGAAGGCGGGGATCAAATCCGCCGCCTTGATCGGGAAACTGGCCGCAGACCCTTTTTGCAAAGCTCGGTTCAGGTCTTCGGACCAAGGCTGTTCAAGAAATGCATGACGCAAAAGTGTCTCGTGCAATCCGCCTTCCGACCCATAGCGATAACCCAATTCTGCGACACTGGTCGTCGCCATCGCTTCGTCGCGCATCCGAGCCAGACGCTGCAGTTGCGCGCGGCTAAGACGCAGGGTTTTGGCCACTTCGGGCGATGCAATCGCGGCCAAACGACGAATCGCTTCGGGCGCTGCATGGGCGTCTTGTTCCAGCTGAATCAGGATCGCCAGCGCCCGGTCATCAGCCCCGGGCAAAAGCTGCGCCAAAACGCCAGTGATGCGCATGGCGGCCACCGACGGCGCGGGGTCAGGCGCAGCGAGCAGTTTAAGCATCTCGGCCCCGACCCGTTCGCGCGAAAGTGTCTCTAACCCGTCCAAATTTGCAGCTATTGCATCCAGTGCAGCGGGGTCAAAGCCACCGTCCGCATCCCCGTACCAAGCATGAAACCTGAAATATCTGAGCGATCTCAGGTAGTCTTCTTGGATGCGATCACTGGCCTCCCCGATGAACCGTACGCGACGCGCCTGTAGATCCGGCAAACCGTTCAGCGGATCAAGGATTGTGCCGTCAGGTTTGGCATAAAGCGCGTTCATGGTGAAATCACGACGCGCGGCGTCTTCTTCGACCTTGTCGGAAAAGGCGACGACAGCACGCCGACCATCCGTTTCGACGTCACGGCGAAACGTCGTGACCTCGTGCGGGATACCTTTGCTGACAATCGTCACGGTGCCATGGTCTATCCCTGTTGGTATCGGCTTCAGCCCAGCTTTCTGCGCCAGTTCCACGACGTGTTCCGGCCCAGCGTCTGTGGCGATATCAATGTCAGAAACCGGCGCCTGCAGCAGAGCATTGCGCACACAACCTCCGACGAATAGCGCCTGCGCCCCGCCATTGGTCAGGGCGGTGCATACATCCTGCGTGGCTTGGTCGGTTAACCAATCTTCTGTGATCCGCTTCATTCACTCATCCGCGCAGCCAATCCCCGCAGCATCCGTGCCGTCGCACCCCAGATATAATAGGGGCCATAGGGCACAGCATAGTAATACCGTCTTTGGCCACGCCAACGGCGCGACTCGACGACATAATTCTCTGGGTTCAGGACATGCGCAAGCGGAACGAAGAAGATCTCATCCACCTCGCCCGGTTCGGCGACTGGTTCAAAACTGGCTTCAAGGATCGCAACAACCGGCGTGACCGAAAAGGACGTCACGGTTTCATGAGTCGGCAGATGACCCAGAATACTGGGTAATTCTGGCGGAAGACCAATTTCTTCCTGTGCTTCGCGCAAAGCTGTCGCAGTAACGTCGATGTCGCCCTCATCCTGTTTTCCACCCGGAAAGGCGATCTGGCCCGGATGGTGTTTCAACGCCGAAGAGCGTTTGGTCAGGATCAATCGCGGTGCGTCTCCGGTCACAGAAACAGGCACTAACACGCCCGCAGGGCGCAGTTTGCGCCCCGCCGGCAGCACCGTTTCCGGGTTCAGATCAAAGTCACTGGACCCGGACCCATCACGGCTCAGCGCCTCGGTCAGGTCTGTGATCAGATCACGCGCCATCCGGGCCTTCGGCCTCGAACCCGACGGTCGCAGGGTCCAGCACATAGTGCGCACCGCAGAATTGGCAGTCTGCTGTGACGGTGCCTTCGTCCGTGGTCATTGTCGCAATATCCTGCGCCGAATAGATCGACAGGCTTTGGCGCACGCGATCTTCGGAACAAGTGCAACCGAATTTTACCTGCTGTGCATCATAGACGCGAGGCTGTTCCTCGTGAAACAGACGCACCAGAAGGTCGGTTGGCGCAACGGATGGCCCGATCATCTCCAGATCATCCACGGTGTCGAGCAGGATGTTGACGCGATCCCAGTTCTCGCCCTCTTCACCATCCACCAGATCCGAGGCAGACAGGATCTCTCCGCTGCCCTCCCCGGAAGCCGCAAAGGGCGAGGCTTTGGGCATGTGCTGCAGCATGATCCCGCCAGCGCGCCAGTGTTCACCGACACCGGGTTCGGTCGATTTGCCGAAGCTCAACGAAAATCGGGTCGGCAGCTGTTCGGACTGCGCGAAATAGGCTTCCGCACACGCGCTCAGTGATCCCCCAGCCAGTGGGGTGATGCCCTGATAAGGCTGTGTACCTTCACCTTGGTCGATCATGATGGCGAAGTACCCGTCACCCACCTGATCGAAAGGGGCTGCATCGGTCAGCCGGTCGCGGTCAAAGCTCGCATAGGCGCGGATCTGCGCGGGTTCGCCCTCGACCTGTGGCGCATAATAATCGGTTGCGATCATCCGCACCGCGCCCTTGGATTGCACCTGCAGAGACAGCTTCCAGCGCAGCGATACCGTTTGCCCTATCAATGCAGTCAGCAGGGCCATCTCGGCCACCAGCGCCTCGACCACCTCGGGGTAGTCGTGCTGTTTCAAGATGCCGCCCAACACGCCGTCCAGCCGGGCCACGCGGCCTCGCATGTCGGGTATATCGAGTTGAAAGGGCAGGACGGTATCGTCCCACGCGATTTTGGTTCCAATAGACATGGGGTTTCCTTAAGCGCCACAGGTTGGCATACCGCCACCATATAGGTTGAACAGTTTGGGTTGAAAGGGGCCTTACATGATCAGACGGTTCGGTGAAAGCCCCGAGGCAGAGCGAAAATACACCCGGCGGGCCGGCGTTTATGCCCTATTGCCACAAGGCAACCGATTGCTGCTGACCTGTCAGCTGGAACCCGGACCCGATCTGCAGCTGCCGGGCGGCGGCATCGATCCGGGGGAATCACCCATTACAGCGCTTCACCGTGAGGTTTACGAAGAAACCGGCTGGCTGATCGCCGCGCCCCGGAGAGTGGGTGCGTTTCGTCGATATACCTACATGCCGGAATACGATCTGTGGGCCGAGAAGGTCTGCCTGATTTACCGCGCCCACCCGGTCAGACGCCTAGGCCCTCCGACCGAAGACTTTCACGAGGCCATTTGGATGGAGACCGCAGATGCCGTTCATCTGTTGGGCAATGAGGGCGACGCCCATTTCGCCCAGCGCCACCTGCATGGGCTTTAAGGTCCGTTATATTCAAAAAACACTGCAGAGACATCATCCGCAATTCCGCTGTCCGGTGACATCACCTGTGTAAGACGCCAGAACATGTCATCCAGGAATTCCGGTCCACCGTGATCGGCGGCGCATTCAACAGCCATCGCCTTCAACCCGTCATCATCCAGCAGACTGCCGTCGGCGAGCTGGCATTCGGTGAACCCGTCCGAATGCAAGAGCAGCTTGTCGCCCGGTTGCATATAGGTTTCCGTCTGCTGAAACTGCGCCTCAGGCAGCAGGCCAATGGGCAACCCGCCTTCGCCCAGAAACTCGGTTTTACCATCACGGCGCAGCAACAGCGGATGCGGGTGTCCGGCCTGCACCATTTTCAGATGTCCGTTGCGCAGATCGATGATGGCATAGACCATGGTGAAATATTCTTCGATCCCGGCATCGGCGATCAGACGCGAGTTGAGCAACGACGCGACCTCTTCGGGTGGCAGAAGGGCGTAGAATTTATTGAAACGACGCTCCATCGCGATGTTCTGATCGAAATGCGTGCTGGACAGATACCCGCCCAGCCGTGCCGTCATCATCGCAGAGGTGATCCCGTGGCCGGAGACATCGATGCTGTAGAACCCCAGCCGATTGACACCGGGCGAGAACATCCCCACCAGGTCACCACCGATATGACCACAGGGTTTCAGAAGCAGGCTGACCTGTGAGTTGCCAAAGGTCCCCTTCAATTCAGGCACCAGCGAATCCTGAATTTTGCGCGCCTGCATCAGGTCTTTATCGATCGCATCATGGGCAAGCTTCAGTTCGTTCAGCGCTGTTTCGATCAACTGGTTTTTTCGGGACAATTCGCGTTGCATGTCAAGAATACGCGCCCCGGCCGATATGCGAGCACGCAGCTCATCAGCCTCAAGCGGCTTGATCAGAAAATCGTCTGCCCCAGCATCCAGACCGCGCGCGACCTCCTGCTTTTCGCTTTTTGAGGTCAGAAGAATGAAATAGCTATATTGCTCACTGTCCAGCTCTCGGAAGGCGCGACAAAACTCAAGCCCGCCCATACCTGGCATGACCCAGTCGCTTAGAACAAGATCAGGTGGGTCCGAGGTGCAAAGCTCTATCGCGGCTTCACCACTGTCGGCTTCAAGAACCTCGAATCCCCACTTTTTTAGCGAGGCCACCAGAATGCGCCGCTGCAGACGGCTGTCGTCCACAACAAGAACCTTGCGGATCGCGCCAAAATCCAGCTCGACCCGGGCCTCTACTTGACTGGCATCCGGCACCATGAAGTCCCTGTACTTGCTCAACTCTCCAGTTGTCGCAACGCTATGCCTCTCAGCTTAACATCCTATGAAAAACCAAATGGCCGCGATTTAACCCCATCTTTACCCGCGACGGTCTAACAATATGCAACCGCAAGAGGGTGGCATGATTCAGTGGTCCAGAGTCAGACAGTTACGTGATGAAGTCGGCGCAGACGAGTTCACCGAGGTTGTCGAAATCTTTTTGGACGAGGTTCAGGAAGTTATCACTAAGCTACGCGATGACACTGCCCGCTCCGAGATCGAACAGAACCTACATTTCCTGAAGGGCAGCGCGCTGAGTCTTGGCTTTGATAGTTTCTCGAAACTGTGCCAAGACGGTGAGCGACGCGCAGCCGCAGGTGAAAGCGCCGCCGTTGATTTGCTGGCGATTATCGCGGCCTACGACGAGTCGAAAAAACTGTTTCAGGCCGGTCTGGCCGAAAACCTGCGCTAGATCACAAACTGTGCCAGCGTCTCGTCTTCGGTGATATCCGTATAAGTGAACCCGGCTTCATCCAGATGCGCAAACAGGCGCATGAAGTTCTCAGGCTTTCGCGTTTCGATTCCGATCAGGACCGAGCCAAAGTTGCGCGCCGATTTCTTCATGTATTCGAACCGTGCGATATCGTCTTCGGGCCCCAGAATACCCAGAAATTCTTTCAGGGCACCGGGGCGCTGCGGTAGGCGCAGGATGAAATATTTCTTCACCCCGGAATAGCGCTGCGCACGTTCTTTGACCTCTGGTAAACGCTCGAAATCGAAGTTCCCGCCCGAGGTGACACAGACCACCGTCTTGCCACGCACAAAGCTTTGCACGTCACCCACAGCCTCAACCGCCAACGCACCGGCAGGTTCCAGAACGATGCCCTCGACATTCAGCATCTCGATCATGGTGGTACAGATGCGGTCTTCGGACAAAGTCAGCACATCCGACAGATGCCGCGATTTCAGCAATTCAAACGGTTTCTCACCAATCCGGCCTACTGCTGCGCCATCGACAAATGTATCCACATGATCCAGCGCCACCGGGTGCCCCGCTGCCAGCGCCGCGCGCAAACACGCCCCGCCGGCCGGTTCCACGAACAGGCAATGCGCCCGGTCCCCGAACCAGGTCGCCACCCCCGAAGACATACCGCCGCCGCCGACCGGCAGAATTACATGATCGGGCACTCGGCCCAATTGCTCTTCGATCTCAACCGCCAATGAGGCCTGCCCCTCAATCACATCCGCATCATCGAACGGAGACAGGAAATATCCGCCCTGTTCTGCGCACCAGCTTTGCGCCGCAGCCAGCGTGTCATCGAAATAGTCACCGATCAGGTGAACCTCGATATTGTCGCCGCCGAAAATGCGCGTCTTCTGGATCTTCTGCTGCGGCGTGGTCACCGGCATGAAGATCACACCCCGCACACCCAGATGCTTACACATATAGGCCACGCCCTGCGCATGGTTGCCAGCGCTGGCGCAAACGAATAGGTCCTGCCCCTGCTGCTTGCGCATCGCATTGAACGCACCGCGGATTTTATACGACCGCACCGGGCTGAGGTCTTCGCGCTTGAGCCAGATATCCGCGCCGTAACGGTCGGACAGATGGGCGTTCCGCTGCAACGGAGTTGCCGGAAACACTGAGCGCATTGCCTTTTCGGCAGCGCGGGCGCGGGTCGTGAAATCAGTCATGTTGGATTCCCTGCCCCATCATCGTCGAAAGGGCAAGGAATACATATGTGTACGGGCTTAGGCCAGCTCGCGCTTTTCGATGAACACACCATAGATCGTCGTCAGGATACTGACATTGATCAAGGGGACGATCAGCATGCTCGCAAACAAGACAATCAAGACACCTATGATCGGGACGAAAAGCAGCAAAGACGCCAGTAGCTGAAGCAATATTTGGAAGAGAATGGACAAGACAACCAGAAGTGCGATGGCTCCGCTTGCGCCCGAGGTTGCTTGCCACGCTTCAGACAGCTTTATTGGTTTTCCGATCGCTGCGCCGGGTAAAATCGGGGAGGCCCGATAGAATCCGATCGTGAGAAAGATGATCAAACCCAGCCAAACCAGAACTCCCAGCGCCACAGAGGATTGCGCCATCATGCCCATGATCAGCGCTCCCGGTATCATGATGATAAGAGCGATTAGGCCGAGCATCAGAAGGCGTCCGAAATAGGCGAGCACACGGTCGAACCTGAAAGGCGGAACCAAACCGCTTGGATATTCCTCAAGTAGAACGAAACGGTGCCACGACACGACAATCCACAGCATGACCCCAAAGACAACGGCCATAAGGCAGAGCAGAAATCCGGTGAAGGACGCGGCCGTTACGCCTTCAGGGAAGCCATTGGTTTCACTGTTGAATTCTTCGAAAGGGATGCCAAACAGGAAGAACAGGCCGATGGCTAAAAAGCCGCCAATGAGCGCCGGTACGACTGAAATCTGTAGCGCCTGCGTCAGGTTCCTCAAAACCATCTTCACCGAATGTACGAAAATCTCCAGCCCCAGCATGAAACCGCCCTCTCAACCAATCCTTGTTCTCTATCCGCCCGTTTCACCGCAATTCCCGCCCTGCGTCAATGCACGCCGCTTGCCCCCACGTCCAAAACCCGCTAGGGGCCAGTCGTTCTACGTACAAAGGGAAATCAGATGTCCGCGCCCAAGAAAGTTGTTCTGGCCTATTCCGGTGGCCTTGATACCTCGATCATTCTGAAATGGCTGCAGACCGAGTATGGCTGTGAGGTCGTGACCTTCACCGCCGATCTGGGTCAGGGCGAGGAACTGGAACCCGCCCGCAAGAAAGCCGAGCTGCTGGGGATCAAACCCGAGAACATCTATATCGAAGACATCCGCGAGGAATTCGTCCGCGATTTCGTCTTCCCGATGTTCCGCGCCAATGCACAGTACGAAGGGCTGTATTTGCTGGGTACGTCGATTGCGCGCCCTCTGATCTCGAAACGTCTGGTCGAGATCGCCGAAGCGACCGGTGCTGACGCTGTGGCCCACGGCGCGACTGGCAAGGGCAACGATCAGGTTCGTTTTGAACTGGCTGCTTACGCACTGAATCCCGAAATCAAGGTGATCGCGCCGTGGCGTGAGTGGGACCTGACCAGCCGTACCAAGCTGTTGGAATTTGCCGAGGCGAACCAGATCCCGATCGCCAAGGACAAGCGTGGTGAGGCCCCGTTCTCGGTCGATGCCAACCTGCTGCACACCTCGTCCGAGGGCAAAGTGCTGGAAGACCCCGCCGATATGGCACCAGACTATGTCTATCAGCGCACCGTCCACCCCGAGGATGCGCCGAACGAGCCGGAATTCATCGAGATCGGCTTTGAAAAAGGCGACGCGGTCAGCATCAATGGCGAGGCGATGAGCCCCGCCACCATCCTGACCAAGCTGAACGAATATGGCGGCAAGCACGGCATTGGCCGTCTCGACCTGGTCGAAGGTCGCTTTGTCGGTATGAAGTCGCGCGGCATCTATGAAACCCCTGGCGGTACCATCCTGCTGGAGGCCCATCGCGGCATCGAATCCATCACCATGGACCGTGGCGCGATGCACCTGAAAGACCAGTTGATGCCGCAATATGCCGAGCTGATCTATAACGGCTTCTGGTACAGCCCCGAGCGTGAGATGCTGCAGGCGGCCATCGACAAGTCGCAAGAGCATGTCACCGGCACCGTTCGCGTGAAACTGTACAAAGGTCTTGCCTCAACCGTGGGCCGCTGGTCGGATCATTCGCTGTACTCCGAGGCGCACGTGACCTTTGAGGAAGACGCCGGTGCATATGACCAGAAAGATGCGGCAGGCTTCATCCAGTTGAACGCACTGCGCCTGAAGCTTCTGGCCGCGCGTGACAAACGGCTGAGCAAGTAAGCGTTCAGAATTTTAGATCTGGCCCCGGTGTCTGATCAGGCACCGGGGTTTTTCTTTGCCCGGTTTCCGTCGGGTCGGGCTTGCTCGGATCAGGAAATTGTCTTTACGCAAACGTCAACCAGGGAAGGACGGATAATGCTGCAAGACATCGCCGACGGAATTCAAAAGGGTTTGAACGGCAAAAGCTTTGACGGATCGCTTAAGTTCGATTGTGGTGATGAGGGTGTGATCGTTCTGGCGGAGAATACTGCCTCAACCCAGGATCGGGACACAGACTGCACCATCCGCATCTCGCGCGAGAACCTCTCTAAGTTGCTGACCGGTAAGCTGAACCCAATGACCGGGGTTGCGCTGGGCAAGCTGAAAATCTCGGGCAACATGGGTGTTGCGATGAAGCTGGGGCAACTGCTGGGCTGATAAACTCGTCTCACCAGCGCGTGACAAATCATGTCAGCGCATTGCAAGCGCAAAAATCTGCGGGCAGCTTGGTTTCGGAAGGAGACCTGCCATGACCCGGATCACTTACCTTGATTGCCTGAAACCTTCACTTCTTTTTGTGCTGATCTTGTTGGCAGCAATGCTGCGCGCCTTACCTGCTCCGGCCGCTGGCACTGAAACGCTAACAGTCGCCGGTGGCTGTTTCTGGTGTGTGGAATCCGATTTCGAATCCGTGCCCGGCGTGATCGGCGCGGTCTCGGGCTATACCGGTGGCAAGACGGATAGCCCCACCTATGATCAGGTCTCAAAAGGCGGAACGGGGCATTACGAGGCGGTCCAGATCACCTTCGATCCCGCCCGCGTTTCCCGTGCAACCTTGCTGAACATGTTCTTCCGCTCAGTCGATCCCACGGATGCGGGCGGCCAGTTCTGCGATCGCGGCGACAGCTATCGCACAGCAATTTTCGTCTCTAACAAAGGGGAAAAGGCGCAGGCACAGCAAGCCAAGACCAGCGCACAAAACGCGCTGGGGCAGACTGTGGTCACGCCGATCCTGCAAGCCGGAACGTTTTTTCCAGCCGAGGCGTATCACCAGGATTATTACAAGGGTAGCAAGCTGGTATTGACCCGCTTTGGCCCCAAGCGCCAAAAGAACGCCTATAAGGCCTACCGCGAAGCCTGCGGTCGCGATGCGCGGGTCAAACAATTGTGGGGCAACGAAGCGCCCTTTGCGGGGTCCTAGTCAAACTGCGCTTCGCGCACCTCTTTCAGATCAGGAATGACATCTGCAGTGCCGTGCCGCGTGACCATCAGGGCCGCGGCACGGTTTGCTTGGGTAATCGCCTGCGCCATCGGCATACCCCGGTCCATTCCAGCCAACACATAGCCGGTGAATGTGTCACCTGCCCCGGTGGTATCCACAGCGTTGACCTTATGGGCCTGAAACGCTTGGGGTTGATGATCTTGCTGATAATAGCGCGCACCTTTTGAGCCAAAGGTGACGATCACATGTTCGATCGGCAGGTCTGAAGGGGCGAGACCCGTTGCATCCTGCAATTGCTCGGCCTCGACTTCGTTGAGGATCAGAAAATCCAGATACGGTAGAACCGCTTGAACTGCGTCTGCCTGAAATGGGGCGGCGGCGTAGCAGACAGTCAGCCCCATTTCGCAACCTAGTTTAGCGGCCTCAATCTGCGCATTGGTTTCGTTCTGCATCACCAGCAGATCACCTGAAACAGCCGAGGACAACGCCTGCCCAAGTTGGTCGTTCGAGATGGCATGGTTGGCGCCTTGATACAGAACGATCAGGTTTTCACCCTGCGCATCTACTGCGATGATGGCGTGACCTGTCGGCACATCCACCTCGGCAATATGCCGCGTGTCAACGCCATACTCGGTCAGCCGATCCCGCGCCCAAAGGCCATCCGAGCCCACCGCGCCGATATGGGATACCCGCGATCCGGCTCGTGCAGACGCCACAGACATGTTGGCGCCCTTGCCACCCAGAAACCTCTGTAGCCCACTGGCCGCCAGTGTCTCACCCGCTTCGGGCAAATGCGGCAGGGCATAGACCATATCCGCGTTGATTGAGCCAAGGTTCCAGATTGTCATGATTTACCCGATATCGCAGGAGGCCAGGATGGCCATGTTCAGAATGTCATTTGCGGTCGAGACCGTCGAACAGATCTGGATCGGCTTGTCGACGCCGGACAGGATCGGGCCGATCACGGTGGCGCCGCCCATTTCCTGCATCAGTTTGGTCGAAATCGAGGCCGAGTGTCGTGCAGGAACAATCAGGATATTGGCTGGTCCGGTCAGACGTTGGAACGGATAGGCTTCCTGCTGATCAACATTCAGGGCGACATCAACCGTCATCTCGCCCTCGTACTCGAAATCGACGCCGCGCTCGTCCAGCACCGCCGGGGCGCGGTGCATCTTCTCAGCACGTTCAGACACCGGGTAACCGAAGGTCGAGAAACTGACAAAGGCCGCCCGGGGCTCTAGCCCCATGTGGCGCGCCACGGCTGCGGCGCGTTCAGCGATATTGGCCAGATCGTTCTCGTCCGGCCATTCATGCACCAGCGTATCACCAATCAAGACAATCCGTCCTTTGTGCAGCAACGCGGTAACCCCAGCCGCGCCATGGGCGGCATCGGCGTCAAACACATGGTTGATACGGTCCAGCACGTGCGCCGACTTGCGTGTGGCCCCGGTCACCAGACCATCCGCATGGCCATGCGCCAGCATCAGAGACGAAAACACATGCCGATCCCGTGCAGCGAGGCGGTGAATATCTTTGTGATCAAAGCCCTTACGCTGCAGGCGCTGATACAGAAAATCCTTATAGGCCTCGAGATGCGCGGTATTGGCGGCATTCACCACATCAATTTCACGCACCGCGTCCCCAAGACCAGCGGATTCGAGCTTTACCTTTACGTCGTCTGGCCGGCCCACAACCAGAGCCTTACCAAAGCCCGAGCGTTGGTACATTACGGCCGCGCGCAATACGCGCGGATCGTCTCCCTCGGCAAAGATCATCCGGCTTTGCGCCTGACGCGCCCGCGCGTTCAAGCCGCGCAGGATGCTGGCCGTCGGGTCCATGCGGGATTTCAGGCTCAGCTCATAAGCGTCCATATCGATGATCGGACGTCGCGCCGCGCCGGTATCCATACCAGCCTTGGCAACCGCAGGCGGGATACGGTGGATCAGGCGCGGATCAAAAGGCGTTGGAATGATGTAGTCGCGCCCAAAAGTCAGCGACTTGCCATAGGCCATGGCAACCTCATCCGGAACATCTTCACGTGCCAATCGCGCCAGAGCATGGGCGCAGGCGATTTTCATCTCGTCATTGATCGCACGGGCATGAATATCCAGCGCACCGCGGAACAGGTAAGGAAAACCCAGAACGTTATTCACCTGATTCGGATAATCGCTACGGCCCGTCGCGACGATCGCATCAACGCGCACCTCGTGCGCCTCTTCCGGGGTGATTTCCGGGTCAGGGTTCGCCATGGCGAAAATCACCGGATTGTCAGCCATGCTGGCGACCATGTCTTGTGTCACCGCCCCTTTGACCGACACGCCCAGAAATACATCCGCATCCTTCATGGCCTCTTCCAAAGTGCGAAGATCAGTCGTGATGGCATGGGCCGACTTCCACTGGTTCATGCCCTCGGTCCGGCCCTGATAAATCACGCCTTTGGTGTCGCAGACGATGCAATTCTCATGCCGTGCACCCATGGCCTTGAGCAGTTCGATACAGGCAATTCCTGCAGCGCCAGCCCCGTTCAGGACGATTTTTACATCTTCGATCTTTTTGCCCGAGATGTGCAATGCGTTAAGCAGGCCCGCCGCACAAATCACTGCTGTGCCATGCTGATCATCGTGGAAGACCGGGATATCCATCTCTTCCTTCAAGCGTTGTTCGATGATGAAACATTCGGGTGCTTTGATATCTTCCAGATTGATACCGCCAAAGGTCGGACCCATCAGGCGCACAGCGCGACAGAACTCGTCAGGGTCTTCGGTATCCAGCTCGATATCGATCGAGTTCACATCAGCGAACCGCTTGAACAGGACCGATTTGCCTTCCATCACCGGTTTTGAGCCCAGCGCACCCAGATTTCCAAGGCCCAGAACGGCGGTACCGTTCGAGATCACGGCAACCAGATTGCCTTTGTTTGTATAGTCATACGCCGTCTCTGGTGCTTCAGCGATGGCTTCACAGGGAACCGCAACGCCAGGGCTGTAGGCCAGCGAAAGATCGCGCTGCGTGGTCATGGGTACGGTGGCCTGCACCTCCCACTTGCCGGGGGTCGGGTCTAGGTGAAAGGCCAGCGCCTCTTCTTTGGTGATCTTCGCTTTGGGCATCTTACAGGTCGTTTCCATGACTTTGGGGCTTTTGCCTCATAACGCAGGCGGGGCCGCGCCTCAACGAGAATGAGTTTTCACCTTTTACTGAAGATGCGGGATTTGTAAGGTCGCGCCCGGAACACGCCAGAAGGGGACCGAATTTGTCCACAGTCACGCCGATGATGGCGCAGTACCTTGAGATCAAAGAGGCTCATGCAGATGCCCTGCTGTTTTATCGCATGGGTGACTTCTACGAGATGTTCTTCGAGGATGCGGTGAACGCGGCTGAGGCGTTGGATATCGCGCTGACCAAGCGCGGCAAACACAATGGCGACGATATCCCGATGTGCGGCGTGCCGGTGCATTCTGCCGAGGGCTACTTGCTGACCCTGATCCGCAAAGGATTCCGCGTCGCGGTCTGCGAGCAGATGGAAAGCCCGGCGGAAGCCAAGAAAAGAGGCTCTAAATCGGTGGTAAAGCGCGGTGTTGTGCGTCTGGTGACGCCCGGCACACTGACCGAAGATGCCCTGCTAGAGGCGCGGCGGCACAACTTTCTGGCCGCCTATGCCGAGGTTCGGGACGAAGCCGCACTGGCCTGGGCCGATATCTCAACCGGTGCGTTTCACGTGATGCCGCTGACGTCAATCCGGTTGAGCCCCGAACTCGCTCGGCTGGCCCCATCTGAGCTGATCGTGGCCGATGGGTCCGAGGAAAAGCTGCATGAAACCGTCATGGACCTTGGCGTATCGCTTACGCCTGTCGGACGCGCCAGTTTTGACAGCGCTGCAGCCGAGAAACGCATCTGCGGGTTGTTTCACGTGGGCGCTCTGGATGCATTCGGGAACTTCGGGCGCGCCGAGGTTTCGGCCATGGGCGCGCTGATCGATTATCTGGAGATCACGCAAAAGGGCAAACTGCCCCTGCTGCAAACTCCCCTGAAGGAATCCGAGGATCGCGTGGTTCAGATCGACGCCGCAACGCGACGCAATCTGGAACTGACCCGGTCGCTGTCTGGTGGGCGCGCCGGGTCGCTGCTGTCCGTGGTCGACCGAACAGTAACGCCAGGTGGCGCAAGACTTCTGGAACAGCGACTGTCCAGCCCCTCGCGTAATCTGGATGTGATCCACGCCCGACTGGACGCGGTATCTTTAGCGGTCGAAGATAGCCTGATCGCCTCAGATCTGCGCGAAGCTTTACGCAAAACACCCGATCTGGATCGCGCTCTGTCTCGTCTTTCGCTGGATCGAGGCGGCCCGCGTGATCTGGCCGCTATCCGCAATGGATTGGAACAAGCCGCAACAATCGCCGAAACCTGTGCCTCACAGGATCTGCCTGTTCTGCTGGCCACTGCCGTCCAGAACCTTGTCGGATTTGACGATCTGTTGGCTTTGCTGGACGAAGCATTGGTTGCCGATCCACCCTTGCTGGCCCGCGATGGCGGCTTTATCGCCCCCGGGTTTGATACCGAATTGGACGAAGCGCGCACCTTGCGTGACGAAGGCCGTTCGGTCATCGCAGGTTTCCAACAGAAATACGCGGAGCATACCGGCATCACGTCACTGAAGATCAAACACAACAATGTGCTTGGCTACTTCATCGAGACCACGGCAACCCATGCCGAGAAAATGTTGAACACGCCATTTAGCGAGACTTATATCCACCGCCAAACCACCGCCAATCAGGTGCGCTTCACCACAGTGGAGCTGTCCGAGATCGAAACAAAGATTCTGAATGCCGGAAATCTCGCGTTAGAGATCGAAAAACGGCTCTATCAAAGGCTTTCTGGGGCTATTCTGGATATTGCCGCACGGCTAAATCAGGCCGCGCGCGGGATGGCTGAGCTGGATTTAACCACTGCACTCGCCGATCTGGCTCGCGGCGAAAGCTGGTGCCGTCCAAAGGTCGACGGGTCACGCGCATTCGACATCAAAGGAGGCCGTCACCCGGTGGTCGAGCATGCCCTGAGGCAGCAAAGCGGCGATGCTTTCATCGCTAACGACTGCGATCTGAGCGCCGATGCAGGCGCTGCAATTTGGTTGCTAACCGGTCCCAACATGGCCGGTAAATCAACCTTCCTGCGCCAGAATGCGCTGATCGCCCTACTGGCGCAGATGGGCAGCTATGTTCCGGCGGAACGGGCGCAAATCGGATTAGTCAGTCAATTGTTCAGCCGCGTCGGAGCGTCAGACGATCTGGCGCGGGGCCGCTCGACCTTTATGGTCGAAATGGTCGAAACCGCAGCTATTCTGAATCAGGCCGACGACCGCGCGCTCGTCATCCTGGACGAGATCGGCCGGGGCACCGCCACCTATGACGGCCTTTCCATCGCCTGGGCCACACTTGAACACCTACACGCGGCAAACCAATGCCGCGCATTGTTCGCCACCCACTACCACGAATTAACTGCACTCGCTGGAAGTCTGAACGGTGTAGAAAACGCGACCGTTGCAGTCAAAGAATGGGAGGGTGAAGTCATCTTTCTGCATGAGGTACATAAAGGCGCTGCCGATCGGTCTTACGGCGTCCAGGTTGCACAATTGGCTGGCTTGCCCGCCTCGGTCGTGGACCGCGCCCGTATCGTGTTGGATCAATTAGAAAAAACCGAACGTGAAGGCGGTAAGCAGAAAGCACTGATCGACGATCTGCCCCTGTTTTCAGCTGCGCCGCCGCCTCCCCCTGCGCCAAAAACCTCGCCCGTTGCTGATATGCTGGAAACCATCCTTCCAGATGAACTCAGCCCCCGCGAAGCCTTGGACTTGATCTACAAACTGAAAGAGGCGGCCAGATCCTGACCGCCTCGAACCCGGTTGACCCAGGAACTGTTCAGCTTGCGGGCGTTGACGACACCCCAACCTGCGCCGGTCGCAACAACCTGTCGTGCAGCATGAAGCCTTCTGCCGACACCTGAATGATGTCGCCGGCCTTGGTTCCGGGCACAGGGGCCTCGAACATCGCCTCATGCACATTCGGGTCGAACCTGTCCCCGACCTGAGGCGTAATCACCTCAATCCCATGCTTCTGGAACACATCCTTCAGCGCGCGCATGGTCAACTCGACACCTTCCAGCAAGCCGGCAGCAACCTCTTTCTGCTCATCCGTCGCGGCCTCAAGCGCGCGTTTCATATTGTCGTAAACCGGAAGCATGTCGCGGGCCAGTTTTGACCCGCCATACTGTTCCGCATCCCGACGCGCCTTGTCGCCACGCTTGCGCGCATTTTCGGCATCGGCCAGCGCACGCATGAACTTGTCTTTGTAATCATCGCGCTCAGCACGCAGTTGATCGACCTCAAGCGCCTCATCGCTGATCTCAGCAAAATCCTCGGCAAACTCTTCCGCCTCGGCGGACATGATGTCGTCCAGAAAATCTTCGTTCTTGGGCTCTGCCATCTCTTACCCTCTAGCTCCGGTCGGAAATCAGCTTGCCGACCAGTTGCGCCGTATAATCCACGATTGGTACGATTCGCCCGTAATTCAGACGTGTGGGTCCAATGACCCCAACCGCACCGATTATCTTACGATCAGCGTTCATATATGGAGACACCACCAAAGAGGAACCCGAAAGTGAGAAAAGTTTGTTCTCAGAGCCAATAAAAATGCGCACACCTTCGCCTTCTTCGGTCAATTCAAGGAATTCGGCGATATCGCGTTTGCGTTCAAGGTCGTCAAACAGGGTGCGGATTCGATCAAGTTCTTCTGCCTGACCCGGCTCATTTAACAGATTCGCACGCCCGCGCACGATCAGCCGGGCCGAGTCGCCGCCGTCCCCGTCCCAAGCGGCAATGCCGCTCTCGACCATCTCACGCGCCAGAACATCGATTTCCTGTTTCCGCGCGTCGATCTGTGACAGCATCTGCCGCCGCACTTCGCCAAGCGTTCGACCTTCGATCAGTGCATTCAGGAAATTGGCCGCCTCGCGCATCGAGCTTGGCGTCTGTCCAGGCGGAGGTGTAAACAGCCGGTTTTCTACCTGCCCGTCCGAAAACACCAAAACCACCAAGGCCCGGTCATGACCAAGCGAGACGAACTCGATATGCTTGATCTCGGCCTCATGCTTTGGCGTCAGAACCAGCGAAGCCCCTTGTGTCACGTGTGATAGCGCCGCGCCGACGCGATCGAGCATACCACCCACATCGCCTGCGTTAGAGCCTAGTGTTTCGTCCAGCTTCTGCCGATCATCCGCACCCAGATCGCCCATTTCCAGCAATCCGTCCACGAACATGCGCAGCCCCTGCTGTGTTGGAATTCGACCAGCGCTGACATGCGGACTGTCGAGCAAACCCAGAAATTCAAGATCCTGCATCACATTGCGTACGGTCGCAGCACTGACTTTCTCGGACAATGTGCGCGTCAGAGTCCGGCTGCCCACGGGTTCACCGCTTTCCAGATAGCTTTCGACAATCAACCGGAACACCTCGCGCGACCGGTCATTCATCTCATCCAGAATTTTGCTTGCTTCGCTCATCGGCGGCCCTCTGCTGGATCGTCATTAAATCGCAGGCAAATGAAAGGTCAATCGGGCTTGCATCGTAACGCCGCAGGACGGTATCCCCAACCCAGCAGATAAAGGATTTCTCATGCGACCCTCAGGACGTGATCTAAACGAAATGCGCGCCGTTTCAATTGAAACGGGGTTCACCAAACATGCCGAAGGCTCTTGCCTGATCAAGATGGGCGACACGCATGTGCTGTGCACCGCCACAATTGAGGATCGGGTGCCGCCTTTTATAAAGGGCTCGGGCCTGGGCTGGGTCACCGCTGAATATGGCATGCTGCCCCGCGCGACCAATACGCGGATGCGGCGCGAGGCTGCCAGCGGCAAGCAAGGCGGACGCACCGTGGAAATCCAGCGCCTTATCGGCCGCGCTTTGCGCGCCGGTGTAGACCGGGTTGCCTTGGGAGAACGGCAGATCACTGTTGACTGCGATGTCATTCAAGCCGACGGCGGCACCCGCTGTGCCTCGATCACTGGCGGTTGGGTGGCGCTGCGTCTGGCTGTGAACAAGCTGATGAAAACAGGCGATGTGATCTCTGACCCTTTATTAGACCCTGTTGCCGCCGTTTCATGCGGAATTTATGCCGGTCAGCCCGTGCTAGATCTGGACTATCCCGAAGATAGCGAAGCTGGCGTTGACGGCAATTTCATCATGACCGGCTCGGGCAAGCTGATCGAAGTGCAGATGAGCGCCGAAGGATCCGTTTTCAGCCGCGCGCAAATGGATCAACTGATGGACCTGGCCGAGAAAGGCGTGGGTGAACTTGCTGCTGCCCAGAAAGCTGCAACCGCATGACTCGCAGGTTCGAAGGTGATCGACTGCTGGTCGCCACCCACAACAAAGGCAAGCTCGAGGAGATGGCGCATCTGCTTGAGCCCTTTGGCGTAACGGTTGTCGGCGCGGGCGAAATGAACCTGCCCGAACCGGAAGAGACCGAGGACACTTTCGTCGGTAACGCCCGGATCAAGGCCCACGCAGCTGCAAAGGCGACCGGCCTACCTGCCTTGTCGGACGATTCCGGGATCACCATCGATGCATTGGATGGCGCACCCGGTGTTTACACCGCCGATTGGGCCGAAACCAGCAGTGGCCGCGATTTCCTGATGGCGATGACTCGCGCCCATAATGAGCTAGAGGCGAAAGACGCCCCCCTCCCGCGTATGGCCCAGTTTCGCTGCACTCTGGTTCTGGCCTGGCCCGACGGGCATGACGAAGTGTTCGAGGGCGTCGCGCCCGGTCACCTGACTTGGCCGATCCGTGGCAAGGACGGGTTCGGCTATGACCCGATGTTTGTCCCTGAGGGGCACGACATTACCTTTGCCGAAATGGATCGATGGGAAAAGAACAAGATCAGCCATCGCGGGCGCGCGGTGGAGATGTTCGTGAAAGGCTGCTTTGGCGGATGATTGGCGAAACGGGGGCTTTGGCCTTTATGTGCATTGGCCCTTTTGCGAGGCCAAGTGCCCCTATTGCGATTTCAACAGCCACGTTTCCAAGAATATTAATCAAAAACAATGGCTTGAGTGTTATCTTAGTGAACTGAGCCGCTCGGCCATCGAAACTCCTGACCGGGTTTTGAACACAATCTTCTTTGGCGGCGGAACTCCATCACTGATGGCCCCCGAGACCGTCGCCACCATCATCGACAAGGCCCGCGCCCTTTGGCGATCGGCCAACGATATGGAAATCACGCTTGAGGCCAATCCAGGCTCGGTCGAGGCCGGGCGGTTCGCGGCCTATCATGATGCGGGCGTGAACCGCATCTCGATGGGTGTTCAGGCCTTGAACGACGATGACCTGCGTCGTCTGGGGCGCATTCACACGGTTGCCGAGGCTCGCGCTGCCTTCGATATCGCGCGCTCTTGCTTTGACCGTGTGAGCTTTGATCTGATCTATGCCCGCCAGCATCAAACTCTGGACGCCTGGCGTGCTGAGCTGACCGAAGCCCTATCGATGGCAGTTGATCACCTGTCGCTATACCAACTGACCATTGAGGAAGGCACGGCGTTTGGTGATCGCTATGCCCTGGGCAAGCTGCGCGGTTTGCCCGAGGATGACAACGCTGCGGATATGTATCTGGCGACGCAGGAAATCTGCGAAGCGCATGGGCTGCCTGCCTATGAGATCTCAAACCACGCCCGGCCCGGAGCGGAATCACGGCATAACCTCATCTATTGGCGCTATGGTGACTACATCGGTATTGGACCCGGCGCACACGGTCGGATCACCCTGGATCGCCGGAAATTCGCGACGGAAACTCATCTTTCACCAAACAAATGGCTGACGGCTGCCTCCAATGGGCACGGCGAAAGCAATCGGTTCGAGCTTAGCCAACGTGAACAAGCCTCAGAATACCTTATGATGTGTCTACGTTTGGTCGAGGGCCTAAATATAGACAGATACACTCTGCTTGCAGGTGAAGAGCTTTCGCATGACAAACTTGATTCGCTGATCGATCTGGGCATGCTAACCCTTGATCGCAATCAATTGCGCGCCACTTCAAACGGGCGCGCCGTGCTCAACGCGGTAATCCGAGAGCTGTTGGAGTAACAGATGCAATTTCTCTGGGCCGGATTGGGGTTATTATGCGTTGCGCTTGCCATGATCGGAGTCGCTATGCCGCTGCTGCCGACGGTGCCATTTCTTCTGTTGGCCGCGTTCTTTTTTGCTCGCTCATCGTCACGGCTGCATAACTGGTTGCTGAGCCATCGAACCTTTGGCCCCATGATCGTCGATTGGCAAAGCTCTGGCGCAATCAGACCCGGCGCAAAAAAGGCGGCCACCCTTTCGGTTGCCGCCGTATTTGGCTTATCGGTTCTACTGTCGGTTCCTTCTCACGTCCTGATCATTCAGGCCATTGTGCTCAGCGCTGTGATGCTCTTTATCTGGACCCGACCTAACGGCTGAGCTTTGCGCACAGATCATCCAACTGATCCAGGTTCTCATAAGCCAACACAACCTGCCCGGATTCAGATCCGGCCTTATGGTTGATCGTCACCTTCATCGCCAGAATCGCAGACAAATCCTTTTCAAGTGCTCGGGTGTCTGCGTCCTTCCCAGCATTCAGATTTCTGGATTTCGGAGCCGGCTTATCCGTCCCACCTTGCTGCTTTTTCACTAATGCCTCGGTCGCACGCACCGAAAGGCCCTCACGAACCACCTGTTTCGCCAGCTCCGATGGGTTTTCTGCCGTGATTAACGCCCTTGCATGACCGGCGGATAATTTTCCTTCTATTACAAGGGATTGCACGTCCAATGGGAGTGACAAAAGACGCAGCAGATTAGCGATATGGCTTCTGCTTTTACCAAGCGCTTCGGCCAGCTTTTCTTGCGTGTGACCAAATCGATCCATCAATTGCTTAAAGCCTGCCGCCTCTTCCACCGCGTTCAGATCTGCGCGCTGAATGTTCTCGATAATCGCGACCTCAAGCACTTCGGTGTCATCAAATTCGCGAACAATAACTGGAATATCATGCAGTTGCGCCATCTGCGCAGCACGCCAGCGCCGTTCACCCGCAACGATTTCGTATTGGCCGCCATCGATGCTGCGGACAATCAGCGGCTGGATAATACCCTTTTCCTTGACCGAGGCCGCAAGCTCATCCAATTGCTCTTGCGCGAAACGGCGGCGCGGCTGATCTGGGTTCGCCTGCAGTTTTTCGATCGGTACCGTGAGATCCGGACGGCGGGGTTCAGATACAATCCGACCGTCAGCTTCTGGTGCGACATCAGCCATCAACGCAGATAGCCCGCGACCTAATCCTCGGGGTTTTCCTTTCCTGGCATTCATGTTGCCCTCCTCACGGCCACTTAAATGGCTATCTTGTTGTTCTTGTGCATAACCTCTCGGGCCAAATGCCGGTACGCCATCGCCCCAAGCGAACCCGAATCATATTGCAGCACAGGAAGCGCGTAAGATGGTGCCTCGCTGACCCGCACATTTCTGGGTATCTTGGTTTTAAATACCATCTCACCCAGATTGTCACGCGCATCCTTTTCGACCTGACGGGACAAGTTGTTGCGGTTGTCATACATCGTTAACACAACACCTTCGATTCTGAGGTCAGGATTAGCGGTCTGACGAACCTCGCGAATGGTCAACATCAATTGTGACAGCCCTTCCAGCGCAAAGAACTCACTTTGCAATGGAACAAGGACGGAATGCGCTGCTACCATTGCGTTTACGGTGAGCAGGTTCAAGGACGGCGGACAATCAATCAGCACAAAGTCCAGATTGAAGGCATCAATTGCAGTCTGTCGAAGCGCGTCATGCAGCAAATAACTGCGCTTTTCATTCGAGATCAGCTCAATATCTGCCGAGCTGAGATCTACGGTCGCCGGAACCACAAAAAGATTACCGATCTCGGTCTCCTGCACCACAGCTTCCAATGGTGCATCGTCGAGAAGAAGATCATATGTCGTCCAGTCGCGATCTTCGACCCCTAGACCCGTAGAGGCATTTCCCTGAGGATCGAGATCGACCACAAGAACCTTGCATCCGGCCTCGGCCAATCCGGCTGCGAGATTGATCGCTGTAGTGGTTTTCCCGACCCCGCCCTTTTGATTGGCAACCGCGATAATCCGAGGCCCAGCAGGACGAGACAGATCAACCACGTGCAACTCCTTTGATTTTCAGGATAACGGCTTGGGGTTCTGTTGAACTCTTAATGGCTTCAGCCTCGAATTTCCATTCTTTGCGCGCATCTTCCAGCTCTTTTTTCCAGGTTGCGCCTTTTGGCAACAACGCTGTACCGTTTTTACTTAAATGCCTGTCACAAAATGACATTAGAGTGGTCAAATCAGCCAGAGCCCGAGCTGAAAGCACGTCCGCATGCAAGGGATCAATGGCTTCAATTCGACGAGAGATCACGGAACAATTGGCGCCACTCTCTCTGGTCACACTTCGAAGAAATGCGGATTTACGTTGGTCGCTTTCGACTAATGTGAAACGCGTTTCAGGTGCAAATTCAATTGCCATGATGGCGCAGACCATGCCAGGAAAGCCGCCTCCGCTGCCTAAATCCACCCAATGATCTACGCGATCTGCGTTCTGAAAAACTTGAATTGAATCTTTGATATGGCGAATCCAAATCTCTTCAAGACTATTTCTTGAAACCAGATTGATTTTTGGGTTCCATTTTTCAAGCAGAGATACATAGATCACCAGGCGTTCGAATGTTTCACGTGAAACATCCAGAGCCTCCGCAGAAACGGCGTTCTGATAACTCATGCTTTTCTGGCTTTCACATCGCGCCTGAGCTTCGCCAGGACGAGGGTTAAAGCCGCAGGTGTGACACCTTCAACCCGACTCGCCTGCGCAATATTCGCAGGCTTCGCCTGCGATAGCTTTTGCTTCATTTCATTCGACAGACCATCAAGCGCAAAATAATTGAAATCCCGAGGAATTTCATGCGCCTCATCGCGCTTCATTGCTTCGACATCCCGTTGTTGGCGCGCAATATAGTTTGCATACAAAGCATCGCGCTCGACCTGACGGCGAATTTCATCGTCTGTATTCTGTAGATCGGGTTCGAGTAAAACCATGTCTTCAAACGATACTTCTGGAAAAGCAAGAACCGCCATTCCATCGCGCCGGTTTCCGTCTTGATTTACGCTGATACCAGCTTCGCGAATTTGCTTTGGCGTATATGTGGTCTCTGTCAGTTTATTCTTTGCTTTTACAAGCTTTTCTGATTTCTCAGCAAAAACCTTGCGGCGGTGCTCACCCACACAGCCCAGCTGTTCGCCAATCGGGGTCAGTCTTTGATCTGCGTTGTCAGCGCGAAGTGATAGGCGAAACTCTGCACGGGATGTGAACATCCGATAAGGCTCGGCAACGCCTCGAGTAGTCAAATCGTCTATCATTACGCCAATATAGCTGTCTGAGCGTGTAAAATGTATTGGCGCACGCCCCTGTGTTTCCAGAGCTGCATTCAAACCCGCAACGAGGCCTTGCGCGGCCGCTTCCTCATATCCTGTGGTCCCATTGATCTGTCCTGCAAGATATAGACCAGGAACATCGGGCACAGACAAAGACGCAGATAGAACGCGCGGGTCAACGTAGTCGTATTCAATCGCGTATCCGGGTTGTAAGACTACCGCGTTTTCCAATCCTATGATGGATTGGACATATTCGACTTGTACATCTTCGGGCAAAGACGTTGAAATCCCGTTTGGGTACACCGTATGATCCCGCACGCCTTCCGGTTCCAGAAATATCTGGTGTGACTCTTTTTCCGCAAATCGGACGATTTTGTCTTCGATTGAAGGGCAATATCTGGGACCAACACCATCAATATGACCTCCATACATTGCTGATCGCGATAGATTTTTCTCGATTATTCCGTGCGTCTGAGCATTGGTATGAGTTATTCCACAGGCGATTTGCGGCGCCGTCACCGCTTGGGACATGAATGAAAACAGTGTTGGCTCTGCATCGCCATCCTGTCGTTCAAGTATATCCCAATTTATGGTTCGTCCGTCCAACCTCGGTGGCGTACCTGTTTTTAGTCGTGCCGTAGGCAAATCAAAGGCATCAAGGCGTTCAGCCAGCCTGATCGATGGGCGATCCCCCAAGCGGCCACCTGGTTTTGAAACGTCCCCTATGTGGATCACGCCGCGCAGAAATGTACCCGACGTCAGGATAACTGTCTGCGCGGGGACCTCGGATTCATCTGCCAGTTTAACACCGGTGACGCGGTCGCCATCCATTAGGAAATCAACCACTTCCCCGGTAATCACCGACAGATTGTCTTGTTTTTGCGTTTCCCCCGCCATTGCTGCCCGATAAAGGGCTCGATCCGCCTGCGCCCTCGGCCCTTGAACGGCCGGTCCTTTACGCCGATTCAATAGACGAAACTGAATACCGGCACGGTCCGCCACGCGCCCCATTACGCCATCTAGTGCATCGATCTCGCGGACTAGATGCCCTTTGCCCAACCCACCTATTGCTGGATTGCAAGACATGACACCGATGTCCCGTTCGGAAAGAGTGACTAGTGCTGTGTTCGCACCCATCCGTGCTGCAGCATGTGCGGCTTCTGCACCTGCATGTCCGGCACCGATAACGACAACATCAAATTTCGAATGTTTCACGTGAAACACTCCCTATTTTCCCAGACAGAAACTTGCGAAGATTTCATCCAAAAGGGTCTCGACATCAATCCTGCCAACCAGAGACTCAAGCGACCGAATGGCCGTCCTTAGTTCTTCAGCAGCTATATCATACATATCTGGGCCTGATTCCAGAACAGCTTGCGCAGCGGCAAGAGAGTCAGCTGCTTTTGTCATCGCAACGCGATGGCGTTCCCGCGTTGCAATACCATGACTAGCAGTTTGGGCTATCAATACACGCGATATGTTGTCTATCAGCTGGTCAATCCCCTGCCCGGTTTTCCCTGATATGCCGCCGGCAGAAGGCCCACGTAGGTCAGATTTTGGCAGAACATGAATGTCTTCCGTCTGCCTCGGCACACCTAAGTGATCAGGGTCATCCGTCAGAAACACCCGCAAATCAGCGGCCTCTGCCCGCTTGCGCGCCAGTTCAATTCCAAGGTTTTCAACGTGATCTTCGGTCTGTCTCAAACCAGCCGTATCCAACAGCGTGACAGGCAGTCCGTCCAAATCCATGCGAACTTCGATTACATCGCGGGTTGTCCCGGCATATTCTGAGGTGATTGCGGCTTCCCGCCCTGCCAACGCATTCAGCAAGGTCGATTTTCCTGCGTTCGGAAGACCAACTATGGCGACCTCAAAGCCGGTGCGAATGCGCTCGGCGATCCGAACACCTTTGGCTTCTTGGGTCAATTCGGCCATCACACCAGAGATCAACGTCCGAACCTCAGGTGATACATCTGTCGGCACCTCTTCATCAGCAAAATCAATCACGGCTTCCAACAAGGAGGCCGCGCGGATCAGATCACGCCGCCAACTTTCTGCCAATGTGCCCAAAGCACCAGCCAAAATCGTCTGTGCTTGTTTCCGTTGTGCTTCGGTTTCTGCATCAATCAGATCAGCAAGGCCTTCGACCTGCGCCAGATCCATCTTGCCGTTTTCCAGTGCACGACGCGTGAACTCACCAGGTTCGGCCAGCCGAAGATCGTCCATATCCGAAAGAGAGGTCAGCACAGCGTTGACTGACGCCATACTTCCGTGAATCTGAAGCTCGGCCACGTCTTCGCCGGTAAAGCTGGACGGGGCCTGAAACGTCAGAACCAAGCCCTCATCCAACCGCGATCCATCCGACGCGCAGAGTGTTCGTACTGTCATTCCACGCCTTGGCAGGCCCCCGCCAGACAACTCATTGGCGGAGGCATATGCCTGCGGACCAGAAAGCCTGATCACAGCCACGCCTGCTTTGCCCTGGGCGCTGGCCAGGGCGAATATCGTATCCATTGATAGCCCCCGCGTCAGTGCCAGCACCTTGTCAGGTGTTCATTGAATCGAAGAACTCGCCGTTCGTCTTAGTTTGTTTCAACTTCGACAACAGGAACTCGATTGCATCTGTTGTGCCCATCGGATTGAGGATGCGGCGCAGAACGAATGTCTTGGCCAAATCGCCCTTGTCGACCAGCAGATCCTCTTTCCGGGTGCCGGATTTGAGGATGTCGATTGCCGGGAACACGCGTTTGTCTGCAATCTTACGATCCAGAACGATTTCCGAGTTACCAGTGCCCTTGAATTCTTCGAAGATCACTTCGTCCATGCGGCTGCCGGTATCGATCAGGGCGGTGGCGATGATGGTCAGCGAACCACCTTCTTCGATGTTCCGCGCAGCACCAAAGAAGCGCTTGGGCCGTTGCAGGGCATTTGCATCCACACCACCGGTCAGAACTTTACCCGAAGATGGCACCACAGTGTTGAATGCCCTACCAAGTCTTGTTATCGAATCGAGTAGAATAACAACATCTCGTTTATGTTCGACCAGGCGCTTAGCCTTTTCGATGACCATTTCCGACACGGCCACGTGGCGAGTCGCGGGTTCATCAAAGGTCGAAGACACAACTTCACCCTTCACCGAGCGTTGCATGTCAGTCACCTCTTCCGGGCGTTCGTCGATCAGCAGGACAATCAGATAACACTCCGGGTGGTTCTGTTCGATGGAATGCGCGATGTTCTGCAGGATCACCGTCTTACCAGTCCGCGGCGGTGCCACGATCAGCGATCGCTGACCTTTACCAATCGGCGAAACCAAATCGATCACGCGAGCAGACTTGTCCTTGATGGTCGGATCTTCGATTTCCATCTTTAGACGCTCATCCGGATACAGAGGCGTCAGGTTGTCGAACAGAATCTTGTGTTTGGCCTTGTCCGGATTTTCAAAGTTGATCTTGGTGACGTTGGTCAGCGCAAAGTAACGCTCGTTTTCATCGGGCGCTTTGATCTCACCTTCAACCGTATCTCCGGTGCGCAGCGAATGCTTGCGGATCATATCAGGCGAAACATAGATGTCATCCGGTCCGGGTAGATAGTTCGCCTCGGGCGAGCGCAGAAACCCGAACCCGTCTTGTAGAACCTCCAGCACGCCGTCGCCGCCGATGGTCCAGCCCTCATCCGCACGTTCGCGCAGAATCTGAAACATCATCTCGCCCTTGCGCATGGTTGAGGCGTTTTCGACCTCAAGCTCCTCGGCCATGGCCAGAAGGTCTTTGGGGCTTTTGGCCTTCAGATCGGCCAGATTCAGGGATTCAGTTGTCATGATGATACGAACCTCGGCCGCTTGGATCGCGGCACCAGAGTGGAATTTCAGAACGGAAGATACCTCGCCCGGACGGGCGCGTTACGCGTTAGATAAGCGCTTACCTAAGAAGAGTCAAACAGGCCCTCAGAACTTCACAACGACCGCTAGAACGATAACAACCATTAAAACGGTCGGAACCTCATTCATCATGCGGTACTGCTGCCCAGTCAGCTTATTTCGCCCCTCAGCAAAGTCCTTGCGCCGAGCCATAAGCCAATGGTGAAACCATGTCATGCCGATCACTGCTGCGCCTTTGACCCACGGCCAGCTCCAATCCCATCCGACAATACCAGGCGTGAAAACCATGATCAGCCCGCAAATCCAGGCCACGACCATTGCGGGGCGCATGATCACACGCAGCAGCTTTTCTTCCATTTCAAAGAAAATCTGTTGCGCACCCTCTACGGCTTGCGCCTTTTCAACGTGATACACGAACAATCTGGGCAGATAGAATAAACCAGCCATCCATGAAATCACGGCCATGATGTGCAGCGATTTCACCCAAGGGTATATTGCGAAAAGAATATCGGTCATTGGGTATTCCGGGCTTACCTGAACCCCTCCTAATAAAAAAAATAAGAAAGAAAAAGGATGATGGTTTTGTAGGGAGGTCAAATTCGGTGGATTACTTTTTTGTCCTGCCTTTTTCCCCAGGTGGAAAAAGTGAAGCACATCGGCGCAGAATCTGTTGATCAAGTAAAAAAATGATTAATAACAATAAATTATGAGATAAAAGTTCAGGCTGAATTGTGGATAACCATTGGAACAATCCGGGACGGGATGCTTATCCGAGTATTCCAACTTATCCTTGTCCCGTCTGGACAGGATCCGGGCGACTCGGGGAAGTCTTGCGCCAAATTCCCGGGGTTGCGTGTCAACCGGAAAGCCATACAAACCATTCGAGACTACTCATTGATTTGCACACGGGGTTTTCCACATGACTGTCCCCATAGTCCTTGCCTCAGGGTCCGTGATCCGCGCGCAGTTGCTCAGAAACGCAGGCGTCCCGTTTTCGGTTCAGATCGCGCGGGTGGATGAAGACACAGCCAAACGCGCCCTGATGGCTGAGGGAGCTTCGCCCCGTGATGTTGCCGATGCGCTTGCCGAAATGAAAGCACGTAAGATCAGTGACAAAGTGCGCGGCGCTATGGTTCTGGGTTGCGATCAGGTTCTGGATTTCGAAGGTCAGATGCTGTCGAAGCCGGAAACACCCGAAAAAGCACTGGCGCAGCTTAAAGCAATGCGCGGCAAGCGACATATGTTGCTGTCGGCGGCGGTGATCTATCAGGATGGTGAGCCCATCTGGCGGCAAGTCGGTCAGGTGCGTTTGCGGATGCGGGCCAGCTCGGATGCTTATTTACGTGATTACGTGGCGCGGAACTGGGACAGTATTCGGCACGCAGTGGGGGCTTATAAACTGGAAGAAGAAGGCGTGCGCCTGTTTGCCACCATTGACGGCGACTACTTTAACGTCTTGGGTATGCCCCTGTTAGAGCTGCTCAATTTTCTGGCCTTGAAGGGAGTGATCGATCAATGACTGAGCATCGCGTTCCTCTGGCCGGCGTGATTGGGCAACCCATCGCACATTCCCGCTCGCCAAAACTGCACGGGCATTGGCTGAAAACCTATGGATTGGTGGGGCACTACATCCCAATGGATGTCGCCCCGGCCGACCTGGAAACCGTTCTGAGGACACTACCCAAGGCTGGGTTTGTTGGGGCCAACGTGACCGTACCGCATAAAGAGGCTGCTTTGCGGTTGGCGGATCATGTCTCGGATCGTGCCTCAGTCATCGGGGCGGCAAATACGCTTGTATTCCGCGAGGATGGTTCAATTCACGCGGATAATACGGATGGCTACGGGTTCATGGCCAATCTTCGCAGCGGTGCGCCCGATTGGAACCCGCAGGATGGGCCTGCGGTTGTATTTGGTGCGGGCGGTGCTGCGCGGGCGGTGCTTCAAGCGCTGGCAGAAGCCGGAGTGCCTGAAATCCTGTTGACCAACCGCACCCGCACCCGTGCGGATCATTTGAAGGAAGAGTTCGGCCAACGGATTACGGTCGTTGACTGGGTGCAGGCGGGAAATGTGATCGAAGACGCAGAACTGGTCGTGAACACCACGTCTTTGGGTATGCAAGGGCAGCCAGAGTTACGCGTTCCACTGGATGGATTGCAACCCGGCGCTGTTGTCACCGATCTGGTATACGCGCCGCTTCAAACGCATCTGTTAAAACAGGCGGAAGAGGTTGGATGTACAACGGTCGACGGGCTGGGAATGTTGCTGCATCAAGCTGTTCCCGGGTTTGAACGCTGGTTCGGTGTTCGCCCCGAAGTGGACGCTGAAACCCGCGCGGCGGCCTTGGCATGAGTTTTGCGCTGGGGCTCACCGGATCAATCGGTATGGGCAAGAGTACGACCGCTCAGATGCTTGCAGATGAAGGCTGTGCGCTTTGGGATGCGGATGCTGCGGTGCATCGGCTCTATACAAAAGGCGGTGCGGCGGTTGAGCCCATGCGGATTACGTTTCCTACCGCCATTGCCGAGGATGCGGTCAGCCGGGATGCATTGAAGCAAATCATTGCGGATAATCCTGACGCGCTAAAAACAATAGAAAAAATCGTACACCCTCTGGTAGCGGCGGATCGCGCCTCATTTCGTTCTTCGTCGTCCGCCGATATCTTGGTATTCGACATTCCGCTGTTGTTTGAAACCGGTGGTGATGCGGCGATGGATGCTGTTGCTTGTGTTTCAATCTCTGCTGAAGAACAAAAAAGACGGGTCATGGCGCGCGGCACGATGAATGAGGCGCAGTTTGAGCAGATTCGCTCCAAGCAAATGCCAAACGAAGAGAAATGCGCGCGATCGGATTTCGTGATTGTCACGGATACTCTGGACCATGCTCGCGCGCAGGTGCAGGATATCGTCAGGCAGATACGGGCAGGGTTGGCAGATGCGTGAGATTGTACTCGATACCGAGACCACAGGGTTTGATCCCGAAAGCGGCGACCGGATCGTCGAGATCGGCGCGGTTGAGCTGTGGAACCACGTAGCCACAGGAGAAACTTATCACGTCTACATCAACCCCGAGCGTTCTATGCCGGAAGAGGCATTTGGTGTGCATGGCATCGGCCCCGACCTGCTGGAAAACCCACGCCCGCCGGAAAAAGGCGAAGTCACGCTGAAGGACAAACCTGTCTTTGCCAAGGTTGGGCAAGGGTTTCGCGAATTCGTGGGTGACGCCAAGCTGGTGATCCACAACGCTTCGTTCGACATGAAGTTTCTGAACGCCGAACTGGGCTGGATGGGGGTGTCGCTGATCCCGATGGATCAGGCAATCGACACGCTGGCCATTGCGCGTAAGCGGTTTCCGGGATCACCCGCTTCGTTGGATGCGTTGTGCCGCCGGTTTGGCATCGATAACTCAAACAGGGTGCTGCACGGCGCGCTGCTTGACTCGGAAATTCTGGCCGAAGTGTATCTGGAGCTGATCGGAGGCCGTCAGCCCGACTTTGGATTGTCAACGTCGGCAAGTGCAGCGTCTGGCGTTGGTGAGGAATGGCGCCCGACAGCGCGACCCGATGCCCTGCCATCCCGGATCACCGAGGATGAGCGCGCAGCGCATCAGAAATTTGTCGAGAAGCTGGGCGAGAACGCCCTGTGGGCCCGCGCCTGACTCGAACCAGACGCGGACCAAAACCTTAGGCGTCAGTTTTCTGCTCTTGAGCGGCGGCCTGACGGCGCGCCAGTTCGTTGCGATAAAGTGCCACGAAATCAATGTTATCCAGGTTGACCGGCGGGTAGCCACCGTCGCGGGTGATGTCGCTGACGATGCGGCGCAGGAACGGGAACAGCATGCGCGGGCATTCGATCATCAGGAACGGATGCATTTGATCCTCGGGCACACCTTCCACGTGGAACAGGCCGCAATAGTCGATTTCGCACAGGAACAGGACGTCTTCCAGGCCCTTGGCCTTGGATGTCAGTTTTAGCTTGATCGAGACTTCATACTGGTGCTCGGTCGTGCGTTTCTTTGCGTCCAGATTGACCTGAACTGAAATCTCGGGCTGTACGTCGCCTGAGACGCCTTTTTGCGCCATGACGTTTTCAAAGGACATGTCGCGAATGAACTGTCCCAGAACGCGCATCTGGATCTGAGGGGCTGCCTGTGCGGCGGTGTTTTCTGCAGGGCTTTCGTCAGCCATGAAACTTCTCCGGAATTGAAATTCGGCACTGCTTAGCAATTTGGGCCGGATAGCTCAATGCTGGTGCGGGCCTTCCACCCACTTCGACGGCTTTCCGGAGTTCTGGCGAGGGCGAACCTCGGTGAATTCGCCATCTATCACATCGTCCTGATCAAACGGGTTTGGCCCCGACCTGAATTGTGCGCCGGTGCCCATTTGAAAATGCGTGATGGTCGCCTTGGACTTGAGATAGCGGAACACTGCGACCCGGATGCCGGGAACAAGCAGCGCAAAACCAATGGCATCGGTGAAAAACCCTGGTGTCAGCAGCAAAACACCGGACAGCAAGATCATCGCCCCATGGGCCAGCGGTTCGGTTGGGTCGTCCAATTCGGCAAAGGATCGCTGCAAATTCGCCAGCGCCATGCGACCTTGTGTCCGCACCAGAACCGTGCCCAGAACGGCGGTCAAAACAACAATTGCAAGCGTCGGCCATAGCCCAATCAGACCACCAACCTGTATGAACAGGGCGATCTCGATGATCGGAACCAATAAAAAAGCCAGGAACAAGTACATTTGCGGTATCCTTTAGCATGGTCCGGGCTGTGGACTTGGCCCCGACTGTCACCTACATAGTGGCAGAGGGCAGCGTATACAAAGCCCGGGTTCTGAAAAGAGGACGAAATGAACTCACCCCTGATCCAGCTTCTGGTGCTGGCCGGAATTGCCATTTTCCTGATCCTGCGCTTGAAAAGCGTGTTGGGTACACGCGAAGGTTTTGAGAAACCGCCCCTTCAGCAACAGCCTGATACCAATGGCGCGCGCCGTGATTTCGAAGTGATTGAAGGCGGGCCAGATCACGACATCACCGACCATGTGGCCGAAGACAGTGAACAGGCGCAAACATTGGCCGCAATGAAGCGGGTCGAACCCAGTTTTTCTGTCAGCGAATTTGTTCAGGGCGCGCGCGGCGCCTATGAGATGATCGTTATGGGTTTTGAAAAGGGCAATCTGGACGAAATTCAGCCATTCCTGTCAGAAGAAGTATTCGACAGTTTTGTATCAGTTGTTGCGGATCGCGAAGACAAAGGTCTGACCATCGAAGCCGAATTCATCGGGGTGCGTGAAACCACTCTGGTCGATGCGACCTTCGATAAGGATACCAATCAGGCTGAGATCACCATGCGCTTTATCGGTGAGCTGACGTCAGTCGTGCGCGATCGCGGCGGGGATATTGTCGAAGGCAACCCGAACACCGTCAAACGCCAAAAGGACAGCTGGACCTTTGCCCGTGTCATGGGCGCGGACGATCCGAACTGGCTGCTTGTTGCCACGGACGCATGATTGCAGCGCTCCGGTCGCTATTTCTGGGGGTCGTCATGACCACTGCCAGCGCCGCCGGAGCCGAGGCGACGCGATCCATCCTGTCATTCGATGACCTCGATGGCTGGGCCGCCGACGATCACGGGGCGGCCCTTTCGGTTTTTTTGAACACCTGCGGTGATCTGGACGATCCTGATTGGCAGGCGCTGTGTGGCGTGGCTCAGAGTTATGAACCTGGCGCGGCGCGGGCTTTTTTCGAGCTGTTCTTTCGTCCTGTTCTGGTCGAAGACGGCGATGACGCCCTGTTCACCGGATATTTTGAACCTGAACTGGATGGGTCGAAAACCCCAACTGATAAATACCGCTATCCACTCTACCGGATGCCGCCCGAGGCGCGAGAGGCGGGCAAGTGGCTCAGTCGCCGTGACCTGCTGACCGGTGACGCCCTGACAGGTCGGGGCCTTGAGATAGCGTGGGTCGATGACCCTGTTGAGTTGTTCTTTCTGCAAATTCAAGGCTCGGGCCGGATACGTCTGCCCGATGGCGGTGCATTGCGGGTTGGATATGGCGGTGCGAATGGGCATCCCTATCGCTCGATCGGCGCGGAACTGGTCCGACGGGGTGCGCTGGGCGCGCACCAGGTCAGCGCGCAGATGATCCGGACCTGGGTACGCAAAAACCCTGAAGCCGGGGCTGAGCTGTTACTACACAACCCTTCGTATGTTTTCTTCCGTGAAGTGACGCGTGTCGCGCCCGAGTTCGGGCCGTTAGGCGCCATGAACCGCTCAGTGACCACGATGCGCAGTATCGCGGCAGATCCGGCTTATACACCTTTGGGCGCGCCAGTTTGGGTAGAAAAGGATGGCAAAAACCCGCTGCGCCGATTGATGATCGCACAAGACACCGGATCGGCGATCAAGGGTGCGCAACGTGCCGACATTTTCTTTGGCACAGGGGATGATGCCGGGCAGGCCGCCGGTCGCTTGAAGGATCCCGGTCGTATGGTTGTGCTGTTGCCGATCCAGAGGGCCTACGCCCTGTTACCGGATGAGTTCTGATGACCCGGCGCAAACTGACTGCGGATGAGATCGATTTGTGGCGCAAGGTCGCCAAACAGGCTGAGCGTTTGCACCCCGAACTGCCTCAGACTGTGCACCCCACTACCTTGCCCAAGCCCAAACCGACCAAAACGCCCAAGGCGCGGATCGAAGCCTTTGAACTGGGTCAGACTGCGCCAACCAAACCGTCACGGAATAACCTGAAGCCATCGATCACCGAAGGTTTACGGACAAATCCGGTGCAGATGGACACCAAGTCTTTTGGTCGCATGAAACGCGGCAAGCTCAAGCCCGAAGGCAAGCTGGACCTGCACGGGATGCACATGAGCGCAGCCCATCCCGCATTGGTTCGGTTCATCCTGACCGCACAGGCACAGCGCAAACGGCTGGTGTTGGTCATAACCGGCAAGGGCAAGGACCGGGACGAACTGGGACCCATTCCAACACCGCGTGGGGTCTTGCGCAATCAGGTGCCCCACTGGCTGTCTATTCCGCCACTTGCACAAGCGGTGCTGCAGGTAACACCCGCACATATAAGCCATGGCGGTGATGGCGCCTATTACGTTTACCTCAGGCGCGTCCGTTAGTCGGATCGCTGATTCTAGCTTGTCCGCATGAACCGGATTCGCACGCGAACCCTGCCCTTACCCCTACTGGTTTATTGTTTCTGCAGGTCCCGCAACCCCTGTGATAAGCTGCAGGCGCAATGAAACTTCGTAGCCTTGTCCAAGGCTTGCGAGGTTGTGCTTAACAACACAACCAGAACGGTATGGCAGACAATCGCCGATCCCATCTGATTGCATTGACCCAGCGGTTTCCGATTGCTTACCTTACGTAAAGCGCCCCTGTGGCGCTGATATTTTTATGACGAATTTATGGTGGCCGAATGTTAGGCTCCACTGCCATTTCCCGACCTCAAAGGTCGGAAGCATCCGCCATTTCAGGTGACAATGGCGCCAACAAAGATGTGCTGTCGCTTAATCTGCCGAAAGGCGGTGGCGCGATTTCTGGTATTGGTGAAAAGATCACCTCGAATCCGGTGACCGGGTCTGCGTCCTTGACGATTCCGGTTCCTGTGAGCCCCGGGCGTGGTGGTTTCACACCAGAGTTGCAACTGAGCTATGAGGCTGGCACCAGCAGCGGCATTTTCGGCTTTGGATGGTCACTTTCGCTGCCCGAGATCACGCGCAAAACGGAAAAGGGCCTGCCCCAATACGACGATGCCGCCAGATCGGATGTCTTCCTGATTTCTGGGTCTGAAGATCTGGTGCCGCTGCTCGATTCTCAGGGGGCACAATGGGAAGATCGCGCGCGGTTTCCAGGTGTGACCATCCACAGGTTCCGCCCACGGATCGAAAGCACTTTTGCCCGCATTGAGCGGTGGACAGACGAGGCGTCGGGTATCGCGCATTGGCGTGTCACGTCGCGCGAAAACGTCACTTCGATCTATGGCGCGTCAGGCCTATCAAGGGTGGCAGACCCGGACGACCCCGCCCGTGTATTTCGCTGGTTGTTGTCCGAGACCTTTGACGACAAAGGCAACGCCATCCGATACGAGCATGTCGCCGAAGACGCAGTTGGAATCGATCAGGCGCAGGCGCACGAAGCCAATCGGTCCCGCACAGCCGAGCGGTATCTGAAACGCATCCGCTACGGCAATCGAGTCTCTCGTTTGGTTGATCCGGATGTGAATGCAGGTGGATGGCTGTTCACGGTCGTATTCGATTATGGCGAAGACCACCTGTTGCCAATCGCACCTGATCCCAACGTGGCGGCGGATGCTCAGCATGAGCTTGTACATGCATCCGCTAATCCCGGCCGAAATTGGCAAGTGCGCCCGGACCCCACATCAAGCTACCGCGCGGGCTTTGAGGTTCGGCGCTATCGCCGCTGCCATCGAATTCTGACCTTTCATGATATCCCCGACCTGCCGACGGGCGAACCGGGCTATCGCGGTCTCGTGAAGACAACCGAGTTTTCCTATGACGATTTCACCCCTCCCGGTGCTGACACTGATGACGAGCGTCAGCACCCCGGCAGTACGCGTTATGGCTCATTCCTCATGGCGGTCGCGCAGTCGGGCTTCGCTCCGGACGATACGGTTGCACCGCTCGATGTGAACGGAGCCACGTTCCTCGCCTACAGACGACAGGCAATTCCACCGGTGGAATTCACCTATAGCCGAGCTGAAGTGAACGATATTGTGCACGGCCTTGACCGCGAGCAGACCGAAGGTGCTCCGGCCGGACTTACCGATCCGGCAAACTGGGTTGATTTGGACGGTGACGGTGTTGGTGGAATTTTGACTTCGACCCCAGGTGCCTGGCATTACACTCGCAACCTTGGACCAATGAATGGCACGGCGCGCTTTGCTGCCCCCGTGCTGGTTGCCGAACGGCCTGCATTTGCCGAGTCAGGTCAATGGATGGACCTTGCCGGGGATGGTCGCCCGGATCTGGTGGTAATGGACCGGACAACCCCGGGGTTCCATGAGCGCGACGCGCAATCAGGTTGGTCCGACTTCCGCGCGTTTGAATATTGGCCACATGTAGATGCGTCCAATGACAGCATGAAGATGGTTGACCTGACTGGCGATGGCCTTGCTGACATTCTTCTGACCGAGGACACCGCTTTTGTCTGGCACCCCTCTGAAGGCGAGGCCGGGTTTGGCCCCGCGCGCAGGCAAGCGCAGCCATGGAACGACACTGACGGACCCCGACTTGTGTTTTCCGATCCGGAGGCTGCAATTTTTCTGGCGGATATGTCCGGCGACGGATTGTCTGATCTGGTTCGTATCCGCTGTGGTGAAGTCGCCTATTGGCCCAATTGCGGATATGGGCGTTTCGGCACCAAAGTGGCGATGGACGACGCGCCACAATTTGATCGCCCCGAAATGTTCGACCGCAGCCGCCTGCGCCTGACGGATATCGACGGCTCGGGCACCACCGACATTGTCTATCTGGGTGCAGAAGGTATCGACCTCTATTTCAACATGTCTGGCAACCGGCTTGCACCGCGTCGACGCCTAGGGAATGTGCCGCCGCTTGATACCGAAACTTCGGTTGATCTGCTCGATCTATTTGGAACGGGCACCGCCTGTCTTGTGTGGTCCTCTACTTTGTCCCGCGACGCAGGTCAGCCTCTGCGTTACATCGATCTGATGGGCGGACAAAAACCGCACCTCATGACCCGATATGTCAACAATTTCGGTGGCGAGACCGAATTGCGCTATGCCTCGTCGTCGCGGTTTTACCTGCAAGACCTTTATGAAGGACGTCCTTGGGCCACGCGCCTGCCGTTCCCGGTGCAGGTGGTTGATCGCATCGTCACATATGATCGTGTGGCGCAAACCCGGTTCGTATCTCGCTTTGCCTTTCACCATGGTCATTTCGACGGGGTCGAGCGCGAGTTTCGCGGGTTCGGCATGGTCGAACAATGGGACACCGAGGAATTCGCAGCGCTCTCGTCAGATGCGCTGGGGCCACTGGCATCAAACGAAGACCCGGCATCTCATGTTCCGCCCGTCCTGACCAGAACATGGTTTCATACCGGCGTGTATCTCGACCAAGGTAGTCTGCCCGATGTCTTGGCTGGTCTGCTTGATGGGCAGGATCGTGGGGAATACTGGCGCGCACCCGCTTGGCGTGACGACGATGTTGAAGCGCGGCGGCGGCTTTTGCCCGACACGGTGTTGCCACCCGGATTGACAACCGAAGAAACACGCGAGGCTGCGCGCGCGCTTCGCGGCACGGTGCTGCGGCGTGAAACCTATGCGCTCGATGGCAGGGCGGAGCCCGGCTATCCCAATGGTCACCCCTATCAGGTGGTTGAGCAAACGCAGACTGTGCATTTGCTGCAGTCCCGTGGACTCAACCGTCATGCCGTGTTTCTGACCCATGCCCGGGAAAGTCTAACCGCGCATTATGAGCGGATCCCCGATGACCCGCGCCTTCAGCATCAGGTCATACTGGAGGTTGACCCGTTTGGGACTGAACTGCGCCGCGTCGATGTCATGTATGGCCGGCAAACACCTGATCCGACGCTGACGCCTGAAGATCAGGCGCGTCAGGCGCAGTTACATGCGGTATTACACACGCGGCGCGTCACGGACCTGATCGCGACAGATCAAACCTACCGCGCCTCGGTTTCATGTGAAGAGCAAAGCTTTGAGCTTACCGGCTTAAGCCCAGCGCCGGGTACGCGTTTGTCCTTTGATGAGATCGAGACAGAGGCGAACGCTGCAGCCGATCTTGCTTATGAAGCGACCCCAACCGCGGGTCAGGTGCAGCGTCGTCTGATCGAACACCGCCGTCAGTATTTCAGGGATGATACGCTGACCGGCCCACTGCCGCTTGGCCAGATGGGCAGTTTGGGGCTTTTCCATCAAAGCTTCCAACTGGCCTTCACGCCGGGTCTTGTCACGCAGGTTTATGGAGGCCGCGTTGGTGCAGCCGAGATGGCGCAGGCAGGATACACCGAGATTGACGGTGACGGCCAGTGGTGGCGGCCATCGGACCGTCAGCTTTTGTCGCCCTCAAGCGGTGATACGCCCGCGCAAGAGCTGGCATTTGCACGTCAGCATTTCTTTCGACCACATCGCCTGCGGGACCCGTTCCATCAGCCTACGACACCTACGGAAACAACAGCCCGCTATGACGCTTTCGACCTGCTGATCGAGGAAACGCAGGACGCATTGGGCAATCGCATGTCGGCAGGGGTACGCTCGACCGGTCCAGCTGGCGCAATCACCGAACGCCGACAGGATTATCGCGTTTTGCAAGCCTCGGTATTGACCGATGAGAACGGTAATCGCAGCGAGGTGGTCTTTGACGCCTATGGCCGCGTGACCGGCATGGCCCGAATGGGCAAGGTCGATGGGCCCGACGAAGGTGACAGGCTGGATGGCTTTGATCCGACACTGGTGCCTGCAGCACGCACCCGAGTGCTGACTAATCCGCGTGGACCTGAAGCTCTGGCAGCACTTGGGCGCGCGACAATGCGTTATGTTTATGATCCCTGGGCCTATTATCACTCTCGTGGGGATCCTGTCCCATCACCCGTCATCGGTCTTTCCCTGCATCGAGAGGTTCACGACAGTGATCTTTTGCCGGGTCAAACCACCCCGTTCCTGGCCGAACTTACCTTTACAGATGGGATGGGGCAGGAAATTCAACGCAAGATTCAGGCCGAAGACGGTCCGGTCCCAACGCGTGATAGCTCGGGGAACATCCTGCTGGGACCTGATGGTCGGCCGGTTATGTCCGCATCGCCGTCGCCACGCTGGGTTGGTACCGGCTGGCAAGTGCGTAACAACAAGGGCAATATTGTTCGACAGTTCGAACCGTTCTTCACAGATCGCCCGACCTATGAGTCCGACCTCCGCATCGGTGTAAGCCCAATTTTCTTCTACGACGCATTGGGCAGAGAGATCGGGATTTTGAATCCCGATCATGCATGGAGCAAACACCGGTTTTCTGTTTGGGACCAGACGACATGGGACCCGGGCGATACTGTACTGATTTCGGATCCCGCCCAAGACCCCGATCTTGGCGACCATTTCCGCAGGTTGCCGCAGGCTGCCTATTTACCCACTTGGCACGCGCTGCGCACCGATCCGGCGCAAGCGCAGGCGTTGGCGACCCGTTTCCCCGATCCCGAAGACCGGCAGCGCGCCACTGAGGCTGCATCGAAATCGGCGCTTTATGATGACACACCGATGCGGGCATTGGCGGATACCCGTGGTGCGCTGATCGCGCGCCTCACCACGAACCGCACTCTCTACAGCAACACGGCCCCGGGCACCCTACCGACCGAGACACTCCACCGCGTTGCGACCGAAATCGATATCGAAGGCAATACGCGCCGAACCTGGGATGAGCTTGGGCGCGAGGTTCAGCGTACCGCTTTCGACATGCTCAGCACCGCCATTCGGACCGACAGTATGGAGGGCGGTACCCGTTGGCGGCTATCGGATGTAAATGGCGAAACGGCGTTTACGTGGGATGCGCGCGACCACCGGCTGCGCCACGAATTCGATGTATTGCGCCGACCCATCGCCACTCATCTAAGCATCAATGCGGTTCCTGAGCTGCGGATCGATGAAACGGTCTACGGAGAATCGCTGCCGACACCCGAAGCCCTGAACCGCCGCAAACGCATTGCGATCAGCCGCGACCAATCCGGCACGATGGAAATTCTGGCCCATGATTTCAAAGGCAACCCAATCCGCAGCCAGCGGCAACTGGCGCAGGAGTTTCGCACCACGCTCGATTGGGCCGCACCCGTGGCGACTGAGCCCGAGATTTTCGCAGGGCAAACCCGCTTTGACGCGCTGGACCGTCCGGTTCAACTGGTGCCGCTGCAACCGCAAGGGCCGGGCGCGCGCATCCAGGTTGTGCAGTACCGCTATAACCCGTCCTCGCGGCTTGATCGGGTGGACACCTGGCACGCACGACCCGCGGCACCTGACACTTTGTTGGATCCCGCCACTGCGGATCATGCCGTGGTCTCAAGCATTGCATATAACCCTTGGGGCGACCGCGAACGCATAACCTATGGCAACGCGGTTGAAACAGAAATCCTGCATGATCCGTTGACCCGTCTCACCGAACGCATCATCACCCGGCGCGAAGCAACGGGTTTTGGCTCGGACTGTCCGACACCGCCAGTTGCAGGCTGGCCAGGATGCCACTTGCAGGCGCAGCATATTATCTACGATGTGTCTGGCCACGTGACCCACATCCGCGACAGCGCGCAACAGCAGATCTTTTTCCGTAATCGCCGTGTTGATGCCTCTAACGACTATACATTTGATGCCTTGCATCGATTGATCGAGGCGACGGGCCGCGAACATCTGGGCCAGCAAGGCGGCGCACCCGGCGCCCACAGCTATAACGATGCCGCGCGAACTCGGCTGCCACACCGCAGTGATGGTTTCGCCCTTGGCCGGTATCTTGAGCGTTTTCACTATGACATTGCGGGCAACTTGATTGAGATGCGCCACCGGGGCTCTGATCCCGTGGCACCCGGTTGGACGCGGACTTACACCTATGGTGAGGACAGTGCCCTGTCTGCGGGGGTACCTTCGAACCGCTTAACTCAGACATCGGTCGGTGCTGTGAATGATATCATCAGTCAGGGCGGTGATGGCTATGATGCGATGGGCAACATGCTGCGCCTTTCCCATCTGGATCAGATTGAATGGGACCATGATAACCAACTGCGCATGTGCCGCCGTCAGGCGATTGGACCCGATGATGCGGATGGTCTGGCCCACCAAGGGGACCGCACTTTCTTTGTTTATGCCGCCGATGGAGCCCGCATCCGCAAGGTGACGGAAACCGTCGCAGGGGCTATCCGGCGCGAGACAATCTCGCTGGGCGGGTTCGACATAGTCCGCGAAACGGGGGCAAACCCGCGTACGCGTGAGACACTGCATGTGGGTGACGAAGCCGGTCGCATCGCATTGGTTGAGACCACGATCGCGGGTAGCACCGTCAGCCGTGTCATTCGGTTCCAGCACAGCAACCATGTTGGCAGCGTAGGGATTGAACTGGATCAGAACGGCGAAGTTCTGTCTTACGAGGAATACAGCCCCTTCGGCAGCACCACTTACCAAGGCGTTGCCACTGCAGGTCTGGGGCCGAAGCGGTTCCGATACACAGCGATGGAGCGGGATGCCGAAACCGGGCTCACCCACCACGGTGCGCGCTATGCTGCCCCCTGGCTTGGCCGATGGATCAGTGCCGATCCCATCGGTATCGAAGGTGGGCTGAACCTGTATGCCTATGCTTATAACAACCCGGTTACGCTTAACGATCCCGAGGGCACGGCGCCGCCCTCAGTACCCGCCGGAGGACTTGAAGTTGCTTCGTTGCAAAAGGGTCTTGAGACGCTTGATGAACTGGCAACGCATGTCAGAAACACCGAAGGCAGCGTTCAGGAATTTGCACTGATCAAGGAAAACAACACGTTCAAGATACTGAAAGGTACGGCCTCAAGACCCGAAGTCTCGATCCCCAAAGGTACAACGGCCATCGCGCATACGCATCCGCCCGGTGCCATGGTTTCCTTTGCCGACGTCAATACCACCCATGCCCAAGGTGTAAAAGTTGCCGGGGTTCGATCTCATCTCGTGGCGCATGGCAATGGCAATTGGACACTGATCGAGATTCCGAAACAGGGCAACGGTATGCTTACCTCATTCAACACCAATACTGGTATGATTGACGGCACCGTGCAGGTCTATCGCCCCGGCGCTGCACCGAAGAATGCGGTTATGGTACAACAGCTCGATACCATACGCGGGGTGAACAAACCGGGTAAGATCACCTCGATCTCGAAATTGGCCAAGGCGCTGAAAGGCAGCAAGGCCGTGTCGCACACCCTGTCCGGGGGCCGCGCCATCCTGGGGGTCATGGGCCGTGGGCTCATGGTGATCGGTATGGCGGCCAGCGGCATTCAGGTTGGCACAGGGATCACTCAAATCGCCGAAGGCGAGACCGGCGTTGGCACTGCAAATGTGGTCGAGGGCACGGCCTCGGGCACGCTCAACGTGGTCTCGGTGTCGGGCAAGCTCGTCACGGGTGGTGGTGCCGGATCGGTCCTTGCCGCCGGGCTCGCAGCTTTCGGCTCAATTGCACTGGCCGGAACCGAAGCTCGCTCCGCAATCAAAGGCGAAAAAACCGCCGCGCGCGAAGCGGCCGATTTTTGGGTGGACGAAATCGACGCAGGCCATCGTCAGGGCGGCGTTGGCGGCTTCTTCCGACGGTCCGCTGGATACCTTGGCCTGGGCGCGGCAGGCACGATGTCGATCCTGCAAGGCCAGGGCATCAAAGGCCATTTGAAATGGTGAACGCAGTTGTCAGAAAGGGTACCTCCTCATGACCAAAGTTACGCATCCGCTAAAGCCCAGAATGCGCCGCGCTACGGTGGGCGATCTGCAATCCGCTTTGCTGGCACTGCTGCGTGAAGGCTTGCTGCTGGCCAATGATATCAGCGCGCGCCGAGCGCTGGCCGATATCGTGTCGCGCGAAAAGGATGGCCGCACACCGACCTACGGAAAGGGCACCACTGAAGCCGTTCGCCTGGTTCAGAAAGAGGCCGATCTGTCCCCGACCGGCAGTGTCGATAAAAGAACGGCAGCTGTGATTAACGATCTGGTCGCTCGACTGGACACGCCGACGGATTTTGGCACCTACCGTGTCAGCGGTCGCGTTATAAGTGCGCAAAGTGCGGCTGTTGATGGCCTTGCTGTTGTTGTTGTCGACAAAGGTGTCGGCGGCGAAGTTGAACTGGGGAAGGCTACAACCGGTAAACGCGGTGCCTTCGAGATTGTGTTTGCCGGAGATCAGATCACCAAGCGCGGCAAGGATGCACCAGACCTTCAGGTGCAGGTGCGTTTGAATGACGATGTGGTTGCCGCTTCGGCGGTGGAATATGACGCCGGACCGGATTCCGAGCTTTCCGTGGTTCTGCCTGCTGAAAGTGCCGCAAAACTGTTGTCAGAACACGCCACACTGACCAAGGCGCTCTCTGGTCAGTTCAACGGTGCCTTGTCGAAACTTGAAGAAAGCGACACCCGTCAGGACATCACATATCTGGCCAATAAAACAGGTTGGGACGCGCGCGCCGTGGCACTGGCGTCGCTATCCCAACAGTTGTCTGACAAGACCGCTGGACGGCGTGGTCAACGCATCGACTCTGGCCTGTTCTATGCGCTTTTACGTGCAGGTGTTCCCGCCGATGACACCGCGGTTTTCCGCACGCCCCCTGCTAAAGTGGCGCAAATCTGGAAATCCGCGCTGGATGAAGGATTGATCGACGCCAAACTGGCGGATCAGACAGATGCCTCCCTTGCCCGATTTACCGAAGTCTCCGCGCGCGTGCGGCTGGATACGCCCCCTCCCGGGGCTTTGGCCGGAATGCAGCCTTTGCTTGCACTTTCGCTGACGCGGGATGACGAGCGTGAAACTTTTGCCGCGCTCCATGCGGCGCATGGTGATGATCTCGATACATTCTGGACCGAGGTAGAGGGTAAGTTGGGTCAGGACAAAGCCACCCGTTTGCAGACCGATGGCAAGCTTGCCTATCTGACGCTCAACAACTCCAAGCTGGTCGAACGCTTGCATCGTGACACCGATGGCGATGCGGACGGTACGTTGGGAGGCCTAGTGAAGGCGGGTTTTCATAAAGCCGATGCCTGGGCCGCGATCATGGATGATACCGACCCCGTGCCAGAGGCAGTTCAGGGCCGGGATGCCGCCGAAAGACGCGCCAACTATGCAGAATTCATGGCCGCTCAGGTGCGGCTGTCTTTCCCGACTGCGGTTGTTGCGGAAATGGTCCGGGCGCAGGAGACGCCATTGGTCGATACCGGGTTGTCGAACAACGTTCATGAATTCCTCGCAAAACATGCCGATACCTTCCAGATAGGTCAGCAGCCCGTAGCGCGCTTTATTGCAAAAAATGCGCTGGACGAACCGCCAGAAGTGGTGCGCGAAATCTCACGCATTCAGCGGGTCTATCAGATCTCGCCCGACGACGGCAGTATGAATACCATGCTGGCTGCAGGGTTGGATTCGGCCTATGCGGTCGTGGCGCTGCCACAAGATGAGTTCCTGCGCGCCCACAAGGCCGTTCTGAACGAGGCCGTCGCGATGCAGATCTACCGCAAGGCCGAACAGGTTCATGGAGCGGTTCTGAATCTGGCCACCGCTTATATGACTCACCGGATGATGCCAGCGATCGGCCCCAGCGTGGGCGCTGCTGACGGGTTTTTGAACCCTACCCCGGGCGGGTCGGACAATTTTGGCGATGTGCTCGCATACTCCACATTAGAAGAGCTATTTGGTTCGATGGATTATTGCGGATGCGAGCATTGCCGGTCAGTCCTCAGCCCCGCAGCCTATCTTGTCGATCTTCTGCTGTTTCTCGATCGCCCCGCGACCGAGATTCCGAACGGCTTCACCAATCCACTTGATGTGTTGCTTGATCGGCGGCCTGATATTCAACACCTGCCTCTGACTTGCGAAAACACTCTGACGCCTGTGCCATACATCGACTTGGTGAACGAGGTGCTGGAGCATTTCGTTGTCAACGGCATGTCTTTGGGTGGATATCAGGGTCATTCGACCGATGGTCAAACACCGCCTGAAGAGTTGCTGGCCAGTCCACAATTTGTGCGCGATGCCGCCTATGCCACGCTGGCCACCGCCCAATTCCCTGCCCCCCTGCCGTTTGACCGTTCGTTGGAGGCACTGAAGGCCCTGTTCAATCGTTTCGACGCGCCTTTACATCGGGTTATGGCCGACTTGCGTTCGTCAGACGCGCTGGACGATACACCGTACGGATGGCGCGACATCTGGCTGCAGCGCTTGAACATCTCGCGCGGTCTCAACGCCGTCCTGACCGAAAGCGTGGCGGTTGCCGGGTCAGCGCGACCCGATCTGACAGTGCGTTCGCTTTATGGTTTTGATGCGGGTGCCAGCGCAGCCGAAGTGCGTGATGGCTTGGAAAGCGTGCGCGACCTGTGCCGCCGCACCGAGATCACGCCGGTTGATCTCGTGAACATCCTAAAGACCGAGTTCGTGAACCCCGGAGCCGCGCTGATCCCGAAGCTTGAGCATCTTGGCCTGGGCTTCGACGATATCCGGGCCTTCCGGGACGGCGCGATCAACTCCGCAGAACTACAAAGCCGGATGGCGGCAGGGGTCGAGCCTGAACGCTTTGGGGGTGATATCGAGGCATGGTTGCTTGATGACACTACTTTCGACCGGATCATGGGTCTGATCGTGCTTACAAATCCGCAAGACCCGTCGGATATGTGCGACCTAAGCGCGCTTGAATTGCGTCACCCAGACCCTGATCCGCTGTCCAACCGCCTTGAATGGAATGACTTTATCCGGATTAACCGGTTCGTCCGTATGTGGCGTGTTCTGGAACTTAGCATTGCCGACACGGATGCTATCATCTCGGCGCTTTATCCGACGAACCAGATGCCGGGCGGCGCCGACGCGCAGGTGGACCTGGCTCGCATGGACGCCGGCTTTGCCGAGCTCCTGCCACAGTTGGGCATCGCCATGTCGGCCCTTGATGCGCTGGAGCTAAGGCCCGAGGACGCGCTGCGCCCGATCCTGGCCCTCTTTGGACCAATCAGCACCAATGGAACCGCCGCGCTATTCCGTGAAATGTTCCAGCGACCTGCTCGCGAAAACCCCGCCTTTGCCGAAGATGGTTTTGGCGGTGTGCTTACAGACCCTGCGGCCCTGTTGCTGCCCGAGGTTGAAACCTTGCGCGCGGCCTTTTCATTGACGGGTCCGGAATTTAACCGGATCGTCGCTGTTTTGGGGTTCGATGACACGACACCCCTGACCATCGAGACGGTCAGCGCAATCTACCGTCGCGGCTGGTTGACGCGCGCGCTTGAGCAAAGCGTGCCGGGATTGGAGCGTTTGCTTCAAGCCACCGGTCTTGACCCCTATGGCCCGCAAGACGCCACTGCACCCGCTCTGCTGACGGTTATCGATCTGGTGCATCGCCTGTCCGAGCTAGGCCTGTCGCTGGAAACAGCACTGGCGCTGCTGTTGAACCATGACCCAAGTGGCCAGACGACACCACCCGCAGAAAACATCACGACCCTGGCACGCGATCTGCGTGCAGGGTTTGCGGCGATCACCAATGACTTTGTTCTGGTGGACGATCCCGATGGCGGTATTGCCCGGTCCCACATGGCTCTGGTCTATGGGGCCGAAGCGACCGAGCAGTTCTTCGGATATCTGGAGGCCACATCCTCGGCCGAGGTTACCTATGACCATTCTGCCACTGCGCTAGAGCCGGCGATCCTGGCCGAGGCGCCCGATCAAATCGCTTATGACGATTTCCGCAAGGTTCTGGTTTTCAACGGGCTCATGTCGACCACTGTCAGAGATGCCCTGCAGGCCGTCGCCGGGACACCTGCTGCCTTCACGCCAGCAATTGACGCTTTGTTCAATGCAAGCGAGGCACAATCACAGCCATTTTTCACCCGCTTCACCGAGCTGCTCCCGCTTCACGACGCATACCGCAGCTCAACTGCGTCAAAGGCCGAGGCCTATCGTGCCCTGCTTGAAGGAATCCTGCCGCAGCTGATCTCAAGACGGAAACGCCAGGTGGCGCTGCAGCTTCTGGGTACCGCGATCGAGGTTGAGGCTGATCTGGCAGCCGTCCTGTTCGAAAAGGCCGAGGTTCTGCATGCGGTGACTGATCCGGCCAGCTCCGCGCTTGAGGATGCCCTGATGCTCGAATCCGGGGGTCTGAGTGCTGAAATCAGCGATGGTCCGGCCCACACTGCACCGCCTGCGCGGGTCGAAACCATATCTGGCGCGATTGATTTTGCCTCCACTGGAACAGTGCTGCCAGACAATCAAACCACACCAGGTTCTTCGATTTCGATCCGGTTACGGGGATATCTGGAAGCGCCTGAAAACGGATTCTTCAACATTGCTGTCGAAGCTGATGCGGGCGCGACCGTGACACTCAGCATCGCAGGCGAACCTGTTCCTCTGACCGAGGCGGGCGGCATATGGTCAAACACCAACGCGATCGAGCTTCGCGCAGGCACTTTGGTCGAAATCGCGCTGGGCGTGGCCAATGTGACCGACCGACTGGCGTTGCGTTGGAGTGCACCGGGCCGAGGAACTGAGGTCATCGGCGCTTCGCATCTCTACCCGGCTGATCCGGTATCGCATCTGGGCGCGGCCTTCCTGCGCACGCGCCGCATTGCCAGGTTGTCCGAAACGCTGAAACTTGACGTCGCTGAGGTCTTGCACCTGACGACACATGGCGATTTGCAGATTGCGGGTGCGGCCTGGCCAAACAGCCTGCCCGTCACCGGCACACCTGATGATCCGACCTCTGCCGCGCTGATGGGGGTGCTAACGGCACACCTGCGCATGGCGCGATTAAAGGCGGCTTATGCCCCTGAAAATGCCCGGCTGGTCTCGATAGCCGAGAATCCAGCATTCGCCATAGCCGACGCCGAGGCTGAGTTGTTCCAAGTCACGCGCTGGGATCCCGTGGATATCGCCGCCCTGTTGGTACATTTCGGACTCACCCCAGCCGATATTGGCGATCTGGCCGTTCTGGAGCGGCTTCATGACATCGCCGAATGGCTGACGGCACTTGGGATTCCGGCGACAGCGCTTATCGCTGCCGCAACACCCGCCCCAACCGGACCCATTGTGCGGAATTTCCGCGCCGCCCTTCGTGCGCGTTACAGCCCGGATGACTGGCTCAAAATCCTGCAACCGATCAATGACCGCCTGCGCAAGCGCCAGCGTGATGCATTGGTGGCGCATATCCTGCACGATCTGCGCGGGCGTCCGGATGCGGCGCATATCAACACGCCCGAAAAGTTGTTCGAATACTTCCTGATGGACGTGCAGATGGAGCCGTGCATGCTCACTTCGCGGGTTCGCCACGCATTGTCCTCGGTACAGATCTTTACCGAGCGCTGCCTGATGAACCTTGAACCCCGTGTGGCTGCATCCAGCCTCAGGTCGAAACACTGGGAATGGATGAAACGCTATCGCGTGTGGGAGGCAAACAGGAAAATCTTCCTGTACCCTGAAAACTGGATGGAGCCGGAATTGCGCGACGACCAGTCACCCTTCTTCCGTGAGGCGATGAGTGAATTGTTGCAGGGTGACATCACCGAGGAACGCGCAGCCACCTCGCTGATCGGGTATCTGCAGAAACTGGAAGAGGTCGCCAAGCTGGAAGTATGCGGCCTCTACCAGATCGAGGGCGATCCGGGTGCAGCAGACGATGTGCTGCACGTCATCGGGCGGACCGCCGGGGCCAAGCGCAGTTATTACCACCGAACCCGTGCCTACGGCTCGTGGAGCGCGTGGGAGAAAATCCCGCTGGATATCGAGGATAATCCGGTCATGCCGCTGGTCTGGAACAATCGTCTGTTCCTGTTCTGGATCAAGATGATGCCGGAAAACACGGCACAAGGAACACCCAACGCGGGATCAGGCCCGCTGGCCGAGGTTGAGGCGTCATCGTTGATGGATGTTGATGAACCCACCTTTGACGTCAAGGTCATGCTGAACTGGACCGAACGGGTGGATGGCGTGTGGCAACCGCCGCGCAGTTCGGATCCTGATGAGCCCCTGTTGCTGCGCGAAAACGTGCCAGCCCGAGAGATGCGCAATTTCCGTAAGGGCATCCGCCTGTCTTCATTCCCATGGACCAACGGGATGCGGATATCGATCTCGTACAAGGATTGGCTGGGCGTTTCGTTCTTTATGTACAACACGTTTAGCACACCCGATACGCGCTCACCCAAGAAGGCGCCGCATTTCTTGCCGAAACGTATTACGTCGACCGGGTCAAACCGCCTTACAGCGATCTATTCCAATGACGGGATCACGCATCGGTTGCTGTCCAATAAGGCGCCCGATCAGGCCACACAGCCGCATCACCCGACCAATGGAGAAGCCTGGGAGTCGCCGTTCTTCTATGCCGACCCGCGACATGTGTTCTACGTGTCCACGAAACAGCGGATCGTTGAAGTTGTGACTTGGCTTGATTTTGGCCGCGTGGCCGAGGTTGACCCGACAATCGATACCATGGTGCTGGCATTCGAGCCGCTTGCCGAGCAGCCCGACCGGATTGAACGGGTGACTGCAATCCCCGGCTTTGGCAGCGCCGACCTGAGCACTCTTCGTGCATTCGTGACCGAAGACGCCTTTGTCCATACAGCGCTGGGCACCGGTGGCACGGTCCGCTTTGGCGACCGCGACATCGGCCCGATGGGCAGCACCGTCCGCATGCGTCGCACTTGATCCGGAAAGGACTTTGATCATGGATACCAGCAAGATCAGCACTTACGGCTATCATCACCTGCTTGATCAGGACATTTTCGGCCCCCAGAAGATCAAGCTTATCAGCTATGAAAAACACTGGGACTACACGTTTGAAAACTTCTTCCACCCCTTTGTATCGGAGTTGATCGAGCGTCTGAACATACAGGGTGTGCCCGGGATGTTGTCCCCGGAGTTTCACAAAAGCTTGCGCAAGTCATTCTTCAATTCCCTCTATTCCCCGCAGGAAACCGACAAGATCGACATCCATTCGTTCCCGAAGGAAATCGACACGCGGATGGGTGGGCCTTATGCCAACTACAATTGGGAACTGATGTTCCATGTGCCGCTGACCATTGCGGTGCACTTGTCCAAGACCCAACGTTTCGCCGAAGCGCAACGCTGGTTCCATCTGATTTTCGATCCGACCGAGAATGACCCCGATGTACCGGTGCCCACACGCTATTGGCGTTTCCTTGCCTTTCGCGAGGGCGAAGCCCAATCCATCGATACGTTGTTGACCCTGCTCAGCAAACCAAACGACGAATGCACCGACGCGGAGCTGGCCGAGAAAGAAGCGATCCTAAATGGGTATGAAGCGGTGCGAAACACCCCATTTCAGCCCTTTGCAGTCGCGCGCACACGGACGATTTCATTCATGATGCACGTGGTGATGAAGTACCTCGACAATCTGATTGCCTGGGGTGACAACCTGTTCCAGCAATTCACGCGCGAAGCCATCATGGAAGCGCTGCAGATCTATGTGCTCGCCTCGAACTTGTTGGGCGACAAGCCGCAGCGGTCACCTGCGGGTGGAACAACCACGCCACGCACCTTTGCGCAGCTTCGGGCGCAAGGGCTTGATCCGATGGGCAATGCATTGGTCGAGCTTGAAGGCGCGTTCCCCTTCAATTTCACAACGCCAACAGGTGCGGGCACCAGCGACAGCGCTGCGCCGTTATTCGGTATGGCCCGCACGTTGTATTTCTGCATCCCGCATAATGAAAAGCTGCTGGGTTATTGGGATACGGTTGCCGACCGGCTGTTCAAAATCCGCAACTGTATGGATATCGAAGGGCAGGTTCGTCCGCTTGCCCTGTTCGACCCGCCGATCGATCCCGGAATGCTGGTCAAGGCGGCGGCGGCTGGGCTGGATATCGGCTCGGTCGTGTCAGGCTTAAATCAACCGGTCAGCCCCGTCCGCTCGCGCGTGTTGATCGAGAAGGCGGCGGAATTGGCTGGTGAGGTCCGAAATATCGGGTCGGCGTTGCTGACCGCCTTGGAGAAACGCGACGCCGAGGCGCTAGCCCTGTTGCGGCAGGGGCACGAAGTCAGCTTGCAGAAACTGCAAGTCGATCTGCGTTACCTGCAATGGAAAAACACCGAAGCAGCGACGCAAGCGCTGATAGGCAGTCGTGGCGCGGCGCTTGAGCGATTGAACTATTACAAGCGCCTGCTGGGTCAGGAAGCTGATCCAAATGCGCCCGAGACCCTTGAGTTGACCCGTCAGACCCTGACAAAGGCCAATTTCGACGAAGCCTACGAAGCACTTGTTGCGCAATATGACGTGCCGGTTCAGCGGCTGGAGTTTCCCGATCTTGAGCGTCCGGGCGATGGCGATGGCGCGCAGACGTCAGGCCAAACCGGGGACGGAGACCTTCACCTGTCGAAAAAAGAGAATGAAGAACTTAACATCCTGCTGCCAATAGCCCGGGACACAACGCTGGCCAAATCGGTATTCCACTCGATCTCGGCAACGCTTACCCCGATCCCCGACCCGAAACTGGACCTGCATTATTGGGGCCTCGGTGGCACCATCGACTTTAAGGTAGGAACCGTGCTGTCCTCGGTCATGCGGATCGCGGGGGATGTATCCGGGATGATCGCGGATTGGAACCGTGATCAGGCCGGGATGGCGGCTCGCGCTGCCGCCTATGAACGCCGCGCCGACGAATGGATATTGCAGCACAATCTGGCGGCCCATGATGTGATGCAGATCGGGCGTCAGATTCTGACATCGTTGATCGCGGAACAGGCGCAGCATCGCGAATACCTGAACTTGAAGAAGGCAATCCGTCTAACAGAGCGGACCCGCGATTTCTTGCAGGACAAATACACCAACGAAGAGCTCTATGGCTGGCTGCAAGGCGAGTTGTCAAAGCTGTATTACGAGTACTACCGCTTTGCCTTCGATACTGCGCGGCGTGCCGAGCAGACCATGAAAGCCGAACTGATGCGGCCCGAGCTGGATCAGAAAACTCTGGTGCAGTTCAACTATTGGGATGGCGGTCGCAAGGGGCTTCTTTCCGGCGAAGCGCTGCTGCTGGACGTCAAGCGGATGGAGCTTGCGTATCATGAACACAACCGCAACGAATACGAGCTGACCAAACATGTCAGCCTGCTGCAAATCGATCCACTGGCCCTGGTCAACCTACGACGCACGGGTCGGTGTACCTTCAAAATCCCCGAGGCGCAGTTCGATCTGGATGGGCCGGGCCACTATTTCCGCCGGATCAAGAGTGTTGCGCTCAGCCTGCCCTGCCTGTCCGGGCCCTATATTGGGACCCACGCGAAACTCGTGCATCTCAAGAGCAGCATCCGGCAACGACCGGATATCGGGGATGGCTATGTTCGCACGGGCCCCGAAGACGACCGTTTCGCCGATATTCACAGCGCCGAAAGCAATGTGTTCAGTGCGGCTCAAATGGAAACCGGTCAGTTCGAGGGCATGCCTGATGATCGCTATTTACCATTCGAGAATGTGGGCGCAGTCAGCGAATGGCGGCTAGAGCTGCCGGCGGACCCAACGCAGGGCGATCCGCAACAGTTCGACTATGACACGATCTCGGACGTCGTCTTGCACCTGCGCTACACTGCGCGGGATGGCGGTGGACCCGTGCGTAATGCGGCGGTTGATCATCTGAAAGCCGATATCGCGGCAGACGGGACTGTGGGCAATGTGCGGCTATTCTCACTGCGGCACGAGTTCCCGACGGAATGGGCGCGCTTCCGCCGCGAAACACCCGCTGCGGGTGGGCGTCACGAGCTGCGGCTGACACTCCGACCCGAGCACTATCCCTATTGGTCGGCTGGTCGCCTCACGACGCTCAAACGGTGCGATCTTTTTGCTGAAAGCAGTCTGGATGCTGCTCCGGCAACAATCACGGTGTCTGATCGTTCTGATACCAGCGACGGAGGTGTGGTTCAGGACACATTGACCCGCCGTCCGGAACTGGGCGATCTGGCGGTTGGTCAGTTGGCGACGGTTCCGTTGCCCGCAGGCCCAACGGGTGAGATCGTGCTGTTTTTCGACACCGCAGAGTTCGAGGATATGCTGATGACTGTAACCTGGGGTGGTTGACGATCCTCAGCCATATAGGAACGTCACGGTTGGCGCGGACCATCCGGGGTGATCATCCAGTTTGACAGGGTCTTGTCCATTTTCCGCATCCGGTGACGCAACATGTCGCGTGTCATGCGCGCCAATGTGGCGGCGTGTTCAGGATGTTCTGCCACGTTCTCCATCTCACCCTGCCCTTCACCGTCAAACAGCATGGGCGGAAGATCAGCCGCAAACTCAACCAATGTAAACCGGTCGTCGCGCAGGATGCTCAGGCAGCTGTCCTCTAACCCCGTTTCCAGATCGCGTTGCCAGCGGGTTGGGTTCAGCGGATCAGCGAAGTCCAGCTCCGAGAATGAATAGCGGCGCCAGTCAGCCGGGGTTGAGGATTCACTCTGAAGGAAGGGCAACAGCGAATGCCCATTCATGGAATCCGGTATTGTCTGCCCGATCCATTCGAGAATCGTCGGAACGATATCAATCGATTCCGTGGGTGCCTCGACCCGTTTACCACGGGCTCCATCGGGCATGCGCACGATCAAGGGTGTATGATAGGCCGCATCATAAACCGACATCTTACCCCAACTGTGCCGATCCCCCAGCATCTCGCCATGATCTGCGGTGACCACCAGCATAGTGTTGTCGTACTGCCCTGTCTCTTTCAAAAACGAAACCACGCGGCCGATATGATGATCTACCTCCGTGGCAAGACCCAGATAGATCGAACGCAGCGTCTGCACTACCTCGTCCGTCGGTTCAAGGTCCGGGAAACCTTCAACAAACCCGGCAACCGTGCTGTTGGCCCGTGCCGGAGCGAAAAACGGATGCAACGCCTCTTCGGCCTCGGCGGTTAGCAGTCGCGATGGCAATGGTAGCGAGGCAGGGTCATACATTCGGTTATATGGTGCCGGGGCTACCAGCGGTGGATGCGGGCGAATGTAGGTCAGATGTGCAAACCATCCCCTGTCATCATCCGCATACGCCGGCATGGTTTCCAGAAACCGATCGGTTAGAAAGGCGGTATCGCTATCCTCGGCTGCGTAGAAGGCCGGGTCATTCAGTGCAGGCTGGCCGCCATTGGGTGCGACCGGTTTGAACACGTCAATATAGTTTTCGAACTCATATCCACGGTTTTTCAGATGAGAACGCCATGGGAATGACATCTCCAAACGCATTTCCAGCATTTCCTGAAAACCGGCCATGTGGAATTCATATGACCTGAGCGCCGGGTCTTTTGCATCAAACACGCGCGGGTCCTGTGATGTGTCGGTATATCCAAACAGCATCGGCAGATACCCTGCCTTGCGCATCTCGCTGGCGATGGTCGGTGCATCGTGGCGCAGGGGCGTGCCGTTTCGTACCGACCGGTGGTTCATCGCGTATTGCCCGGTCAGCAATGAGGCGCGCGATGGCCCGCAGGGGTTGGTAACGGAAAAGTGCCGCGTGAAAGAAACACTGTCCTCCATCAATGCGCGCATGTGAGGCAGGTCAACATGGGCCTCCAATGCCCCAAACAAACAATCCGCCCGCATCTGGTCGGTAATGATAAACAGGACGTTGTGTTTGTCTGTCATATCCCGGTGCTCCTGATCGCTGAACCGAATCTTTGGCCCTGCGCGTGTATTCCTGCCAAAACTACGCGGCGGTATTGCCTGCTTTGCCTCGGAATGGCGATACCCACCGCTCAAAAATCCACAAACGAAACCGCTAATCAACCAAAAACGGAATAATTTGGTTGAATAAGTTGTTTTTTGTGGGTTAATGTTGCTGTGCTGTGTGGGGTTTTGTGACGTTGATGCTTAAAAGATGTTGCGTAATGCAGCATCGCAGAGTGACGATACAACCGGAACACCCATGTGCAATGGCGATCCGTTAGTCATCCAGTTTACCTGTACCATGACGGCGTCTCTGAATACTGCTTAAGGCATTGCAATGAGGGACAAAAACAGATGCTAACCCCACCAAATACCGTTGCAACGCCCGAAGGTACGTCAGATATCGCGATTCACGCCGCCGAAATCGCCAATATCGCCGCGCAAGCTGCGCGCGGGTACTTTCGGGGACGTTTGGGGGTTGAGTTCAAGGCGGACGAAAGCCCGGTCACACAGGCGGACAAGGGTGTCGAGGCCGTTGTGCGACAATATTTGGCTGAGAACTTTCCAGATGACGGTATCTTTGGCGAAGAGCAGGGGTTCGAAGGTCAGGATCGGCAGAATGTCTGGATTGTAGATCCCATTGACGGCACCCGGTCATTCCTGTCGGGGCATCCGTTGTTTGGGTTCCTGTTGGGATATCTCACGAATGGTGTTCCCCGATTGGGGGTCATCGGCATGCCTGCCCTGAACGAATTTCTGATCGGCATGAAAGGTCAAGGGGCCACACTGAATGGCAAGCCTGTCTCGGTCAGCGTTACACGCCAATTGAGCGACGCAGTTTTTTTCGTCAACGAAGGCGACAAGATTTACCGGGATCATCCGGCCCTGTTTGATCGGTTGATGAATTCGGGACAGACCCGACGCTTTGCCTATGACTGCTACCCGCATGCACTGCTTGCGATGGGCCATGTTGATGCGGTCATCGATTATGATCTGCAGCCTTATGACTATCTGCCGGTTTCCGCCGTAGTTGAAGCTGCGGGCGGGATCATGAGCGATTGGGAGGGTAAGCCGCTAGGTCTGAACTCCGACGGCCGAGTCATATCGGCGGCCACGCCGCAACTGCATTCCGAGCTGCTTGATCTGGTGAACGGATAACGGAATGGCGATTGTCAGTTTCCTCATAAGTCTGGCTGGTGCAACGATGCTGCTGCTCTACGCTGTGCGCATGGTGCGCACGGGCATCGAGCGTAGCTATGGTGCATCGTTTCAGCGGGTGATGACGGGGCAGCGCAGCTATGTGCAGGCCTCGATGGTAGGGCTTACAATGGCCGTCGTCTTGCAAAGCTCGGCCGCGGTTGCATTGCTGACCTCCGGATTTGCGGCGGGCGGGATGTTGGCCTTTCCGACCGGGCTCGCGATGGTTCTGGGTGGCGATCTCGGCTCGGCGCTGATCATTCAGGTTCTGTCCTTCAAACTGGATTGGTTGGTGCCGCTACTGCTTGCGGTCGGCGGCTATCTGTTCGTCAAGACAGAGGCCAAGAAACCGCGCCAGTTGGGCCGTATTCTGATGGGTGTCGCATTCATCCTGATCTCACTGCGTTTTCTACGCGAGGCGATGGACCCGATCCGTGACAGCGCCTTTCTACCCGCCACCGCCGAGTATCTTGCGCGTGATTACATCACAGCGTTCCTGGTCGGTGGAGCGCTGGCCTTTGTCATGCATTCTTCGGTCGCTGCGATCTTGATGTGTGTGACCCTGGTGCAAATCGGGGCGATCCCGTTTGCCGCCGGGCTCTCGCTGGTGTTGGGTGCTAATTTCGGGTCCGCCTTCATCCCGGTTTGGCTGACACGCGGCATGGCCCTGTCTGCAAGGCGCATTCCCTTCGCTAATCTGGCGCTGCGGGGCAGTTGGTCAATTGTCTCGCTGTTTGCTGCCAACCTGGCGCTGCGAACCGGAGTATTGGGCGATCTGCAAGGCGGGCAGATGCTGGTGAATGCACATCTGATTTTCAACGCCTCGCTTCTGGTTCTGGCACTGCCGTTCTGCGGCATGCTGTGCGCGCCATTCGAAAAACTGCTGCCCGATCCGAAAAGTCCTGAAAGCAGCGCGCAGCCCGGGCAACCGATCAGCGCACTTGATCTCGACTCCCTCAGCAGACCCAATCAGGCCCTGTCTAACCTCAAACGCGAGCTTCTGCGGATGAGCGATATGGTTGGCTCGATGTTCCGGCCTGCGCTGGAGCTCTATCGCAGTGGTGACAAGGAGCAGATCCGGGCCATTCGGGACATGGATACTGATGTGAACGATTGCCTTTCTGGTATCCGGCAATATGTGGCGGCTATCCCCGCTGATGCGTTCGGCAAGGAAAATGCCAAGATTGCGCGGGACCTAATGGAATATGCCATTCGCCTGGAAACCGCGGGCGACGTGGTGGCCAAACGCCTGACGGCATTGGCGGATGACATGCGCAAAAAGGGGGCCGCGTTCTCGAAAGAAGGTTGGTCAGAGCTGGTCGAAATGCACGAGGGGATTGTGGCCAACCTGAAACTGGCCTCGAACGTGCTGATCTCGGACGATCTGGAAAGCGCGCGTCTGCTGAGCCTGGAAAAAACCGAAATCAAGCGGGCCGAGCGTGACAGTCGCAAACGCCACCTTAAACGCTTGCAACATGGCAGCGCAGAAAGCTTTGAAACCAGTGACATCCACCTCGAAACCCTGCGCGCCTTTCGCGAATTCAACAGCCATATCGCGGCGGTTGCCTATCCGATCTTGTATCGCAATGGGCAGTTGCTTGAAACGCGTCTGATCGAAGAAATGCCGCAGATGGAACAGGATGCGGATACCGAGGTCAAAGGATGACCGGATCGGTCGAAATCCTGAACCAGGCGGGCGTTGGGCGCGTCGTTCTGCTGTGTGAACATGCAAGCAACCGCATTCCGTCAGAGTTTGATGACTTGGGATTGTCCGCATCCGCGCGCGTCAGCCATGCTGCTTGGGATCCGGGCGCAATGGCGCTGACACGGGCGCTGTCGACAGCGCTTGATGCTCCGGTCGTGGCCTCGACCGTCTCGCGATTGGTCTATGATTGCAACCGTCCGCCCGAGGCGGCAAGCGCAATGCCCGAGAAATCAGAACTGATCGAAGTGCCGGGCAATGTGGGCCTCGATCAATCGCAACGCGATGCACGCATCCAGGCAGTGTATGCCCCGTACTGTCAGGCAGTTGCACAGGTTCTGGATGCGCGCGGTCCGGATACAGTCGTTGTGACTATTCACTCCTTCACGCCAGTCTATTTTGGGCAGCCGCGCGCGGTTGAACTTGGACTTCTCCATGACGAGGACAGCCGTCTGGTCGATGCAATGCTGGATCACATGGATCAGATCCCGCATCGCCGCACGGAACGCAATCAGCCCTATGGCCCCGCTGACGGTGTAACGCATTCGCTCCGTCTCCATGCGCTGAGCCGGGGGCTGGCCAATGTGATGATCGAGGTACGCAATGATCTTTTGGGCAATGAAATACAGGTTGCCAACATGTCCCGGGACATACTGGCGCTGCTTGAACCGGCGCTGAACGATATCACGATCAGGGAGGGCGCATCGTGAGCGCGACACTGACATTTGAGCATTTGAAGGCTGAGGTTTCGTCTGGCGAGATTGATACGGTATTGGTTTGTCTGGTTGACATGCAGGGCCGTTTGATGGGGAAGCGGTTTCATGCGGGT
>NZ_JBQFRK010000007.1:0-232641 GCF_056537365.1 Ruegeria sp. CF3 | reverse complement strand
GACAGCCTCGCCATCCCCCGCAAACTCTCCGACCTCGGCGTCACCAAAGCCGCCATCCCCGAACTGGTCCAGGGCGCAATCATCGACCCCTCATGCGGAGGGAATCCGATCCAACTCAACCAACAAAACATCACTGAGCTGTTTAATACGGCGATCTGACAGTGAGCGCTGAAATCGTTCTCATAATCCTTGCGGCCGCGTTGCTGCATGCGATCTGGAACACGGTTGTAAAAACGGCCGCTGACCGAACAGTCACGCTGGGTCTGGTTGCGCTGGGACACGTTATCCCGGGGGCGCTGATGGTGGCGGTTCTGCCGCTGCCGAATATCGAGAGCCTGCCATATCTGGCAGGTTCGACCGTTGTTCATTTCGGATATTTCTACATGCTGAATCAGGCCTACCGGCATGGTGATCTCAGTGTGGTGTACCCGATCGCGCGCGGTGTGGTTCCTGCGCTGGTCGCTCTTTGGGCCGTGATATTCGCGGGCGAACATCTGCCGACGCAGGCCTGGATTGGGATCGCGGTGATTGCCACCGGCATTCAACTGTCCAGCTGGTCGGTTTTGAGGCAAGGGGTCGGTAGGGCATCGCTTGTTTTCGCATTGGGAACGGGCTGCTTTATTTCCATCTACTCGCTTGTGGATGGCCTGGGCGTGCGGGTGTCAGGCAACATCCTGAGCTATTGGGCCTGGCATTCGGTTCTGCATATCTTTGTTGTGGGCTTTGTCGCGCTACGGCGAGGCGCGCGTGTGCTTGATTTGCCTCTGCGCATCTGGGTGATCGGGATTGCAGGCGGAATGGTGTCGATGACGGCTTACGGCCTAGTGCTTTATGCCAAGAATTTCGCTCCGCTTGGCGTCGTGTCAGCCTTACGCGAAACCTCAGTGATCTTCGCGGCCCTAATCGGATTTCTGTTCTTGAGTGAAGGCAATCCCATGCGACGCCTTCTGGCGGCCGTGATGATGGCTGCTGGCGTGACGCTGATCGCATTGTCGTCATGAACACATGCTGGGATGAGTTGAATGATTCTTGCGAGAGATCTGAAATCCACCTGTCACGCCGCATGAAACTGCAGGTTTGTTGTGCCATGTTGACCGGAAAAGGCAAAAAAACCAAAATTGTCGCAAAAGATTTACATTTATTGTGGATTTTTGCGCGAAAATGTGACCGAGTCTGAAAATGGATGATGATAGCGTAACCATCCCACATCGTGGCCGAGAGCTGCTGGATGTCCTTGCGCGGCTGGGGGGGTCAGCGCGCAACACTCAGATCGCCCAGATCATGGACGTCTCTGAGGAAACGGTGCGTCGTTTGGTCAAGGCGCTGGCGCGCGCGAACAAGGTTGAGCGTGTGCATGGCGGCACATTTCTGTCTCGAGCACAGGATACACCGATGTTTTCGGGCGCGCTGGAGTATAATGCCGACGAGAAAACCAACATCGCCAAGCGGGTCTGCGGGTTGCTTGAGGACGAGATGGTGTTGTTCATCACCGTTGGCTCGACCATGACTCATGTGGCCGAGCAACTACGTGAGCTGCGGGGTTTGACCGTCGTTAGCAACTCTTTGTCAGTTGTCGCATCCCTGGCCGATCACAATGGCACGCGCGCCGTTCTGGCAGGGGGCGAAGTAATCCGGTCCGAGCGAGGCAGTTTTGGCCGTGCGGCTGAAGAACTCGCGTGTCAGTACAGCTATGACGCGGTGATCTGCGGCGCGGATGCACTGTCGCTGGTTGGAGGCGTATTGGCCTCGAACCCGCTGGAGGCGGATCTGACCCGTGCGCTGCAAGGGAACACGCATCGCATGATCGTTGCAGCGGACCACACCAAATTCGGTGCAAAGGCAGCCAACGTGTCTTGCCCGTTCGACAAGGTGACGGATCTGGTGACCGATATCGCGCCACCTGATGCGTTTGCACCCGTTCTCAAGCAAGCTGGGGTCCAAGCGCACATTGCATCGCAATACGATGTCAAATCCGGGCCAGATGAAACAGAGCCCCGGAAGCAAAAAAAGAACAAAGAAACCTCCGAAAGCAAAGCGGGCAAATCGGGCTCTCGGAAACGCAAAACGAAATAAACAAAACCTAGGGAGAAAACATGAAAAAGCTTCTTATGTCTGGTGTGGCCTTTGCCACAATCGGGGGCGCGGCCTGGGCCAATTGTCCTGCTGCAACCGTCGCGGATATGCAGGGCGTCGCAACCGGTGCTTATCCTCAGCAGTTTGATCTGTCCGAGTTTCAATCAGCTGCAAACTGTACGCTCAGCTTTGCCGAAAACCCGGCTATTGGGGATCTGAACGGCATGATCCGTGGCAATGGCGATCTTGCGGCCGTGGCAGATCGTCTGCCGGCTGACCCGTTGGTCATCGTACCCTATGACTCGATAGGTCAGTATGGCGGTGTTCTGGACGCGCTCTCCAACGCCACAGAAAGCGGCACCTCGGACTTCCTTTCGGTGCGTCACGTCAACCTGTTCCGCTATTCCGACGACCTGCAGACCCTGGTGCCCAACGTGGCGAAATCCTGGGAATGGAACGATGACTTCACCGTGCTGACCGTGAATCTGCGTGAAGGCCACAAGTGGTCGGATGGCGCGCCATTTACGGCGGCGGATATCGTCTTCTGGTACGATAACCTGATGATGGACACCAATGTCATCGCCGAAGCGAAGGATTATGCGCTGGCGGGCGGTGAGCCCATGAAGGTCGAAGCGCTGGACGACACCACTGTCCGCTTTACCCTTGCCGCGCCCAAGCCTGGCCTGACCGAGACATTCTCGTTCACCTATGTGCAGCCCTACCAGCCCAAGCATTTCTTTGAAAAGTTCCACCCGGCGTTGGATGACAACGCCGACGCCAACGCGCAGGCGCTTGGTTATGAAAACGGGTACGAGCTGATCAAGGCCTATTATGGCAACTCGGACTGGATGGATACGCCATCTCCGATGCTGACAGCCGGTGACAAACTGGCGGGTCTTCCCACCGATACCATGCCGACGCTGGAGAGCCATATCCTTGTGAAGGAGAGCACCGAGGGTCGTCACTACGTGGCCAACCCCTATTTCTTCCAGGTCGATACGCAGGGTAACCAGCTTCCCTACATTTCGGAAATGGATGAAACTTACGTTCCGGACGAAGAAGTTCGCACCCTTAAGCTGCTGAATGGCGAGGTCGATTACAAATCGCAGGGTGTTAACCTGACATCCGCTCCGGTGCTGCTCGAAGGTCAGGAGAACGGTAACTACACGGTCGAGGTGAAGCCTTCGATCGGTTATCCGGTTCTGACCTTCAACGTGACCGCAGAAGACGAGGCCAAGCGCGCGATCTTTAACGATATCCGGTTCAGAACTGCGATGTCTGTTGCTATGGATCGCAACCAGCTGAACGAGGTTGTGGCTTTTGGTCTGGGAACACCGACACAGTACATCGGCTTCTCGCCACGTCCCGATTTCATCGACGAAAAATGGTCGAACCATGAGATCGAATTCGACGCAGAGCGCGCCAATGCGCTGCTGGACGAAGTCGGTCTTGTCGACAAGGACGGTGATGGCTTCCGCGACTTGCCGAATGGTGATCCGTTTGTTCTGGATTGGCAGTTCTCGACCCAGCCAGCTTCGGCGCAATTGGTGGAACTGATTGCTCAGAACTGGAAAGACGTTGGCGTCAACACCGCGATCAAAGAGGTGACATCCGACGAATTCCGCGCCGCACAAACGGCCAACTCGCTGGATATGGGCCTATGGCTGAAGAGCCAGCCAGCCGGGTCGATCCTCGGGGACAGCGAGATCTGGGTGCCTCCGTTTGATGGCTATTTCGACGTACGTACAGGTATGCTCTGGGCTGAATATATCAGCTCAAACGGTGAAAACGGAGTTGAACCACCGGCTTGGGTCGCGGATCTGAAGACTGCATTGGACACCTATCAGTCCAGTGCACCCGGCTCTGATGCGTCAGTATCCGCCGCGCAGAAGATGGTCGAGATCATGACCGGCGAGCTGCTGTTCCTGGGTACCGTGAATGCTCCTGCCCCGATCTATCACTCGAACAACCTGCAGAACTTTACCGAGTTCAAAACGCAGTCTTACGAGTTCTATCGGACCTATCCTTACCGCCCCGCCCAGTGGTGGCTGAGCGAATAAGGTTGAGAAGATAAGAAGGTGGGCGCCCGCGCCCGCCTTCGCGCATCCCGCGGGGACAGATATGTTGCAATTCTGCAGATTTGCCGCCACCCGGGCGGTTATGGCGTTGGTCACTTTGGTCATCGTATCGCTGATTGTTTTTTCACTGATGGAACTGGTGCCCGGTGACTGTGCCGAGCGCTATTTGGCGTATAAAAACACCCAAGGGTCCGCGATCACCGTTGCTGACGTTGCAGCAGAACGCGCCCGACTGGGGTTGGATCAACCGTTCCTGACCCGATGGGCCACTTGGTTGTCAGGGGCATTTCGTGGCGATTTCGGCGAAAGCTGCATCCTGCGGGTGAATATTGCACAGCTGCTGGGCGACAAGTTCTGGCTGTCGCTGTGGATCTGCCTTGGCGCTTTGACGCTGGCTTATGCCATTGCAATCCCTGTGGGCATCATTTCTGCCGCCTCGCGCAGTGCAGTATTGAACAACTCGCTGCGGATCGTCAGCTATCTGGGTCTGGCGATGCCGAACTTCCTGCTGGCCCTGATGGTGATGCTGGTTTCAACCGTTTATTTCGGCGAGACACTGACCGGGCTGTTCTCGCCGGAGTATAAAGAAGCGCCTTGGTCTTGGGGCAAGTTCCTCGATTTGCTGAAACACGCCTGGCTGCCGATCTTCATTCTGGGCTGGTCGGCCACAGCCTTTGCGCTGCAGACCGTGCGCGCGTTGATGTCGGATGAGATCGGGAAGCTGTATGTCACCGCTGCTGCCGCGCGGGGCATTTATGGCCGCCGACTGTTATGGCGCTATCCGGCCCGTCATGCGCTGGGGCCGATCGTCAACAGCCTTGGCTTTGACCTGAACCGGATCTTCAACGAACTGCCCATTGTGGCGCTGATCCTGACATTGACTGAAGCCGGTGCGCTTTTGCTTGAAGCGTTGGCGCGGTCCAATGATCAGCAACTTGCGGGGGCCATCATCTTTCTGCTGACGGCATCAATCGTAACGTTGAATTTCTTCACCGACATTCTGCTTGCGGTGATTGATCCGCGCGTGCGCAAAAGTATCCTCAGGTGACCAGATGACTGCGACAATCGACAACCAAAAGGCAAAAGAAGCCTATTTCACCGCCTCGCAGCGTCAGTTGATCTGGGCCCGATTCAAGAAACAGCGCGCGGCGATGATTGCGGCCACAGTTCTGGTCGTCCTGATCCTGTCGGGCATCTTTGCTCCGTTCCTGTCGCCTTACGATCCGACCGCCGCAGGGCGTGACAAAGACTATCTGAACGGAGCCCCGCAGATTCCAAGATTCTGCGACAAGAATGGCTGCTCGATCCGCCCGTTCCTGCACGGGGTAACTCGCGAACGCTCGTTGGCGACCAATTTCCGCTGGGTCGAGAAAGTGAACGAGGATGAACGCCGATATATCCAGTTCTTCGTTCGGGGCGACAAATATAAGCTGTTTGGAGTCATTCCCGGTAACATCCATCTGTTTGGTGTCGATCAGGGCTATGTTCACCTGTTCGGAACCGACAGTGCCGGCAAGGATATCTTCAGCCGTACACTGCATGCGGTTTGGACGTCGCTACAGGTCGGAACGCTTGGGGTGATGATTTCGTTCGTGCTGGCGCTCGCGATCGGAGGGGTGGCAGGATATTACGGTGGAATGGTCGACAGTGTGATCCAAATGATCACCGATGCGATCCGTACGGTTCCGGCCATACCTCTGTTCATGGCGATTGCGGCCTTTATCCCGCCGGAATGGTCGGCCGAAACAAGATTCTTTGTCATCACAGCCATATTGGGATTGGTCGGCTGGCCTACTTTAGCACGGCGAGTTCGCACCCATCTGTTGACCGAACGCAATCAGGAATATGTGCTTGCGGCAAAGCTTTGCGGTGCATCGCCGGGCCACATCATCCGGCGTCATCTGCTGCCCAGCTTCACCAGTTACATCATCGTCGATCTGGTGATCTCGTTCCCCTATATGGTCCTCAGCGAAACCGCGCTCAGCTTTATCGGGCTGGGGCTGAAAGATCCGGTCAACTCACTTGGCGTGATGTTGCAGAATGTGACCAAGGCGGATGTTCTGCTGAATTACCAATGGTATTTCATCCCGGTCATCTTCTTTGTCGTTCTCGTGATGTCTTTCGTGTTCGTTGGCGATGGCCTGCGCGATGCGGCTGATCCTTATTCGGAGACCCGCAAATGAGCTTGATCGATGTCGAAAACCTGTCCGTTCAGTTCAAAACCGATGAAGGGTTGATCACGGCGGTTGAGGATGTTTCGTTTTCACTCGCCCCAGGCGAGGTGCTCGGGCTGGTCGGCGAAAGTGGATCAGGGAAATCAGTGACAGCAAAATCACTGATGAAACTGAATCCACCCAACGCGATCTATGCACCGGAAAGCCGGATCGATCTGCATCTCGACAGCGGCCCGGTTGATATCATGGCGCTGAAGCGGCCCAAGGACATGGAGATTGTGCGCGGCGGGGCGATCAGTATGATCTTTCAAGAGCCGATGGCCAGCTTTGCCCCCGCGATCACCATCGGCAAGCAGATGGTTGAACAGTTGCTGATCCACACGGATCTCAGCAAAAAGCAGGCCAAAGAACTATCGATCGAAATGCTGGACCGGGTGGGTATCCTTGAACCAGCGGCCCGGTTCAACCAATACGCTTTCGAATTGTCGGGCGGGATGCGTCAGCGGGCGATGATCGCCATGGCGCTTTCGACCAAGCCCAAACTGCTGATCGCGGATGAGCCGACAACGGCGCTGGACGTGACCATTCAGGCTCAGGTTTTGGATCTGATGAAGGATCTGGTGGCCGAGTTCGGCATGGGCATCGTCTTCATCACCCATGACCTAAGCGTCGTCGCCCAAACCGCCGACCGGGTTGCGGTGATGTATCTGGGTCGGATCATGGAAAGCGGACCTGTGCGTGAAGTGATCCGCCATCCGGCACATGCCTATACGCGTGGCCTGCTGAACGCGTTACCCAAACTCGATGATCTGGACGCACCGCTAACCCCGATCCCCGGCGATATCCCCTCACCTCTGGAGCGGCCATCAGGCTGCGTGTTCCATCCACGCAACCCGGAACTCAAACCCGGATCGCGATATGAAACGGAACGCCCACCCTTGACCGAGGTCAGCCCCGGCCATTTCGCAGCCATTTTCCCCGAAGACGTGCCAGGCCAGCCATGACAAACGCATTGATCAAAACCGAAAACCTGTCAGTCGAATTTCCCCTTGGTGGCGGGTTGTTTAACAAGCGCACGCTGAAGGCGGTCGACAACGTCTCGATCGAAATCCCGCGAGGGGCTTTTGTTGGGGTGGTCGGCGAGTCCGGCTCGGGCAAGACAACACTCGGCCGCGCATTGCTGAATGCGGTTCCAATCACCAGCGGTGGCGCAAGCTATGATGATGGTGAAGAGCGGTTCGATCTGACCAAAATGTCAGCAACCGATCTCAAGTCCTATCGCCGTCGGGCTCAGTTGATTTTTCAGGACCCTTACGCGGCGCTTAGTCCTCGGATGACCGTGCGTGATATCATAGCCGAACCGCTGGATGTGATGGGCCTGACCGCATCGCGTGAGGAAACCGATGCGCGGGTTCGCGAGATTGCGGGCAAATGCCGGTTGAACCTTGAACATCTGCGACGCTATCCGCACGCGTTTTCGGGCGGTCAGCGTCAGCGGATTTCTATCGCGCGGGCTCTGGCCTGCAACCCGCGTTTTGTAGTTGCCGATGAATGCGTGGCGGCGCTGGACGTGTCGATTCAGGCGGATATCCTGAACCTGCTGAAATCCCTTCAGCGAGATATGGGCCTGACCTTCATGTTCATCAGCCACGATCTGTCGGTTGTGGCCCATACCTGCGATTTTGTGGTCGTGATGTATCACGGCAAGATCGTCGAAAGCGCCCCGACGCGCGAACTGTTTGCCGCACCCAAGCAAGACTATACCAAGCGGTTGCTGGATGCGATCCCATCGCTGGACCCCGATCATCGAATGCGTGCCTGATCAGGGCGCGCTAACCTGCGCCTGTCCGGTCTCGGTCAGCACAATCTCGGTCGCGCCATCTGCGCTGCGCTCGCTGGGTGGGACAAGGACATCGATGCCAGGCCGGTCGGGGCCAAAGGTGTTGCTGACTCGGCGGACTGAACTGAGAATGGCCAGCAGCGCCGGAGACGTCGCCGCCACGAAATGAGATGATCCCGCATCGCTGTTGAATGCAGTCGTGTCGATCACGCTGATCGGATATTCGGCCAACGCGTCGACCGAACTAATATTACCCAACCTCTGACTGTCCGCGGTGCCGCGCAGCCGAGCCGACAGGTTCAGAATCTTGTCCTTCTGGGACACCATCACCACAAACGGGTCGGGCGGGCTCTTGATGCTGTTCATCTGGGATCGGAACAGATCCACATCCAGATCAGGTGAGATCAGGATGACCCCCTCAAGATTGCGGCTTGCCCATCCCGGCTCGCGCAGTTCGGCTTGCCGCATCATCTCCATCGATAGGGCGCTGCCCATCGAATGCGCTATCAGGACGACCCGCTTTACGCCCATTGATTTGAGCAATCTAATGGTCTGTTCCAGCCCGTCTCGGGCAAACAGCATACTGTCCAGATCATAAGCGTAACCGGTGCCGCGCGCCTTACTGGGCCAGGAATAAATCAGAATGGTTCCGGGGATACCGATATCATGGCTCAGCTGAGCGGCCCGAAATGCGGTCTCGGTCTGCGTGGCGTTATACCCGTGAACAAAGATGACCACGTCATCCACGCCACGCAGACGGGACTTCAGATCCTGCGGACCCGAGAACTCGGTAACATCGGCCACGACAAACTGTTTGTTCGGATTCGGGTTCGCGTATGAGAACTCGAGGTCACCCGGCGTGTGCGACGGCGGAATCGAGACGGTCATCTCAAGGTAACGAAGTGCCTCGGCACGGTTAGCTCCGTAGCTGCCATCCGGCTCGCGCGCACGGGTAGTGGCGGCAAAGACCGTGGCGGGGGTGCCGACCCTAAGGGCTTCGGGTGTGATCTCTGTGATAGACCGATCCGCACAGGCGGTCAGCACAGACAGCGTCACAATGATGATGAAATAGCGCAGCACGCTCTGCCCCTGTGAAGTTACAGGGCTACGCTACCGTATTCCCGCCCCGCGTCCAGCCTGAGGGCACGACTCATTGGCAAAATCCGGCTGGCACCTGTTACAAAACGTAACGGCTGAGGTCTGTGGATTTTGTCAGCTCGCCAAGATTGTCGTTCACGAAACCTGCATCGACGGTGATCTCAGCCCCTGCCTGATCCGGTGCGGTGAACGAAAGCTCTTCGAACACGCGCTCCATCACCGTGTAAAGCCGCCGCGCACCGATATTCTCGATGCTTTGGTTCACATCCGCCGCAATCCGGGCCAAGGCTGCGATCCCGTCTTCGGTGAAACTGACCGTGACCTCTTCAGTGCCCATCAGGGCAGTATACTGCAGGGTCAGAGCGTTGTCGGTCTCGGTCAGGATACGTACGAAATCCTCTTCTGTCAGGGCGCGCAGTTCCACGCGTATCGGCAAGCGGCCCTGAAGTTCTGGCAGCAGGTCCGAGGGCTTGGCGATGTGAAACGCACCGGATGCAATGAAAAGGATATGGTCGGTTTTCACAGGGCCATGTTTGGTGCTGACAGTGGTGCCCTCGATCAGAGGCAGCAGGTCGCGCTGAACCCCTTCCCGGCTGACATCGCCTCCGCGCGCATCGGATCGGGCGCAGACTTTGTCGATTTCATCCAGAAACACGATGCCGTTCTGTTCGACCGCTTCCAAAGCCACCCGGTTGACGGTTTCATCATCCAGCAACTTGTCGGCCTCTTCCCCAATTAAGGCCTCATAGCTTTCAGCGACAGTCATGCGTTTCTTGACGGTCCTTCCACCGAAGGCCTTGCCGAAGATATCACCCAGATTCATCATCCCCATCTGACCACCCGGCTGGCCCGGTATATCGAACATCGGCATCGGGTTCGTGGTATCTGACAGTTCCAACTCGATTTCGGTATCGTCCAGCTCACCCGCTTTCAGCTTCTTACGGAACATCTCCCGCGTCGCTTCGCGGGCGTCGGTTCCAGCAATCGCCTCGATCACGCGATCCTCGGCGGCCTGATGGGCGCGGGCTTTGACATCCTCGCGCATATACTCGCGGGTTTGCAGGATTGCGGCGTCAGCCAGATCACGCACGATCTGTTCAACGTCCCGACCGACATAGCCGACCTCGGTGAATTTGGTGGCTTCAACCTTGATGAAGGGTGCGCGGGCCAGTTTGGCCAGACGGCGGCTGATCTCGGTCTTGCCAACGCCGGTGGGTCCGATCATCAGAATGTTTTTTGGATAGACCTCATCGCGGATGTCATCTGGCAACTGCTTGCGCCGCCAGCGGTTGCGTAGCGCCACGGCGACGGCGCGTTTCGCGTCTTTCTGCCCGATAATAAAGCGGTCCAGTTCCGAGACAATCTCGCGCGGGGTCAGGTCGGTCATATGTGTTCTATCCGTATGTTTCGCAGCGGAACCTAATCATACGGCGCGAAAACACAAGCCGATCACGAGAAGATCACGGCAACTCACGGGCAGCACACGGAATTTCGTGGTGATGTGAATCGCCAGATGCACAGCGTCTGCGGCATAACCTTTCGCGACGGACTCTGCGTCCGTATGACATTAGGGAGATACCTCATCATGATGACTCGTCGTTCGCTTTTTGTGAAAGCTGCAGCTACCGGCGCGGCCCTGTCTTTGGTCGGCACCACCGCTGCCCTGGCCGGTGGCGCAAAAAAGAAAGGCACATTTGAAGGCCGCTCGAACCACGTCACTACCGGTTCGGTAAAACTGGTCAAAGATGGCGAGCGTTACATCGTTGAACTGGGCGACGACTTTTCGCTGGACAACGGCCCCGACCCGCGTGTCGCATTTGGCAAGGACGGCACATACGCCCCAGACAGCAAACTGGGCGCGCTGCTGCACCTGACCGGCAAGCAATCCTATGCCGTGCCACCAACCATGGATGTCTCGGGCTACAACGAAGTTTACATTTGGTGCGAGGTTGCCGGCGTCCCGCTGGGAGTTGCTTCGTTGAAGTAATCACACCCTTCAGGGGTCGGGCTTTCCGGCCTCTGACACGCCGTTAGGTGACAGGGCAACTGTCTGTTACACTCGCCCCAAGATATTGGAACTGGGGGCGTTTTCATGACCAAGATTGCCAAGATCACCCTGCTGTTTGTGGTCTTTGTTGACCTGATCGGACAAGGGCTGGTGTTTCCCATCATCAACTCCCTGATCATGGAAACGAAGTCCGGCTTCTTGCCGGAAAGCACAGCCATGGGCACAAGGCACTTTTATTATGGTCTGGTGATCGGCTGCTTCTTCCTGTCTTGGTTTCTGGGGGTGGTCTATGTCTCGAAAGTTTCTGACTCTATCGGGCGCAAGAATGCTCTTCTGGTCTGTTTGACCGGGGCGTTGGTCGGTTACGCCCTGACGATCGCCGCGCTTTATCTTAACAGCCTGCTATTGCTGATCATCGGCCGGTCGATCACCGGATTTACCGCCGGCAATCAGCCCATTGCGCAGGCGGCAATGATCGATGGCAGCACCGACGCTGCCGACCGCGACCGCAACATGGGTTATATTGTGACCGGTGTCAGCTTTGGCTTGGTCGGAGGACCGATCATAGGCGCGGTTCTGTCCGATGCAGCCTTATTGGGCAGCGCGGCGACATTGAAAACGCCTTTCTACGGGGCGTTTGTGCTGGTCCTGATTGCAATCTTTCTTGTGACCGCGTTCTTCAAGGATACCAGAACCGAGCGCGAACCCTTCGTCTTCCGCCCCCGCGACATAACCGACAGCCTCCTAGCTGTGCGCGAACACCCGTTGGTTTTGAAAATCATGCCAGTTTATGCCCTGTTCATGGTCGCCAACGTTACTTTCTATGTATTCGTCGACAACTTCCTGACCAGCGCGTGGGGTTATGGCGTAATAGGGGGCAGCATGGCGATGGTGGTCATTGGCGTTGCGCTGGCCTTTTCCAGCACCTTCCTTGTGAAACCAGCGCAAGAGAGGTTCAGCAAGCACCAGATCATCTACACCTCGTTGGTCACCATGGTGATCTGTGGCTTTGCCTTCGCATTCAGCCCCAGCGGGGTACTGAGCTATATTCCGGTCTTTTTCTTCTACTTCTTCTTCGGCGTTTCTTACCCGACGCTGCTAGGCCTGTTCTCATCCAGCGTTGCCGAAACGGATCAGGGCTGGGTCATGGGCGTGACCACAGCCGTGTTCTGCCTAGCAGGCGGTATCATGTCCCTGATCGGAGGCGGATTGATGAGCATCGACATCCGCGTGCCGTATTATATCGTCATTGTCACTGCCCTGATGGGCCTGATCGGGATGCATTTGAGGTGGAAGGGGAAAGAGATCAAAGCGCTATTGGCGTAAAGAGCAGCCGATAGAGCGGAAAGGGTCACCTACTCCTGCTCTTCCTCAATTTCTTCTTCGTCAAGTTTGCGCTGGCTTTCCTGTAATGGCGCGCGCTCGATCAGTGCCCAAATTTCCTTTTTGGTCTTCTTTGAAACAGCGCCTCTGGCTTCCAGCTCGATCAATAGTGAGCGTGTCTGATCTTCGGTGCAGCCAATTGTTCTGCTGAGTCGTTCCAGAGTTTTGAACTTGTACTTCGTATCTCTCAACATGGACTCAAGCAGCTTCTTGCGAGGCTCTTTCCATGTCTTGGCGTGCTTCCGGTTCCGATATTCCTCAAGCACAATCGGCCCAACAATACCGCCAATCAGCCCACCAAATATCGCTGCCAGAACCGCACTCATGACCCGATCGTCTCAACCGTCAGATTGCCGTTGGTATACACGCAGATATCCGCAGCAATTGCCATAGCTTCACGCGCTACATCCTCGGCTGGTTTGTCGCTATCCATCATCGCACGGGCCGCCGCCAGGGCAAAGTTGCCGCCCGACCCGATTGCAGCGACGTTGTGTTCCGGCTCAAGCACGTCCCCTGCCCCAGTGATCACGAGCAGATCCTCGCCGTCGGTCACAATCAGCATCGCCTCGAGCTTCTGCAGATACTTGTCGGTGCGCCAGTCCTTGGCCAGCTCGACCGAAGCACGCGCCAGTTGGCCGGGCGTCGCCTCAAGCTTGGCTTCCAGACGTTCCAGCAGCGTGAACGCATCCGCCGTAGATCCGGCGAATCCGGCGACCACTTCGAACCCGCCCGGTGTCAGGCGACGCACCTTTCGCGCAGTGCCCTTGATCACGGTTTGGCCCAGGCTGACCTGCCCGTCCCCGGCGATGACAACCTGCCCGCCCTTCTTGACGCCAATAATAGTGGTGCCGTGCCATCCGGGAAAATCGCTGTCTGCCATGAATGCCTCCGTTATCCGTGCTGCCATATATGGGCCGGGCACGGGTTCTGCGCAACCGGTTCTAAAACTGCCCAAAAGATATGCAGTAAACGCAAACCGGGGCTGTTGAGTCAGCATTTGTGAGACTCAGCCGCCGGAGTTACATGAGGCTTACAACCGACAACGGGTCGGCTGTTTCTGTTAAAAGGACTAAGCACATGGCAAACGCAATCGCAAAAACCCATGCGCCGCGCGGAGCAGTCACCATCCTGCACGCAGTGGACGCATTCTCTCATGCATTCGAAAACGTTGTCGAATGGTACAAATCATATCAGACACGCAACGAACTGTCGCAACTGAGCGACGAGCAGCTGGAAGACGTCGGGCTGACCCGCGCTGATATCTCCAAGTTCTGATCCAGGATTTGAACACTTATAAGATGAGCCGCTCGATTGAGCGGCTTTTTCTTTTTCAGCTTTCGACGAATTTACCTGCGAGATCAGGCAGATAAGCCTCAACTGCAGCAGTGGCTACGACATGCCGGGTACCCGCCTCGGCATCCTCGACATCCAGTCCCCCTTTGACCGCCCGAACCGAGGCGCGGCCCCGCGGCAGATCCGAGGCGACAAGATCACAATCAACCTTCTCAGGCTGTTGAACGCCAATCGTGACCTCAACGCGCATCTCCTCATGACTGATGCCCAGTTTGGAAAACAGCGTGATGGACGAGTGGTGCAGCGCGTCCTGAACAGCGCGGCGCGCGGCCTTGGTATAGTCCTGACCATACAGGTCGTTGCCGGTCCCCATCTCCAGAATGATGCGTTTTTCCGTCATCGGGCGGGCTCCATATCAAATGAGACAACGATCGCGGCGTTGGCGATCACCGTGCGACCTTCAGAATGGGGTTTGTCGATATCCAAGCCACCATGTGTGACCGTGATGTTGGGCTGGCCGTAGGGGAAAATGGCCTTCAACGCCTGCGAATCCACCCGGTCCGGTTGCTGTACTCCGATTTCCGCGTCGATGATCATGGCCTCTTTCGGGAATCCGAACAATTCCGCCATATTGATCGAGTTATGCCAGAGCGCATCCTTGAGCGCGCGCAGCGCTGCTTCGGTATAGTCTTCGCGCCGAAGCGACGTACCCATACCGAATTCCACCAATACCCGAGTTTTGGGCATGTCGCCTCCTTATTCCTGATGACCCGACAATCTGCACGAGTTCTTGCGAATTGAAAGAACCAGTACAGTGAACTGCATCCGGCCAAACCACGAAACCCGAATGTTTGGTGTGTACCGCCGCTATCGACTAGAATTCTGTCTGTTTAAGCACACGATCTATGAAAGGTTTGATTCCATGACGTATTTTCGGCTCATGTCATCATTGTTGTTGTTTGGACTTCTGGCGCCAGGCGTATCCGCTGAAGTCATAGAAAACAAAGCGAAATTTATGAACCTGATCGTTGATAAGAAGCTGGTTCAGGGCGAAACCTGGGTGACTATTCACAAGGACGGCACGGTTGAGGGCAAAGGCCCGAAAGGTGGCAGTATCAGCGGCACGTGGGAGTGGAAAGACAGGTATTACTGTCGGAGAATCGTGATCGTCGGTGAAGTGATGCCCCGCGACTGTCAGGTGGTTTCAATCGCAGACGACACCGTTACATTTACCCACAAAGACGGCGCGGGAGTATCGGTGAGGTGGACCATCAAGTGAGTCTAAACTCTTGTCACGCAGTGGCTTTCACAAAAAAGGCGCCCAATGCGGGGCGCCTTTTTTTCGTTCACACACTAGCGAAGGTCAGATCGACTCGTCGATCCAGCTTTGCAGGGCCGCCTTCGGGGCCGCGCCAGCGCGGTTCGAAACCACCTGACCGTCTTTGAAAATGAACAGCGCCGGAATGCCGCGCACGCCCATGGCCGCGGCTGAGTTTGGGTTGCTGTCGACATCGACCTTGGCAATCTTCACCTTGCCACCATATTCGCTGGCCAGCTCTTCCAGGGCGGGGCCGATCTGCTTACAGGGGCCGCACCACTCGGCCCAGAAATCCACCACGACGGGGATATCGGAATTCTTGACTTCGGCGTCAAAGGTGTCGTCGGTAACGGCTACGGTCGACATGTCTGTCTCCTGACTGGGAATGCTTGGGCTCAGAACCTAGGTGCGGCACCGGGCAAGGTCAAGATATAGGGTTCGGTGTCAGGGCGTCCGTCACCATATCGTGTGGCAACCACATCAGGTGCGCGGTTCGCGTCCACAAGATAGCGGTGCGGATACTGTGATTGGGATAGATTTGCGACAGGGCATGGGCGTAGGCCGCCATCTGGCGCAACAGCCCTTCGGGGCAGGATTCTGGCCCGGTCGGAACAGTCGCATTGGATTTGAAATCAATTACATGCACCTCTTTATCCGTGATAATCAGCCGGTCGATGACCCCATGCATTCGTGTGCCGTTCAGATCGGCAGAGACCGAAACCTCGGTCAGCGCATCCGAGCCAAAGACCGGTTTCAGATATTCGGCCGTCAGCACCGATGTGGCCTCAGTCAGCAGATCTTGCCGCTCAACATCTTGCATATCGGCCAGAAGCCGTGCGCAAAGCTGCGGCCATTGATCCTGTGCGGCAGCAGGAAGATGTTCGAGCAACAGGTGCAGCTGCGATCCGCGTCGTTTCGCCGCCTCTTCATCCTGCCCCGCATCTCCGGGCAAGGCCTTCGCACCCCCTAGATCAGAGGGGCTGAGCGTTTCGGCTGGCGCGGGTAGATTTGGCGCGGGGTGGTCAAAAAATACAGGCAAATGCTGTTCGTTGTGCGGGATGCTGCCCTGTTCAACGGCAGGCAAAGCCTCCCAATCTCCATGCGCCAGTCGAAGGGTCTGGGTGCCGGGAACATGAGTAGCCCCTGCCCGCGCCATCGCGGCCTCAACCATCTGATACCAACTGTTGCCATCCTTGCCTACATCCCCGGCGGCCGCCACTATTAGCCACTTTTCTGCCCGTGTTAGAGCCACATATAGAAGCCTCAGCCGCTCATTCTCCTCGCGCGTTCTGGCTTCTTGGCGCGCAGCTGCGATCAATGCAGGTGAGGCATCAGAAGGCACTTTCCACAACGGAGTATCGCCCGCCATCATGATCTCGGCATCTCGTGGTGGCTGTCGTTTACCAGTGTCCGGCAGGATTACGATCGGTGATTCCAATCCTTTTGAGCCATGAACGGTCATCACCCTGATCATATTGCCGACACCGCTCATCTGGCGCTTGATCTCCAGATCGTCGGTTTGCATCCAGACCAGAAAACCGGTGAGGCTTGGGATATCTGTCCGTTCATAGGCCAGCGCCTGCGACAGTAACGCGTTGATACCATCCTCAGCCTCGGCCCCAAGCCGGCCCAGCAGTTTGCGTCGCCCGTCATGGCGCGTCAGGATACGTTCGATCAGATCATAAGGACGCAGAAAGTCGGTTTGACCGCGTAGGTCGTTCAGAATCGCAAGCGTTACCGGGAACTCCTCGGCACGATTGCGCAACGCTGCCCATAGATAAGTTTCCTCCCTGCGATGAGCCAGATCGAACAACTGTTGTTCCGTCCAGCCAAACAGTGGGGATTTCAGGACTGTCGCCAGGGATAGGCTGTCTTCGGGTGTGGCCAGAAAGCTCAGCAAAGCAGCCAGATCCTTGACCGCCAGTTCCGCGCCCACCTTCAGGCGATCTGCCCCCGCGATGGGCAGACCCTCGCTTTTGCAGGCGCGAATGATCTCGGCAAACAGGTCCGAGCGGCGTTGGACAAGGATCAGAAAGTCGCGGGGTTGCACTTTGCGCCGGACAAATGTCCCCGACGCATCGCCATCATCGGAAATGGTAGCGCCATTCCTGATCATATCCTTGATTGACCGGGCAACCTGTTCTGCCAGAATGACGGTGTGATGCCGTGCGCCGGGTCGATCAACGGGATCGGTCCAATCGCTGTCATCCTCGTCTTCAACTTTCTCGATCACCGGCCATAGGTCGACGCGCCCAGGAAGATCGGCCTTGAATGCCCGGTGTAAGGCATCCTTGTGGAACCCGGCCCCTACATGGTTTTCGAACAGTATATCGACCAGCCCAAGGATCGCGCTGGACGAGCGGAACGAATATTCCAGCGTTGAATCCCACAGTTTAGAGCCTGATTCTCGAAGTTTCCGCCCAAATTCGGCCTGCATCTGGTCAAAGGCTTGCGGGTCGGCGCCCTGGAAGGAATAGATCGACTGTTTCTTGTCGCCGACCACAAAGATCGTGCGTTCAACTCCGGATCGGGCCCCTTCCCCGCTGGTAAATTCCTGAGCCAATTTTTCGATCACGTCCCATTGATCCGGGCTGGTGTCCTGCGCTTCGTCCACCAGAATGTGATCGATGCCACCGTCGAGCCGGTACAGCACCCATTCTGCGACCGCCGGGTCGTTCAGCACCTGACGTGCGCGCAGGATCAGGTCATCAAAATCCAGCCAACCCCTAACCTGCTTGCGCCGCTCGTATTCCGGAAGGAAGGCCGCGGCAAAGCGATGTAATACATGGGTTTTCTGGGCCGCAACCAGCGCCAGTCGTTGTTCCCGCGCGGCTTCAACCCGCAGCATCAGGGCCTCGAGCTGGGGCATCCGATCTGCCAGCACCCCTTCACGCAGCGCCTTGGTTGGAAAGCTGTTGAGTTTTGCGGCAAAGGGCTCTTTCGCGCCCTTACCCGTCAATAGGACGTTTTCAAGTATCGTCAGTTTGCTCAGCCGGGCGTCGGTAAAGCCGACAAGCTTGTCGGCGGCCTTGGCATTGTTCCCTCCGCTTTCCGAAAGCGCGGGTAAAATGGACTGGATCAGTTCGACCTCACCGCCCAGAAACACGTTACGCAGCAGGACCTGTTCATCAAAACCTTCGGGCAGATCAAACCGTTGCAGAATGTCCGGCCATTGCAGCACATGTTCAAACTGATTTCGTTTCTGCGCAACAGCGGCAGTCAGTTTGTCAAAACCGGTATCGGTGACAAAGCGGGCAACGTCTTCGATCAATTCGGCCTGAGGGCCGTCGGCAAAACTTTCAATGATCTCTTCGCGCAGCAACGCCGCAGCCCGGTCTTCCATTTCGGAGAATTGAGGGCTGACCCCTGCCTCAAGCGGGAACCGTCGCAGCAGCGAAGCACAGAAGGAGTGGATCGTTTGGATTTTCAGTCCACCAGGCGTCTCAATAGCGCGGGCAAACAGGGTCCGTGCTTGCGCCAACCGGTCGGGATCGATCAGGCCTGGTACGCCAAGTTCGACCAACTCAGCCTGAAGGTCGCCGTCGCCCAACATTGCCCATTTGCCAAGACGTTTGAACAACCGGTTCTGCATCTCGCTGGCCGCGGCCTTGGTATAGGTCAGGCACAGGATATGCTGCGGCTGTACGCCATCCAGCAACAGCCGTGCCACCCGGTCAGTCAGCACCCGGGTCTTGCCCGAGCCCGCATTGGCCGCCAGCCAGGTTGAGGCGTCCGGGCGCGCGGCCTGAACCTGCCGTTCGGTGGCATCATTGCGGGGGGTCATGTCAGGTCCTCCGGTTCGGTTTCCGTCGAACGATCCCACTCGCCGAACCGGGCGAGGTGATCATAGTCCCCTATATCTGTGTCCTTGTGCAGCATCCTGCGTGAAGAGAACCCCTGATCAGGCTCTAAATAGGCTGAAATGAGCTCTTTCAGTTCGGCCAGCACCTTGTCGGTCGGCTCTTTCTGCAGCGGTGCGGGCACTTCTTTATAGGTGCCGCCCATGCCAATGAAGATCGCCTGTGCAACGGGAAGCGGATCGAATCCTTCGATACCGCCCTGCTCGGCCATTGCAGCTTCGATCAGCAGTTGTTTGTCGAATTTGGCTTGCTGACTTTCCGTCGGCGGAGTGCCCGTCTTGTAGTCGATGATACGCAAGGCCCCCTGCCCGCTTCGATCGATTCGGTCGGCACGTCCGGCAATGGTGAAGTCCAGCGGCGTCAACGTCAGGCGCATCCCAACCTCAAAAGCCACAGGCCCGCCATCGGCGCGGCGCTGAATCTCGGCGGACAGAAAGCTATCGGTAATCCGCTCTAGCCGCGCCAGCCACAGCTTTCGGGCAGTTGGCCAGGCAACGTGGTCGTCCAGCAAAGCTTTGGCGCGTTTCAGGAAATTTTCTCGGGTCAATAAAGCCGGATCCAGAACGCTGTCGCGCACGAATTGTTCCATCACCTCGTGGATGACGATACCGCGTAGCAGGGCATCTGGCGCCTGAACCAGCGGGTCCAGTTGTCTCAATCGCAGGATATGCCGGGCATATATGGCGTACGGATCGCGGATCAGGCGTTTGATTTCGGTCACCGATAGCCGCCGTGGCCGCGCCGCGACGGGTGGTCGTGGCGACGGGCGGTGCGCGGGTGCGATTCGGGGTGCATGTTCCAGCATCTCTGCCCAATCCAACCACCGTTGGCCCCGCGCATGCATTGCTTCTAACGCGCTAGTTCCACCCTGTTCAGGCAGGCCTAGCAACAGGTTGGTCATGCGGTTCAGCCAACGGGATGGTACAGTTTCCGCATCATCCGAGCGGGTAGCGCGGGTCAAAACCACCTCTGCCGCACCTGCCGCCTGCTGGAAGTCATGCGCGGACAGACCGATCCTGCGTTCGGGCAGTAAAAGACCGGCCTCATTGCGCATCTGACGGTTCAGCCAGGGGTCGGGTGCCGCAGCCTCGGGCCAGCTGCCTTCGTTCAAGCCACCCAGAATTAGCAGATCCGCACCCTGAACGCGCGCTTCCAGGGTGCCCCAGATCATCAGATGCGGGTGAGGTGCATCACGGTCGCGGACTTCTTCACCTGCCAACAACGCGCCCAGAAGGTCGGCAAAGTCATGGGCGGTCATCGCACCGCCATGCTGTGCTTCGGCCTCCAAAGTGGAGATCACCGCAAGCGCCTTCTGGCCCGCGTTCTTGTCCCACAATGTGCCGGATTCACCGGTTGCACCTGCCGAGATCATCTCGGCCAGCGTGCGAAGCCGGGCGACCCAGTCCGACAGTGGCTTTTCGGCGGGGTCGTATTGATCGCAAAAAGTCTCGGTAACCCAGCGGACCCAGTCCTCGGGCGCTTCAGTACGAATGGCGAAAGCGGTCAGGCTGGCGCTGTCGGGAAAGGGCGGGCCATAGCGACGCAGGTCAAGCTCAAGATCGCGGGTATGCAGCAGGTGGCTGCCCCGGTCGCCCCCGTCATGGCACAGTGGGTGTTTGAGCAGCGTCAGCAGAGCCTCGCCATCCAGGCGGCGCGCGAACAGCCCGGCGACATGGCGTAGGAACCGCCCGGGCGGAGACAGCTGCAGTGGCAGGCCCGCGCTGTCATCGGGCAGGATATTCCACCGGTCCAGTGCGGCGCTGACCTGCCGGGTTAGCATCCGGTCGGGGGTGATTAGCGCGGCGGTCTGGCCGGTCTCGGCCGCTTGCCGTAGGCGTAGCGCAATGGCCAAGGCCTCGGCCCGGGGCGAGGGCGCCTCGATCAGCGTCACATCCTTGGTCGCACCGTTCAGGTCGGGCAGGAGCGGGCCTTCAGTCATCCATGCGTCGGTGACCGGGGCAGGGCGCAATGCAAGCGAAATCAGCTTGTTACGGGCAGGTGAAGGGGCCTGATCCGTGGTCCATGGCCGGATTTGATCCGGGCCAAGCCCTAGCCCAAGCATCAGCTTGCGGAACCGGTATTGAGGATGATCCTCAGATGTCAGCGGGTTATCCAGATTGCTCCAAACATGTTCAGGCTGGTCGAAATCATAGCCAGGCAGCACCAGCGCCCCCTGAGGCAGACGCGCAACCGCCTGCATCAGCATCAGGGTGGTCCCGCGAGACCCGGTAGAGCCTGCCAGAATGACAGGATGTTCGGGCGGCGACGCCTCCCAGCGCGCGATCAGGTTCTCGACTACGCGCCGCTGTCGGGCCTGCGCATCCAGCGCGTCCGAACCGGATTCCATGAACTGATCGGCGATGCCGATAAAGGCCTGCGCCCGTGCCCAATGGCCGGACATGTCGCTGACATCCAGTTGCCTGATCGCATCGGGCGAGACACCTTCCCCCTGCATCTCGTCGATCAGCCCGGCCAGACTGTCAGACAGATCGAACAGCGAGGACCGGGCCGCCAGATCGGGTTGCTGGTCCAGTAGTTTTGCGATCAGCTGCGTCAGCTCCAGCCTGCGACGCAGAGGCGGGATTGCGGGTGGGATCTGCGCCAGATCGGCGCTTTCGCCAAGATCTGTGACCAAAGAGAGGCGTGGCAACAGGCAAGCGGGACCTTGATCAAACAGATCGCGCACCCGGCGCGCCATCCGGCGGGTGTTGATTACCAGTTGTACCCGGGCCAGCGCATCGGGCGGCTGCCCCTCAAATCGCTCATGCAGACCGTCAACCAGCACCTTGGGGAAATCCGCGCCCGGAGGAATGGCGAATACCCGGGGTAGGGCGCTGGGCTCAAACATCGGCAATCAGCCCCTCGGCCAGATCAATACCCTCGGGACGCCCCACATCGCACCAGCGACCGGGGTAAGACAGTGCGAACAGGCGCTTTTGCTGCAGCATTCGATCCCACAATACGTTCAATGAAAACACGTCCTCAGCGATGTCATGTAGCCCTTCGGTTTTCAGAATTTGTACCCCGCCGTAAACAAGACCGGCACCGCGGACGATCCGCCCTGTGCTGTCCTGAGTGAAGTCACCAGGGCCTGTGTGGCCAAGGGTTTGCCCAACTGGAACGCACATCAGCAGCGCATCCATTTTATCCGGATTCCAATGATCCTTCAGTAAATTCAGTGGGTTGGGCCCAGCCCAGATCGCGTCGCTGTTCAAGGTGTATACGGGATCGGATCCAAGCAGAGGTAGCGCTGCGCGCAGCCCACCACCAGTATCCAAAATGCGCGGTTCTTCCCGCGATATCATAACGTCGCAGCCCGCCAGATGATCAGCCAACTGATCAGCGTGGTAGTGCAGGTTGGCAACAACCCGCAACGGCCTTAGCGCATCGACCAGATCCAGTGCGTGATCAATCAGGGGCCGCCCGGCCACCTCGATCAGCGGTTTGGGCCGGTCTTTGGTCAGGACACCCATGCGAGTACCAAAGCCCGCGGCAAACAGCATTGCAGCTTGGGGGGTGCCGGTCATTGCGCCCTCAGCTTTGCCAGGTTCTCGGGGTTTGGGGCGGGCAGGGCGCTGCGCAACAGGTCTGCCACCGGCACCAACGCGGGATGTTCGAGATCGCGCATCAAATGTGCCCACGCAGCCGGGATCAGGTCGACGTAGTGTGGCTTTCCATAATCGGTCGCCAACCGGGCAAAACCGCCCAGAATGCGCAGGTTACGCTGTGCGCCCAGAACAGCATATGCGGTGCGGAAATCATGCCCATCGACGCCGGTTGCGGTGATATAGCGGTCGATCATCCGCATCTCGATCCCGGCGGGCACAGTCCGACGCACATCCTGTAGCAGTGACATCAAATCATAGGCGGGATGCCCCAGCATCGCGCTTTGGAAATCCAGCAGACCGACGCGCGCCAGACCTTCGCGCTCGGGCAGCCAGATCAGGTTTTCTGCGTGGTAATCGCGTTGCACAACAACCCGTGTTCCGCCGGTTTCCCGGTGCAGGATATCCGCAAAGCGCAGCTCGAACCGGGCGCGGGCCTCGTCGTCGTGCGATCCAAGAATGCCTTGCGCATATTTCGTGAACGATAGCGCCGCCAATTCGGTCATCATAGCGGGGTCGTAACTGTCGAGCGAAAGCGTCGGCGCCGCGTGAAGATGGACAAGTACATCGGTTGCGGCGTCATACAGCGTGCGCTCAAGCGTCGGATCGTCCCGCAAGACGCGTGCGAACAGATCGTCGCCCAAATCTTCGAGCAACAGAAACCCGTATTCGCAGTCCTCGGCGTAGATTTCCGGCGCACTCAACCCAATGGAACGCAGGTACTTCGACATACGCACGAAGGGTTCAACAGCTTCGCCCTTGTCGGGCGGAGCATCCATCAAAACGGCGGTCCGGCCGGTGGCAGGGTCGGTCAGACGCTCGTACCGGCGGTTCGAGGCATCACCCGCCAAAGGCGTATGCCGTGCGCCGTTCCATGGTGTCTGCGCGATCAAGGCTTCTGCCAGAATGGCCCGGTTCGTCATTGGATCCCCTCCAGCTTGGCGTTCCATTTCGGGTCTGTCCACGACATCTTAAGTTGTCGCGTATCTTGTTCGTTGGCGTCTGTGGTGAACCGGATCAGTAAGGCCGGCTCTGGCGTCAGGGGACCCAGCTTTTCAGGCCACTCGATCAGGCAAATGCCGGCGTCGAAGGCGTCGACCAGCCCCAGCTCTTCGATCTCTTCCACGGCAGAAAGACGATAGAGATCTGAATGCCAGACTTCACCAAGCTGCGTCTCGTAAACCTGAACTAGAGTAAAGGTCGGCGAAGGCACATCTTCGGGTGCGGACAGAAGAGATTGGATCAATGCGCGTGCGAAATGGGTTTTGCCGCTGCCGATGGTACCTTCAAGCAGGATAGTATCGCCAGACTGCAATGCGCCACCCAGTTTGGTGGCAACTTCAGCAGTGTCGAATGGGGATTTCGAGGTCAGAGTCAGCGGTGCGTTCATGGCGTCACAATGAACCTGCGCCGGGTCGGCTGCAACCGGTTCAGGCGCTGATTTTTTGTATTTCCGTGATGTTCCTGACCGGGTTGTCCGAGGCGAAACGGACAATTGTTGCCCCGTTTTGCATGGGGCTGACCGTGCAGTTCAAAGAGCCGCCGGATTTTAGGATCAGTTCAGCCGACCATTCGGCCCGATTCTCTCGCGCGGTGACGAATTCGCGGATCTCGCCAAGGATCGGCGTGGCGGTGCAGTGCTCCTGCCATTGGCGTGTGATTTCCAGCACCGTTGCTGGTTCGAATCCTACTTCGCCGCTGTCGCCCCACAACACCTGATAGGCGTAATTTGTGATCGCCAGCGAACCGTCATCCGAAAACACCGCGATGGCATCAGCCAGCTTGTCCAGAATGGATTGCATAAGGTCCGTTTCAGCGCGGAACCGTCGGGTCAGTGTGATTTCGGCGGTGATATCTTCGAACAGGAAAGCCACGGCCCCATCGGGATGCGGGCGACCACTGACGGAATAGACCGATCCTGATGGCAGCGACCAGGTTTCCTGATAGTTCCCGTCCTGTGCCGCCTCCAGAAGGTCGTTCATCTGGCGCCGCCAACTGCGATAGTTCTTAGGCTCGGGCATCATATGCTGGTCGCGAAGCCGGTCAAAAAAGCTGGACAGGCTTGGGCGCAGGCTCAGGAAGTCGGGTGGCAGGGTGGTCAGATCAATCAGCGCTGGATTGAACAGGGCCAGTTGCCGGTTGCGGTCAAAGATCGCTAGGCCAATGGAGAGCTGTGCGAAGGTTTTGGTCATGGTCTGCACGAACTTGCGCTGTGCTGTCTCGGCTTCGACAATCGCGTTGATATCGACCGCGTAACACAACTGATCCTGTTCGTGTGCGACCTGGGTCAGGTCAAACCAGAGCTTGGCATCGCTGTCCCTTACCGGAATCGAGACACGGGTTTTTCGACTCAGCTGCGCCTCGTCCCTGTGAGAAGGAAACAGAGGGTCCGTCAGATCGGCATCCGGTCCCGCAATCTTGCGAACCAACCGTACATAGGCCGCATTGCACCAGCCCACCTTGTCACGGTGATCTATCAGCCAAACAGGGTAGGGCGCCTGCTCCATCGCCAAACGAATTGGATCGCGCTGGTCACGGCGTGGCGCAGGGATGGTCCCCGTCAGATCACGTAATTGAACCCGAATGATACCATCGATCCATTCGCACAGAACCTCGCGCTCGACTGTGCAGTCGATGGCTGAAACGGCGATGTTGCCCCCGGACCGGACAATCTCGGGCGTTTCGGGGAAAGCGGGAAAATCACGTTGCAGCAAACGCCGCAGTTCAGCCCAGTTGCTGACGGATTCGTAACCTGCCAGCGCAATATCGGAGTGGCTGATCAACCGGTCGCCATCGAACAGGAAGACAACATCGAACAGCGCTCCGGGCGCTGACAGCCCGAAATCTCTTGTTTTGGCCTGATGGCGTGGCAAGAGCCACAACATCGCAAAGCTGGCCGAAACCACACTGATTGCGGCCAGAACGATCCATTCGGCCATTGCTCCAACCCCCGGGTAAAACGTTTGAATCTATATGAACAACAATGGTTAACGGGGTCTTAACTCAGATCTGGAACGGTTGGTTGGCGCCCGAGGGAACAGGAGTGTCCCCGGTTTGCGCGTCGATCAGCTTGCGCGGCCAAACGACATTGACGATCGCCCCCCTGCGGTCCGGTTGGTCAGTCAGGGTCTGATAAGGGTCCGCGCCATTGGCGAAGCTCAGTTCGGCACCGCTGCGTTCCAGCAGGGTTTTGGCGATGAACAGACCCAGCCCCATGCCTTCGTATTCCGGCCGACTACTGCGATCGGCGCGGCGGCGGCGCATGAATGGGTCACCAATCCGACCAATGATGTGGGAGGGGTAGCCGCGCCCATCATCCATGATCGAAACGCTGATCCGGTCAGAGGTCCATTCAGCTTCGACCCAGACCGTCGACTGGGCAAAATCCACTGCGTTCTGGATCAGGTTGCGCAGCCCGTGAATGATCTCGGGCTTGCGTAGGATTGAGGGCTGCTGCACATCGCCATCCGCAACTGGTCCTTCGTCGAAATGCACCACTTTACCACGATTGATATGTGGCTCTGCCGCTTCATGGATCACGGTGGACAGAGGCGCCTGACGCAGGTGCAAGTCATCTTTCCCAGCTCGGCCCATATCGCGCAGGATGTCGCGGCAGCGGTCAGCCTGTTCGCGGATCAAGGCTGCGTCCTCCATCAGCTCAGGCCGGTCGTCCAGCTCTTCGATCAGTTCTGAACTGGCCAGCTTGATCGTAGCCAGCGGCGTACCCAACTCATGCGCGGCGGCGGCCACCACACCACCAAGATCAGTCAGCTTTTGCTCGCGCGCCAGCGCCATATGGGTGGCCGAGAGCGCTTCGGACATCGATTGAACTTCGGAACTGATGCGGTGCGAATAGGCGCCGATGAAAACGATGGCGATGATAATCGCCGCCCAGTTTCCGAACAGCAAAATATCGGGGATATCCAGCACCAACCCCAGATTGGTTCTCAGCGGGAGGTGGAATTGCGCCAGCAACGTGGTCAGGATCACCGCAACGCTGCCGATGATCAGGGTCGAGCGGGTGCTCATTACATTTGCAGAAATCGTCACCGGACCCAGCAACAGCAGCGCAAACGGGTTGTTTAGCCCCCCCGTCAGATACAAAAGGATCGACAGCTGCAGCAGATCGAACAGCACCATCAGGAAGTTCTCGAATTCCGACAAGCGCTTGTTTTCGGGAAACAACAGAATGGCCGTGAGGTTACCCATCACCGAAATGCCGATGACGAAATAACACAATGCCAGCTCAAGCTGAACGTCGTAATATTTCTGTGCAACCGTGATGGCCGTAAACTGGCCGATAATGGCGACCCATCGCAGCAGGATCAGCGTGCGCAGCCTGATCCAGGTACTGCGCTCCTGCCCACGCCAAAGACTGGTGTTGGAATTCGTCATCTGTCGATTATGTCCTATTGCGTCGGTCCGACATGTTGATAGGTGTCCCGGCAGAATCGATCAACATCCCCTTTCGTATCAGGATACGCGCCATGGTTCGTCTTTATGCTATTCTCGCAACTGTTGTTCTTGCAATTGGTCTTGGCGCCATGTGGCTGCTGACGCGGGGTGGCTCAGATGACAAATACGCGCAGTGCCGCTCGTCTCAGATTGCGGGCGGGAGCGCGGCGATCGGCGGACCGTTCGAACTGCTTAACGCCAATGGTGAGACGGTAACCGACAAGGATGTGATCACCGAGCCCACGCTTGTCTACTTCGGTTATACCTTCTGCCCGGATGTTTGCCCCTTTGACATGTCGCGCAATGTCGACACGATCGATTTGCTGGCAGAGCGCGGTCAGTCGGTGACGCCGTTGTTCATCTCGATAGACCCGGATCGCGATACCCCCGAGGTTGTGGGCGATTTCGCATTCAACCTGCATGAACGCGTGATTGGCCTGACCGGATCGCCCGAGCAGATCAAGGCGGCCAGCAAGGCGTACAAGACCTATTACAAGGCCCAAGACAAAAGCGATGAGTATTATTTGGTCGACCACTCGACCTTTACCTATCTGATGACGCCCGAGGACGGGTTTCTGGAATTTTTCAAACGCGATGAAACGGCCGAGCAGATGGCGGACAAGATTGGCTGCTTTCTTGATCAGGCCTGATCCTCAACAGTCGGTTTGACCTTTGGAATGGCGCTGCTATTACTCATGTTTAAGCCAAGAGGCATGAAATAGCGGAAAGACCCACATATGGCAGACAGTTCCCAGCTTGAAATCGGCCCCGACAAATCGCTGCTGCTGGTAGATGATGACGAGCCGTTTCTGAGACGTCTGGCCAAGGCCATGGAAAAACGCGGATTCGAGGTTGAAACCGCGGGTTCCGTCGCCGCAGGCCGCGCCATTTCCACAGCCCGCCCACCTGCCTATGCCGTGGTAGATCTGCGACTTGAAGATGGCAATGGGCTGGACGTGGTTGAAGTGCTGCGCGAAAAACGCCCCGACAGCCGGGTTGTGGTTCTGACCGGTTATGGCGCCATCGCCACCGCCGTTGCGGCGGTCAAAATTGGTGCAACCGACTATCTGTCCAAACCCGCCGACGCCACTGACATCACCAACGCTCTGTTGGCCAAGGGCGACGAACTGCCCCCGCCGCCGGAAAACCCCATGAGCGCCGACCGCGTCCGCTGGGAACATATCCAGCGCGTCTATGAGCTGTGCGACCGGAACGTCTCGGAAACCGCGCGCCGGTTGAACATGCACCGCAGAACGCTGCAGAGGATTCTAGCGAAGCGTAGTCCAAGGTAGACCCGTAAACTTAATAGTGTGTTTTCCCGGGCCGTTCCAAACGACCTTCAGGGCGCGGATTGAGCCTGAGTTTGGAGCTTCAGCGCGTAATTCTTAAGGCAGGCAGAGTGCGCGCACCCAACCTCAGGCAATAACAGCAACTCATCAACCTTTGCCTGCAGCTTGCCGCCCATCGCCAGCATTCGATCATCCACGACGCTGTTCTGGTTGTACTTGTTCCAATACCTTTCACGAAACCGGCTGGACCGGTTGGGTGCATCTGTCGCTTTCGTGCCTTGCCCGCGCTGCCGCTTGAGCGCGAAACTGTCTCGCGTTTTCACCGGGTAGTGAATGACAGCAGCCCAATCGTGTGTAGACAGATGCTCGGGCGCGGCACCCAGCGCATGTCTTCGTCGCAATCCCGAACGATACATGTGTTCGTGCATCGGCAGGCCCGCAGCATTTACAAATTGCGATCCATCGTTTCGAAAGTCCGGTCGCAAGTAGGGCCGGTGCAGGCCAAACCCCCGTATTTTATCAGACTTTCGAAAAAGCGTTTTGAAGTAGCGATGCAAATTATGATCTGTATCGGCACGCTTTAGGAACCGTTGCGTGACCAGCCCCGGTTCCCACTTGTCGTTGCCCCCATTTCCGAAGATCAACCAATTCACGGCGATGCCCTCGGCGAAACCGGAACAGCGTTCGACGAGACCTGCGACCTGATTTTCATCGTTTGCACAGAACAGAAACTCATCGCTATCAAGCCACATCAGCCAATCGGCATCGTTAAGCGAAGGATGCGCATAGGCCGTTTCTGCCGCTGTATGCTGTGGTACTTGCCCGGGTTTCAGACCTTGCAGAACATGGGAAATAACCCCGTTATCATCCAGCGCATCAAGCAGCTCGGCGGTGCCGTCTGTCGAGTCATTGCTGTAAATCAGAATAGGATCAAACCCGACCAGCAGATGATACGCGATCCACTCAAGTATAAACGGCCCTTCATCCTTGGCGCAGGAGAACAACCCGACCTTCATATCGGCTTGGCCTGAGTGGGTTTGATCATGATCGCGGTTCTTCCTTGCACGGCCTATCTTCTGAAGATGATATTACGTTGAGTTTGAAAGGCATTTTCATAGCCACGATCAGAAAGTGAGGCAAACAGGCGTTCGGCGCTATCACCAAGATTCACGGTTTCCAGCTGTAGATATTGGGGAAGCGCTGCATCTTCTGCGCTTTCAAGAAAAGGCATAAGAATGTTCGGCTCGTGCCCTTCAACATCAAGCTTGGCAAAATCGGCATCATGCAGATGTGTAAGCTCAAGCAGTGTTCGGGTCTGCACCTCAATCGTATCGTATTTTGATAGCTCCAGATACGCTGGGTCGTTTGCCAAGCGCGCCTGACCAAGATTGGTGGCCGTGTCGCCCCGCTTTTCTATGATAAGTGTCGCCTCACCAGTTTCGCCCGCGATCGCGAAAGTGTTCAGCTCCACGTTGCCAAATCCGTTCAGAGAGCAATTATTGCTGAGGCGTTCGGCCAGTGTCGGATTAGGCTCAAACGCATGAATCCGGGAGTCCGGGCTAAGAATTGACGACAAGAAAAGTGAATACAGACCAAAATTTGCCCCGATATCCAAAACCTTGAGAGTCTTCCCCGCAAAACTGTCTTTCAGCCAATTCAGCTCAAGCTCTTCCGGGGACCGGCCCTTCTGCCAAAGAGAGAATTCGCTGAAATTGTCATAAGGGTGCAGGTGGATTCGAATACCCCGGTAGGCGATCAACTGTGGCAGCAGTGACTTTCGGATCAGATTGCGCACCCGCCCTCGGCCTGTCAGATTGTACGCTTCACGTAAACACGCGTTGGCATATTCCATCTGCGCGTTCGTGACCGGTATCTGGCTGTCTGCGTCGCTCATCTGAACCTGCGTCCGATTATGGTCTTGTTTTAGCGGAAAATTAGCATAGGCCGAGCTGCTGATCTATTGGCGACCTAAATGCTGCCCAACAATTCCTGATGCCGCGCGGTATAGGCCTGCCGCACCTCAATCGGGGGACGCAGTTTGATCTGCAACCCCTCTAATATTGCCTTGTCCGGACGACCAAAGAACTTTGATGCTTCGGTATCAGAAAAACCCGCGATCTGCGTCGCCTCCATCCAGGCGCTGATCTTGTCCGCCTTCTTGATCTGGCGTTTCACTGTTTTTGGTACCACGGCGGGCAACCCGAAACGTATATGAATCGCAGCAGCCAGCCGGTCGTCTAAATCACCATAATCCGGGCCAACGGCGGATTTCACCGGAGAGATCATGTCACCAATCACATATTCGGGGGCATCGTGTAACAGTGCCGCCAACCGCCATTTCGTCGGTGCATTTGGTGCGATGCGGCCAAAGAGCTCTTCAACCAGCAAGGAATGTTCGGCCACGGAATAGGCAAAATCCCCGTTGGTCTGACCGTTCCACCGCGCCACAAAGGCCAGCCCGTGCGCGATATCTTCGATCTCGATATCCACGGGCGTCGGGTCCAGCAAATCCAGCCGACGGCCCGACAGCATTCTTTGCCACGCTCTGGGTTGTGTTGCCATTTTACCATGCCTTGTGAACTGGGACACGTTCAATTCGCGTTCTTGTGGTATGATGTATCTGTCTGGATCACATGCTGCCAACAATTTCTTGAGCATTCGTGCTTTGAACCTGCGCGATACGATCCCGACATCAAGGACTGAGGGGGGTGCTGACTCCTCCCAGTTGCGCCCTCTCGAAACGAAACTCGTATCGAAAGGAGCTTGCTATGTTCAAGCGTTTGTTTGCAATAACCCTGACCTTCGGAATGGCCGCAACCGCGCCACCTGCCTTTGCCCAGAACTGCGCAGAGCGCGAGCACGTGATTACCAAACTGCAAGACAATTACTCCGAGGAATTAACCTTTGGCGGTCTTCAGAAATCACGTGGCGGGCAGACGGTCATGGAGGTTTGGACCTCGAAGGAAACGGGAAGTTATACCGTTTTGGTGACCCAGGCGAACGGCATGAGTTGTATTGTCGCCGTTGGCACTGATTTTTTTGAAGCGATCCCCAAAATCAAGGCAGAGGGTACGCCAAGCTGATATTTTGTCACCAGACTTCCTGTTTCCGGCCATCTTCATTGCCTCATCCCGCAAGGGATGCTAGTGGCACTTTGGACTGTGAATTGCCGGAGTGGAGTACCTGATGGCCGGGGACTATATCGTTAAAGACATTTCAATGGCCGAGTTTGGCCGCAAAGAGCTGAATATCGCTGAAACGGAAATGCCGGGGCTGATGTCCCTGCGCGCCGAATATGGCGAAAGCAAGCCGCTGAAAGGCGCGCGGATCGTCGGTTCACTGCATATGACCATCCAGACCGCCGTTCTGATCGAAACACTGGTGGCGCTGGGCGCTGATGTGCGCTGGGCGTCGTGCAACATCTTCTCAACGCAGGACCACGCGGCGGCGGCGATTGCCGAGGCTGGTATTCCCGTTTTTGCCATCAAGGGCCAGACGCTGGAAGAGCATTGGGATTATCTGGACAAATCCTTCCTGTTCGACGAAGGCCCCAACATGATCCTGGACGATGGCGGCGACGCGACGCTGTACATCCTGCTGGGTGCACGTGCCGAGGCAGGAGAGGACATTATCCCTGTTCCGGGTTCGGAAGAGGAAGAGGTGATCAAGAAGCAGATCGCCAAGCGCATGGCCGCGTCTCCGGGCTGGTTCACCAAAATGCGCGACCAGATCCAAGGCGTCTCTGAAGAAACCACCACCGGTGTAAACCGCCTGTATCAGCTGGTGAAAGACGGCCACCTGCCGTTCCCGGCGATCAACGTGAACGACTCGGTCACCAAGTCGAAATTCGACAACAAATACGGCTGCAAGGAATCGCTGGTTGACGGTATTCGCCGCGCCACCGACACCATGATGGCCGGTAAGGTTGCCGTGGTCTGCGGCTATGGTGACGTGGGCAAAGGCTCGGCGGCTTCGCTGCGTGGCGCAGGCGCCCGCGTGAAAGTGACTGAGGTCGACCCGATTTGCGCGCTGCAAGCGGCCATGGACGGGTTCGAAGTCACCCTTCTGGAAGACGAAGTCGCAAACGCCGATATCTTCATCACCACCACCGGCAACAAGGACGTGATCCGTATCGAGCACATGCGCGAGATGAAGGACATGGCCATCGTCGGTAACATCGGTCACTTCGACAACGAAATTCAGGTGGCCAGCCTGAAGAACCACAAGTGGACCAACATCAAAGAACAGGTGGACATGATCGAGATGCCCTCGGGCAACCGCATTATCCTGCTGTCCGAAGGCCGCCTGCTGAACCTCGGCAACGCCACCGGTCACCCCTCGTTCGTGATGTCGGCCTCTTTCACCAACCAAGTTCTGGCCCAGATCGAGCTGTTCACCAAAGGCGATGAATACAAGAACGAAGTTTACATCCTGCCCAAGCATCTGGACGAAAAAGTTGCCCGTCTTCATCTGGACCGGATCGGCGTGAAGCTGACCCAGATGGACAGCGATCAGGCGGCCTATATCGGCGTGAAACCCGAAGGCCCCTATAAGCCGGAACACTACCGCTACTAAGTGCGAAAGACGCATGACCAAAGCTTCTGGACGCCGCCGAATCCTGCTTTCGGCGGCGTCTTTTCTTTTTGGCCTCTTAACGCTGTTGACCGTGTTGGGCGGCGGCGTTTGGTGGCTGCTTGCCCTTCCCAATACGCCTGTACCCCCGCACTGGAACCCGCTGCGTGATCTGACCGTGACGGCCCCGGTCACCCCGGTCACCCCTTACCAGTTGAACCGCGCACTGGCGGATGACGCTTTATGCCGTGCAGCCTTGGCCGAGGCTGGAGCTCGGTTTGATCCGCTGGACGATCTGGTGGTGGACCAGAATTGCGGAATCGAGGGACGCGGCCGGTTGTCCGGTCTGGTGAACGCCCGCGTCACTGCAGTCGAGACCCGGTGTGCCACAACTTTGCGGCTTGTCATGTGGGAACACCATGTTGTGCAACCCGCTGCGCAGCAACTACTGGGGACTTCCGTCAGCAGATTGCGCCAGATCGGTAGCTATAACTGCCGGCGGATGCGCACCGCGCAAGGACAAGACAATGGTTGGAGCAGTCACGCCACTGCGGACGCGATCGACATCGTCGGAATGGATCTCTCGGACGGGCGCAGCTTGAACCTGCTGGCTGACTGGGACGCTGACGGGCCCGAGGCCGATTTTCTGCGCCAGATCTGGCGCGGAGCCTGTGACTGGTTCCGCGTGGTGCTTGGCCCTGATTACAACCGCTTACATGCCGATCACTTCCACCTGCAGGGGCCCGGCTGGGGCTACTGCCGATAGTACCTCAGCGTAGAGGTGGGATAAAATCGCCGCGGCCCTGTGGTGTGAAATCCAGCACATTCCACAAAGGCCAAGCTGCATCCACATGCCGGGGATGCCAGTCGCTGGGTTCAAAGAACAGCTCGGAACTCCAGAAGTGATGAATGCCATCAGGGAGCTGTTGAAAGACATTTAGAATAGGAAGCTGATCACCCCCGTCGGTCTCGGCCAGATAGTCACGTTGGTAATTCGTCCCTAATGCTGAGTAGAGCGGCAGCGCATTCCAACCCATCTCATCCTTGAGCGCCGAGAGTTTTTCGGGCGTATTCTGCGCCACTACGGCAACCGAGGCGTTCTGTATGAGATGGTGGATCTGAGAGTTCAGCCCATCCAGAAACGCCGAACACATAGGGCAGGGGCGTTCCGCGTCGGGTCCGTACATCAGCGAATAGATAATCAGCGTATCCTTGTCGCCAAACAGCGACGACATAGGCGCACCCTCGCCTGCCAGATCTCGGAACGCATAATCGTTAGGGGTTTTGCCTCCGGTTGGAAGAGAACGGCGCAAGGCCGCGACCTCTTCAACCTTTGCTCTCAGGTCCCGCTCGGCGGATAGAAGTGCATTACGAGCTGACCGATATTCGGTGGTTTCATTCGGTAACGTTACGGGCATGGGGACCTCCGGGAATCATAATTAACAAAAATGTTAAATAATAAATCTAAAAAAATCAAATCACCGAGTCCCGCGAAGTTCAGCCTAGGGGGAAACCTTGTGATTTTTCCCTTTTGGGAATTCCGCCGACAAGGCTAGTCTCTCGTGCATCGGTAAAAAGTTCCGTGACAATGGATTAAGGAGATTGGGACATGGGCAAACGCGACGAATTGATCGCCAAATACGCTGAAGATCTAAAAGGCAAATGCGGGATGGACCCCGATATGGACCTGCTGACCAAGGTCACCATCGGTTGCGGTCCGGCGATCTATGACGCGGATGCGTCGACAGTGGCGGCCAGCCAGGAAGGCGAGCTTGAGACGGTCAAGAACAACTTCCTCATCAAAAAGCTGGGCCTGTCGGATGGTCCCGAACTGATGGAAGGGATCAACAAGGCCATGGAGACCTATGGCATGTCCGAGCGTAACAAGTACCGCGCTGTCGTCTATTACATGCTGACCAAGCATTTCGGCAAAGAATCGGTCTATAGCTGATCCAGCCAAGAACCATTTCAGCACCCGTCGGTCTTACTGGCGGGTGTTTTGTATTTGATTGAAACTCTAAATACTTGGCGTTTGAAGCGCGGTTCTGAAATCGGCTAAGGTCAGGTCATGACCAGGACGGTCAGAACCAACAGATTTCCGTATGCGTGTGGTGAGTTTGGGAGCACGCGGGGTAGGGAAGGTTCTGAAGTCGTCAGGGCCTTCCCTTTTCATTCAATCCGCCTCTGTCTCGCCCAAAGCGCAGATCAACTGCCATTCTGTATCGCTGATCGGCTGCACTGAAAGGCGTGAATTCTTGACCAGAACCATTTCACCCAAACGCTCATCCGCCTTGATCTGATCCAGTTTGACCGGAATTGTGAAAGACCGGACGGCTTTGATATCCACGCATTCCCAACGCTCATCATCGGTTGTGCTGTCGGGATGGGCCTCGGCACAGACTTCGACAATGCCGACAATCTCCTTGTCCTTTTGCGAGTGGTAGAAAAAACCCCGGTCACCAATCTGCATCTGACGCATGAAATTGCGGGCCTGGTAGTTGCGCACCCCATCCCATTCCTCGCCCGCGTCCCCCTTGCCGACCTGCTGATCCCAGCTCCAGGTCGAGGGTTCGGATTTGAACAGCCAATACGCCATCAGCCGATGACCTTTTTCCACGGGATCAATTCAACCGAGTCGAACAGGCCGGCCAGCGCGTAGGGGTCATTCTCAGCCCAAGCTTGCGCGGCGGCCAGATCCTCGACGTTCAGAATGACCAGCGATCCGATCATTGCATCGCCGTCCAGCAACGGGCCAGCCTGCGCCACAACACCGGTTTCTTCAATGTAAGCCAGATGGGCGGTGCGGTTGTCCAGCCGGGTCTGTAGGGCTCCGGCTTTATCCCGGGCGATCAGGGCGATGAGCATTTTATTCCTCCTTGAGTGGGCGACCCAGCAGGGCCTGAATCGCGTCGGTGACACTGTAGGCACCGCTGCTGAGTTTCGCCACCGTTGCGCTGATGGGCATGTCTAACCCTTCGCTCGCTGCGATTTCGGACATGGCCTGCGCAGTGGCGACACCTTCGACGGTTGTGGTGCTGTCAAATGGCTTGCTTAGACCCAAACAAAGGCCAAAACGATAGTTTCGCGACAATTCGGATGAGCAGGTTAGAACCAGATCACCCAGCCCCGATAGCCCCATCAGCGTATCGGGCCGTGCCCCGCGCTGGGCGGCAAAGCGCTGCATCTCAGAAAATCCGCGTGTGATCAACGCAGCGCGGGCGCTGTCGCCAAGCCCGGCACCAATGGCCGCGCCGCAACCAATAGCCATCACATTCTTCAGCGCGCCACCCAACTCGGCCCCGATGGTATCGGCGGTTCGATAAAGACGCAGGTTGGCGGTTGTCAGCTCTTGCTGAAGCGCCTCGCCCAATTCGGCTTCAGCACAAGCCAGCGTTAGCGCCGTGGGCAGACCGCGCGCGATGTCGTCGGCAAAGCTGGGCCCGGTTAGCAGGGCCGGTTGTGCGTCTGGCACGGTTTGACGGATCACGGCGACGGGGCCCAGACCCGTGGACAGTTCGATCCCCTTGCAGCAAGCCACCAGAACCTTCCCGCTCAGTCGTGCTGCGTGAAGATTCAGGGCATCACGCAGTTTTTGCATTGGCACGGCAAGCAGCAATACGTCGGACCGCACCGCCTGTTCAATCTCGGTAGTCACCGTGATGTTGGCAGGCAGCGTGACGCCCGGCAGGCGATCGACATTTTCGCGCGATTGCTGCATTTGCCTTGCCTGCTCGGGATTCCGCGACCAAAGCGTAACGGGGCCATTTCCCGCCAATGATATCGCCAAAGCGGTTCCAAAGGCACCTGATCCAAGGACGGTCACGCTCATGCCTTGGCTCCTTTCTTGCCGCTGCCCAGCATCGCCGGGCTGGTTTGATCCAAGGGCCAGCGGGGTCGTGCCGTCAAGTCCAACCCATCCCGCGCACCGGTGCGAAATCGCTCTATACCTGCATGGGCAATCATGGCGGCGTTGTCGGTGCATAAGGCCATGGGCGGGGCGATAAATCGGGCGCCCATTTCCGCAGAAACGGTCTCTAATGCAGCGCGAATGGCGGTATTTGCAGCAACCCCACCGGCAACGGCAATAACCGGTTCCGACGGTGATGCCTCAAGATACTGGGCAATCGCGCGGCGGGTTTTCTCGGCCAGAGTATCGACGATTGCCTGCTGAAATCCGGCACACAGATCAGCGCGATCTTGTCGGGTCAGCCCCCCTTTTTCGGCTACGACCTTATCCCGCATCCGCATCAGCGCGGTCTTGAGTCCCGAAAAAGACAGGTCACATCCGGGGCGATCCAGAAGGGGCCGGGGAAAGCGGAAACGTTTGGCATCACCCGCGCGCGCCTCAGCCTCGACCGAGGGGCCACCGGGCTGGCGTAAGCCCAGCAGACGGGCGGTCTTGTCGAAGGCTTCACCGGGGGCATCGTCGATCGTCCCCCCAAGGCGGGTAAACTGTTCCGGTCCATGAGCGATCAGATATTGGCAGTGACCACCCGAGACCAGCAGCATCAGGTAGGGAAAGGCAATCTCGTCGGTCAGTCTTGGTGTCAGCGCGTGCCCGGCCAAATGGTTCACCCCGATTAGCGGCAACCCGGTTGCTGCACTTAGGCCCTTTGCGCACATCACGCCGGATATTACGCCGCCAATTAAGCCGGGACCTGCGGTGACAGCGATAGCGTCCAGATCATCTAAGCCAATTTCGGCCTGTGTTAGAGCCTGTTTGATGCAAATATCCAGCTTTTCCGCATGCGCACGCGCTGCGATCTCAGGCACAACGCCACCATAGGCGCTGTGCAACTCAGTCTGGCCATGCACCACGGATGACAGGATCTCGGCCCCTTTGCCTGTGCCCTGCCGCACAACGGCGGCTGCGGTATCGTCGCAGCTGCTTTCCAGTCCAAGGACGGTAAGTGTTTGCACCATAGGCCTGATCCGTTGCATCATGATTGCCAAGCGGGGTATCACCCCGCGCGGATGCAAACAATCCCAAGGCCGAAGGCGCCGACCGTTGTATTTGTTGATGACCCGCCCTCGCGCCGCCTCGGACAGGTTCGTTGCGCAACTGCCGGACCACATTCGGTCGCATGTCGCGGTTATCCATTCACCCTTGTTAAAGATCGAACCGCTGGGTGTCATGGTTGAGTCCGATGATTCTGCTGGACTGATCTTTTCCTCGGCAAATGGCGTGAATGCCGCCGCCCTATTGAATGTGGAACGCAGCCTGCCCGCCTATTGCGTTGGTCCGGTGACCACGCAGGCAGCGCAGGCAGCAGGGTGGGAAGCGCAGATGCTGGGTGCGACGGCCGAAGGGCTGGTGGCCAATCTGCTGAAACTCAAGCCAAACAGCCCGCTGCTACATCTGCGCGGAGAACACAGCCGTGGCAACGTGGCCGCGCGTTTGACTGAATCCGGGCTGACCACCCGCGAACAGCCGATTTATCGGCAACAGCTTTTGCCGCTGAGTGATGACGCTTCCCACGCCGCCAAAGGTGATCAGCCCATCATCGCCCCGCTATTTTCACCCCGCACAGCGCGACAATTTGCCGATGTCTGGGCCGGATCTGCGCCTCTGTGGCTGGCCGCGATCAGCGAAGCCACAGCGGAACCCCTTAAAACACTGAGTTTCGAGCGGCTGAAGATCGCGGATGAACCGACCCCGGATAAAATGCAGAAAGCCGTGAAAAAACTCGTGAAACACGTGATGCGGGTTGAGAGCGCGCCGGGTGCAGATTAACTTGGGTTAGTCTGTTGTTCATGTGTTTTGGGAATCGATAAGGGGATTAACGCGGTGGCTGATAAGAAGAAACCCGATCAGGAACCGGTCGAAGACCCCAGCGTCGAAGAGGTGGTAGAAGCCGCCGAGACCGAAAGTGATGCAGTCTCGGATGAGAAATCCGTTGACGCGGATAACGCTGCGGACGAATTGACTTCCGAAGCCGAAGCCGAAGCCGAAGCCGAAGCCGAAGCCGAAGCCGAAGCCGAAGCCGAAGCCGAAGCCGAAGCCGAAGCCGAAGCCGAAGCCGAAGCCGAAGCCGAAGCCGAAGCCCCGAACAGGGCCGAGCCGACCGAAGAAAAGGTGATCGAACGCACAGTCGAAAAACGCGGTGGGTTTGTTCCGGCTTTGTTGGGCGGGGTTATTGCTGCAGGCCTCGGATTTGCTGCAGGCAACAGCGGGTTATTGTCTCAAGGAGCAGATAGCTCGGACGCAATTTCCGCGCTCGAGTCGAAGCTGGCGGAACAATCCGATCAGATTGCCCAACTGACAAAATCTCTTGCTGAAGGCCCCGATGTCTCGGGCTTGTCAGATCAGATCAAGGCGTTGTCGGATAAGCTTGCTCCGGTCGAAAGCGATCTGACTGCCGTGAAGAGCAGTGTTGATGGCCTGACCGGTAAGGTCGACCCGCTTGAGGAACGCCTGACCGCGCTTGAGAAGCAGCCGCTTGAAGCAAATGTCTCGCCCGAGGCCACAGCCGCGTTCGAGGCAGAATTGAAGAAACTACAGGATTCTCTGGCCGCTCAGCGTAGCGAAGTGGAAAAGATGGTCTCAGACGCGCAGGCTTTAGAGGCTAAGGCTTCGGCCGAGGCGCGCGCGGCGACCAACGCTGCCATCCTGTCGCGTTTGCATGGTCAATTGGATGCCGGTCAACCCTATGAAGATTTGGTCTCTGAACTGAAAGCCGGTGGTGTCGATGTGCCCGATGCTTTGGCTGCATCTTCGAAGGACGGAGTTGAGACGCTTTCGGCGCTGCGCAGCTCGTTTGCCCCCGCAGCCCGCGCCGCACTGGCGGATGCCCGTGATGCCGATAAAGGCACAGGCTTGGTTGCTTTCTTGCAGCGCCAGACAGGCGCGCGGTCGGTGACCCCGCAAGAGGGCGACGATCCGGACGCGGTCCTGTCGCGTGCTCAGGCAGCGTTGGCAGATGGTGATGTCTCAAAGGCGCTGACCGAATTGAAATCCCTGCCCGAAGCGGCACAAACCGCATTGGCGGATTGGGAGCAGGCGGCGCAGACACGGGCCTCTGCCGTCGAGGCCGCAAATACGCTTGCTTCAAGCCTGAACTCGAACTGAAGGACCTGCCATGCTGTGGTCATTGTTAAAGATCCTTGTTTTTGTTGCGATTATCGGCCTGCTGGCCATGGGTGCTGGGTTCTTGATGGAATCATCCGGCGGCGTGCAGATCACCGTCGCAGGCACCGAATACACACTGGGCCCGCTGCAATCAGTGATCGCGCTGGGCGTGCTGGTGTTTGCGGTCTGGTTGTTCTTCAAGCTGCTTACGCTGCTGATCGCCACGCTGAAATTCCTAAACGGTGATGAAACCGCCCTTTCACGGTATTTCGATCGCAGTCGGGAAAAGCGGGGATATCAGGCTCTGGCGGACGGGTTGATGGCGCTGGCCTCGGGTGAGGGGCGCGTGGCAATGACCAAGGCGAACAAGGCCGAGAAGCTGCTGAACAATCCGGAACTGACCAATTTGCTGGTGGCGCAGGCAGCCGAGATGACCGGTGATACCAAGAAAGCGTCCGAGACTTACAAGAAGCTGGTCACCAACAACGCCACGCGATTTGTCGGTGTGCGCGGGATCATGAAGCAAAAGCTGGCCGAAGGCGATGATGAAACCGCGCGCAAGCTGGCCGAGAAGGCTCTGGCCCTCAAACCCCGGCATGAAGAAACGCAGGATGTGCTGTTGAACCTGCAGACCAAGGCGCAGGATTGGGCCGGTGCGCGGTCCACGTTGACCTCGAAGCTGAAGGCCGGGTATTTGCCGCGCGACGTGTTCAAACGGCGCGACGCAGTCCTGGCTTTGTCCGAGGCCAAAGTGCTGCTGGACGACACGGCGACGGTCGAACAGCAGGAACATGCGATTGAGGCAAACCGCCTTTCACCCGATCTTGTCCCGGCAGCCGCCATGGCCGCGCGCGCCTATATCGAAAAGGGCAAACCGCGTGCAGCAACCAAGATTCTGAAAAAGGCGTGGGAAGTACAACCTCACCCGGATCTGGCCCATGCCTTTGCCGAGATTGTGCCAGACGAAACACCTGAACAGCGGATCAAGCGGTTCACCGCTTTGACCCGCGTTCATTCAGAGAATATGGAAACACGCCTGATCTTGGCCGAGCTGAACATTGTAGCCGAAGACTTCCCCGAAGCGCGACGCGCGCTGGGTGATGTTGTCGAAAAGCAGGGGGATGCACGGGCCTACACGCTGATGGCTGCGATTGAACGGGGCGAGGGCGCCTCGGACGCGGTGGTTCAGGGTTGGCTGGCCAAGGCGTTGAACGCACCGCGCGGGCCGCAATGGGTCTGCACCAATTGCCACGACATTCAGCCTGAATGGGGACCGGTGTGCCAGAACTGCGGCAGCTTCGATACGCTCAGTTGGCAGACGCCTCAGACGCCCGAGATTGCTAGTGTGACGGGTGTGCACATGCTGCCTCTGATCGTTGGCGCGCTTGAGGATCAATCAGAGGCTGAAGAGGCAGAGGAACCTGAAGAAAGTGCTGAAGAGTCACTTGAAGAGCCGGTCGAAGAGGACATGATCGAGGGAAAGGCCGAGCCGGTCACGGAGGAAGTCGCGCGACAGACCTAACGCGCGGTCTCGGCGTTGAAAGCGTCGTTCCGTAGCTTAAACAGCCCGGCCCACCGATTTTGATCAAGGGCGACCAAAGCCATTATGTGCTATCGGCTGTCGTCGGCGACACCGGCACACAAGACGACTAAACCGATCCCGGCGGGTTTTGCACGTCCAGATAACGTTCGGCCGGAATCCTCACGAGACCTTTGATCCCCAAGGCAGTACGATCCGCATCATCCAACTGCGCAATTGCCCGTTCAACCGCTGTAAAAATCGCTTGCTGATCGTTACCCTCCGCAGTGATCAATGGCAGGCTAGGCGTCGGGTCCGTCCACTCTAAAACCCGCAGAGATGCGGCAAACTCTTCATACTCAGCCATCAATCGCCAAGAAACCGCATCAAGGGCAGCGATATCTGCGTGACCTTCCGCAACGGCATGCGCCGACTTCAGGTGACCTTCGGTTTGCACACGGTGCTTGAACCAGAAGCCATGCGGCTCAAGATGCCAATAAGGCGCGGCGTAGCCAGATTGCGAAAATGTCTGGTTGTAAGCGAACACCGTTTCCCGAAACGCCATCAGATTTGTGCGTGGATCATCGGCGCGCACGACCAGAGCACTGCGGTAATAGCCGGGCGGGCACCCGTCGAGACCATAGTCTGGCGTGCCAACCAACGCGACCTTATCGTGTAGCCATGTCCGGTACGGCATGCCGCAAGTCTGGCTCAGCACCAGTTCCGGGTGCTGCCAGACCGAGAATTCCTCGGCGTCCTGCGACAGATGCTCAGGGCTCTCGATCCCGGCTCGGTTCAGATTGTCACGGATGAGGTTCCAGTATCGCAGATGTGCCTCATCAAGCTGAGGGCGGGCATACATCATCAGGCTTGCGATCATTGCATCTGCCCGAACAGTTCATACAGCTCTATCGTGGTTTTCACGCCGACCTTCTGCTGGATGCGCCCGCGATGTATTTCTACCGTGCGCGGGCTGATACCCAAGGCGGTTGCGATCTCTTTGCTCGACGTGCGCGCGGGGTGGGTCAGAATATGTTGCAAGACCTGCTCCTCGCGGTCGGTCAAAAGTCTGCGCTTGTCCGCAAGCATCTGACGTCGCGATTTCTCGGCGCGCAGACGGTCGCCTATTTCAAACGCGGCCTGTATCCGTTCGATCAGCACCTGCAGGTCAAAGGGTTTTTCCAGAAAATCAATTGCACCCGCCTTGGTGGCCCGCACGGATTCCGGAATGCCGCCATGACCCGAGATGAAAATGACCGGTATGGTCGACTCGCGCCGGTTCAGATGTTCCTGCAATTCCAGCCCGTCCATCCCGGGCATGCCATAGTCCAGGATCAGGCAACCTTTTGCGTCCTCATGCACCTGATTCAGAAATGTCTGCGCATCGGCAAAATGCTCGACCCTTAGTCCGCGTTTGCTGAGCGAGCGAGATAAGGCGACGCGCACATCTTCATCGTCATCGACGATATAAACGACCAGCGGCTCAAAGGTCATGCGTGATCCTCCTTGGGCTGATCGCGGCGCTGCAGGGTGAAACAGAAGCGCGCCCCGGACGTCTCAGTAGGCTCGTACCAAATGGCTCCGTCATTGGCTTTGACGATGGTCCGACAAATGGACAGGCCCAGCCCCATCCCGTCGGTCTTCTGGGTGTCAAACGAGTTGAACAAGGTGACACCATCGCTAATCCCGGGCCCGTTATCCTCAACCCGCACCTCGACCAGTTCATCGCTAGTCTTTGTAGTGATGGTGATTTTACCCTTGCCATCCGGATCCAGGGCCAGGGCGTCGATCGCGTTGCGCAACAGGTTAACCAGAACCTGAGCGATCTGCGTCCGGTTTCCGATGACAAGAGGAAGGTCGGTTTCTTCATAAAGCAGCTTGATCTCGTGTAACTTCGCCTCGGCGTCCATCAGGCTGACGGTTTGCCGGATCAGCCCGTTCAGTTCAAACGGAGTCTGACGTCCGCGATCCTTACGCACCACATCACGCAGGGCGCGGATGATGTCGCCCGCACGGCGCGACTGGCGGTCGATATCCGAAAGGATTTCTATAACCTCAGGATCGGGATCGCCGATTTCATCCAGCGTGATCTTCGCGGCGTCGACATTATAGGAAATCGCGCTTAGCGGTTGGTTCAGCTCATGCGCCAGCCCCGAGGCCATCTCGCCCATCAGGTTGACCCGTGCCACATGGGACAGATCGCGGCTGAGGCGGCTTACTTCATCCTCGGCCTGCTTTCGATCGCTGACGTTGTCGATAATGGCAACCGCATGATCAGGGGTCCCGCTTTCATCGCGGATCAGAATGGCATTGACCCGCAACCAGATGGGGGATCCGTCTTTTCGGATAAACTGGTTTTCGGCGATGAACTCGGAATCCTGCAGCAGGGTTTCGCGAAACTTGACTGCGATCTGCTGTTCGTCTTCCGGCAGGATGTCGGCCAGCGTCATCCTCTCCAATTCATCCGGCTGATATCCCATGATATCGCACAGCTGTTCGTTGGTCCGCAGAAAACGCCCCGTTTCGGGCGAGATCTGCGCCATCCCGCGCGAGGCCAGATCGAAGGTGCGGCCATAGGCGGTTTCGAACCGTTGCCGTTGTCGAACTTCCTGTGTCAGAGCCGCGCCGGTATCTTCCAGCTCGCGATAGGGGCTGTGCAGGCCTTCTTCGGTGGTGATCTCTCCGCTGCGCAATTGCTGGCTCTGGCTGGCAAAGGTGCGCACAGGGGCATAGATCCGGTCGGCCATGGCCAAACCAATTGCGCCCGTCAGAATGGCAATGGCAAGCGCGATCCAGACGCCTTGCGTCCGGTTCTTCTTGATCTCGCCAATAAAGTTGTCCTCGGCCGCATAAAGCCCGATCAACCAACGCAGCCCCGGCTCGGACACCTCGATCAGCATCGCCACATAGTCCTGACCGTTCAGCTGGAAATCGGTATGAACCGGTCCTTCCGTGTCGCTCAGACCGGTTTGCACGACATCTCCGAACGCCTTTTGCGCGATGGGGTCTGCGATTTGGTCCACACGCGTCAGCTCGGGCGCTTCCATATGTGCTTCCTGCCGGATCAGCACTAGCGTTGGATGCGCCAGCACCGCGCCATTTTCGTTCAGAACCAGCGCGGCACCGCGTCGTTCCGACCAGATGTCCAGCAGGAACCCCGACAGGGCGTCGATCTGGATATCGACACCCAAAATGGCACGGATAGCTCCGGTATCGTCCAATATGGGGACACTATAAGTGATCCCCGGCTGGCGCGTGGTGAAGAAGATATATGGCTCTGTCCAGATCGGTGCTTTGGCTTCGGTCACCATTCTGAACCAGGGCCGGGTGCGCGCCTCATAGGTGTCAGTCTGGGTAGTGGCCGTTTCCAGCAATGTGAACTGATCGTTGCGCCATTGGAAATCGGCGGGATGTTCCGCGGTGCCGGGCAGGAATGGCGGAACGAACTTGGTGCGATAGCGTCCGGGCTCTTCCGCGCGCATGACATAGACAAACCTGCCCGTCGCATCGGCCAGATACATCCCTGCGAGTTGAGGCGCGACCTGTAGCTGCTGAAAAAAATGGCTTTCCAATACGCCAGGATCGCTGATATCCAGTACGTCATTTTCAGCAAGTCGCCGAGTTGCATCCAAGGCCTGCCGGGCGGGGTTCAGAAAACTTTTGACTTGGCCGATGACATTGACACTGACTTCGTTTAGCGATGTTCGGGATTGCCGCAACAGCGCGTTCTCCGAGCTGACAAAGGTCGACAGGATCACCGAAAGGATGGCGATGAACTGCAGCCCACCCAAACACAGCGCAAGCGTGGCGCGCAGCGATCTTCGCCTGCGGGCTGGCTCAGTGTGGTCCTGGCGTATTTCTTGTTGCCCTGCGTAGTTCAATTCTTGTCCAAACGACCTTCTGCACGGGTCGGTATCACAGTCACAGAATGTGATCAGTTACCCTCTTTCCCCTATATCTGAATCCAAGCCTATACGTAATCTACCGTATAGACACCTGCTGTTTGGTTTCGCTTTCCTCTTTATCATCGGGGGGCCTGATTCCAGTGCGATTTTTTCTGTTGTGTTCTGAAAGGTTTCAGGCACCCCACAGATCAAAAAAGACTGACAACAGGAGTGTCAAAGTGTTCAAGAAAACCTCAATCACCGCATTTGCCGCGGCGGCCCTGATGGCACCAGCGGCATATGCTGAAGAATTTATCACGATCGGAACTGGCGGCGTTACGGGTGTCTATTACCCGACGGGTGGCGCGATCTGCCGTCTGGTCAACAAGGGCCGGAAAGAGCACGGGGTCCGGTGTTCGGTGGAGTCGACTGGGGGGTCGGTTTACAACATCAACACCATTCGCGAAGGCGAGCTTGAGTTTGGGGTGGCACAGTCGGACTGGCAGTACCACGCATTCAACGGCAGCTCGAAATTCGAAGAAGCCGGCCCGTTTGAGAACCTGCGTGCCGTGTTCTCGGTACACCCAGAGCCGTTCACGGTTGTGGCGCGTGCCGACGCGGGTATCTCGAATTTCGAAGACCTGAAGGGCAAGCGCGTCAATATCGGCAATCCCGGTTCCGGTCAGCGTGGCACCATGGAAGTGCTGCTGGGCGAAATGGGTTGGACCACCGACGATTTCGAACTGGCGACCGAGCTGAAGGCGGCTGAACAGTCCGCTGCCCTGTGCGACAACCAGATCGATGCGATGGTTTACACCGTTGGTCACCCATCGGGTTCGATCCAGGAAGCAACCACCGCCTGTGACTCGGTTCTGGTGAACGTCAGCGGCGACGCGGTTGACAAGCTGGTTGGTGACAACTCCTTCTACCGTACCGCAACCATCCCAGGTGGCATGTATCGTGGTTCGGATGGTGACACCTCGACATTTGGTGTTGGTGCAACCTTCGTGACTTCGGCTGACGTGTCGGAAGACGCGGTTTATGCGGTTGTCAGCTCGGTCTTCGAGAACTTCGATGACTTCAAAAAGCTGCACCCGGCATTTGCCAACCTGAAACCAGAAGAGATGATTGCGGACGGCCTGTCGGCACCGCTGCATCCGGGTGCTGAGAAGTACTACAAAGAAAAAGGCTGGATTCAGTAACCAGACCTGACACGGGGCGCCTTTCGGGGCGCCCCGATTCATATCCGGGCTAAACCGGAGACAAGACGGCCGTAAAAACCAAGGCCGAAGGACAGGGAGATACCAACATGAGTTCCGACACACAGGGCAATCGCCCTCTTTCCGAAGAAGAGCTTCAGGAACTGGTTGCCTCATCAGATGCAGGCGCGCGTGATCCGGCGGGAAATGTCGGGCTGTTTCTGGCGATCGTTGCGGTTTTGTGGTCGGTGTTCCAGGTCGTTCTGGCCTCTCCCCTATCGAATTATCTGCTGCCGGGCAGTGTAGTGAACAACTCACGCCAGATTCATCTGGCCTTTGCGATGTTCCTGGCCTTTTCGGCCTATCCGGCACTGAAATCCAGCCCGCGGAACTACATCCCGATTCAGGATTGGATCATGGGGATCGTGGGCGCATTTCTGGCGCTTTATGGTTATTTCTTCTATCAAAAGATCGTCGATGCCGGGGGGCTGGCAGACGATACGGACAAGTGGTTTGCCCTTGTTGGCCTGCTGCTGTTGTTCGAGGCCGCGCGTCGCGCGCTTGGCCCGGCAATGGCGATCATCGCCACGATCTTTCTGGCCTACGTCTTCTTTGGTTCCTCCGAGTGGGTGCCCGAGGTGATCCGCTGGAAAGGTGCCAGCCTGCAAAAGGCGATGAGCCATATGTGGATCACGTCCGAAGGTGTCTTTGGCATCGCGCTGGGCGTGTCGACCAAGTTCGTCTTCCTGTTCGTGCTGTTCGGCGCGCTTTTGGATAAGGCGGGCGCGGGCAATTACTTCATCAAGATGGCCTTTGGCGCGCTGGGGCACCTGCGCGGTGGCCCGGCCAAAGCGGCTGTAGTTGGTTCTGCGGCGACCGGCCTGATCTCGGGCTCGTCCATTGCGAACGTTGTCACGACCGGCACCTTCACTATCCCACTGATGAAGCGTGTGGGCTTTTCCAGCGAACAAGCGGGCTCGGTTGAGGTCGCCTCATCCGTTAACGGCCAGATCATGCCACCGGTGATGGGCGCTGCTGCCTTCCTGATGGTGGAATATGTAGGCATCTCATACGTTGAGGTGATCACCCACGCCTTCCTGCCCGCCGCGATTTCTTACATCGCGCTCGTCTACATCGTACACCTTGAAGCGGTTAAGCGGAACATGCCGACGCTGGGCGACCGCGTCGTTTCGATGGGGCGCACAATCGGTGGAATGGCGCTGTTCTTCGTGGGCTTTGCCGGGCTGTGCTATGGCATCCAGTACCCGATCAAAGCGATTGTCGCGCTCATGCCCGATGCGTCGGGTCTGGTCCTGTCGGCGCTGATCGTTTTGGCCTATCTGATCCTGCTTTGGCTGGCTTCCGGAGTAGAGGACTTGGTGCCTGACGATCCCAATGCCAAAGAGGTTGAACTGCCGGTAATTGCCGAAATCTACAAGGCCGGTCTGCATTACCTGCTACCGATCATCGTGTTGGTCTATTTCCTGATGATCGAACAGAAATCACCGGGCCTATCAGCCTTCTGGGCGACTTCGCTGTTGTTCGTGATCCTGCTGACGCAGAAACCGCTCAAGTCGATCTTCCGGGGTGAAAGTGACACAGCGAATGCCTTCAAGGCCGGTGTCGTCGACCTGTGGAACGGGCTGATCGACGGCGCGCGCAACATGATTGGTATCGCGCTGGCCACCGCCACTGCGGGTGTGATCGTGGGCACCGTGACGCTGACCGGCGTGGGCCAAGTGATGGCCGATCTGGTCGAGTTCCTGTCAGGCGGTAACCTGATCGCCATGCTGGCGTTGGTGGGTCTGCTCAGCCTGATCCTCGGGATGGGATTGCCGACCACGGCGAACTATATCGTGGTCAGCTCGCTGATGGCGGGTGTGGTCGTGGAATTGGGCGCGCAGGATGGGCTGATCGTGCCGCTGATCGCGGTGCACCTGTTCGTGTTCTACTTCGGTATCATGGCTGATGTGACACCGCCGGTTGGTCTGGCGAGCTTTGCCGCCGCCGCCGTTTCGGGCGGGGACGCGATCAAGACGGGCTTTACCGCCTTCTTCTACAGCTTGCGCACCGTGGCACTGCCTTTCGTGTTCATCTTCAACACTGACCTGTTGCTGATCGATGTGGGCTGGGTACAGGGAATCTTGGTGGCCGTCTCTGCGACCATCGCGATCCTGATCTTCACTGCCGGCACCATGGGCTGGTTCCTGACCAAGAACCGCATCTATGAAAGCGTCGCGCTGATTCTGATCGCCTTTGCGCTGTTCCGTCCGGATTTCTTCATGAACCGCATCGCACCGCCCTTTGCGCAGATCGAACCGGCACAGCTGACACAGGCCGTGGGTGAGGCCGCACCCGGCAGCACCATGCGGATTGAGGTCGCAGGTCCGGACTTTGACACTGGCAATATGACCGAAACCACCGTTGTTCTGGACATTCCGGAAGGAGCCGACGGTACAGCACGCGTTGACGCTTTGGGCCTGATGACGCTGGAAGAGGATGGTCTGGTCAAGCTTGACGAGCCGATGTTCGGTACGCCAGTCGCGGATGAGCTGGATATGTTCGACTATTATGCTGACGATGCCGTTCGCATCACCAGCATTCAGGCCCCGCAAAGCCAGCCCGCGAAAGAGCTGATCTTTATCCCGGCGCTGATCCTGTTGGGTCTTGTCGCCTTCCTCCAGCGCGGCCGCGCCGCAAAACAGGGAGAACCCGCATGACCAAAGCTATTCTGTGCGCCGTGGATATCAGCAATGGCGATCTTGATGTTGCTGTCCTTGAACGCGCCGCAGCGCTGGCCGAAATGGATGGCGCGCGGCTGGATGTCGTGACCGTGACACCCGATTATGGAGAAGGCTTCGTCAGCAGTTTTTTTGAGCCCCACCACCACGAAAAGGTGATTGAAGAGGCTCATGAAAAGCTGGTCGCCCTCTGCGCCGCCACGCTGGGGGAAGAGCGCAACGCCAAGGTCCGTCATGTGGTGGCAACTGGCAGCGCCTATCAGGAGATCCTCAAAACCGCGGAAGGCGCGGGCTCGGACTTGATCGTGATCGGCGCGCATAAGCCTGACTTGAAGGACTATTTGCTCGGTCCGAATGCGGCGCGGGTCGTGAGGCATTCGCATACGTCAGTATATGTTGTGCGGTAAATCGATCGGATTTAAGCTGAGAATCTGCCATTTGAAGTTCGTTACTTAGTAGCCAATCTCGCAGATCCTTACCGGGAGATTTCTATGATGAAGACATTCATGAAAACCGGCGCCGTACTGGCGTTGGGTGTTGTCGCTTGCGCGGCCAATGCGCAGGACCCTGCGCCGGAATATGGCTATGGTTGGGAAGATAAGAATTCGGTGGAAGGCACCGAGTTCATGGTTTCCGCCGCCAACCCCATCGCAGCAAAGGCCGGGTATGACGTGCTGGCCGCAGGTGGCACAGCCGCAGATGCCATGATCGCTGTTCAGTTGATGCTCAATCTGGTCGAGCCTCAATCCTCGGGGATCGGTGGTGGTGCGTTCATGCTGTATTGGGATGCCTCGTCCAAGACACTGACAACATTCGATGCGCGTGAAAAGGCTCCGGCCAAGGCCACGCCCGAACGTTTTCTGTTGCCGGATGGGGAAAAGATGCCTTGGCCCGAAGCTGTGGTCGGGGGTCAATCTGTTGGCGTTCCGGGCATTCTGCGCCTGATGGAAGTGACCCATAACCTCTATGGCAAGAAAGACTGGGCCTCGCTGTTCCAATCCACCATCGATCAGGCCGAGCAGGGGTTTGAGGTTTCGCCCCGTATGGCAAATTCGATCCAAAGCACGATTGAACGTGAGCGCTCAGTCGGTGTGTTCCCGGCGGGCAAAGCGTATTTCTTCAACGAAGATGACACGCCGCTGCAGGCTGGAACCTTACTACGGAACCCCGAGTTTGCCGAAACCCTGCGCATTCTGGCCGATCAGGGTGCAGGCGCCTTCTATAGCGGCCCCATCGCCGAAGATATCGTGGCGGCAGTGGATGCCACATCCAAGGTGGAAAACAACATCACGCTTGAAGATCTGGCCGACTACCGCGTCAAAATCCGCCCCGCCGTCTGCGCCGATTATCGCGGCTACGATGTCTGCGGAATGGGTCCGCCAACCTCCGGCGGCCTGACCGTGGGCCAGATTCTGGGGATCCTCAGCAACTTCGACCTCGAAGGCACCGGTTGGAACGCCGAGATGGCGCATCTCTATGCCGAGGCCGCCAAGCTGGCCTATGCCGACCGCGCGCTTTACATGGCCGACGGCGATTTTATCGATGTACCGGTCAAGGGTCTGCTGGACACGGACTATCTAAAGCTGCGCTCTGAGATGATCGACCCGGCTGCGGCCAGTGAAAAGCGTCAGGCAGGTGAGCCGCCGCGTGATCACACCGCCTTGTTTGCGCCCTCGCAAAACCCGGGCCGCCCCGGCACCAGCCATATCGTGATCCGTGACCAATACGGCAACGCGCTGTCAATGACGACCACCATCGAGACCGCCTTTGGCAGTCGGGTTTTCGTGCGGGGCTTCCTGCTGAACAACGAACTCACCGACTTTGACCGCGCGCCGATGGACGGAGATCGCCTGGTCGCCAACCGTGTCGAAGGCGGCAAACGCCCCCGCAGTTCGATGTCACCAACCATCGTGATGAAGGATGGCGCGCCCTATCTGCTGATCGGTTCCCCCGGCGGCAGCCGCATCATCAACTATGTGGCCAAAACGATCATCGCGATCGTGGACTGGGAGATGGACCCGCAGGATGCCATCGAAACGGGGCATTTCGTGCACCGCAACGGGTCTTCAATGGATCTGGAGCAGGGAACATCCGCTGCCGAGTTCGCAGATGCTCTGACCGCCAAAGGTCATGAGGTGAAAGAAGTCGATCTCAACAGCGGGTTGCATGCCATCCTGATCAAGGACGGGCAGTTGATCGGCGCTGCTGATCCTCGTCGCGAAGGCGTGGCATTGGGCCAATAAACATGAACTGGAAAAGGGCTGCTGGACAATTGTACCACACAGCCCTTTTCTCTTGCTTTAACAGCGTACTCGTCCGATAGGGCGGTATGTTCAAAAGCCGCGCAATAACCTTCATTCTGATCACACTGATGATCGATGCCATCGGTATTGGCATCGTGTTCCCGATCATGCCCGACCTGATGGATCGCGTCGGTGCGGGCAATACCGGACAAGGGGCCTTTTGGGGCGGGCTGCTGATGGCAGCCTATGCCGGGGCGCTGTTCCTGTGCGGACCTATCGTGGGTAGCATTTCGGATGCGGTTGGCCGCAGGCCGATCCTGATCGCAGCGCTGACCATGTTGGCGCTGGATTATGTGATCATGGCGCTGGCCGAAACATTCTGGCTGCTTCTTCTGGGGCGAACGCTCGCGGGGCTTGCGGGGGCGACCTATATTACCGCAACGGCTTACATCGCTGACATATCCTCACCGACCGAGAAGGCGGCGAATTTCGGTCTGATCGGGGCGGCCTTCGGGATTGGGTTTGTGCTTGGCCCAGCCATCGGCGGCATCGCTGCCGGGATCAGCATTACTGCGCCGTTCTGGATTGCCGCGGTTTTGTCCGCCGCCAACGCCCTGTTCGGAGTCTTCGTCCTGCCCGAGAGCCTGAAACCAGAAAAGCGCCGCCCCTTTGGCAAGCGCGACCTGAACCCGTTCAAATCGATCTTTGACGCCTTCCGCTTTCCGGGGCTGGCAGTGCCGCTGCTGTGCATTTTCATCTTTGAATTTGCCAACATGGTCTACCCCACCCTCTGGGCCTTCTGGATACGAGAGGTGTTTGGCTGGTCCACGCTGTATATCGGCCTGTCGCTGGCCGCATACGGCGTGCTGTTGGCCTTCGTCCAAGCCGGACTGATGCCGGTCTTCATTCGCTGGATCGGCGATTACCGAACCCTGCTGCTGGGGATGGTATCGGCATTGGTCGGAATGATCGGCTTTGGGTTTACCGTAACGGTTACGGCCCTTGTCATCTTTATTCTGCTTGCCGCGCTGTCCGACCTCGTGCCTGCCTTGATCACGGCTATGGCCTCGAACCAGGCGGACGAAGACCGGCAGGGCGTGGTGCAGGGAGTCATCGCGTCACTGTCTTCTGTCGCTGCGGTTCTGTCGCCTTTGGTGATGACCGGCATCTTTCAGGCGTCGGTCGATGGCGAAGGCACTTATCTGCCCGGCGCACCGTTCTTTTTCTCGGCGGCTCTGGTCTTGGTGATGATGCCGTTGGTGTTCCGTCTGCGCGGGCACGCATCGGTCTGAAACGAAAAACGCACCCGCAGCGGACTGCGAGTGCGTTGAATTTTCAAGGCACGAGGCGCTTACTGAATTTCACCCATGCAGAGATATTTCATCTCAAGGAAATCCTCGATCCCGTATTTCGAGCCCTCACGGCCTAGACCGGATTGTTTGACACCGCCGAACGGGGCGACTTCGGTCGAGATCAGGCCAGTGTTGATGCCCACCATGCCCGATTCCAGCGCCTCGGCCACACGCCAGACGCGCGCCAGATCGCGGCTGTAGAAATACGAGGCCAGGCCGAACTCGCTGTCATTGGCCATGCTGACGACGTCGTCTTCTTCCTCGAATTTGAACAGCGGAGCGACGGGGCCGAAGGTTTCGTCCTTTGCCACAACCATGTCGCGGGTTACGCCAGTCAGAACGGTGGGTTCAAAGAATGTCCCACCCAGATCCGAGCGTTTGCCGCCCAGCGTTACAGTCGCCCCTTTGGAAACCGCGTCCGATATATGTTCTTCAACTTTGTCGACTGCCGCCTGATTGATCAGGGGACCTGTGGTGATGCCGTCGCCAAAGCCGTCGCCGACATTCAAAGATTTTGTCTTCTCGGCCAGCTTGGCAGCAAACTCGTCATAGACGCCCGCCTGCACATAGATGCGGTTGGCACAGACGCAGGTCTGGCCATTGTTGCGGAACTTCGCGATCATCGCGCCATCCACGGCGGCATCCACGTCGGCATCGTCAAAGACGATGAATGGTGCGTTACCGCCCAGTTCCAGCGACATCTTCTTGATGGTGCCCGCCGCCTGACGCATCAGGATCTGTCCTACACGGGTCGAGCCGGTGAAGGTGATCTTGGCGACCTTGTCATTAGTGCAAAGCTCATTACCGACGCCCGAGCTGTCGGTGCCCGGGATCACGTTGAACACGCCCGCTGGTATACCCGCACGTTCACCCAAAACCGCCATCGCCGTCGCCGACAGCGGCGTCAGCGTCGCTGGGCGCGCCACAAAGGTACAGCCCACGGCCAGCGCTGGGCCAACTTTGCGCGCGATCATTGCGTTCGGGAAATTCCAAGGCGTGATTGATCCCACTACGCCCACGGGCTGCTTCAGCACCACGATGCGCTTGTCGCGCTGGTGGCCGGGGATGACGTCGCCGTATACACGCTTGGCCTCTTCCGAGAACCACTCGATAAAGGACGCGCCATATAGGATTTCACCGCGCGCCTCGGGCCAGGGTTTTCCCATCTCGGCGGTCAGGATGGTCGCCAGATCGTCTGCGTTTTCGACCATCAGGTCGAACCATTTGCGCAGAATGGCGGCGCGTTCCTTGCCAGTCTGAGCAGCCCATTCCTTTTTCGCAGCGTAAGCTGCATCGATGGTCTGTGTTGTGCCTTCGATGCTGACATCTGTCACATTGGCGATCAGATCACCAGTTGCAGGGTTGTAGACAGGGAACGTTGCCTCACCTTCGACCCATTCACCGTTGATATAGGCGCGGGGTTCCAGAAGGCTGGGATCTTTCAGCTCCAGCTTGGTCACTTTGGTATCCAGCATGTTCAGGCTCCTTTGGCAGCGTCGATCGAGGCTTCGAGGATATCCATGGCCTCGGCGAAGATTTCGTCCTGCACCGTCAACGGCGCGAGGAAACGAATTACGTTCCCATATACGCCACATGTCAGCAGGATCAATCCACGCTTCAATGCCTCGACCCGTATGGCGTTTGCCATATCGGGATTCGGGGCGCTGCCGTCGGTCGTGTTGAACTCGGCCGCAACCATAAGGCCCGGACCACGAATATCTACGATCTCGGGCGTGCGGGAACGGATCGATTCCAGACGCTGTTTCAAGCGCGAGCCCAGCTCATTGGCGCGCGTGCACAGGTCTTCTTCCTCGATCACATCCATCACAGCATGGGCGGCGGCGATCCCCAGCGGGTTGCCGCCATAGGTTCCGCCCAAACCACCCGGGTGCGCGGCGTCCATCAGCTCGGCACGACCGGTGACGGCGGCCAGCGGCAGACCACCGGCCAGACCTTTGGCCATAGTGGTGATATCAGCAGAGACGTCATAAGCGTCCATCGCGAACAGGTTGCCAGTGCGGGCAAAGCCGGTCTGTACCTCATCGGCAATCAGAACGATGCCATGTTCGTCGCAAAGCGCGCGCAGACCACGCATCAACTCAGCCGGAGCGGGGTAGAAGCCACCTTCGCCCTGAACCGGTTCGATGATGATCGCGGCCACCCGGCCCGGATCAAGATCGGCCTTGAACAGTTTAGTCAAAGCACCCAGCGAATCTTCGGTCGAGGTGCCATGCAGATCGATCGGGAACGGGACGTGATAGGTATCGGGCATCATCGCGCCGAAGCCCGCTTTATATGGCTGAACCTTGCCGGTCAGTGACATGCCCATGAACGTACGGCCGTGAAAAGCGCCGCCAAAGGCCACTACAGCCGGGCGGCCAGTGGCAGCACGCGCGATCTTGACGGCATTCTCGACCGCCTCGGCACCTGTAGTGACAAAGACGGTTTTCTTAGTGAAGTCGCCGGGCACTTTCTCGTTCAGGCGCTCGGCCAGACGGATGTAATTCTCATAAGGCAGAACCTGATGGCAGGTATGGGTGAAGTTTGCGGCCTGTTTCTGAACAGCCTCCATCACCTTGGGGTGGCAATGCCCGGTGTTCACAACGGCGATGCCTGCGGCGAAATCGATATAGCGTTTGCCTTCGACATCCCAGACCTCGGAATTCACGGCACGGTCCACATAGACTTGCGTTTGCATCCCCACGCCCTGCGCGATCGAGGTATTCCGGCGTTCAGCAATCTGAGCGTTCAGCATCTTGCGTCCTTTCCCGTTTCCGGGCGCGGTGCCCGTATGTTTGACTGCGCGACTGTAGTATCTGCGCCTGCAAGCGAAAGCCTGTTTCTTGTGATTCATAAGCCATTGATTTACCGTCCCGGCAGGATCAAGTGTTGCGGATACTGAACATGAAGAACACCAGCCAAGAGGATTTGACCCTCGGATTGCGCCTGCGAACCTTGCGAGAGCGTGCAGGTTTATCTCAGCGGGCGCTGGCCAAGAAGTCGGATGTGCCGAACTCAACCATCTCACTGATCGAGTCGGGCAAGATGAATCCATCGGTTGGTGCGTTACGGCGTATTCTGCAAGGCATACCGATTGGCATGTCCGATTTCTTTTCCTTCGAAATCGAACCTGAGCAGACCGTGTTTTACGCCTCAGAAGAACTTACTGAGATCGGAAAGGGTGGGCTGTCTCTGCGGCAGGTAGGATCAAACCTGCGTGGTCGCGCGATGATGATCTTGCAGGAAACTTACGAGTTAGGGGCTGACACCGGTCGCGTGATGTACGGGCATGAGGCGGAAGAGGGCGGTATTGTCATCTCGGGTCGGGTGGAGGTGACCGTGGGCGATAAGCGCAAGGTACTGGGACCAGGCGATGCTTATTATTTCGACAGTCGCACCCCGCACCGGTTCAGGCAGGTCGGCCCCGAAGTTTGCCGGGTCATCAGCGCCTGTACTCCGCCTACATTCTAAGCATCACGGCAGAAATTTCAGCACTATGCATCATAGTGTTGCAGTATCTCCTGGTTTGATCCACAGTATGATGCATAGTGCGGGAAATTCCTGCAGATAATCCAGGGTGTCCGCCGCCCAATTCAGAGAGTACCGGAATGAAAAAGAAACCTGCCACTCTGCCACGTGGCTATCGCACCTGCACCGCATCGCTTGCCGTCGTCGACGTCGATGCCGCGCTAACTTTCTACGAAAGCGCCTTTGATGCGAAGATACAGGCCTATGATGCGGATGAGGCCCCCGGCTTTGCCTCCATCAAGATCGGCAACTCGATGCTGTTTGTCACCGCCGGATGGGGTGCGCACGGCCCCGCCATTCCGGGCACAGTCACTCCGATTGGGCATCATATGTATGTCGAAGATGTGGACACTGCCCTTGCAGCCGCGTTGGAAAGCGGTGCCAGCCTGATCGCTGAGGCGGCGGACACCTATTGGGGTGAACGCTGCGCCACGATTGCCGATCCGTTCGGTCATGTCTGGACGTTGGCGACCCGCGTCGAAAACCTGAAGCCAGCGGATATCAGTGAACGGCGCAAAGCGCTGCTGGACGCGGCGCAGATCGAGGCTGCATGAACGACGCCCCCCTTCCCACATTCACGATCCGTCAAAACGATCTGGCCATTCTCGCGGCTGAGGGTCGCATCGGCGACTATCCGGTCGCCGTTCGCACGGCGCGTGAGGTGATCAGCGGCGGCTTTGCCAACCACTCGGCGCATCCCAATACCTGGACTGTATACTTTCTGGTCGATGGCCAATGGGCGCTGGTCGAATCCACGCGCGGGCTGCGGCGGGAGTGGTCCAGCCTTGATCGGCTCGAGAAATGGCTGCGCAGTTGCGGATTCCGGTTCTTCTGGGTTCGCAACGACATCGATTTTGTGGAACCGCAGGCAGAAGATACCGCCGAGGAAGCCGCAGTATGAGGGCAGTCGCCTCGGAAAACCATAGCCTGAGGACAGCAGGCTTGCGTGACCACACGGTTTTATGTTCCGATGAAGAACGCCGGATCAAATCGGCGGTCGCAATCGGCAAGAAAATGAGAAGAAACGAAAAATGACCCCTTTTGCGATAACCGGAATCCAGATGCATGTCGGTGCGTTGCAGTCGAATGTCGACGCGATGCTGCACCGGATCGACATTATGATGGCACGGTTCCCCTGGACCCAGATGGCCCTGTTCAGCGAACTGGCGCCTCATGGTCCGCTCGACCGGTTTGCCCAGCCCTTTCCCAATGACGACCTGTCGCGCTTTCAGGATGCCGCTCGGCGTTATGGGATTTGGCTGATCCCCGGTTCGATGTTCGAAAAACACGAAGATGGACGGATTTTCAACACCTCGGTGGTGATCAACCCCGAAGGTGAGATCGTCTCAAAATACTCCAAGATGTTCCCGTTCAAACCTTATGAAGAGAACATCGCCTCGGGTACCGAATTCTGCATCTTTGATGTGCCGGATGTGGGCCGGTTTGGCCTGTCGATCTGCTACGACATCTGGTTCCCCGAAACCACCCGCCACCTGACCAGCCAAGGGGTCGAGGTTCTGCTGCACCCGGTTCTGACCGGCACAACCGACCGCGAGGCCGAGCTGTCGATCGCCAAGGCGACCGCCGCGCAGTTCCAATGCTACGTGTTCGACGTGAACGGGCTGGCCGCCGGGGGCGTGGGCCGCTCACTGGTCGTTGATCCCTCGGCCACCGTGCTGCACCAGTCTGCGGGACAGGAGGATATCTTCCCTATCGAGATCGATCTTGATCAGATCCGCCGCCAACGCGAGGTCGGACTGAAAGGTCTGGGGCAGGTTCTCAAAAGCTTCCGCGACCGCGAGGCGGAGTTCCCGGTCTATGACCGTTCCAGCGGGGCGGATGCCTATCTGCACACGCTCGGCCCGCTGCGCATTCCGCAGAAAGGCGACGTTGCGGGCGTCGCTGCATCCGACCCCAGAACGGCGCTGGGATATACTGAAGACGCCGCGACCAAGCCCGACAATCTGTATCTCTACAAAGGACGCTCTGGCACAGACTGATACCGGCCCAGCTTTTCGGTATCGGCAGAAAGGAAAAATTTCATGCACGGCATTTCCGATAGCGAAAAGCTCCACACCATCTCGGACTACTACAGCGCCTCGCAACTGAGGGCAGACCGATGGAGCGCGCTGCGGGAAACGGCCGAGTCCCTGGATCAGGGCGGTAACGAAAAAGATCGGGACCGGGCACGGCAGTTGCTGCAGGCGCTGGCCCCGATCGAGATGTATTTCGCTTTTCCGGGCGGATCGGCGTTCGACTATCTGCGTCGTTTGCTGGACCATGGTAACTTTGGCGATTTCTCTACCGCCGTGCGCCGGGTGTCGCGGGCGCTGACCTCAGGGGCCTATCGTCGCCGCTCGATCCCGTTGATCGCGGATGAGACCGAGGTTGATGAGTTTGAGGACGAGTCCACCCAAAGCCATGAAGCCCGCGCGCTGGGCCGCCCATATTTCGAGGTGATGATCGTTGACAAGGTCAACGAACATCAGGAACGGTTCCTGCAAACCAGCCTGCAACGGATGCGCCGCAGCGAAGATCCGTTTATTTATGAAACCGTTGTCGTTCCCAGTGTCGAGGATGCGCTGATCGGGGTTCTGTTCAACCAGAATGTACAGGCGGTCATTGTTCGCCCGGGCCTTAGCCTGAAGTCCAAGAACGAAACCAATGTTTTGGGCCGCTATATCAGCCTCTATGGCGAGGGCGCCGATCTTGATGCGCTGTCCCCTTCGGAATACGGCCCTGAAACCTGCCGCAGGATCGGCATGCTGCGCCCCGAGCTGGACGCTTATCTAATCACCGACCGTTCGGCGGAAGATATTGCCGGTCTCGATCTGGGCCTGTGCCGGCGGGTCTTCTACAATCAGGAAGACTTTCTGGAATTACACCTGAACATCCTGCGCGGGGTGCAGCGGCGCTATAAGACACCGTTCTTCACGGCGCTCAAGGAATACTCAAAACAGCCCACGGGCGTGTTCCACGCGATGCCGATCAGCCGGGGTAAATCGATTAGTCGCAGCCACTGGATTCAGGACATGGGGGCGTTCTACGGATCAAATATCTTCATGGCGGAAACTTCGGCCACGTCTGGCGGGCTGGATTCGCTGCTGGAGCCGAAGGGCCCGATCAAAGAGGCGCAGGAAGCTGCCGCACGCGCATTCGGCTCTAAACAGACGTTTTTTGCCACGAATGGCACCTCGACCTGCAACAAGATCGTGGTGCAAGCTCTGGTCCGGCCCGGAGACATCGTGCTGATCGACCGCGACTGCCACAAATCGCACCACTACGGCATGGTGCTGGCGGGAGCGAGCGTGGTCTATATGGACAGCTATCCGCTGCACGATTACTCGATGTATGGCGCGGTGCCGATCCGAGAGATCAAGCACAAGCTTTTGACCCTGAAGGCCGAAGGCAAGCTGGATCAGGTTCGTATGGTGCTGCTGACCAACTGCACATTCGACGGCATCGTCTACAACGTGCAGCGGGTGATGCAGGAATGTCTGGCGATCAAAAAGGACCTTGTATTCCTGTGGGATGAGGCGTGGTTCGGTTACGCGCGCTTTGCCCCGAATTCGCGCGTACGTACCGCGATGCGATCGGCCAATATCCTGCGCGAACAATTCCGCACCCCAGAACATGCCGAGGCCTATGCCAACCAGCAGGAGGAACTGAAGGGCGCGGATGATGAAACCCTTCTGAACACCCGCCTAATCGCTCCGCCCGATGCACGCGTTAGGGTCTATGCCACACAATCAACGCATAAAACGCTGACTGCGCTGCGGCAGGGTTCGATGATCCACGTCAATGACCAGCAGTTCAAAGGTGCGGTCGAAGAGGCGTTTCACGAGGCCTATATGACCCACACCTCGACCTCTCCCAATTACCAGATCATCGCCTCATTGGATGTAGGCCGCAGACAGGTCGAGATCGAAGGGTACGAGTTCGTCCAGCGGCAGGTCGAAAGCGCGATGGCAATCCGCCGGGCGGTGACAACGCATCCGCTGCTCAGGAAGTATTTCAAGCTGGTCACGGCGGGCGACATGATCCCCGAACAATACCGCGAAAGCGGGATGACCAGCTATTTCGATCCCGATCAGGGCTGGGCCGATGTTTGGGATTGCTGGGCCAAGGACGAGTTTGTTCTGGATGCCACCCGCATCACGCTGCATGTGGGCGCCACGGGCTGGGACGGCGATACGTTCAAGACCAAGATCCTGATGGATAAATACGGCATCCAGATCAACAAGACCTCACGCAATACCGTGTTGTTCATGACCAATATCGGCACCACACGCAGCTCGGTCGCTTATCTGATCGAGGTTCTGGTCGAGATCGCCAAGGAGTTAGACGATCTGATGGACGATGCCTCGAAGATGGAAAAACGGGCCTTTGAAAAGCGCGTCAGCAACCTGAGCGAACACGTCCCACCTCTGCCTGATTTTAGTCGGTTCCACGATGCGTTCCGCTGTGAAGCAGGTACCGAAGCCGGTGACATCCGTACGGCGTTTTTTCTGTCCTATGACGAAGACAATTGCGACTACGTCGAGCCCGACAAGGAGATGTTGGAACGGCTCGAAGCCGGGGAAGAGATGGTCTCGGCCACCTTCGTGATTCCCTATCCGCCGGGTTTTCCCATTTTGGTACCGGGGCAGGTGATCAGCCCTGAAATTCTCAAATTCATGCAGGAACTGGACGTGTCAGAGATCCACGGATTCCGTGCCGATCTGGGCCTGCGCATTTTTACCGAAGACGCTTTGAAATCAGTAAAGAACCCCTAAGGGGTCAGGGAGGACAACAATCATGCCAAAGAAGGTGCTGAAAAACATCTCGGAAATCCGCCGGTATTTCCATACCAACAAGGACCCGATCTATTTCGTATCGGCAACCAATTTCAACCTGTTGGGGCTGGATGAATGGGTGATGAACTTCACCTATATCTGCTACATGGATTGCTTTGACGGGCGACATCCGAACGTGTTTGTGCCTTCGGAAATGCCGCATGATGAGTTTCAGTCCATCGAAGACATCAACAATTATCTGCTGCAGCACAAAGAGGTCATCGACCTGGTCAAGCGGCGCGGTGGCAAGCCCAAGTTTGTCTTCCTGATGTTCGACGAGACGACTGAGAAGCTGGTCAAGGAGCTGGGCGGTCAGCTGTGGTTCCCCAAAGCCAAGCTGCGCACCAAATGTGACAACAAGATCGAAACTGTCCGTATCGGCAATAAGGCGGGTGTGCCTTCGGTGCCCAACACGCTGAGCGTTGTCAAAAGCTATGATCACCTGAAAAAGATCTGCGAAAAGGCCGGATTGGGGAATGATCTGGTGCTACAATCCGCCTTCGGCGACAGTGGCCATACGACGTTTTTCATCAAGTCCGAGGCCGATTTCAACAAGCACAAAGACGAGATCATCGGCGAAGGCGAGATCAAGATCATGAAGCGGATCGACTGTCGCGGGGCGGCGATCGAGGCCTGTGCGACCTCGGAGGGTACCATCGTTGGCCCGCTGATGACTGAGCTTGTGGGCTTCAAGGAACTTACCCCCTATCGCGGCGGCTGGTGCGGGAATGAGATTTTCTCAACCGCCTTTCCACCGAAAGCACGTGAACAGGCGCGGCAATTGACCTTCCAATTCGGGGAAGAGCTGCGCAAATCAGGCTATCGCGGCTATTTCGAACTCGACTTCCTGATCGATAAGAAAACCGACGAACTGTGGTTGGGCGAATTGAACCCCCGTATCACTGGCGCCAGCTCGATGACCAACCACGCGGCCTTTGCGCACGCTGATGCGCCACTGTTTCTGTTCCATCTACTTGAGTTTTCAAAGAAGCCCTTCGAGCTGGATGTCGAGGAACTGAATGCCCGCTGGGCGGATCCGGACATGATCGACAGCTGGTCGCAAATGGTAATCAAACACACCGATGACAGTGTCGACCGGATCACGCAGGCCCCACAGTCGGGCATCTACAAGATGCTGGAAGATGGCCGCGTCGTGTTCGACCGGTTCGACTATCACCGCCGCGCGGTGGGCGAGAACGAAGCGTTCTTCCTGCGTATCTCGAATGTCGGTGATTACCGCTATGAGGGCGCTGATTTGGGTATCCTCGTGACTCGCGGGCGGTCGATGACCAAGGGCTTCAAACTGACGGACAAATCGAAGAAGTGGATTCATGGGATCACTTCGGCTTATACGGCTGAACCGCTGCCCGCGGCACAGCCGATGGAAGACCCCGCGTTCAAAATTATGTAGAAAGCCCCATGGCGCTTGTTTTTCGCTCAATCGACGAGGAACAGCCCGGTCCCAAGCTGGCCGGGCTGTTTGCCGAATACTGGCCCGCCTACCGCAAATGGTGGGCGCAAGAGGGATATTCGGCCCGCCCCACCTATCGCGAATGCCTCCGCGCCTTGCAAAAGCACATGCCCGAGATTCTGCCGCTTTATGAAGAGATCGTCGAATTGGTCGGCGGCAGCGACAGCCAGGCGCGGTTTCTCAGCTTTTACTGCCCGCCGAAATATCTTTCGGGCTGCAGCCAGGCGATTTGGCGTGGCAAGACACCGTTTCTGGTGCGCAATTACGACTACCATCCAAAAACCTTTGACGCCGCTCTGCTGAAAACCCGCTGGGACGGGCGCGGGATCATCGGGATGAGCGACGGCGTTCTGGGTCTGCTTGATGGCATCAACGATGCCGGTCTGACGGTCTCGCTCACCTTTGGCGGGCGGCGCGAGGTCGGCGACGGCTTTGGCGTGCCGCTGATCCTGCGCTATGTCCTTCAAACCTGCGAGACCACTGCGCAAGCGGTTGACTGCCTGTGCCGCATCCCTTGTCATATGAGCTATAACGTCACCGTTCTGGATGCGAAACACAATCACAGCACGGTGTACCTTGCCCCGGACCGGCACCCGCAAATCTCGGACCAGCCGGTCGCGACAAACCATCAGGGCCATGTCGAATGGTCCACCCATGCGCGCTTTACGGCCACCGTGGAACGCGAAAGGTTCTTGCTCAACCGTCTCAACCAGCACCCGGAAAGCGAGAAGCGGTTTATCGATGCGTTCCTGCGTCCGCCGCTTTATTCAACGGCTTTCAGATCAGGTTTCGGCACGCTCTATACTGCGGTCTATCGGCCTGCGAAGAAGCAGTTGCAACTGCTTTGGCCCGGTGCCAGCTGGGACTTGTCCTTCGATGGCTTCAAAGAGGGTGAGCTGAGTCTGATGTTGCCCGACGAGGCCGAGCCTGCAGTCTGACAAGCGCGGTCGCCCTTCTAAACTTCTTGCTCTTGGACGGGCGACGCAATAATGGGAGCGCGACGCGCGGCAGTTTCAAACAAGGCCCGGCGGGATCAACACCACATATTTCTATGACGCGATAGGACCACGGAAAGCATGACCGGTACCTCCCCAAATTGGCTAAGACTGCTTCCTTACTTCGTCACCGCATTGGTGATGGTCCTGGTCTGGTCCTGGTATCTGACTGATCTGGGTGTTGGGAACATCTATCACTACGATGAATTCTACACTTATGACCGTAGTACAGGCTTTGCGCGCAATGGGGACTGGCTGGCGGTTTATTCCAACAACGAACCCAGCCTGAAAAAACCGCCCATGCAGTATTGGATGTCTGCGCTGCTGATGGAGTTTGGCGTATCTGATATTCTGGCCTTGCGCCTGCCGTCGATGATCTTTGCGCTGGGCGCGCTGATGGCAACGGCCGTACTGGCGCGGGTGATGATCCCGGACAGCCCCTGGGCCATGCTGCCTTCGGTCCTGCTGGTGGCCACGTCGCTTCAGTTCTGGCAACACGCCACATCCGCGATGCTTGATACCGGTGCGGTTTTCTTTTCGACCCTTGGAATTGCAGCCCTGTTGGCAGCGTTGGAAAAGCCGAAATACTGGCCTTATTTCGGCGCAACTCTGGTGTTGGCCGCCTTGCAGAAAAGCCCAACTCCGCTGGCCTTTCTAGCGCTGGCACTACTGACGCTGAAGTTGACCAACAGATGGCAGACGGAACCGTTCAGCGAGATCTGGCAGAACAGAACGTTTCGCCGGACACTCAAGATTGCGATCCCGCTGGCCTTCGCCTGGCCGATCCTGCAAGAGCTTCGGTTCCTCTTTGGCGACTCGCTTGATGGCAACATCAAAGGCGAGATGCTGGATCGTTTTCGCCCATCGCTCAGCGATCGCGGCTTCGGGAAGCTCTATGATCTGATCATCTCGGGCGAGCCGTGGTTGCGGCTGCTGGGTTTTGTCGGCATCTGCGCTCTGCCATTTCTGCAAAAGCGGCCCAGACTTCTTGCTGCAACAGGGATAGCCGCGTTCTTCGTCATCATGATGTGGGCCGCAGCCGGCAAGGTTTATGCACGCTACACCCTGCTGATCCTGCCGATGCTGATGGTCGCGGCAACCGGTTTGTTGTTTTCGGTCGAGCGCCTGCGCTGGGCCGGGATGGTGGCCGCGCTGGGTCTGGTCTTTGTTGCAGGCGGCCTGTTCTATGACCGCGATGCCACCGATCTGGGCAAGGGTCGCGTGCGTTTGGGCGTGCCCGAGGCCGAGATTCTGACCCCTTTGGGTGCAATGCTGCAACCGGATGAAACCCTGCTGCTCTGCGCCTATGACCGCAAGTTGCGCGTACCGCCCGGGGCCGCATCGGTCTTTGCTTCCAACGGTAGGCGCTTTGTCTATCTCAGACGGCTGGAGCTGCACAAATACCTCGACAGGTTCGGCTATACCACCGGCCCGCTGCGAGGGCTCTGTTCGGAGGGTGAGTTGTCTGAGCTGGCACCTGACCTGATCGGGCTCGAGACGCAGCCAACTGCGGTTGACGGTTTGGTCTATTGGTCAGCAACCGGTGTCACGCCCGCCCCTGAATAGGAGACACGGTGCAATCCGCCCCATCGCTGAACAATGCCCCAACAAGTTGCGCAGATGTTGGCCTGCGATGCGGTGGCCACTTGAATTTTCGCCGTTGATCCCGCAAAAGCCCTGAGACTGAAACAAGTAAAGCTATCCACTATGCATGCTGATCATGATGCCAACGCTGACAATCGACCCACTGTGTCGATCGTGATTCCCATGCATAACGAACAGGGGGCTGTTCCTGGTCTTATCCAGGGCATCTGCGCTGCTGCGGCCGAATTGCCCGCGTTCGAGATTGTCGCGGTTGATGATGGATCGACCGATGGCACTTTTGCGGCGCTGCAACAGATGCAGAAAGACTGTCCGCAACTGCGCATCCTGCAGCACAAAACGGCCGGTGGCCAAAGTGCTGCCGTGCATTCCGGCGTCAAGGAAGCACGCGCGGATATCTGCTGCACGCTGGATGGCGACGGACAGAACCCGCCGGAAGAACTGCCAAAGATTTGGGCGCCGCTGGTGTCGGGTGGTGATGCCTCGATTGGCCTGGTAGCGGGGCAACGGGTTGGCCGGCAAGACACTGCGTCAAAGAAGCTTGCCTCGCGCTTTGCCAATGCACTGCGGGGCTGGATGCTGAAAGACGGCACACGTGACACCGGCTGCGGTTTCAAAGCGTTCCGACGGCAGGCTTTCCTTGATCTGCCCTTTTTCAATCATATGCACCGTTATCTGCCCGCCCTGTTTAAGGCCTATGGCTGGAATATCGCGCTGGTGGATGTGGCGCATCAGCAGCGTTTGTCGGGCGAATCCAAATACACCAATTTCGGGCGGGCCATGGTCGGCATCTGGGATCTGTTCGGCGTCGTCTGGCTGACCCGCCGCGCCAAATCCGTTTCCGCAACCGAGGCGTCCCGGTCATGAAAGAAACCATTCTGGAAATCCTGCACGTCGACAGCCCGACCGAGGCGCTCTGGGTCTTTATCGGTCTGGCCGGTCAGCTGATGTTCAGCGCCCGGTTTATCGTGCAATGGATCACGTCCGAGCGCGCCAAGAAATCCGTCATCCCGATGGCGTTCTGGTACCTTTCGATCGGCGGCGGGCTTATCCTGCTGAGCTATGCGATCTATCGCCGTGACCCGGTCTTTATTCTGGGTCAGTCGATGGGCCTGTCCATCTACCTGCGCAACATCTTCCTTATTCGCGCTGAAAACCGCTGATTGATCGTAACGCTTCTTTACGACCTGCCACCCATTACAAGTTTGTCGGCTGCACCCGTTCAGCGGGTAGCGGCCTACGGCTGCGTTGTGTGAACAACCTCTTATTGTTTCTGAAATTTTCGTGCTAGTATCCCGCGAATAGATTTTCAGAATTGTACTCGGAGGATATTTTCTCTTGCCCGATAGCTCACCCCGGTTGTTCAGATTGCGCCCTCTGGAAAAGGCGGATCTGGGAACAGTTGCGCGCTGGTTTCAGGATATCCATGACCTGGCACTGTTCGACCGAACGTCGCGCATTCCTCAGAACCTGGTACAGACCGAACAATATTGGGAAGACGCGATAAACACCTCAAAGGACTGCTGCAAATGCTGGTTCGCAATCGAATCTGACAGTGGTGATCTGGTGGGGATGACCGGGCTTGAAGCAATTTCCAGCGTCAACAGGGATGCGGTGGTTCCGGTTTTTGTCGACAAATCCATCCGTCGACATGGCGTGGCGGTGCGTTCGGTTGCGCTGATGCTGGATTTCGCATTCCGGCAATTGGGGCTGAACCGTATCACCTCGTATTACCGGGCCGACAATCACAGCAGCCGTGATCTGATCCAGCGAATCGGCTGTGAGATCGAGGGCACGATGCGTCAGGCCTGGTTCGCGGATGGGCAGTTCCATGACATGGTTGTCGTCGGCATGTTGAAGCAGGACTGGATCGCGCGTCGAGAGGTGCTCGCGCAGGAGTTAGGCACCCAAACAGTGGTCAGTTTTGATGCCTCTGGGTGGTCTTGGCCCCCCGATTCCGGTGCAGATACCTAAAATGTTACGTATTCTGAGTCATTTTTTGCTAAAACAGTCCTGTCGGATTCGACATGACAACACAATTGAGTATTGCCAGTGAACACGACCGGTTCGGACGCATCAATAAAACAGAAACTAGGCGCGGTGCTTTTTGCCGACGTTGTCGGCTATTCCCGCCTGATGAGCGAGAACGAGATGGATACGTATAACGCGTTGAAGTCTTTGCTTTCGCAGCTTGAATCGGCTTGCTCAAAGTATCAGGGCAAAATCATCGAAGTGCGCGGTGACGGCATTCTTGCCTTATTCGACACGGCGACCAGTGCGGTAGAGTTCAGCATCGAACTGCATCGGATCGCTGCGGAACATAATCAGGCGCGGGATGACGAGCACAACATCAAATTTCGCGCTGGCGTTCACATGGGCGAAGTTCTGATGGACGAACGCGGCATCCACGGTGACAACGTCAATATCGCTGCCCGCCTGCAGGAGATTGCCGAGCCAGAACGGGTTTATGTCAGCGCAGCCGTCTATGAACAGATCCGTAACCGCCTGCGCTATGGCTATGAATTCCTCGGTCCCAAGCAGCTCAAGAACATTATGTCTCCGGTCGCGACCTACTGTGTCCGAACCGAGGTCGAGGGTGCAACAATGGCCGCAACCCTACGTCCTGAGATGCAGCTGGAAGTGCTTGAAAGGCCCGATAACCCGTCGGTTGCGGTGCTGCCCTTTACTAGCCAAGGCGGGGATGAAGATGACAGCTGGGTCGCCGAAGGGCTGACCGACGACATCATCATGAACCTGTCCAAGTTCCGGAACCTGTTCATCATTGCCCGGAATTCCTCGTTCTTCTTCAAGACCCAGTCGATGTCGCCGCAGGAGGCCGCTCGGCGTCTGAACGTGCGCTATATCGCGCGCGGCAGTGTGCGCCGCTCGTCCAGTCGTATCCGGATCACGGCCGAGCTAATCGACGCCAACACCGAACGCACCATCTGGGGTGAACGGTTCGACCGTAAGCTCGATGATATCTTCGACATCCTGGATGAGGTGACCGAGTGCATCGTTGCCGCCACTGCAGTCATGATCGAGTCGCATGAAAAGCTGCGCATGGTGCAGGCAATCCCGTCAGACCTGCGGGCTTATGGTTCGGTTCTGCAGGGGCAGCACCATATTTTCAAATACACCCGCAACGACAACCGCAAGGCGCAGCATTGCTACGAATCCGCGCTTGAGCGCGACGGCGGGTATGCACGGGCCGCGGCGGCGCTGTCACGCACGCTCAACATCGATTGGCGCTATTCATGGACCGAAGACCCAAACAGCGCGCTGGACAAGGCCCTGTCGCTGGCTCAGCGCGCGGTGGAGCTTGACCCCACAGACGCGCGCGGGTTTGGAGAGCTGGGCTATGTGCAGCTTTATCGTAAAGAGCATGACTCGGCGATCGAATCCTACAAACGCGCCCTGCAGCTTAACCCCAACGATGCGGACATGCATTCGGACTACGCCGATGCGCTGGCCCATTGGGGCGACAACGAAACCGCCATCAAACATCTGCAGCAGGCGATGCGCCTGAACCCCTATTTCCCCGATCAGTACCTGTGGCATCTGGGCGGGGCCTATTACAATCTCAAACGCTATGACGACGTGATCTCATGCGTGAACAAGATGAACAACCCGACCGAGGGGCAGCGCGTGCTGGCTGCCAGCTATGCCCATAAGGGCGAGCTGGAAATGGCCCGCCAAATCGCAGACAAACACCGCGCAGCGCATCCCAATTTCTCATTGTCGCGCTGGGCCAAGGTTCAGCCAGACCGCCTGTCCGACGACACGCAGCATTTTGTCGAGGGGCTCAAAAAGGCCGGGTTCTGAGCTGCTGCCCGATCTTGCCTATAAAAATCAACTCGCCTGTTCGCGGTCGAACTGCATGCGTAGTCGCCTGACTTCATCCATCTGCTCATGCGACCAGAAGACAAGCGGTTTCAGCATTTCAAGCAAGCTTCTGCCCAAAGGTGTCAATTCATAAGACACTGCCACTGGCGGTCCGGGATCGACGGTGCGGGTCAAATAACCATCGCGTTGCAACCCGCGCAGGTTTTCGGTCAACACACTTTGTGTGATGTCTCCGATACAGCGCTTGAGATCGCCAAAGCGTTTCGGCTCATCCTCCAGCGCAAGGATGATGATCATCCGCCATTTGCCCGTCACATTGGACAGTACGGAACGGATTGAGCAGTTGGAAGCTTCTGCCTTGTTGGCAACACCAATTGGTAGCATCTCAGTCTCTGGTATTGTTTCGAAACTTAATCGCACAATAGCGTCACCTTAGCTTCGGTACAACTCCCTGAAAATTCAGGCAGTAGCCTCAAGCATACCAGGTCATTTTAAAGTACGTAATTGAAATGTAGTATGGATTTGCTACCACATATCCAGTAGATACGAATCACAGGAAATCAACATGTCCCCCAAAGAACTTGTAATCGCACTTTTTACGGCTGCCTTTGCTGAACAAGATCCGGAGGCAGCGCTACAGCTCGTTACCCCGGACTATATTCAGCACAACCCGCAAGTCCCGACCGGAGCCGAAGGCCTGGCCGGCCTGATCCCTTTGGTCGAACAATCCGGGATGACTGCAACTACCCACCGGGTCATCACCGAGGGCGATATGGTTGTATTGCACAGCACGTTCGACAACGCGGACGCTTTTGGTGCACCGACCCTCGCCGCCTTTGACATATTCCGCGTCGAGAATGGCAAAGTTGCTGAACATTGGGACAATTTGCAGCCCGTTCCCGAAACAACAGTGTCGGGCCGTGGCATGACAGATGGGCCGACCGAGATCACCGATCTTGAGAAAACAGAAGAAAACAAGGCGCTGGTTCTGGGGTTTGTGCGTGACGTTCTGGGCGGTGCCGCGCCCGAGAAAGCTCCGATGTATTCCGAGGTCTATATGCAGCACAATCCAATGCTTGCCGATGGGATCGATGGCCTGATCGAGGGCACCAAAGCCTGGGCAGAGCAGGGGAATGTGATCACCAAATTCGAGCCGCAGATTGTGGTGGCCGAAGGCAACTTTGTCTTTGTCGCCTCAGATGCCACCGTCAGCGGGAACCCTTGGGCCTTCTTCGACCTATGGCGAGTCGAAGATGGAAAGATCGTTGAACATTGGGACGTCGTTTCGCCTACGCCAGCCGAAATGGCGCACGAAAACGGCAAGTTCTGATCTTCGAAAGGGATGGCGGGTCAGGCATAAATGGCCCGCCAACCCAAAGCAGACGTTGGAATAAAACCAAACGTCAATCGGTCAGGATGATTTCAGCCTTCCTATTCACCACGTGCCTTTGCGCCGCTGACTTTGGCACCTGACACCTTAGCACCGGACACCTTGGCCCCGCTGACCTTCGCGCCCGAGACCTTGGCCCCGCTCACCTTGGCGCCCGAGACCTTGGCTCCGGACATCATCGGTGCGTCATACTCAAAATAGACGTCCAGCAGCACGTCTTCGATCTGACCGGCTGCGATATCCATGCGGATGGTGTAATCGGCCTGATCGTAGTTCCAGACGCGAATATCATTGGCCATCTGGTAATCCGCTGCCGCGACGCCCGAAACCGAGGGGTTCATCGGCGCGCGTGCGGCCTGTTGTGTGGTGTCCGGCGCGTTAGCGTCATTGCTGGTCTGCAGCTTGAAGCCATGGGGCAGGTTGCCACCCGTCGCGCTCTCGCCTTCGCCATGCACCAGAAAGATCGTGGGTTCCGGCATCTCGTAATAGGTGCCGTCATAGGCGAAGCCGTAAATCCGGGCCAGTCGTGCATCGCCTCCGAACTGGTCCCCGATGAAATTATTGACGCCACGACCCCTCCGGCGGCCATCCTGTTCGATGAACAGCTGTTCCGAGTGCCGGTTCGCGATCTGCTGCCAGTGGGTATGCTTGAACTGACGTCCGCGGCGTATATAGACAAACGAGTCGTGCGGAACCTTCTTCCGCTTGTCGAACTTGAACTTGTCGCCGTCCTTGATGACCTTGTAGATGCCGGACTTTTCGTTTGCCGCATCCCCGACCTGGACCAGAACGCGATCGTCTTCCCGGACATGTACGCCGTCGATTTTGGTGAATTTCTTACTGAAGTCGTAGTCTTCCTCAACCTCTTCGGCCAACCGGACCGAGCGTTGTTTCAGTTTTAAATCACTTAACTCTCGCCCAAACAGTAATACCTCGGAAAAACTGAGTAAGGACTCAGACATATCACTTTCTCCCTATCGGGGGTCGACGCTGCCGATTGCCTCGCCTGTCCCGGTTTGCGCATTCAGTGCGCGTTGAATGTCACTATTATCACCCCGTGCGCGTAACCTGCCACAATAGCGGGGGAAAAACAAAGACTTTAAGGTTCATTCACCTCGGGTGACAGCGTACGAACCGACGCGGCATGGCTCGTTCCGTCGGGCTTGGTCAAACGGGGGCCGGGCGCTGTCAATCCGATGTGGCGCATGCGGAAATTGCCTTCGATAATCTGCCGGAATGCGCCGCCGGTGACCTCGTGATCGACCATGACCAAGGCGCGTTCAACGCCGAAGTAGCTCAGCATATCGGGGTCCAATTTCTCCCACGCATCTGCAAGATAGGACCCCAGCAAATCGCGCGCTTCGATCAGGGCAACCCGAAAGCCTTCGGGGTCGGCTGCGTAATGTTCGTCGAACAGGTCCTGCATGATCGCATTGTATTCGTCGGTCCCTTCCAACTCGTCCGAGAGCTCCTCCATCTCCGGGTCGATCACGTCATGTGCTACCAGTCGTTCGTGGTAGATATCGACCAGAATATCGAACATCGCCCCGGTCAGTGGTTCCGACAGGGCGTGTTCGCTGGACCATCCATGCGAGAATTCAGAAAGCGTCCGGTCATTGGCGGCGATCCGAATTTGCGAGTTCTGCGACAGCTCGGCAAAGCGGCTCAGCCGGTTATAGGTATAAAGGTTGCCGCGCGTGTTTTTCAGCAATTCATCCACGACCGAGCCGAAATGCAGCGACGCCAACAGCGCCACCATATCGGCCGCCGATTCATGGAACCCATAATACTCGCCGGTCGCATCCTCTTCGGATGGCATGCCGACCACGCTGTAGATGATGGCATGGCCGATCTCATGCGCGACCACATCGAAGTTCAGGCTGTAGGGGCGGTATTCGTCACCGATATCGCGAGTGCCACCGGTTTCCAGAAATCCCCAACCGATATGCGCGTTATCTAGACTTGGCAGCAACGATAGCTCAAGCCGCTCGAAATCACGCGAGAAATGCCAGGGGATCGGGCGATTAAAATAGCCCTCCCACACATCCATGGTGAAATGGGCCGCTCCGAACAGATGGGCGGCTTCAAAGGCCGGGTCCTCGGGATCGATATGGATGAAATTGCCAAACTCATCGGGCTCGGGCGGCGGCAGGATATAGCCGTCCCATGCGGGCAGATACATCTCGGGGCCGTCTTCACCCTCGATCATCGCGCCATAGGGGGTCGTTTTGTCGACCGGGTACATCGCATACATGCGGGGGCCCGATGGGCCTGGGCCTATGGTCCCTTGCGGGGCCGATATTTCGACCAGTTCGGGCTTGGAATTCGGCTCTAAAAAGGGCGATTGCGGATATAGTAAGAACCGCGTGCCGGGGGGGTCATTCTCTGAATAGTCGGGCCAGATTGCCAATTTTCCCTCCCGTTATCCGCCGGCGTGCAGACCGGCTGCCAATCCGGGCTCTTGGTCAACCAGATCGCCACCAGCTTGGCAAAACATGAACTCGGCGGCAACCAAATCAACCAAGGCATCGCGCCCCTCAAGGCCAAGCCCGATCGCGTAGGAGTCAAGATCATCCGGCACCCTCTGGTCAAGACGTGTTTCAAAATACCAGATCAAGGCGCGCGTCCGGGTTGCAGCGTTGCTTTGGTCCGGCGGCAACGCCGCTTTGCGCTGCGCCCGGTCGCGCAACGCGCTGTAGTCGCCCGAGCGTCGAAGCTCGGCTAGCAAAGCGGCATCCATTGTCTCGGCCAGCGTTTGGATTGCGATATCGACACGGGATTTGTCGGCCAGCATCGCCTCGTACTGCACAAGGGTCAGGTCATTTTCTTCCAGCCATTCAAGCAAATCCGCGTGGCGGGGCAGTCTGGCCTCCAGCCGATGTTCGGTCATTTGCTTGACCACGGCGTTTTTATCCGGCTCCAAACCCTGTCGGCGGGTCTCGTCCTTGGACAGCAAGCCTAACGCTGCGCGATCACGTAGATGCGCGTAGAGAACCGGATCAAGCCGCAGCTCATCCACTAGCGCCCGCGCCTCGCTATCCTGTTGTGCGGCTTCCCCATCCACACGGGCGCAGAGGTCACGCCAGACCAGCGTCCGTTCGGTGCGATGTGCGTCTGACACATTCGTTCCAGCATTCAGAAAGCGGGCCATCTCAGCCAGCATCGTGCGGGCGTCATCCCCTTTCGCATCCACCTGCCCCTCGGGCAACCATCGTTGAAAGGGTTGCGGGTCCGAAGCGCCCTCAAGGATGCGATCCCAAACCCGGTCACGGTAGTGCAGGTCTTTCGCCTTTTGCTGCAACGCGTCGCCCGTCTCTGACGACAACACACCCGCTGTCTTGGCTTGCGCAATGGTGGCGCGGATCGAGACCATAGGCTCGCTCAGCGGTGGAAAGCCAAGCTCGGCAGGGCCGTGCAGCACCGCCACCTCGTCATCATCTTCGATGGCACCATTCAGGTAACCCTCAAAAATCTGGCCGATCCCGATCATCCCGAAATCCGCCAGCTCTGCCGCGCGCAGCGCACCCATGCTGGCACTGCCAAAGACCGGTATACCTTGCTCCAAGGCCCACAGGATTTCCTTGTGCCAGACCGAGGGCACCCCGTCGAAATACCCGTCTATAATCCCGATCGCACGCGGCTTTTCCCGCACTGCCCGATACACATCGCCCTGCTGAACCGGGGGTAGAATAGTGGCGTTCAGATGTTCGCGTACGGCTTCGGCCCGTAGCGTCGGCCCGACAAAAACAAACACACTCATGACATCACCGCTCGCGCACGGGGGCCTGCGACAAAGTCGGGATCGTCATGGGGCGCTTCCAAGCCCGGTATCACCGCGCGCACCACTGCGATGTCAATTTCGGGTCGCGACAGATCAACAGTGACCACCTGATCAATGCCTGCCTCGGACAGGCGCGCCAGCAACAAAGACAGGTCATCCGTGAACGATCCGGTCACGTAGGTTGGGCATTCGGTGAAATCACCGATGGGCGCCGAGCCATCGATCAGTTCGCGGATGTATCCGCTGCGCCAGTTCCGGGCAGTGTCCGAGAACTCTTCCGGGTCCAGATCATCCCGCGCGCCCGAGATATAGGTCAACCGTGTTTGCGCCGCCTCGGTCAGCGCCCGCAGCAGGGCAATGGCGCGATCCGGGTGGCAGCCGTCGCCGATGCCGATATGGCCCGTCGTGCCTCCGCCCTCACATATCGCGCAGCGAAAGCTGGCGATGCCGATGTCCGAGGTCGTGTCCCAGATTCCCAAATCAAGCCCCGCCGCAGAAATCTGTTCCATCGCCTGAAGGCAACGCGGGTCGTCCACTGTAAGGGGATCAACACGCGGGGTTGCGCCCTGATGGTGCCACAGCGTTGTGGCGTCACGCTCGATCAACTCGCAGATCGCGTGGCAACTGGCTTCGGTCAGGTTGTTGCCGGACGCCAGCCCGTTTGTCGTTCGCGGAAACGCCCGCTGCCCAGCCACGGGCGAGATGGTATAATCGGTGTCCACCATCTCATACGGCACCCAGCAGGGCTGGCCCGAGGGCAGATCGCGCCCCAGCACCCACAGTATCGCCTGATGAGGGTCGAACTGCCCGCCGGTGACGCTGGGCAGACGGTCGGCATCTACCACATACTCCACCGCCAGATCAGCAAAGCTGGACAGCCGTAGCGGCAGTTCGATCCGCTCTGCGTGCCAGGATTCAATCGCTTCCATCACGCCCGAAGCCCGGGCTGCGCTCAGCGACAGCCCCTTGCCCAGCGACACCGCGACCGAGCGCGAGTTTGGCCGCGTCACCATCACTGTCGGCAATCCAACCCGGTCCAGTCCCGTCAGGTTGGCGATCCGGGTTATGCCCATCTGCTTGAGGAATGGTTTGACGATGGCCAGGGTCTCTTCCGGGTCGCGCAGCCGGTGGGTGTCTAGAACATAAGACTTCTGCGAATTCCCGGACATCCAAATGACCTTGCCAAATATCTGATAAACCACCGTAACCCGCCGGGCGGATCATGTTGGCGTCAGGATGCGGGATGAATGCGTAGTGGTCAACCGCGCAACGGCCCGGCAATCCACGCTTGCATGACCCGCGCGCTGCCGTTAAACGAGCTTCCGCATCGCCTCAATAGCTCAGCTGGTAGAGCAGGTCCTTCGTAAGGACAAGGTCGGGGGTTCGAGTCCCTCTTGAGGCACCATATAATGTATGAAAAATTAATATTATCAATTAGTTGCATGTTCATGTAGCTCTTTGATCCACCCTTTCATCCACCTTGTTCACCTTGTAACGGTCAATGTTGCTGGGGGACAAATCTCATAGTTCGATAGCATCACTTACAAGAAATATGCCGAAACGTTGAGCGCTACCTAGCGCTGAATCCTGTGGCAAGTCTAAGGCCCACATCACACGGCGTTCACGAACCGAAGCACAGACGCCTCAAAGCGCGCGTGGACCAAATGCCGCGACAATTGCTGCGCTTAAAGCATGGTACGAAGCCCAAGGCATCCAATTCCTGGGTGCAGGTGATACGGCCAATGGGGTTGGAGTGGTTTTGGTCAATAAATGTGACTGATGAAAAGAACACCTGGAGTTCATTGACGACGTCCCGGCTTGGTTGGATAAACCAATTTCAAAGGAAGTACTAAACAACCAGAATTCTAAGTAGCACACGCTGTTCAGAAACATTTTTTTCCTGGTATTCATAGATTAAACTGGTGACCCCTGTTCTCAGGTCTGACAGTGCATGGCATCTCATTGGGCGAATAGAGACCTTCGCGCAGTAAAATTGCCTCAAATGGTTTCAGTGTGGGCAGGATGGTTTCGGCAAATCGTCCTCTTCTCTGACGCAGCTCGGGAAATAATTCGAAAACCTCGCGCAGAGTTGCGCGGTCCATCGCGTCTAGAGAAGTATCGCCGGGGAAAAAGGACTCGGACCACACGCCTTCAACACAAATTAGCTCATGTTGGTCAAAGAGAACGTGGATGTAATGAACTTCTTGGTCGGGTGGGAGTTGGAAAACCATTTCACCATCCAGTAAGCCCTTGGCAGGCGCTAGCATCAAGCTTTCGCCGAAACACAGCTGCATGTCTGGCGAGGTAACAGCAATCCGATGTTGTGGCGAAACCGTCAGATCCCGTGTCGGGCATTTGCGTGAGAAACTACCCGCACGAAAACGAACCGGGCAGAGCTGCGGACTTTGCTGTAAGTCGCCAACGGTGAGGCGTCGTTTTCCGATCCAGCGAACAGGCTTTGCTGTTCCATCGAAAACTGTCACTAGGTCGCCGGGTTGCAAGGTCTCAATTGGTTGTGAGCCCAGAGGTGTCAAAACCATCGACCCCAGTGTGAAGCATACGAAGGATGGCAAAGTGTCGTAATCTGAAGGAGGTGCAGTAACGATGCTGTTGTTTGTGTTTTCTATCGTGTCACCGACATCCACATCGCCAGATGTAACAATGATGTACTGGGGGTTGGAAAACTGAACCAATGTGAATGTTACAGGTTGCCCACCTATGTCACCGCTATAGGTTTCAAACGTTTGAAAGTTTGTAGAGTCACCTAAGAAACTAGGTACCCCCGAGACGTCGAGCTGCTGGCTTCCATCTGCATCAGGATCTTCAAGCGCATCATCATTATCAATAATCTCTACCTGATAAGAGTTTAGCACGGTGACGTCTGTGAAGCTTAACGGATCATTGTCAATTTCAAGAATCGTAATGAAAGCCAAAGCGCTATCCCTCGATATACAACCTAATCAATAGCTCAAATATAAGAATGCAACCTTATGGAGAAAAGATAAAGCTCTGTTACGGTACCGACGTTGCTTTGGAACGTGCCGTAGGGAAAGGACAACTAGAAACTCAGATTTGGACCTGACTTCTACTATAACCGCTAAACCTGCTAACCGGCGCAGGCGTAATTTATAATTTTGCCGCTAGAACGTCTCTTGAGTGCCCAATTTCACTTACTGCGGACAGCTATGGTGTTTGAGTGCAGTGAATGAGTGACAAGGTGTTCTCCACATGAAGTTTATCCCCGCAACCGCCCAATCAGTCGTTGTCCATGCGTACGAACTGGCCGCCAATGACCAGGAAAAGAGCATGGCAATGTGGGCCGGCTGTCTACTCACGGCGCTTTATGATAGGCGCTCAGAGCTTTTGCAGGAACATGCTGACATCTGGGCCGAGAAGCTCAAAACACGAGATCCTCTTTCTACGACAAAGAGATGAATTCGGCACCTCAGAAGACATGAGGGCGGCTTCTGAATAGTAACCGCTGCGGGTGCGGGTGGTCACTGCCCTATGGATTTTATAGAGTTCCGTCCCTCAACCGCCGATACCTCTTATTTCTCTTTGATGCCTGAGAGATAAAGTATGGCGGGTGGTGCACTTGGACCTACTTTCTGGCGGTACATACCAAGCTTGATTTTACCGACGGTGCCAGTCCCGAGTGTGCGACCTTTCCATTGGTAAACTACAGCGTCGTTGACCCATACAATAAAGTGCCCGTCGTCTGATGTGGACCACTTTGCGTCAACGTTTATCTTGTGCCAGCGACCTGTTAGGCTCGCAGCTGGAATCATGGTTCGAACAAGGCTTTCGTAGTTCCAATCAGTACTTTCGACACGCTTTAGCGCAATGAGTTTGTTGCCACGCACGGCGAACTGAAACGGATGTGAGTTTGCGCCCATCATAGAAAACTGGGTTACGATTATCTGCTGAGCACCTCTGTCGGTAAATCCAGGAGCAAAATAAACGTACCACTCATATTTTTTTCGCTGCCCGTTCTTGAATGCACTGTACTTCGCAAACTCGACCCTTTCGTTATTTTTAGAGCAATCGTCCCACTTTCTTTCACGTCCACAGTCCCCATAGCGAAGTTCCATTCGGACGGCTTTTCCATTGAAGTTACCCGGAGGACTGGCAACAATTTGAGCACCGTATGCCCTCGCTGGCGTCCACTTCTCGCGAACCAAATTACGGAACCCTTTTCCAACCACTTCTTTTGGAGCCTGTCCGCTCTTGACTGCGCGTGTGATGGATTCCGCTTCTAGTTCGTGCGGTGTTATAATGAAGGCTAAGACGGCGAACGCCGTAATTACTGCAAATCTGAGCATTGGATCTCCAACAAATTGACTACAAACATTGTGGATACGCGGCCTATGGATAAACTGTATTTCAAAGATTAGCAGACTAGTTAGACCAATTACCTCGGAGACTTGCCCGGCCCGCATTGGGTTGGGTTCTTTTTGCACAACCTGTGTAACCCACTTCACTGACCACCTGCTTAGAATGATGCAATCTGAGTGCAGTTAACGAGTTGGCGCTCATGTTGTGTTGAGAGCGCGAGTTTATTTCTTCTCCCTGTTGGTGGGCGCGTTTGTGGTAGGCGCGCCCTCTTTGCTTTGGCTGTCAGACAGTACTGTCGCAAAGCCCCTAATCGCTCTCTTAACGTCTCAAAATGTAAATGTCGCATCCACATGAGAGGTGTTTTGCTGGCGAGAATGCGTCCCATCGAATTTCTTGCCTAGCCGCTCCACAGCACCCTTCGAATTCGACAGGCAGGCGGAATTCTGGTATTTTGTTGGTATTGTATTTAATTATTGTAGGGGAAAGCCAATGTTTACGGCCCCAATTAAAAGGATGGCAAATGCGCTCCTGGCAGCGACTGCCACTACTATTTTCGCGACTTCTTCAACTAACGCTGCAATTGTGACCTATGAGATTGCTATCAGCGGCAATATTGGCACTTTCGATGCCCCTGATACTGGGGGCCTGCTTACCAGTTTCGCAATCACGCTGGATGGTGTCACCTTCGACACATTAGGCGTAGGAAACGCCGCACCTGTCTATAACGCCGCTAGCAATGACATTCGCGGAAACCCAGGCACGGAAGGCTTCATCTTCAACTCAGCCGCTGCTCCGGGATGCATGGCAATGGAGTGCATCTTGTCATTGGAGGACTCGGTGGACCCTGGCGTCATCCCACCGCAGTTTGCTGTATTCCCGTTTGTCATGGGATCTGCGGGCACAGTGACGAAATCGGGTTCGTACGCTGTTACGCCGCCTGCACCCATACCTGTTCCGATGCCCTTACTGATGATGTTAAGCGCGGTTGCGATACTTTCGGGCCTTGGCTGGCGGCAACACCCAATGCGTCGGAACAAACCACAGCCTGCGCGAGCGCCCGAAGCCTGTTAATACCCCTGACGGCCGTTATAGGCACCTAGAGACACCAGCGGCTAAATCACGGCTCAGACGGGTCAAGTATTGTAGGTGAACCTTATTCAAGTACCGATTGTCTATAACGAAACGCGGAATCTGATACACAAGCTTGCTTGACTATAAAAGTCGAGCAACCAACGCCCCTCAAGGCGTGCCCCATCCGTCGTATACCGATCAATCCTAATGTCTATCCGGTATTTTGACTGAATCGATCAATCCGATTAATAATACTCCTTGTATGTGACTAGTTTAGGCAAATCTCGCCCAGTGAGGGTACCGTGAAGAAGTTCATTGTAGCGGCTTTAACATCTGCAGTAATCGCTTCTCCTGTTTCGGCAGTAACTATCTCCGCAGCATCAAAGAGTGTCGACATCACTTGTTCCGGGTCGTGTGACTTTTGGGATGTCGGATTGTTGCCAGAAGATGGTTTCAATTCCTCCGCAGGTGATTGGTTGTATAGGGCATATGGCGGGATTGGCAACTCCAATAGCAATGCTAACAGATTGAAATTTGTTAATAATGTGCTAGATACATCGTTTACCCTTCAAACGGCATCAAGTGACAACTTTGGCGTCGACATTCTGGACAATACGCTTGGTGAAATGGGCGGTTGGACTGGATCGGCTCAGTACTATCTTGCATGGAGCAGTGGTGACCCACGTTACATCCTTATTAGGAGCAATTCTCAAGACAACACTTTCTCATGGAAGGGCAAAGGTTTGAGCGGGGTGGATGCATTTGGTATCGCGCCAATTCCGCTGCCTCCGGCCATACTCATGTTGTTGGCGGGTCTTGGTGGGCTGTTTGTCATGAGAAAGAGAAAAGCTCTATCTTGATAGTGCTCGCTCGATTTTGGACATTGGCACTCCCAACTTGTAATACTGCCTAATACACACAGGACGCCTTTATGCCGGGGTTATCAGCTCAACGGAATTTGTGTGCTTGAACGATCCTTCACCGCATAGGTTCGCTTCACCTCGCGCAAGTTCCAGGCCGAACGCCTCAATGAACGGCGCAATTAATCGCGCATCCAAAAGATAGAAAGACACCGCATCCCGAGCGCCGCGAGAAAGCACTTTGTCAGCATTCCAACCCCAGCGTCCCCGTCCGGCATGAGTATTTAGCCAGCAATGTATCTCACCAAGCTTGTAGCCGAACCCTTCTTCGGGAACTTGAATCCGCACTCTAATTGGAAAGTACTTCTCATCCGCTGCTTTCTTTGGGGATCTACTACGCGTGGCCATTATGCGTCGATAACGTCGATTAACTCCGGTCCGTCATCATCGCGGCCAATCGGCGCGACCTTGTGATAGCGCATCCGTCCATCCCATTCCGTGCCCAAGTTCTGCGCTTCGTCATGGTCAATCTCACCTGACATCCACGGCACCAGGTTCTCGTTCGTTAGAATTACAGGTGACCGTGCATGTATGTGTTCGATTTGATGCAACGCAGGGCGGGTGAGGATTGTACAGGTGTTCAAACCCGATGAGAGGCGCGAGTAGAGGCCTGCAAAATACATGCAGGGGTCATTGGTATCTGTCTTGATAACCCAAGGCTGTTTGGCCCCCTTAGGGCCTGTCCATTCATAGTAGAAACTGGCCGGGATAATGCACCTGCTGCTTTTCCATGCGCCCCGGAACGAACCCAGTTTATGTGCCGTTTCTATCTTTGCATTGAAAGTGGTGGGCTTCCACTGCTTCACGTCTTCCTTGAACCAGTGCGGTACAAGCCACCAGCGCGCCGTAGAGCTAATAAGTCGGTCGTCATGGATGAACGCCATATCCAACATCTGAGTTGGCTTAACGTTCCAGCTCATGGACAGGTCTTTGGCGTTTGGATCGCGCTCAGTTGGGATAGGAACGCCGTTCACGATCCAGTTCTGCAGAGCATAAAGCTCTGCCCATGTCATTTCGGGTCTGCCGAGTCGTCCGCACATTCGGTGAGCTTAACAAAACAGGGGGAACGTTTGGTGAACTTTTTGATGCTTGGCGACGAGGCTAACGGCAGCTCTGCAGACTTTGCGGCCATCCGCATTTTTTCTCCAAAGGACCGTAGTCAGCCCGTAGCCGACATTCGCTACCATTTCGAATACTTAAAGCGCCACGAGGTTTCGACTTGAGTTGGCATTAATTCTGCTAATGTCATCCATAATTACTCAGCTACTGCAAAAGAGACAAAATATATACCAAAAACTGTGCCAATGGGCGCAAATGCAGCCCTGTTTGAGACACACGGGAGCCATTGATGATCAAACTGAGCCGCAGCCATAGACGCGGAAAACCATCCGATTAACGAAAGTCACGTGCATACGTTGGCACCTTATGTGCCGAGTATTTCGGAATATCCTAACTCCCCGGACCCAGTGAGATTGGCGAAGCAACGTGTGTGCATCGTTGGTCTCATTGGTTTCTTGGGAATATCGGCGTCGGGTTAAAACATGCAGACCGTACTGCCGAAAATCAAAAAAACAGGGAGAAGTTAATTATGGCGATAAAGCCACCTCTTTCAGAACTTCCGATTAAGACCGCTGATAACGGTTTTTATCGGGGGTTCAGCGTAAACGTGACGGTGATCAGTAAGATCATCATTAGTCTGCTGGTTGTCTGGTGCATCGTTTGGCCAACCCAGGCCGGCAGGATTCTCGGTGACTGGAACGCAGCCATTCTGGCTCAGTTTGCCGCGTGGTACATCTGGGTTGTCACCGGGTTTGTGATCGTCTGTATCGGATCGGCCATCTGGCCATCCGCCGGTCGTCTGAACCTGGGTGTCGATGGCGAAAAGCCGGAATTCTCGAATTTCTCATGGTTTTCGATGATGTTCGGTGCTGGTATCGGTGTTGGAATGTTGACCTGGGCCGTTGCGGAGCCCGTGGCCCATTTCAAGAACAACCCATCGGTAATTCAGGGTGTCACAACTGCCCTTGATGCAGACAACGTGCGCACCGCTTATGTCTGGTCCTACCTGCACTGGGGTCTGGGTGCATGGGCGTGCTATGCGATTGCTGGACTGGCACTGGCGTTCTTCAGCTATCGCCGCGGGCTCCCGCTGACGATCCGCTCGTCCCTGACGCCGCTCTTCGGTAAGGCGCTTTCGGGCAACCTTGGTCACCTGATCGATATTGTTGCCGTTGTTGCGACGATCCTTGGCGTGGCGCAGACACTTGGATTTGGTGTAGAGCAGTTCGTCGCGGGCCTGACACGTATCGGCATCGGCGGATTGGCTAATGCGGACGGTTCAGCCACCACTTTGGGCATCATCGTTGCCTTGTTGGTGATCATGGGGGCCTCGACATTGTCGGCTCTGTCCGGTGTTGGCAAAGGCATTAAGTGGCTGTCGAACATCAACATGGCGTTGTCGATCTTCCTGTTGGGTTTCTTCATCCTGTTCGGAGCGACATTCTTCGGTGCCAAGGCCTTTTTTGTCGGCATCTGGGACTATCTGGTCGCGCTGCCCTGGCTCAGCTTCAACGTTTACGCCTCGGATGGCGTCGAAGGGTCTGAATCTTTCCTGCTGGCACAATGGCAGGGCTGGTGGCCGGTGTTTTATTGGGCCTGGTGGATCGCGTTTGCACCTTTCGTCGGATTGTTCTTGGCGCGCATCTCGCGGGGGCGGTCCATCCGTGAGTTCGTGCTGGGTGCGATGATCGTACCGTCGCTGATGTGCTTTGTCTGGTTTGCATGGGCCGGCGGCACCGCTATCGACCTCGAACTGAACGGCGGCGCAAATGGTGTGATCCTTGATGCCGCCAATGGAGACAAGATCTTTGCCATGACCACCTACATGCTTGCGCCCATAGCCGAGTTCCTGGCTTGGGCCATGGCGGTTGTGATCGTGATTTTGCTTATGACCTTCCTTGTCACTTCGGCTGACTCGGCCGTGTTAATCGTGAATACGATCAACGCAGCTGGAGACGAAGGGCCTAAGGCACGTCCGCACATCATGTTCTGGGGTGCAGCGTTGGCATTGGTGGTTGGCGGTCTTCTAATCTCGGGCGGAACCGGGGCCATTCAGACCGCTATGGTAATCGGCGCCTTGCCGTTTTCTATTGTCATGGCGCTGATGTGCATCGCGTTGATCAAAGCGATCTGGAACGACGGACGTCGCGAAGCCGCCGGTGTTGCATCAACTATTGATCCAGAAACATCAACGATGCCAGCCGAATAGTACTCGCGTATATAAATGTGACCCTGGGATGAAAAACCCGGGGTCACAAATATGATGGCAGCCGAAACAGAAATCTATCAAAAGTGCGGGTTTTAGCGCCGCATATTGACTGCTTGAACATTACCGGAAACACGTCTTTGGTTGAACTTTGCAAAGTCGGCTTGCTGCGCATTGCTGTCATTGGGGCATCTAGCAGCGTCGGTCAAAGTCGGGCTCGAAGCCGACATCCGACTAAGTCGACGTGATAGGGCAGAACTCGAAATTTGCCGACAATAGACCTGCCGACCCCCCCCATTTATAGCGGGCTGAATATGACGGGCTTTGTGCTATACTGTGCAGGCCTCCCGGTTCGGGAGTAGGGGAAGAACCCACCGTCTCACAAATGATTGAGAGTGAAGGTGGTGAGGGGCTGGATGAGGGGGTCTTAGCCAGCCCCTCTCTCTTGAGGGGGTATCCGGAGTGGTAGTGTTGTTCCGTTAAACCCAATCTACCCCGTTAGCGCCTTGTCCGAAATTGGGGGATTCCCGTAGACCCCTTATTTTCTTATCTCAGACACAATTCAAACACGCTACACCGATAACAAGCAGGTGCGGCGCGTCGTGATGGGATTAGCGATTTCAATGAGGGGGTACGAGTTTGGCGCGTCGCACCATTCCCCGCGGTCACGTCAGCATCCTTGCCACAGTTGGGTCGCTATATTTGAAGGCGCCATTTTGCTTGATGCCGACTTAGGTCTTCGCCCACTGCGCCATTGGATTGCTTTTCCCGAATTGCCCCGCACGCCGCTTCCATTGCCAAAACCGCGCGTTCAACCGCTAAGGCGACTTCGGGATTGGCCTGAACCCATGGATGGTCGCCGACATTCGATTTGAAGCAATCCGTAAGGATGCTCGCTGGATACAATGCACCTTCAGGTAAACGGTCATTCATATAAAATCTCCTAGACAAGTTACGCTCAGGTCATTTGGTGTCGTCTGGAGAATAATGATTGCGAATTTCTGCCAAGTGCTTCTGCGAAGTCGCCAACTTTCTGTGTGCACAAATCCCGTGCGTTCTATCAGCGTCCATCTAGCAGTCGATCCAGTTCACGAGCCAGACGCACATGCTCGTTGATGTTTTTCCTCATCTCCTGAGCCGCTCTGGTGTACATACCGTGCTTGTAGGCCGGATTGGCCTTGCCAGGACCGTGACCACCGCCGGCACCGTGCATTCGGCAAACTGACCAACCTTTCACCGCAGGGTTTTTGCAAGGAAGGCCGGTGCGCTTAGATGTAGCCGTGCATCGTGGGGCTGCGTGTGCCCTTTCCATGGGGTTGGAGTCACTTTTTTTCATTGCCCCGCCCCCCGTGGTGAACGTCACCAACAATGGCTTGGCCACCTTCTTTCACTTCAACACGCTCTACCCGAACAGTTTGATCCGCTTTGGAGCGATACCGCTTTAACGTCTCGACTTGGCTTGTGAAAGTTCGAGCCAGTTTGTTGAGTGCGCGTTCGGCTGCATCTTGTTGCGGGATATGCTTTGAATGATTCAAGCGCCGCGCCATTACCATTGTGGCTTGGTGGATTGTTCCCATTTGAACCGCCAGCATCGCTTCGATTTGGTCCTTTGGCTGAACATCTGCGACAACAGACAGGACAAAATTCGAAGCAGGGGCCGACACGGTTTTGTCCCCATCCCCAAGCGGGATGATGTGGTTCATGATGCCTTCATAGAAGCGAAGGTCAGAAGTCCCTAGCTCATGCATTGTCATAGCGGCGCCCGACATACCGTCTAAGCCCTCGTGCTCGACAAAGACTTCTCTCGTTTCTTCATCAAAGTCCAAGTTCAAGTTCGGTGCTCTGACTTGAGCTCGCTTGTCGGCACGCACAGCGTTGATGACGTCCAACTCTGCTTCAGTTGCTTCTCTCTTGCCGACTTCCAGATCCGTTCCTGTCGAACTCGTGTCGTTCAAAGCGGGTTCATTCTTGGTATGCGTTTTCTGTTTGCTCTCGCTCTTCATTGCTCATGCCTCGTTGTGCTGGATAGTTGGTGCAAAAGGTGTCCGTTTCCCCCAGACCCCCTGGTAGATTAAGGATGTCTTAAATATTGCGACGGGGGCCTTGCCGAAATCGGGTGATTTCGTCGCAATTATTGATACGGCCCGTCGCATTTATTGCGTCGCCTCCGTTTTTCTCGTCGCAAAATTTACGACGGTCTCGTCGCAGTTTTTAAGACAGGGTTTTGTTTTTCCGCCTTTGCCAGTTGGGTTGTGAACAGGGGCTTTTACGACCGGGAAATCTGAGCCTTTTGACCACTGTTTGTACAATCTGCGGCCAGACTCACCTTGTGCGGTCGGCAATGAAATTTCGGTCAGTTCGAATCGCGGCGAAGATGCGACTCCGCTGGTGCCTAGTTTTGGCGGGCGGGTGACGGCAATGAATCCTTTTGCCTGTAACTCTCGGAACCCCTTGGCAGCTGTGTTATACGACACCCCTAAACGTTCAGCGGCTTGTCTGACGCTCAAGCAAATCTTGCCGTTGTTATTGTTATCAACTCCACGCCATTCCAGCCTTAGCCACGGATACAATGCTTGCGCAGTTGTCGAGAGGGCCCGCCAAGCGGGCTCCTCCATCATGTTGCGAATTAGCTTTGTCCAATGCTCACTCCGGCGCTCATTTTTCTTGTCACGCCCCATCAAGAACCACCATTCTGGTCTACCAGTTTTGCCAGTGCTGTCTGAACGTCAGGGAGAAGGGTGGCGCTGAACGCCACCCCCTTCTTGGTCGGGTGTTTTTCCCCGTCTTTCGCGAGATACCAGACGCGCAGGTTAATAACGTCGTGGCCCATGTATTCCTCACGTGAAACGTGGATTTCCTCCTGAGCATTTTTCTGAATGACAACACTCATGAACGACGCCCTCCGTAGTACAAGGCGGCAACGACACGTGCTGCGGCTTCGGAAAGGCCATGCTTGCGGCGAATTGTACGGATCTGGAGGTCAACGGTTCTCATGCCGCAACCTCGCTCGCCTGGATCAGCTCAACTTTGCGGACGAGGAAGTAGATGCCGTACTTCTGGCGTCCGGTGTCTGCATCGCCTCGGTACATCTTGCATTCGAGGTTCACGCCGTCATCGCGGCGCAGGGGTAGAACCTGATCCGACAGTCGGCAGTAGCTCGCCGCGTAGAGAGGCGACCGCATCAGCCCCTCAAGGACTTGGCGTTTGTGCTTGGATGCATAGATTTCGCGTGGTTCCTGACCCGGATCAGTGACCCGGTAAAGAGCCAGAAGCGTCAGGTTGGGAAGGTCGGCCCAGCGATATACGCGCAGTGCGTTTGCAGGCGGGAGTTCGGTTTTGATTGTTTGGTTTTGCTCGAAGGTAACCATCTATTGTCCTTCTTTTGTTGAAAGACATCGGGCTTTCGGCTATTCTCTCAGTACCACCTAAAAGAATTCGCCTCCGCCCGTGCCTCGGGTGGGGGTTTCTTTTAGGCAGCAACCTGTTTCTCGATTGCAGCGTCGATATCGGCCTCATTCCAATACAATCGAGACCCGAGCTTTACAGGCTTCGGAAGACGACCATTCTCAACGTCGCGGTAAATGGTGGTACGGCCTCGACCGCCCAGTTTCTCCTGCAGTTCGCGAAACGAAAGATATTTCATTTGCATCCCCTAGGATGGGGTGCGCGGCCCTTTCTAAACCACTGTGCGCACCGGAGAGCCGTGGTGCACTCACAGTACCTTCGGTTAAATTGACTTAAAATCAATTGCTTGGGTAAAAAACTCAGGAGATTTTTACCCCAGTTTGTTCCAACTTCTTTAGCGTCTCAGGAGAGTGTTTTCGATAGGCCTTTTTTACCGTCTCATAGCTTACACCCTCAGACTCAGCGACTGCCTGAAATGCAGCATCCTGGCTGATAGGTGTCCCATCCATTCGTGAAGAGATGTAGTCCACAATAGCAAGGTTCGATAATCGCCGGTTGCGGTCCAACTTATGCTGAAGTGCCTTTGTAGGTCGCTTACCTGATCCCCCACCTTCAAGTCCAAAGGCCTCTCCTAAGGTGAGGCTCGTTTCCGCGTCAACATATTCCATCCAGCACAGAACAATCGACCTTAGCAGCGCTCTAGGAACTTCAACTCTATCCTCTCTCCAGACAGCGACGGGATAACAAGCAGCAATCTTTTCTTTGTTAATGCCACCCTCAAATGCTGAGAAAATTGAGGTAAGAATCTCGAGACTAGCATATGACTTAGGAAGTTTACCGTTGCTCGCGCTATCGGCAAGTTGCCTTGCTCTTGCGCTGAGAGCTTCGAGAAAGTCATCTTCGGATTCTATTGATTTCATTCAGCTAGCCTCACGATTTTCGTATCTCGTTGGATGATGAATCTTGACCACTTCTCCATCAACGCGCGTCGCTGCTCCAGGAAGTCGGTACGCTTGTACGACCGCTCTACAGAGCCACCCACGACATGACCCAGACAAGTTTCGGCAACCTCAAATGGCACATTCTGGGTTTCAGCCACCCAATCCCGAAACGACGACCTGAACCCATGCGGACGCTCAACCAGTTCACGTCGTTTCATGAACGAACCCATGGTCATGTCCGATATAACTCCGCGCCGAACGCCGGGAAACAACAAGCCGTCCCGCGCCATTGGTTTGGCCTTTTCGATGACCGCCATGGCTGCTGTCGATAGAGGTATCCGGAAATCTTCAGTCGCATCCCTGCGCCCTTTCATTGCCTCCGCAGGTATTGTCCAAACATCGCCGTCAATCTGGTCTAGATGCAGGTTGCGCAAGGGATAGGACCGCACTGCAGTGAGTATCAGCAGGCGCAACGCAAGTTCGGTCGTCGTACCGCCATCTAAGCTTTGATAGAAGGCTGGAACATCCTTCCAAGGCATCGCAGGGATGTTTTGCGGCTTATGCCGTTGTTTGCCCAATAGGGCCTTTGCTTTATCCGTAGCCTGCAGGTCAATATCTAGCCCAAGAGCTGCAGCGTGACGCATCACGATAGACAGCCGGTTCATTGCCTTTCGCGCGGTGTCTGCTTTGTCGTGCCAGATAGGTGCCAGCGTGTCCCGGATATCTTTCTGATCCAATTCCACGACAGGTACTTTGCCCAGCTTCGGCAATACATGCAGCTCGAGTGGTGAATACCAGCGACCCGCTTTCCCTTCACCCTTCAGCTCTGCCTTACGGCTCTCAAACGCATCCTCTGCAACGTCCTTCAAAAGGTGAAGTTTGCTGGCCTCCTCACGCTTGAGGCGCTCGCGCTCTTTGATTGGGTCAGTGCCTTTTCGCGCAACAGCCCGCCAGTTCTCGGCTACCTGACGCACTTCTTTGAGCGACACCTCAGGAAAGGAGCCCAAACCCATCTCACGCCTGCGACCGTGTACAGTGACACGCAAGAACCACTGGGCTCCGCCGTCCTCACGTCGATGGAACCACAGACCGCCACCGTCGGAGTATTTCCCCGGCGGAACCGCTTTTAGCGTTGATGCGCTGAGCTTATTCAAAGGACGTGACACCCATCCACCTCTCTATCCACCCTCTATATATAGTATACGGTGGGGCATAGTGGAACACGGTGGTGCAGTTAAATCACTGAAAAACAATCACTCAGTGAAAATCTGGAGCATGGTGAAACACCCTGAAACAAGGATTAGATGCCCTCTTGAGGCACCATCCCCTTACGACAAGCTTTACCCGCGCTCAGATACTCATCTCGACACGCGCGCCCGGAAAACGCGATATCAGCGCGTTTGCTTTGGCACGCGGGGTCAGGCATAGGGCGGTTGAGAGCCCGTCTGCCAATGCTGCCTGCGAGGCTGAGATTGATACAGCCTGATAGGGCGCACCCAACCCTTTCGGGTTCAGGATATGCCCCTGATCGCCCTGCAGCATGGTGCCTTCGGGGGCCGAGGTTGCGACGGCGCGGTCCTGCAGTGTGATCCGTTTAGCGACAGCACCGTCGGGCTTGGCCAGCCCGACGCGCCACGGCTCGCCATTGCTCCGCTGGCCAAGGGTGGCGACCTCGCCCATATCCACCAGCACATCGCGCAGATCGAAGGATCGCATCAAAGCGGCAATCCGGTCAGTGATCGCACCTTGAGCAATCCCGTTCAGGGTAATCGCCGAGCGTCCGGGATGCGGCAGGCGGATCTCACCGGCGCTTACGTGAACCTTGTCCCAACCAATCGTCTGGCGCGCACGTTCCACTTGCGACCCCGCCGCGCCACTCGCGAGCGCTAGCCACAGGGGCTGGATCGTCGGATCAAACACCCCGCCCGAAGCGTCGTGAAGCGTGGAACACAGGCTCAGCACCTCCAGCAGCTCAGGCGCCGGGGTGACCAGGTGGCCGATCCGGTTAAGCTGACTGATCTGCGAGTGCGTCCGGTAGAGGCTGAATATATCCTCCAGCCGATTCAGCTCTGCCTCGACCGCAGCAAAGATCGGCGCGGCCTGTGCGTCCGTCGAGCCTTCCAGCCTCAGGCTGGCGGGTGCGCCCAGCGCAATACCGCGCCATTGGGCGACGTTGCCAGCAGCGGCGGGTACGGCGGCGCAGGCGGCTGAGATGGCCAGGAAACGGCGGCGGGTCAGAAGGGTCATGCGGGCGTCTCCAGCGCGAGGTTCAAATCGACGGGGCCCAGCACTTCGGCATCGGGAATATCAGACAGTGGCAGGGCGGCGCCGCCATATTCGGCAATGAACGCCACTGCCGCGGCGGGGTCGCCAAAGGGCACGACTTCGCGCGCACCCATGCCGCCGGCCACATCGGCGCCAACGACAAAGGTCGCGCCATCGGCTGCGATCCAGTTGGAAATCCCCGGTTGCCGCCAGCTGGGCGCGACGCTCATGTCACTGACATAGGCGGCCGTGATCTTGGCGTCACGTTCGGGGCTTTTCAGATAGGCCAGCATGTCGCGCACCTGCGCAAAGAACAAAGGCGCGGGATAGCCTTCCAGATGGATCTGCCCTTTGGGCCCGCCATGTTCCGCGATGTTCATCTGGCAGAAATAACTCAGCGCATCCGGGGTGAGATCAACCGGGTCGGGGGCCTCGGCCACCTCTTCTTTGCAGGCCGTCAACGCGACCAGAGCGATCAGGGCTAGGTATCTCATGGCTCAACTCTCCGAAATGCGAGACGCGCAAGGGCAAAGCCCAGCACCGGCCAGATCAGCAGCGAGGCGGGCGCGGCCCAGACCGGCAGGGCCTGCGCCGCCCCGGTCATGCCCGAGGCTATCGCGACGCCCTCGGTTGCGGCGATGTTCCACAAACGGAATGCGTCGGCCGGGTTGGCCACCATCACCCACGGAAAGACGGATTGGGTGAAGGTGCCGCCCTTGTCCATGACGACGGCCCCCAACAGGCCCAGATCATAGAGGACGACAAAAACCAGCCAGAGCCCGGCCGACAAACCTGCCGCCGCCGTGGCCCCCTTTGCCAGGGCGGACAGCAAGTATCCAAGCGCCAGAAAGACAGCGCCCAGCAGGATAGATGTGAGGATCAGGCGGACCAGAGCCATCAGGCTTTCCGGACCCGCGCCGCCAAAGAAGGCGGCCACTGCGCCAGCGGTGCCGAAACCGATGGTCATGGCAAAGGCCAGCGCGGCCAGATGGGCGGTGAACTTGCCGAGCAGGATTTCTCCGCGCCCCGCCGGGTAGGACAGCAGCAGCGACAGGCTGCCGCGATCCACGTCGCCGGCGATGGCGTCAAAGGCGATCATCAGCGCCAGCAGCGGCGCAAGATAGACCGACAGCGTGGTCATCGAGGCCACCGAAACGGTCAGCATGTCGACGCCTAAAGTGCCCGTTGGTGCGCTGCCTGCAAAGGTCAGCGCCAAGGCGAACAGAACCATGATCAGTGTTGCGACCAGCAGCCAGCGGTTGCGACGCAGGATCAGCATTTCTGTGCGGGTGATGGCGAGGAAGCGGGTCATTGCAAATCCTCCTGTGCGTAGTGGCGATAGAGGTCTTCCAGCTTGGGCGGGGTCATTTCCACATCCGCCACAGCGTCGCCCAATCCGGCGATCCGGCGCAGCGCCTCCATCTTGTCTTCGGGTGCGCAGAGCAATTCAACGGATGCCCCATTGATCCGGTTGCCACCCAGTTCGGCGGCCAGCACATCAGGATTGGCACTGGCGCGCACCTTCAGGCGGATCGGCAGACCGGCCAGAGCCGACAGATTGTTCAGCGTGTCATCAGCGACCATCCGGCCCTTGCGCATGATGGCGATGCGATCAGTACGGGCCTCGACCTCAGTCAGCGCATGGCTGGCAATTAGAACGGCTGTGCCTTGGGCAGCCAGCTCGTCGATGATGGCATAAAGGTCCTGCCGCGAGATCGGGTCCAGCCCGCTTGTCGGCTCATCCAGCAAAGCCACTTTCGGTTGACCCAACAGCACCTGCGCCAGACCCAGACGTTGCCGCATGCCTTTGGAATAGGTACCGATCCGGCGGTCCAATGCGTCGCTGAGACCAACGCGCTCCAACAGGCCAAGCACGTCGGCCTTTGCGCCTGAAAGCTGCGCAAACAGGGTCAACTGCTCGCGCCCTGTCAAAGCGGGATGAAACGACACCGCTTCGGGCAGATAGGCCGTCTCGCGACGCGCCTGCGCGCTGCCGGGGGTGGCATCTCCGATCCGAATGGCTCCGCCATGGATCGGCGTCAGGCCGAGGATGGATTTGATCAGCGTCGACTTGCCCGCGCCGTTATGGCCCAGCAGCGCAACGCGCTGACCGGGGGCAAGAGAGAGGGTGATATCGTCAAGAACGCGGGTTTTCCCTCGGTCCTTGAGAACATGGTCGATTGACAGGGCCTTATCCGTCATGAGGCACCTTTTTCATAGCTGGGGGTTCAGGGGCTTGCATCAATGGGTTGCTGTCCATCACGCCCCCCGGCAACAACGCCGGGAAGGCCGATTGCGACCAGCGCACCAGTTGCACGGCAGGGGAGCCGAGCAACAATTTGGCTGAGGGTTGGGTCCACAGCACATGGTCCATACTGTCATTGGGGCGATAGGGGGCATCGGCAATGCCGTTGCCATCCACATCATAAGCGGCGAAATCGGACCAGTAGTTGCCGCGTCCGTCTTCGGACCACTCGACCCATTTGGTCGAGACATATTTCACCTGCGTCCGGTTTCCGATGAATGAATTGCCAACGATGCGGTTGCGCTCGCTGCCAGCGGTAAAGTGGATTCCGATGCCGCACCCCTCAAACCAGTTATCAGTGAACTCGTTCTTGTTCGAGTTATAGAGGAAGGTGCATTTCTCTTTCGCACCTTTCACAACGTTTCCGGTGATGGTGCTTTTGTTGGCGTAGTTCAGCATGACGCCATGTTCGCGGTCGCCGATCGAGACGTTATTGGCCACGGTCACATTGGTCGTGAACATCACCGCGTAGCCCAGATCATTGCCGATCGAGACGTTGTCGCTGACCACCGAATTGTCGGCATACATGTAATGCACGGCAAAACGCAGATCGCGAAACAGGTTGCCGGTGAAGGTGTTCTTCTTCGACGAGTTTACAAAGATTCCGTCGCGGCCATAGCGAATATCGTTGTCCTCAACCACCGCACCCGGCGCGTTCCAGACATAGACGCCATTGCCACGCTCGTTCATGCGCTGGTCTTGCCGCCCTTCGATCCGGTTGCGGCGCACGATGCTGTCCTTGGCACCGTGAATATCGACGCCATAGAGATTGCCCAGCAGCACGTTATCCTCAACCACCGGCGCATGGGCCGTTTTGGTCAGCTGGATACCGCTATCGATCCCGTCATGGTCCGAGCCTGAGCCGATCACCGTCAGTCCGCGCACAGTCACGCCCGGCCCGGTCACGGTGATGACGCTGCCTTGGCCTTGGCCGTCGATGGTGGCCTGTCCCAGCCCATCAATTGTGATGGGCCGGTCCAGTACCAGTCGTTCGGCATAAACGCCGGGGCTCAGGCGGAGGGTGTCCCCATCCGCCGCCTGCGCCAGTATCTCGTTGATGGCCCCTGCCCGGTTGGGCACATCCCAATCCGCCGCCCAAAGGGGCGAGCCGAGCAGGAGCGGTATGAGCAGGGACCAACGCATGGTTATGCGCTCCGCGGCTCAACGAACATCCGGCCGCGCATCTCCATGTGCAGCGCGTGGCAGAACCACTGGCAATAGAACCAGTGCACGCCCGGACGGTCGGCAATGAAGGTGACCGAGGCGGTGGCCTGCGGCGCAACCTCCATCGCGATGCCGAAGTTCGACAGACACAAACCGTGGGTCACGTCATCCACGTCATCCAGGTTGGTGACATACAACGTTACCTCGTCACCCTGTTTGACGGTGAACTTCTCAAGGCTGAACACCGGCGCGGTCGAGGTCATGTAGACCCGCACCTTGTTGCCATCGCGGATCGGCTCCTCGGCACCCTCTTCCAGATCGACACCATCAGCCTCGGCCTGTTTGCGGGCATCTTCCCACATCGGGTCGTTGCGATCCCAGACATTGACCGGGTTCACCTTGGACCGGTGCACGAGGATCGAGTCATGCGGTTCCGCAAAGGTCGGCCCGTCATGGACCACCTTCATCTTATCACCCGAGATGTCGATCAACTGCTCGTTTTCCGGCTTCAGCGGCCCGACGTTCAGGAAGCGGTCCTTCGAGAACTTATTCATCGAAATCAGCCACTTGCCATCAGCCTCAGCCGTTTCGCCCATCGAGGTCGAATTGTGGCCCGGCTGATAATGCACATCCACTTTGTCGAGGATCGGATCAACATCCGCACCACTGTAGGCTTCGATGGCCTTGGCGATGTCCCACTTCACCACCTGGCTGTCCAGAAACAGGGTGGTGTAGGCGTTGCCTTTGCCATCAAACGCGGTGTGAAGCGGGCCAAGACCCAGCTGCGGTTCCGCCACGATGGCCGAGCGTGGATCGGCATTGTCGGCAAACAGCGCATCGACCTTTTCCACATCGATCACGGATACGGTCGGGGACAGCTTGCCGTTGATCATGATGTGTTTCTTGTCGGGTGCTGCGTTCACTCCGTGCGGCGAGTTCGGGATCGGGATGTAACGGGTCAGGTTACCGCCCGCCTCTTTGCGCCCGTCCACGACCTTGACGCCGTTCAGCTCCTGATAGTTGCCAGCAGCAATCGCGTCTTCGATGCCTTTCAGGTTGAACACGACCACGTGGTCCAGCTCATTCTCGGTCATCTCGGCCAGGTTCATACCCATTTCCGAGTTATACGAGGTCGAGAATGCGTATTTGCCCTGATAGTCGCAGTCAGTGTTGTCGAGGTTGCCCGACACCATCACCTGCCATGCGATCTCCATCGTATCACCATCAATGGCGGTGAAGATGTTCACATATTGCGACGGATCGTCGAGGATCTCACCATCATTGACCAGCGGGGCCTCGTGTTCGCCATTGGCGAAAATGTAACCGGTGCGCGGGTATTTCTGCGGACGCAGACCGTGGATGTCATGCGCGTTCGGGATTTCGATGATCTTGTCGCATTTCATCACGTCGCAGCGGATGCGCGCGACGCGTGTGTTGGCCTTGTCATTCATGAACAAATAGCGGCCATCATAGGTGCCATCGGTGAAGGACATGTGCGGGTGGTGCAGGTCGCCATTGTCATAGGTGACTTTGCCATTGGCGGCCAGGTACTGCTTGGTCTCGGGTAGCAGCCCTTCGGTCAGGATCTTCAGCGACTCGTTGGTTTGGCCCCAGCCGGTGGCCGAGCAGCGGTTGAATACCGGAATGCGCATCAACTCGCGCATCGACGGCACGCCGAGGATACGCACCTCGCCGGTCTGACCCGAGGACCAGAAGCCGTAATATTCGTCCAACTCGCCGGGCTCCAGCGCGGCATTGGCGGCGGCGCTGGCCTCTTTCGCGGTCATCAGGGTGCTGCCCAGACCGGTTCCGGCCAACACGGCGCCGGTTGCAGATGCACCCAGCAGTCCGCGGCGTGTGACGTTCAGTTTCTTATCGTGTTCCGACATGATCGTTCCTCCTTTTTAGGAAACGGTTTGCGGTTTGGCGTTCGGATGGTTCGCCGGTGGTTGTCCGAGGGGGGTTTTCGGTTGAACCGACCCTGTCTTGGCCCGCCGTTTCAACTGGCGGATAACGACGGGACATTTGTCCTCGGACTGGTAGAGCACCTGACAATGCAGGCAGGTGACGCACTCGTTCGGATTGATCTCACCGGTGGGGTGGATCGCCTGAACGGGGCATTCGTTGGCGCAGGTCTGACAGGGGGTGCCGCAATCCTTGTAGCGGCGCAGCCAGTCGAACATGCGGATACGGGCAGGGATCGCCAGCGCACCACCCAAGGGGCAGAGATAGCGGCAATAGAACCGTTCGATGAACAGCCCGATCCCCAGCAGGGTCAGCGCAAAGACCACGAAGGGCCAGTCGCGCATGAACTTCAGAATGATCGCGGTCTTGAACGGCTCGACCTCGGCATAGGTTTCAGCCAGCGGGATCGAGACAAAACTGATCCCGAACAGCACGAGGAAGATCATGTATTTCGCGGGCCAGAGCCGCTCATTCAGGCCCCAGGGCAGAGTCCATTGCGGCACCTTGAAGGCCCGCGCGATCTTGTTGGTCAGTTCCTGCAGCGCGCCAAACGGGCACAGCCAGCCGCAATAAGCACCCCGACCCCAGAACAGCAGCGCGGCAGCGACAGCGAACCATTGGATGAAGACCAACGGGTCCAGCAAGAAGGCATCCCAGGAGAAGCCGGTGCGCAAGCTGCCTGCCAGCGCCATCAGGTTCACCACGCTCAGCTGCGCATTGGCGTACCAGCCGATGAAGAACAGCGTCATGGTCAGGTATCCGATGCGGAACCAATAGAAGACGCGGGCGTTCATGGTGGCGTGGAACTGGAAGAAGAATGTCGCCGTCAGCACCAAAAGCATGACGCCCAGCACCCCGATCTCAACCGTGCGGTCCTTCCAGATGCGTTTCCAAAGCGCGGCCTTGGCTGCCGCCTCGCCGGTGGCGTCATCGACAACTACTGGCGCTGCAACGGGCAGCAGATACTGCTCGGGCAGTTTGTAGCCCAGATCGAAGGTCAGAAAGGTCTTCTCAACCGCGCCTACAGCCCGCTGCGCCAACAGTTGCAGGCGGAAGGGCTCGGCCGGATCAAACTCGGCCTCAGCGGGGATCTTGAAGATGTCCAATTCCGTGAAGCTTGGGGCATCGGGTGCCGCAACCTTGCCCAACCGGCGCTGCTGCTTGTCGAAGAATCGCACCGAATTGTCGCCTTGGATCAACTGAATCCGGTCGAAAATCCCGCCCCGGACATAGCCCGATCCCTTGAAGCTGTAGGCCCCACGCCCCAGCACCAGAATGGCCTGCTCGCCTTCGTCCAGCCAGTCGACCATGTTTTGATATTCGGCCTCACCCAGCAGCGACTTGCCGATCGACGGCACGGATACCAACGCCATATGCATATCAATATAGGTGTCATCTGGTTCGCCGGGTTCAGGGCGTTTGATGGCGCGCTGATCTCCGGTGGCTTCGAACGCAGCGTTGACCTGCCCGATATCCAACGTTAGTCGCCGGACCGAGCCGTTGCCAGACAGGGTGGTCCAGTCGTATACCGCATCCTGCGCCAGATCGACTTCGCGTTTCGGCCCATCGGCCTGCAGCGGAGACAAACCGCCCAACCCCAGCGCCCGCGCCACCTTGATGCCGCCGCGCACAAGACTGTCATCAATCACCATGATCGTGACGGTGGCCCCCGAGATGATATCGAGGTCATGCCCCTCACCGCCGGTTTCAGCCTCAACCTTCAAGTCCAGACCGGCATAGCCTTCGGTCAGCTCAACCATGCGCGCGTTGGGGATGCCAATCAGAACGATAGGCTCCGAGTGTTTGACCAGTTGCACACCGGTCAGCACCGCTTGATCATCGATGGCGGCGACCACATGGATCGGTTTGCCGGAATAGCCGGTGGTGCCAACGAAGTCAGAGGTTAGGAAGGCCCAGGCAACGGTCTCGCCGGCCTTCAGAACGGGTGCAACCGGAACGTCATCGCGGACCGGCCCAATGGCATCAGCACCGGGGGCCAGATCGGCGGGTTCAATCTCGGGCAGGAAGCTGGCGAGGCTGTCGGCATGGGCACTAATCGCCATCAGGCAGGACAGGGCAAGGGCCAGCACTATATGGATTGCGCGACTTACGACCACGGCGCACCTCCGATACTTAGGGTGGACGCCATGGACGCGCGCAGGGCGCGTTCAGCAGTTTCTTGGGTCGGGCGCGGAGGTCCCCGGGTTTCGGGCCACAGCTTATGCGACTTGTACAACATGGAAGATTTGCTGTTCTGAAGCTGTACAACACGGAAGTTTCCGATTTGCGGTATCTGCACCAGCTCGGGTGCGGGCGCTGCACTGGTGACAGCGCACAGCGCGCAATCGGCGCATTTTGGGCAGTACGCGGTCGGGTCTTCGGTGTCCTCCTCAAGATCAACTTCAACCCAGACCGCGCCGCCTTCCGAGCAGATCTCCATCCAGACACTTTCACCGGGACTCGCCAGCACCGGTCCAAAGGCCTGCAACAACAGAAGGAATATGCCTGCCAACCCACATGCCGCGCGAGTTGCGCGTACAGGGAGATTGTGCAGAGGGATCAGGGCAGGCATGGAGTCTCCGACTCGGAAAGCTATGCCTTTGGGGTATTGGATTCTACCGAGTCGCGACTTGACTTAGGTTAGGTGAAGCAAATTTCTGATTTTCTTTTCAAATCAATCGTCTGCCTCATCCATCAGGCCACGCACCCAGCGCCCTGCCAGCCATGAGGCGGGCACGCCCAAGGGGATGGACCATAAGATCGCAGGTACTGGTTCAATGGCACCAAACCCCGCGCTGTGCAGGATCAGCCCAGCCAGAAACAGGTTGATGGCCACGGTCAGAGCCGTGGCCGGATAAAGCAGGATGGCCAGCTTCCAGACCGGCCATTTGCCTTCAGTGGCTGGTGCCTTCCGAGAAGGTGATTTTGTTCCAGACATTGTACTTCCCAGACGGTTTGCGCATCGGCAGGCGGCGGACCTCTTCCAGCGTTTGCGCGTCATAGACGATCACCGCGCCGTCATCTTCCCAGATCGAAACCAGCGCGTGACTGCCATCCTTGGTGAATTCTACATGCGCCACGGTTTTGCCCGGCGCGGGGCGCAAAGTCTTTACGATTTCAAGGCTTTGCTTGTCGATCACATGCATCGCGTCCTTGTTCGGCCCAAAGAACACATCGGCCCAGACATAAGGCGAATTCTCATGGCTGCGCATGAAAAATCCTGGCCCTTCGGTTTTGATCCGCTTGACGGTTTCCCATGTTCCCATGTCGATCACCGAGACCGTGCCATCGGTCAGATGCGGCGTAGCCATCACGGTGGTGTCGCCCTGCTGCCAGGTGATCCCCGAACCTAAGTGAGGCATCCCCGGCAGGTCCAGATCTGCGATCTTATGACCGATCACCAGATCAATCACCTGCCCGCCCTTGCCATCACGCGAGGCGCCCATAACGTATTCATAACTCTGATCGAAAAAGAAATCGTCCAGGTAATCAGGCGTGGTGATCTTGCGCACGGGGAACGGGTCAGGGTTCTTGAACTGCCCCTCGATGCGGAAATCGTGGCCAATACCGGATTGCGGCGGGTTGGCCCCGTAGAACACCTCCCAAATCTCGGGGACATCCTTCAGCGCCAGAACAAAGCTTTCGCGCGGTGGTGCCTGATAAACGGCGGAAACACGGCTGGGAACGCCCTTTTTGCTTTTGACTTCAATGACTTTCGCGACCGACAAGTCCTCTGTCGACAGCAGGGTCAGCGAGTTCGGTAAATAGTTCGCTACCGCCACCCATTTGCCGTCACCCGACATGGCGATGTTGCGGCTGTTTAACCCCGCGCGCACGCGGCCCACCTGTTTCAGCGCCCAGATATCATATTTCTGCACCCAGCCATCGCGCGACATGATGAAGACATAGCGCCCATCGGGGCTGAACTTCGGCCCACCATGCACGGCGAACGGGGTTTCGAACCGATCCAGAACCTCGAACGTATCGCCGTCCAGCACACTGACATGATGATCGCCTGTTTCCACCACCAGCGTGATGTTCATCGGGTCGCTGTCCCAGACAGGCGCGTCAACCGATACGTACTCATCATCCAGAGTCCGGCTGGCCATGATATCGGCCTCGCCCCATTCGGGATCGGTCTCCAGCGGAGATTTCAACCATCCCGCCAGTTCCTCGATCTGCAACGCGTCCAACTCGTGCGAAAACGCAGGCATCTGGGTGGCCGTACGCCCTTCGGCAATCACCGCCGCCACGCGTGGCCCACGCATCCGTTTCAACGTCTCGGGGATCAGCGCCGGACCGACTCCACCCAGACGGTTTTCACCATGGCATGAGGCACAGAATTCGGCATAATCCGAAGGTGCATCAGCCCAAGCTGCGCCGGTCAGCAGCAGCGAGCAGAATGTGCCGATTTTCAAGGTGTCAAAAGAATTGATGCGCCGGATCATGGCTTTTCCCTCGGAACGGCGTGACCTGCAAACGCTCGCCTGCGCCCTGCACGCCGATTTCTTCGTTTGATAGATAGCAGGCCGGGTCCTCGGCCCACGGGTCGCCGGTCAGTTGCAAGGCACGGATGCGGGTGTTGCCGCCGCAGACATCCTTTAACTGACAAGCCCCGCAACGCCCCTTCAAAGGACGCGGACGGGTACGCAGCATGGCGAGCATCGGGTCATCGCTGGTCCAGAGTTCCGAAAACGATTTGGTCTTCACATTGCCAACAGTGTAATCGGACCAATAGGTATCGGGATGCACGCGGCCGAGGTTGTCGATATTGGCCACGCCCAGCCCGCTCGAGTTCCCACCCCACGCCGCCAGATGCTCGCGCACATGGGCGGCTTTGTCGTCGTCGAAATGCGTCCGGACCCAGTTCAGGAAATACCCGGCATCGGCATCGTTATTGCCAGTCACGATATCCAGCGGACGACCGCCTGAGACGGCTTCCCACGCGCGTTCCAACAACAAATCCAAACCCTTACGGGTGCGCAAATGCTCGGCATCCTCGCCTCGGTTCTTGTCACCGCGCCCGGCATAGACGAGGTGAGACAGGTAGAACTTGTCGACACCCTCGTCGTCGCACAGTTGCAGCAGGTCAGGCAGGTGGTGCTGTGTGCCCTCGGTCAGGCAGAACCGCAGACCCACTTTGATGCCGCGCTTCTTACATTCGCGAACACCGCGCAGGGCGTCGGCAAAGGCGCCTTCGACGCCCCGGAACCAGTCATTTGTGGCCCCGATCCCGTCCAGCGAAATGCCGACATAGTTGAAGCCCACGTCGGCGATCATGTCGGCGGTTTCGTCGTAAATCCGCGTACCGTTGGTCGACAGTGCCAGCATCGGCACCAGATCGCGGGCGCGTTTGGCGATGTCGAAGAAATCGAACCGGTCCAGCGGTTCCCCACCCGAGAGGATCAGGGCCGGGACGCGGAATTGGCCCAGATCCTCAAGGGTTACCATGGCTTGCTCGTGACTGAGCTCACCGGGGAACGCGACATCTGCTGAAACGGTGTAACAGTGGCGGCATTTCAGATTGCAGCGCCGCGTCAGGTTCCAGATCACTACCGGCTTCACCGGGCCGGGACGGCGTCTGCGCACCGGTGTCGGTTTGACGAGCTGCTGCATGTATTCAGTCAGGCGGAACATGTCTCAGCCTTTCTTTTTCAACCGCAGCCCTGTCTTCTTCAGGATGCGCGTGGAATAAAGGATGTCCTTGGCCCGGCAGGCCTCGCCCAGAATGGCGGTGATCTCGGCGCGTTTTTCCTCGACCTCGTCCCGGTCAGAACCGTGGACCATGGCGAACAGGTTATATGGCCAATCGGGCAGGGCGCGGGGACGTTCGTAGCAGTGGGTGACAAAGGGCAGCGCCCCGATCTGAGTGCCCAATTCCGCAATCTGGCTGTCGTCTACATCCCAAACAGTCATCCCGTTTGCCGTCATCCCCAGCTTGTAGTGGTTCGGAGCGGCGGCGATGCGGCGGATAACACCATGGGATTTCAGCTCCGCCAGACGATACAAAAGGGCATCCTCGTCCAACCCAAGCTTTTCGGCAACGGCTGCGTAAGGCGCAGGCACAAGCGGCAGACCGCTTTGCAGCGCTTCGATAATCTCTCTGTCCTGAACGTCGATCATGCTGCCACCCGGAAGCCGATGAAAAATTCCTGTAGTTTGGGGAAACGGAGAACTTCGATCCCCGTTTCCCGTTCGATCGCATCAGCGGCGGCCTCGATCCCCTCAGGCGTTTCGGTGGCCAGCACGAACCACATGTTCAGCCGGTGCGTACGCTCATAATTATGGGCAACCTCGGCGTGCGCATTGACTTTGGTCAGGACGGTTTCGAATTCATCCTCTGGCACGGCCATGGCGCACAGGCAGAACGCTCCACCCATTGCAGCGGCGTCGAAAAACGGGCCGAAACGTGTGATGATCCGCTGCTCTTTCATTCGTGCGAGACGGGTTAGGAGTTCGTCTTCGGGAATCCCAAGTTCCTGAGCTACACTGGCAAAGGGATGCGCGGTCAGCGGCAGGTCATCCTGCATCCGGTTCAGGATTACGCGGTCGGTTGCGTCCATAGTCATGCTGCTGCCTCTTTCGGTTGGATCAACGCGCCGGTCTGTTTGAAACAACGGGTCGAGAACAGCACTTTGTTCCGTGCGCCTGCCAGTTCGGGCAGAGCGGCGGCTGCGGCCAGAACCTCCATCGCTTCGGGGCGCGAGCGTGCATGGATCATGGAATAGAGGCGATAGGGCCAGACATCCTTGACCGGGTTGCGCTCATAGCAAAGCGTCACGCCGGGATAGGCCGCCAGCGCCGGTCCAGCCGTGTCCACCTGTTCGGGCGGCATGTCCCAAACAACCATCGCATTGGCTGACCAGCCGAGTGCCCGGTGGCGCACGATAACCCCGAGACGAGAGATTATGCCTGCTGTTTGCAGCGCTTCGATACGTCCCATTACGTTGGAATCATCTCTGCCCAGCGTTTGTGCCAATGCGGCATAAGGAATCTCTGTCAGGGTCAGGCCCGAGCTGAGCGCCTGCAGCAACTCGCGATCTCCGGGCTGCATGGCTGAGCGATCCACCTTACGAAGGCCAGGAACATTGCGTGTTTTTCCCGACATACGGAAGCCCAAATCGACGTTGAATGGACGTACGAGGCGCAGGTCCAGAACCCGCAGTCCGGAACGCTGCGATATCCGTGCAAGGGTGTCATCGACATGGGTGCGATCCGGGCCGGTTGCGACGAACCAGAGGTTCCAGTCATCCTCCCGCTGGTAGTTGTGGTTCACGCCCGGTTCGGCGTCGATCAGGGCTGCAATCTCTTCCAACCGATGTTCGGGGGCCGCAACAGCGGCCAAGGTGCTGGCCGAAACCGCGCCCGGAGCGATGGTGGCACCCACGCGTGTAATCCGCCCGGTGGCCTGCATGCGAGTTAGGCGATCAATCACCTCGGCTTCGTCCAGCCCTAGCAAAGACGCCAACACCTGAAACGGACGCTCTGTTATCGGAAAGTCGCGCTGAAACTCGTCCAGCAAACGACGGTCGATGGGATCGGTGATGTGTTGCATGTCAAAGCCCCATTCTGTGCGCACGGGCGGTGAAGAAAATGCCGGATGGCCTGTCGGCGTCGATCTCGCGCAGTTTTTCAAACGTTTGCGTGTCGTAGACCATAACCTTGTTGGCGTCGCGCACGCTAATCCAGACCTCATGCCCTCGCGGAGTGAACTCCATATGCAGTACGGCAGGGCCGGGTTTGAATTCGTGAATGATCTCCTTGGTCACAGAATCAATAACCTGAATGGTGTCGTTCAGAGGGTGGGCAAAGTTCACCCAAACCTGCCGCCCGTCAGGACGGGCCATGGCAAAGACCGGCTGACCATGGGTCTGCGTACGTCCGGTCTCGGTCAGAGTGTCGGCGTCGATCCACAGCACCTCGTGATGGCCGACGGCGGGCAGTACGAACTCGCGCCCGGTCAGCGCCCAGCCTTCCAGATGAGGCATCTTGTAGACCGGCATTTCTTCTTGCCCGCGCCCATAGTTGGGCAGCACGCGGATGGGTTCGGGCGTCTCGGCCCAAAGGTCCAGCGCGGTCAGGCCATCCTCGCCAAACAAGCCGGTGATATAGGTGCGGCCATTTGCGGTGATCAGCGCGTCGTAAGGATTCTTGCCTATGTCGGGGATCTTGGTGATCGCGGGTGCGCCGTTGGAGAAATCAGCAATCCAGGTCTCGCCCGTGTCCCACATGGTAAAAACAAACCGGCGGCCGGGTGCATCGACCAATCCGATGGTTTTGCTGTCGGTAGGAATGTCCGCGACCATCTCTAGCGTGTCCGCATCGAAGACGCGCACACCGCCAGGTTCATAATTCGATACAGCGACCAGCTCGCCGTCATCCGAAATGGCACCGCCAATGGCGTTGCCCGCCTGCACGACCCGGTTCACGATCTGGCGGGTGACGATATCCACCTTAGTCAGGCCGCCGTCTCGTCCAAATACATAGGCAAAGCGTTCATCGGGTGAATAGACCAGCGAGGCATGGGACAGATCGCCCAGACCTTCGATCCGCGCCAGCGCTGCGCGGTCGGATTGGTCCACCAGAAGAACCGAGCCCTTGGCGCGTTCGATCACAAGTCCTAGGTCGCCGGTCGCCGTGGGTTCAGCCTGGGCGGTGGTCATCATAAGGGTGGCGGCGAGGGTAAGGATGAGCTGTTTCATTGTGCCTCCTGTGCCAGCAGGTAACGGGCGATCCATTCGGCCTCTTCTTCGCTGATCAGAGGCCGCCATGGGGGCATCGCGGTGTCGGGGATGCCGTCGAGGATCACGCCGGTCAGAACGTCCGCGTCGTAGTGCTCCAGAGTCTCGGATCTCAGATCAGGGCCGAGACCACCTTTCAGCGACAGCCCGTGGCAAGAGCCGCAGTCCTGATGGACAAGACGCTTCAGTGCGTTGGGGTCAAGAGTGTCGGCGGCGAAGGCCGTGGTGGCAACAAGCACTGCGGAAGTGAGAACCGCACGTGCCGCCCATCCTTTGCGTCCTCTCACAGCCGGTTGCTGTGCTGGCCTTCTGGAACCGAACTTAGCCATGCGCCTGCTCCAAAAGGTCGGCCACAGGCCGTTCTGCGTAAAGTGAAACTACCTTGCCGATGATGAACAGCGTGGGCGCCTTTAGCCCGGCCTTGCGCACATCAGCGGCCAGCCGATCCAGCCGGGATACCATCCGGCGCTCATCAGGTGTGGTCGCTTTGCCAACCGCCAAAACCGGAGTTGAGCCGGGCAGGTTCTCAGTCATCAGTCCCATGGCGATCTGGCCGATATTGGCGACGCCCATGTAGACGACCAAGGTCGAATCCGGGTCGGCCAGACGTTTCCAATCCAGATCCAGCACCTTGTCGGCCTGTCGGTGCCCGGTGACATATTGCACCGATGTCGCCAACCCGCGATGGGTCAGCGGCACGCCGGTGGAACAGGATGCCCCTTGGGCGGCGGTGATGCCCGGCGCGTATTCGACTGGGATGCCGTTTGCCATCAGATGCGCCGCCTCTTCCGAGCCGCGTCCGAAGATCATCGGATCGCCGCCCTTAAGGCGCGCAACGGTGTGACCGGCGCTGGCTTCCTCGACGAGGATTTCGTTGATGCGATCCTGCGGCACGGTATGACACTTGGGGGCCTTCCCAACCGGGATCAGCCGTGCGCCATCAGCGTGCAGATTGAGGATATCGGCCGAGACCAGACGGTCATAGACCACCACGTCCGCCTCTTGCAGCATCCGCAGCGCGCGCAGGGTCATCAGTTCGGGGTCACCGGGGCCTGCGCCAATCAGAAAAACCTTACCGCTCATGTGCAAACTCGCTTGGTCTGAATGTCTTCGGAGCCCGGAATTCCTGTGCGATCAGGGGACGTTGCTGGGTGAGCCGGGCGTGTCATGCGGCCAGACTGGCGTAATCGGAAAGGAACCTCCTTGACTAAAGTTAAGGAGCGCGGGAATTGCCCCGCGCTCCTTTCGGCTTGCCTGTATGATTGCCTCGGCTCAGGGTTCGACGGTGATCATGCCGATCATGTTCTGTGTCTCCCAATGTGGGCCACACAGATAGTCCTGCGGACCCGGGGTGAGGAAGGTCAGGTCAACCGTCTCCTCAGGAAACAAACGGTCGCTTTCGGGCTCGCTGCCGTCTTTCAGCAGGACCGAGTGACTGGTGCGCTTATCGACATTCACCCAGCGCACGGTTGTGCCCGGTTTCACGGTTAGCTCGGCTGGGCAGAACGTGTATTTGTACATCAGCACCACATCGGCATCCTCAACGGCGGAGGAGGGCTGACCGAACAGCTCGACATAGCGCTCTTCGGCTTCGGCACACAGCGCGGCGGTGTCCTCTGCCCATGCGGGCGCGGCCAGAAGCAGCAGCGCAGGGAGAAGGTGTTGGGGTTTCATTGTCCAAGTCTCCTCTTTTGAGCGGAAGGGACCGGATCGCCCGGTCCTTCTTCCTTATTGTTTGACGACGTTGATGAAGGCGTTGTCGTCGTCCAATGCCAGGCTGGTATCCAGCGTCACGTGGTGGAACCGTGCGGCGGCAAAGTCATCGTGGATGGCAAAGCCCACCGTATAGGTCTGACCGGCCTCCAGCGGCACGTCACCGGCTGCGCCCGAGTTCAATGGGCGGGTGAAGACCACGGTCCACATACCTGCATCAAGGCTGGCCGAGGCGGCGATCTCACCGTCATTGACCACGCGCTGTTCCAGCAGATAGCCGTTGGTGGCGCTACCGTCCGCGTAGACGCGCATCAGGTCCAGATAGGTGCCATCGGCCAGATACTGCTCGATCTGATCGGCGGCCTGCAGCTTGTCCCAGCCACCCAGCGCCTTACCGCGGCGGCCTTTGATCTCGACCTCGGTGCGGCTTTCGCTGATGTATTTGGTCACAGTGTCCTGCGTGCTCAGCCGACCCGAGACATCGCCGTTTGCGGCAATCGCCTCGGCACCCGGGTCAAAGGGCATGTAGCTGTTGTCTGCATGGCACGAGGCCCAGCAGCCGACCTGATCGCCCAGCTCAATCCCAGTGCCGGTGATCATCATGGCCACCTTGATCTGGTTGTCCGGGTCCATCTTGCCGCCATCGACAAAGGGGGCGGGGTTGTGGCCCGCATCCGGCCATTGCAGACGGATATACAAGGTCTCATCATCATGAGCGGCTTGCACGGTCGCATCGATCACACCACGTTTGCCCGGGATCGGGGTTGGTTCCAGATCCCCACCGGCCACGATCTTGTTGCCGATCGCGTCCAGTTCGGCAGCGTGACAGGTGGTGCACTTGTCTCCGCCCTTGGTCAAAGGACGTGCTCCTCCGTGGGATCTGCCGTTCTGAACCCATTCAAACGAGGCCTGACCGGGATAGAACAGTTTCATATCTGCACCGGGGACAGCGGCCCAATCGATATTTGTGCCAACATCGCTGCCGCCACCTGCCGGGGCTGCGGCTTCTTCGCCAGAAGCTTTGGCACGCTCTTCCGCGACGGCTGCGTCAACCGCTGCTGCGATCTGGGCCTGTACGGCTTCTTGCTGGGCTACACGCGCGGCTTTCTCAGCCTCGGCATCGGCAGCTTCCTTGGCTTCGATGCGTTCGAGACTGGCCAGGTATTCGGCCGGGATTTCGCGAATGAAATCTGGGTTCGGCGCTTCAAGCTTTTCCAGATACTCTTCGTCGGCCCGGTCGCGGGCGTCCGAGTGCGCAATCCCCTTGTGGCAGTCAATACAGGTCTGACCGACGGTCATCGCGTTTAGGTGCTGCTGACGGGCGCGGGGTTTCTGGAACTCGGGCATCATCGACTCGAAGTCATGGCAGTTGCGGCACTCGCGCGAGTCCGTGGATTTCATCCGCTCCCATTCGTTCATAGCCAGATGTACGCGCTTGGCTTCAAACTTTTCGCGGGTGTTGATGGTGCCGACCACCTTGCCATACAGTTCTTTGGACGCCTTGATCTTGCGGATGATCTTGTGGGTCCAGTCCTTGGGCACGTGGCAGTCGGAACAGACCGCGCCCACCCCCGAACGGTTCACGTCGTGGATCGTGCCGGTGTATTCCTCGTAAACGAAATCTCGCATCTCGTGGCACGAGACGCAGAATTCCTTGGTGTTGGTAGCTTCCATAGCGGTGTTGAACCCGCCCCAGAAGATGATGCCGGCGGCAAAGGCCGCAGCGATCCCGGCCACGGGCATTCCCCACAGGAAATACCGGCGCCAGATTGGTTTTTTCTTTTCCGGTTCGGAGGTCATATCCGGTCTCCGTTTTGGCTTCTTTTTCTGGCCCTGGATGTCAGGCCTGTGGATTTGGCTGATGAGTCAAACGAGGAAAGGGCGGGCGAGGGGCCCGCCCTTTCCGGTGCTGAGTACAAAACCCGTCAGGTGACGTGGTTCGAACGGTTGTAGACGTTGAACTTGCCGGTGGGTGCAAACAGTCCCTTCACGCGGCCGATCTCTTCCAGCGTCTTGGCGTCGAAGATCACGATCTCACCATTTGGCTCTTTCGAGGTCGAGCGGTTCCACTTGGACACCCAGACCTCGGATCCGTCTTGGTTGAACTCGAAGTGGACGGCGACGTTTCCTTCCTCTTCTGTGATCTGGATCGTTTTCACGATCTCACCGGTTGCTTTGTCGATGACCTGCACCGATTGCTGGATCTCAGGCTCGGGGTGCTTGGTCTGGTCGGCCCAGATGTAGTCCGAGTTCGGATGGGTCCGGATGAATAGACCGGGTCCGTCGGTTTCCACCTCATAGCAGACCTTCCAGGCATCGTCCGGGCGGCCTTCGGGGTCGTTGCCCCAAACGGTAACCGTGCCTTCGCCCAAGTGGGTCGTACCGGCAACAGGACCGCAATTCGGGTCATCCCAGTTGGCGCCCGGGCCGGGGTGCGGCAGCGGCGCGGTATCGATCATAGCTTCCAGCTTATGAGTCTCGGTATCGACCACGACCATCTTGTTCGACGCGTTTGCGGCGATCTGGAAATAACGGCCGGTCGGATCAAAGAACCCGTCATGCAGGAACTTTGCGCTGTCGATCTTGTCGATACGCAGGTTGTCCAGATCGGAGTAGTCCACCTGCCAAAGCTGACCGAGCTCCTTGACGGCCACGATCCATGTGGGCTCGTTCGGGGTGGTGTAGATGGCGGCCACGCGGGCCTCTTCCACATAATCCCCGTCCACGTTGTAACCCCGGGTCGAGACAACCTTCTTCGGCTCCATGGTTTCGGCGTCGACGATGGCGAAATGAGGGGGCCAGTAGGCGCCACCGATGACGTATTTACCGTCACCCGATACCGCCACGTCGCGAGCGTCATAACCAATGGTAACCTCGGCAACCAGCATGTTTTCAGGCTTCTGCCACAGGTCGATCTTGGTCATCTTGCCGTCACGGCCCATGGTGTACCAGAAGCGGCCCGGATTTTCGGGTTCTTCCAGTTTATGGTGCTCGGACGCTTTCAGGACGTGCACCGCATAACCGGTCGGGATATGCGCCAGCACTTCCTTGGTGTCACCGTCGATCACGGCCACCTTGCCCACGTCACGCTCGATGACCACGAAGAAGTTTTCCCAGTTGCGGCCATGCAGCGGCTCGGTCGGGTAGTCTTCGGGTTCGACATAGACCTTGCGGGTCGCCATCATCTGCTCAAGCGACATTTCTGGCGGTTGGGGTGGCTCCATCTGGATGTAAGTCGCCATATCGCGGATTTCTTCTTCGGACATCACGTCCGAGAAGTTGTTCATCCCGCCTTCGGTGCCCCATGCGATGATTTTTTCCAGCCGCTCCTGCCCCAGTTTCAGGGTGCCCGACTCGGTTACGGTACCATCGTCATTCTTCGTTTCAACCAGAGGCTCAAGGCTTTTGCCGGTTGCCCCTTTGCGCAACACACCGTGACAACCGGCGCAGCGCTCAAAGTAAAGTTGTTTTGATGATTCAAAGGCTTCCTTGCTCAGGGTTGGCTCTTCGGCAAAGACTGGCGCAGCGACGCTGCCCAGCAACATTGCCAAACCGACCCCTAAGGCGCGGCCAGTTCTGTTGTAGCTGATTCCAAGTGACATGATCACTCTCCATTTGCTGGTGAGGCAGGTCCTAGGGTGAAACATCACGCGTTTGTCATCCTTGACGAAAGTCAACGGAACGCGCGCAAATTGGAAATTGACGGGCTATAATGAGCCATAAAACAAAGGGATAACCTGAGTTTCAGGGACATGTTTTTCGGATGCTTGATTTCGGTTAAGTCCATCACTGGTCGGCCTTGCTAAACCTGTTCCAACAGCCATTGAGGCCGAGGAGAACAGGCATGTCGGCAGTGATCGCGCGCGTATTGGGCGAGGGGTTTCGCATCTTTTTCCTGTCCGCCGGACTTTTTGGTCTGTTCGCGGGAGGCGCGTGGGGTTTTTGGTTGATGACGCAGACCGGGTTGGTCGGATACGAAGACCCAACCTATTCCATGAGTCCCCCAATGTGGCACGCGCATGAGATGATCTTTGGCTATGCCACAGCAGCTCTGGGCGGGTTCTTTCTGACGGCTGTTCCCAACTGGACCGGGACCCCAGAGGCGCGCGCCAGGTTCATCATGCTGGCCGCAGGTCTCTGGTTGGCCGGGCGGGTAGCGATGTGGTTCTCCGGTGCGCTGCCGCCGGTTCTGGTCGCTGTGTTCGATCTGGTCTTTGTTCCAATTCTGGCGGCAAAGATTGCTACTCAGCTGATCCGACGCCCCAAACCGCAGAACATGGTATTCCTTTTGCTGCTCAGTGCGATCTGGATTGCCAACTTGTTAACCCATTTAGAGTGGATCGGTGTGACCAACGATACGCTGGACATCGGATTGCGGGCGGGGTTGCTGACGCTTTGCAGCCTAATCGCGATACTTGGCGGGCGCATTACGCCGGCTTTCACCCGAAATGCGATGAAACGCGCGGGAGAGCCCGAATCCAACTGGCCTATTTCGGTAGGAGCGTTTGATAAAGCCGCCATGGGGCTTGCACTGTCACTGCCGCTGAGCCTGCTCGTCTTTGGAATCGGACCTGTATCAGGCGCTACCGCGCTGATGCTTGGCGTTGCTCAGATCCTGCGCATGGCACGTTGGCGCGCACGCTGGGCACTGCGGCAGCCGATTCTGATCGCGTTGCATCTGGGGCTGGGCATGCTGGCGCTGGGCCTGATCCTGTGGGGGCTGGCAGTGCAGGGGTTCGGCAGCGAGATCGGGGCGCTGCATGTTCTGGGCATTGGTTGCGTCGGCGGCATGACCCTTGCCGTGATGAGTCGGGCCGCCCTTGGCCATAGTGGCCGTGCCCTCGTGGCCCCGCCACCCATGGCGATCGCTTACGGTTTGATGGCGGCAGCCGCAGTTTTGCGCTGGGTCGGATCGGCGTTTGACCAGGGATATCTGGTTGCGATGCTGACCTCAGATGGGCTGTGGATCTGCGCCATCGTCTTGTATCTGGTTGCGATGTGGCCCGCGTTGACCGGGCCACGTCTAGCGGCCTGAGCAACGGTTCTTAGATCAAGAAGGTCGGAGCAACGCCCTGTCATTCTTAATATGCCGTTGCAGCAAAGTATGGATTTGTCTTCCGCGTTTTGGAATCTGGCGGGCTGCGATTGGTTGATGGTCTGGCAAAGCTAACTCTGGGAAGAGCGCAACAATTTCGGCCAGCGCCTCGGGCTGTATTCCTTTCAAGGCTTGCTTGCCTGTGAATAGGCTTTCTGACGGCGCGCCTTCCGCCAGCACGATCTCATGCCGGTCGAACAGAATATGGAAATACACCACGCCCTGAGATGTCTCGTCGACGGTTATGCCGGGTATGCCGACCAGCTTATGGGCTGGGACCAGAACCTCTTCGCTGTCGAACATGCGAACGGCGATACTCGAACGGATCAACATGCGATGCTGCGGCGAGACCAACAGATCACGTCGCGGCAGGTTGCTTCCCAGGCTGCCCGCTGCGATTCGGATCGGGCGCAGCTTGGGATTGAGCGCAAATTCAGACCTATCCAGAGCGCGCGCGCCGATCCAGCGAATTGGTTGTGGTCCATGATCCAAGGTGACAACCTTGTCACCAGCGGAAAGCGTTTCTATCGCGACATCACCATCAGGTGTCGCGATAAGCGTTCCGGCTGAGAAACAAGGAACATCAACGATGGAACCGGGGTCAGTCGTGTCCGGTGCGTTGCTCGGTGTAACGTTGACGACGCTCATCGAATACGTCACCCCGGGATCTAGGGGCTCAGAGGTTATGTAGCCAGCGTTGGTTCCTTCAACCTCGACAAGGTACACAGTGATTGTCCCACCACTGGGATTCGTCAGAATGTAGGATTCTTCCAGATAGATGTCGCCGCTCAGAAACGTTGTCGAACCATCAAGGTTTGTTACTGTTCCGGTCTGTGTATCGTCGTCGCCATTTTCGTTGTTGAATCTGTCGCCGTTGAAAACATCCCCGGTATCGGGAACTGGCGGGCCAAACCCATTTCGAATGAAACCACCGGCCTCGTCCTCAACATTGAATACCCTTCGGTCCGTCGCGGGGTCATAGCTTGCGTCCAGGGTGATCGTATCAGGCCCAATTGTATTCACCGTAATGACGCCGGGTGCGTATCCGATGTATGAGTAGTTCGCCATTCTTTAACCACCACGCTTCAGGTGCCATCTAAGCACCTCTATTTACCAATAAATCGAGAACGCTCGCTTCAACTGTTCGAACGTCCGGAAACATGCTGTTCTAAGTACTGTTTTTCAAGGCAATCTGAGGGCATTTTAGTGATACTGGCGCAATTATGACCACAGGTGTCCAATTCCGAGCTTACTTTGGCATGCTTGACTTTCGTTAAGGCGGCCCTGCGACCCACCCGCCATTGTCATCAGACTAGCTAATCTGCGCAAAGGAGAGCGCAATGCGAGAAGTCATGACAAAGAGCATGGCTCGCAACATATTCTATGGCGGGTCACTGTTCTTCATCCTCATCTTCCTGGCCCTGTCGGCCCACTCGCACTGGTACATCGTCAACTCCGAGAATTCGGCGAAGCTTGATGACAGTGTGGTTCGGGGCAAACATGTCTGGGAAAAACATGCCTGCATCAACTGTCACACGATCCTGGGCGAGGGCGCCTACTACGCGCCGGAAGTCGGGAATGTGATGACCCGCTGGGGTGTGCTGGACGACCCGGAATCGGCCTTTGAAGCGCTCAAGGGCTGGATGGAGGCGCAGCCGACCGGCATTCCCGGTCGTCGGCAGATGCCCAATTTCAACCTCAGCGACGAAGAGATCCGCGATCTGACCAACTTCTTGATCTGGACGGACAACATCGATGCGCAGGGCTGGCCGCCCAACGAGGCAGGCTGAGAAAGGGAACGGAGCAATGAAATACGAATCCCAAAAAATCGCCTACGCCTACTTCGCAGTAGCGATGGCCCTGTTCGCGGTACAGGTAATCGGCGGCCTGCTGGCCGGTTTCATCTATGTATTCCCGAACTTCCTGAGTGAGCTTCTGCCGTTCAATATCGTACGGATGCTGCACACCAACTCTCTGATCGTCTGGCTGCTGCTGGGCTTCTTCGGTGCGGCCTACTTCCTGATCCCCGAAGAGACCGAGCGCGAGATCCATTCGACCAAACTGGCCTATCTGCAGTTGATCATTCTTGTGGTTGGCACGCTGGGCGTGGTCGTGACCTATGTCTTCAACCTGTTCGAAGGCAACTGGCTGCTGGGCAAAGAAGGACGCGAGTTCCTTGAACAACCCAAATGGGTCAAGGCGGGCATCGTCGTGGCCGCGCTGATGTTCCTTTACAACGTGTCACTGACCGTTCTGAAGGGCAAGAAGACGGCGATTTCGAGCATCCTTGTTCTGGGCCTCTGGGGTCTGGCGCTGTTGTTCCTGTTTGCTTTCTACAACCCGGGCAACCTGTCCTTGGACAAGCAATACTGGTGGTATGTCGTCCACCTATGGGTCGAAGGCGTATGGGAGCTGATCATGGCCTCGATCCTGGCCTACCTGATGCTGAAGCTAACGGGCGTTGACCGTGAGGTGGTCGAGAAATGGCTCTATGTCATCGTCGCCGCCGCGCTGTTCTCGGGCATCCTTGGGACAGGCCACCACTACTATTGGATCGGTACACCCGGCTATTGGCAGTGGATCGGTTCGATCTTCTCAAGCCTCGAGGTGATCCCGTTCTTCGCGATGATGGCCTTTGCCTTCGTCATGGTCTGGAAGGGCCGTCGTGACCACCCTAACAAGGCTGCTCTGCTGTGGTCACTGGGCTGTGCAACGCTTGCCTTCTTCGGTGCCGGTGTCTGGGGCTTCCTGCACACGCTGCACGGGGTGAACTACTATACCCATGGCACGCAGATCACCGCAGCCCACGGTCACCTGGCTTTCTACGGTGCTTATGTCTGCCTCAACCTGGCGATCTTCAGCTATGCGATGCCGATCCTGAAGAACCGTGATCCCTACAATCAGGTTCTGAACATGGGCTCGTTCTGGCTTATGACCAGCGGCATGGTCTTCATGACCTTCGTCCTGACCTTCGGTGGTACCGTGCAGACTCACATGCAACGTGTGGTCGGTGACTACTTCATGGACGTGCAGGACCAGATCGCGATCTTCTACTGGATGCGTCTTGGCTCTGGTGTGGTTGTGGTGCTTGGTGCGCTGCTGTTCATCTACTCGATCTGGGTGCCCCGGAAAGAGGTGATTGAACCCGGTGCCTCTGAAACCCCTGCGGAGTAATGGATATGGATGGCTCCATGAAACTGAATGAGGGGGCGGCGAACGCCCCCTTCTACCTCGCCCAAAGCGATGAATGCGATGTGTTCACCGCCGCCTACAACAACGACCTGCCGGTCTTGCTGAAAGGCCCAACAGGTTGCGGCAAGACCCGCTTTGTGGCCCACATGGCCGCCAAGCTTGGCCGGCCGCTTTACACCGTAGCCTGCCACGATGACCTCGCCGCCGCCGACCTGATCGGTCGCTACCTGTTGAAGGGCGGCGAAACCGTCTGGGTTGATGGCCCTCTGACTCGTGCGGTGCGCGAAGGCGCGATCTGCTACCTTGATGAGGTGGTCGAAGCCCGCAAGGACGTCACCGTTGTGCTGCACCCGCTGACCGATGACCGGCGCATCCTGCCGATCGACCGCACCGGTGAAGAGCTTGAGGCCGCACCCGGCTTCATGCTGGTGGCCTCGTACAACCCCGGATACCAGAATATCCTGAAAACCCTGAAACCCTCGACCAGGCAGCGGTTCCTCTCGCTGGAATTCGACTTTCCTTCGCCCGAGATGGAGGCCGAAGTCGTCGCGCAAGAAAGCGGTCTGCCGCTTGAACGCTGTAAACCGCTGGTACGCCTTGCAGGTAAGTTGCGCGGGCTTAAGGGTCAGGACCTTGAGGAAGGCGTGTCCACCCGGCTGGTCGTTTATGCCGCGACGCTGATCGCACAGGGCATGTCCACCGACCGCGCCATCCTCGCCGCAATGATCGAACCTCTGACTGATGATGAGGATATCAAACGCGGGCTCCTCGATCTTGTCACGGCTGTCTTTGGGTGAGGCCGGCCGATGGTCAGGATCGATTTTGAGCCATGGGAACCCGAAGAAACGATCGGGAAACTGTGGCACACCCTTGCCAGTCGCCTTGATGCACCTGAAGTGCATGATGGAGCCGCGGTCGACCTCTCAGAGGTCGCAGGGCGGCTGGCAGTCCTCTTTCGAGGACTTGGGGGTAGTCCGGGCGTAGAATTGCGCCCGGTCTCGCCCGAGATTTCGCGCCACCGTCTGGGGTGGCGTCGTCGTCTGGCAACCGAGGCCGAGATGATGCCGCGTGCGTCGTTCGATGGCGAAGTTCTGCGTTTGCCGGATCGGCTGGCGGTGTTTCCCGCGCGTGAAGCCAACGGTGCGCTTTATGTCTGGCTGGCCGCCGCCGCTGCACATGCCGGAACTCGTATCGACGAAGACGACCCGTTGCGCGCCGACCTGCATGCGCTTGTCGCCGCCCGACAGATGGTCGAGGCGGCGTTGCACAACGCCCCCGGCCTGCGCCCGCTTTATACCGAGCTGTGCAAGGGCGTTCTGTATCAACGCGACATTTCCGGGCTGCCACCCGTCGAGGCAGCGGTTGAAGAACTGGTCCGCCACATGCTGGGCGACCCCGCGCCTTTGTCGCCAAAGGCTGAACATCTTCTAGCGTTGGATGACGACCTCACCGCCCCGCGCAGCTATCAGCATTTCCGGCCTGTCCCGCTGTGGCCCGAGTTGCGCCCGGTCGGGTTCTCCGAACATAACGAAGTGGAGAACCCCGAAACCGAAGGACCGCCCGAGGAATCCGGCGAAAAAACCCACCGTGCCCGCCGCCGCAAATCGGATCAGGCCAACCGCAGCGACAGTTTCATCCTGCACAAGTTCGAAGCGATCCTCAGTTGGGCTGAGTTCCTGAACATCAACCGGCGCATCGACGATGACGATCCTGATAACGCCAAGAAAGCCGCCGATGATCAGGAAGAGATTGGCTTGGGTCAGATCTCGAAGGCGCCGCCGACCAAACTGAAACTTCATCTGGACCTCGCTCCGGAGGACGTGAACCGCGAACGCCTGTCGGGACGGGTTTTGTATCCCGAATGGGACGTGCGCATCGGCCAATACTTGCCCGATCATGTCAACGTTCTGACCTCGGATGCCGAGATTCGCGAAGATGCCGCCGAGTTCGGCAAAGACCCCGCCACTGCCCGCCGCATCCGCGCCGTGAAACGCCAGTTCGAGGCGCTGCGCCCGGGCCGCGTGATGACGCGTGGTCATCTGGATGGTGACCAATTGGATATCGAGGCAGCCGTTCGGGCGCAGGTAGACCGTTGTGCCAATGGCGAAGGCACCGAACGCATTTGGATGCAATCGCGCCCCGAGGCGCGCGATCTGGCGGTGTCTATCCTGCTGGATGTCAGCCGCTCGACCGAAAGCGCCGTCACAGGCCGCGCCGTAATCGACATTGAACGCGAGGCTCTTGCGGCACTCGCCTGGGGTCTGAACGCCTGCGGCGACGATTTCGCCATCCACGCCTTCAGCTCGCTGAAACGCCAGCGGGTTTACGTGCAGCGCTGTAAACGCTTCGATGAGCCGATGGGTAGTTTGGTGGAACAGCGCATCGCCTCGCTGCGCCCCGGCCACTATACCCGCCTCGGCGCCGCAATACGCCATTGTTCCGCCGATCTGGCCAGCCAATCGCGCAAACGCCGGTTGCTATTGATCATCACTGACGGCAAACCCAACGACCTGGACCATTACGAGGGTCGCCACGGTATCGAAGACACCTGCATGGCCGTGCGCGAGGCGCGTAGGGCAGGGCAATCGGTCTTTGGCGTTACCATCGACAAAACCGGCAAAAGCTGGTTCCCGCGCATGTTCGGTCAAGGCGGCTTCGCCGTCATCCCCGACCCGCACCGGCTGATCATGGCCCTGCCTCAGATCTACCGCCAACTGGTTGGAGCATGAGCGACGCCTCTTTGATCGATGAGCTTCCGGGCGAGCTGCTGATGTGGGTTCTGATCATCTCGGAATTGCTGGTTTTCGGCGCGGGCCTGATTGCCTTCATGGGCGTGCGCCTGACCGACCCGACAGGATTTGCCGAGGCTCAATCGCACCTTTACCGGACAGGGGCGGCGCTCAACACGGTGGTGCTGGTCACCTCGGGCTATCTGGCGGCTCAGGCGCTGCAGTGGCGAAAAATCGCGCGCCGGGGCGTGGCTCGAATGGCCTTGATCACTGCCGCCGTGCTGGGTGTCGTGTTCTTGATCATCAAAGGTGCGGAATACGCGGGCAAAGCTGCACATGGGATCACCTATGAGACCCACCCATTTTTCCTGTTCTATTATCTGCTGACCGGGTTTCACGCCGCACATGTGTTGGCAGGGGTCGGTATCCTGCTGCTGGTCGCCTGGCGTGACGATCCACGCAACATTGAGGCAGGTGCGCAGTTCTGGCACATGGTCGATCTAGTCTGGATCATGCTTTTCCCCGTGATCTACCTGCTGGGATAATTCCGATGCCTGCAGCACCATCTTTTCCCAAATACTGGCGAAGGGCGCTCCATAGTTCGCTCACACGTGCATGGCTGACCCTTTTGGTGCTCAGCGTCGCATCAGCACTGTTGACTGTGCTGCCCATCCCGCCAGCCGTTCTGGCGGGGTGTATTCTGGTCCTCGCATTGGCGAAATGTCGCGTTATCCTGGCTTGTTATCTTGATCTCGTAAACAGCCCGGCCTGGCTGCGAGGTTTCACCATGGTGCTGACGGGCTTTGCCATCATTGTCTTTGCCCTCTACCTGATCTGACTCAAAAAAACGCCGCCTCCGGGGAGACGGCGAAGTTTTACGCTAGGGGGCGCTTCTTGGTTACTGGGCTGCCATCGGCATGCGCGCAATCTGACAGCGTTGCCAGAGTGTGGACAGCGCGCCAACCAGATGCTCGATATCCTCATCCGTATGTACCGGAGACGGCGTGATCCGCAGACGCTCGGTCCCTTTTGGTACGGTGGGATAATTGATCGGCTGAATGTAGATGCCGAACTCTTCCAGCAGCGTGTCCGAGATAAACTTGCACTTCACCGGATCGCCAACCATCACCGGGATGATGTGGCTGGGGTTAGGAATATGAGGAATACCTTCCGCATCCAAACGAGCCCGAACCTGCGATACACGGGCTTTCTGCAGGTCGCGCTCAGCATTCGATTGTTTCAAATGCCGGATCGAGGCCGCGGCCCCGGCCGCGATCGATGGTGGCAGGGCGGTGGTAAAAATAAACCCGCTGGCGAAGCTGCGCACGAAATCGCACAGCGCAGCCGAGGCAGCAATATACCCGCCCACCACACCGAACGCTTTACCAAGCGTGCCTTCGATCACCGTCAGGCGATCCATAAGGCCTTCTCGTTCAGCGATACCACCGCCGCGTGGCCCATAGAGGCCAACGGCATGAACCTCATCCAGATAGGTCATCGCGCCGTATTTGTCGGCGAGATCGCAAATCTCTTTGATGGGGGCGATGTCACCATCCATCGAATAGACCGACTCGAACGCGATCATCTTCGGCGCATCGGGATCAGCTGCGGCCAGTTTGGCTTCAAGGTCATCCAAATCGTTGTGTTTCCAGATCACCTTCTGCGCCCGCGAGTGGCGGATGCCTTCGATCATCGAGGCATGGTTCAGTGCATCAGAGAATACGATCAGGCCGGGGATTTTCGCGGCGAGAGTGCCAAGGGCTGCCCAATTCGAAACATACCCGGAAGTAAACAGAAGCGCGGCTTCCTTTCCATGCAGATCGGCCAGTTCGGCCTCAAGCAGCACGTGGTCGTGAGTGGTGCCTGATATGTTTCGCGTGCCCCCGGCCCCCGCGCCACAGCGATCCAATGCGTCATGCATTGCATCGATAACTGATGGGTGCTGACCCATGCCAAGATAGTCATTCGAACACCAGATCCGCACATTTCGCTGGACAGATCCATCCGTCTGACACGCGTTCGGGAAAGAACCACAGCGACGTTGCAAGTCTATGAAAACACGATAGTTCCCTTCATCCCGAAGGTCACTGAGGCTTTGACTGAAATAACGCTCGTAGTCCATGTTACGTGCTCCCCGGAATACTGGCTTTGAGCCGAGAATAGGGCAGCGAACCAAGCCGCAACATGACAATAGTCAAGTTTAGGCAACATAAAACTATGGTGCACAACTGCCGGCTCTGGCATAGCGTGGAACAGGGATGGACCGACCGCGCCCATGCGCCGGCAGGAAATAACAGGGGTATTCTCTTGTCTCACGAAGCACAAAAAGCGATCGCACGTCAGTCGCTGCTGCTGCGCAGTTTACCGGAACAGCATGTGGAAACACTGCTGAGCCACGCGATCTGGCGTCAGTATGACCGTGGTGAGACAATATTCCTGCAGGAGGAAAAAGCGCAGGCCATCCACGTCGTGCTTGAGGGTTGGGTCAAGCTGTTCCGCATGACCCCCACCGGGGCCGAAGCCGTCGTGAGCGTCTTCAAACGTGGTGACAGCTTTGGTGAGGCCGTAGCTCTGCGTAACGTTCCCTATCCTGTATCCGCCGAGGCCGTATCGGCCTGTGATGTCATGCATATCCCCAGTCCGATCCTGATCTCATTGATGAGAGAGGACCCTGAGATCGGTATTTCTATTCTGGCCGCGACCTTTACCCATCTTCACTCGTTGGTGGCGCAGCTAGAGCAACTCAAGGCTCAGACCGGAGCGCAACGCGTGGCCGAGTTTTTGTTGAATCTCTGCGACAGCGACAAAGGCGGATGCGAGGTTTTGCTGCCCTACGACAAGATGCTCATCGCAGGCCGTCTGGGGATGAAGCCGGAAAGCCTGAGCCGGGCGTTTTCGCGGCTCAAGGCGGTGGGTGTGAAGATCAACCGCAACCACGCCGAAATCTCGGATATCGCGCGTTTGCGGGACTATGCGGAAAGCGATCCGGCGGAAAACTGGGGGCGGTGACCCCGGAATTGCCGCCGGGCCCGACCAACCACTTCAGACGGTTGCGCCCTTGCGGCGAATGGCGGTGCCCAGACTTCCGGCGCAGAGACCAACGATAATTGCGATCAGCAGCGCTATCGTTCCAACGTGGGAAATCTGCCAACCGGCAAAGAGCAGAGGTGCGATCAGGCCAACCAATCCACCCATCAGTGCGCCCAACCAGTATTGGCGCGTCATCATTCCCAGTGCCAGACCCAGAATGCCGGGCAGACCCAGTACGTTACCGCCGATGGTTCCAAGTATCTCTAACATCTCAGTCCCCACCTTGTTCCGAGCTTTTGTTCAGGAACGCGCGGATGTCGTCCCCTGATGCTGCAGCGTGTTCCTGCAGAACCTCACCATCTACCTCTTTCGCAATCTTCTCATACGTTTCCAAATAGTTGGGTGGGAGACTGTGTGCGATGCCCTGGTGGCAATCGATGCAGGTCATGCCGGTGTCGATTGCGCGCTGGTGTTCGCTGGCTGCGCGGGTTTCCTGAAGGGTGAAGTCCATATAGTCAAAGTTGTGGCAGTTGCGGCATTCCCGGCTGTCGGATTCCTTCATCTTCTTCCATACGGCCGACGCCATGGAAAGACGATGGTCCTCATACTTCTCTTTCGTGCTGATGGTGCCTGCCAGTTCGTGGTAGACGTCCTTCACGGCCATGATCTTGGCCTTGATCTTGTGGTTCCACTCGTCCGGAACGTGGCAATCGGAACAGATGGCCCGCACGCCGGAATCGTTATTGTAATGGACCGTTTCCCGATATTCGCCCAGATTGGTTTCCATCGTGTGGCAGGATACGCAGAACTCTTCCGTGTTGGTCAATTCCAGTGCCCAGTGGAACCCACCCCAGAACAGGATGCCTGCCAGAAACCCGGCCAGTAGTGTAAAGCCGACACTGAGGACGGCGATCGGGCTCCAGAACCAGGTCCAGAGGCGCCGGATGAGTCCTTGTTTTTCTTGGGAGTCGGACATGTCGCGCTCTCCTTTTCGACCTGTGTTCAGTTTCCGGAGGAAGGTTCAAAAGTGTTATCGACCAGAGGCAGCGCATCGGCCTGTGGTACGTGGCACTGATTGCAGAAATACCGTGTGCCGGCGATCTGATCCAACTCTCGCCCTTCGCGGTCCAGATAGTGAGTCATCGACAACGTCGGAGCGTTGCGTTCACCAGCCTTGGTCCAGTCATGGCAGGAGAGGCACTGATTGGTGCGCAGGTCGATCTGGTACTGTTCGATCGAATGTGGGATCAGCGGCGGCTGCTGGCGATAATTACGCTGCATTCGGCCTTCGACTGTCCGATGCACCTGATCCAGGACGGCGGGCTCATCGACTTCGGCACCGCGTAGGCTGTTAACTCCGGCAGACTGCGCGAGGGCCAGGCCACCGAGGAGCAGCGGCGGGATCAGGGCAAGGCCCACTAGGATCGGCTTTTTCATCTTCTCACTCCTTCAAAAAGGTCTTGAGGCGCGCGGCTGGGGCGCGGCGGTTGATTCCGGTGGCGCGACGGTCAGGGCGTCGAACCGATGGGTGAATTTGAAAACGTCTTCAGCGCAGACATCGATGCAGCGTCCGCAATTGGTGCAGTCGGGCGACAGGATCAGCGGGTTGTCTTTGCCTTTCAGCGCCGGAGAGATCACATGGTTTTCCGGGCAAACCGCGTAGCAGTCCATGCAATCGTCACAGGCGTTGCGATTGGCGGCGCTGACCCGCAGCATCGTCTTGCTGCCCACCAGTCCGTAGAATGCGCCTACGGGGCAGACATGGCCGCACCATCCATGGCGCGAGACAAGCAAGTCAAACAGGAAAATCGCGGCGACCATCGTCCAGACGAAGCCCATGCCAAAGATCAGTCCGCGATGCAGCATGGTGATCGGGTTGACCAGTTCCCATGCAATTGCGCCGGTCAGGCCGGACACGACCAGCACGGTGGCCATGATCCACAGCCGCGTTCCGCGTTTGGGCTGCCAGCCTTTTTGCAGGCCCAGCTTGCGGTGCAGCCAGTGCGCGCCGTCGGTTACAGGGTTGATCGGGCAGACCCACGAGCAATAGACGCGGCCTCCGACCAACGCGTAGGTCGCCAGAACGATGACGGCACCAATGGCGGCGGTCAGCTCGGGCCAGTGCCCTGCGATCAGACTTTGCAGCAAGACGAACGGATCGGTCAGGGGCAGTACGCCTAGGGTCAGCGACCCGGCCAGAGTGCCCTGCACGATCCAGAGGCCGAACCACGGGCCCAACAGGAACAGTACCAGGAAGAACACCTGGCTGGCGCGGCGCAGCAGCAGGTATTTATGGGCACTCAGCCAACCTTTGGCGGCGATAGCTTCATGCCCCAGCGGCATGTTTGTGCGGACGGTCATTGAGTGAACTCCGGCAATTTGAAGCTGGGCTCAAACCCGCCCGGTGCGACAAGGTTATCGGTGCCCGGCCCCGGCAGGCGATCAGGCAAATCGATGATACCTTCGACGACGGGCGCGCCTTTGGCTTCTTTCTCTTCCCAGCCCTTGCGGTAGTGATCGGCGCTGCTGCCCCGAGCCAATCGGGCGGGAAGAACTTTGATCGCCGCTTCGGGCAGAACGCAGCTTTTCTCGCAAACGCCGCAGCCGGTGCAATGATCGGCGTGAACGGTTGGAATGAAGATTGCATGACTGCCCGAGCGGGCGTTGTGTTCGGTCTCCAGCGTAATGGCCTCGTCGATGACGGGGCAGACGCGGTAACAGACATCGCAGCGCAGGCCGAAGAAGTTCAGGCAGTTTTCCTGATCGACCAGAACGGCGACACCCATCTTGGCGTCGTCGATATTGTCCAGTCCGGGGTCCAGCGCCCCGGTCGGGCAGGCAGCGACGCAGGGGATGTCGTCACACATTTCGCAAGGGATATCACGGGCGGTGAAATACGGCGTGCCGGTGGCCACCGCATCGACACCCAGCTCGGCCAGTTTCAGCGTGTCATAGGGACACTCTCGTACGCACAGACCACAGCGGATGCAGGCTGACAGAAAGTCTTTTTCCGGCAAGGCACCGGGGGGGCGCAATGCCTCGGCCGGCAACGCCCGTGCGTCCCGCGCCAGCCAGGCCAGCAAGGAACCGGCTGCTACGCAGCCGCCCGCTGCGCGCGCCGAGTCCTGCAGGAACCGGCGCCGCTGCGGCGAAAGGGGAGTGCCAACACGAGACATGGGGACGACCTTTGCCTTGCCAGCCTTTTACGCGCGCTCGACCTTACAGGCGCATTTCTTGAAGTCGGTCTCTTTCGAGAGCGGGCAGGTCGCGTCCAAAGTCAGCTTGTTTGTCAACTGGCCTTCGTCGAACCATGGCATGAACACCAGGCCACGCGGCACTTTGTTCCGGCCTCGGGTTTCGACCCGGCTGTTAACTTCGCCGCGGCGGGTGGAAAGAACGATCTCCTGCCCGCGGCGCAGACCGCGGTCGCGCGCATCATCCGGGTGCATATAGACAACGGCGGCGGGATAGGAGCGGTGCAGTTCGGGCACGCGGCGGGTCATCGAACCTGAATGCCAATGTTCCAGCACACGCCCTGTGCAGAGCCACAGGTTGAATTCCTCATCCGGTACCTCGGGGGCGGGTTCGTATGGCGCGAAGATGATCTTGGCCTTGCCGTCCTTATGACCATAGAATTTCACGTCTTCGCCTTCAGGCACATACGGATCATAGCCTTCTCGGAAGCGGTACAGTGTTTCCTTGCCATCCACGACTGGCCAGCGCAGGCCACGCGCCTGGTGGTAGGTTTCGAATGGGGCCAGATCGTGCGCGTGGCCGCGCCCAAACTCGGCATATTCCTCGAACAGGCCCTTTTGCACGTAGTAGCCAAAGTGCTCGGACTCGTCGTTGTCGAATCCTTCTGCGGTCTCTGACAGCGGGAACTTGTCGATCGTGCCATTGGCGAACAGCACGTCATACATGGTCTTACCACGATGTTCTGGCATGGTGGCCAGCAGTTCCTCGCCCCAAACCTCTTCAACGGTGAAGCGTTTGGAGAACTCCATCAACTGCCACAGATCGGATTTCGCTTCGCCCGGAGCTTTGACCTGTTGCCGCCAGAATTGGGTGCGACGCTCGGCGTTGCCATAGGCGCCTTCCTTCTCGACCCACATGGCGGTAGGCAGGATCAGGTCAGCCGACAGGGCTGTTACAGTAGGATAGGGATCGGAGACGGCAATGAAGTTCTCCGGGTTGCGATAGCCGGGATAGCCTTCTTCGTTGATATTGGGCGCGGCCTGCATGTTGTTGGTGCACTGCACCCAATAGGCATTCAGATCGCCGTCCTTCAGCTTGCGGTGCTGCAAAACGGCGTGGAATCCGGGTTTGGGTGGGATGGTGCCCGCAGGAATTTTCCACGCGGTCTCGCAAATCTCGCGGTGTTTGTCGTTTGCCACAACCATATCAGCCGGCAGACGGTGAGCGAAGGTTCCGACCTCACGTGCCGTACCACAGGCCGAAGGTTGACCGGTGAGCGAGAAGGGCGAGTTTCCGGGTTCGGAAATCTTACCCACCAGCAGGTGCACATTGTACATCAGCGAGTTCACCCACGATCCGCGAGTGTGCTGGTTGAAGCCCATGGTCCACAGACTCATCACTTTGCGGTTGGGGTCGGCATATTGCTGGGCCAGACGCTCAAGCTGAGCGGCAGGAACACCGGAGAGTTCCGATGTGTATTCCAGCGTGTATTCCGATACCGCTTCGGCATATTCTTCGAAGCTGATCGGCTCCATCTTGCCAGAGTTTGGATTCTCTGCCTCTTCCTGCAGCGGGTTGTTATCGCGCAGTCCATAGCCAATATCGGTGGCGGTTTTGGTGATGTTGACGTGTTTGTTGACGAACTCTTCGTTCACCGCGCCGTTCTGGATAATGTAGTTGGCAATATAGTTCAGGATCGCCAGATCGGTCTGCGGCGCAAAGACCATTCCATTGTCGGCCAACTCGAACGAGCGGTGTTCATAGGTCGACAGTACATGCACTTCGGATCCCGGTTTGGTCAGACGTGTGTCGGTCAGGCGTGACCACAGAATCGGGTGCATCTCGGCCATGTTCGAGCCCCAGAGCACGAATGTGTCTGCGTGCTCGAAATCGTCATAGCAGCCCATTGGTTCATCAATGCCGAAGGTGCGCATGAAGCCGACAACCGCCGAGGCCATACAGTGGCGCGCGTTCGGGTCGATGTTGTTGGACCGGAAACCAGCCTTCATCAGTTTGGCAGCGGCGTAGCCTTCCCAAACGGTCCACTGGCCCGAACCGAACATGCCGACACTGGTCGGGCCTTTCTTGGCAAGGGCCTCTTTCCACTTGGCAGCCATGACGTCGAAGGCTTCGTCCCAGCTGACGGGTTCGAACTCACCATTCTTGTCATATTCGCCGTTGGTTTTGCGCAGCATCGGCGTGGTCAGGCGGTCTTTGCCGTACATGATCTTGGACAGGAAATAGCCCTTGATACAGTTCAGACCGCGGTTCACCGGCGCATCCGGGTCGCCTTGCGTGGCGACCACGCGCCCGTCTTTGGTGCCAACCAGAACCGAGCATCCGGTGCCGCAGAACCGGCAGGCGGCTTTGTCCCAACGGATATCAAGGTTGCCGACCTGAGCGCTGGCTTGTCCGGTCGCAAGGGGAAGTCCTGCGGCTGATGCTGTCGCAGCAGCGGCGGTTGATTTCAAGAAGGTCCGGCGGGATTCAGAGATGGTCATGACATGGGTCTCCGGCTTTAGATCTGGCGAGAAGCATTAAGGTGCGGACGGGTCTCCGCGAGGTCTTCGAAATGGTGGTAGGTCAGGGTCAGAGAGATCACACCCGGGATCTGATGCAGATCCATGATCGTCTCAGAAGCCATTTTTTCCGGCGTATCCTCGACCACAACAACAATGCGGCCATCCTCGGATGCCGCGTGAACTTCTGCCCCGTATGTACCTGCAATCGCGGCCTGTGCACTCTGCGTGGTTTCGGGGGTTACATGGACGAGGCATCCACAGATATTCATAAGGCTACCTCCTGAGTGGGCGGGGTGTGGCGTTCAAAGCTGACAGAACCGGCAGGGCAGGCGCTGGCACAAGCGCCACAGCCGGTACAAATATCGGTGTCGAGTTGGGGTTCAGCACGACCACCGGTTTGCAGCCGAAAGCGGATCGCATTGTGGTCGCAGACATCCTGACAGACCCGACAGCTGACACCATTCATCGACAGGCAAGAGGCCGACACCGCAGCGCGCCAAGGCCAATCGGCCACGTGTTCAGGATTCAGCGCCCCGGTCGGGCAAGCGTTGGCGCAATCACCGCAAAAAGTGCAGGGGCCTGCATCCAATTGCACAACAGGCCAGCCTTGCGTGTCGAAACGGATGATATCTTCAGGGCAGGCCTCGCGGCATTCGTCGCATTGGGTGCAAAGCTCAAGAAACTCGTTCACCGCACCCGGTGGGTGGATGGCTGATGTATCCTCGCGCAGCACTTTCCCTTTCAGGAATGCGCGTCGGCTGGCTAGCTTGTTCATTCGCTCGCGACCTTTGAGTGATCGACAGGGGTTGGCCTGCCTGACTCGGGTGTTAGCGTAGCACAGCGTGTAAGGAATTGACCTAGATCATTTTTGAACTGCTTATTTTTTCAGCATCCAGGGGCGGCAACACCCGAATATCAGGCGCGTTTCTCACCGATTGTAGCAACGCCAAGAACCGAAAGCACCTTTGCCTCGATCTGTTCTGCGTTCATTCCTGCGACGGCGTACATATCCGCCGGGCTCGCCTGATCGATGAAGATATCCGGCAGCACCATCGAGCGATACTTCAACCCTTCGTCAAACACGCCCTCATCCGCAAGCAATTGCGCAACATGGCTGCCAAAGCCGCCGATGGCCCCTTCCTCGATGGTGATCAGTGCCTCGTGATTGGCAGCCAGATCAAGGATCAGGTCCCGATCCAGCGGTTTGGCAAAGCGTGCATCGGCGATGGTGGGCTTGATCCCGCGCGCCGACAGCGCCTCTGCCGCTTTCTGCACCTCGGCCAGCCGCGTACCGAAAGACAGCAGCGCCACTCGGGCACCTTTCTGGATCAACCGGCCCTTGCCGATCTCCAATACTTCTCCGCGCTCGGGCAGATCAACGCCCGCTCCTTCGCCGCGAGGATACCGGAAAGCGATCGGGCCATCGTCATGTGCCACCGCAGTGGCGACCATGTGCATCAATTCGGCCTCATCTGCAGCCGCCATGACAACCATACCCGGAAGGTTGGCCATGTAAGCAATATCAAACGACCCCGCATGGGTCGCACCGTCTGCCCCAACCAGACCCGCACGGTCGATGGCAAATCGCACCGGCAGGCGTTGGATCGCCACATCATGCACAACCTGATCATAGCCACGCTGCAGGAAGGTTGAATACATCGCACAGAAAGGCTTCATCCCCCCGGCGGCCAACGCAGCCGAGAAGGTCACGCCATGCTGTTCGGCAATCGCTACGTCGAAACAGCGCGACGGATAGCGCTCGGCAAACAGGTTCAGCCCGGTACCGTCCGGCATCGCGGCTGTAACCGCGACGATCTTGTCATCCCGCGCTGCTTCATCGACCAGTGTCTTGCCAAAGACCGAGGTATAGGAAGGCGCGTTCGAAGGCGCCTTTTTCTGCTCGCCCGTCACCACATCGAACTTGGCGGTCGCGTGACCCTTGTCGCGGGCCTGTTCGGCGGGGGCATACCCCTTGCCTTTCTTGGTCAACACATGGATCAGGATCGGTCCGCTTGCCTTCGCCTTGACCGCACGCAGAACCGGCAGCAACTGGTCCAGATCATGCCCGTCGATCGGGCCAAGATAGGAAAAGCCGAGCTCTTCAAATAGCGTCCCGCCCATGGCCATGCCCTTCAGCATATCCTTGGCGCGCTTTGCCCCTTCGCGGAAGGGTTCCGGCAGCAACGACACCGCACCTTTGGCAGCAGCTTTCAGATCGTGAAATGGTTCTTCGGCATAAATGCGCGATAGATAATTCGATAGGGCACCCACCGGCGGTGCAATGCTCATCTCATTGTCATTGAGAATTACGATCAAGCGTTTCTTCAGGTGGCCTGCGTTGTTCATCGCCTCAAAGGCCATGCCGGCGGACATAGAGCCATCGCCGATCACAGCGATCGCATCGCCCAGCCCTTCAGGCGTAACGCCGCCCAGATCACGCGCGACAGCAAAGCCTAGCGCGGCACTGATCGAGGTACTGGAATGTGCAGCGCCGAATGGATCATAGGCGCTTTCACTGCGCTTGGTGAATCCGCTTAGGCCGTCTTTTGTGCGCAGGGTGCGAATTCGGTCCCGGCGTTCTGTCAGAATCTTGTGCGGATAACACTGGTGACCTACGTCCCAGATGATCTTGTCTCGTGGCGTGTCGAATACCGCGTGCAGCGCCGTGGTCAGCTCGACGACACCCAGACCCGCGCCCAGATGCCCTCCGGTCACCGAAACTGCTGAAATCGTCTCGGCCCGCAACTCATGTGCGACCTGATGCAACTGCGCATCTGAAAACTGCTTCAGATCCGCTGGGCGGCTCACAAGGTCCAACAAGGGCGTATTCGGGCGGTCAGACATTTGGTGTTCCTGGCTTAGCTGTCCCGGGCAATAACGAAGCGGGCAGCCTGCTTCAAGGTTTCTGCAGCGGAGCCATGTTCGTCCAGCGCAGCACAAGCCTGTTCCACAAGCTCAATTGCACGGGATCTGGCGGCGTCCAAACCCAGTAGCGAGACAAAGGTCGCTTTGCCCGCCTCGGCGTCTTTCTGCAGCCGCTTTCCGGCCTTTTCGGCATCTCCTTCGACATCCAAAATGTCATCCGCGATCTGAAAGGCAAGCCCAAGCGCCTGGGCATATTGGCGCAATTGGGTGGGATCGGCCTGCGCCAATCGCGCACCCGCACAGGCGGACCATTCGATCAACGCACCGGTCTTGCCCGCTTGCAGATGTGTAATCTCATCCAGTGTCAGCGGCTCCGCCGCCGTCTCAGCGGCGATATCCAGCGCCTGACCCAGAACCATACCCTGTGCGCCGCTCGCTTTTGCCAGTGTTAGAGCCAGTTCAGCGCGTATTTCAGCATTTCCGACCTCTGGCCGCGTGCAAAGCTCAAACGCAAGTGTCTGCAGCGCATCCCCGGCCAGAACGGCGGTGCCCTCATCCCATTTCACGTGCACCGTCGGGCGTCCACGCCTCAGGTCGTCATCATCCATGCAAGGCAGGTCGTCATGGACCAGAGAGTATGCATGCAGCGCTTCGATACCCGTCGCTGGCCAGATTGCCCGAGCTGTATCGACGCCAAGCAACCGCGCGCTTTCCAATACCAGAAACCCTCGCAGACGCTTGCCGCCCTCGGTGGCATAGGCCATGGCCCGTGTCACATCCAGATCATCCAGCGCGCTCAGAACCAGATCGAAATGGCTCTGAATCAGCGTGGCATCCTGTGCCAGCTTTTCACGAAACATTTACTGACCTTCGACAGGCGTCGTCCCGGTTGGCTGGCCATCTGCGTCCAGAGTGATCGCGGCCACTTTTTCCTCAGCACGCTTCAGCTCATCCTCGCAGCGCTTCTTCAATGCGGCGCCACGTTCGTACAGCGCAATCGATTGATCCAGCGCCACATCACCACGTTCCAACTGGCCAACCACGGCCTCAAGCTCTTTCATCGCTTGTTCGAACGTCATTTGTTCAACTGGGGTATCGGTCATCGTGCTGCCTTTATCAGTTCTTCCACATGGGCGCGTGTCGCCTCGGCCAATGCGTTCAGATCATAACCGCCTTCCAGAGTCGAGACGATACGGCCATCACACACGTCATCGGCAATCTTGCACAGCTCCGCCGTGATCCAGGCGAAATCGCCAGTGGACCAATTGAGATTGGCCAACGGATCATCCTGATGCGCATCAAACCCAGCGGAAATAATGATCAGTTCCGGCCTAAACGCCCGCAGACGCGGAAAGGCTTGCGCTTCATAGGCTGCCCGCATCTCGGCCCCACCCGTGCCCGGAGCCAATGGTATGTTCAAAACGGTTTCATAAGCACCGGTCTCATCCGGGCGGCCCGAGCCGGGCCATAAGGGCATCTGCTGGCTGGTAATCACCAAAGCGCGTTTCTCGTCCCACAGCAGGTCTTGCGTGCCATTGCCATGATGCACGTCGAAATCCACCACTGCCACGCGGTTCAACCCGTGATGATCCAACGCGTGCTTTGCAGCCAGCGCGGCATTCCCAAACAGGCAGAACCCCATGGCCGTCTCGGTCTCGGCATGATGCCCCGGAGGCCGAATAGCGCAAAACGCGTTCGGCGCTTCGCCGGCCAGAACTATATCAACGGCCCGCACGGCGGCACCCGCCGCACGAAAGGCTGCATCAACAGATCCCGGAGACATGAACGTATCCCCATCAATCTGTTTGAACCCATCCGGGGGCCTGTGGTCGAGAATATCGCTGATATGGTTCTGCGGATGCACCCTTAGCAGATCATCATCCGCCGCCAACGGCGCCGTCACACGCTGAAGATCCAGCCCTTCAAGTGCATGTAGGATATGCTCTAACCGCGCCACCCGTTCCGGATGTCCCTCAGGTGTCACATGGTGCAAACAATCTGCATGGGTCAAAAGGGCGGTTTTCATCAGGATCCCATCTTCATCTGGCTAAAAATACCTTCGCCGAAGGCCTAAGATCGCCGCGCAGCGGCAAAATCAATCCGGTGCCAACATATACCCTGCACCCCGTACGGTCTGCAGATACCGGGGTTGCTTCGGATCTTGCTCAAGCTTCCGACGCAAGCGGGTGATCTGTACGTCCACAGCGCGCTCCTGTGCCTGACCTTTGTCACGCCCCAGATCTTCGACCAGCTTGGCTCGGCTGATCGGTTCGCCGGGTTGAGCCGAGAATATTTTCATCAACTGGCTTTCGGTCGCGGTTAGGCGCACCGGGTCTTCGCCCTGCCACATCTCACCGCGTTCGATATCATAGCGAATGGGCCCAAGATGTAGAATCTTCGCCGCCGTGTCCTGTGCAGGTGTCTCTGGCATCCGACGCAGAATGGCGTTGATCCTCAGCAGCAACTCTTTCGGCTCGAATGGCTTGGCCAGATAGTCATCCGCACCCGCCTCAAGCCCGGCAATCCGATGCTCGGTCTCGCCCTTGGCCGTCAACAGCAGGATCGGGGTGGAATGGGTGTCGCGCAGGGATCGGGTCAGGCTAACGCCGTCTTCGCCGGGCATCATCACATCCAGCACAATCAGATCGAAATCCAGCCCCGACAAAACCCGCCGTGCGTGCGCTGCATCCCGCGCCGCGGTTACAAGAAAACCGCTGCGCATCAGGAATTTCTTGAGCAAATCACGAATACGCTCGTCATCGTCGACGATCAGAAGATGGGCGTCCATTTCGCTCATGAAGTCGTATCCCGCAGTTTCGTATATGCACGACGCATATCAGCATCCATCATCGCTTCAAGCACTTTGCGAAACCCGGCCACCGCTTCGGGGCCCGCATCTTTGTAGGCCGCACGCATCCGGGCGCGCTGGGCGTCAGATAGTTTGGCCTCGAGTGCCTTTCCTTTATCCGTCAGAAATAGGTGGCGTTCGCGTTTGTCCACTGTTCCGACCCGGCTTTCGACCAACCCATCTTCAATCAGGCTGCGCAAGACGCGATTCAGCGATTGTTTCGTGACACCCAATATGGCCAGTAAGTTGTTGACGGTTGTACCCGGCGCACGGTTGATGAAGTGGATGGCCCGATGATGAGCACGGCCATAGGCCAATTCAGTCAGGATACGGTCCGGATCAGCGGTAAAGCCGCGATAGGCAAAAAACATGGCCTCGATGCCCTGCCTCAGTTGTTCATCTGTCAGAAACAACAGGCTTTCTCCGCCAAAGACCGGGGCGGGACGGATTTCGGTCATGTTGGGCCTCATTCGCAATATAATCTGACTTTATGTCAGCCTTATTGACATTCCAAGAGCGCACAGGTATCGAATCGCAGTTTTTGCGCAACATTGTGTCCGATACGGACCTAAACGGCGCAACATTCGGAAATATCGACCGGTTCAGGAGGTTTCGCATGGCTGGATATGACGATCGCGACGGTGTCATCTGGATGGATGGCGAATTGGTGCCCTGGCGTGAGGCCAATGTGCACATCCTGTCCCACGCGATGCATTATGCGTCTTCGGTGTTCGAGGGTGAGCGCGCTTACAACGGCAAGATCTTCAAAAGCCGCGAACATTCCGAACGCCTGATCGCGTCGGCAGAGGCGCTGGATATGCCGATGCCATACTCGGTCGATGAGATCGAGGCCGCCAAGGAAGAAGCGCTCAAAGCCAGTGGTCTTCAAGATGCGTATGTACGTGCGCTGGTCTGGCGTGGCTCGGGCGAGGATATGGGTGTGGCGTCCGCCAAGAATCCGGTTCGGATGGCCATCGCTGTTTGGCCTTGGGGTGCCTATTACGGTGACGCTAAGATGCAAGGCGCCAAGTTGGACATCGCCGAGTGGAAACGACCCAGTCCGGAAACCATTCCAGTCCATGCCAAGGCAGCAGGTCTTTACATGATCTGCACCATTTCCAAACACAAAGCTGAGGCCAAAGGCTGCTCGGACGCTTTGTTCATGGATTATAATGGCAACGTCGCCGAGGCGACGGGGGCAAATGTCTTCTTCGTTCAGGATGGCGAAGTGCACACCCCGCTGGCCGATTGCTTCCTCAACGGCATCACTCGTCAGACGGTGATCCAGATGCTGAAAGACAAGGGCATCACTGTTCATGAACGTCGGATCCGTCCCGAGGAGATGGCCGATTTCGAGCAATGCTGGCTGACTGGCACTGCAGCCGAGGTTACACCTGTCGGGCAGATCGGCGATTATACCTTCGAGGTCGGCGATCTGACCCGCGAAATCGCCGAAGATTACGAGAAATTGGTCCGCGCGTAAGTTAACACCGTATTGAACCCCCGCTCAGGCGGGGGTTTTGATTGCAGATCATGCAAATATGCATGCAGATCGTTCGAAGGTATGGACGCTGCCGGGCCAAGCCGTATTGTTGGCTCATGTTAGATCTTCTCAGCGATATCCTTACACGCCTGTCTCTGCGTGGCACATTTTATTTCCGCACATCCTTTACTCCGCCGTTTGGGATACAGGTGCCGGGCTTCGAGAACGTGGCCCGGTTTCACTTTGTGCAACGCGGTGAATTGAAGGTGCACCTGACAACAACCGGCGAGACCTTGCGGTTGCGGCAGGGTGATCTGATCCTTATTCCCCACGGTGCGCCGCATGCGCTGCTGTGTAATGAAGTCAAACCCTATGATGCCTTGCCCCTTGAGCAGGTGTTAGAGCTGTCAGGCTACAAAGGCGATGGTGTCCTGGTTTATGGCGGTGAGGAAGATGAGCGCGATACGCAACTGATTTGCGGACATTTCTCATTCACCGGGCCAGCCGGGCGAAACGGAACCGGTCATATGCTGATCGACCGGTTGCCACCTTTTATACTGATCGAGAATTACGGTGAAGAAGCGGGTGCCTGGATCGAGGCGACATTGCGCATGATCGGATCTGAAGTGTCCGGTGCTCGTATCGGCGGTGACCTGATCGCGCTGAAACTGTCCGAAGTGCTGTTTGCGCAAGCGATCCGGGCATACCTTGAACATCAAAGTCCTCATGATGCCGCGCTTGCCGGATTTGCCGATCCGCGCATCTCGCGGGCGCTGACTGCATTTCACCAGTCTCCGGCGCAGGAGTGGAGCGTTGCGATGCTCGCGCGAGAAGCAGCAATGTCACGCACCGCATTTGCGCAGCTTTTCTCACAAAAGATGGGGACTACCCCGATGCAGTACCTGACGGACTGGCGGATGCAGATCGCGTGCCATGGGTTGACCGAAAATCGCTGGAACGTTGCGGATGCCGCAGCAGAAGTGGGATACGCGTCCGAGGCTGCGTTTTCACGCGTGTTCAAGAAGCAGGTCGGACTGTCGCCCGCCGCGTACCGTGCGATGCACTAATCGTACTGATCAATTGAACGATCTGCAATAAATGCAAAACGAACTGAGATGTTGCGTTCAATCGCGTGCCCCTAATCTTTGATCATCACTGATTGAAGAAAGGAAGTTCACATGTCCCTGCGTTTTGTCACCCGCTCTGTCCATGCCTATCTTGACTACCCGGTTGCGATTGCGCTGATGATTTTGCCTTTTGTACTGGGGTTGGGCCAGTCCAACCCGCTGGCACTCTGGCTGTCCGTTGTGACCGGCATTGCAGCATTCTTACTGACCGTTCTGACAGATCATCACCTTGGGATTTGGCGGGTTCTGCCATACAAGTTTCACTTGGCTGTTGATTTGCTTGTCGGCGTCACCTTCCTTTTGGCACCCAGCCTGTTTGGGTTTTCTGGGCTTGATGCGTTGTTCTACTGGGTGAACGGGGCCGCAGTCGTTGTAGTGATCTCGCTCAGCGCGCCCGAACAGAGCGCTATTGCTTGAAGTGAGTCAGAACCGTAGCGATCAGCTGGGCCATGCGGGCATCCGGATGGCCCTTTTTTGTTTTAGACACTAATAAGGCCAAATTTGCCCAATAGGTCGCCCCTTTTGCATCAGGTTTTCAGGCTTGAATTTTCCGACAAAAACTATCAGATATAACGCAACGCCAGATGACACCATCAAGCAACTGGTTCCGGGGCGATCTGTGGGCTCAGCAAAAGCAGATGTGAAGGCCCGCCATCGCCCCGGGAACGACCAAAGGAGCCCGCGATTGCGTGATCGATTTGAAGAACTGATGGCCGATCCCTGCTGTGCATCGTGTGATTGCGACGCGCTAACCTCAGAAGTCGCGGCCTATCTCGATCACAAGACCTGCAACGCCGAGCGCTGCCGGGCGCTCGAAGAACGCTCAGCCGCAACGATGTACGCAGTCAGGCGCGATTCGATGCGCGCGCTGAATGAGGGTGGTGCGCGGGCCTAGAAATCCACACCACGTTGGGCTTTGATGCCAGCTTGGAACGGGTGTTTTTCTTCGGTCATCTCGGTTACCAGATCCGCATAGTCCCTGAGGGCTTGCGGGGCATCCCGGCCAGTCAGGAACACGCTGGTTTTGTCTGATCGGGTCTGAAGCCCCTCAATAACAGTGTCTACTGAAAGGTATTCGTAGCGCAGGGCGATATTGATCTCGTCGAGAACAACCAGATCGTAGTCGCCGCTTTTCATCAGATCACAGGCCTTGTTGAAGGCCGAAGTCGCTGCCGCGATGTCGCGCTCGCGGTCCTGCGTATCCCAGGTAAACCCTTCGCCCATCGTGTGCCAGGTGACCAGATCGCGTCCCTCAAAGAACCTGCGCTCACCGGTTTTCCACTTGCCCTTGATGAACTGAACCACAGCCACTTTCTGGCCCCAGCCCAATGCCCGGATCACCACGCCAAACGCAGCCGAGGATTTTCCCTTGCCCTTACCTGTATTGATCAGCACCAGTCCCCGGCCGGGATCGACCGCTTCCGAGACTTTCTTGCGGTGCTTGGCTTGCACCTCTTGCATCTTTTCTTTGTGGTTCTGTGCGTCGCTCATCGGGAAACCTCATAGGTGTATCGCGACCCAACCTAGGGAAAGATTGCGAAAGGTAAAGTCAGGCTTTGGGATCCGTTGCTGATCGCGCTTTGGTCCGATCAAGGCCAAGTTGTCGTTCACGCAGGATCACCACGACGTTGCCTGCAATCACCAACGCCGCGCCGCCCAGCATCACCAGGGTTGGCAACTCATCGAACCAGAAATAACCAATGACAATGGCGAACAGCATTGTGGTGTAGTCATAAGGTGCCAGCATTGACGCTTGTCCAAACTTGTAGGACGAGGTCACCAGAATCTGCGCCACTCCGCCGATCAGGCCGATTGTCACCAGCAATGCGGCTTGCTCCCATGTCGGGATAACCCAGCCCCAAAACACTGTGAGACCCGAAAGCAAGGTCGCTGTGAGAGAGAAATAGAACACGATTGCGGCGGGATGATCCACCTGTACCAGTTGTCGAATATGTATCTGCACAAAGGCACGGGCAACGGTTGCAGCCAGCACGCAAAGCGCACCTATTGTTGCGGCGGTTTCGGCAGTGCCTGAACCCAGCCGGGGCCAGATCATGATCAGAACGCCGACGAGGCCAAGCGCGACGGCCCCGATACGAATCATTCGTATCCGCTCGCCCAACATGATTGCAGCCAGAATCAGCGTGAAGATCGGGGTTGCATATCCGATGGCGGTTACCTCGGGCAGCGGCAACAGGCTAAGACCAGTAAAGGTCAGTCCCATGGCCGAGGTTCCCAGAACCCCGCGCCAGAAATGGCCCATCGGCTTCTTGACGACAAAGCCGTGCACCAGCTCTCCTCGCCAGACCAGCCAGGCGATGATAACCGGAATCGCGAAAAGCGAGCGGAAAAACACCATCTCTCCCGGCGGGAAATCATCTGACAAAGCCTTGACCAATGCAGACATCGTCGTGAACAGCACGAGCGCACTGAGCTTGAGCGCCACGGCCAATGCCGGACGATGCGATGTTAAGGATTTCGCCATGGTCGCGAACCTGCGCCTTTGAGGCGGAAAGATCAACTGGCCAAAGTTGCCGTATCAGAGATTGGACCAGTCTAGTGGAAGCTGAGCTCCAATTTCCTCTGACAGGTCCTTTAGAAACCTCATCATCCGCGCGGCTCGGTCCTGCGCGATGGCCCTGCCTTTTTCGGTCAGCATATCATTGGGTAAGCGCAGCAGTTTTATTTGCCAGTGATCGATTGAAAAAATCAGGTCATTAGGTAAACGGTTTTCGGCAAACGGATCTGACGGGTCATAAAGGGTGCGTCCCAGGGCGCCCGAGACTGAAAAGTTGCGGGCAATACCGATAGCACCCAACGCATCCAGACGATCGGCATCCCGTAGTATTCGCGCCTCGGGTGTTTCGGGCGGGATGTTAGCCGAAAAGCTATGGGCGGCAATCGCGTGCTGCACGGCTCCAATTTCAGTGGTGGAATAGCCGAATTCTTCAAGAATAGGCTCTGATTCATCGGCGGATCGCATCGAGGCCAGATGCCGATCCGGGTCATCTTTTGACAGGTTGATCAGATCATGCAGATAACACGCCGCCAGCAAGACACGCGGGTTGGTTTCATCATCCGCAATCGCCTGCGCATTAACCCAAACCCGATCCAGGTGCGCCAGATCATGCGCCGGATCCGTCTGCATCCGTTGCCTGACGACAGCGCGCAGCGAAGCGCGCAGATCAGCCAATCCGTCCACGGTTCTCGCCGATTTGACCACGATGCAGGAGCAGGTGATCGAGGATCACGCAAGCCATCATTGCCTCACCTACCGGAACGGCGCGGATGCCGACGCAGGGGTCGTGGCGGCCTTTGGTAATGATCTTGGTCTCTTCGCCGGATTTGGTGATGGTCTTGCGGGTGGTCAAAATGGACGAGGTCGGCTTGACCGCAAAGCGCACCACAAGATCCTGGCCGGTCGAAATGCCGCCCAGAATACCGCCAGCGTGGTTCGAGCTGTATTGAGGGCCGTCCTGTCCCATGAATATCTCGTCGGCGTTGGCCTCGCCAGTCAGTTCGGCGGCGCTCATGCCTTCACCGATTTCAACCCCTTTAACGGCGTTTATCGACATCATGGCTGCAGCCAGATCAGTGTCTAACTTGGCATAAACCGGCGCGCCGAGCCCCGCCGGAACGCCGCGCGCGACCACTTCGACCACTGCGCCGACCGAGTTGCCGGATTTGCGCAGGTCGTCCAGATAAACGGCCCAATCTTCGGCTGCTTTGGCGTCGGGCGTCCAGAATGTATTCTGTTCGATCTGCGACCAGTCGAAATTGGCACGGTCGATCTTGTGCGGACCGATCTGGGTCATATAACCGGTGATTTGAACATTCGGAGCGATCTGTTTGATAGCCTCACGCGCGAGTCCTCCGGCCGCCACACGTGATGCCGTTTCCCTCGCCGAACTGCGCCCGCCGCCGCGATAGTCACGGATCCCGTACTTCTGCCAATATGTGATGTCGGCGTGTCCCGGACGAAACTTGTCCATGATGTCGCCGTAGTCTTTCGAGCGCTGATCGGTGTTCTCGATCATCAACTGCACCGGTGTGCCTGTGGTCTGGCCTTCGAAAACACCAGACAGGATTTTGACCTGATCGGGTTCGCGCCGCTGTGTGGTGAATTTGTTCTGACCTGGTTTGCGCTTGTCCAGCCAATGCTGGATCATGCCTTCATCGATCGTGACGCCCGGAGGGCAGCCATCTATGGTCGCACCCAAAGCGGGCCCGTGGCTTTCACCCCAGGTGGTAACGCGGAAGAGGTGGCCAAAACTGTTCATCGACATGGGGCATGCTCCTTTGAGCGATGTGATTAGCGGGGAGTGCCTTGGTCCTCAAGCGGATTTGCATTTGCAGAGAAGCAAGCGCCGCCCTGTGGGCGGCGCGATTGGAATAAATCAGGCGGCTTGAGCCACCGCGGCGCGGGTTGCGTTGATCTTGAGCGCTGCATGAGCTGCTTCGCGCCCTTTCTCGATGAAATGCGCGCGATAGATGGCGTTGTGGTGATCCGTTTCCTGATACTGATGCGGTGTCAGCGAGACCGACAGGACCGGAACACCTGAATCGAGCCCGGCCCGCATCAAGCCATCGACAACCGCTTGTGCGACGAAGTCATGCCGGTAGATGCCGCCATCCACTACAAAGGCAGCGCAGGCTACGGCGGCGTAGCGCCCCGTTTGCGCCAGGTCACGGGCCAGCAGGGGCATCTCGAAAGCGCCCGGAACGTCGAATACATCAACCTGATCGGCTGGAATTAGTTCGAGAAACCCATCCAGCGCGCGATCCACGATATCTGAATGCCAGTTGGCTTTGACAAAAGCATAGCGGGTGTGTGTCATCATGATCTCCTTTCGTAACAGACACGTCACCCAAGGCGATCACGAGCAGGCACACCGCATTACCGGCGTGCTGCACGTTCTCTTTCATCCGGACTGTAACCGTCGGCTCTGGCTTCTCACCAGATCTGCTGACACCCCGGAGACCGGGGCCGCTCGCGGGCTTACGGGTCATGCCCGCATACCGCCGGTGGGGAATTTCGCCCCGCCCTGAGAACGAGTGGGACCTTGCCAAGGAGATATCGCTTCTGCAAGAGAAATTGGCAGGAGGACGAATATGCATCCCAATCCCACCTTTCGCGCCGAGACGCGCGAGCGTCACATCGAGTTTGCGCGTGACCGCGCCTTTGGTGTTCTGGCGGTGTCGACATCGGGTGTACCGTTGTTAAGCCACGTTCCCTTTCTTCTGAACGAGGATGCTTCATCGGCTGACCTGCATCTGGTCCGGTCAAATCCGATTGTTAGGGCGCTGAAACAGCCGCAACCTGCGAAGATCGCTGTGTTGGGGCCGGATGGGTATATCTCGCCTGACTGGTACGAAGTCGATGATCAGGTGCCGACCTGGAACTATGTAGCGGTGCATCTGACTGGAGTGCTTGAGATGCGGCCAACGGACGACCTGCGAAATCTGCTCGACCGGCAGGCGGCAGACTTTGAAAATCGCCTGCTGCCAAAGCCGCCATGGTTGGCGTCTAAGATGACACCAGACGCGCTGGATAGAATGATGCGCATGATCGTTCCCTGCCGACTCATGATCTCGGATATCGACGGCACTTGGAAGCTGAATCAGAACAAGCCCGATGAGGCGCGACATCGCGCGGCTGATCACGTGCACTCAGCAGGACTTGGCAGCGAGGTGGCGCGCTTGGCCTCGTTGATGCGCAAGGCCTGAGGCACGCGTTCTCGCCTTCCATTCATTGAGCGCTGAATGTGGCGAGATAAGCAGCGATGTCATCTGCGCCTTTTTTCAGCTTGACGCTCATGTTCGGGCGGGCGGTGTCATCACCCAGATATTCCTTGATGAACCCGATCGGATCCCGAGAATAGGCGGCGATGTTTTCTTCAGTCCACACAAGCCCTTCTTGCCCGGCGCGGATCATGTCGTCGGTGAACATCCCGATGGGCAAACGTTCACTTCCATAAAGATAATCGTTCTCAGTTCCGGCGGTGCGGCCAACTACGCCAAAGAGATTCGGCCCGGTGATGCCGCCTTTGACCAGAACCTCGCCATTTTTGATGATCGCATGGCACGAAGAGCATCTGTTATAGAGCTGTTCGCCTTTCGCCGGATCGCCGGCTGCGATCGCCTGTACTGAAGTCAGAAACGAAACAAAAACTACGGTTGCTGCTATCTTGAGCATTGAACATCTCCGGCTGGGAATATTGCGCCTGTGGCCTTTCACGCATTCCCGTTTAGAGTGCAATCGAATTCTGGTAGATAATCACGTGTTTGAAATATCTATTTTATATTAATAATTTAAGAGAAATCGTATCGCGCTAAAATAGAAGGAATACAGTGTTCTTAAGGTAGAGCTGCACGTGAAATCGGCGGCGTTCGCATAGGGTGAGGAGATTTCAATTTGGGGATCTACCAGCGCGGGTCGATGTCGAATCACGTCCCATCTGCCTGGCGCAATTCGCCGCTCTGAGGGTTAAAATCTGCATTTGAGATTGAAATTTTGCCCTTTCACCGTGACATGAATGCTTAGATGCGGCGTATTGCGCGTTTAAGAGCGCTGGACGAACTCTATTCTCCCCGATAGATACCCCGTTTAAGACGCCGCACTTGTGCGGTGCGCGAGCTTTATGCCCGTTCGCGGGCGCCAGATAATCGGAGATAACCTCGTGTCCCAAGCTGAAGACCACGAAGGCACCCGCAGAGATTTCCTCTACTACGTCGCTGGCGGCGCAGGTGTCGTTGCCACCGGGGCTGCCGTTTGGCCCCTGGTAAATCAAATGAACCCATCGGCAGACGTTCAGGCGCTGTCCTCGATCCGTGTGGATGTGAGCGGGGTAGAGCCGGGTACGCAGCTGACTGCAAAGTGGTTGGGTAAGCCTGTTTTCATCCGTCACCGCACAGGTGCCGAGATTCAGGAAGCTCAGGAGCAGGACGCTGAAGGTGTCGACGCGCTGCCTGACCCGCTGGCTCGTAACTTCAACCTGAACGCCGACGCACCAGCGACCGATGCCAATCGCGTCATGCCTTCGCCCGAAGGCGAAGGAGAAGGGGCGTGGATCGTTCAGATGGGTGTTTGTACACACTTGGGTTGTGTGCCGCTTGGCGATGCTGGCGACTTTGGCGGTTGGTTCTGCCCCTGCCACGGCTCGCACTACGATCTTGCCGGTCGTATCCGCAAAGGCCCCGCGCCTGAAAACCTGCCCATTCCGCCCGTTGAATGGGTGGACGCCACCACCATCAAGCTCGGCTAAGGGAGACCTAACTTATGTCCGGAATTCCCCACGATCATTACGAGCCGAAGACAAATGGCGAGAAGTGGCTGAACAGCCGTCTGCCCATCGTCGGCCTGCTTTATGACACCCTGATGATCCCAACCCCCAAGAACCTGAACTGGTGGTGGATCTGGGGCATCGTCCTGGCGTTCTGCCTGGCGTTGCAGATCGTCACCGGTATCGTTCTGGTGATGCACTACACCCCGCATGTTGATCTGGCCTTTGCCAGCATCGAACACATCATGCGCAACGTGAACGGCGGCTATATGCTGCGCTATCTGCACATGAACGGCGCATCGCTGTTCTTTGTAGCAGTCTACATCCACATCTTCCGCGGCCTGTTCTACGGCTCGTACAAAGCCCCGCGTGAGATTACGTGGATCATCGGGATGCTCATTTACCTGATGATGATGGGCACTGCGTTCATGGGCTACGTTCTGCCCTGGGGGCAGATGTCCTTCTGGGGTGCGACCGTGATCACCGGCCTGTTTGGTGCGATCCCGTTTGTTGGTGATGCGATCCAGACCTGGTTGCTGGGCGGACCTGCGGTGGACAACGCCACTCTGAACCGCTTTTTCTCGCTGCACTACCTTCTGCCGTTTGTTATCGCGGCGCTTGTGATCGTGCATATCTGGGCCTTCCACACCACAGGCAACAACAACCCGACAGGTGTTGAGGTTCGCCGTGGCTCGAAAGCCGAGGCAGAGAAAGACACGCTGCCGTTCTGGCCCTATTTCGTGATCAAGGACCTGTTCGCGCTGGCGGTCATTCTGGTCGTGTTCTGGGCCATCGTGGGCTACATGCCGAACTACTTGGGTCACCCGGATAACTACATCGAAGCCAACCCGCTGGTTACTCCTGCGCACATCGTCCCTGAATGGTACTTCCTGCCATTCTACGCGATCCTGCGTGCGTTCACTGGCGAAGTCTGGGTCGTTCAGTTCGCCAGCTTCATCACCGGCGGCATCATCGACGCCAAGTTCTTTGGTGTGATTGCGATGTTTGGTGCGATCCTGGCCATGGCCCTAGCCCCTTGGCTGGACACCTCGACCGTGCGTTCGGGCAAGTATCGTCCGATGTTCAAATGGTGGTTCTACCTTTTGATCATCGACTTCTTTGCTTTAATGTGGCTGGGTGCGATGCCCGCGGAAGAGCCCTATGCGACCTTCTCGCTGATCGCTTCGGCTTACTGGTTCGCCTATTTCTTCGTGATCCTGCCGATCCTGGGTGTCATCGAAAAACCCGAGGCGCAGCCGGAAACCATCGAAGAAGACTTCAACGCGCATTATGGCAAGGCAAACGCCGACGCCACGCCGGCCGAGTAAGAAGAGGGACCGGAAACATGTTCAAGAAACTTGCAATCGGTGCCGCGTTCGCTTTGGCCCTTGCGCCCGCCTCGACTTTTGCGGCAGGTGGCGGTGAGCAGCACATCGAAGATTTCGACTTCTCGTTCGAGGGACCGTTTGGAACCTGGGATCAGAACCAGCTTCAGCGCGGCCTACAGATCTATACCGAGGTCTGCGCAGCCTGCCATGGTCTGCAATATGTACCTCTTCGGACCCTTGAAGATTTGGGGTATTCGGAAGAGCAAGTCATCACCTACGCGGCCGACAACTTCGAGGTGTTCGATCCCGAGCTGGACGATTTCCGCCCGGCAATCCCGACCGACCACTTCCCGGCCAACAACGGTGTCGGCGCGCCTGACCTGAGCCTGATGGCGAAGGCCCGTGCCGGTTTCCATGGTCCTTACGGTCTGGGCATCAACCAGCTGGTCAAAGGCATGGGGGGCGCGGAATATATTGCCTCGCTTCTGGATGGTTATACCGGTGAAGAAAAGGAAGAAGCCGGTACTGTTCTCTATGAGAACAAGGCCTTCCCCGGTGGTTGGATTTCCATGGCTCCGCCGCTGGCAGAAGATCAGGTTGAATTTGCCGACGGACATCCTGCAACCGTTGAGGCAATGTCCGAAGACATAGCAGCCTTCTTGATGTGGAGCGCCGAGCCGAAAATGATGGAGCGCAAAAATGCCGGTTTCGTCGGTGTTCTGTTCCTGACAGTTCTGTCTGTTCTGCTGTACCTTGTGAACAAGCGCCTGTGGGCACCGATAAAGGGCAAACGTCTGGACTAAGGTCGACGTATAACTAAAAACTAAACCCCCGCGCCATCACGGTGACGGGGGTTTTTTTTGTTGCGATGGTGTGGAAGGGGCCAGCCCCTTCTTGGCCTGCGGCCAATTCATCCCCGAGGTATTTTGGGCCAGATGAACAACGGATCACACTTGTAATTGAGCTTTGCTGTGCCCCCGTATCGTCGCGATTACGATCTCGCCTTCGGGTTGGGCGTTGCCGAAGGTTACTTCGGTGAATTGTTCGGTGCGGCCCATTGTGGGATTTTCCATCAGGATATTGTGGGTTTTGCCGATCTGTGCCGTCAGATGCTTGATGACTTGTGCATCGCCAGCGGCGCGTAGGCGCGCGGCGCGTTCTTTGATGACATTGCCGTTGATCTGTTGCGGTATGCGGGCTGCCGGAGTGCCTTCGCGTTTGGAATAGGGGAATACATGCAGCCAGGTCAGGTTGCACTCGGTGACGAGCTTGAGGGAATTCTCGAAATGAGCCTCGGACTCGGTCGGGAAGCCAGCGATGATGTCCGCGCCAAAAGTCATGTCGGGTCGTAGTTTGATGGCGTCTTCAGTGAAACGAATCGCATCTTCGCGCAGGTGGCGGCGTTTCATGCGCTTCAGGATCAGATCGTCGCCATGCTGCAAGGACAGATGTAAATGGGGCATCAGGCGCGGCTCGGTCGCGATGGCATGCATCAGGTTCTCGTCGACTTCGATCGAGTCGATTGAGCTGATGCGCAGACGAGACAGATCGGGCACCAGTTTAAGGATGCGCATCACGAGATCGCCCAGTTTCGGCTGAGCGGGCAGATCCGCGCCCCATGAGGTCAGATCGACCCCGGTCAGAACAACTTCGTTGTAGCCCCTATCGACCAATCGTTTGATCTGATCCACCACAACGCCCGCAGGGACGCTGCGAGAATTGCCCCGGCCGTAAGGGATAATACAGAAGGTGCAGCGATGATCGCAGCCATTCTGAACCTGTACATAGGCGCGTGAGCGGGTTCCGAAGCCATCAATCAGATGCCCGGCGGTTTCCGTGACAGACATGATGTCGTCAACCTGAATCGCCTCGGTCTGACCGATGAAATCGGCGGCCATGCCTTTCCAGGTATCCGGTTGCATCTTTTCGGTGTTGCCGATGACCGCGTCTACTTCGTCCATAGCAGCAAAGGTCTGCGGCTCGGTTTGCGCCGCGCACCCGGTGACGATCAGACGTGCCGAGGGGTTTTCGCGGCGCAGCTTGCGAATCTCCTGCCGCGCCTTGCGGACGGCCTCGGCGGTCACCGCGCAGGTGTTGACGATCACAGCATCCGTTAGGCCAGCCTGCTGCGACAGTTCTTTCATCGCTTCGGTCTCATAGGCGTTCAGGCGGCAGCCCAGAGTGCTGAACTTAGGCGGGTTCATTCCAGTGACCTCAGGTATTCAGGCGTCAGCGTGCCCGAAAACACATGGGCTGTGGGTCCCGTCATCCAGACCCCATCCTCGCGCCAGTCGATCCAGATTGTGCCGCCATCCAGGTCAACTTGTACTTTGCGCCCAGTGAGGCCTCTGCGTGCTGCAGCGACGGCCGTGGCACAAGACGATGACCCCGAGGCCAGAGTGATCCCCACTCCTCGCTCCCACACCCGCATGCGGATGTGGTCGGGTGTGACTATCTGTGCGACCTGAACATTGGTGCGTTCGGGATAGAGTGGATGGTATTCGTAACGCTCGCCGAACTCTTCCATCGGAATGGCCTCGGCGTTGTCGACAAAGAAAGTGCAGTGCGGGTTGCCCATGCCGGTCGCTGTTGGACCACCTTCTATCGGCAGTTCCAGCGTGTCCATCTCTTCCGCCAGGGGAATCTCGTTCCAAAGAAGTTGGGGGTGCCCCATATTCACCGACGTCAGTCCATCGCCAGCGTCGCGGGCCTGCAGTGTGCCGCGTTCAGTTGTGAGCGTGAGTTCGGATTTGCCCGTCTCGTCCATCAGAAACCGAGCGATACAGCGCGTGGCGTTGCCACACGCAGCCGAAGTCGACCCGTCGACATTGTAGAACACCAGATGCGCATCCGCTTCGCCGCGTTCGATCACCGCCAACTGATCGAATCCCACGCCGAACTGCCGGTGCCCGATTCCCCTGGCAAGGGCCGGGGTGACCGGCACGGCATGCGCGCGCGCATCGACAACGACAAAGTCGTTGCCCAACCCGTGCATCTTCATAAAGGCCAAACCGGTGTCGAGTATCTGTTGCATGGCGGGCATATAACGCCGGTCCGGACATGAATCCACCCTGTCGCGTAGATTCCTGAAAAAAGGGGTTGACCCCCCAGTTCCACCTGCCTAATTAGGCCGCCTATCGGGGCGCCGAACTCATACGAATGACGGCGAACTGAAGTACGAAATAAGGTCTTGAACCCGGTCGGGTATTTACCTTACAGAGTGCTGCGGATCGAAGAGATCCTAAAAAGAGTGGGCCGTTAGCTCAGTTGGTAGAGCAACTGACTTTTAATCAGTGGGTCGCAGGTTCGAATCCTGCACGGCTCACCACTTTTTTCAAAGAAAATAGATGCTTGCCTCCTTGGTGGCAAACCGTCCGTCCGAATGTCAGAGTCGGACGGCAGTTACCGCGTTTACGCGCGTGTATTCCAGATTGGCAACAGAGAAAGAGACCGGTGGAGTACGATAAGCGTCGCTACAAACGCCGTAATCGGATCGAGTTCATATTCGGCAGCCTGAAGGATTGGCGACGCGTAGAGAACCGATATGACCGAAGCCTGGTATTCTTTCTCTCAACAATCGCACTTGGCGCATTAGTTGTTTTCACGCTATGAGACTTGGCTCTAGGGCTCAAACCCATCTGGCACACCGAACAGTGGCGCATCCAGTGTGGTCCCGGTCAATGCACCCATGAACGCCACCAGATCTGCGACCTGGGCATCGGTCAGTTCCAGCGGTTCGATGTCAATTTTCTGGCGATGACGCTCCATCTCGAACCGGTCCTGCCAGACGATGAAATCAACATTCTCAAGCCACGGCACGTTGGGCAGCCCGGCCAAATCAGGGGTCCAGGCAGCGAGGCTCTGAGATGGGTTCAAGTGGTGGCGAATAATGCCTTCCAGATCGGGAAAGGCACCGTTGTGACCATAGGGCGCCGTCTCTGTCACATTGCGCAGCATCGGTGTGCGGAAACGATAGGCGTCCTCAAGACGGTTGCTTTCACCCATATGACCCACGTCGCGGGCATAGGGGTCCCATTGGCGGGTCTTGCCCGGTCCAAATGGCGGCAAGCTCAGCGCGTGGAATTTTTGATCCGATAGCAACGGGCCGGAATGGCAGTTTGCGCAACCTGCCTCACCATAGAACAAGGTCATACCATCGTATTGCTCTGGCGTCAGAGCGGCATGGTCTCCGGCCAGATATTGATCAAACGGGCTGTTGGTGCTGCGCCACTCCAGTGCCATGAATGCGGCCAGCGCGTTGGTGATCTGAGTTATCGTGATGTCCTCGGTCGTGTCGATGTCATCGAACGCCTTGACCATGGCGGGCCCATAGCGCGGATCGGTGCGTACCCGTTTGGCGAGGATCGGCCAGCCCTTGTCGATGCGGTCATGCACCGCGCCGGTGACCTGATTTTCGGCCACATTCCCGGCCATTTCAAACTGCGAAGTCAGCGGGAAAAGCGCCTGCGCGGCCAGCAGCGAATTCAAGCCGTCCGGCAACCACTCCTGCGCGGGTGAGTTGAAACCGTTACCGTAGACGTCAGAGATACTCAGACGGCCATCATGGAAAACCGTGTGAAGTTCCTTTGCACCAAGGTTCCAAAGCCCCGGCGAATTGCGGGGAATTCGCTTGCGGATTTTGTCCGTTCCGATGCCCGGCGTCCGGTCTGGCCCCAAGCCCATCCCGCCTTCTCCGATGCCAAGCGACAAGCCGTCCGAGGTGCCGAAATCCGGGTGATGGCAATGGGCGCAGCTTATGTTCCGGTTTCCCGATAAAATGGAATCGTAAAACAGTTGATGACCGATAGCGGCCTGTTCCATATCAAAGGGGATGAAATCGTCATCCGTCAGCGGGCGCGGCAGATCCTGAGCAGCCACAGTCCCTGCCAAAAGGAAAGAAATCCCATGCGCCAGTTTGTATTTGCCCTTTGCCTTCTCGCGACCCCAGCGCTGGCTGAACTGGAACAAGCACGCGATCTGATGGAGGCCGGAGAGTTTGAGGCTGCGCGCGAAGAGTTGATGCCAGCAGCGCGATCCGGCAATGCCGAAGCCGAGGAGTTGATCGGTGTGATGTACGGGTTGGGACTTGGAGTCGAACAGGACTATGAACGCGCGTTTGAATGGTACTTGCGCGCCTCGATGAAAGGTCATCCCGGAGCGCAATCTGGTATCGGTTGGTACTACGAGTTGGGTCTGGGCATGCCCGCGCCTGATCTGGTTCGAGCGTACATGTGGTATACGCTCAGCGCCATCGGCGGCGACCCCGATGCGGCGATCAGCCTTGAAGAAGTGGTCAAAAAAATGTCGCCGGAGCAGATCGAGAAGGCGCATCTTCTGGTCAACGACTACAAAGGGTGGATGTACCCGTTTCGGTGAGGGCCGGACCCCAGAGCCCGGCCCAGCAATTCAGTTCAGATCCGCATCACGTGAGGCATTAACATCCGCCTCGGCTGCTGCCACAGCGTCAGTCAACGCTACAAAGATCTCATCACCACGTGCCACATTGGACTGGAACCAGTCATAGACCGGGGTTGCGGCTTCTTTGAACGCAGCTTTCTGGTCGGGTGTAAGGACATAAAGGTCACCACCGCCGGCAACGAAATCCTCATACGCCTGGATCGACTTGCGCTTGGGTGAGGCAAAGGTCGCCTGCTGCAGCGCATAAAACCCGTCGACTACCACGCGGCGCATATCTTCTGGCATCTCCTGGAACTTGGCGTTGTTCATCCACCACAGCGCACCCATGTAGGCATGCCCATCCAGCGTGACATATTGCAGGCCTGCATCAGGGAACTTCATACCCATGATGTCAGTGATGCCGTTTTTCGAGCCCTCAACCACGCCGGTCTGGAAGCTGGTGAACAGTTCTGGCCACGGGATCGGGGTCGGTGATGCACCCAGTGCTTTGACCAGCTCCTGCGGCAGGTCGGCAACCACGGTGCGGATTTTCAGACCTTCCATGTCAGCCGGCTCGGCGACACGGCGTTGTGTATTGGCGAAGTTGCGCCAGCCACCTGTATTGCCGATTGTCATCAGACGGATCGCACCGCCGGAATCCTCCAGCGCCATGTCGCGCATCTGCCGGGTGAAATCACCAGATAGGACATGTTCGGCAATGCGGTCATCGGCCATCAGGTAAGGCAGGTCCAGAACCTGCACGTAAGGGAAGATGCCCGAGGCCCCTCCAGAGGTTGAGATGTAGATGTCGATCGTACCGTCTGCCACGCCCTGCAGACACTCAGCACCGTTCGAGCAGAGCTGCGTACCGATGAACAGCTCAACCTCAATGGCTCCGTTCGAGGCCGCCTCAACGTAGTTCTTGAAAACGACCAGACCGTCATAGTCTTCGTCGTTTTCATTCGAGTTTGCTGTGGCGCGTAGCGTGTAGTCGGCGGCTGCCGCGGCAATCGCAGACGCGGCCACTAGCGACGTGGCCACCGCTGCGGTTTTGATAAATCTTCTGAGCATGCGTTTCCTCCCTGTGATACTCAGTTCAGTTTGCAAATCCCGTTATCCTCGGGATCGTCATGGATAGTGCGGGGATGTATGTGATCAAGAAGATCACGATGATTTCGACCGCCAGAAACGGCAGGATTGCCTTGGCGATGGTTTCAACCCGTTCCCGAGACACGGCGGCGGCTACGAACAGCACCAGCCCCATGGGCGGGGTGGCCAGACCGACGGTCAGGTTGACGCTCATGATAATGGCAAAATGGATCGGGTCTACACCGAGGCTGGTGAAGATCGGACCGAGGATCGGGCCAAGGATGATAATAGCGGGGCCTGCATCCAGGAACATTCCGACGATGAACAGCAGCAGGTTGATCAGGAACAGCAGGATCAGCGGGTTTTCCGACAGGCTGAGGATCAGCGAGGCCAGTTGTTCGGGCGCATGGCTGAGGCTGACCACCGTCTTGAAGGCCATTGCCGCCCCGACCAACAACAGGACGACAGCTGAGGTCATACCTGCATTGCTGAGCACTTCGGGGACTTCTTTCCACGTCAATGTGCGCAGGACGAAGAAACCGATGATGAAGGCATACCCTACTGCGACTGCGGCGGCCTCGGTTGGGGTAAAGATGCCACCCAGTATTCCGCCCAGGATGATCACAGGGGTCATCAGTGGGAAGAACGCCTTTAGGCTGGCCTGACGGCGTTCCGGCCAAGTGTATTTACGGCTGGCGACCGGGAAGTCGTAGCGATCCGCCATCAGCTTGATCATGAGCATCAAACCGACACCGACCATGACCCCAGGCACGATGCCAGCGAGAAAGAGCGCAGCCACACTTTCACCCATGACATAGGCATAGATGATCATGATGCCCGAGGGCGGGATGATCGGCCCGATCACCGAACTGGCTGCCGTGATCGCGGCGGCAAATTTGCGGGTATAGCCTTGCTTCTCCATCGCCGGGATCAGCATTGACCCAAGCGCCGAAGTATCGGCGACAGCGGATCCTGAAAGGCCCGCGAACAGGATCGAGCTGAGGACGTTCACATGCGCAAGGCCGCCCCGCAGGTGGCCCATCAGGGCCTGGCTGAACTCCACAAGTCGGATGGTAATGCCGCCCCGGTTCATCAGTTCTCCGGCCAGCATGAAGAAAGGGATCGCCATCAGCGGGAAGCTATCCATACCGTTATAGACATTGCGATAGAGCAGCGTAATGTCGTTGGTCTGACCGCTAAGCCATAGCAGAATGCCAGGCGCTGCCAGCAGTGCGAAAAAGACCGGCAGGCCGATCAGCAGGAAAATCAGGAAGGTGGGCAGGAACCAAATCAGCATTTATTCAGCCCCCACCGCAGCTTCGGGAATTTCAGGCAAAAGATGTGCTCCGCCCAACATGGTTACTATCGACCGCAAGATCAGTTCGATATTGACCGAGATCAGCAAGATGATCCCAACCAGCAGAGAGGCCATCATCCAACTGCGCGGAATACGGTACCATTCATCGAACCCGAAAGAGGTAGGCAGGTACAACGCCGCAGTGGCGAACCGGCCACCAAAGCCCGTAACCTCAGACCAGCCGATATTGACCGCAACCAGCAACACGGCCAGCGAGATCAGCAGCAGGAACAAATTGAGCGATTGACCAAGCACGCGCGGCAGGAAACGTGCAAGCATATCGATGGCGACGAACCCTCCGCGACGGAAAGCTGTGGGGGCCATCAGGCCCGTCATCCAGAGCATGCAGAACCGGGCAGCCTCATCCGGCCATGGCAGGGCGTTACCCAAGACATATCGGAAGAACACCTGAATCAGGATCGCGATAACCATAACTGCAATCGCAACAACACCGACCGCGCGGCCCAGACGCAGCACGGTTTCGTTCACGAATGCAATCGGCGTCAACGCCGATGCCAGTCCGCCCATGCGGATCCTCCCACTGTCAGCTGCGGGTTTGACCCGCAGTCTTCATATCGCGCTTAGCTCTGCGCGAATTGGCCGAGTTTTCCGGCAAAGAACGTCAGCGCGTCTCCATCCGCCATGCTGACTTTCAGAACTTTGCCCACCACGATCACATGATCGCCTGCATCGTGATAAGCGTGCTGCTCGCATTCGAACCGGGCAAGACTGCCCGGCAACAACGGGGTGCCGTTTTCACAACGGTCATGTTCGATATCACGCAGCGCATGGGCGTCTTTTGAACAGCCAAAGCACAGCTCGGCCTGTTCAGCAGACAGAACATGCACACTGAAGTGACGCGCCGCGTGAAAATAGCGGAACCGGCGCGAATTGCGGTCGCCCGCCCACATCACCAGCGGCGGATCCAGCGACAGGGACGAAAAGCTGTTGGCGGTAATGCAGATTGGCCCATCCTCACTGTCGCAGGTCACGACAGTAACTCCGGTGGCAAAACGGCCAAAAGCATCGCGCAGGGTTCGCGTGTCGTCCTTATGCGGGACGAATGTATGGTTCATATCGCGCGAGATTGCGTTCATCATGGCACCTCATGTCCCAGCGCCGCCTCATACAGGCGGTACCAGCTTTCACGATCCAGCTTGACCTTCAACGCATCCGAGGCGCGTTTGATACGGCCCAGATTATTTGTGCCCAAAACCGGCAGGATGTTCGCCGAATGCGCGAGCAGGAAGGCAACCGCAACGGCGGCGCGGTCCACCCCGAATTCCTCGGCTATCTCATCCGCAACAACACCAACCGGAGGGTTCCCGGCCATCAAAAGGCCCCCGCCAAGTGGGGACCACGCCATCAGCGGATGACCATGCTGCTGATGGAACGCCAGATCGCCGTTAGTGAACGGGCTGATCTCGCCCAGAGATATCTCGATCTGATTGGTGACCAACTTGGTTTTCATCGCCGACTGCAGCAAAGACCAGTCCCAAGGGCGGAAGTTGGACACACCAACCGCGCCGACCTTGCCACTGGCAACCACCTCATCCAGCGCTGCACCGGTTTCATGGTGATCCATCATTGGATCCGGGCGGTGGATCAGTAGCAAGTCGATGTGGTCGATCGCCATTTCCGACAGAGATGTATCGACCGACTTCAGAATATGCGCACTTGACGTGTCGTAATATTTGACCTTGGCCTCGGCATAACGCCCCATCGGCGCGACGATGTCACATTTGGTGACGATCTCCATTTTCTGGCGAAGGCTGGGATTGGTGCGCAAGGCATTGCCCAGAACGGCTTCGGCCGCGTATCCGCCATAAATGTCGGCCTGATCGAAGGTGGTGATGCCCTGATCCAGACAGGCCTGAATCTTGGCCTCAACATGCGCAGTCGAGGTGTCACTGTCATCACCCAAGCGCCACATGCCATAGACAAGACGGCTCATTTCCAGCGTGTCAGATAGTTTCACACGTTGCATCAGCGACGAACTCCGTTGCCCAGCGGGGTTGCCGGGGTGGTTGCTGGCACGCGCCCGTAGGCTTCGGGAAGCGAGCAGGTTTTCAGGTTGGGCATCACGCGGGAGCCAAAATGCCTGGCCTCGTCCATGTGCGGATAGCCCGAAAAGATGAAGGCGCGAATGCCCATCTTCTGATACTCTTCGATTTTAGACATAACTTGATCGGTCGAACCGACCAGCGCAGCACCACAGCCCGACCGTGCGCGTCCGACGCCGGTCCACAGTCCAGGTTCGACATAGCCATATTCGTCGGCCAGATCGCGGTTCTTGGATTGATGCGCCACGCCCAAGGATGTCGCGTCCAGTGCCCGCTCGCGGATCGCACGACCATATTCGTCATCCAGTTTCGAGACGATGTAGTCGGCGTATTCCTGTGCCTCAGCCTCGGTATCCCGCACGATCATGTGGACGCGCAGGCCGTAATCCAGAGTACGATTGTAATTCTCGGCAACTGCATGAACGGCTTTCATCCGCTCGGCCAACTGATCCTTTGTTTCCGGCCACATCAGGTAGACATCGCAATGTTCACCGCACAGGTCCAAAGCAGACGGCGAGTAGCCGCCGAAATACAGCAGTGGGCCACCGGTCTGGTAAGGCCGAGCCGGGTCGGTGGTCAGGCCTGAAAAGTTATAGACCTCGCCCGCATGGTTGATTTCGTCCTGCGTCCAGGCCTGTTTCAGGATCTCGACCACTTCGCGCGAACGCTGATAGCGGTACGCACTGTCGGCTTTCTCGCCCGGGAAATCGGACGAGATGATGTTAACCGTCAGCCGCCCCTTTAGCATGTGGTCCAGCGTCGCGATGGTACGGGCCAGCATGATGGGCTGCATTTCGCCACAGCGCACGGCGGCCAGCAGGTTGATCTTTTCAGTGATCGGGGCGCAGCCTGCAACAAAGCTCAACGTATCCTGACCGACCTGGTACGATGACGGACACAGGATGTTGCGAAAGCCTTGCGCCTCGGCCTCTTTCACGATGCCTAAACAATGCTCCCAACTGGATCGCAGATCACCATCGGGCACACCCAGAAACTGGTAGTCATCCGAGCAAAGCGCTGCAAACCACGAAACCTCGGCCGCATCCAGGTCGGGGGATGTGATGGGGACGATGGTCATTTGATTCACGCTCCGTACATCTTTGACTTTCCTCTTGCGTAGCAAGCGCATTGATGTAGATCAATAGTGTATCAATTTTTCCTGCGACCGAGTGAAGCGCCCTCAATGTCCGCCAACAGCCGCAATCCAAATGCCCTGCCGATCTATGTCCAGATCTCAGAGCTTCTGATCCGCGATATTGCTGCGGGCCGTCTGATTGATGGTGAGCGTCTTCCACCTGAACGGGACATGGCTTCGAACCTAAATGTCTCGGTCGGGACCTTGCGAAAATCCCTCGCCGAGCTTGAGAAAAAAGGCATGTTGGAGCGTATTCAGGGTTCGGGCAACTACATCCGCGAGACCGGAACGCAGAACAGCGTCTATGCTATGTTCCGGCTGGAACTGCCCGAAGGCGGCGGGTTGCCGCGTGCCGACATCCTGTCGGTTGATCATCTCAAGAAGCCTGCGAAACTGCCGAAGTTCGGCCTGTCTGATAGCGGTTCGCGTGTACGTCGGATGCGTTATCTGAATGACACAATCATCGCGGTCGAAGAAATCTGGTTGGACGAATCAGCCGGGACCATCGACCAGAACCTGCTGTCCGACTCGCTTTATCGCTATTACCAGCAACAACTTGGCTTCTGGATCACACGGGCAGAGGATCGCGTTTCTGTCAGTGCCCTGCCCGACTGGACACCTGAAGGCTTCACCAAACCTGCGGGCCAAGCCGCAGGGTATATCGAACGGTTCAGTTGGTCTGAGAAAGCTGAACCTATCGAGTTTTCAAAAACATGGTTTGATCCAGATCGAGCCACATATGTTCAACGCCTGAAATAAAAGGAACTGCGCATGACCCGGACCACCAATTACGGGCTGATCGGATGCGGCATGATGGGGCAGGAACACCTGCACAACATTGCTCTGCTTGAGGGCACACGAGTCGCCGCAATCTTCGAACCCGACCCGGAGATGGCGCATAAGGCGCAGGCGATTGCACCCGACGCGCAGATGGTGTCTTCCCTTCAGGACCTTCTGACGGTCAATGATCTGGACTGTCTGGTCATCGCCAGCCCCAACCACCTGCATGTTGATCAACTGGCCGAGATTGCGGAAACCCGCCCACTGCCACTGTTGATCGAGAAACCGTTGTTCACTGATCCCGCCGATCTTGCACGGCTTGAAGAGTTAGAGCGCAATTTTCCGCACCCGATCTGGGTCGCGATGGAATATCGCTATATGCCCCCGATCACGGCGCTGATCGATGAAGCAGCGACCGCAGGTGGTGAGATCAAGATGCTCACGATCCGCGAACACCGCTTTCCGTTTCTCGAAAAGGTCGGCAATTGGAACCGGTTCAACCGTAACACTGGCGGTACATTCGTCGAAAAATGTTGCCACTTTTTCGACCTCATGCGCCTGATCCTGCAATCAGACCCGGTTCGTGTTTCCGCAAGCGGAGGCCAAGCCGTCAATCATTTGGACGAAGTTTATGACGGCGATACTCCAGATATTCTGGACCACGGCTATGTCATTGTCGATTTTGCTTCGGGCACACGCGCGATGCTCGAGCTTTGCATGTTTGCCGAGGGTTCGCGGTATCAAGAAGAAATCTCGGCCATTGGGCGCGATGCCAAGATCGAAGCGCTTGTGCCCGGCCCGGGCCGCTTCTGGCCCGAACATCTGGGCGACGCGCCTGTACCACAGCTGATCATCAGCCCTCGCGCACCGAAAGGTCCAATCCAGCGCGACATCCCCGTTGATCCCGAGTTGCTGGCGGCTGGCGACCACAATGGCTCGACTTATTACCAGCACAAAGGCTTTCTGGAGCTGGTCAGGGGCGAGCGCGCCAAACCCGAGGTCTCACTGCGTGATGGGATTTGGGCCGTGCGTATCGGCCTTGCCGCACAACAGGCGTCAGAGCAGGGCCAAACGATCAGCCTAGCTGGGTAATTAACAGGGTCAGAAAATCACATTCAGCATCAACAGTGAGACGATCAAGAAGATGATCGTCATGATCCCGCCCGAACGGACGAAATCGGTCACTTTGTACCCAGCTGGCCCCATGATCAGCGCATTCACCTGATGGGTCGGGATAATGAAACTGTTCGAGGTCGAAATCGCGACGGTTAATGCAAAGACCGCCGGGTTGGCACCCGCCGCAACCGCAATTGAAACCGCAAGGGGCACCAACAGAACCGTTGCGCCGACGTTTGACATGACCAGAGAAAATGCCGTCGCCAGAATGGCGACGCCCGCCTGTAGCGCCCAATTCGGCCATCCATCCAAGATGATCATGATCTGCTGCGCAATCCATGCCGCAGTCCCGGTATTCTGCACCGCCTGACCCAACGGGATCAGACACGCCAGCAGAAAGACCGTGTTCCATCCAACTGCTCGATACGCCTCGTCAACACTGAGCACCCGGGTCAACATCATTCCTGCGGCTCCGGTCAGCAAACAGAGCGACAACCGCACATCCGTGAACAGGATCAGTGACAATGAGATCAAGAAGAACAAGAGCGCCCAGCCTACTTTCTGCGGGCGCAATTCATCCTGCGGGAAGTCCGAGGTGACCACAACAAAATCCGGATCACGCTTTATCCGCATTAGGTTGTCCCAGCGGGTATGAGCAACCAACATGTCGCCAGCCTTGAACTTCTCAAGCCCGATCTGGGTGGATTCATGCGTCTCAGTCTCGACATGACTCAGCGTCTCTTCACCCCGGTGGATGGCGAGCAAAGACATTCCGTAGGTTTTACGGAACAGCAATTCGCGAGGGCATTTGCCGATCAGCTTGCTGTCAGGCGTCACGACCACCTCTGCGACCCCAGCATTCGTGGGTGCGAACTCTTCGACAAACACATCCAGATCAGGCAGCACCGTCAGCCCGTACTTTTCGGCAAACTCTTCGACAACCCAGCGCCGACCCACTATCGCCAATCGACAGGGTGCGGCAATCTCGGCTGTTAACACCTGAACCATCGAGGTCTTGCCACGGTAAAAGGTCGAGATGATATAGAGGTGATTTTCAAAGTTGATGTCGGCCAGAATCTGCCCAACCAGCGGGCTGTCGGCCGGAACCACAACCTCGAACACATCGGCCTTCAGCCCGTAGACCCGCTGAAGATATTCCTGAGTCCCGCGCCCGGTACCCGTACTCTCCGACCCTGAATCGCCCGGCAGCACCCAACGCCCCAGCAGCAGGAAATATGCGATCCCCGTCAAGATCAGCACCGCACCGATGGGGGTAACGGAAAACAATCCAAAGGGTTCCATCTTCTGAGCTTCGGGCAGTCCTTCGTTTGCAGTTTGGATCAGGTCATTCAACAGAATAAGCGGCGAGGACCCGACCATCGTCATTGTCCCCCCCAGAATGGCACAAAACCCCATGGGCATAAGCAAACGTGACAACGGAATACCCGATCGCGATGAGATACGGCTAACCACCGGTAGGAACAACGCCGCCGCCCCGACATTTTGCATGAATGATGAGATAACACCGACTGTGCCCGAAACGATCGGCAGCACTCGGTTTTCAGACTTACCACCATATTTCAAAATGACGGACGCGACCTTGTTCATTAGGCCCGTTTTATCCAAACCCGCCCCTACGATCATGACCGCAATGATCGAAATCACGGCATTGGACGCAAACCCGTCAAACAGATGAGGAACATTTGCCAGATTTTCGAGACCCGGTGCATAACTCAGCAGACCCACAATGACCAACACCAGGATGGCCGAAAGATCGATCCTTACAATCTCGGACACAAACAAGAACACCGTGAAGGCCAAAAGCGCCGAGACCACACCCATTTCGTATGTAAACGCCAATTGCTCCACTGGGATCACCTGGTTCCAAAAGCAAATCTAATAGGCATTTCTAGGCAATCAGCGCGGGCCTGTCATGGACTTTGTCTGTTTGGTCGAAATCCATGATTGCAATAACAACCGGCGACGTAGGGTCAGGCTTCATAACCGTTAGATGACGATAGCCCCGAGAGCGAAGGCTGCGAGACAGGCCCTTGGGCAGCGGTCATTGCCCCTCTCGCTCCAGTACTTTCATCGACTGCATAGCGTCTTGTGTGGGCTATAGGCTGCAGAAGCGTTATGCCAGCGCAAATCATTGCGGTTGATGAAAATCATTCCGCGCGACACACGCCTTTCGTCGACTTGGGGTTTTCCATGCGGCTTCGGAAAGAAGAGTTTCAGACCAGCAATCTGCGTGATGCTCGGTCAGAAAAGACTAACCAGATCAAAACTCTGTTCTCCATGTCGTGAAGTATGCAGTGCGATCAAAAATCGATGCATCATGACACGATAAAACCCACCGAACGTCATTGGAAATTTACCTGAAATCTCATAATGATCGGTGCAAAACAGCCGCCGAGAGTTTCAATGCAGTATCACAACAAGCCCTTTGATCAGCTTCAGATCGGTGACACCGCCGAGCTGACTCGGTTCTGCACAGAGGATGATTTTTATGTCTTCGCATCGAATTCCGGCAACCATAACCCTTTGAACCTGGCCGACGAAGATGGGGACGGTGATAACGTAAACGAGGCGATCGCGCCCGAGATGTTTCTTGGGGCTCTGATCTCGGCCGTTTTGGGGAATATCCTGCCGGGCGCGGGTACGCTGTATAAGTCGCAAAGCTTGGATTTTAGCGCCCGGGCATATGCGGGTGAAGAACTGCTGGCCAGAGTTACGGTTATCGAAAAACGCGATAACCGCGAGGTAGTTCTGAAAACTCAGGTGATGCGCCCTAGTGATGAGGCGCTGATCGTGTCCGGCATCGCGGTCGTGATCGCTCCGGAGAAAGAACTGTCATTCAATGAGATTGAAGTGCCTGGTCTGGTCGTCGAGCGGCACCGGCATTTTGATGCACTGCTCGATCGCTCGCGCCCGCTGCCTCCGATCCCCACGGCAGTTGTCGCCCCAGAAGAGCCCAACTCGCTGGGGGGGGCCTTATTGGCGGCGCGTGAAACCATCATCAAGCCGGTCCTGATAGGTGACCCCGACAAGATTGCTGCAGCAGCGCGTGAGATTGAGTTGCCCTTGGGTGACGTCGAGATCGTTCCTGTTAAGGACCATCTGGACGCCGCCAACAAAGCGGTTGATCTGGTTGTCGAAGGACATGCTGAAGCATTGATGAAGGGGCATCTTCATACGGACGAACTGCTACGGGCGGCGTTGCGGCGGGATCGTGGACTTCGCGCGGGGCGCCGATTTACGCATGTCTTCGTCATGGATATACCCGGCCAGCCGCATCCCTTGCTTGTGACCGATGCGGCCATCAATATCGAGCCGGATCTGGAAACCAAGATCGACATCACGCAGAACGCGATCGATCTGGCAATCTCAATCGGAATTGGCGCTCCGAAAGTGGGTGTTCTGTCGGCGGTCGAGACGGTGAATCCGGCTATCCGGTCGTCGATTGATGCCGCATTGCTGTCGAAGATGGCCGAGCGGGGGCAGATCAGGGGTGGCTTGGTCGATGGGCCGCTTGCCATGGACAACGCGGTCAGCCTGGCCGCGGCGCGCACCAAAGGGATCGTGTCCGAGGTGGCCGGACGGGCAGACATTCTTGTCGTACCCAATCTGGACGCAGGCAACATGCTAGCCAAGCAACTGACGTATATCGCGCACGCCGAGGCTGCCGGGGTGGTGCTGGGCGCGCGCGTACCGATTATCCTGACCAGTCGCGCAGATGGTGAAAAGGCGCGGCTGGTTTCCTGTGCCGTCGCGGCCCTGCATGCGGCGCGGATGTCGGGTAAGATCTGATGGACCATATCATCACACTGAATTCAGGCTCGTCCTCGCTGAAGTTTGGGCTGTTCTCCGCGGGCGAAGCAGATCCGATCCTTGTCTGTTCGGGAGAAGTGGAACGCATCGGCAGCCCTGCGGCGCGCATCAAAGCAGAGACCACGGATGGCCGTGTGCTTGCCGATACCGCTTCTGAAGCGCTGTGCGATCAGGCCAGCGCCTTGGACTATATTCTGGATTTGCTGGAACGGCAGTTCCCGTCGGCGGGCGTGACCGCAGTTGGACACCGCATCGTGCATGGCGGCCCGGATAATGACAGGCCCATTCTGCTGACCCCCGAAAGCTTGCAGATGCTGGAAAAACTCGAGCCTTTTGCGCCCCTGCACCAACCTTACAATCTGCAGGGCGCACGTACTGCGATGGACAGGTTCCCCAATGCCAAGCAGGTTGCCTGTTTCGATACCGCTTTTCACCGCCACCACCCTTGGGTCAATGACACCTTCGCATTGCCGACCGAGTATTACGATATGGGCGTTCGCCGCTATGGCTTCCACGGTCTGAGCTATGATTACATCTCGGACCATCTGGCCAAGACTGCGCCGCTGATACATGGCGGACGGGTGGTTGTGGCGCATCTCGGCAACGGTGCCTCGATGTGCGCTATGATCGGAGGTCGCTCGGTCGGTTCAAGCATGGGGTTCTCGGCCATGGATGGTTTGCCGATGGGAACGCGTTGTGGCCAGCTGGATCCGGGTGTTGTGCTGTATCTGATGGATCAGCAAGGCATGAATGCGGATGAGATTTCGGATCTTCTGTATCGTAAATCCGGGTTGCTTGGCCTTTCCGGAATGACCAATGATATGCGTACGCTTGAGGCGTCGAATACGCCGGGTGCACGCAATGCCATCAACTACTACACGTTCCGGATACGCCGCGAGCTGGGCGCTTTGGCCGCTGTGTTGGGAGGTCTGGACGCCGTCGTGTTTACCGGCGGGATCGGTGAGAACTCGACCTATATCCGTGATCGTATCTGCACTGACATGGGGTGGTTGGGTCTTGAACTGGACCACGATGCAAACGCGGACAATCTGCGCGTCATCTCGACCGACCTGTCACGTGTTAAACTGATGGTCATTCCGACGAACGAGGAACTGGTGATCGCGCGTGCCGCGGCTGAGAAAGCCGCATAAATCCCAGTTTTTAGGCTTCTGCGCGCAAAATAATTTGGAAGATCGGGGAAAAAATCGCAGCACTACGGGAATCCCCCAATTTCGCGATCCGCGCAGGTGCGTTAACTTTTCATTAACTACCGGGCCAGTGCGCCCAATCCACTTTCACTAATTTCCCCCGATGAGGGGCTGGCTTCTTACCCCCTTGGCCGGCCCCTCGACCTTTTTTGGGGTCTATGCCTGCGTCAGGATTTTCCGAACAAGTGCAGGCAGTGCGGTACTGTTATCATAGCTGAGCGTGTGCGGCATGTCCGAAACCGGTGACTTTCGATATCCCTGTTCAAACAGCAAAAACGGGACCTGAGCCCGTTGCGCAGTTTCTGCATCAACCTCACTGTCGCCAACGAAGATCTGTGGGCCTGCGGCTTGAAGGGTCTTGAAACAGGCGTGCAAGTGCTCTGGATCGGGTTTGCGTATATCCAGCGTGTCTCCACCAAATACCGTGTTGAAATAGGGTAGCAGGCCAAGTTCGCCCAGCACATGCCGGGCAGGGGCTTCGGGTTTGTTGGTGCAGACCCCAAGCGCACAGCCCATATCTCGAAGCTCGTCCAGCGCCTGGATCACGCCGGGATAAACTACGGTTTGATCGCAGGCGCCTGCATTGTAGTGCTTCAGAGTAAGCTGTGTTAGGTCCTTGTGAAGCGTTGGCTCCAGCCCGCAATGCGTCATCGCCCGCTCGACCAGCTTGGGTAATCCGTTCCCGACGAATCCCCGGATCGTATCCTGAGGCAATGAGGCCTGCCCCTGATCGTGCAGCATTCGGTTTACCGCAGCAGCAAGGTCGGCAAGGCTGTCTATCAGGGTGCCATCCAGATCAAATACGACAACTGCTGCCATCTGCGAATCCGCCTTTGTTTGTTGATATCCAATGCCTAGGTCGTGCTGTGCGACGGCGCAATAGAGACCCGTGGGAGCGATTGAAAAAACAGCAGCTTGACAAACCTTACTATTTTTATCAGATTAATCACACGAACAGATAGCCAGCCCAAAACAGGGTCAGCCAGATCAAGCGAAACGAAGACAGACAAGGCCAAGTGCCACAGATGCTCTGGAGATGCCCCAATGAACGCGCAAACCCCTACCTCGACCCTTAGCTACGCTGTTTCGATGCTTCCGGCCCACAAGGCGGAAGACCTCACCAATGGCGGCAATCTGGCCCATATCGAGCTGGGCGATCAGCTTTATACGCTGCGTATCACCCGCGCAGGCAAACTGATCCTGACAAAATGAGCGCACCTTCTTCGCGTGGCGGGGCGGCTGTTGGCCGTCTGGCTGACCTGAACCCCATTGAGGCCGGAGCCGTCATGTATCTGCGGCTTTGGGGTGATGGGGTCGAAGGCCGGGCAAATGCCGCAAGCGATTTTGACATCGCGCTGGGTGCAGATCAGGGACGCGCCACGATGCTGACGCTGGACCGGCTGTGTTCACTTTGTGCACATCACGGTCGCCGTCCGCTGGTGCGTCATGGGCTGGGATGTGCATGTCTGGGCGCTGATGAGAATTGTTTTGCCCAGATGATCGGTGCCGCCTCTGAAGGGGCGCGTGAAGATGCAATGATGATGGCCTCGCTGATCGTACGGCCCGATTTCGCCCCGGCACTGGCCTCGTTGTCCGAGGAACTGGGCTTGGCGTTACGCCGGATGACCGTTTCGATCCCTTTGCCGACGACCGGGCACCACCCCCCACATTCAGTGCTCCACTGATCGACGGCGACAATACCCCAGCAATTTCGCTGGGGTTTGTGTTTCTTAGCAGCAGCCGCAGCCCGCATGATGATGATCGTGATCGCACATGGGGGCAGGGCTGTAGTCACCCACTTCGCCAAGAACCTCCCGCAGCGTCCAAAGAATCATGTCGACGTCCTCTGCTTCGATGGTTAGCGGTGGCCGGATTTTCAGGATATTGTCCTTGGGTCCCTCGCTACCGATCAGAATGCGATGATCGCGCATCCGATTCTTGACGTAGCTGCAAATCTCACCGCTTTCCGAGCCATCCGGGTTAATCAGTTCCACACCCAAGAAGAGGCCGATACCGCGCACATCGCCGACACAGCCAAAGTCAGCTTCGATCTGTTTGAGGCCATCCAGCAGGTGAGCCCCCATCACACGGGCGTTCTCTTGCAAGCCTTCATCATCGACGATGTCCAACACCTCTTTCCCGATTCTGCAGGACAGGGTTGAGCCGCCGAAGGTCGAGAAAAACTCGATCCCGTTGTCGAAGCTTTCGGCGATCTCTTTGGTAGTGACCAGCACACCCAGCGGGTGGCCGTTGCCGATGGGCTTCCCCATTACCACGATGTCAGGCAACGCGCCCTGATGTTCAAAGCCGAAGTAATAGTCGCCCAGGCGCCCGAGGCCAGTCTGGACTTCATCGGCAATGCAGACCCCTCCGGCGGCACGGATTTTTTCATATATCGCAGACAGATAGCCTTTTGGTGGAATGATCTGTCCCCCGACTGAGGGGAATGTTTCAGCGATGAACCCGGCTAGGCCTTGCCCTTTTGCCTGCAATGCCGAAATCGCCGGATCAATCAGGTCAGCAAACTTCCGGGCACGCTCGGGGTCATCACGCCGGAACGAACCGCGATAGTCATCCGCGACCTCAACCAGTTCCACCCAATCTGCCTGCCCAATACCGCCAGGTTTGTTGAATTTGTAGGCCGAGATCGCCACCGCAGCGTTTGTGTTGCCGTGATAGCCGTGATCGGGCGTCACGATCCCTTTTGCCCCGGTATGCGCGCGCGCCAGACGCAGAGCCAATTCGTTGGCCTCAGTCCCTGAGTTGACGAAGAAACAGACCTCAAGGTGATCCGGCAGTTTCGACAATACCTTGTCGGCAAAGGCGGTTTGCGCCGGGTGCAGATAGCGCGTGTTCGAATTCATGCGCTTCAGCTGATCCGCTGCAACCGCCTGAATACGCGGATGCGCATGGCCTACATGCGGAACGTTGTTGTAGGCATCCAGATAGGGTCGCCCCCATTCATCGAACAGGTGATGCCTCCAGCCACGCACCAGCATGACCGGGTCGTCGTATGTCAGGCTGAGATTGCCGCCGAAGTGTTCGCGCCTGTCCTGTAGGATCGCCTGCTTGTCGGTTGGTCGATAGAAAACCTTTTCATCAGGCAAGTTCAACAGTGCTGCGGGGTTGGGGCAGACCGCGTGCCAAAGCTCGAGCTCATCAGGATCCGCTACGCCCGGCCAGTCGGCCTGCATACCGTCGGTCGTCAGCGCCAGTTGGAAATGCACATGCGGGGCCCATCCGCCATTCTGACTGGCATCGCCCAGACGGGCAAAAGCTGCACCCTGAGCCACCGGGTCACCTGGTTTCAAACGCTCACTCACCTCAGGGTCCAGATGGCCATAAAGCGTGTAGAATGCATCCCCTTCGGGCGTTTCGTGGTGCAGGATCACAACCCCGCCATAGTCGAGATGCGCGTCCCTGTTTTCAACGGCTTCGACCCGACCGCTGAGAGGTGCATGCAGCACTGTTCCGGCGGGTGCAAACACATCCACGGCCAGATGCACTGTGCGCCGATCCGACGCTTTCCACGGTCCCTTGCGAAACCCCGGCTCAGCATAGATCAGGCGAGGCTCGCTGTAATACCCAAGCCAGGGACCTTCCCCAAACTCCTCACCGACCCGCGCCGCCTCGTCCAGCGGCATGTGGAACGGGTTTTGCGGCCAGGTCGAGTTCTCCACCGACAGTGAGCCCATTGGCGTGTCGCTCAGATCCTGCCCGAACATCTGCGCGAAATGTCCACGATGGTTGGACAGATAGGCATGGATGCGCTCGGCCCCATCCACAACGGGCAAGCCACACGCGGCGCGCAATCGGGCGGGCATGAGTGCGCCATTGATTGCCTCATTTTCAATCAATCGCCACGCCGGGGCCTGGCTGATCGTGACATACGGATCATCCGGGTTCTCAATCGCCATCAGCGTCGAATTCACCACGGACACCGCCAACCGTGCTTGCAACAAAGGCCAGATCAGGTCGATCTCATCCGGGCGTAACCGATTGGCGGCGTGATAACCGCGTACCAGCGCAGCCAATGCGCGCTCGGGTTTAGGGTGCTCCAGAACGACATAGGCCCCGGCAATAGCCAGATCGCAAACGCGCGGCGCCGCGCACATGTCGCCAAGATCGATCAGACCCGAGATGCTGCGTCGTTCGCCCAGATTGCCTTCAACAAGGATATTGTAATCATTGGCATCATTGTGAATCGCCTGTTTTGGCAATGCACCCAGTTGATCAGAGATCGCCTCAAAATCCGCTGTGATTTGTTGAACGCGCGCGCGTCGTGCCGGATCAGAGATGGCCTCTAGTTGGTCGACGATCCAACTCGCCCGCGTCAAATCCCATTTGAAATCGGCGCGATGCAAGCCCTCGTGGGTGAACCCCTCCAGCGCCCGGTCGGTTGCGCCCAGAACACGGCCCAGTTTTAGTATTAGGTCTTCGGTCTTGGGCGCGCTGCTTGCATAGCATGCCCCCGGCAGTCGTTCCTGCAGCCAGACCTGTCGCGGTTGCCCATGCGCGTCGGCAATCTCAGGCAACATCATCCCGTTCAAATCGGGATAAACGGCAGGAAAGGGCAATCCGGGCGCTGCTGCGCTGAGATGTCCCAGCGCCTTGATCTGTAGATCGACCAATGCCGCATCGCACCCCGCGTGCATCACCTTGAGCACATAATCCTGCCCGTTGGTGGCTTCGACCAGAAAGTTGAGGTCGTACTCCCCATCCAGACGCGTCAGACGGGCGTCCAGACCCCAGTGTTCACGCAGGCGACCAGCCCAGAAAGTGTTCAAGTCGCTCATGCGCTATCTCTTGCAACTGCCACGGTGATCCTCTTCATCTGGCCAAAAATATCTTCGGGCGGAGTCGCGCCCTGGCGCGATGGGGCAGACAGCCCCCCCTTTGCTCAGTCCAGTGCTCGCAACCGTTTGAACAACGAGGACGTATCCCACCGGCCCCCGCCAAGTTTCTGCACGTCTTTGTAGAACTGGTCGACCAGCGCCGTCACTGGTAGTGAAGCCCCGGTCTCATTGGCGGTATCTAGACAGATTCCCAGATCCTTGCGCATCCAGTCGACTGCAAAGCCATGCTCAAAATGGTCATCCAGCATGGTCTCATACCGGTTCGCCATCTGCCAGCTGCCTGCCGCGCCTTGGCTAATCACCTCGACCACAGCCCGACCATCCAGCCCAGCCTTTTCGGCAAAATGTAATGCTTCGCTCAGGCCCTGCACCAGCCCTGCAATCGCGATCTGGTTGCACATTTTGGTCATTTGACCCGCGCCGCTGTCCCCAATGCGGCGGCAGATTTTGGAATAGACCTGCATCACTGGCTCAGCAGCACGATAAGCGTCCATGTCACCGCCGCACATGATCGATAGCACACCATTTTCGGCTCCCGCCTGACCGCCCGAGATCGGGGCGTCCACAAAAGCAACCCCCTGTGTCATGCCAGCCTCGTACAACTCACGCGTGACCTTGGCCGAGACGGTGGTGTGATCAACAAATACCGCACCCTTGGCCATTCCGTGAAAGGCGCCATCTTCACCTGTGCAAACCATACGCAGATCGTCGTCATTGCCAACGCAGGCCATCACGAACTCTGCCCCTTCTGCGGCTTGCCGCGGTGTCAGGGCCATCGCGCCGCCATGCTGGGCGACCCAAGCCTCGGCCTTGGATGCGGTGCGGTTGTAGACGGTGACTTCGTGGCCGGCAGCCTGAAGATGCCCGGCCATCGGGTAGCCCATGACGCCTAGGCCAAGGAACGCAACTTTTGCCATGTGATGATCCTCTCTGTTATCCGCTCCTGCCTCGGGCGGACGGCAGGTCGTGATGTTTAGAAAGGACAAAGCAAAGCTTGGGCCAAAGGGCAACCCTGCGTCACAATTTGCTGCCCAGATCCATAGGGATCGCGCGCCATTCGTTTCACATCTGAACTGGCGCGGATTTCAGCTTCGTATATCGCCAGCAGCTTTGAGCTCAGCCAATTCCCGCAGCAAACGCTGGTTTTCTGCTTGCAGAACAGCCAGTTGCTGACCCAGATCATTCAGATGTGGCCGAAGCTCGGCCTCGGTAAAGCGCGACGTGATGTGGCGGGGGCAATTCCAGTCAAACGCTTCAACTTTGATGATCGCGGCCCGTTCTGCCTCGGTCTCGGAGCCTTCGATGTAAAGATCAGTTGCTGCCGCGGCACCTTCCTTGAATGTCATCCGCCCAAGAATCTTGAGACGGCGCTGGTTCGCGTAATCCATCAAGATCAACGCCACATGGTCGTTTCCATCCAGGTTGCCGCGCGAGATATATTGTTTGTTACCAGACAGGTCCGCATAGCCGATGGTGTGCGGGTCCAGCACTTTCAGAAACCCTATCGGCCCACCGCGAAACTGCACATAAGGCCAGCCGGTTTCTGAGACGGTGGCCTGATAGAACCCGTCGCGGGCGCGAATGAACGCCTCTTCGGTCGGTCCGATTTGATGGCCCTGTTTTGGTCCTCGGCTCAGGAATTTCGCGTAGGTCGCGGCGGATCCCATCCGCTCTTGATGGGCGCGAACGGCAGGTGTGAAGGTCAGTTCAGAAAAGGCGCGGGGCATTATGCTGTCTCCTGGGTCGTCCGGGGCGTATGCGCAATATGGTCGATGATGGCCTGCTCTGTCAGGCGTGGGAACACAGATGTGAACGTTTGGCCCCAAATTCGGCAACGGTGCCAAGGACGTTGCGTAGTATCTGTCCTGGACGCCACGTCACATGGATTGGAAGGAATCACACACCCGGCTAGTTTTGGGCAAACACCTGATCTGGAGAGCTATTTGATGTCGCTTTTTACCAGCACCGCCGCCTGGGTTACTGACGAACACCGAATGTTTGCTGAAATGGCGGGCCGGTTCATGGATGATGCCTTGGTACCCAATACCGAGAAATGGGCCGAGAACGGGGCGGTTGATCGTACTTTTTGGTTGCAGGCGGGAGAGACGGGTCTGATGGCCGGTTCGATTGCTGAGGAATATGGTGGCGTCGGCGGCGGGATGGGTTTCGATTCCGTTACTTTGTATGAGCAGACTGCGCGCGGGGACGCAGGATGGGGATATGGCATCCAGTCTATCGTGACCCACTACATCACCGCTTATGGCAGTGAGGATCAGAAACAGAAGTGGCTGCCGAAACTGGCCTCGGGTGAGATGATCGGCGCGCTGGCCATGACCGAGCCGGGCACGGGATCGGATGTGCAAGCGGTGAAGACGACCGCTGAGAAGGATGGCAATTCTTATCGGCTCAACGGGTCCAAGATATTTATCACCAACGGGCAATCGGCTGATCTGGTTATCGTGGCTGCCAAAACTGACAAGTCGTTAGGGGCGAAGGGTGTCTCTCTGATTGCGGTTGAAACCGACGGGGCTGACGGATTCCGGAGGGGGCGGAACCTCAAGAAACTGGGAATGAAGGGCAACGATACGGCTGAGCTGTTCTTCGAAGACGTAAAGGTGCCAATGACCAACCTGCTGGGCCCGGAAGAGGGGCAGGGGTTCTATCAACTGATGAAGCAGTTGCCGTGGGAGCGGCTGACCATCGGGATCATGGCGCTGGGCGCGATCGATTTCGCCATATCGCAGACGGTGGAATACGTGCAGGAGCGCAAGGCGTTCGGACAGCGGGTGATGGATTTCCAGAACACACGTTTCAAGTTGGCCGAGTGTAAAACCAAGGCCGAGGTGCTGCGCAGTTTCGTCAATGACTGCATTGGTAAACTGGAGGCCGGTGAATTGGATGCCGCGACGGCCTCGATGGTGAAATACTGGGGCTCTGAGGTGCAGAACGAAGTGATGCACGAATGCCTGCAACTGTTCGGCGGCTATGGGTTCATGATGGAATACCCGATCGCGCGGCTCTATGCGGATGCGCGGGTCCAGATGATCTATGGCGGGACGAATGAAGTCATGAAAGAACTCATCGCCCGTTCGCTGGACGTCTGAACCAAAACACTCCCGCCCGTCGTTCACATTCCTTACGGAACGTCTCCTCCCGTTGGGCCAGGCAGGCGCGGACGCAGCCCGCGCCTGCCTGGCCCCCTGCCGTCCGCAAGACGCAAGGCCGAAGGCCGCGCAGGGTTTGGCTGTTGCTGGCGTTGATGCCTGACACGTCGCCTGCCATTGTGATCACGGAGTAGTCAGACCTGAAGGGAACCCGGTATGGAGAAGTCCAACAAAGATCGCATATCTGCCCTGCTCAAAAGCATCGAAACGGGCGATCCGGGTCCGGTTTCGGTGGTAAATGAAGCACGATATATCCAGCACAATCCGCAAACCCATGAAGGCAGCGAAGGGCTTGCATCCCTATTCAAACGGCTGTCCCAGACCTCACCGCGCGTGAATATCGTACGCGCCTTTGAAGACGGCGATTTTGTCTTCGCGCATACGGAATATGATTTCTCACGGCGGAATATCGGCTTCGAAGTGTTCCGGTTCGAAGACGGGCAAGCGGTAGAGCATTGGGACAATATCCAGAAACGGATGGGGCCAAACGGCTCGGATCACAGTATGGTGGATGGTCCGACCGAAGTTCGGGATGTCGAGCAAACCGAGGAAAACCGGGCCTTTGTTCGCGCCTTCGTCGAAACCGCGTTGATTGCCGGGAACCTCGACCAGATAGAGGCCTGTATCAACACTTCCGCTTACGTAGAACACAGCCCGCAGTTCTCTGATAATTTGACTGCCTTGAGGACCGCATTGGCCGATAGGAACGCCCTAAACTATCAGCATCTGCATCGGGTATTGGCGGAAGGGGATTTTGTACTGACCGTGTGCGAAGGTGAATATCAGGGCACTCACAGCGCATTTTATGATCTGTACCGCGTTGCAGATGGCAAGATCGTCGAACACTGGGACACGGTTGAGTCCATTGCACCACGCAGCGAATGGAAAAATGACAACGGCAAGTTCTAAGGCCGCGTTAGGCGTGGGCGTCTGCCCCAATCTGTTCACTGATCCAGGCTTGGAAAGACCGTAGAGGCTCGGGCATCGAGCGGTCATTCGGCCAGACCAGATAATAGCTGCCAAGGCTCACGCGCGGCCCGTCCCATGCCTGGACAAGCCGCCCGGTGCGCAAATCATCCTGCACCAGATATGACGGTAACAGAGCCACGCCCAACCCATGAATCGTGGCCTGAATCATGGTCGAAAACTGATCGAACAGCATTCCCCGTAGGCCGGTGACGGGCTGGCCCTGTATCTCAAACCAGCGCTCCCAGGCATCCGGACGCGACTCCAGATGCAGCAGTGGCGCGGCGCGGAGAGCACCCAAGCTATTGAAATTGACAGCGGTAAGGGCAGGGGCGCAGACGGGCAGGACTTCTTCCCGCATGATCGGCAGATACTGAACGCCCGCCCAGTCTTGCTGACCGAAATGGATCGCGGCATCGAATGGTTCAGACATGAAATCAAACGGTTTGAGGCGGGTACCCAGATTGACGGTGACCTCAGGGTGCCGTCGCGCAAAATCCTGAAGGCGGGGTGCCAGCCAATGCATGCCGAACGCGGGAAGGATCGATAGATCAAGTGACCCACCCGCCGGGTTGGCTTTGAGTTTCAGTGCGGCCTGCGCCAGATCCTGAACAGCAGACCTTGCGGTTTGCACATAGTCTTTGGCTGCTGGCGTCAAGTGCAATCGCATCTGGCTGCGCTCAATCAATTGCACGCCCAGCTGATCCTCCATCGTCTTCAATTGCCGGCTGATCGCGCTTTGTGTCAAGGACAGCTCAGCCGCAGCAGCAGATGCGCTGCCCAGCCGATCTACGGCTTCAAGTGCAAGCAAGGACGAGATTGAAGGCAAGAAACGGCGGGGTGCAATCATATGACAAATCCTCATACCTATTGAACGCAATAGCACTGGTTTTTTCCTGCCGCCAGAGCGATGACTGGTGCGCCACATCACTTTTGTGGTCGAGCGGGTGCCGTACCATCCGCGATCTTGAAATTCACGTCGGAGCGCGGGACAAATCAGCAAGCGGGTCGCGCCCGCGCAGAGGTTCCCCAAGGCCGATGACACCAACAAGACAAAAGCGAGAGACATGGACCGCGCAAAGATCGTACATGAGAATTTCCTGACCCGTGTCGCAAATCGTGATTTTCCCGACGGAGCCCCGCCGCGCGTCGGTCTGGGCGATGCTGAAGCCGTTTCGCTTTTCCGGTCGCAAGTTCTCAGTCGCGCGCTGGATCGGACCAGCCGGGCGATGCAGAAGGCGGGGCAGGGGTTCTACACCATCGGCTCATCTGGCCACGAAGGGATGGCCGCCGTCGCGCACGCATTGCGCCCAAGCGATATTGCCTTTCTGCATTACCGGGATGCTGCGTTTCAGATCGCGCGTGCCGAACAGGTGCCCGGTCAGCAGATCGCGTGGGATATGCTGCTCAGCTTTGCGTGCTCGAGTGAGGACCCGACCTCGGGCGGGCGGCACAAGGTGTTGGGATCAAGGGCGCTGATGATCCCGCCGCAGACCTCGACCATCGCCAGCCATTTGCCCAAAGCCGTTGGTGCGGCTTATGCGCTGGGGGCAGCCCGGCGACATGCGCCCGAACATCGCGTGTTGCCGGAAGACGGGATTGCGATGTGTTCATTTGGGGATGCCTCGGCCAATCACTCAACCGCGCAGGGGGCGATCAACACGGCAGGCTGGACCAGTGTGCAATCGACGCCGCTGCCGCTGCTGTTCGTGTGTGAAGACAACGGGATCGGGATTTCGGTCAAAACGCCCAAGGGCTGGATTCAGGCGTCGATGGAGCATCGTCCGGGGATCAAGTATTTTCGGGCCAATGGGTTGGACATTTATGAAACCCATGCGGTCGCGAAAGAGGCTGCAGATTATGTCCGCAAGCGCAGGAAACCGGCCTTCCTGCATCTCAGAACCGTGCGGCTTTATGGCCATGCCGGGGCGGATGTGCCCACGACCTATCTGCCGAAAACTGAGGTTGAGGCGGATGAGGCCAATGATCCGCTTTTGCACACCGTACGACTGCTGGATCAGGCGGGTGCATTGTCGCCGGATCAGTCGTTAAAAATCTACAGCGATACCTGCACCCGAACGGATCGTGTGGCTACAGAGGCTGCCAGCCGTCCCCATCTTGCCAATGCGACCGAAGTGATGGCAAGCCTGATCCCGCCTAAGCGCCCTTGTAAAGCGACCAACGGCCCGAGCGCTGAGGCGCGTGCGAAGACCTTTGGCGCAGATATGCGCGCGATGGATGAGCCGCAGCCGCTCAGCCGCCTGATCAACTGGGCGCTGACCGATCTGATGTTGGAACGTGCCGAGATCGTTTGCATGGGCGAAGATGTGGGCCGCAAAGGTGGCGTCTATGGCGTCACACAAAAGCTGCAGCAACGCTTTGGTCCGGACCGCGTGATTGATACCCTGCTGGATGAACAATCCATTCTGGGTCTCGCGATCGGTATGGGCCATAACGGTTTCATCCCGATCCCCGAGATCCAGTTTCTGGCCTATCTGCACAATGCCGAGGATCAGATCAGGGGGGAGGCGGCAACCCTGCCGTTCTTCTCGAACGGGCAGTTCACCAACCCGATGGTGCTGAGGATTGCGGGGCTCGGGTATCAGAAGGGCTTTGGCGGACATTTCCATAACGACAACTCTCTGGCCGTCTTGCGGGATATCCCTGGTGTCATCATCGCCTGCCCGTCGACCGGGGCCGATGCAGCACTGATGCTGCGCGAATGCGTGCGGTTGGCGCGCGAAGAGCAGCGGGTCGTGGTGTTTCTTGAACCGATCGCACTCTACCCGATGCGCGATCTGCATGCGGCGCAGGATGGCGGGTGGATGACCATCTATCCTGCGCGGGATCAGAAAATTGCGCTGGGCGAGGTGGGAGTACACGGGAACGGTACCGATCTCGCCATCGTGACCTATGGCAACGGGCATTACCTGTCGCAACAGGCCCTGCCAGAAATTGAGGCGGCGGGTCTGAAAACCCGGATTATCGATATGCGTTGGCTAGCTCCTCTGCCAGAAGAGGCTTTGCGCGAAGCCACCAAAACATGCGCGCATGTTTTGATCGTCGACGAATGCCGCAAGACCGGCAGCCAGTCCGAGGCGCTGATGACTTTCTTCGCCGAACAAAGTTCTTCTACTCGAACTGCCCGCGTTGTGGCCGAGGATTGCTTTATTGCAACTGGCCCCGCCTATGCCGCACCTCTTCCTTCGAAAGACGATATCGTTGCCGCAGCGCTGGCTTTGACAGGAGCAGCCTCATGACCCGCACCGCCGTTGTGATCTGCCCGGGCCGGGGCACTTATAACAAGCCTGAGCTGGGCTATCTGCACCAACATCATTCGGATCGTATGGACTTGTTCCGCAGCTTCGACGCCATTCGCGCCGGAACCGGACAGGATGCGATTACTGCCTTGGATGGGGCTGATCGCTTTAGCGTCGGGAAGTACTCGCGCGGCGATGTGGCCTCACCCCTGATCTATGCTGCCGCGTTGGCCGATGCGCAGGCATTGGCCAACGATATTGAAGTCGTCGCCGTCACTGGTAACTCGATGGGCTGGTATATTGCGCTAGCCACCGCAGGGGCATTGACCCCTGGGAACGGGTTTCGCGTGGTCAATACGATGGGCACGCTGATGCAGAAGCACCTGATCGGCGGTCAACTGGTTTACCCATTCGTCGATGAGACATGGGCGAATGATCCTGCCCGCAAAGCCGCATTGCTGGATGAGGTGGCGAGGATCGATGCGTCGCGCGATCATTCTCTGGCGCTTTCGATCGATCTGGGCGGGATGCTGGTATTGGCAGGCAATGAGGCGGGTCTCACGGCGTTTGGGGCGGCACACCCCACCGTGCAGGATCGGTTCCCATTGCGGCTGGCCAATCACGCCGCCTTTCATACGGCGCTGCAGGCCCCGGTGGCGGCGGAAGGTCGGGCGCAATTGAGTTCTGATCTTTTTGCTCAGCCCAAGTTCCCGATGATTGACGGGCGTGGCAAAATCTGGTGGCCCGGCGCAACTGACACGAGTGAGTTGTGGGACTACACGCTGGGCCATCAGGTGACCGAGACCTATGACTTCACCCATGCGATCCAGACGGCCGCACGCGAGTTCGCGCCCGATCTGTTCATCGTCACCGGCCCCGGTGCAACGCTGAGCGGCGCGGTGGCGCAGTCACTGACACTGGGGCGCTGGCGGGGCATGACCGACAAGGCGTCATTCCAGTCGCATCAGGAGGCGGATCCATTCCTCATCGCCATGGGGCGGGCTGACCAGCGCGCCCTTGCAACCAACTGAGACCAGCCTGATGATCGGCGAAACTTTGGCGAGGCCCGGGCATGCGCGACTATGATCAATCGTTATGGCGGCAGACCTGTCGCGAGCGTATCGACACGCAAAAGCTGTCTGATGACGTAAGCGTTGATCTTGCCGTGATCGGCGGTGGTTACACCGGGTGTTCTGCGGCCTTGACCGCAGCAAAAGCGGGGGCTTCGGTGTGCCTGCTCGAAGCGCATCAGATCGGCCATGGTGGATCGGGGCGGAATGTCGGTCTCGTCAACGCAGGGCTTTGGCTGCCACCCGATCAAATTCGGTCACATCTGGGGCAAATGGCGGGGGATCGGTTGATCGATCTGCTGGCTAACGCGCCGTCAGACGTGTTCGAGTTGATTGAAGCGCACGGGATTGACTGCGAGCCTGAGCGGCAAGGCACGTTGCACTGTGCTCATTCGGCCTCGGGCTTTGGTGATCTACGTACACGCCACGCACAGCTGAGCGCTTCTGGTGCGCTGGTCGAATTGCTCGATCCTGACGCGTCGCGCCAGCGGACGGGCAGTCCGGCAGTCCACGGCGCATTGTTTGACCCCCGCGCGGGTACAATTCAGCCGCTGGGCTATGCGGTGGGACTGGCCCGCGCCGCACAGAATGCGGGGGCGCAGATGTATACGCAAAGCCCGGTTCGATCTTTGCGGCAGGAAGCCGGGGCTTGGGTGCTGCAGGGGGATGGTGGAACCGTACGCGCAAGATCGGTTATTCAGGCGACCAACGCTTATCATCAGGGCATCGCCGATATGGCGCCCGACTATGTGCCGGTCTATTACTTCCAATACGCCACCGCGCCGCTGTCTCATAACCTGCGGGCCAGCATATTGCCCAAAGCAGAGGGATGCTGGGATACGGGCCTGATCATGACATCCTTCCGATTGGACCATGCAGGACGGTTCATCATTGGCGGCATGGGCGATCTGAGCAGCGCCGGAGGATTTGCACACAAATCCTGGATCAAGCGCAAACTGGCTGCACTTTATCCGCAATTGGCGGATCAGCCGTTGATTGAGGGCTGGCATGGGCGGATTGCCATGACTTCGGATCATATTCCCAAAATCACTCAGATCGGGCCAAATGCGTTAGCAGCGCATGGGTTTTCTGGTCGCGGGATCGGGCCGGGCACCGTGTTCGGGCGCTTGATGGCAGAGAGCCTGCTGAAGGACGATCCGTCTTTGCTGCCGGTTCCGTCAGTGGCTGAGTATAGCGAAAACTGGACTGGCCTGCGCCGCGCCTTCTTCGAAACCGGCGCGGCGCTGACGCATTTTGTTAAGGCGCGGTTCTGAATTCAGACAGACCGGGTGATGCCGCCATCGACGCGGATGTTCTGCCCGGTTATGTAGCCTCCGCCTTCGGAGGCGAGCATAGCCACGACCGAGGCGATCTCATCATAGCTGCGCCCGTAGCGACCCATCGGGATACGTGCGCGGAACTCTTCCTTTTCCGGAAGGCTGTCGATGAAGCCCGGCAGGACGTTGTTCATGCGGATGTTGTTGGCGGCGTATTTGTCCGAGAACAGCTTGGTGAAGGCCGCCAACCCGGCGCGGAATACGCCCGAGGTTGGAAAAACCGGGTCCGGTTCAAACGCAGCAAAGGTTGAGATGTTGATAATCGATCCACCGCCCTGCGCTTGCATGATAGGGGTCACCAACCGCGTAGGTCTTACGGCATTCATGAAATAGACATCCATGCCGGTGTGCCAGTCCTCATCGGTCAGCTCAAGCACCGCTGCGCGGGGTCCGTGCCCGGCTGAGTTCACCAGTACATCGATCCGCCCCCAATGGGACATTGCTGCATCAACCAGTTCTTGCAGGTCATCATTTGACTGGTTCGAGCCGGTGATGCCCACACCACCCAATTCATGTGCCAGCGCCTCGCCCTTGCCCGACGAGGACAGGATGCCGATTTTGAAGCCATCAGCCGCCAGTCTGCGCGCGGAATCCGCGCCCATGCCGCTGCCGCCTGCGGTGATCAAAGCTACTTTTTCCATCTTCACGCTCCTTTGCGATGTTTGGTATAAAGATGGCTGGCAGCGTTCACTTTGACCAATCAGTTCTATTGCGCATAGGCTGTAGAAAATCTACAGTCTAGTTATGCCCGCTCTTCCACCTCTCAATGCGATGCGCGCCTTTGAGGCCTCGGCACGCCACTTGAACTTTCGCTTGGCTGCGGAAGAAATCGGCGTAACCCAAGGGGCCGTTGCGCAGCAGGTGCGGGGGTTGGAGGCGCGGCTGGGCACTGCACTCTTTGAACGACTACCACGTGGGTTGCGCTTGACCGAAGCGGGGCGTCGGTTCCACGCGCCGCTGCGTCGGGCGTTTCGGCTGATTGAAGAGGCTGTCGATGAGCTGGCTGATCAGCGGCAGATCACGATCTCGGTCACGCCCAGCTTTGCCTCAAAATGGCTGGTGCCGCGTCTGAATGATTTTGTGACCCGCCATCCCGATATCTCGGTGCAGGTTGACGCGCGCGAGCGGTTGGCGGATTTCCAGTCTGATGGAATCGATATTGCAGTACGCCAGAGCCGTTCACCGGTTGCTCGAGATCTGCAAGCAACACCTTTGTTCTCGACCGAATTCGTTGTCGTGGGCAGTCCGGACCTCGCATCGCAAATTTCAGGTCCAGACGACCTGATGCAACACGTTTTGCTCAGCGATTCCCATGGGCTGTGGCCGTTGTTTCTTGAACGCGCCGGGGTCGAGGGGAAGCCGCGGATGATGAGTTTCAGCCAGACAAGTCTGGCGATAGACGCCGCTGTCTCGGGGCAAGGCTTTGCGCTGGCCAATGCGCCACTTGTGTCTGCGGAACTGGCTTCGGGTCGGTTGGTGCAGCCGCTCTCTGAGGTGCTGGTTGACGATTTGAGCTTTTTCATCGTCACCCCGCAGAAACCGCGCCAACCGGAGCTGGTGAAACAGATGCGCGACTGGTTGCTATCTCAGGTCTGAAGCGAGGCCGCAATCGCGTCGATCCGGTCGCGTAACCAACGATGTGCCGGGTCGTTGGCCGAGCGTTGGTGCCAGACCATATAGATTGACACTGCTTCGCATTTGAACGGCAGTGGCGCACTGTCCAGCGTGGCAAGCGGCCCGCATTTCATCAACTCCGTATCGGTCGAGATCAGGTCGCTGCCTTTCACGAATGGCGGGATCGCGTTGAAATGCGGCAGGGTTACGACGGGCGGTCTGATCTGGCTCTGATCCACGCCGCGCATCACGGCGCGGGCATTGCGGCCGTCTGCAAAGCGCACCTCGACATGGTCGCTGTTGCAATAGGATTGCCAATCCTCAGGCGGATCACGGTGAGCGGCATCATAGAATACCAACAACGGGCTGGTGATCAGCCGCTTCTGAAAGATATCCGGCCCGTCCGGTGGCAGCGGGGTGAGCATCAATTGACACCGGTCGCTGCGCAGCAAGTCCGGGTCGGGAACACCCGACGGGATGAACTCCAGCCGCAACCTGACGCCTTCGGCGCGTGTCGCCCGCAGAAGTTCGGGAAAGATCAACTCGCGCGGCATGTCGTTGGTGGCGATCTGAATGTCCATCTGTTCGGACAGCGGATCAAACGGGCGACCTTCGGTCAGGGCGCGCATGTTGTCCAGCACCTGTTGCACCGGCTCTTTCAACGACAAAGCGCGTTCGGTCGGGGTCAGCCCCTGACCGGATCGGACAAATAGTGGATCGCCCAGCACTTGCCGCAACTTGCCCAGCGTATGGCTGATGGCCGATTGCGTCACCCCTAACCGGTCGGCAGCTTTCGACACCGAGCTTTCTTCGAGTATCGTCAGGAACACCCGTAGGACCTTGCCGTCCAGATCTGTGAAATCAATTCTGCTCATATCATTTATGATTATTCATGAATGGATTTGGTGTCCATGCCGGGGTAGGGGAAAGGGCAGCTAACTGGAGGCGCGCGATGGGGATCCGCTTTTTCTCGGACAAGAACAGGCCTGTTCACATGGGTCCGTTCCCGCTGGAACGGCTGGCGCGGCTGGATCGGATGCCTGATCTGGCGCAGGTCGAACCGATGTGTGCGCTTAGCTTTCGCAAGCCCGAGCAGCCCGAAAGCATCGTGAATGCGATGGGCGAGTTTCAGGCGATGATGGATGCAATTCGGGATGGATTTGTGAACCCCGTCGCATCGGAAATTCCTGCCAACCCAGCAGATCGTGCCAATCATCTGAAAGCGTTTGGCTATTTCAACGATGCGTCGATGATGGGCTGCGGGCCGCTACCCGCGGAGGCGATGTTGGCTGAGCCTCGGCGCAACCCGGATATCGACCGGCTGGCACATGCGCTTAGGACGCGGCAAACCAAAACGCTGGCCTCGGGCATCGATGTGATCATGGCGGATCTAAAAGAAAGCATGGAGGCCGCGCCACGCCCGATGGACCGTCATCGCCATACGCTCGTGTTTCTCTATGAGTTCAACCGCGATCCGGACCCCTCTGAGCCCGGGTCCGATTGGATCATGGATGCGCAGGATCACCGCGCCTGTTTGCTTGCCACCGAGAATGCTGTGGTCATTGCCAACTACATCCGCCTCCTGGGTTTCGATGCGCGGGCGCATACGGCGATGTCCTCTGAGGTTGATCTGGGCAAGCTGGCAGTTGCTGCGGGTCTGGCCTCGGTTGAGGATGGTGCGGTTGTGGTGCCTTGGTTGGGTAAGCGGTTCGGATTGGCCGCTGTGACCACCGAAATGGAGATCGCGCATGACCGACCCTTGCGACCGCTGGCCGAACAACCGTGGTTCCGCACGCAAGGACCTGCATGGTGGCTGGGTGCAGGCTTCGCCAAGAACGCTCTGAACCGGGATGCCTATGCCAAGCGGCGCTATGTGGACGGGGCACATCCTTTTGAAAACCTCAAACGAGTCGACACACCGACCACCTATATCGACGAGCAAAACGTAGCCCGGGTGCCCAAACGCGCAGACATGTTTGCGCGGGCTCAGTTCGGCGACATGGGAAAATCGCTGCAGGATGCGACAAAGGGCGGGCATTACGTGCGCAAATCCGCCCCCAGCTTCGCCCAACGCCGCGCGCTGGGCGCATTTGTTTTGCTGCAGGACGGTGACAGCGCCGAGGCTGTACAGCCCATAGATACCGAAAGAAATGCCGCGAATATCAAGGCTGCAACCTATTTCCTTGGGGTCGATGCGGTCGGGCTCAGCCGGTGCCCCGAGTGGAGCTGGTATTCCCATGACGCCACCGGAGAAGAAATCGTTCCGCCCCATGATCAGGCGATCAGCATGATCATCGACCAGGGCTATGAGACGATGGAAGGCGCCAGCGGGGATGACTGGATCAGCGTGGCCCAATCCATGCGCGCCTACCTGCGGTTTTCACTGCTGGGGGGCGTGATCGCGCAGCAAATCCGAAATCTCGGCTACAAGGCCAAGGCGCATACGGTGATGGATGGCGAGGTGCTGCAACCGCCGCTGCTGCTGTTGTCGGGGTTGGGCGAGGTCAGTCGGATCGGTGAGGTGATCCTGAACCCCTATCTTGGCCCGCGCCTGAAATCCGGTGTCGTGACAACCGACATGCCGATGACGCATGACAAGCCCATCGATTTCGGCCTTCAGACGTTTTGCGAAAGCTGCAACAAATGCGCTCGGGAATGCCCTTCGGGCGCGATCACTGCCGGGCCAAAGCTGATGTTCAACGGCTATGAAATCTGGAAATCCGACAGCCAGAAATGCGCCACTTACCGTATCACCACGCCCGGGGGGGCGATGTGCGGACGATGCATGAAGACCTGCCCATGGAATCTCGAAGGTATATTCAAGGAACGCCCGTTCCGATGGGCCTCGATGAATATTCCGCAGGCCGCGCCTGCATTGGCCAAACTGGATGATGCGGTCGGCAATGGTGGTCTAAATAACATCAAGAAATGGTGGTGGGATATCGAGCTGGAACCTGACGGGGCCTATCGCCCGTCGCAGCACCCATTGAACCGGCGGGACCTACAAAAAGACCTCGATTTGAAGTACGAGGATCAGACGCTTGCGGTCTACCCCGCTCCGCTCGCTCCGCACCCATGGCCCTATCCCTTCAACATGGACCGGGAAGCCGGAATTGCCGCCTATGAGGCGATGGTCACAGCTGAAGACTACAAAGCGCGCAAAACGGCAGGCGATATGTCTGTGATCCACCGTTATCAGGTCGCAGGGGACGCCCCGGTGATGCGGGTGGAACTAACCAAGGTCGACAAGATGACCTCGGATGTCACCAAGTACGAGTTCTCAACCCTCGACGGTGCGCCCTTGCCGAAATGGACTGCGGGCGCGCATCTGGACGTGCTGGTTTCGCCCGAATTCCTGCGGCAGTACTCGATGTCGGGCGATCCCTCCGACCGCAACACTTATCAGATCGGCGTGCTGCGCGAGGATGAGGGGCGCGGCGGCTCGGCCTTGCTGCATCGCATCTTCAACGAAGGGCGCAAGGTCTTCATCTCAAAGCCGATAAACCATTTTGATCTGGACGAGACTGCAACCAAAACCTTCCTGATGGGCGGTGGTATTGGCATCACGCCGATGATTGCTTTTGCCCACCGACTGTATGCGATGGGCAAACCGTTCGAGTTACACTATTCCGCCAGCACACGAGCAGGTGCCGGATATCTGGATGATCTGGCGGCTGTGCCATGGGCCGATCACGTGCACTATCACTTCTCGGACGAGGGCACACGGGCCGATCTGGAGGCTGTTCTGGGCGGATATCAGGACGGATGGCACGTTTATACCTGCGGCCCTGACCGCTATATGGACGGCGTCATTCACGCAGCCGAACGGCAGGGGTTTCCGGAAGGTGCACGGCATCTCGAATATTTCTCGGTGCCGGAACAGCCCGAATATGAGAACCATCCGTTCACTCTGAAATTGGCGAAATCGGGTCGGGAGTTGACTGTACCCGCTGACAAAGATGCGGCGCAGGTACTTAATGAGGCGGGCTTTCACGTGGATGTGAAATGCGCTGATGGGATCTGCGGGGTCTGCAAATGTGACGTGATTTCAGGTGAGATCGAACACCGCGATTTCGTTTTGTCCAACAAACAACGCGAAGGTGCGATCATACTGTGCCAAAGCCGGGCGGCCCGGGCAGACGGGGTGATCGAGATCGATCTGTGATTGCTCTCGATAAAACGACATTTTGAATCCCAAAAATTGGTCGTTCCAGCCATGGACGCCGCCGACTTGCTGCACTAACGTCCCCGGCGAACCCCAGTCTATCCTGATCAACAGGTGCGAGGTACTTTCATGGATTATCACAGCCCCGCCAGCTTTGCCGAGGCGTCGGCTCTGGCCGCAAATGCAACGGGCATCACTCGGTTTCTGGCAGGCGGCACCGATGTGCTGGTGCAGTTGCGCTCGGAATTGGTGACGCCCGATACGCTGATCGACATCAAGAAGATCGATGGCGTTAGCGAAATTACCCGCAATGCCGATGGCAGCTGGACGCTGGGCGTCGCCGCGACCGGCGCCGAGATGAGCGAGCACGCCGCGTTGGGCCGCGATTGGCCGGGTGTGGTCGAGGCGATGGATCTGATTGGATCGACTCAGGTACAGGGGCGTGCGACGCTGACCGGGAATCTGTGCAATGGCTCTCCGGCGGCGGACTCGGTGCCAGCGATGGTTGCGGCAGGCGTTACAGTCACCGTGACGGGCCCGGACGGCACACGAGAGGTGGCGGTCGAAGACATCCCGACGGGACCCGGCAAGACCTCACTGGCCAAAGGCGAACTGATCTCGGCGGTCAACATTCCAGCGCGTGGCGACAACGCCGGTGACGCCTATCTGCGCTTTATCCCGCGCACCGAGATGGATATCGCGGTGGTTGGTGTGGGCGTAAACTTACGACTGGATGGCGATACCATCACCGAGGCGCGCGTCTCACTGGGGGCTGTCGCACCAACCGTCTTGCTGGTTGAAGACTGCGCCAAAGCGCTGATTGGCAGCGCGTTGGATGACGCGGCGCTGAACGCGCTCGCTGCAGCGGCCTCGGCTGCCTGCAACCCCATTGATGACAAACGCGGCACTATTGCATTCCGCACCGAAGTTGCTGGCGTTCTGGCCAAGCGCGCCGCAAAAATCGCCTATGCCCGCGCAAAGGGAGAAGACGTATGAGTAAGTTCCACGTATCCACTACCGTAAATGGGGACGCGGTTGAATACCTCTGCGACCCACGCGAAACCCTGCTGGACTGTCTGCGCGACAAGCTGAACCTGACCGGCGCGAAAGAGGGCTGCGGCACCGGCGATTGCGGTGCTTGTTCGGTCAGCGTCGATGGCCGTCTTGTGTGTTCATGCCTGATGTTGGGCGTCGAGGCTGAAGGTAAGCAGATCGAAACGGTTGAAGGGATCGCGGACGGCGACGTCCTGCATCCGCTGCAAAAGAAGATGATCGAGTATGCCGCCCTGCAATGCGGCATCTGTACCCCGGGCATTCTGGTGGCGGCCAAGTCGCTGCTGGAAAAGAACCCCAATCCCACCGAAGAGGAAACCCGGTACTGGCTGGCAGGCAATCTCTGCCGCTGCACTGGCTATGACAAGATTATTCGCGCCGTGATGGATACGGCGGCTGAGATGCGGGAGGCTTCGTAATGGCACTGGACGATCGCAAATCTGACTTCACGTTTGTCGGCACCCGACCAGATCGCCCTGACGGTCTTGACAAGGTGACGGGCCGCGCCAAGTTCGGTGCGGATATCTCAGCCCCCGGCATGTTACATGGCGCCATCCTGCGTTCACCCCATGCCCATGCGCGGATCGTCAAGATTGATGCTTCAAAGGCCGAGGCCCACAAAGACGTCAAAGCCGTTGTTACCCGCGCCGATTTCGCCGATGTCCCCTTCAAGCCGGGGCTGGAAGGGGAATTCTGGAACGTGCTGGAAAATGTCATGGCGGGCGAAAAGGCTCTATATGACGGCCACGCGATTGCAGCAGTTGCAGCGACATCAGCCTTGGCGGCGCGCGATGCGCTGAAGTTGATCGAGGTTGAATATGAAGTTTTGCCCCATGTCACAGATGTGGACAAGGCGATGGCCCCCGACGCGCCTGTCATCCGCGAAGGTGCGGCGGACTACTCGGTGCCTGAGGGGATGCACCCCAACGTGGTGCGCTATCACGAAAGCGGCCACGGAGATGTCGAAGCGGGATTTGCCGAGGCGGATCTGGTAATTGAGGACAGCTTCGTTACCGAGGCAACCCATCAGGGTTACATTGAACCTCATGCCTGCATGGGGTCTCTGGGTACTGACGGCAAAGGTGAGCTTTGGTGCACCACCCAGGGCCATTGGATCGCACAGAAAACCTGCGCGGCGTTGCTGGGCATCGAAACCTCACAACTGCGTGTGACCGCGTCTGAGATCGGCGGCGGCTTTGGTGGTAAGACCACTGTGTTCATCGAACCGGTTGCGTTGGCGCTCAGCCGCAAGGCCAACCGCCCCGTAAAGATCGTGATGACCCGGTCCGAGGTGTTCCGTGCGACCGGCCCGACTTCATCGGCGTCGATGGATATCAAGATCGGCATGAAAAAGGACGGCACCATCACAGCAGCCGAAGGCATCTTCCGCCTGCAGGGTGGTGCCTTCCCGGGTGCACCCGGCGACATGACCGCCATGTGTGCCTTTGCGCCCTACAACCTGACCAACGTTCGCCAGGTCGGCTATGACGTGATGGCCAACCGCCCGAAACAGGCCGCCTATCGCGCGCCGGGCGCTCCGATGGGTGCGTTTGCGGTCGAATCCGTTCTGGATGAGCTGTGCAATCAACTCGGCCTCGACCCGGTGGATGTGCGCCTAAAAAACGCCGCGCATGAAGGCACCAAAGCCAGCTATGGCCCGACCTATGAGCGTATAGGTCTTGTCGAAACGCTTGAGGCCGCCAAGGCGCATCCGCATTACTCGGCCCCTTTGAAGCCGGGGCAAGGGCGCGGCATTTCCTGTGGGTTCTGGTTCAACCATGGTGGTGAGACCTCGGTATCTCTAGCACTGTCCGAGGACGGCTCGGCCCAAGTCATGGTCGGTACGCCGGATATCGGCGGATCACGCGCGTCAATGGCGCTGATGGCGGCCGAGGTTCTGGGCATTCCCTACGAGAACATTCGCGTCACCGTCGCCGATACGGCAACGCTGGGTTACAATGATGTGAGCCACGGCAGCCGCGTGACCTATGCCTCGGGTCTGGCGACAATCAAGGCGGCGCGCCACGCGGTCGAGCAGCTATGCGCCCGCGCAGCGGCCAGTTGGGGAATCCCGGTTGATGCGGTGAAATGGGAGAACGGCTGTGCCGTGCCCTCAGGCCCCAATGCCGGTGACTTCGATCCGCGCCCGCTGGCCGATATCACCGCCCATATGGGCGCGACCGGCGGCCCGATCTCGGGCCATTTCGAGGCCACGCCGGAAGGCGCGGGTGTATCCTTTGGCACCCATATCGTGGATGCCGAGGTCGACCCGGAAACCGGCAAGACCAGCATCACCCGCTACACGGTCATTCAGGACGCGGGCAAGGCGATCCACCCGACCTATGTCGAAGGCCAGTATCAGGGCGGAGCTGCGCAGGGCATCGGTTGGGCGCTGAACGAGGAATATATCTATGGTGAGGATGGCCGCTTGCAGAACTCGATTTTCCTCGATTACCGCATCCCGGTCGCCAGCGATCTGCCGATGATCGACACGGTGATTGTCGAAGTGCCCAACCCCGGCCACCCGTTCGGTGTGCGTGGTGTGGGAGAGACCGGCATCGTGCCGCCCTTGGCCGCCATCGCCAACGCGGTCTCCAACGCGGCCGGTGTACGCCTGAAGCAACTGCCAATGTCCCCGCCGCGCATTCTTGCCGCGCTCAAGGACAATGGTTGAGGTCCACCTCTGGTCCAGCCTCCGGTCTTTGACCGGGGGTCGCGAGGTGGTCGAGGTTGAGGCCGCCACCACGGGCGAATTGCTGCAGGAACTGGTGCGTATACATCCCCGGCTGCAGGCACCGATCGATGCGGGGGTCTCGGTGGCGTTGGACGGGCGCATCATCGCGACCGGACTGTCCGAGCCGATTCCGGAAGGTGCTGAGGTTTATCTGATGCAGCGTCTCAGGGGCGGTTGAAGGCGAAAGGTCTAATCGACCCCCTCCCTCACGCGAAATCACGGGACAGGATGAACGCGCAACACTGCTCGGTCAGATATTGGAAGCGCGAACGCTCGCGGACATAGAGATACACTTGCCTTTTGTCGTGAAGGTCCGTGATCGGGCGGTAAGATACCGCCTCCGGCAAGAATTCGGCAACGGTTTGAGGAAGCACTGTGATCCACTCGCCCGATCGCACCAGCGTGATCAATGAATGCGTGTTGTGAATTGTGATCTCGGCGTTTTTGATTGCCGTATGGAAAGCCGGCGTTTGAATCAGATCGCACAACGTGTTTCGGACAAAGGGCGCGGTGGCGATGTCGGGGATATTCAGCGGTTCTGCGCGTGTGATCAGAGGATGATCCGAGGCAGCGACCAATCCAAAGGAGTCCTGAAATAGCGGAATGGTTCGGATGCCGTTCAGGGCGTGATACCCGGATGCGATTCCGATATCTGCCTGATCCTGAGCGATAGCATCCAACACCTGCTGCGTGTCGGTGTCGCGCAGCTCGATCTTCACCCCGGGGGATTCGCTGCTCATGTGGTGCAATAGTGGTGGAAAGATCAACGCGCCAACCGACGGGACGGATACGATCCGGATCAATCCCCGTTCAGCCAGCGCGGCGGCCTCGATATTCTGGACGGTCTGATCGAATTGGCGCACTTGCCGCAAGCCCAGATCGAGTACCTGCTCACCCAGCGGGGAAAGCTGGTTCTTGCGCTCGCCTTCGAACAGCTTTTTGCCCAGATGGTCTTCGAGCTGCTTCAATGTCATCGAGACGGCTGATTGCGTTCGACCAAGGCGGTCGGCGGCCTCGGACAGGTTCCCGGTCTGGGCCACCGTGCAAAAGCAACGCAGCATTTCAATCTTGATTGCCAAATTCAGTTTCCTTGAAGTTTGTTTAAGTTATTTGAGTTTGACTGATGTGCATCGGAAAATCCATCCTGTGACAAACGAATTCTGACTCTGGGGCGCATTGTGACCAAACTGAACCTGATCGCTGGCGAATGGCTGGCAGGCGAAAGCGAAATCGAAAACCGCAACCCTTCTGATCTGACTGACCTGGTTGGTATGTTCGCGCAAGCCAGCAGCGACCAACTTGAAGCGACGCTGGATCAGGCACGTGTCGCGCAAGCTGAATGGGCTGCCTATGGGCTGGAACGTAAGCAGGCAGTTCTGAACGCCATCGGTAACGAGCTGATGACCCGCGCCGAGGAACTGGGCACGTTGCTCAGCCGGGAAGAGGGCAAACCGCTGGCCGAAGGTAAGGGCGAGGTCTATCGAGCGGGTCAGTTCTTTACCTACTACGCCGCTGAATGTCTTCGTCAGATTGGGGAAAACGCCGACTCCGTTCGCCCCGACATCGAGATTGACGTGCGCCGCGAAGCGGTGGGTGTTGTCGCCATTATCAGCCCGTGGAACTTTCCCACCGCGACCGCTTCGTGGAAGATTGCGCCCGCGCTGTGCTATGGCAACGCTGTTGTGTGGAAACCGGCCAACATCACGCCTGCCTCGGCTGTGGCCCTGACCGAGATCATCGAACGTCAGGACATTCCCAAGGGTCTGTTCAGCCTGGTGATGGGCTCGGGCCGTTCGATTGGCCAACGTCTGGTCGAAAGCCCCAAGGTCAACGCGATTTCCTTCACCGGTTCGGTTCCGGTCGGCAAGGGCATCGCGGCGGCGGCGATCCAGAACCTGACCAAGGTACAGATGGAGATGGGGTCGAAAAACGCGCTGGCCGTGATGGACGACGCCGATCTGGATCTGGCGGTGACGCTGGCGCTGGGTGGTGCATTCGGCGGCACCGGTCAAAAATGCACCGCCTCGTCGCGGCTGGTGGTTCACGCGGGCATCCATGATGCCTTTGTCGAAAAGCTCGTCGCAGGTGCGCAGGCGATGAAGGTTGGTCACGCGCTGGAGCAGGGCACTCAGATGGGTCCCGTCGTAAGCCAGCAGCAACTAGGCGAGAACCTCGCCTATGTCGATCTGGGTAAATCTGAAGGGGCCGAACTGGCCTGCGGTGGACAGCGCCTAGAGATGCCGCATGAGGGCTTCTACATGTCGCCGGGCGTGTTCCTGAACACCACCAACGACATGCGCATAAACCGCGAGGAAATGTTCGCGCCGCTGACCAGCGTGATCAAGGTCGGCAGCTATGACGAGGCGCTGAGTGTGGTGAACGACACCAATTTCGGCCTGACCTCGGGCATCGTGACTAAATCGCTGGCCCGTGCCACCCATTTCCGCCGCAATGCGCGAACTGGTGTGGTGACGGTGAATCTACCTACGGCAGGCACCGATTATCACGTACCCTTTGGCGGTCGCGGCGACAGCTCGTACGGGCCGCGCGAACAAGGCAAAGCAGCGGCAGAGTTCTATACCACCGTCAAGACCGCCTATATCAGCGCAGGCCCCGTCTGATGCGTATCGACGCGCTGCAATATGCCAACTGGTCGGAGAAGATTTTCCGCCAACTGCGCGAAGGCGGCGTGGATGCGATCCACGTCACCATCGCTTATCATGAGAATTTCCGTGAAACCGTTCTGAACTTTGAGAAGTGGAATCGCTGGTTCGAGCAATACCCGGACCTGATCATGAAAGGCCGTTGGGCCAGCGACATCGACATCGCGCGCGAAACGGGGCGGACGGTTGTGTTCTTCGGGTTTCAGAACCCATCCCCGATCGAAGACGATATTGGTCTGGTTGAGGTTCTGCATGATCTTGGCGCCCGCTTCATGCAGCTGACCTATAACAACCAGTCGCTGCTGGCGACCGGCTGTTATGAGGCCGAAGACACCGGCATCACCCGCATGGGCAAGCAGGTGATCAAAGAGATGAACCGCGTGGGCCTTGTTGTCGATATGAGCCATTCGGCGGATCGGTCGACCATCGAAGCGGCGGAATTGTCCGAGCGCCCCATTGCCATCACCCATGCCAATCCGCACGAATGGTCACCTGCTTTGCGCAACAAGCGCGATGCGGTGATCCGGGCGGTGACGGAAAATGGTGGGATGCTGGGCTTTTCGGTCTATCCTCATCACCTGAAGGACAAGTCCGACTGCACGTTGGAGAGTTTCTGCGAGATGATCGCCCGCACGGCAGATACATATGGCGTCCAGCATCTGGGGATTGGCACCGACCTGTGTCAAGATCAGCCCGACAGTGTGGTTGAATGGATGCGCGTGGGGCGCTGGACAAAACAGATCGACTATGGCGAGGGTTCGGCCTCGGCCCCCGGTTTCCCGCCAATGCCGGGCTGGTTTCGGGACAATCGCGACTTCGGCAACATCGAGTCCGGCTTGCGCGCCACTGGCATGAACTCCGACGAGGTCGCGGGGATCATGGGCGGCAACTGGTACCGCTTCTTTGCCGATAATTTTGAGCCACAAGGCACATGATGGACCAAAACCCGCATATCGCACGCCGCGACCCGGCCACTGTGATGCGCCTGTCCCGTCTAGGATCGTTGCATCAATGCCGTCTAAGTTTCATGCGGCAATTGACCCGTCGGATGGCTGCCGAAAACTGGACGTTCACCCGCCCAGTCTTCCAGATTGATGAAAAGGGCGTCGGTCACGCGGTCTACACTGCACAAGGTCCGGAACGCGCTTATTCGTTGGTGGCGTTTGCCCATGATCTGCCACCCGAGCAACGCTCGGATCGTGTGATCGCCGAGGCATGGGACGCGACCTTTGCGTTGTTTGACGGAATTCCTGACCCGGAAGACATTGAGCGGCTTTCGCAAAACGTACCTCTGCAAGAGGCCGGGCGTGTAAGCGAAAGCGAGCTGTCCTTGTCACGGGCCAACCGCTCGGTGCGTCTGTGGGCACATGTCGTGGATCGTCTTGCCACCGGTCAGCAGCCCGACCTCGAACAGATTTACAAGGTCGGTTACCTGATGCGGACAACCGCCGTGTATGGCTCGGGCAAGTTCGGCGCGGCAGATCGTGAGAGGATTGCAGACCGAGGCGAAGTCAGCGCGCCATTTCAGGCCGAGATGCTTTCGGTCTACCTGACGCGGACCTTCGTGCGCGATCTGGTGGAACATATGGCCCGCGCCAGGGGTGGCGACCAGACCGCAGAGTTGAGCCCGGAAATCGCGCGTTGGCTGGGTATAGGCAATTCGACCGGGCTAGGTATGGCACCTTTCATCGTCAATCACCCGATCCTGTTCAACAACTGGATCATGGTCCGGGAAGAGGCGATCTCGCGGGTTCGGTCCATTGAGACCGCAACAGAGGCAGAAGCGGCCAAGTTTCGCAACATCTTCGCCCGTAGCAAATTGTCGATCTCGTGGTGGAAGTCCGAGCATCCAATCCAGATCGAAAAGCTCGCGGCGCTGAATGCTGACTTGTGCGCAATATCGGACTATCTCGACAAGACCGATCTGACGGGCAATCAGCCGTGGGACCGCTTGATATTGTGGTCTCAGGCTACGCTCAGCGAAGAAGGGCAGGAGTTGTTGGCCTCGCTGATCCTTGAACCCTACGGTGAACTGGTCGATGGGCTGACCAGCTGTATGGCAGACAGCAACGGTGCGGCGCATGTGATTGATGGCACGATGACCGTTGGCGCGGTGCGCGACCTGATCCGCGCCAGCTTTGGCTGGGCAATGGATCTGGACTGGAACGCGCCCGAACACTGCGCGCGCGCTTGGTATGTGTCCGAGGAAAAGCTCGAGCCCCGGCTGGGTGAGCGGTTTGACGAACCGATTGCAGACTACGAACAGCCGCTTGCCCCGGCGCGCGACGCGGCGCTGGCCGAAAGCGCGCTTTCGGAATGGGCGGATGGTGCACCCATCGCCGAGTTCCTACTTGAACACCCTGAACACCGCCACACGATCCGTCGCGCGCAAATGAGCCGCGTCGCGCCTTACGGCGAAATTCGCGACAACACGATCAGCGCGGATGTTCTGCCGATCGACATGCTGCGTGCCAAACTCTCGTTCTTTGGCGCCACGCATTTCGATCCTCGTTCAGACCGCTGGGTACGTATCTGCATGTACGCTGGCGCGCCTTATCCCGAAGAGTTAAGCAGCAAGACTGCCGATCTGTGGGTCTATCCGGAGCTAGGATCGTGAACGTATCGCTGAATGAGGTCGAAGCCACGGCAAAACGCGCCGCGCGCGGAGCCGGATATCCATGGGGTCTGGCGGAAGAGGCGGGCAAAGCCACGCGTTGGTTATGCGCGCACGGGATTGATGGCACGAAATCCCTGGCGCAATTGTTGGAGCAAGGTCTGGCAGCCTCACTCAAAAATCACCGCCCGGTTGCGATGCAACCGGTTTGGGCGGGGCAAGGCGTGCTTTGCCCGATCATTACGGGCGCGTTGCTTTCTGATCGGTCTGACCTGCTGCACGCAGGTCCCATACGTATCCAGAAGCTCGCAGTACCTGTTTTTCTGCTGCCCTTCGTAGCCTCGGCGGCACGCGCCCAGAATAACGTGATCACGCATACGTGCGATCTGTTCAGGGCCGCAACGGATGGCGGTCGTCTGGAGGCGGGGCAGGATTGGCCATCGTTTTCTGATCACACCCAGATCACGCTGGGCGGCCAACTTACCACCCCTCGACCGCACGTGACCCGCGCATCCTCGGACCCGGTTTGCTGGGACACCCTCAACCGATTTGCCCATCGCACCTACGCGCCTGCTACCGAAGAATCCCGACTGTTGGGTGCCGGCGCTGGCCTGTCCGACAATGACTGAATGAGAGAGCGACATGATCGAAACCCGTACCCTTAGCCTTGCTGAAATCGAGGATCTTTCTTTTCGTGCGTTGGTGTCCGCGGGCACCAGCGAAGAAAACGCGCGCCCATTGGCAATTGCAACCGCCGCAACCGAGGCGGACGGGGTGGCGAGCCATGGTCTGGCCTATATCCCGATCTATTGCGAACATGTTCAGTGCGGCAAGGTAGATGGGCAGGCCACCCCTCAGCTGTCCCAGCCGCGCCCCGGCGTAGTGACGGTCGACGCCGCGACCGGGTTCGCCCACACGGCGATCGACGCGGGGTTCGAGGCATTGATCGCTGCGGCGCGCACGCAGGGCGTTGCGGTGCTGGCGATCCGCAACAGCTATAACTGCGGCGTGCTGGGGTATCACACCTACCGGCTGGCACAGGCTGGTTTTGTGGGACTTGGGTTCACCAACGCGCCCGCCTCCATCGCGCCGTCCGGGGGTGCCAAACCGGTGGTCGGAACCAACCCATTTTCAATCGCGGTCCCTGGAAACGACGGCCAACCCGCATTACTGATCGATCAAAGCGCCAGCACCATCGCCAAAAGCGAGGTCATGAAACACGCGCGCGAAGGCAAACCAATCCCGGTTGGCTGGGCGTTGGACGCAGATGGCAACCCTACGACCGACCCGAATGTTGGGCTTAAGGGTTCCATGGCCCCATCGGGTGGGTACAAGGGGGTTGGCGTTGCCCTGATGACCGAGGTTTTGGCTGCAGCGCTGACCGGTGCCACGCTTGGGATACACGCCTCACCTTTTTCGGGAACCGCCGGTGGGCCTCCGAAAACAGGCCAATTCTTTATCGCAATTGACGCTTCTGCGACTGCGGATGACGCATTTTCTTCCAGAATTGTCGATCTTGTCGAAGCGATCCGATCTCAGAACGGCGCACATTTGCCCGGTGACGGCCGCCAGGCAAAGCGTTTGGTGGCCAAGAACGATGGTGTGGCTGTCAGTGTAGCGACCCTCGACAAAATAGAAGCTCTGCTGACGTAGGGCTCGATGGCGAAGCTCCGGGACGCTCATGAAGATCTTTCTGGAAATCAGGACACGTGCGAATAGGGAGGAAACACATGTCTATGAAGGAACCTTTTACCGATCTGGAGATCAAGCGATCTTCGGGCGGGTTTTATGAAGGGCACAGTGTTGAGATTGCCTTGCTGAGCAAGTCAATCATGGTCGCGCTGGTTATCTGGGCGCTTGTCTGGCCCGCAAATGCAAACGGAGTTCTTGGAAGCCTGAACTCGCGTCTGCTGGAAGATTTTAACGCCTTCTATATCATTATTGTCGGCTTTTTTGTCTTTTTCCTGTTTGTCGTGGCGGCGCTGCCGCAAACCGGTAAGCGGCTTATGGGCCCAGAGGGCGAAAAACCAGAATTCTCGGATTTCTCATGGTTTTCGATGATGTTTGGCGCGGGCTTGGGCGTCGGTCTCATGGTGTTCGCTACCGCTGAGCCTTTAGGGCTGTGGGGATCGAACCCGGTTGTCATCGCGGGCGATGTCGTCGGCAATAGCGAAGACGCATTGCAGTCGGGATATCGCTACACTTTCCTGCATTACGGGTTTCACGCCTGGGCGATCTATGTGGTGACCGGCCTGTCGCTGGCCTATTACGCCTACACGCGCAACATGCCCCTGACTATTCGCACCGCGCTGACACCTCTGTTCGGCAAGCTGATGAACGGCTTCCTGGGCCACGTCGTGGATGTGCTGGGCGTGGTAGCAACCATTCTGGGTGTTTCAGTTACCATCGGGTACGGGGTTTCGCAGTTCATCGACGGCCTATACGCCATTTCGGGTATGGAATGGATGATGGATCTGACCGGTGACGCACCAGCCCCCAGTACTGTTGGTCTGCTGGCTGGCCTCATTGTGATCATGGGCCTCTCGATCATCTCGGCTGTCTCTGGTGTTGGTCGTGGCGTCAAGTACCTGTCTAACCTGAACCTGGTGTTGTCGCTGATCCTGTTGCTGGTCTTTGTTGTCTTTGGGTCGTTCCTGTTCGCGATGACGACTTACGCAACTGCATTTGTCGATTACATCCAGCACTTCATTTCGCTCAGCTTTGGTGCTTTCAATCCGCAATCGGCGGCGGCGTTTGATGCTGCCCTGCCGAGTGAAGCAGCGCCGTTTGCCGATGCGCTTTATGCCGGTGCGACCAATCCTTGGGGATCGTTTGACGGGTTCAAATCTGGCCTGGAAGGCGACGCCGCCGCGCTGCCGGACTCTGTTCTGGCTTCGGTCTACGCCGCAGGTGATCCGGGTCGGCAGTTTGGCTGGCAAGCGGGCTGGACCACGTTCTACTGGGCCTGGTGGATCGCGTTTTCGCCTTTCGTCGGCCTGTTCCTGGCGCGCATTTCCAAGGGACGCTCGGTGCGTGAGTTCATCATCGGTTGTGTCTTTGCCCCTGCGCTGGTCTGCTTTGCGTGGATGACCATTCTGGGTGGCACCGCGATCGATCTCGAACTGAATGGCACCGCCGAAGGCGCCATCATCGGGGCGTCGAACACCGCCAAGCTGTTTGTCACCTTGCAAGAGATGATCACCGGTGGGCTGTTGTCTGGCATCACCGTGATGTGCGTCGTCCTGATCATGACCTTCCTGGTCACGTCGGCGGACTCGGGCATTCTGGTGATGAACACCATCATGTCTGGCGGAGATCAGAACATCGGTAACAAGCACAAGATCGTCTGGGGCCTTATCCTGACAGCGGTGATTGGCGCTCTGATCCTGGCTGCGGGTGAAAACAATCCGATGGACGCCTTGCGAAATGCGATGATCATCGGTGCGCTACCCTTTACGATGGTCATGGGCCTGATGTGCATAGCGCTCGCCAAGGCGCTTTATCGCGATGGTCTGAGGCAAAAGCAGACCACAGCACCTGCGGAATAAACCTAGGCACGGGCGGTTGTGATGCAACCGCCCGCTGTCATCAGGCGCTTGCGCGCGTCAACTTCAACTCAATTCAATGAAAATGCCAGTGGCTGAGACGCCACGTGATCGTGCACCATTTGAAGCATTATGTCGGACGTTAAGATGGTGCTGCTGGAGAGAATTGAACTCTCGACCTCTCCCTTACCAAGGGAGTGCTCTACCTCTGAGCTACAGCAGCGCTGTGGGCGGGTGATTAGACTCAAACGAAACGCGGCGCAAGGGTGTCTGGACGGTTTTTTTCTACTCCTGTAGAGAAAGGCAATGGCAGACAAAAATTCACCTAAAAAACACGGCAAGTCCGGGGAAACGCGCGAAGACCGTCTAAAGGCGGCGCTAAAAGCGAATATGGCGCGGCGCAAGGCTCAGGCCAAGGCGCGAGCCACCTCCGGGGACAAAGCCGGCAAGGACGAGGGATAAGAGCAAATGGATTCGATTCTGGTAACGGGCAATGGCCCGCTGAACGGGCAGATTCCCATTGCGGGGGCCAAGAATGCGTGTCTGACGCTGATGCCCGCGACCTTGCTCAGCGAAGAACCGCTGACGTTGACCAATGCGCCGCGTTTGAGTGACATCAAGACCATGACGGCGCTGCTGCGGTCGCTGGGTGCCGAGGTGTCTTCGCTGCAGGATGGTCAGGTCATTGCGATGTCCAGCCATGACCTGAACAGCCACACGGCGGATTATGACATCGTGCGAAAAATGCGCGCTTCGAACCTGGTGTTGGGGCCGATGCTGGCGCGGCTGGGGCAGGCCGTGGTGTCGCTACCTGGTGGATGTGCAATTGGCGCGCGCCCGATGGATTTGCATGTCGAAGGGCTTGAGGCGCTGGGCGCCGAGATCGAGCTTAAAGATGGCTATCTGCACGCGAAGGCGTCGGGCGGGCTGAAAGGTGCTGTGCATGAGATGCGCTTTGCCTCGGTTGGCGCGACCGAGAACATCGTCATGGCCGCCACGCTGGCCAAGGGCACCACGGTGCTGAAAAACGCCGCGCGCGAGCCCGAGATTGTCGATCTGGTCGAATGCTTGCGCAAGATGGGCGCTCAGATTTCGGGTGAGGGGACCTCGACCATCGAAATTCAGGGTGTCGATCGTCTGCACGGCGCGACCCATCAGGTGGTGACCGACCGGATTGAACTTGGCACCTATATGCTGGCCCCGGCGATCTGCGGGGGCGAGGTTGAGCTGCTGGGCGGGCGCATGTCGCTGGTCGAATCCTTCGCTGCCAAGCTGGATGCGGCGGGGATCAGTGTTTCTGAAACCGACAAGGGGCTGAAAGTTTCTCGTAAGAACGGGCGTGTGACCTCGGTCGATGTGGTCACCGAACCCTTTCCAGGTTTCCCGACCGATCTGCAGGCGCAGATGATGGCGCTGATGTGCACTGCCGAAGGTGTGTCCGTGCTTGAAGAGCGTATTTTCGAGAATCGCTTTATGCATGCGCCCGAACTGGTGCGCATGGGCGCGAATATCGAAGTCCATGGTGGCACGGCCACCGTAACCGGGGTCGAACGATTGAAAGGTGCTCCGGTGATGGCGACAGACCTGAGGGCCTCAGTCTCGCTGATCCTTGCCGGAATGGCGGCGGAAGGTGAGACTGTTGTCAGCCGGGTCTATCATCTGGACCGCGGATATGAACATGTGGTGCGCAAGCTGGAAGGCGTGGGCGCAAAGATCGAACGGATTAAGGGTCAATGACAGACGCAAGTTTCAAAGATGGCCGCGAGGCACCGCTGAACCTTGGAGCCGAGGATGCCGATGACCTGCGGGTGATTGCGACCCTGACGCAGGATGCGGTTTTCCCGGTGACCGAGATGACATGGCAACCCGGCCAGCGCCGCTTTGCGCTGCTGCTCAATCGCTTTCGTTGGGAAGACAAGGATGCCGCTGCCCGGCGCGGTCGCGCCTACGAGCGGGTGCAGGCCGTTTTGATGTTCGGCTCGGTTCTGTCGGTAGCCAGTCAGGGCATCGACCGCAGCGACAAGGACATGATCCTGTCTCTGCTCTCGGTCGAATTCGAGCCAAGCGAGGATGGTGCGGGGCAAATCCTGTTGACCTTGGCAGGCGACGGCGCGATCCGCCTGTCGGTTGAGGCCATCGATGCAACGCTCAAGGATGTGACGCGTCCCTACAAGGCGCCTTCTGGACAAGCGCCCCATCACCCCGAGTGAAGAATAAACGTGGCATCGCTCAGGCCTTCCCGAATCCGCCACGCGGCATCGCGTTGCGGCGGGCAACCGTGTTTGATGTATTCGACATCAGCCGTGTTCTGATCCGATCGATCCGTAACCTCTGTCGGGCGGATCATCTGGATAATCCCGAAAACCTTTCCCGCTGGTCTGCCAATAAGGATCCGGCTTCGGTCCGAAACTGGATCGATAGTGGAGCAATCCTTAGGGTCGCTACGCAAATGGGAGTGGTTACTGCAGTGGGCGGTCTAAGTGGCGAGGGTGAGATATCTCTGCTCTATGTCGATCCCGATCACGCAGGGCGCGGGCTCGGAGCAGCGCTGCTGCACCGGTTGGAAGAGGAACTGCAAGCACGTGGCGCCTCTGAGGCGCATCTGCACGCGACCAAAACGGCACATTCGTTCTATCTGGCGCACGGCTGGCATGATGTCGGCGACCCGACGGAATGGCACGGCATCCCCCAATTCCCGATGCGCAAATCGCTGCACCCAGCGGCCTAAGGGTTGAGGCCACCCGGCCCGGGCGATAAGACCCGTTGAAACGCTTCCGGAGTCTCTCACATGCCCGCTTTCCTCGATACGACCTCCGCCGATTTCGAACCTGCATTTCAGGCGCTGTTGTCCGCCAAGCGCGAGGACAGCCCCGATGTGGATGCGGTCGTGGCGCAGATCATCGATGATGTGCGGACCCGTGGTGATGCTTCGGTGATCGAACTTACCGCGAAATTCGACCGGCTGGAGCTGACGCCCGAGACCATGGCCTTTTCATCCAATGAGATCGCCGAGGCCGTTGCGCAGGTCACGCGCCAGGACGGGGCCGCGTTGGAACTGGCTGCAGAACGCATTCGTGCATATCACGAAAAGCAGATGCCCGAGGATCATCAGTGGACCGATGAGGCAGGCGCAACACTCGGCTGGCGCTGGTCGGCGGTGTCGGCTGCAGGGCTTTATGTGCCGGGCGGATTGGCGTCCTACCCGTCGTCAGTTCTTATGAACGCAATACCTGCGAAGGTGGCGGGCGTAGACCGGTTGGCCATTGTCGTCCCCACACCTGAGGGTCAGGCAAACCCGCTGGTCCTGCTGGCGGCACAACTGTCGGGCGTGGATGAGATTTATCGCATCGGCGGCGCGCAAGCTGTGGCCGCGCTGGCTTATGGCACCGAAACCATTGCGCCGGTCGATAAGATCACCGGACCGGGCAACGCCTTCGTGGCCGCCGCGAAACGCCGTGTATTCGGCAAGGTCGGCATCGACATGATCGCGGGCCCCTCGGAAATTCTGGTCATTGCAGACAAGGACAACGACCCCGACTGGATCGCGCTGGACCTGCTCAGCCAGGCCGAGCATGACGAAAGCGCCCAATCCATTTTGATCACGGATGACGCAGAATTTGGTCAAGCCGTGACGCAAGCGGTGGAAAAACGTCTTGAGACCCTGCAACGCCGCGCCATCGCCCGGGCCAGCTGGCGCGACTTTGGTGCCGTAATCACTGTGCGCGACCTGGACGAGGCTGCCGCGCTGTCCAACCGCATCGCGCCTGAACATCTGGAACTCTGCGTGGCCGACCCGGTGGCGTTAAGCCAGCAAACGATCCATGCCGGTGCCATTTTCCTTGGCCAGTACACGCCCGAAGCCATTGGCGATTATGTCGGCGGCCCCAATCACGTGCTGCCCACAGCGCGTTCGGCGCGCTTTTCGTCTGGCCTTAGCGTGATGGATTTTCTCAAACGCACAACGCTCAGCCAGATGACACCCGAAGCTTTGCGCGCCATCGGCCCGGCGGCTGAAACGCTCGCGCAATCCGAAAGCCTCGAAGCGCATGGCCTGTCCGTTTCGGCGCGCCTTAATCGGCTGAATGGCTGAAGTGACGCAATGACTTGGCACGCATGGCGCTTCTGTACGTTGCTCAATGAAAATCGTTGTTATAGGTCTGTGCAGACGCAAGGATTGTGACCGTTAAGATGACCCGTATTTCGCATATCGAACTGGACGACCGAAATCTGCCCCCGCCGACACCGGAGATCGAGCAGGAGCGGAAGGTCGCCATATATGATTTGCTTGAAGATAACTCGTTCACGCTGCCAGCGCGCGACGATCGGATGATCCCCGACGGGCCCTACCATGTGCAGCTATCAATCCGTGATAAGCGACTGGTTTTCGATATCGCCACCGAAGCCAGCGAGAAGGCGGCTGAGTTTCATCTGTCGCTTGGTCCATTCCGGCAGGTCGTAAAAGACTATTTTCAGATCTGCGAGAGCTATTTCGATGCGGTGAAAACACTGCCGCCCAGCCAGATCGAAACGATCGATATGGCTCGGCGCGGCATCCACAACGAAGGCAGCCGCGTGTTACAGGAAAGGCTGGAAGGCAAAGCTGAGGTTGATACTGATACTGCCCGCCGCCTCTTTACGCTCATCTGCGTCCTTCATTTTGGAGGCTAACGGGTGACGCCTCTGCCGCAGTCCATTCTGTTCTGTTGCGACCACAATTCGGTTCGGTCACCCATGGCCGAAGGCATCATGAAGAAGTTTTACGGCACCGGCACCTATGTGCAATCCGCTGGTGTGCATAACGATCTTGAGATCGATGGGTTCTGCATCGCAGCCTGTCAGGAGATTGGCGTTGAGCTGTCCCGTCACCGCTCGCGTTCTTTTGACGAAATGGAGCAATGGGGCGATGACCTCAGTTCATTTGATCTGATCGTGGCCCTGTCACCCGCCAGCCAGCGAAAAGCGCTGGAACTGACGCGTTTTTTTCACCTCGATGTCGATTATTGGCCAATTATGGACCCTACCGGACTAGGTGAAACCCGCGAGGACAAGCTACGTCATTATCGACAAACCCGAGATCAGATCATCGCGCATCTGAAAGACCGCTGGGGTGAACCGACGGAGTGACCATGAACCCGATCGTGAAAACTTACTTTGATGCCTTCAATGCCGGTGACGTGGATGGCATGTTGGCCTGCCTGTCGGATGACGTGGCCCATCATGTCAACGAAGGTCAGATTCGCGTCGGCAAAGAGAAATTTGCCGCCTTCTGCGCGCATATGAACCGCTGCTACCGCGAGAACCTGACGGATATCGTGATCTTCGAGGCCGAAGGCGGTACCCGTGCCGCGGCTGAGTTCATCGTCAACGGAACCTATCTGGAAACTGATGAAGGTCTGCCAGAAGCGTATGGTCAGACTTACCGCTTGCCTGCGGGTTCGTTTTTTGACCTTAACGACGGCAAGATCACCCGCGTGACCACGTTCTACAACCTTGCGGACTGGACCAAACAGGTCTCGAATGGCTGAGATTTCGCAGGTCCGCGCAATGACCGGATCGACATTGGTCGACGCGTTGGATGAAGTCGCGCGTCTGCGGATCGACGTATTTCACGCCTGGCCATATCTCTATGATGGCGATCTGAAGTATGAGCGGAAATACCTGCAGTCTTACGTCGATAGCGCCAGGGCCATCGTTGTCGGAGCGTTCGACGGTGATACTATGGTAGGTGCTTCGACGGGTGCGCCCTTGACGGATCACGCCGACGATTTCGCGGCCGCGTTCGAAGGCTCGGGCCTGTCGCTGGGCGACATCTTCTATTGCGCAGAATCGGTTCTGCTGCCGGAGTATCGCGGACAGGGCGCAGGCCATACGTTCTTTGATCTGCGCGAAGCCCACGCCCATGCGATGGGATTCACCAAAAGCGCCTTCTGCAGTGTAGTACGCCCTGACGACCACCCCATGCGACCAGATCATTACCGCCCGTTGGATGCCTTCTGGCGCGCGCGGGGTTATGCGCCGCTTCCTGGCGTCGTGGCGCAATTCTCGTGGAAGGATCGAGGCGACGATTGCGAAACCCAAAAGCCGCTTCAATTCTGGATTCGGGATTTATAAGCCATCCATGCGCGTCGCGCCGGGTGTTTGAAACGGGTTGTGGCATTGTGAGTTGGCGATGACATGTGCGGCCGAATTTGCCTGAAACACCCTGTGATTGTATAGTTTCACTTATTCAATTGCGTGTTTTCATGGGGAAATTTGATGAAGTCCGTTTTCAATCGCCTGATTCCGGCCTTGGTGCCGCTGACTTTGATCACCGGTTGTGCCTACGAGAACAGGGCCTTTAATGCCGAGCAAACCGTGCTGTCGAATACATCGGGAGACGTTATCCAGCACGCTGTAGGGATCGGGGGTGCGTTTGAAACGGCACCAAAAACATTTCAGTCCACAAGCCTGTTGCTTGAACGCGGTCCTATTCGTACGTCGTATTATGCGCTGCAACTTTCAGATGCCTACAAAAGGCTGGGCGACGAAGCAGCGCGCAATCGGGACCTGACAGCGGCGGCACTGATCACTGTAGCAGGCGGTGCCGCGCTTGGAAGTGCGGCCTCGATCTCAGGGAAAGACCTGGCCTTGGTCTTGGCCGGTGGAGCTTTGATCAATGAAGGCGTTAAATACGTAAACCCTAACAGCGCGGCGCAGGCTTTCTACGTGGCATCCGAGTCAATGGCGTGCGCAAGCGCTGCGATTGCCGCCCATGTACCTGTGGACACTCCACCCGACATTCGTGTGTCTTCTCTGACCCTTTGGTACATTCGAAAAATTGAGGTTTTGCTGCGCGCGGGATTGAAGCGGGACGTACCGGATTGGAACACGTTGCTCAAAAACCTTGGTTTGACGAGGCAGGGAGCCAATGAGGTGGACGCTCTGCGAGCTGGAGACATAAACCTCAGTGCATTGGAAGTAGACTTGGAAAAGTGCCTGAGGCGAGAACCGGTCGAGAAAGGCAAAGCCAAGACTTAGTACGTCGTGCGGGAGACTTTTCCGTAGAACAAAAAAATACGCCTCTGTTTTTGACCTCAATCCGAAAACTGCCGCCGTTTTGCTGCGCGGATCTCGCGAGCTTGTTGTTCTTGTCCTACGCGAAATGAATCCTCGACGAAATCCATATGCGTGCGTGCGGCGGTTTCTGCGCGGTCCGGGTCGCCGTCGATGATGGCCTGCGCGATTGCCTTGTGCTGCTCAAGCAACGCTTCACCCGTGCCGTCCATCGAGCGCAGGAAGCGGCGGTTGTAGAACACGCCTTGGCGCGTGAGGTCATAGATGGATGCCATCATGTGGATAAGGGTCGTGTTTTGGCTCGCATCGACAACGGCGGCGTGCAGTCGAAAATCAGCCTCTTCACTGGCATCCTGATCATCATTCTCCCAGGCTCGCTGCATTTCATCGATGATTTCAGCAATCCGTTCCTTGTCGGATTGTGTAGCGCGCTGTGCGGCGAGGCGGCTGGCAAAGGCCTCTTGCTCGCGCCGGTATTCAAGATAATCGTAGAAAGCACTGCCGTGCCGGGCATAGAGAGACAGAAGGGCGGGCGACATGGCACGACCGGTCAGTGGGGCGATAAAGGTGCCCTCGCCATGTCGCACGGTCACCAAGCCGCGATTTTCGAGGGTTTGGAGTGCTTCGCGCAGCTTGGGGCGTGAAACGCCTAGGGCTTCCGCAAGCTCCCGTTCAGACGGGATTTTGCGACCCTCTTTCAGGATTCCATCAACAATCATTGTCTCGATTTGTGCGACGACCGCATCGGCAATTGATTCGTGACCAACGGGATCAAAGAGGCTGTTCGTGCTCATAATTCCTGTCCGGTAGTTAGATTAAAGATCGTCGAGGTTGTTTATAATATTTACCACTAGCTTCCGGCATTGCAAGAAAAACTACCCAAAAATACGGACGCTCGCCGCGCATATAAGCGTTTGTTTTTATTGAGTGTCGCAAAATTATTCGAAAATTTCGGGTTATGAAAGGTCAATCTTGGTTATGAGCCACACCACCGCGGCGTAGCCAAATTGGTAAATAAAATTGTTGACTAAATTATAAGGTAAACAATATTTACCACTTAAGCCGTGCTCGCGGCGAGAGTGACAGCCAGACCACCGGCTGATCTTTACCTTGGAGGAGAACCCATGAAGACCACCCTGACATCGCTTGCCGTTGCGGCCTCGCTGCTGGCAGCCCCGGTTGCCCACGCGGCGGATAAGATGCTGCTGAAAACCCCAATCGCGTTTTCAACCGCTCTACCGGGCCTCGGCTCGCCGATCCCGCGCGTGGCCGAACAGCTGGACCTGATGTCCGGCGGCACGCTGAAGATGAAGGTTTACGAACCGGGCAAGCTGGTCCCGCCGTTTGAAATTCTGGATGCGGTGTCTTCAGGCAAGATCAATTCGGGCTATACCACCGCCGGCTACTGGGCGGGTAAGATCCCGGCTGCACCGTTGTTCTCGGCCGTTCCGTTTGGCCCTGAGGCGGGTGAATACATGGCGTGGCTGTACTATGGCAACGGCATGAGCTTGTATCAGGAGATGTATGATCAGGCCGGTTTCAACGTCCATGTCATTCCCTGCGCCATTATCGCTCCCGAAACCTCGGGCTGGTTCGCGAATGAGATCAACAGCCCCGAAGACCTGAACGGCCTGAAGATGCGCTTTTTCGGTCTGGGCGGTGAAGTGATGCAGAAGCTGGGTGTGGCGACGTCACTGCTGCCCGGCGGCGAAATCTTCCCGGCACTGGAAAAAGGCGCGATCGACGCGACCGAATTCTCGATGCCTGCCATCGACGCACGCCTCGGTTTCCACAAGTTGGTCAAGTACAACTATTTCCCCGGCTGGCACCAGCAAGCGACGGTGTTTGAACTGATGATCAACAAGGACGTCTGGAACGAAGCCAGCGATCAGCACAAAGCGATCATCGAAAATGCCTGTAAGGCTTCGATGGCTGACAGCTTTGCCGAAGGTGAGGCGATCCAACACGCTGCGCTGCTGGACAACGTTGAAAACAATGGTGTTCAGATCAAGCAGTGGAACGACGAGATGCTGTCGACCTTCCGCGCGACCTGGGAAGAGGTTGCCGCAGAACAGGCCGCCAACGACGAATTCTTTGCCAAGGTTCTGGCCGACATGAACGAATTCCGTGACGGTTATGCGGTCTGGAAAGAGAACGCATTCCTCCCCCGCAAGTAAATTTGCCACTTGCGATTATCCGGGGGCGGCTTCCTTCCGCCGCCCTCGTACAACTCTGATTTTCTTCATTTTCCCAAGCATTCCGGGCGCATTCACGTCCCCACCGCCAAACTCTTGAGGAGGAGACCATGGCCGAGACACAGCGTCATCAGGACGACCCGATTGAAGTCTATGAAAGCATCCTTGAGCATGGGGAGCCCGATCGCCAGAAACTGGCCGTTGCCATCGACAACGGCGTCAAGGCGGTGGGTCATGTGGTCATGTGGGCCAACTTGCTGCTGGTTGCGGCCATCGTTTCGCAAGTGGCGATGCGCTATCTGCTGAACCAGAACTATCCCAAGCTGGATGAGATTCAGTGGCATTTCTATGGGTTGGTGACGATGATCGGCATTTCTTATGCGCTGGTCACCGACAGCCATGTGCGGGTGGACCTGCTGCACATGCAGCTCAGCCAGCGCGCGCGGCGGATTATCGAGATCATCGGAATCTTCACCCTATTGGTGCCGTTCATCTATTTAATGATCGATCAGGGGTATGACTATTTTTACGAAAGCTGGCGCGTCAATGAATCCTCGGACAGCCCTACCGGTCTACCTGCGCGTTGGGCTTTGAAAGGTGTGATCCCGGCCAGTTTTGTATTGCTGGCATTGGCTGCGGCGGCGCGGCTGATCCACGATGTGCACGCCCTGATCGTCAATCTCGACGAGGAACGGCAAGGCAAGGGCCTGCGTCTGATCGTCTGGGCGCTGTTGGGCTTTGCTGTGGTGGCGACCGCGCTGACCTTCCTGGTGGAAACGACTGAGGAAAAACTGGTCATCGCGATGTTCCTGACCTTCATCGCGCTGCTTTTCACCGGCTTCCCGGTGGCATGGACGCTGGCCGGGGTTGGCGTTGCCTATTGCGGTCTGGCCTATCTGTTCGACAATGGCATGATGAACTGGACCGGGCTTGAGGAAACGCTGACCGGTCTGGACTATCTGACGCTGGGCGCGGTGGTGAACCGGGTCTATGCCACCATGTCAAATGCGGTTCTGGTGGCGCTGCCAATGTTCATCTTCATGGGCCTGATGTTGGACGAATCCGGTGTGGCCGAGCGCCTAATGACCTCGATGCAGCGCCTGTTCGGCACAGTGCGCGGCGGGCTGGCGATCACGGTAACGATGATCGGCATCATTCTGGCCGCCTCGACCGGGATCATTGGGGCGTCTGTGGTTCTGTTGGGCGTGCTTTCGCTGCCGTCGATGATGGAGCAGAAATACAGCCCCTCATTGGCCGCCGGTGTGGTCAGCGCTTCAGGCACGCTGGGCATCCTCATCCCGCCGTCGATCATGCTTGTCATCATGGCGGACCAGATGGCGCTATCGGTCGGCGACCTATTTATGGCTGCAGTGTTCCCCGGCGTGATCATTGGCGCGCTCTACCTGACCTATATTTTTGTCATCGCCCTAATCAAACGCGACGTGGCCCCAGTACCCGAAGGCGCAACCCGTCCTGACTGGAACGCAGTCAAGGACGTGCTGATTGCAGTCCTGCCGACGCTGGCCCTTATCCTCGCCGTGCTGGGCTCGATCTTCGCGGGTTTGACCACACCGACCGAAGCCTCGGGCGTGGGCGCGTTGGGAGCCACTCTGCTGGCGCTGGGATATCGCAAGCTGACGCTGGCCAAGCTGGTGAATGTGCTGAAAGCAACGTTCAACACCACCGCCTATATTTTCGCGATCTTCCTTGGTGCGACGGTGTTCTCCTATGTCTTGCGCGAACTGGGCGGCGACGCGCTGATCGAGGATATGATCCACGGTACCGGGCTCGGCCCAAATGGCACTGTCTTCATGATCCTGTTCATCGTCTTCCTGCTGGGCTTCGTGCTGGACTGGATCGAGATCACGCTCATCGTTCTGCCCTTGATGCGCCCCATCGTGAACGGGCTGGGCCTGGATATCGACGGCTTCGGTGTCATCGATGAACCTGCGCTGGTGTGGTTCGTAATCCTTGTGGCGGTGACGTTGCAAACCTCTTTCCTGACACCTCCGGTTGGATTTGCGCTTTTCTATCTGAAAGGGGTCTGCCCGCCCGAGATCAAGCTGACTGACATCTACAAAGGGATTATCCCATTCGTGATCCTGCAGCTGACCGGCCTGTTCTTTGTCTTCTTGTGGCCGCAATTGGCCACGTGGTTGCCCTCGGTCGCGTATTAACGGAGGGTAGCGGGATGAACGATGCCGATCTGATCAAGCGTCTTCAGGCCATTTGTGGGCGGCGGCGCGTTTTGACTTCGTCGCGCAGCACCCGCCGCTTTCGCCGAGGGTTCAGATCGGGTGAAGGGGACGCGCTCGCGGTGGTTCAGCCCGCTACGCTGCTGGAACAATGGCAGGTGCTGCAGGCCTGTGTTGCCGCTGACAAAATTGTCATCATGCAAGCCGCCAATACCGGCCTGACCGAAGGGTCTACGCCCAAGGGTAGCTACGATCGTGATGTAGTGTTGATCAACACGCGGCGGATGGACGATCTGCATCTGATCAATGATGGCAAGCAGGTCATCAGCTTTCCGGGCAGCACACTGTTTGCGCTGGAAAAGCTGCTGGACCCGATTGGCCGCCAGCCGCATTCGGTGATCGGATCTTCGTGCATCGGTGCCTCAGTCGTTGGCGGGGTGTGCAACAACTCGGGCGGTTCGCTGGTCGAGCGCGGCCCCTCCTATACCGAGCTGTCACTGTACGCGCGGATCACTCAGGACGGCGAGCTTGAGTTGGTCAATCATCTAGGCATGCAATTGGGTGATACACCCGAAGAAATCCTGACCCGACTGCAGAACGGTGATTTCTCAGCAACTGATATCGAGACCGACAATCGCAAAGCCTCTGACACCGATTACGCCCGTCGGGTGCGTAATGTAGATGCTGAAACGCCAGCACGCTTTAACGCTGATAAGTCGCGTCTATACGAAGCAGCGGGCTGCGCGGGTAAACTGGCGGTTTTTGCGGTTCGGCTGGATACATATGCCAAGAACGAAGCAGAACGTACTTTCTACGTCGGGGCGCACGACACCGAGGCATTCACGGAATTGCGCCGTCGCATCCTGTCCGACTTCAAAACCCTGCCGGTCAGCGCTGAATACATGCATGAGGAGGTATTCGATATCTCTGACCGCTATGGCAAAGACACCATGGTGATGATTGACAAGTTGGGAACCGACCGTTTGCCCACTTTCTTTGCGCTGAAGGGCGCGGTGGACGCGCGTTTGGAAGGCATACCGGTTCTCGGCAATTTTACCGATCGTTTCATGCAGTTCGCGATGCGACTTTGGCCCGATATCCTGCCGCGCCGGATGCGGGCCTATCGGGATCGGTATCCGCATCACCTGATACTCAAAATGCGCGATGGCGGTATCGATGAAGCGCGCGATCTACTCAATGACATGACTGCCGAAGACAAGCTGGATTTCTTTGAATGCGACCTGCGTGAGGCAAAGATCGCTGGGCTACATCGTTTTGCTGCCGCAGGTGCAGCCATTCGTTATATGAAGGTTCATGCAGCCGAAGTGGAAGATATCATCGCCCTAGATATCGCGCTGCGCCGCAATGACGTCGACTGGTTCGAAGACTTGCCAGTTGAGATCGCGGATCAACTGGTCGGCAAACTCTACTATGGCCACTTCATGTGTCATGTTCTGCATCAGGATTACATCGTCAAGAAAGGCGCAGACCCGAACGCGTTGAAGGCCGCAATGCTAAAGTTGCTGGACAAACGCGGCGCTGAATACCCGGCGGAACATAATGTTGGCCATCTCTATGCAGCCAAACCCGATCTGGCAGCTTTCTACAAGTCGATCGATCCCACGAACAGTATGAACCCTGGAATCGGAAAGATGTCCCGCAACAAGCACTATTCGTGAGATGGAACGCTGCTGACCCGTATCCGTTGAATACTACTTGAAGCTGCGGCTGTCCTTGATCTGATCCCAGGCCCAGACGACCTCTTGCAACTGCTCTTCCTGAGATCGGTCACCACCGTTCATATCCGGGTGCAGCACCTTGATCAGCTTCTTGTAGGCTTTGCGAATCTCTGCCTTCGACCAGCTATCTTGCGCTTCGAGGATCTCAATCGCGCGGCGCTCAGTCGGCGGCAGGCGTCGACCGCCGGAATTGGCGCGGCCGGGATTTTTGGTGGCGTTTTCGCCTAGAACCTGATGCGGGTCCTCGATCCCCAGACGTGCCCAGGCACGGGCCTCGGGATCGCCCATCGGTTTGGTCTCACGCTCCCACACTTTGTCCTTCGAACGCTGCGCGTTCAGTTCGGCCTCGGTGGTGCCGTCGAAGAAATTCCACTTCTGGTTATATTCGCGCACATGTTGCTGGCAGAACCAGAAAAAATCATCCAGCACGTCCGGAGCTTTGGGCGCGCGAAACTTACCGGGTTCTTCACAGCCCTCATGATCACAGATTCGCACCGAAGTTTCGGACGCACCTGACATACCCCGACGGCCGCGCGGCTTCTTTTTCTTAGCGCTCGACACGGACATATCGAATCCGAAGGGATCTGACTTTACCATCTGCACAACCTCACGAAGGCATCTTTTCGACTCGGAGGCAGCAGTTTAATCTAAGCAGCCGAAAGTAGAAGAGGGGGACGGCAATTTATTTGCCGCTGAGCATAAAAATGAGCGTGACCGACGAAATCCGTGAACGATTGCAGGCAGCATTTAACCCGCGTGAGCTGGAGGTGGTTGACGACAGCGAGAGCCATCGTGGTCACGCTGGATATCAGGAGGGCGGTGAGAGTCATTTCAACGTCCTTATTCGTTCTGCGGCTTTCGAGGGGCAATCCCGCGTTGCTCGCCATCGCGCAGTACATACGGCATTGGGGGATATAGTCCCCCGTATCCATGCGCTTGCTTTGGATATCGACGTCTGACAGTCGCGGCCTTGGTTCAGATAAGCGACGATCACGTCGCCAATTCTCTGCGGATTTAATCTCGATCAAGGCATCGCGATACATGACCCTCTAATATTCGCCTCGTCGATCTCCGGTTAACCGGAGCGATCAGATTTGCGGATAATGAGGGCTTTTTAAATGATGACCAAAGCCAGAACGTGGTTCTCGGCACTGTCGACAGTTTCATTGCTGTCGGTTGGTGTTGCGTTCCCGGTTCACCATGCCCAGGCGGAACAGCCGGGCCCGGTAGAAGCCATTGAGTTCGACCAAGCCAAGGCGGCACTTGGCAAACGTTTGTTTTTTGACCCGCGCCTGTCTGGCGACACCGAACTGTCCTGCGCCAGCTGCCACCAGCCGGAAAACGGCTTTACCGACGGGCAGGCCCTATCGGATGCCTATGCCGGCAGCCTACATTTCCGCAACGTGCCGACGCTGATTAACAGCGCCAAGCGCGCCGCGTGGTTCCATGACGGGCGCATTGGCACCAACCTCAACGACGCGACCCGCGAAAGCATCACCGAGACATACTCGATGAACATGGATATGCGTTTGATGCAGGAACGCATCAAGCAAGATCCGGTTTATGTCGAGATGTTCGAAGCCGCCGGATTTGGCGAGCCGTCGAACGGCGGGGTCCGTAACGCCATCCCGGAATATCTGAAAACGTTGATTTCGCGCGGCGCGCCGTTCGATACAGGCGAGATGTCGGAAGAAGCCAAGGCGGGCTATGAGCTGTTCAATGCCAGCGGCTGCAATTCCTGCCACTCGGGCGAGCGGTTCACGGATGATCTGCCGCACAATATCGGCGTGGGCGACAACCCCGATATCTGGGCGACCCCGGAACGTCACATCACCTTTGTGACCATGATGAAGTTCCTCGGCGTCGAGAATTACATGAACCTGCGCGCCGACCCCGGTGCGTATATCCGCACTCACACCGCCGATACATTCGGCACGTTCATAACCCCCACGCTGCGTGAGCTGATCTATACCGCGCCATTTATGCATAACGGCTCGATTGCGACGCTCGAGGATGTGGTGGCCTTCTACAACGCCGGTGGTGGCGAAGATGAAAACAAGGATCCGCGCATCAAGCCGCTTGGCCTCAGCGAGACCGAACAAGCACAGCTGGTGGCCTTCCTTAAGGCGCTGTCTGGTGAGCCGCTGACCGGCCCGGACTTCGTCGCCGAGGACATCGATACGGATTATGCGCCGATCGAAAACTGGCAAGACGCGACAAACTGAGGAGTGGACCCATGAAAGACCTAAAGTCTTACCTTTCAGGCACAATCGCCACCGCTGCCCTGTTTGCCGTCCTAGGTGCACAGGCGATTGCGGAAACCAGCATGGAGATTGAGGCCGGCATCGGTGGCGCAGACCCCGATGCAGACTCGCCGCTGGTGGCGCTGGGCGAGCCGCCGATCCCGCTGGACAACCCGCAAACCGACGCCAAGATCGAACTGGGCAAGATGCTGTTCTTTGATGCCCGTCTTGGCGGGAATCCGTCGACGCCCTGTTCGGCCTGCCACATGCCAGATGTCGGCTGGGACGTCGAGGCACCGATCTCGTTCGGCTATCCGGGCACGACCCACTGGCGCAATAGCCAGACCATCGTGAATTCGGCCTATTACGGAAAGCTGTTCTGGGCGGGTTCAAGCAAAAGCCTTGAGAGCCAGGCCAAATCCGCCGCAGGCGGTGCGGTCGCCGGCAACGGTGAGGCCGACATGATGGAGGCGCGCCTGGCCTTCGTCCCCGAATATGTCGAACGCTTCAACGATGTCTTCGGCGATCAGTGGCCGCGTATCAGCAATGCATGGCGGGCCATCGCCGCGTTTGAACGGACCATAGTTCAGACCGACACACCCTTCGACAATTATCTGCGTGGGGATGACGCGGCGCTGACCGACGAGCAGAAACGCGGGCTGGAATTGTTCACCGGCAAGGCGCAGTGTTCCGAATGCCATAACGGTGCGTTGCTGTCGGATGAAAAATACTACAACACCGGTGTGCCCGCCTATGACGGTTGGCAGGACGATGGTCTGGCGCAAGTGACCTTCCGGTATGAGCTTTTTGCCAAAGGCTCGACCGAAGAGATGTACCGCCACACCAAGGACGACCCCGGCTTCTATTTCCGTACCAAGGAAAAGGCCGACAAGGGTAAGTTCCGCACGCCAAGCCTGCGCTACACCCTCTATACCGAACCCTACATGCACAACGGCATGTTGGAGACGCTTGAGGATGTGGTCGAGTTCTACAACCAGGGCGGCGGCGAGAATGAGTTCTCGGCCAATAAATCTCCGCTGATCCAACCCCTTGGCCTGAATGATCAGGAAAAAGCGGATCTGGTGGCCTTCCTGAAATCCCTGTCCGGTGACGAGATTCTGGTCGAAGAACCTGATCTGCCGGATTACCAGCCGCTTCCCGCGGCAGCAGAGGAGTAAGCGTCATGAAAGATCATAACGCAACCGGATGCAGCTGTTCGGGCGAGGCCAAAAAGGCCTGCACCGTGAACCGCCGCCAGTTCCTGTTCGCCTCGGGTGCCACCACCTTTGCCGTGATGGTGACCATGCCCACCCGCCATGGCCAGGCGGAACAGGTGCCCGCTTTGGTATCGACCTATCCGCGCAAGCTGATCGGCAAACTTTCCGAGTTGGAACAGGATGTGCCGGTCGAGTTCTACTACCCGGACGAGGGCGACTATTCGGACTCGATCCTTGTGAAAACTGGCGTGGAAAGCGGCGGCGGCATTGGTCCGCAAAAGGATGTTGTGGCCTTCAACCTCACCTGCACCCATCAGGGCGGGTCGATGTATGACAGCTACAAGCCTGAACATAAGGTGCTGGGCCCGTGCCCGTTGCACCTGTCCACCTATGACGTGACACGGCACGGCATCCTCGTCTCGGGGCAGGCCTACCAATCGTTGCCACAGGTCCTTTTGGAACTGGATGGTGACGATATCTACGCCGTTGGCATGTTCGGCCTGATCTACGGCCGTTACGACAACCTCATTGCATAAGGGAAGCGGAATCATGGCAACCCCGTATTACGTACCCGAAACCAACGTCCCGCTGCCGCCCAAAGGGGCCGAGGTCATCTCGACCGCCTGCGACTACTGCATCGTGGCTTGTGGTTACAAAGTCTACCGCTGGCCCGTGACGGCCAAACCCGGTGGCCCAACTGCGGACGAGAACGCCTTTGGCGAGGATTTCCCCGTTGCACCGTTGGGTGCCTGGGTCGCGCCGAACCAGCACAATATCGTACTGCACAAAGGTCAGCCGCACCACGTGGTGATCATCCCTGACAAGGACACGCAATACGTCAACACCGACGGCGACAGTTCCTTGCGGGGCGGATGTATCGCGCAGAAATGCTATAACCCACAGACCCCGACGCGTGACCGTCTGAAGACACCGCTAATGCGGATCTATGGCACGCTGATGCCGGTTCCGTGGGATCTTGCGCTGGATGTGGCGGCTGAGGTGGGCAACCACGTGATCGCCAAGCACGGTACCAATGCCTATGGCGTAAAAACCTTCAGCTATCAGTATATCGAGAACACCTATGCGATCTCGAAATACGCGCTGCGCCATATCAACACCGCAAATTTCACCTTCCACGACACGCCGTCCGACGTGACCTCGACCCCCGGTTTCCGGGATGCGGGTTTCGACAATTTCGGCCCGTCGTATGAGGACTGGCGGGATGCGGAAACGCTGCTCGTCTGCGGTACCGACCCCTATGAGACCAAGACCATCCTCTATACTCAGTGGATGATGAAGGGGATGCAGAACGGTCAGAAAGAGATCTATCTGATTCCGCGCCGGTCTGCCGGTGTGGCCCATGCCGAAAAGATGGGTGGCCTGCATATCGACGTTCTGCCCGGCACCGACCTGCTGGTCGTCAACGCCATTGCCCGGGTCATCGTGGAAAATGGCTGGGAAGACAGCGACTGGATCAAGAAATGGGTCAACAACAAATGGGAAAGCTCGTCCGGCTTCGGTCAGGGTACGCGCAACACGCCATGGCAGTGGCGCACGACCTGGGGCAAGTTCCAGACCAAAGGCTTTGAGGATTGGAAAGAATGGCTGCTGTCGCAGGACGAATTCGCGCCTGAAACCGCTGCAGCCATGGCCGAGATCGACGTGCAGAAAATCTATACTGCCGCCGAATGGCTTGCCAAGCCCAAGGCGGATGGCACCCGGCCCAAGACCTCGGTCATGATCGAGAAAGGGTTCTACTGGTCGAACAACACCGGCAACACGCAGGCGATCTCGGCTCTGGGCATCATCTGCGGCTGTGGTGGTCGTCCGGGTCAGGTGATTGGCCGGGCCGGTGGTCACCAGCGGGGCGGCGTGAAGGGCGGGAAATACCCGCGCAACAAATCGCCCGAGAAACTGCCGGGTCGCCGTCGCCGCGCCATGGATACCGACCGGTATCTGATCGCAGGTCATACCCGTATGGCCCATGTGATCGGCACCACATGGATTCAGGCGATGTGTGGTTCACAACAGTTAGCTGACAAGTTCGAGGAACTGACCGTCCGCAACCCGCATCAGATCGCCAGCTTCGACAAACAAGAAATGATCGATGCGCTGAAGGCCCGCGCCGACAGCGGCGGTATGGTGGTCATCGACCAGGACATCTATCTGCAGGATCCGATCGGCAACCGCTATGCCGACATCGTGTTCCCCGCAGCGACCTGGGGCGAAGAGGACTTTCTGCGCGCCAACGGCGAACGCCGCCTGCGCCTGTATCAGAAGTTCTATGATGCGCCCGGTGCGGCCAAGCCCGACTGGTGGATCATTGCGCAACTGGCACAGCGGATGGGCTTTGACGGGTTCGACTGGCAGAACTCGAACGAGGTTGCCGAAGAGGCCGTGCGCTTTACGCGCGGGTCGCGCAAGGACTTCCACGCGGTCTACCGTCTGGCCAAGAAAGAGGGCAAAGGTCTGCACCAGAAGGTCCGTGAGTTCGGCACCGATGGCGTGCAATGCCCGGTCATGCTGGATGCCGACGGTGTCACGCTGATTGAAACCAAGCGTCTGCATGACACAACCCGCACGCTGCCTGATACCGGTGCGGCTGGTGCGGATGTGTTCAACAAGAAGCTGACGCACTTCAACAGCCAGACCGGCAAGTGCAACATCCAGAAATCGCCGTGGGACCTGTTCTCGGATTACTGGGAATGGCTGAAACCCAACAAGGACGAAGGCGAGTTGTGGGCCACATCCGGTCGGATCAACGAACGCTGGCAGTCCGGTTTCGACGACCGCCGCCGCCCCTATATCGTGCAGCGCTGGCCGGAAAACTGGGTCGAGATTCACCCCGACGATGCGGCTGAGCGTGGCATCGAAAGCGGCGACTATGTGATGGTTTATTCGGAGCGCGTTCCGGGTAACAAGCACACGCTGCTCGGTGTGGAAGGCGACGACTTCCAGTTCTCGAAACTGATGGAGAACGGGCATATCGAACTGACCAAAGCGGCGATCACCGCCGTGGCCATGGTTACGCCCGCTATTAAGAAAAGCGTCGTTTACATGGACTTCCTGCACATGCAGCAGCCCGCCAACGCGCTAGAAGGCCGGATCGTCGACTGGATCAGCGGCAACTACAACTACAAGATGGGCGTTGCCAAGGTCCGCAAGCTGGGGCCGAGCCCCTACAAGACCTCGTTCCGCACGATGTCCTTCGCGCCGCGCGATATCGCCTGACGCTTTTCCGGGGGGCGGACGCCATGCCGCCCCTCGGGTCCGGTCCCGCTGCAGAAGGGACCACCTGGAAGGCAGGCTTCGGTTGGGAAACCTGTCTTCCACTTTACCCAACCCGTCCCAACGCAAAACATGGCAGACCTGATATGAACATGCATTCCGATACCGCCCTGCGTGACGAGGCCACCAGCCTGTTCTCCGACTATGCAAAATCTGATTATGACGTGATCCGCCTGCGCGCCATTCAGGCCCTGGCCGCCATTGGGGCCAGTAACAGCCCGGCCTTGATCGAGGCGCTGTTGGATGATGACGAAGACGTCCGGCAAGACGCAGCCCAAGCGCTGGGCGCGCTGGGCGTGCAGGAGGCCGCGCCGCAACTGCTGGAAAACTTGATCCATGATCCCTGCGGTGAGGTGAAACTGGCCTGCGTCACCGCTCTGGCCGAGTTGAAATCCGAAGACGCGGCGCCTTACCTGCGCACGCTTGTCACTGGTCGCGGCGAGGATATCACGTGGGACGAGGACGAGCTGCATCAAGATGAATGGGATGACTGGCTGGATACTCAGATCGCGGCGATCAAAGCGTTAGGTCGCATGGGCGATGCGGCTGCGATTGAACCCATTGTCATGGCCCTGATGGACGAAGACGGGCAAGAACTGGGGGATGTGGCCTGCGAAGCGCTGGGCCAGATCGGTACGCCATCCGTGCCGACCTTGGGTGTGTTCGCTCAATCCTCGAACCGCCGTCTGCGTCACCGCGCTCTGTGCACGCTGGCCACCATCGGAGGACCCGAGGCCGAAGCCATCTTGCGCAAAGCCACCACCGACAAGGACGGGGCCGTGCGTCTGATCGCATATGAGGCGCTGATGCCGAACGACCCGGCGCTGGTCGAACAGGCCCTGACAGATGCGGTCGAGGATATCCGCATCGCAGCGCTGAACCAGTCCGGCCTTTCCGAACCCGAACTGCTGGACCGCATGATGCGCGACCCCGGCGCCAAGGTGAAACTGGCGCTGATCGACCGGCTGGACCGCAGCCAGCCTATCGTTGATCAAGACGACCTGCGCTGGCAGGTGCTGGATTTCCTCGCAACCGGACAACAGCCTGAGGTCTCGGCGCAGGCGCTGGGCCTGCTGGCGGCGTTGGCCCCGCAACTGGTGGCAGATCGGCTGAACGCGCTGTTCTCGGTCGAGGCGGACGACTTCGAGGCCGAGCGTATCCAATGGGCCATCGTCGACGCGCTGGCGACCTCGCCCCTGCGCGAGGCGGCAGAATGGCTGCAACGCGCCTGCCGCGCGCCCTTCCGGTCGGTGCGGCTGAAGGCCGTGGCCTCGCTGGCGATGATTGTTACTGACACCGACCGCCCGCATGTGAACCAGCAGCAGGGCCGCGAATTGCTGCTGTCCTTCGCGCTCGCCCCGATGAGCGTGGTCGAAGACGCGCACGAGGAAGAGGCCCCGCAAACCGACATCGCCGCGCTGGAAGAGGCAGGGCTGGATGTATCCGACGGTGGTGAAAACGGCCCTACCTCCAGCCTCGGCGCGATCCTTGGCCATGACGCTATCGCGGAAGAGATGAAGAAAGAGGCCGAGGATGATGACCTGCACCCCCTGACGCCACGCGAGCAGGCATTGTTGGTCAAGGCCACCCGCCATCCCAAACGCCGCCGCGTGGCGTTGGATGACAATGCCGAAGCCTTGGAGCGTGAGACCCGCATTTCGGCCATCCGCCTGCTGGGCGACGTCACAGGTATGCAGATCATGCTGGCGCAGATCGCGCAGGACCCCGAGACCGAGATCGCTGCGCAGGCGCTGGCGGCACTGGGCTTGTCGGTCGCGCGCAACGGGTCCGAACTGAACCAGTCGCATTTGATCGAGCTGATCACACAGGGGCTTTCGCATACCGATGCCAATCTGTCCCTGCAGGCGCTGAACCTGCTGCAACAGGCTGACCTGCCACCGCAGGATGCGCTGCGGGGCAAATTGCGGGCTATGCTGAAAACCGGAGATACTGCCTTTCGTATCGACGCCATGCAGATTCTGACCCGCTGGGACGGGACGGCCGATGTGGCGCGCAGCTTGCTGGACGATGTCTCGGCCCCGGTACGGCAGGCGGCGATGCGGCTTTTGTCTGAAACGGCCCCGGATCAGGCAGGTGCGGCCATCGTACCCTTCCTTCTGGCCAATCCTGAGCAACGGATCGTGACCTATGTCAATGACAGCACCCCTGCCTTGGTGTCCATTGGGCGCGAATTGTTGGCCGGATTGCGCGACGAGAATCGCCGCGCCCAGTGGCCGGTGTTGATCAGCGCTTTGGCCGACCTGTTGGGAGACCCCTAGCGGGCGGTCTGAAACCGGAGGGATAGATGGCGATTTCGCTGAAACTATGCGCGGCGATTCTAACGGGGGCAATGGCTTTTGGTAGTGTCGCACTGGCCGAGGAGATCCCCGAGGTTGCCGTAGTTCATCAGGTCATCGACCTGAACGCCGACACTCCGGCGCATGCATTTCGGTTCGAACCCAAATTCCTGCAGGTTCCCGCTGGGGCGACTGTGCGTTTCAAAGGCTCGACCGGGCGGCACACGGTCACTGCCATTCCTCGAATGATACCCGTGGGCGCGCGCGTCTTCGAGATTCGGGGCAAACCCGAACTGGATCTGACTTTCGAGAAAGAGGGAGTCTACGGCATCCGTTGCCGCGTTCATGGGCGTCACGGAATGGTCATGCTGCTGGTAGTTGGTGATCCAAGCTCGAATCTCGAAGAAGCCAAGGCCTATCTACCTAAACTTGGAGAGGCCGAGCGGGTCGGTTTCGAAGAGCTCTTTGCGTATGTGGAGGCCCAAAATGGCTGATGGATGTGCCTGCGACCACCATGCTCATATGTACCTGACCGTAGATGACGCCCTGAGGCGCGGTTTGTCCGTGGCCAACCCCATCACGGATACCGAAACACTACCGCTGGTGCAGGCTATTGGCCGGATACTGGCTGAGAATTGCGACAGCAAGGTAGACATGCCCGCCTTCGATAACTCGGCTATGGACGGCTATGCCGTTCGCAGCGCCGATCTGGGCGAGGGGCCTGTGTTCGAACTGCTAGTTGGCGGTCGCATAGCCGCCGGCGATAGCGGCGCACACGATGCGCCGGATGGCGGTGCCTTGCGTATATTCACAGGAGCGCCGGTGCCGTCTGAGTTCGATGCGGTATTAATGCAGGAAGACTGTGAGTTTCAGTCCGATCGCATCCGGTTCAACCGCCGTCCAAAATCCGGTCAGCATATCCGTCGCGCGGGCGAGGATTTGAAAGCTGGTGCCCCGATCCTGCGGCGCGGGTGTGAAATTTCCGCGCGTGAGGCCGCCGCGTTGGCCTCGGCTGGTTATGGCGAGGTGAAGGTTTTTCGCAAGCTCAAGGTCACGATCTTCTCGACCGGTAGCGAGCTGCGCCAGCCGGGTGAAGCGCTTGGCCCCGGACAGATCTACAACTCGAACCGCTACATGCTTTTGGCTTTGCTGGATAAACCCTGGATCGAACTAGCCGACCGAGGCCCGGTCGAAGATGATCCGGTGCTGCTGAAGCAGGTCTTGAGGGATGCCTGTAATAGCTCGGACCTGATCATCACCACGGGCGGTGTTTCGGTCGGGGACGAAGACCACATGCCGCGCCTGTTCAGTGAAATCGGTGGCGAAACCGAGGTGATGAAAGTGGCGATGAAACCCGGCAAGCCGATCATGTTCGGTTGTCGGGGTGATGCGCTTTATGTGGGCCTGCCGGGAAATCCGGTTTCGGCCTTTGTGACGTGGCAGATCATTGGTGCGCGGATGATGGAACGCCGTGCCGGTCTGCATCGGAACGAACGCACCCCCGAGCAGGCGGTTTTGGCAGAACCTCTTCAACGCCGCGCGGGGCGGCGTGAGTACCGCCCGGTAAGCATCGACGGATGTACACCTAATGGCGCACCGCGATTGCGCCTGATGGCCGAGTCTTACAGCGGGCGCGTTGCCCTTCTTGCACAGGCCGATGGTCTGGTAATTATTCCGGCAGAAACTGAGAAGCTGCCAGCCGGAGAAGCTCTGGAGTTCCTTCGATTCTAGATTGATCCCGATGCGCTTGAGGTATCAAATTCTTTGGTCAACGAGCGCCCTTTGCTGTCGATGGCGCGCGGCTGTAGGCCATTGGTGCCGACCTATGTCGGGACCTTCGGGGATCGCCGAATGCTCTGTCGCGAATGTGCGCGCGACGGACAGCTAGGTGACGTCCTTGAACATGTAAGTGGTCGGCTCCAGCCGATCCTCAAACGGGTTTCGGCAATAGTTCGGGATCTCTCCGGCAATCTGAAAACCCATCGACTGATACAGCAAGCGTGAAGGATCGCTGCTACGGGTGTCCAGCACCAGCATCGTGCGTTTCAATTCCCGAGCACGCTCATGCAGTGCCTCCATCAGCGACCGACCCAAACCGCGACGGCGAGCCTGCGGATGAACCAGCAGCTTTGCCACATCCGCGCGATGTGGCTGGTTTGGCATTGCGGCGGGGATCAGTTGCACCGTGCCCAGAATGCGTCCGTCACCATATGCGACAAACAAATCGAGTGTCTCCGCGCGGAGTTCGGGCTGCACCCTGTCCCGCCAATAGGCGCGGGCATCGTCCCGCGAAAAAGGAAGGATGAACCCGATACTGGCACCGGTATGGACACAGCGGTGCAGGATATCGGTCAGATCCTCAAGCGCTTCGTCGAAATATTCCTGTGGCAATCGCGTAATCATATCAGCACCAACAGATAGCGCGCACCGCGTTTGGGTCCGGTTTCGAACTGCGTTGGCCCCGACAGGTGATAGCGAAGGCAGTCGCCGCCGCTGAGCGCATGGGCAATCCCGTCCACTGTCAACGTTAGCCCTCCATCAAGTAGGATCAGGTGGTGCTCCTGTCCCGGCTTGGGCGGAGTATCGTAGGTGATGACAGTACCTGGGGGCAAATGACCTTCCATTACTTCCCCACTGAGGCCAGTCGCCGGTGGTGAAACCGAACGGCGGGTAAACCCGCTTTCGGGGTCATGCCATTCAGGCTGCTTCTCGAAAGGTACTTTGGGATCGAAACTGTCTTCGACCATCATCAGCAGGCGTGACATGGGCAGGCCGTATGCCGCGCATAAACGGCCAAGCGTTTCAGCGGTAGGGCTGACATCACCGTTTTCCATTCGCGACAGTGTCGCCCGGCTGATCCCACTTTGGTCTGCCAGCTGCTCAAGCGACCAGCCATGACCCTTGCGCAGCTCGTTCAGACGCTTAGCGAGGCGGTTTGATAGTGTATCGAGCATGGCTCACATATGGGAATCAGTTACGAATATGGGATTATTGCCTTGCTTTACTTCAAACACAATAGAAAAAGGGCGCAGAAATCTGCGCCCTTTTGCTGCTCGGGTATCGGACTGGATTACTTCCAGCCAACTTCGTTAAAGATCTTCTGTGCCTCGGGGATGTTTTTGGCGACTTCTGATAGGTTCACCTTATCCGCTTTGAATTCCCCCAAAGCGGCCACGTTCTCAGCCAGCGCAACGCCTTCGACAGCGGGGAATTCATCGTTTCCGTTCGAGAAGTAGACCTGTGCCTGATCGCTTGCGAGATACTCTAGGAACTTAATCGCGTTCTCTTTGTTCGGCGCGTTAGCTGCGACGCCCGCACCCGAAAGGTTCATATGCGCGCCTTCGGCGTCCTGTGCCGGGAATTGCACGCCGATCATCTCGATATCCGCGCTCAGGTCTTTGACGTCTTTGCGTATGGCGCGGGCGAAATAGTATGAGTTCGAAACTGCAATCTCGCACTCACCCGATACGATGCCGCGCAGTTGGTCGGTGTCACCGCCCTGAGGTTTGCGTGCCATATTGGCAACGATACCTTCGGCCCATTTCCTGGCTTCTTCCACACCGTGATTGGTGATGATCGATGCCAAAAGCGTCTGATTATAGGTATTGCTGGACGAGCGAATGCAAACCAGCCCCTGATACTCAGGCTTTGCCAGATCCAGATAAGTTGCAGGCGGGTTAGCGACATCAGCTTTGTCAAAGAAGATGATCCGCGCGCGCTGCGAAAAGCCGTACCACTGATTGTCTTCGTCCTGTAGGTTCGAAGGGATACGCTCCTCCAATACCGTACTTTCGACTGGTTGCAGGATGCCTGCGTTTTTGGCGCGCGCCAGACGCGAAGTGTCGACCGTCAGCAAGATATCAGCGGGCGAGTTTGCGCCTTCGGCTTCCATCCGCGCGATCAGTTCGTCGGCCTTGCCTTCGATGCGGTTGATGGTGATGCCGGTGGCCTCTTCGAAGTCGGAATACAGGCGTTCGTCGGTGTCGTAGTGGCGCGAGGAATACAGGTTCAGCTCGCCCTCGGCTGCGGCAGAGGTGGCGATCAGGGCCGTCAGGGTGGCGGCAAAGCAGGTAGAGGATTTCAGCATCATTTGTCCCAACATTGAAAATCGTGACGGGGATTAACCCGACTGATTTGGTCAATTAAACGATTCTCGGTGGGATGCAAGGAAATCCGACAAAATTAGTTGGTCAAAACGTCGCTGAACTTACCTTGCCGGACGGCCCCTTCAGGATTGACGCCGCCTACTTTGTTTTCTTTCGGGTTGCGGTGGGACGGGTGACGGTGCCGGCTCGGGGTCCGGATCGTCGCTGAGCACCGGTTCTTTGGTCAGCATCGCCTGTGTTACCGCTTCCATGTATTTCTGCAGCATGACCGGCGGATCAGCTGGGGCCAGCTTGATTGACAGCCTACTTGCGCCTTCCTGATTATAGGCATAGCGCGAGGAATAACTTGCGTTGACCTGCGCCGCCACGGGGCCCCAGCCACCTTTGACCGATGCGCTGCCTGATTTCTCGGTCTGTTTGGTCATCGAGATCGCCATCTTTACCTCGATCTCGGCCTCTTGCACCGCATAGAACGCGGGCAGGAAACCCATCGACACGAGGCTGAATTCCTTTGGGGGACCATCGGGGTTGGATAGATCGGGAAGCTGGATCTTCTGATCCGCCATGTATTTGGCGATATCAGTCGAATGTCTATCCAATTCAGTTTGCGACTCTGCCACGGAAATCGCCAGTTTCTGAACCATTTCCGCGAAAGGGACGTTTAGCAGTTCCTGCCCGATACTCATTTCCAATCTCCTTTGTGAATTCAGTCTCTATCAATAATCTTCGTTGCGGACCGTCTTTTGACCGAGAACGAGACCTTCGCTGCGTTCTGGCTGACCGCCTGTTTCTTCGCGTTTGTAGCGAACTGGGCTTTATTGCCATCCCGACCAAGCCCAACAAAGGCTTCGACCTGGACATTGTCGATGGTGAAATCGTCGCTGCCGTCGGATCCTGCAAGGATCTGTTCGCCCAGGGCCTGCGAAAAAACCTGTGCATCCACGATCTGCGTATCTTTGTCTTCAACCTCCATTCCGCTCTGGCCTCCGGCCATTGGGTTCACCACCGGAGAACCCGAGCCCATCAGCATGCCACTGCCTCCTTCTTCCAGATCGTCGATCTGGTCTTGCAGGTCCTGGATCGTCTCCAGCAACACGACCTCGCGCGCCTCCAGCGCGGTCAGGCGGTTTTCCAATGACTGAAGCAGTGTGGTGAACGCCTCGGGCAGTTCGGTGACGCGCACATCTATAGGCTGTTTTTTGGGGGTCTTGTCCTTTTTAGTCGCCATCGACCCCTCCACCAGAACCACCTTCATCCACCGGTCCCGGCGCGAACCGCATCCGCATGGTCGACGCGCTGCTTGCATCGAGCGTATCTGTCTGCGTCAGTTTTGGCCCACACAGAAACGCGCCAATGATCCCGCGTTTGCCTTCTTCTGTGGTACTGGTCATCTCCATGACGACCTTCAATTCTACATCGACATCCTGCATGTGGTAAAAGACTGGCGGAATGCCCATCTCGCGCAGTTCCTGAGGATAGTTCTTCAGCGCGTTCAACTGATCCAGACTAAGCTGTTCGGCGGCTTGGGCCACGCTTCGGCCTATATCGGCCACCATCTCGGTCAGGGTTGTTCCTAATAGCGTATCCAGATCATCGTTAGCCAACCCGACCTCCCGTCATAAAAAACAGGGAAAGCGTAGCACGAGACCGTCTCATAACAATACTAAATCTCAGAACCGGACTTTCGGAGCGATTTCCGGCGCTTCCGCCGACATGAAAGGGCGTTAGAAGCAGGGCATAAAAAAACCGCGCTCGAAAGCGCGGTTTTTGAATTAAGTTCGTGCAGTTCTTAGCCCTGGCGAGCTTTGAACTTGCGCTGCGTCTTGTTGATCACGTAGACGCGGCCTTTGCGACGCACAACCCGGCAATCACGGTGCCGGTTTTTGAGCGAGCGGAGCGAGTTCTTGACCTTCATGGGTCTGTCTCCAATCTGCGGCGCCTTCATCAAAGACGTGGCCAGCGCCTGGGTTAATCGGGTGCCCCGGAAAGACCAGAGCAATGAATTCATGGTGGGCGGTACAAGGATCGAACTTGTGACCCCTTCGATGTCAACGAAGTGCTCTACCGCTGAGCTAACCGCCCATGAAACCGTTGCGTGACCTGCCCCATAACGAAATGGGGCGCGGAACCCCGCGCCGGTAGCGGGGTCTATAAAAGGAGTCGTTGGGGGGATCAAGGGGTTTGGCAGAACTATTTTACGGTCTATGTTGAGTGCGAACAACGGAGAGCCCATGCCCGACGCCGCCACCAATGCAGCCTATATTCTGGATATGCCCGCAACGCGTACGTCCTGCGTGGTATTTGCCTCGCCCCATAGCGGTCGGACCTATCCCGAGTCTTTGTTGAAGCGGTCTGTTTTGAACCGCAATATGATTCGGTCCTCCGAGGATGCGTATGTCGATCAGCTTTTTTCCTCAGTCGCTGAATTCGGTGCACCGCTGCTCGCCGCGGCCATGCCGCGCGCCTATCTGGACCTGAATCGCAATTCGGATGAATTGGACCCCGCTTTGATACAGGGTGCGCGTCGTCACGGACATAATCCGCGGGTTACCTCGGGCCTCGGGGTGATTCCCCGCGTGGTCGCCAACGGCAGGGCGATCTACAGCGGCAAGCTGACTATGGATGAGGCGCGCCTGCGGATCGATACCTATTGGCGTCCATACCATACTCGTCTGAAATCTCTGCTGGCGGAATCGCATCAGTTGTTTGGGCAGGCCATTCTGATTGATTGCCACTCGATGCCGCACGAGGCGGTGGCGCTGGCCGGCGGCTCGCGCCGGGCCCGACCGGAAATCGTTTTGGGCGATCGGTTCGGTGCGGCCGCTTCCGGTGTGATCGTTGATCAGATCGAGGCCGCTTTTGCCGACGCGGGTCTGAATGTGGCGCGCAACACGCCTTTTGCAGGGGCCTACGTCACCCAGACCTATGGTCGACCTGCCCGCCATCAGCATGCGGTTCAAATCGAGATCGATCGTTCACTTTATATGAACGAGGAAACGATCCAGCCGAACGGCAACTTTGAGGCGTTGCGTGATGTGTTGCGGCAGGTCACCGCGCAGATCACCAGTATCGGGTCCGATCCAATGTCACTTGCCGCCGAATAGACCTAGCGCAGCGCACGACCTTTTACGATTGCATCACTGCCGAAACGGCGCCGGATTTCGTCCGTCGCACGTTCGGCCTGTGATCGGCGTTCTGCACCGGGATCCAGAAGGTCGCCCGAGATATCGGCCTGATCCTCTGAGCACAGGTCAGACAGGCCGCATCCCAAAAGGCGATAGGGACCCTGATCGCCAACCTGATCAAATAGCCCACGAGCGGTGCGATAAATCCGATCCGCTATCTGAGTCGCATCGCGTAGCGATATCCGCCGGGTGATGATCTTGTGGTTGGCCTGTTTCAGCTTCAGCGTCACCACTCGCCCAGCCAATCCCTTGGCTTTGGCCCGGTCGGCTACCTTTTCAGACATACGCCACAGATGCCCGTCCAGAATTTCAAGACTGGCGGTATCCTCGAAAAAAGTGGTCTCATTACTGATCGACTTCATCGGCTCATGGGCCGATACGCGCCGTTTGTCCTGCCCTCGCGCCAGATGCCACAGACGGTAGCCCATTGATCCGAACCGCGCTGTCAGCGCCTCCTGATCCCAGCGCAGAAGATCAGAAAATGTGCGAATCCCTGCGCGATCCAGTGATTCCTGCGCCGCCGGACCAATTCCCCAGATTAATCGCACCGGCCGGTCATGCAGGAAATCAGCCGTCTCGGCCTGGCCGATCACTGAAAAACCCCGAGGCTTGTCGAGATCCGAGGCCACCTTGGCCAGAAACTTGTTATGGCTCAAGCCAATCGATCCCGTCAGGCCCAGCTCATCTTTCATCCTCTTGACCAGACGTGCAAGCATGACCGCTGGCGGTGCACCATGCAGCCGCTCGGTGCCGGATAGGTCCATGAACGCCTCATCCAGCGACAGTGGTTCAACATCAGGTGTCAACTCGTCCATCATGGTGCGTATCTCGCGCGAGACGCTGGCATAGACCGACATACGTGGTTTGATCACCACCGCTTCGGGGCATAGTTGAAGCGCCTTGAACATTGGCATGGCTGAACGAACCCCGCGAACGCGGGCCACGTAACAGGCAGTCGAAACCACCCCGCGCTTGCCGCCGCCAATGATCACAGGCTTGTCGGCAAGTTCGGGATTGTCGCGCTTTTCGACCGAAGCATAAAAAGCATCGCAATCCATATGCGCGATCGTCAGGTCAAACAGCTCTGGGTGCGATTTGACCCTCGGGCTGCTGCAAGTTGGGCAGCGCGGCCCTTGCTTAATTTCCTTCAGGCAGTCGCGACAGATGGCGGGCATGATGTAGTTTCTTTCCGGCCAGCGGCGGATTGGTCAAGACATTCGATAGGTTAAAAGGTATCGCGAATGGATAAGGATAAAAAGAGGACCGATGGACTTCACCGGGGCAAAAATAGCGTTGTTTCTGGGGCACAAGCTGCTGGTCATTCTAAGAGATGATCGATCAGATATTCCGTTTCCAGGTCATCTCGATTTTCCAGGCGGCGGGAAAGAGCCAGGTGAAACACCGATCGAATGCGCGTTGCGTGAAACAGATGAAGAGGTTGGACTGCGCCTGTGCGCAACCGATCTTGTCTGGTCACGGCAATATGGTCAAAGCTGGTTCTACGTCGCCCTGCGCCCGCCGGAAGATGTTGGTCTGATCCGTTTTGGGGACGAAGGGCAGGGGTGGAGGCTGATTTGTCCGCAGGATTATCTGTCGAATCCGTTGGCCATTCCAAATTTTGCAGATCGCCTTCGGGATTATTTGTCGGAAACGGCGCAGCTTTGAACGGGACTTCGAAAGAAAACCCCCCGCGCCTGCGGGGGGAGGTAACGAGCCTCAGGAAGAGATGGCCCGTTGGGGAGTGTCTTGTGTGTAGAATCGCCGAAAATGGCGTTTTTCGATAGCCACAAGCCGAACGCCATAAAACTCATGTTTTTCATGTGTGTTTTCGGGCACAGGGACGATTTGGCGCGGCGGCGCGAAAAATTGACCTAACGTCAATTGCTTGAGCACCGTTCCTTCCGCAATTTTTGGCTTTTCGCCTAATGGTGAGTCAATGAATTTAACTCGCTCAAAACTGCTTGTGCGGCGGCTTTGGGGTCATCCGCCTGATAAATCGGGCGGCCCACAACGATATGATCGGCCCCATCGCCGATTGCACTGGCCGGGGTTGCGACGCGCTTCTGGTCGCCCAAAGCTGCACCAGCAGGGCGTACCCCAGGGGTTACAATCAAACGACCTTCGGATTGGGGCAGGGCGCGGATTAGCGCGGCTTCCTGAGGGCTGGCGATCACGCCATCAGCTCCGGCCTCGAAAGCCTTGGCCGCGCGTTCTACAACGAGGTCCTGCACGTCACCCGCTTTCAGAAGGCTTGCATCCAGATCGTCCCTGTTCAGTGATGTTAGGACGGTTACCGCCAGAATTTTCATGTCCTTGCCTGCAGCGCCCTCCTTTGCGGCGCGTACGACATGCGGATCACCATGCACCGTCAAGAAGTCCAGATCGAACTGAGCCAACCCACGCACTGCATTTTCTACAGTGTTGCCGATATCGAACAGCTTCATGTCCAAGAAAATGCGCTTTCCGTGATCCTGTTTCAACTCGTTGGCCAACGCCAGACCGCCGCCAGTCAACATACCCAGCCCGATCTTATAGAACGAAACCGAGTCGCCCAGCCGCTCGGCCATGGCTAGACCCTGCAGGGCGTTTGGGACGTCGAGGGCTACGATAAGGCGGTCATCGGACATGGGGCGCTCCTTTTTGGCAAACGTTTGCGTCCTAACGGGTTCAGGGCGATCTGTCCATGTGTGAAGTCCGAGGTGACGCAGATCACTCACTATTTTGCGCAATGTGCTAAAGTACCGACGTTCAGAACAGGGATAGAAATGATGAAAAAGGTAATAGTACTTGGCGTGGCACTGATGTTGGCCGCATGCGAAGACGCGCCTCAAAGCGATCCGCCCGAAACCGGTGTCGCGCCGGCTCCAACCAATGACAATCTTCTGTTAGTGCGTGGGTACCGATCGGAAGACGACTGGTGTCAATTGACCGGGGAAACAGCCTATACCGGCAACTTCCTCGATCATACAGCAGATCTGGTTTCATGCCCTACAGGCAGCAGTGCCGAGCAGTCTTTGGTCGAAATGTACAACGCTGAATTGATGGGAGAAACTGGCGGTTATTCCGTCTACTCGATTCCGCGCGGATGACGCCGTTTTATATGCTCTAGCCTCTTGAATGGGAAAAGACATTTCCCAAATTGAATGTGAGGCCCAGACCGACGCGTGCCGCCAAGCGGGCGCATCAATACGGGGCGCTTAAGAAAAGGAGAATGCTATGGACTTGAACAAGTTCACCGAGCGGGCACGGGGTTTCGTGCAAGCCGCGCAGACCATTGCGCTGCGCGAGGGGCACCAAAGGCTGGAGCCCACACATATCTTGAAAGCATTGATGGACGACGATCAGGGGCTGGCCAGCAACCTGATCACACGCGCTGGCGGCGCACCGAACCGCGTGGTTGAGGCGTTGGACGCGGCCATGGGCAAAATCCCTAAGGTCAGCGGCGACGCCAGCCAGATCTATATGGACGGCCAGACCGCCAAGGTTTTGGACGAGGCAGAGAAGCTCGCCACCAAGGCGGGCGACAGCTTTGTGCCGGTCGAACGCGTTCTGATGGCGCTGTGTATGGTGAAATCCAAAGCCAAAGAGGCTTTGGAGGCCGGTGCTGTATCGGCCCAGAAACTGAACGAAGCGATCAACGATATCCGCAAGGGCCGCACTGCTGACACCGCATCGGCGGAAGAAGGCTACGACGCGCTTAAGAAATATGCGCGCGACCTGACCGAGGCTGCAGCCGAAGGCAAGATCGACCCGATCATCGGGCGGGATGAGGAAATCCGCCGTTCGATGCAGGTTCTGTCGCGCCGCACCAAGAACAATCCGGTACTGATTGGTGAACCCGGCGTCGGTAAGACCGCGATTGCCGAGGGCATGGCCCTGCGCATAGTCAATGGTGATGTGCCGGAATCATTGAAGGACAAGAAGCTTCTCGCGCTCGACATGGGTGCGCTGATCGCCGGTGCTAAATATCGAGGTGAGTTCGAAGAACGACTGAAGGCTGTTCTGACCGAAGTGACCGAAGCCGCCGGTGAGATCATACTGTTCATCGACGAGATGCACACGCTGGTAGGTGCAGGTAAATCCGACGGTGCGATGGATGCCGCCAACCTGATCAAGCCTGCGCTTGCCCGGGGTGAGTTGCATTGTATCGGCGCGACGACGCTGGATGAATACCGCAAATACGTCGAGAAAGACGCGGCCCTTGCACGACGGTTCCAGCCGGTGATGGTCACTGAGCCGACAGTTGAGGACACGATCAGCATCCTTCGCGGTATCAAGGAAAAGTACGAGCTGCACCACGGTGTGCGCATCTCGGACTCGGCGCTCGTGTCGGCGGCGACCTTGTCGCATCGCTACATCACTGACCGCTTCCTGCCTGACAAAGCCATCGACCTTGTAGATGAAGCGGCGTCGCGTTTGCGGATGGAGGTGGATTCCAAGCCCGAGGAACTCGATCAGCTGGATCGTCAGATCCTGCAAATGCAGATCGAGGAAGAGGCGCTGAAGCTGGAAGATGACGCGGCCTCCAAGGATCGTCTGGAAACCTTGCAAAAGGATTTGGCCGACCTGCAGGAGAAATCCGCCGAGATGACCGCCCAATGGCAGGCCGAACGCGATAAGCTGGCCGGTGCGCGCGATCTGAAAGAACAGCTCGACAAAGCGCGGGCTGATCTGGAAATCGCGAAGCGCGAAGGGAACCTCGCCAAAGCGGGTGAGCTGTCCTACGGTGTCATCCCTGAGCTTGAGAAAAAGCTGACCGAAGCCGAAAACGCCGAAAGCAACGCCATGATGGCCGAGGAAACGGTGCGCCCTGAACAGATCGCTTCCGTCGTAGAGCGTTGGACCGGTATCCCGACCTCGAAAATGCTGGAAGGTGAGCGTGAGAAACTGCTGCGGATGGAAGACGATCTGCATTCCCGCGTGATCGGTCAGGATGCGGCGGTCACTGCTGTTGCCAACGCCGTGCGCCGTGCGCGTGCCGGTCTGAATGACGAGAACCGCCCATTGGGCTCGTTCCTGTTCCTCGGCCCGACCGGCGTGGGCAAGACCGAGCTGACCAAGGCCGTGGCGAACTTCCTGTTCGACGACGACAACGCGATGGTGCGCATCGACATGTCCGAGTTCATGGAGAAACACGCGGTCGCCCGTCTGATCGGTGCCCCTCCGGGCTATGTCGGCTATGACGAAGGTGGTGTGCTGACCGAAGCCGTGCGGCGCAGACCCTATCAGGTCGTGCTGTTTGACGAGGTCGAAAAGGCACACCCGGATGTGTTCAACGTGCTGCTGCAGGTCCTGGACGATGGCGTCCTGACCGATGGTCAGGGTCGTACCGTCGACTTCAAGCAGACGCTGATCATCCTGACGTCGAACCTTGGCTCTCAGGCGCTCAGCCAGTTGCCTGAAGGAGCGGACAGCGCGCAGGCGCGGCGCGACGTGATGGATGCGGTCCGGGCGCATTTCCGGCCCGAGTTCCTGAACCGTCTGGATGAGACCATCATCTTCGACCGGCTCAAACGGGCCGATATGGATGGCATCGTCGATATCCAGATGGCACGTCTGCAGAAACGTCTGGCTGCCCGCAAGATCGAGCTGGCACTGGACGATGGCGCGAAGGAATGGCTGGCCAATGAAGGCTATGATCCGGTCTTCGGTGCCCGCCCATTGAAACGCGTGATCCAACGCGCCCTGCAGAACCCGTTGGCCGAAGCACTGCTGGCCGGTGAGATAAAGGATGGTGAGACCGTTCCGGTGACCGCCGGAACCGATGGTTTGATCATCGGCGACCGGCTGGGAACGTCCGAGCGTCCGCGCCCGGATGATGCAGTCGTGCATTAAATCTCAGGTAATGAAGAGACCCGCCATCCAGGCGGGTCTTTTTTTGGTGGCTTGTATTGCGACTAAGAGCGTTCAGACCTGCCCGGTCAGATCCTGCGCCAGCATCATTGCATTGCCGTCCGGGTCGTAAAATGTGGCAGTGCTGACCATCCCCTCAATCGTCTCGGTTTCGCCGTCAAACCGAACTCCGGCCCCTTCCAAAGCATCGCGTGCGCTTGCGATATCAGCAACACCAAAGACCGGAACGGTGTTTCCGGGCGCTGGTTCTGCCTGCTCGCCCAAACCAAGGGTGACGCCTTCGGTTTTGGTGAGCATCTCGCTCCAACCCGCCTCATCAATATGATGGATCAACTCAAACCCGAGCTTGTCATTATACCAGCGCGCACTGGCGTGGCGATCTTTGACCGAAATGGCAAGAGTGATGGTGTTTTCTAAGGAAACGAGGGCCATGGAACTTTCCTTTTGTCCTAAAATAAAGTAAATATATATTATGGACATAAAATTACTTGTCAAGCTTACCTCCCGGGCCTGGTCGCTGAACATCCTTGCGCAGCTGCACCAGGGGGTTCCGGGCAGGCAGGCCCCATTGCTCGCCGCGACCGGGGCAAGCCGGACGGCATTTGCGGCAAGTCTTGAACATCTGGTCAGCCTTGGATTGCTTGAACGGAACCCGGGCCACGGCCACCCTTTAAGACCTGAATTCCGTTTGACCAAAGCCGGGGTTCAGGCGGCGGCTGTAGCGGCAGAAATCTTGGCCTTGGTGCCGAACGATACTGAATTGAAGCTACTGCGCCGCAGCTGGACGGTTCCTATTCTGGCGCTGACCCGCCAACCGCGGCGCTTTTCAGGGCTCAGGTCGGATCTTCAGGTGATCACTGATCGCGCATTGTCATCCTCGCTCAAGCAATTAGAGGAGCAGGACTGGGTGCGACGCGATATCGAAACTTCGGCCCGGCTGCCTTTTCCGACCTATCAGGCGGTCAATCTTGGATGCGAAATAAACCGTGTTGTCGGCTTGAACATCGGGTGACCGTTATCCTCGCGCCCAAGCGTACCTAATTTTCGTTACAATCTGTTCGCTCAATCGTGACGCCTGTTTCCTTGGCTCTGTGCTATCAGACCTTACCTCAGTTTCGAGGTTAATGGATAACGGAGAACCAAATGGCGCATCGCTGGACCAACAAACTGACGCATGCGGACGTCACCCCAAGGGCGGCGTTTCTGAACCGGCGACAGGTCATGGCCGGTTTGGCGGGTGTCGGGCTGGCGAGTCTGGCGCGGCCAGCGGCGGCCGAGGCGCTTGAACCGAATACATGGGAAGAGATTACTTCCTACAACAATTATTATGAGTTCGGGACTCGCAAGGATGATCCGGCGAAATATGCACACACACTGGTGACCGAGCCCTGGAGTGTCACCATCGACGGTCTGGTCGACCGCCCTGGTGATTATGATTTCAAAGACATCATGTCTGAAATGACTGTTGAGGAGCGAATCTATCGGTTCCGCTGTGTTGAGGCCTGGTCGATGGTGATACCTTGGAACGGGTTTGAACTGGCAGATCTACTCGGCATGGCTGGCGTTCAGGACGGCGCGAAATACGTGGCGTTTGAGACCGCCTATCGTCCCGATGAGATGCCGGGTGTGGCGTATCCGGTACTAGACTGGCCATATCGCGAAGGGCTGCGTTTGGATGAGGCGATGCATCCGCTGACCATTATGGCTACTGGGATCTACGGCAGGGACATCCCGAACCAGAACGGCGCGCCTTTGCGATTGGTGGTACCGTGGAAATACGGCTTCAAATCGATCAAATCGATCGTGCGGATTACCTTGACGGATACCCAGCCTCCGACAAGTTGGAACATGGCAGGTCCTAGGGAATATGGGTTCTACAGCAATGTGAACCCCAATGTGGATCACCCCCGCTGGTCGCAGGCTTCGGAACGTCAAATCGGCGGAGGTCTGTTTGCCAAGCGAATCCCGACGCTGATGTTCAACGGATATGAAGATGAGGTCGCCAGCCTTTACGAAGGCATGGATCTGGCGAAGAACTACTGAGATGATGCGGCGGCTCAACGACCTCTTGCGACGGCTTCCCAATTGGGCTGTTTATCTGCTGGGCGCACTGCCTGTGCCCTGGTTGTTTTATCAGGGCATGACCGGTGGTCTCGGGGTCGAGCCGATCGAGGCGCTCGAGCACGAGTTTGGCGAACTGGCGCTGCAGCTTCTGATTTTGGGTCTCGCGATTTCGCCCTTGCGTCGCTTCGCTGGCCTAAATCTGATGAAGTTCCGCCGCACGATAGGTGTACTGACATTTTCCTATGTCGCATTGCACCTGTTGATTTGGCTGGTTCTGGATGTTCAGATTCCCAGCCAAATCTGGGCGGACATTATCAAGCGGCCCTATATCACGGTGGGCATGGCTGCTTTTGTATTGTTACTGCCGCTTGCAATCACGTCTAACAACTGGGCGGTTCGCCGTTTGGGGCCTCGTTGGCGCAAATTGCATCGTCTGGTCTACCCGGCAGCAATTCTGGGCGCGCTTCATTATGTGATGCTGGCGAAGGGGTTTCAGATCGAGCCATTGGTCTACCTGGCTATTATTCTGGGCCTTCTGGTCATGCGCCTGCCGGTCACATCATTCCTGATCCGGCTTAGGCAAGCCGATTCAGCCTGACTCGCAGGCGAGTCTGTGGGTAACAGTGTGAATAACATATCCATGGCGCTGATTTGCGATGGTCTGTGTCCGCGACTTCCGGGTTGAATGGCTGGATGCTCTTCGTAACCGTTTGTTTTAGTAAGATAAAATTCTGTTTTTGCGTTTTTTTGCGTTTTTTTGATTTTTCCACTTGCGGCTTTTGGGCGATATACTTAGAACGCCCTTCACCGGCGCTGCTGAGGTGCTGGGACGCGGTGGAAGCTGCGGAGACGCTCGGGAGAGACTGGGGGCATCTGAGGTTTTTGATTGGGCGGTGGCGCTGAG
>NZ_JBQFRK010000006.1:0-246236 GCF_056537365.1 Ruegeria sp. CF3 | reverse complement strand
ACCGAAATACTTGGTGATTGCTGCGGTCAGCGTGGTCTTGCCGTGGTCAACGTGGCCAATCGTGCCGATGTTGACGTGCGGCTTATTACGCTCAAACTTTTCCTTTGCCATTCCTCAGGCGCCCTTTTTGCAATTTGGGGGACCCTTGGTCCCGTGGTTACATCTGCGCGCGCGAGATATTTGGTTCAGGGGGGAAAATCAAGCACATCCTGAGGGAAATGCATCCATCACGCCGGATTTTGTGTGACAGCTTCGGTTTCAAGCGGCTGGATCAAGCTGGGGCGCTTGTCAAACCAGCCATCATCCTTGTGCTCTTCGGCCAGCCACTCCTCAACCCGGTCGGCAACCTTCAAGGCCAGACCGTTCATCTGTTCTTCTCGGGTGCGCGCATTTCCTGACCCAGTAAGGGCGCTTTCACCGGTGGTATCTTCGAGCACCTGAAACTGCTTGCCTTTAGCAAGGAACTCTTTCTTTTCGACGTCATAGACGTTTACCAGAACGATGGCGGTGCTTTTGGGGTTGTAAATCACAGGAATTCCCGGAGGTGCCAACATGTAGCCCTCGAGACTGATGCCAATGTCGTATTCCTGCGAACCTTCATACCGGCCAAGCCTGATGTCCACTGCATTCTGGATCGCTTTGGTCCATTCATCCGGCGTGGCATCCCGCGAAACCGGTCCCTGAACGGCCTTTTCCGCAAAGGCATAATTCACGCGTAGCTTGAATTCACCCAGCGACTCGGGGTCTTCATAAACCTGCGTTTGGGTGCATGCGCCCATCAGGGCCAGTCCGGTGATCAGGGTCAGAATGCGCAACATGTCTCTCGTCTCGATAGGCCTGTTTTTCTTGGATGTAGCGCACCGATACGGGTTGTGCCAAGCCGTATCGGCAGAAATTCACCAAACGGGTAATGGATCACGAGAACTTGTAGTCCCGCGGGAAGCCATATGGCGCCTTCTTTCCGACCCCTGCGCGCTTGGCCAGCCACTGGGACATATCGGCCTCGTGCCGGGTTTTGTCGCCGCCCATGGACCATTTCAGGCCTTCTTCCCAGTTGAAGGTCGTCACGTCCGACAAACCGCCATCCAGCTCCAGCGTTCCCTGACGTCCACGAGCCATGTTGTACTTCTGCAGACGCACACCCTTGCCACGGGTCATCTCGGGCAATTCCTCGGTCGGGAACACAAGGAATTTCCCGTTCTGCGACACCACAGCCACGTGATCGCCAGCAACCGGCTTGCAGATCATCGCGGTTTCGTCGCCTTTGACGTTTAGCACCTGCTTGCCGTTTCGGGTCTGGGCCAGAACGTCATCCTCGGGCACCATAAAGCCGTTGCCCGCATCCGAGGCCACCAGCAATTTGCGTCCCGGCTTGTGGATCAGGATATCAATGATTTGCGCTTCGTTCGGCAGATCGACCATCAAACGCAGGGGTTCGCCCATGCCGCGCCCGCCGGGCAGGTTGGCGGCGCTGACGGTATAGAATCGGCCATTTGAAGCGAAGACCAGCAGACGGTCCGTCGTTTCCGCATGGAAGATGAAACGCGGGCCATCGCCGTCCTTGAACTTCAACTCGCGCTTCAGATCGATATGCCCGGTCATGGCGCGAATCCAGCCCATCTGAGAGCAGACGACCGTGATCGGTTCCTTGTCGATCATCGCCTCGAGCGGGACTTCCTCGACCTGCCCAGCCTCGGCAAATTGCGTCCGGCGCGCACCGCCTTCGTAGTCTTTGCCAAAGGTCTTCTTGGTTTCTTTGAGTTGTTCGGCAATCTTGGCCCATTGCAGGGCGGGATCGGCCAGCAGGTCTTCGAGATTGGCGCGTTCCAGCATCAACTCATCGCGTTCGCGGACCAGCTCCATCTCTTCCAGACGTCGCAAGCTGCGCAGGCGCATGTTGAGGATGGCGTCAACCTGAACCTCAGACAATTCGCCCTCACCCGGTTTGGGCGAGACATAGTCGGACTCATCCGTGGCGCGGACGTGATCGATGCCCCAATCTTCGCGCATCAGCGCAGCTTTGGGGTCGTCGTCGTAGCGGATGATGTCGATCACGCGGTCTAGGTTCAGGAAGGCGACGATAAAGCCTTCCAGCACCTCCAAACGGTGATCGATCTTGGCCATGCGATGGCGCGAGCGGCGCAACAGCACCTCTTGCCGGTGGTCGAGGAAGGCGCGCAGCACCTCCTTCATCGAACAGACCTTGGGCGTCACGCCGTCGATCAGCACGTTCATGTTCAGGCTGAAGCGTACCTCAAGGTCCGAGTTGCGGTAGAGCATCCCCATCAGCACCTCGGGGTCCACATTCTTGGAGCGCGGCTCAAGGATCAGACGGATGTCATCGGCGGATTCGTCACGGACGTCTGCGAGGATCGGGATTTTCTTGGTCTGGATTAGCTCGGCGATCTTTTCGATCAGCTTGGATTTCTGAACCTGATAGGGAATCTCGGTGACGATGATCTGCCACTGGCCACGCCCCAGATCTTCAACCTCGTATTTACAGCGCAGCCGGAAGGATCCACGCCCGGTGCGGTAGGCCTGAGCGATATTTTCGGGCGGCTCGACAATGACGCCGCCGGTCGGAAAATCCGGGCCGGGAACGTAATTCAATAGCGTGTCGTCACGCGCATCCGGCGTCTTGATCAGATGCAGACAAGCGTCGCACAGCTCGGAAATATTATGCGGCGGGATATTCGTCGCCATGCCCACCGCGATACCGCTGGCGCCATTGGCCAGTAGATTCGGGAACTGTGCGGGCAACACGACCGGTTCGGTCAGTGTGCCGTCATAGTTGTCGCGGAAATCGACAGCGTCTTCGTTCAACCCTTCCAACAGGGCTTCGGCAACGATGGTCATCCGCGCCTCGGTGTATCGAGAGGCCGCCGGATTATCGCCGTCGATATTGCCAAAATTCCCCTGCCCGTCGACCAGTGGATATCGGACGTTGAAGTCCTGTGCCAAGCGCGCCATTGCGTCGTAAATCGCCGCGTCGCCATGAGGGTGATAGTTACCCATCACGTCGCCAGAGATTTTCGCTGACTTACGGAAACCGCCCGTCGCACTGAGTCGCAACTCGCGCATCGCGTAGAGGATTCGCCGGTGAACCGGCTTCAATCCATCGCGCGCATCTGGCAAAGCGCGGTGCATGATGGTGGAAAGCGCGTAGGTCAGGTAGCGCTCGCCAATTGCGCGGCGCAGCGGCTCGGCTACCTCGCCCCCATTGTCAGGGGTCTCCATATTGGGGTCGTCGATCGTATCGTTCATACATGATGTGATACGACGCAAGCGCGCGCGGGTAAAGCAATCGGCGCATATTTTGCTGGGGACAAGTCGGGCTTTTTGCAACAGGGGGAGGCAAGTATCGGATTTCCCCCGCTTTTCGACTCGAAGCTGAATCTATGGTAGGCTTTCGAACATTAAGACTGCTGCCTTTTATTGATGTTACGATTGCCAGGGGGTGCGCCATGAAGCGTGTTATTGTTATCACTTTCGCCATGCTCGGCTGGAGCTTCTATGTGATGAGCGGGGGCCCGGATTTCGAACCGCGCGGCACCCGCACCGAGCAACCGGTTCGCGTTGCCTCTGTGCCAGAACATGAGCCTGCATCCGACCACGCACCTCGGGCCAAAGACGACCACGCACCTCGGGCTGAAGACCTTGTGACCAACGTTGCCGCGCGCATTGTACAGGCGCGCGCTCAGCCCGAGCCACAAGTAGAGGAGGATGCCGCGGTCGTCCTGTCACAAGTCACCAACGATCCGCTGTCTCAGTTCTCTGCATTTGACGAGAACGGCGTCAGCTTTACTCTGGCTTCGCTTGAAGACGGAGCCGCCGGACTGTTGCAGGTCGAGGCCGAGGTGCAGGATGACATCACACCTGTGAATCAGGTCATCGAGCCAGAGAAAGATATCCGCGAAATCTCGGGCACGCGGGTCAATATGCGCGATGGGCCCGGAACGATTTACCCCATCATCGCCAAAGCCAAACTTGGCCAGCGCGTTGAGGTTCTCAGCGATTCCGGCACCGGCTGGCTGCGGTTGCGGTTATACCCTGATCAGCGGGTGGGTTGGATTTCTGCCTCACTGGTTCGGAAACCAACAAACTGACGCAACTGTGTCATTGTCCTGACCTAAAGCTCGCCATAGCTATGGGCGAAATACACAGGCGGGGGCAATATGCAGAAATCGATTCTGATCACAGGCTGCTCATCCGGGATCGGTCTGGACGCGGCGCACGGGATGCGCGCGCGCGGTTGGCGCGTTTTTGCCTCATGCCGTCAACAGCGTGACTGTGATCGGCTACGGGCACAGGGTTTCGACAGCCCGCTGATCGACTATACCGATTCCGATAGCATTACCTCAGGCCTGCAGCAGGTTTTGGACGCGACCGGTGGCACGCTGGATGCGTTGTTCAACAATGGCGCTCACGGACTTCCCGGCGCGGTTGAAGATGTCCCAATCGAAGGGCTTCGCCTAATTTTCGAGACCAACGTATTTGGCTGGCACGAACTGACCCGGCAGGTGATTCCCGTGATGCGGGCTCAGGGCCATGGGCGCATCGTGCAGAACTCATCAGTGTTGGGACTGGTCGCGTTCCCCTGGCGCGGGGCATACGTCGCCACCAAATACGCCATCGAAGGCCTGACCGATACCTTGCGCCTAGAGCTACGAGACACCGACATCAAGGTCATCCTGATCGAACCAGGCCCGGTCACCTCGAAGATCCGTGTGAACGCGATCCCTGTCTTCGAACGCTTTATTGACTGGAAAAGCTCGGCCCTGCGACAGAGATACGAGGATACGCTGCTGAAACGCCTCTACGAATCCTCCGGACCTGACAAGTTCGAACTGCCTGCCTCGGCTGTTACCGCCAAATTGGCGCATGCGGTTGAATCCAAGCGCCCACGTCCGCGATACTATGTGACGACGCCCACCTATATCGCCGGATATCTGCGCCGTATTCTGCCCACCCGGGCCATTGATCGCATCCTCTCGGACATATGAGGCGAAATTACCTGTTCGCTTTTGCCGCTATCAACGCTAGATGACGGCTCAACAACTGAACAAACACGGACGGTGAGCTATGGACCTGACGATGGTCATACTGCTTCTGGCCATGGCGGCGGTCGTCGTCGTGCTGGTGATGGGCATTGCCAATTTTGGAAAACCCGGCAAAGAAGCCGCGCTGAAAAGCAACAAGCTGATGCGCCTGCGGATCCTGTTTCAGTTCATTGCGGTGCTGCTGATCGTACTTTACGTCTATCTGCGTGGGCAGGGAGGGTAAGGCATGGTCGTTCTCAACAAGATTTACACGCGCACCGGCGATGATGGGAAAACCGCTCTGGGCAATGGTGAGCGCGTTGCCAAATATTCCGGGCGTGTCGCGGCCTATGGCACTGTGGATGAGCTGAATTCCTTTGTCGGCGTGGCACGGACCGAAGCAGTCGGAGAAGTCGAAGCCGCCTTGTCCCGTATCCAGAATGACCTGTTTGATCTGGGTGCCGATTTCTGCCGCCCCGACATGGATAAGGATGCCGAGGCCGACTACCCGCCCCTGCGTATCGTTTCCGCTCAGATCGACCGGCTTGAAGCCGAGATCGACGCGATGAATGAAGCGCTCCAGCCCTTGCGCAGTTTCATCCTACCCGGTGGCTCACGTTTGGCCGCGCATCTGCATGTGTGCAGAACAGTTTCGCGCCGGGCCGAGCGGTTGGCGGTTGAGCTGACAAACATGGAACCGGTCAATGAGGTGGCTGTCAAATACCTCAACCGCCTGAGCGATTGGTTCTTTGTCGCCGCGCGCTGTGCCAACAACGGCGGGCACGATGATGTGCTCTGGATTCCCGGCGCAAACCGGTGATCGCGCCTGCCGTCGGGAAACTAAATTTCGTTTCTGGTCCAAAAAATGACAAAACGCGACGTCTCGAAACCATGACGTGACGATTTTGCTCTGTCGCAGAACATCACGACCCGCTATCTAAGCCAGCGAGAGCATTGGTGGAGTCGCTGCGCGGCTTGCCGTTTTTGTAAGGAGCATACGCAAAAATGAAGGTACTCGTGCCTGTCAAGCGCGTGATTGACTACAACGTGAAAGTTCGTGTGAAAGCGGATGGCAGCGGCGTTGATCTCGCCAATGTAAAAATGTCGATGAACCCGTTCGACGAAATTGCCGTGGAAGAGGCGATCCGCCTGAAAGAGGCGGGCAAGGCCGATGAGGTTGTTGCCGTTTCGATCGGTGTGAAACAGTCGCAGGAAACCCTGCGGACCGCACTGGCCATGGGCGCCGACCGTGCCATTCTGGTTGTCGCGGCGGATGACGTGCATCAGGACATCGAACCGCTTGCCGTTGCCAAGATCCTCGCCAAAGTTGTCGAAGAAGAGCAGCCGGGCATCGTTCTGGCGGGCAAGCAGGCGATCGACAATGACATGAACGCCACCGGTCAGATGCTGTCAGCCCTGCTGGGCTGGAGCCAAGGCACTTTCGCGTCCGAACTGGACATCGAAGGCGACACTGCCAAGATCACCCGTGAGGTTGACGGCGGTCTGCAGACCATCTCCGTCAAAATGCCAACCATCGTGACCGTCGACCTGCGCCTGAACGAGCCGCGCTATGCGTCGCTGCCGAACATCATGAAAGCGAAGAAAAAGCCGCTGGATGAGAAAACCGCCGCCGACTATGGCGTCGACGTCACTCCGCGTCTGGAAGTCGTCAAGACCGAAGAGCCGCCGGCACGTGCTGCTGGTATCATCGTGGGCTCGGTTGATGAGCTGGTCGAGAAACTCAAAGAAGCGGGGGCTGTATAATGGCTGTTCTTCTTCTCGCAGAGGTTAACAATGGTGAGCTGTCGGTTGACGCCACCGCCAAGACCGTAGCGGCTGTCAAATCGCTGGGCGACATCACCGTTCTGGCCGCAGGTGGTTCTGCCGCTGCTGCTGGTGAGGCCGCTGCCAAGATCGATGGCGTATCCAAGGTTCTGGTGGCCGAAGACGCCTCGCTGGGTCATCGCCTGGCGGAATCGACCGCAGCCCTGATCGTGGGGCTGGCCGATGGGTACGAGCATATCGTTGCCCCTGCCACCACCGACGCCAAGAACGTGATGCCGCGCGTTGCAGCTCTGCTGGACGTGATGGTGATTTCGGATGCATCCGGCGTGGTCGATGCCACGACCTTCGAGCGTCCGATCTATGCGGGTAACGCGATCCAGACCGTGAAATCGAACGACGCCAAGAAAGTCGTGACCATCCGGACCGCCAGCTTCGATGCGGCGGGCGAAGGTGGTTCGGCGGCGGTCGAGACCATCTCGGTCGGCGAAAACCCCGGCCTGTCGTCGTGGGTCGAGGACAAGGTTGCTGAAAGCGACCGTCCTGAACTAACTTCGGCTGGTGTTGTTGTTTCGGGTGGCCGTGGTGTTGGCTCGGAAGACGACTTCAAACTGATCGAAGGCCTGGCCGATAAGCTGGGAGCCGCCGTTGGTGCCTCACGCGCCGCAGTTGACTCGGGCTACGCCCCGAACGACTGGCAGGTGGGTCAGACCGGTAAGGTTGTTGCCCCTGACCTGTACGTTGCAGTCGGCATCTCGGGTGCGATCCAGCACCTGGCGGGCATGAAGGACTCCAAGGTCATCGTTGCGATCAACAAGGACGAAGAAGCGCCTATCTTCCAGGTCGCAGACTTCGGTCTGGTCGCAGACCTGTTCCAGGCCGTACCGGAACTCACCGAAAAACTCGGCTGATTTCAGACAAAGATTTTTCGACGAAAAATCTTAGAAGGCCCGCCACCGGCGGGCCTTTGCTGTTTATGCGCCCAGGTCGTTGATCACTTGTGCAAGTGAGCCAGCGATATTGCGATGTGTGGCTGGGCCGATCATATGCTCGGCAATCGGTTGTTGCAGGGTGCCAAACAACATGTCTTCAAGCTCATCGGATACGCCGGATACCTGAACCTGCAAGGACAAAATACCCGTACAATGGGGTCTCAAAGGCTCAATCATCTCGGGGTTGATTGCAAAGCCGTCACCCGGTGTCGAATCCAAATCGCTTCTCTCCACTTGCAGATGCAAAAGCAGGACGGGCGGGCCTACTTCTGCAAGAAACTTGCCGAGCTTTTCGATCCAGACATTGCGCAGCTCTTGTTCCACAAGTTCAATACGGGCATCCGAGCGTGCCGACAGGCGGTTCAGCAAGTGCTGTACAAAATGGACATCCGTAAAATCTTCTTCGGGATACAGCGCAACCAGATCGGCATTCGGCGCAACGAAACGGTCATTGCGTCGTGGGTGCACCCGGTAGAATCGGTTCGATAGCCCCAGCATGCCGGGTAACTGCAGGACGCATATATCAGACCGGTTTGCGATCTCCAGTAGCCCTTTGTCCTGCGTCAACGCCTCGGCACCGCAGAACAGGCTGCCCAGATTGAGGCAGCGGCGATCCAAACGACGTTCCAACTCATTGGGAAAGGGGGTTTCTACGAAACGGCCAAAAGTCTCTTCGCCCCCCAAACATGCAACATAGGGGTTGTTCAACGCCCTTTGGGGGCCCCTGAAACGTAGTTTCGAATTTTCATATTCGCACGTTGTTTCCGCGGAATGGACCGCATTGATCGATTGATAGCTCATCACACTCACCCAAATATTCACCCAACCGCCATTTTGCCGCCGCAAGTCTTGAGAAAGTCCTAATGCGCGCATTTGAAGCGAAATTGACTGTCCCCGTCCCCTTGCCGCCCATAGGGAACTGCCGATAATGTCGCCATATTCTGCGAACAAGGGCATCGAACAAATGGACGTAAAATCAGTCGGAGTGATCGGCGCTGGACAGATGGGCAACGGGATTGCTCATGTTTTGGCGTTGGCAGAGTATGATGTTCTACTGAACGATGTCAGCCAGGACGCGCTAAACAGCGCTATGGCAACCATTGAAACCAACCTGGCGCGTCAAGCGTCGCGCGGCAAAATCTCGGATGATGCAGTGAAATCCGCGTTGGGTCGGATCACGACGACGCTGAATCTGCCGGATTTGGGGCAGACCGATCTTGTAATCGAAGCCGCGACCGAGCGGGAAACGGTGAAACAGGCAATCTTTGAAGACCTGTTGCCGCACCTACAGCCACATACGATCCTGACATCGAACACTTCGTCGATCTCAATTACCCGGCTGGCCAGCCGCACCGACCGGCCCGAACGTTTCATGGGATTCCACTTCATGAACCCGGTCCCTGTGATGCAGCTCGTCGAGTTGATCCGGGGCATCGCCACCGATGAAGCAACCTTTAACTCCTGTAAAGCCGTAGTGGACCGGCTTGGCAAAACCTCAGCCAGCGCCGAAGATTTTCCGGCCTTTATCGTGAATCGCATTCTGATGCCCATGATCAATGAGGCGGTTTACACATTGTATGAAGGTGTCGGGAATGTGCAGTCCATTGACCAATCGATGAAACTGGGCGCAAACCACCCTATGGGCCCATTGGAACTAGCGGATTTCATCGGCTTGGATACCTGTTTGGCGATCATGAACGTGTTACATGACGGACTGGCAGACACCAAGTATCGTCCCTGCCCGCTGTTGACGAAATATGTCGAAGCCGGATGGCTGGGACGCAAAACCGAACGCGGGTTTTATGATTATCGAGGCGAGGTTCCGGTACCCACACGGTAGAATCTGAGAGGGCCAGCCCTCTCTTGAGCCTATGGCTCAATTCACTCCCGAGATATTTTTGGCCAGATGAAGGGGCGGATCAGGATTTGAGCGTCTTGCCCAGCGCCATGGTGTGATCACGGAGCCATGCCATGAAACCGCGGGGGTCGCGTTCCAGCAGGTCCATGTCTTTATCCGAAATCGGGTCACCGATCACCGGCGACTGGGGCCTGTTGCAGGATCGGACGATTTCGTGCAGCAGTAGGCCCTGGCGCAGGATAGGCGATATCCGGTTGGCAATTTGATACCAGCGCGAGTTGCTGCCAGGGAAGAAGATCGGCACGACCTTGGCACCCGACCTACGGATCATCTTCGCGGTGAAGACATTCCACTCCCGCTCGATGGCTGGTCCGAACCAATCATCCGAAGACATCACAACACCTGACGGGAATAACGCGACAACACCCCCATCTGCCAGATGCTTCATCGTCTTGCTGCGCATCTCAAGCATCTTGGCCTGCGCTTCAGGATCATGTGGGAACGGCACCGGGATCATGAATGAGGTCGCAGCTTCATCCAACCCGGTCAGGACTGAGCGGGTCAGGATGCGATAGTCACTGCGGACCCGGCCGATGAGTTCAGCGAAGATCATGCCATCAACCATGCCGTGCGGATGGTTCGCGACGACCACTACGGGGCCTTCTTTTGGAATGCGGGCGATCTGTTCGGCTGGGGTTGTCAGCTCGATACCCATGGTCTTGAGCGCGCCGCCCCAGAACTTCTGACCTCGATAGCGTTCGTTCTGCTTCTCGAACTTGTTGACCATGCGCAAGATGGTCAGCTTGCCTGTGCACCATTCGATGGCGCGAATGGCCGTAGACGTCCAGGCATCGTCAAACGAGTTGGCGTAGGTCAGGGTTCTGCGGTCGTAGATTTCACCCTGATCGGTGTCGTGATCCACTACAGGACCTGTCTTGGTATCGTGCGTGGTTTCCGCCAATTGCCTTGTCTTTCCGTCCTTGGTGTCGTGGCTGTCAGAACCCTTCGCCGAACTTATCGTTCACCAATGTTTCCAAAGCCTCTGCCAACGCCTCAGCATCCGGGCCGGACGTCTCGACGTCAATAGTGCTTCCGCGCGACGCTGCCAACATCAAAAGGCCCATGATACTGTCGCCCGAGGCAGAAAGCCCGTCTCGTGACACCTCGGCGCGCGCATCAAAGCCCTCGACCACCTCGACCAGCTTGGCAGAAGCGCGGGCGTGAAGGCCCTTTTCATTGATAATTTTCAAACTCTTGGTCGTCATATGAATCTATCCGGTGTCAATCCAATGTCACATTTTGCGCATTGATGTACTTTCGTCCAGCTTCCAAAGCCAAACGTACGGCCTCGGCCAGTGGCAAGTGGCGACTTTTGGCCAGTTTGATCAGCATGGGAAGGTTGGCCCCGTAAAGGATTCGCCGGTCTTGTGGCGCACATGCGCGCAGGCTCAGATTCGAGGGGCTGCCGCCGAACAGATCGGTCACCACAACGACGCCATCGCCCATATCGACCTCGTCCGCCGCGCGGCAGATTTCAACTTGTTTCGCTTCGCGATCATGGTCGGCTTCTATCGGGATGGCCACCAGTCCGGGTTGCTTTCCAACCACATGCTGCGTGGCCGCAAGATACTCCTGAGCCAACCCACCATGTGCAACAATAACGATCCCGATCACTCCGGCCTCACATTCAACGCGCGTCGTTCCATTTCGCGATGCCTAATTGCCACCTGCTGCCCCCCTTCTGCAAGGGCCTTTGCAACTGCTTCAGCCACCGCGACCGAGCGGTGCTGCCCTCCGGTGCACCCAAATGCAACTGAAAGGTGCGCTTTGCCTTCCTCACGGAAGGCCGGAAGCAGTTCGATCAGCAGGTCGACCACCCGGTCAAAGAAGACGCCATAGTTTGCATCTGATTGAACATAGGCCGCCACATCCGAGTTTCGACCATCCGCATCCCGCAGTTCAGGCCGCCAGTATGGATTGGCCAGAAACCGGCAATCGAACACCATGTCCAAACCGCGCGGCAAGCCCCGCTTGTACGAGAAGGATTCGATCGACACCGCCAGATGCCGCCCGCCCTTTGGGGCGAACCAGCGTTCGACCTCTTCCCGCAGCTGATGCACATTCAACGCGCTGGTGTCGATCAGCGTGTCGGCAAACTCGCGAATTGGGGCTAACAGTTCCTTTTCCTGACAAATGCCGGTTTCTGGGCTGGCATCAGTCGCAACCGGGTGACGGCGGCGGGTCTCCGAGAAGCGACGCAGCAGCACCTCGTCACTGCAATCCAGATAGAGGATTGTCAGGTCGACATTCTCCATCCGGCCCAGTTTGGCGGCAAGTTCGATAAACCCGGTGGTTGAAAAATCGCGATTGCGCGCGTCGATACCCAAAGCCATTGGGCGCGCAGGCTCCGAATTGTCGACGAGGCGAGCCAACAACCCCATCGGCAGGTTGTCAATCGCCTCGAACCCCAGATCTTCAAGCACATGAATTGCGGTCGATCGCCCTGCACCGGAAGGACCTGTTATCAGAACGACGCGCTGTTGTGCTGTCATGTATTCGGCCATTCCGGGGCTACGCGCCCCATTTTCACAAGTTGAATAAGTCCTGCAGCCAAATTGGGCACGCCAGCCCCCCGAAGCAAGGGAACAGTTTGCTTCAGCACAAGAATTTCAGTGGGTTCAGGCAGCCGCGCAGGCTCGGCTTGGTCCATATCCACAACAAATGCCAATCGAACCGGCCTCGCGGCTTCAGCTCGCAGTAACCCGATGCCGCGCGCTTCAATCAGGCCGCGGATCTGCGGAAGTCCAGCTGCCATCACGTGATCGGCCTGTCCGGTCAATTCGACCCGGTCATCAGCGACAAGCTGCGCCCCAAGCGCCATCATCTGTAGCGCCAAAGAAGATTTGCCCGTACCCGAGGCACCAATGATCAATAAGCCCTTTTCCTGAACCGCAATACAGGTCCCATGAATGCAGGCCGACCCTTGATCCGCTATCTCAGAAAGTGGGGTGGTCCTCATAACCTAGACGGGAAGCCCGACAACAAACCGCGCACCTAGCGGGTCCGAGGTGATATCGGCCTCGGTTGGACGGATATTTTCTGCCCAGATCACACCACCATGCGCCTCGACGATTTGTTTCGAAATCGCCAATCCAAGGCCCGAATTGTTGCCGAAATGCTCTTCGGGGCGTTCGGAATAGAAACGCTTGAAGATCTTGGTCAGCGCCTGATCAGGAATGCCGGGACCGGTGTCTTCAACCACCACGAGCACGCGGTTGTCACGACGGCGGACCCAGACCCGGATGGCGTCTTTGTCCTCGCAGAACGAAATCGCATTGGTGATCAGGTTGACAAAGACCTGCGCCAGACGCGCCTCGAGCCCGTTGACCACGATGGGGTCCGAGGGAAGGTCTGTGATATATTCGATGCCTTTCGAACGGGCATCTTCACCCAGAAACTGACTGATATTGCCAAGCAGATTGAGCAGGTCAAAGGGCTGCTCTTCTTCTTTCACCAACTCCGCGTCCAGCCGCGATGCGTTCGAGATATCGCTGACCAGTCGATCCAATCGCCGCACATCATGCTCAATCACGCCCAATAGCTTTTCGCGCTGATCATCGCGTTTGACCATACGCATGGTGCCCACGGCGGATTGCAGGCTCGCCAGTGGGTTCTTGATCTCATGCGCGACATCGGCCGCAAATTGTTCGTTCGCGTCAATGCGGTTATAAAGCGCCGTGACCATCCCGCGCAAAGCCTGGCTCAGACGGCCGATTTCATCCGGGCGCGCACTGAGATCCGGGATGCGGATACGTCCGGGGTTCACGCCGGCTCCGCGGTCCTTGCCCATCTCGGCAGCGGCGGCCAGATCAGCAAGAGGATTGGCAATCGTTGAGGCCAAAACGAGGCTCAGACCGATCGAGACCAGCAGTGCTACCACAAACATCTGCAGGATCCGCTCTTGCTCCTTGCGGGCCAGCGCATCGATCTCGCCCGCCGGGCCCGCCATAGCAACGGCACCCACAGGCGTATCGTCCAATAGGATCGGGGCCACGGCGACAATCACCGTCTTGCCTTTATCGTCGTGCACGGCCTGTACTTGCAATCCGCCGTTCAGCGCCTGCGGGATCATTTCCTGCACCCGTTGCGCCAGCGTCGGAGCCTCGCTTTCGGAAGAACCGCTAAAGACCGCAGACACACCATTCCAAACCGCATTCAATGCGTCGCTGATCAAAGTGCTTCCAGTGGCGCTGTCGGCGTCCTGATGCAAAAGGCTGGGCAATTTGTCGGCCATGGACGCCCCGCGTGTCCAACCGATCAGAGTGCCCGTGCCGTCATAAACAAAAACCTCGCCGCCTTCGGGCAAGCTGAGACCCGCTAGCGTATCACGGACATCCAATGTGCCTGCACCATTGGCAGAGGGTTGACGCAGCTGGGTTTCAAAAACGTTGCTGACAAGTTGCGCATCACCGACCAGGTTCTGCGCGGTTTGTTGAACCCGTTCTTTTCGCGTGTCGTCCAGATACAGCAGCCCTGCCACCAAAATGACAAGGGCAATGAGGTTGAAGGTGATGATCCTGCGCGCCAGGGGCGAATAGCGCATAGAAAACAGGTTTCGTCGCGAACGCTTGGCCTGTAGCTCGGCAGCATCAGGGTCTTGGGGGATGACCCAGTCATCCCCAAGAACGACGTCTGCGTCGTGCACTTGGTTGGCTTGTTCAGTATCGCGCACGAGACCCCTTCGGCTTGATAAAACGGCCGCGCCTATTCTTCGTTATAACGATACCCGATACCGTACAGCGTTTCTATCGCCGAAAACTCGGGATCGGCTGCGCGCATCTTCTTACGCAGTCGCTTGATATGACTGTCAATGGTGCGGTCATCCACGTAGACTTGATCATCATAAGCCACATCCATCAGCTGATCGCGGCTTTTGACAAAGCCCGGACGTTGCGCCAAGGCCTGCAGCAGCAGAAACTCGGTAACTGTCAGCGAGACATCATTGCCTTTCCAGCTGACTGCGTGGCGCAGCGGGTCCATCCGCAGCTCGCCCCGCTCCATCACTTTTGTATCGCCCGAGGCCGCGTTGGTCACATCGCCATCGACCGCTTCCTGACGGCGCAACAAGGCGCGAATCCGTTCGACCAGCAGCCGCTGAGAGAATGGTTTTTTGACGTAGTCATCTGCACCCATGCGCAGACCCAGAACCTCGTCAATCTCGTCATCTTTGGAGGTCAGAAAAATCACGGGCATCTGGGTTTTCTGCCGCAGCCTTTGCAGAAGATCCATGCCGTCCATCCGCGGCATCTTGATATCCAGTACGGCCATGTCTGGCAGCTTTTTGTTGAAAGCGTCCAGCGCAGCCTGACCATCGTTGTATGTTTCGACCTCAAACCCTTCGGCTTCGAGTGTCATGGACACGGACGTCAGGATATTTCTGTCGTCGTCCACCAGTGCAATCTTTGACATCGGGTTCACCCCTATTCCTGCTCACTCGCGCAATAATACGCTTTTTTGTAAGGCATTGTTGGCGGTTTTGAGCCACCGAATCAACTCGTAACCTCGAATCGTGCCATTCTTGCGGCAGGTATGCGGCAAATTTGCCTTGCTGCGCCCAAATAGCTGCCTTGATTTACGGCAGACAAATCGTGATGGCGCTAAACCTCAACTTGGTTGCGCTAACTACCCCCAACCCTCCTGTTCATGTCCCAAAATACCGTGATAAGAGGCGCTTGACCGCCGGCTCTTTCCGGTATCCGCCCCAATGGTGCACCCGGCCCAAGGCCCTCGCGCCGCCACAGGAGAAGACACACATGACATCTGGACGGGTTAACCCGCAATTCTGCCTCGAAGATCAGGGCATCGAGGGTCTGGGCAATGTCTATTACAACTTCATGGAACCGGCGCTGATCGAAGAAGCGCTGAAGCGCGGCGAAGGCACCCTTGGCAATGGCGGCGCCTTTCTGGTCACCACCGGCAAATTCACTGGCCGCTCGCCCAAGGACAAGCATGTCGTCAAGACAGACAGTGTTGCCGACAGCATCTGGTGGGAAAACAACGCCGCCATGAGCCCTGAAGGTTTTGACGCGCTCTATGAAGATATGCTGACCCATATGAAAGGCCGCGACTACTTCGTTCAGGACCTCGTGGGCGGGGCTGATCCCAGCTACTCGATCAATGTGCGCATGGTAACCGAGCTGGCGTGGCACAACCTGTTCATCCGCCACCTGCTGCGCCGTCCGGATCGTGAGGATCTGGATGATTTCACGGCTGACTTTACCATCATCAACTGTCCCAGCTTCCAGGCGGACCCCAAAAAGCATGGCTGCCGCAGCGAAACGGTGATTGCACTGAACTTTGATCGCAAGCTGATCCTGATCGGCGGCACCGAATACGCCGGCGAGAACAAGAAGTCCGTCTTCACCCTGCTGAACTATATGCTGCCCGAAAAAGGCGTGATGCCGATGCACTGCTCGGCTAACCACGCGGTTGGCAACCCGGTCGACACCGCCGTATTCTTCGGCCTGTCCGGCACCGGCAAGACCACCCTGTCTGCCGACCCGTCGCGCACCTTGATCGGTGATGACGAACACGGTTGGTCGGATCGAGGCACCTTCAACTTTGAAGGTGGTTGCTATGCCAAGACCATCAACCTGAATGCCGAAGCCGAGCCAGAAATCTACGCCACCACCTCGAAATTTGGCACTGTGATCGAGAACATGGTTTTTGATCCCGAGACCAAAGAGCTGGATTTCAACGACGACTCTCTGACTGCGAATATGCGCTGCGCCTACCCGTTGGAATACATCTCCAACGCGTCGAAAACTGCATTGGGCGGGCATCCTAAGAACATCATCATGTTGACCTGCGATGCGTTCGGCGTTTTGCCTCCGATCGCTCGGTTGACGCCTGCGCAGGCGATGTATCACTTCCTTTCCGGCTTTACCTCGAAGGTCGCCGGGACCGAACGTGGCGTGACCGAACCGCAGCCCACCTTCTCGACCTGCTTTGGCGCGCCCTTTATGCCACGCCGCCCCGAGGCTTATGGCAACCTTCTACGCGATAAGATTGCTCAGCATGGCGCGACCTGCTGGTTGGTCAACACCGGCTGGACTGGAGGTGCCTACGGCGTGGGCAGCCGCATGCCAATCAAGGCCACCCGCGCGCTGCTGACGGCTGCGCTGGAAGGATCACTGACTGATGCGGAATTCCGCAAGGACGCCAATTTCGGCTTCGATGTGCCGGTCTCTGTCCCTGGTGTGCCCGAGGTCTTGCTGGATCCGCGCCGCACCTGGGACGATCAGGAAGCGTTCGACAAACAGGCGGAAAAGCTGGTGCACATGTTCGCGGAAAACTTCGAGCAGTACCTGCCCTTCATCGACGAAGACATCAAAGCTGTCGCGATCGGTTGATCGAATTTAGGGGCCATCATGGCCCCTGACCCACCAAAGCTTACGCTTCGGCACCTTGTTTGCACACAGACAAGTTCATTGCGATAACGTGCAACATGCGCTATCGCAATTTACCCAAGACGCTTCGAAGCCCGGCGTCCTTTGGCAGCGGCTTCTGTTAAATTTGAACATCGGGCGATCCGGGCTATCTTACTCACATCATGTCTCGGGCCGTTCAACAAGGTAATGATTATTTCTACACGGGGATGGGTGTCGGCGTGATGTGTTCAAAAGGTCAGCCTTTCGAACTGCCTCGGTCCGTCACGGAAACTATAGGCAAGTAATGACTGAAATCTCAAAACTCACCGAACTGCGCAAACTGATGCAAAGCATGGAGCGCACTCTTGGGCTGGAAGAACTCTCACCGGTCGAACGCGACATCTATTATGCCGCCGAAGAACTGTCGAAAGATGATCGCGAAGTACGCACCTTTGGTCTGATCGAACACACGCTGGTCAAAAGCGTATCTCGCCCGACATTTTTCCGCGCGCTGAAATCTCTGGTTCAAAAGGGTTATCTGTCGCAAAGCGGTAGCGCCAATCGCGGACGGTATCTGGTTCATGCGCCCAGGTGATCGCCACCCCAGATCTGTAATCGGCTGACCTCGTGCGCAGATGGGCCTCTGAAACATTCTATGCCTCTTTGGCCTATGTCGCTGCATCGTTCCTAACATTCCAGGTGCTGATGCCGCTTCAGAACGTGTTTTTTCCCGCATACCCCAGCTATGCCAGCTTATTGTTCCTGCCGCACGGCGTGCGGGTTCTGTCGGCTTGGTTATTGGGATGGAGGGCGATATTCGCACTGTTGCCCGGCGTTGCCATCGTCTTTGCCCTTGTGGGCGGTTGGGATGTTCTTCTGCCCAGCAGATTGCTGGCGATCACTATCGCGGTCACCACAGTTCCAGCGGTTTTTTATGTCTGCAAGGCGTTGGGCTGGGATTTGTTTCCGCGCGTCGATCGGAAGCCATGCTGGCTGTGCGTGATGGGCGTTGGAATCATCACATCGGTATTGGTGTCCGTTCTCACCAACATGGCCTTCGGCAGCGCAACGGCCGAGTATATCGCCTATCTGATCGGTGATATCTCAGGTCTTTTTTTCCTAATGTTGGGCCTCTATTTCGCCTTTCGATTTGCTGAAAGACGCAATTAACCCAAAAGACCCCTGCGCAGCAGGTTCAGCCCTGCAATCAGCAGTACAAGCAGAGTGAGTTTGCGGAACTGTGCCTGATCGATACGATCCTGCAGAAACTGACCCCCGCGCATTCCCACCAAGGCAGGGATAATCAGCAGCGCTGAGAACACCGCTGTGTCAGTCCTTAGAATACCCGAACCCAGATGCGCCACAATAAGCGCCACGGCGCCCAGACCGTATATCACGCCCTGTACCCGCATCTGATCCTTCTTCGGTGTATTCAAGGCTGTCAGATAGGCCACGGTTGGTGGTCCCCACACGCCCGAGATGCCGCCGACAGCACCGGCCACCGCACCCACCATAGCCTCAACCCGCATTGAGGGCGCTTGCAGCGTCAGTTTCAGCCCCAGTAGTTGCATCAGAGCGAAGAACGAAACTGGTGCGCCTAAGATCAGCAGAAATGCCTTGGGCGACAAGATGTTGATCAGCTGCGCGCTGGCCAATAGACAGACCAGTCCAACGCTCAGAAATACCTTGAACTTTCGAACTGACGCCGCCGCCGCAGGTAAACCTTCCCGCAAGGCCTGCACCCCATTGGTCACCAGCGTGGGCAAGATTAGACCTGCCAGCGCCAGCTCAGGCGGCAGCATCATGCTAAGACCAGAAACAAGCACCATTGGCATGGCAAAACCGACCATGCCTTTGACCCAGCCCGCGACGAAGGCAACGACCAAAGCCAGACAGAAATCCTGCGGCGACATAAGTGAAAACAGTCCCATCGACCCTTCATACCAGTCCAAAAAATTTCTGCACTGCAAAAGTCACTAAGCAATTTTTGAACTTTTTATGGATGATTTGCGTATTTTTGTTGCGCTGCACGTGCAGCATGATATGACCAGACAACCCAGCAGAGGACGTGATTCATGGCCCATGACGGACAGGATGTGACGAACATGACGCAGCCAGCGGTTTTGCCCGATCTTCTAACACTCAGCGCAGCAGCCCTGCCCGGCGTTCAAGCGGTGTTCGATAAGGCGGTCGAATCGGTTCGCGCGCAGGTGACAAGCGAAGGTCGCATATCGGGCGCACTGATCGAGGCCAATCAGACAGCCGCCCATGGGCTGGCTTGGCTGGCCACATACCACCAGTCGCTGCAGCAGATGCAGCGCTGGGCCGAGGCGCTTCAGGCCGAGGGTAAATTCGGCGAGATGGAGCAGCTGTTGCATCAGATCGCCTTTGGGGAATACTTGCATCAGATCGCCGGTGGTATTCCGATGAACCAGGGCGAGGTTGTACGTTTGCAGGATCTTGGCCTTGGCTGGGATGCTCTGTCGGGATTCCAATGCAGCGAAGTGCAGACACTGATGGCGCAAGCCAACTTTCAGGCCGCGCGCACGCGTCTGGTTGAGTTGATGCAGGACCAGTCCGGTGCCACTATGTTTGGTGCGTCTGGTCTGGACGAAGAACTGGAGATGATCCGAGACCAGTTTCGCCGCTATGCCGTTGAAAAGGTTGAGCCTAATGCCCATGAATGGCACCTGAAGGACGAACTGATCCCAATCGAGATTATCGCGGAACTGGCCGAGATGGGCGTGTTCGGTCTGACCATCCCCGAAGAATTCGGCGGGTTCGGCCTATCCAAAGCCTCAATGTGTGTGGTCTCGGAAGAGCTTTCGCGCGGGTACATCGGTGTGGGTTCTCTGGGCACACGGTCCGAAATCGCCGCAGAACTGATCATCGCGGGCGGTACGGATGAACAAAAGGCCAACTGGCTGCCAAAACTGGCCAGCGCCGAGATCCTGCCAACCGCTGTTTTCACTGAACCCAATACCGGATCGGATTTGGGCAGCCTGCGCACGCGGGCCGTCAAGGGTGAAGATGGTAACTATAAGATAACAGGAAATAAAACATGGATCACACACGCGGCGCGCACCCATGTGATGACCTTGTTGGCGCGGACTAATCCCGACAGTACCGATCATCGTGGGCTGTCCATGTTCCTGGCCGAAAAGACACCTGGAACCGACGAGAACCCCTTCCCCACGCCCGGCATGACTGGTGGTGAGATTGAGGTGTTGGGTTATCGTGGCATGAAGGAATACGAGCTGGGATTTGACGGCTTCGAAGTGAAGGGCGAAAACCTGCTGGGCGGCGAAGAAGGCAAAGGTTTCAAGCAGTTAATGGAAACCTTCGAGTCTGCCCGCATCCAAACGGCTGCCCGCGCCATCGGCGTAGCGCAGAGTGCTTTGGACATTGCCATGCAATATGCACAAGACCGCAAGCAGTTCGGCAAATCTCTGATCAATTTCCCTCGCGTCTCGGGCAAGCTGGCGATGATGGCGGTCGAGATCATGATCGCGCGACAGCTAACTTATTATTCTGCTTGGGAAAAAGATCACGGTCAACGTTGCGACCTTGAGGCCGGGATGGCCAAGCTGCTGGGCGCACGGGTTGCTTGGGCGGCGGCGGATAACGGCTTGCAAATTCATGGCGGTAACGGCTTCGCTCTGGAATACAAAATTAGCCGCGTGCTTTGTGACGCGCGCATCCTAAATATCTTTGAAGGCGCCGCAGAAATACAGGCGCAAGTCATCGCGCGTCGATTGCTGGGCTGACGCCCGAAGCGACGCGGTTTCCCCAACTGAACCCGGCCTTGCGCCGGGTTTTCTTTTTCTTCCGTGTTGTACGGACCTTCAGGCCTATTTCTTCCGAGTTGTACAACTCGGTTTCAGGGCTTAATGGGCGAATCTTCCCCCTCGGATCGAGCGCAGAAATCGGGTAAAGGGCGTCAACCAAACCCAGCGCCCAAGCTGGCCAGAGGAGAATCGAGCGTGAAGATCATCATCGCAGTTTTGGCCACCTGCATGGCCCTTGCCGGATGCGCCATGGCACCAAACACCGGGCCCGATGATGTGGACCAGTTGGCACAAGCGATCCAGCAGCTTGACCCCAAGGTTGACCCTGCCGAGGCGCGGCGTGCAGCCGAGATATCTTATGCCTATTCCAATCAACTGAAACAGGACTGGAACGTCACCGATTCGGCCATCGTCCACAACGCAAAGGTCATCAACGGATTTCGCGAAAAAGGTCTGTGCAATGATTGGGCGCAGGCCATGACCACGCGTTTGAAGCAAGAGAACTTTCGCACTCTGGATTTGCACTGGGCCACGTCGCCTCCAACTGCGTTCCGGATCATCCACCATTCGGCTCTGATCAGCGCTAAGGGAGATTCAATGTATGAAGGCATCATCCTTGACCCGTGGCGCAACAGCGGGGTGCTTTATTGGGATCAGGTGCGCGAGGACACCAAATACAACTGGCGCCCCCGCCTTGAAGTGCGCGAAGAATTAATCAGCGGTGTGAACCCCTACTGACAGGATATTGCGATGTTACGTATGGCCTTGTTCCTGCCCCTTTTAACCCTGTTCCAATGCGACAAGGATGAGACTGTCGCCGCCTATGGCGCAGCGGATCAGACATGGGCTTTGCAAGAGATCGACGGGCAGTCTTTTGAGGCCAGCGCCCTTTTGCGATTCCCCGAAGAGGGTCGGATTGAGGGCAATGCCCCGTGCAACACCTATTCAGGTACACTGAATGCACCCTACCCGTGGTTTGAGATCACCGATCTTGCCGCCACCCGCGCGGCTTGCGCCGGGCTTGAAGCCGAGGGGTTTTATTTCGCCGCACTGATGGCGATGACCCAGTCCGAGGTGTCCGGCGATGTGCTGATCCTGCGCAATGAAGACGGGCACGAGATGGTGTTCAAAGCCGCCGAGTAAACTGCGCCACAAATCGCGCGCGTGCGTCCGGCAACGGCGTATGACCCAGCGACGGAGCCAGATGGTTTTCCAGAAAATACCCGGTCGTGCGCAAGGCTTCAGCAATCTCGGTATCCGGAGCCGCGCCTTCGCCGCGCAGGCAGGGGGGCAAAGGCAGCAGCTTATCGGCCCAGTCCCCTGCCCCCGCCGCACTGACCGCGCGGCCGGTTTTCGGAGAGACATAGACCAACCCCTCGGTCGCCCCTGTCACTGCGCAGGCCGAAAGATCCAAGCCAAAGCCCAGCTCTTCCAGCAGCGCCAGTTCCCAGCGCAGATAGGCCAGTGGCCAGACCTCATCCTGACCCAGCAGGTCCATCAACTGTTCTGTTTGCTGATAGATCGCCGGATGAGGCTCGCGTTCGGGCAGGCAAAAGGACAGCAGCGCCACCACCGCATTTAATCCGGCCAGCGCCATCCGCCCTGAAAACGCCGCTGCAGCGCGCGAACGCAGGGGTTCGACCTGAAAGGTGCCAAGATGTTCTTCGAGCCGCGCGCGCCAAAGCACGTCCAGTTGCGCGCCGGGTTGCAGGATCGGGGCGATCTTGCGGCTGGTGCCTCCGCGCACAACACCTGCATGTCGACCATGGGCTTCGGTAAAGACCTCGATGATCGCCGCTGTCTCACCATGACGGCGAGAGGTCAGAAGAATGCCGTGATCACGCCAGTCCAAGTTTGGCCTCGTCAGGTCACCAGATATATACGCAGGAAATCTTATGGCCGTTGCAGGTTCAAGGTGGAAACGCGTCAGGTTGACCCTGTGGAACACCAAAAACACGTTGCGTGACATCTGTTCACGCAATAGTGTTCACTTTATGTTCTGCACGGAGGAATTTAAGAAATGTCACTTAACTATGTCATGATCGGTTCAAATGATGTCGTCAAAGCGCGAAGCTTTTACGATGCGGTTGTGCCCAAAATCGGCGGCAAGGTTATTGCTGAATATATGCCCCACGCTGTTTGTTACGAGCTGCGGGGCGGTGGGTCCATGTGGGTCGCGACGCCCTTTGACAAAGAGGCCGCGACGGTTGGAAACGGCAACATGGTTGGCTTGCTCTGCGAAAGCGAAGCGGAAGTGCGCGAGGTGCATGCGGAGGCTCTTGCCAATGGCGGAACAAATGAAGGTGATCCCGGAGATCGACCTCAATATGGCCCGAACTTCTATGGCGCTTATGCGCGCGATCCTGATGGCAACAAGATGAGCTTTGTCTATTTCAGCGATGCAGGCTGATCGCGCGCCCTAGAACGTCATACCTGCGTGAATCAGAATGCCGATAACCATCAGCAGGTTCAGCACCATTGAGATACCGTTGCCCACATAGATGGGCAACTTGCCCACCACCAGCCCATAGGCGAACCACAAAAACGACAGCCCGGCATACAGAGACCAGGACAGCAGCGACTGTCCGGTCGCGTGTTCGGAGTGGGTGAAATAAAGCTTGATCAGTTGTGGAAGCGTGGCGAAGGGGCCAACGACGCCGATGAAGACCATGAACCCCTCGAACCGCTGCATCCAGTGACCGAGATTTGAGTTTTCCAGTTTCTGGGCAAGCGTTTCAGCCACTCAACCCCCTCCTGTTCCTGCGGCCCCCGGAAGATTGGGCCGTTTCATTCAGCCGGTTGCAAAGCAAAATAGTCGCTTTGCGCCGTACGTCCAAGATCATTTGGCGCGGGTTAGTCCAGACCTTCTTCACCCAGCAGGTGCCTGCCTTGGCGGTCTTCCACCTCGATCACCCAAAGGTCGGGGTCAAAACTGCGTTGGCGGGTGATGGCGGCATCTACGTCTGCCTCTTCGCCGGATGAGAGCTCCACCCATTTGCGCTCGCCGCTCATCAGATCAAAACTGCGCTGAAAGGCTGCGGCCCGCCCGTTGAGTGTGTTGAGTTTGATAAGCACCGCCCCAGCGGTGTCATCCCCATGCGCCACAACAAAAGCCGGTATTTCCTGAAACCGCAGCCGCGCCAGATAGGCATGCACCCAGAATTCAGCCGTCAGCCGGGTCATGGTTCTGACCTTTCCGTAGGGGTTGAGAATTTTCGACGAAAATTCTTGGCCCGGGTCATGCGTTGCCGTCTTTGAAATCCAGACCCATTTCCGAGTAGCGCTCGGACTCCTCCAGCCAGTTTGGCCGGACTTTCACCTGCAAGAACAGGTGAATCTTGCGGTCCAAAAACTCTTCCAGCTCGGCACGCGCCGCCTGACTGACGGCCTTTATGGTCTCACCACGTTTGCCCAGCACAATCCCTTTGTGGCCATCGCGCATGACATAGATGACCTGATCGATCTTAGCGGAGCCGTCTTTGCGCTCTTCCCAGTTCTCGGTCTCGACGGTCAGCTGATAGGGCAGTTCCTGATGCAGGCGCAGTGTCAGTTTCTCGCGGGTCATCTCGGCGGCGATCATGCGCAGGGGCAGATCGGCGATCTGATCTTCGGGGTAGAGCCACGGTCCTTCGGGCAGTTCCGAGGCGAGCCATTTGCGCAGGTCGTCGACACCATGGCCTTTTTCGGCCGAGATCATGAAGGTCTCGGCAAAGGGATAACGCGCATTCAGGTCACTGGTCAGCGCCAGCAGCTTTTCCGAGGGCACCTTGTCGATCTTGTTGATCGCAAGTGCGATGGTGCGGCCCTGTCCGATCTCTTCCAGGCCTTCGAGGATGCGTTCGACACCTTCGGTGATACCGCGATGCGCCTCGATCATCAGCACGACCACATCCGCATCTGCAGCCCCGCCCCAAGCGGCGGCTACCATGGCACGGTCCAGACGGCGGCGCGGTTTGAAGAGGCCCGGCGTGTCCACAAAGACCAGTTGCGCATCGCCCTCCATCGCCACGCCACGGATACGAGCACGGGTGGTTTGCACCTTATGCGTCACGATCGAGACCTTGGCTCCGACCATGCGGTTCAGAAGGGTGGATTTGCCTGCGTTGGGCTCTCCGATCAGGGCGATAAATCCGGCGCGTGTGCTCATGTGTCCTGCGATCCTGTTTGCAAGTGCGCACCCCTATAGCAGAATGCGCGGACGGGCCAGAGGGATTTGTCGCATCGCGGATATCTGTGAGCGAAGGCCAGTCTGCGGCCCATAGGGCGACGCTGCCCGGTCGGCCGGTGCCGGCATTGGCCGGGCTTGATCGCGCGATCAGGTTGTAGTGTTCAACGCCAGAACTTGGTTCGGATAGGCTTGGTCCCCGATCCGAAAATCTGTGACTCCGACCTGCCGGAACCCTTTGGCTAGATAGAAGTCGATTGCGGGCGTGTTCTCGGAATTGGTTGTCAGCCAAATCGACGGGCGCCCTTTTTCATGCATGTAGTCGACCGCGACGTCCAGCAGCGCTGAGCCGATGCCTTTACCATGATGGCGGGGCTGGACGTAGAACGTTACGATTTCTAGGTCAGAAAGCCCGTCCACGGGTGCGATGCGATTTTCTGCAAGCCGAATATAGCCGTCGATCCCCTCTTCGTTTTCAGAGACCATCAAAAGGTCTTGGCCGTCCTCCAATATGGCTTCGAACCGGGCGGTCGTGAACTCGGACAGAGCGAACTCGGCAAAGAAGGCGTTCACACCTCGCTTTAGATAGGTTCCGATCCAGACCTCAATCGACAGGGCCGCAAGGCTGGCGGCGTCGGTTTTTTGGGCGGGTCTGATCTTCATGATCTGGCCGCAAAACGGATCAAGACAACTGTTCCAACAGAGCCTTTGCCGCTGCCTGTTCGGCCTGTCGCTTGGAGCCTGCGGTGGCCTGAGCTTCGGTACCATTTTGCAGACGAGCGGCGATCGTGAAGATCGGGGCATGGTCAGGGCCGGTGCGTTTGACCTCGACATAGCTGGGTGGTTTCTGGCCGCGGGCCTGTGCCCATTCCTGCAGGGCGGTTTTTGCATCGCGGGCGTCGGCCTCGACCTTGTGGATGCGATCGCCCCAGAGGGCGAGGATCACGTCTCGGGCAGCCTCGAATCCTGCGTCGCGGTAGATGGCCGCGATGACCGCCTCCATCGCGTCGCCCAGCAAGGCCTGCTTGCGACGACCTCCGGACAGCATTTCGGACCGGCCCAGTTTCAGCACCGCACCCAGATCAATCTGGCGGGCCACATCGGCGCAGGCTTCCTTGCGCACCAGCGCGTTGAAACGGGGGGCCAGTTGGCCTTCGGAAGCTTTCTTGTCGGCCTCAAGCAAAGCAGTGGCCATGACGAGGCCCAGGACGCGGTCGCCCAGAAATTCAAGACGCTGATTGTCGGGGCGCGTTGCAGAGGACACTGAGCCGTGGGTCAGCGCACGCACCAGCAGTTCAGGGTCGGAAAACTCATACCCCAAGCGTTGCTGGAACGCCTTTATCTCAGCCGATAGCTTCAATTGACCGCCTTGAAGAAGCGGTCACCGCGCCATGTCCAGAAGAACAGCATGGACCGGCCAGCGGAGGAGAACATGATCCGGTCGGCGCGACCGATCAGGTTTTCGTAAGGAACATAGCCCACGCCACCGGCGGATTGCGGCAAGCGGCTGTCGGCCGAGTTGTCGCGGTTGTCGCCCATGAAGAAATAATGGCCCTCGGGTACGGTATAGACCCCGGTATTGTCGGAGCCCTGATTGCCGATGTTCAGCACGTCGTAGGAAACGCCATTTGGCAAGGTCTCAATCAGGCGGTTCTTTTCGCAAACACCGCCGATCCCGACGGGACCGTTGGAACAGCGCGGGCGCAGGCCTTGTGGGCCCTGCGGTTCAGCAACTTCGGTGAACACACCGTCGGGTTGCTGCGGCACAGGAGTGTCGTTGAGGATGATTTGGCCTCCACGAATCTGGATACGATCACCCGGCAGGCCGATCAGTCGCTTGATATAGTCGCGCCCTGTCACCGGATGGCGGAAGACGATGACATCGCCCCGCTCGGGATCGCCACCCAGCAGACGGGAGTTGTCATCACCCTGCATCCAACCGCACACATCCTCGGCATCGATGTTCAGGCCGACGCTGGGGATGATCAGGCTTGGGCAGGACGCGTAGGAATAGCCATAGGCCATCTTATTGACGAAGAGGAAATCACCGATCAGCAGCGTCTGCTTCATGGAGCCTGAGGGAATCCAGAACGGCTGAAAGAAAAGCGTGCGGAAAACGCCCGCGATCAGCAGGGCGTAGACGATAGTTTTGATCGTCTCCCAGACGGCGTTTCCGGATTTGGCTTCCTCGGCCATACTGCTCTCTCCAGTCTATGCGTGGTTGGGGTGCTACATGCGTGTCGGGTGGAGGCAAGTCAAGGCTGCTCGGGCGCTTCTTGAAGCGGGCGGGCCTCGATCACCACAAAGGCCTGCGCCCAGGGATGATCATCGGTCAGGGTGACGTGGATGATCGCCTCGTGGCCTTCGGGAGTCATTTCTTTCAGACGCTCGGCGGCCCAGCCGGTGACATGCATAACGGGCTGGCCGGTGCGCAGGTTGGTCACCGCCATGTCCTTCCACGCGATCCCCATCCGCAGGCCGGTGCCTAACGCCTTCGAGCACGCCTCTTTCGCGGCCCAGCGTTTGGCGTAGGTGCCCGCAGTATCGGCGCGACGCTCAGCCTTGCGCTGTTCGGTTTCAGTGAAGACACGGTTACGGAAGCGGTCGCCGAACCGGTCGAGCGTGCCCTGAATGCGATCAATATTTGCGAGGTCGGTGCCGATGCCGAGGATCATGTCAGACCTCCAACACAACGGTCCCGAGCTTTTGCCCCGCCTCGACCATTACGTGTGCATTTGCCGCATCCATCAGCCCTCCGCCAGGGACGACGGCGTGGGACAGTGCGCCTTGTTCCAGCCACTGGCCCAACTGCGCCTCGCCGCGACGGCGGGCCGCGGCGTCGAGTTGGTAGACGATCAGCATATGCAGGCGGATGTTCTTGAACATGAAGCCATAGAAATCCAGTTCGGGCTTCATTTGTGAAGCCGAGGCATAGCTGGCGATGGTGCCACCGGGGCGGATCATAGAAAGGGAAGCGGGTTGGTTGGCGGCGAAATCAACCTCGACAATGCGGTCTATGCCTGCGCCGTTGGTCATGTCCATCGCCGCCTCGGCCACGTCTTGCGTGCGGTAGTTGATCCATTCGGACGCGCCGGAATGGGCGGCTTTTTCATCTGAACTGACCGTTGTGATAACGCGCGCGCCACCCAACGCGGCCATCTGGCAGGCGTAGCGCCCAACCGTTCCTGCACCACCGGTCACAAGCACAGTCTGGTCATTGATCGGTCCGTCACAATAGAGCGCATACCATGCAGTCAAGGCTGGGATACCAAAACACGCGCCCTCGGCGAAGCCGGTCGTATCTGGAAGGAATACGGCCTGTTCGGAGGGTAGCGCAATGTATTCGGCCCCAGTGCCAAAAGCGCGTTGCCATTGGCCGTTCCAGATCCAGACACGTTCGCCAACGCGCGCGGGATCGACCCCTTCGCCTACGGCCTCAATCACTCCGGCCCCGTCCGAGTGGGGAACAACCATCGGGTATTGCATCACAGCACCAGGGCGCGCGCCGCCGCGCAGCTTGACGTCTGAGGGGTTTATGCCGCTGGCGTGGACCCGGACAAGAACGTCGCCTGGGCCGGGGTTGGGCGTGGGCAGGTCGACCAACTCAAGGACATCCGCCGCCGCACCAAATCCGCGATAGGTGATTGCTTTCATGACAGTCCCTCGTCTCCTATTGGTCAGCTATTGGTCAGCCGCGTCGGGCGTTTCCAGATCGAACACCAAGACGCCCTCGGCCCCATCCACGCACAGCGCGACAAGCCGTGCGCCAAGTTGCTGGTGGGTTTCGTCACTGGCATAGCGCTGTAGGTCGGCCTGAGCCGCGAAATCCAGTGTGAAGCCGTAGGGATAGCTTGGGGATTTTGCCTCAAAATCGCGGTTGGGGCCGTGGATGAAGCCACCGCAGCCCGACAAACGGTCTGCGACCGCGCCCAGCCCATCCATCACAGCGTCAAGCTCTGCGGTGTCGTGATCGGGCTTGAGTCGCAGCATCACGCAATGGCGGATCATCATTGCACCTCAGAGGTCATGACAGGCGCACCGTGAGAATCTTGTAGCTGGCCACGCCAAAGAAACCCGCGAAGGCAAAATCAAACCAGCGGCGGGCGCGGCGATAGGCGTTGACCATGCGCGCAGACGAAAACAGGAAGGCGTAGCCGATGAAGATCAGCAGTGAACCCGCATAGAGCATGGCGAAATAACCCAGCAGCATAGCAAGGCTGGCGTCATTTGGCGCAACGATGGCGTAGATCGAGCCCCAGCTGAGGATCGCCTTGGGGTTGGTCAGGTGGATCGCCGCACCTTTGGCAAATATCGTACCCAATGAGCCGGTGACTGGATTGCCCAGCGCGACCTCATCCGAAGTCAGCGCGCGGCGCAGCGCCTTGAGCGCCAGCCAGCCCAGATAAGCGACGCCGATATAGCGGATCACCTCGAACACCCAGACATTGGCCAGCATAATCGCCGACAGCCCCAGTGCGGCGGCGATGCCCCACGCGGCGGACCCGGCGCAGATGCCCAGCGCAAAGGCCAGACCGGCGGTGCGGCCTTCGTTCATGGCGGTTCCGGCGATGCCCATGGTGGCAGGGCCCGGAGAGCCCCCGGCCATGAGCCATGCAAACCAGATCGCCACAAAACCGGGTGTGATCATGCCCGCGCCTCGTCCATCAGGCGGCGCATTTCGTGAACCGCCGGGGTGAGGCCGCGAAAGATGGCCTCGCCGATCAGGAAGTGGCCGATATTCAGCTCTCGCACTTCAGGGAAGGCCGCCACCGGTTGCACGGTGTCGTAAGTCAGCCCGTGACCCGCATGAACTTCAAGACCCAGCGAATGGGCATAGGCGGACATCTCGCGCAGGGCTTCCAGTTCGCGCGCGGCGTCGTCCAGTTTGCCTTCGGCGTGGAAATCGCAATAGGCACCGGTGTGCAGTTCGATCACCTCGGCCCCGATGCGGTGGGCGGCGTCGATCTGGCGCTGGTCGGCGGCGATGAAGATGGACACGCGGCAGCCCACATCGCGCAAGGGCGCAATGAAATGGGCCAGCTTATTTTCCTCGCGCGCGACTTCTAACCCCCCTTCGGTTGTGCGTTCCTCGCGCTTTTCGGGAACGATGCAGACGGCGTGCGGCTTGTGGCGCAGAGCGATTTTCTGCATCTCGTCCGTTGCGGCCATCTCGAAGTTGAGCGGCACCGACAGGATCTCCATCAACCCGTCGATATCGGCGTCCGAGATGTGGCGGCGATCTTCGCGCAGATGTGCTGTGATGCCGTCGGCCCCGGCCTCTTCCGCGATCCGGGCGGCGCGCAGTGGGTCGGGATAGGCCCCGCCGCGCGCATTCCGCACGGTAGCTACGTGGTCGATATTCACGCCCAGACGCAAACGGTTGTCAGACATCTTTCGAATCCTTCATTGTCCCTGAGGTCGAGCCTAGTGGTTTTGTCGGGGGAACGTCAGCCTCTGCCTGAGCAAGGCGTTTGATTTGTTCAAACTTCGCTTTGATTCTGGCGCGGCGGCGTTGCTGATAAGTACGGATAAGCGGCAGGCTAAGATAGGCGCAGATCACTCCGGCCACGATGCCTGGAATGACCCCGCCGATCATATAAGGAAAGAACACATCGTCATAGAACCGGCTAAGCCCGTGCCAGTCCGCCTCGCGATGGGTGAACATGGCGATGCAATTGTCCTTGAGATCGCCCATCGCATCCGCAAATTTCCCCATCAACCCATCGGTATCGTCTTTGCGGAACTTGGTCCCCAGCAGGAAATGCCCGGTTTGCAGGCTGATGACCGCGATCGGCACGTAGGTCAGGGGATTGCCAAAGAACGTGCCGCTGAGCGCGGCAAGAATGTTGCCGTTCAGCAGGCGCGCCAGCACAGCGGCGACCAGGAAATGCAAGCCATAAAAAGGCGTGAACGAGGCAAACACCCCTGCCCCGATGCCACGCGCGATGCGTTCCGGGCTGTCAGGCAGGCGCCGAACCCGATGTTTGACATAGTGAAAGGCACGGGTCCATCCGCCGCGCGGATAGACGAACTCTGACGCGACTTGGACAGGCGAGCGGCGATCTCGGCGCTTGAAAACCACTCGTGATCACCCCTTCTCAGCCAGCCGCAACGGCGGGTTTCGCACTTTCCCGGTACCGTTCGACCGCAGCAACGTCGCTTTCAGCCTCGAGCATCAGCATCAGCGAATGCAACTGTTCAAGGTCGCGAAGTTCGACATTGATCATCAGCCGATAAAAATCCGGTTTGCGGTCGACAAATTCGAGGTTCGAGATATTGGCCTTTTTCTCGCCGATCAATGTGCAAATACGCCCCAGCACCCCGGCATCATTGCCGATGGTCAAATCCAGCGTCGCGCCATAGACGGCGGGGTGGGTGCCCGAATGCCAGTGCAGATCAACCCAGCGCTCGGGTTCATTTTCAAACTCGGTCAGGCGATCGCAGTCGATGGCGTGCACGACAACACCCTTGCCGCGATATGTAATTCCGACGATGCGCTCGCCTGGCAGTGGCTGGCAACAGGGGGCACGATCGAATTTCTGGCCCGGTTCAAGCCCGATCACAGCACGACGGGGCGAGATCGCGTCGCCATCATCCTTGGTGAGTTCGGGATATACCGCTTCGACCACCTCATGGGCGGTCAACTCGGCACTGCCCAGACGGGCCAGCAACTCGTCCCGATCTTTTAAACGCAGGTGTTTGGCAGCGGTTTCCAGCGCCTTGTCGGTGGCTTTGCGGCCCAGGTTTTCGAACCCGGCGCGGGCCAGTTCCTTACCCAGCTTGATGAAGCGTTCCCGGTCGACCTCGCGCAACGCGCGGCGGATCGAGGTGCGGGCTTTGCCGGTGACTGCGATCTCAAGCCAAGTGACCTGCGGGCTCTGGCCATCGGCGGTGATGATGTCCACCGACTGCCCGTTCTTGAGCCGGGTCCAAAGCGGCACACGAATGCCATCAACCTTGGCCCCCACGCAGGCATGACCAATGCGGGTGTGGATTGCGTAAGCAAAATCAATCGGCGTCGCCCCACGCGGCAGTTTCACCACATCGCCCTTGGGGGTGAAGCAGAACACCTGGTCCGAATACATCTCGAGCTTCACAGCTTCGAGGAAATCCTCATGATCATCCTCGCTGTCGAATTGCTCGGTCAGGTTTGCGATCCACTTTGCCGGGTCGACCGCAAAGGGGTTTTCGGACCGCACACCGTCGCGATAGGACCAGTGCGCTGCAACGCCGGTTTCGGCCACATCGTGCATCTGGCGGGTGCGGATCTGGACCTCGACCCGTTTGCCGTCGCGCCCCGAAACTGTTGTGTGGATCGAGCGATAACCGTTCGATTTCGGTTGGCTGATATAGTCCTTGAATCGCCCTGGCACCGCGCGCCAGCGCTGGTGGATGGCACCGAGTGTGCGATAGCAGTCTTCCTCGGTCTGGGTGATGATGCGGAACCCGTAGATGTCGGACAAACGTGAGAAACCCTGATCCTTTTCCTGCATCTTGCGCCAGATCGAATAGGGTTTCTTGGCACGGCCAAAGACTTCGGCTTCAATGCCCGCCTTTTCCAATTCGTGCCGCATGTCGCCGGTGATGCGATGGATCACGTCGCCGGTTTCGCGTTGCAGAGTGATAAAGCGGCGGATGATCGACTGGCGGCCTTCGGGGTTCAGGACGCGGAAGGCAAGGTCTTCAAGTTCCTCGCGCATCCATTGCATCCCCATCCGGCCCGCAAGCGGCGCGTAAATATCCATTGTCTCACGCGCTTTTTGCACCTGCTTTTCAGGGCGCATCGCCTTGATCGTGCGCATGTTGTGCAGGCGGTCGGCGAGTTTGACCAGAATAACCCGAAGGTCCTTGGACATGGCCATGAACAGCTTGCGGAAATTCTCGGCCTGTTTGGTCTCACGGCTGGACAGCTGCAGGTTGGTCAGCTTGGTGACGCCATCGACCAACTTGGCGACCTCATCCCCGAACAGTTCGGTGACCTTGCCATAACTGGCTTTGGTGTCTTCGATCGTGTCGTGCAACAGGGCCGTTATAATGGTTGCATCATCCAGACGCTGTTCAGTCAGGATGGCGGCAACTGCAACGGGATGAGAGAAATAGGGCTCGCCGGAATGGCGGAACTGGCCTTCATGCATCTGTTGCCCAAATTCATAGGCCCTTTCGATGCGGTCGGCATTTGTCTTGGGATTGTAATTGCGGACCAGCGCAATCAGGTCTTCTTCTGAAATCATCCGGTCCGCACCTTTGTCGCTTGGGTTACCCCTGGCCCTGGGCCTCCATCAGAGCGCGCAGGAGCTTTTCTTCCGACATGTCGTCATCCGCAGGCTTGTCAGATTCCGCACCCATCAGCAGGGCCATCTGATCTTCTTCGGGCTCATCAACCTCGATCTGGGTCTGGTTGGCTTCGATCAGGCGCTCGCGCAGCTCATCGGCGCTTTGGGTTTCGTCGGCGATTTCGCGCAGCGAGACGACGGGGTTCTTATCGTTGTCGCGATCAACGGTGATCGGGCCACCGGCAGAAATCTCGCGCGCCCGGTGGGCTGCAAGCATCACCAGTTCGAACCGGTTCGGGACCTTGTCTACACAATCTTCGACCGTAACGCGGGCCATGGGGCGCTCTCCGTAAATGAATCCGTGGCAGGAAGGGGTTTATCTAAGCGCGAATCCCCGCCTTGACAAGCAGGAAATGCCGCAAATGCGAGGATCACAGAGGCTTGACCTCTGCCACATCTTCGGGCGGCAGAGCGGCAACCATCTGCATCACTGTCCGATCCAGCACGGGATGGCGCCAATCAGGGGCGACATCTGTCATCGGGACTAGCACAAAGGCGCGGTCCTGCAGGCGGGGATGCGGCAAGATCAGCTGTTCAGGCGCGCATTTGGCCTGATCTTCGGGCGCAAGGGTCAGCCAGCGCTGGTATTCGGCGTCATCGGGTAACACACGATCGCCCCAACAGACCAGATCAAGGTCCAGTGTGCGCATGCCCCAGCGTTGTTCGCGGGCGCGTTCGAAATCATGTTCGATGCTGTGTAACAGGTCCAGAACGCCCTGCGGCGCAAGGTCCGTTTCGATCAGAACCGCTGCATTGACATAGTCTGGCCCTGCGCCCGCCGGAAAGCACGGGGTGGCAAAAAAACGGCTTGTGGCGCGAATCACTAAACCGGCGCCGGCCATCGCGGCCAGCGACTGCTCAAGTGTCACCTTGGGCCCATGACCTCTCAGACTGAGATTTGCGCCCAGTGCGATGACCGCTTTTGACAAGAATTTGTCCACTTTAGACCCCATATTCGGACCAGAGAATGCTTGCGATATAAGCAAAAAGACCTATTTTAAGCACACCATTGCACTGACCAATTACTTTTCACTCACGGAGCTCACGGTGCGGTGGCTTATACCGGAAGGACCATTTTTATGTTTTACAAGGACGAACGGCTAGCGCTGTTCATCGACGGCTCGAATCTTTATGCGGCCGCAAAAGCACTGGGGTTTGACATCGACTACAAGTTGCTGCGTCAGGAATTCATGCGCAGAGGCAAACTCCTTAGAGCTTTCTATTACACAGCGCTACTGGAAAATGACGAGTATTCCCCGATCCGGCCTCTGGTGGACTGGCTGCATTACAACGGCTTCACCATGGTCACCAAACCGGCCAAGGAATACACCGACAGCATGGGGCGTCGGAAGGTCAAAGGAAATATGGATATCGAACTGACCGTCGATGCCATGGAACTGGCGCCGCGCGTCGATCATATCGTGCTGTTTTCGGGCGATGGGGATTTCCGCCCGCTGATTGCCAGCCTGCAGCGTCAGGGCGTGCGCGTTTCCGTCGTCTCGACCATCCGCAGCCAGCCGCCGATGATTTCGGACGAACTGCGGCGCCAGGCCGATAACTTCATCGAGCTGGAGGACCTGCGCGATGTGATCGGCCGCCCTCCGCGCGAAATGCCGGTTGAGCCGCGCAGCGTTGCAGCTGCCGCCGGCGGACAATAAGAACACTTAAATCTCCAAACCCCACCACTCACTCAACAACGGGGCTTGCAGAAAGAATATGCGCGGCCAGGGCCAAAAGCTCTGGCCGCGCTCTTTTAAAGGGATAGGTGCTGAAAACACCCTTTGGCTAACAGTGATTCATGTCAGGTAAATGACGCTCTGCTGTCTGGACCATGGCAATGAAAAGACCTACTTGTCTGAGGCAAGGAGACCACCACATGACCAAGCCGCCCCTGACATTGTATCTTGCCGCCCCGCGTGGGTTCTGCGCCGGTGTCGACCGGGCGATCAAAATCGTGGAAATGGCGCTACAAAAGTGGGGCGCGCCGGTCTTTGTGCGCCATGAGATCGTGCACAACAAATTCGTCGTCGACGGGCTGCGCGCCAAGGGTGCTGTCTTTGTCGAGGAGCTGGATGAATGCCCTAATGACCGTCCGGTGATCTTCTCGGCCCATGGGGTGCCAAAATCAGTGCCCGCCACGGCGGAACAGCGCGAGATGATCTATGTCGACGCCACCTGCCCGCTAGTGTCCAAGGTACATGTCGAGGCGCAGCGCCATGCGGATGCCGGGTTGCAAATGATCATGATCGGCCACAAGGGCCACCCCGAGACTATCGGCACCATGGGACAACTGCCCGAGGGCGAGGTGCTGCTGGTTGAAACGGTCGAGGACGTGGCGCAGGTCGCCGTACGTAATCCTGAGAAATTGGCCTTTGTGACGCAGACAACCCTGTCGGTGGATGACACCAAGGACATCATCGCAGCGCTTGAAGCGCGGTTCCCCGCCATCGTCGGGCCGCACAAGGAAGACATCTGCTATGCCACCACCAACCGGCAAGAAGCAGTGAAGGCGGTTGCGCCGAAAGCCGATGCCTTGCTGGTGGTGGGTGCGCCGAACTCATCTAACTCGCGCCGTCTGGTCGAGGTTGCCTCGCGCGCCGGGTGCAGTTACGCACAGCTGGTGCAGCGCGCGACCGAGATCGACTGGCGCGCGCTGGAAGGGATTTCCAGCATTGCTGTCAGCGCCGGAGCTTCTGCGCCCGAGGTGCTGGTGAACGAGGTGATCGATGCGTTCCGGGAACACTACGATGTCACGGTCGAGCTGGTCGAGACGGCCATCGAGAATGTCGAGTTCAAAGTTCCCCGCGTATTGCGGGAACCAGCATGAGCGGCATCCCCCGCGCGCCGTTATTCCTTGGTTTGACTGGGCTGATCCCGTTTGTCTGGGGCGCGCTGACTTATCTGAACGGTGATTTGAACGATTGGGGTCGGCAGACGCTGGGGTCGCGCTTCGTGGGGCCGTATATTCAGCTATTTTATGGCTCGGTAATCCTGAGTTTCATGTCGGGCGTGTTGTGGGGCTTCGCCACCAAAACCTCAGGCAGCAAAGCTGCGGCCTGTTACACCTTGTCGGTGTTACCTGCACTTTGGGCATTTTTCACGACCGGCGGCGGTCCGGTGAATGCGGGCACCAACCTGATGTATGGGTTTGCGGGCTTGCTTTTGCTGGACGCCATGTTCTCATATTGGCGGTTGACCCCGGTCTGGTGGATGCGGCTGCGCGTCCTGCTAACTGCTGTCGTGCTGACCTGTCTTGCTATGGGAGTTTACCTGTGAGTGATGAACGGACCATCAAGGCCTACACGGATCGCGTTGCGGATTACCTAAGGATCCCCCTGCCCGCCGAGCAGCTAGAGGCGCGTCAGGCTTTTGTAGATGCGGTCCGCGAGGGTGGATATGTGCTGGATCTGGGCTCGGGTCCCGGATCAGACAGCGCGTTTCTGATGCGGCAAGGGCTGAAGGTACGGGCGCTGGATGCAACCCCTGCCTTTGTTGAACATGCGCGGAGCAACGGTGTTGACGCCCACCTTGGCACCTTCGATGACGTCACCGAGGTGGCAGAGTATGACGGCGTCTATGCCAGTTTCTGCCTGCTGCACGCCCCGCGCGCCGATTTCCCGCGTCATCTGAACGCGATCCACACCGCACTGAAGCCGGGCGGGCAGCTGTTTCTAGGAATGAAGCTGGGCACGGGCGAGCATCGCGATGATTTGGACCGTTACTATACCTATTATTCAGAGACCCAGATCAAGGACGCCCTGACCTCGGCAGGTTTCACCATTGATCGTACCATGCAGGGAATGGGGAAAGGTTTGGCCGGGTCTTACGACGGATTCATTCTGGTATTCGCTCATGCCTGATCTCTTTGCCTATACCGATGGTGCCTGTTCCGGAAATCCCGGCCCCGGCGGCTGGGGCGTACTGCTGCGCGCGATGGATGGCGAGACCATCCTGAAAGAACGCGAGCTGAGCGGAGGCGAAGCCGAGACAACCAACAACCGGATGGAACTGCTGGCTGCAATCAGTGCTTTGGAGACGCTGGAGCGGCCCTCGAAACTGACTATCGTCACCGACAGCGCTTATGTGAAGAACGGCGTTACGGGATGGATTTTCGGGTGGAAGCGGAACGGCTGGAAGACGTCGAACAAGAAGCCGGTCAAAAATGTCGATTTGTGGCAGCGGCTGGATGAGGCGCAAGAGCGGCATCAGGTGACCTGGGAATGGGTCAAGGGCCATGCGGGCCACCCGGAGAATGAAAAGGCCGACGAACTGGCGCGCGCCGGCATGGCCCCATTCAAACCTAAGAAGGCGCAGGCGTGAGCGGGCTTGCCCTGCTGGATTACGCCTCGGTTTTGGTCTTTGCGCTGACCGGTGCGCTGGTGGCCAGCCGAGCGCAGCTTGATCTGGTCGGGTTTGCCTTCATCGCCTGTCTGACGGCAGTGGGCGGTGGTACCGTACGCGACTTGCTGCTGGACCGACATCCGATCTTCTGGGTCGGTCAGCCCGCTTATATCCTGATCGCTTGCGGCGCTGCGGTGCTGGTATTTTTTACCGCTCATCTGGTCGAAAGCCGGTATAATTGGCTGGTCTGGTTGGACAGTTTCGCCCTGTCCATCGCGGTCGCTGCTGGCACGGGTGCAGCGTTGTCACTGGATCAATCCGGTATCATCGTAGTGCTGATGGGGGTGACCACGGGCTGTTTGGGCGGCTTGATGCGTGACGTGGTGTGCAACGAGGTGCCGCTGGTACTGAAACAGGGTGAGCTTTATGTATCCTGCGCCTTTATCGGAGCCTTGACCGCTGTGTTTGCCACCCGCCTCGGGCTGGAAGGCCTGCTGGCATTGGGCTTATGTGCATTGATTTGCTGGGCGTTGCGCGCCGGATCTCTGCTGTTCGGTTGGCAGTTGCCGGTTTACAAGGCCCGACCGCCTCGGCAATAGGGTAGAAACGGACAAGAGATCGCGATGACCTACAGACTTTCGTTTCTGGCCACGGCACTGCTGCTAACGGCATGTGCAGAGCAATACGCCCCGGTCAGCTTCACGGCAGTGGGCAATCAGATCGTCGCGTCCGGAACGATCGACCATACAACGCTCAGCGCGTTTGAAGAAGTGATGGACGAGAACCCCGAGATTAAGACGCTGGTGCTGCAAAATATCGAAGGTTCGGTCGATGATGACTCGAATGTGGTCTTCAGTCGCGTAGTGCGTGAGGAAGGGTTCGACACGGTGGTTCCGTCAAACGGGCTGGTGGCCTCGGGCGGCACCGATTTGTTTCTAGCGGGTAACCGACGCGTGCTGGAACCCGGCGCCTGCGTGGGGGTCCACAGCTGGGGCGGCGGCGGCTATGTCGCTGCGGAGCTACCCGAAGATCACCCCGAGCATGACCGGTATTTGAACTATTTCGAAGATATCGGCGTCGATCCCGACTTCTACTGGTTCACGCTGGATGCAGCATCCGAGGAAGAGATGCACTGGATGACGGCGTCCGAGGCGAACCGGTTCGACATGACTACACGGTCCGCCCCTCGCCTTGGCACTGCCGCAATCTGCGACGAACGTTAGCGACTGAGCAGCCGCGCGCCAATTTCCTTGACGAATTTCGCCGCCACCATGGCGGTCATGCCATAGGGATCGCGATGCGGGTTCAGCTCGACAATGTCCGCGCCAATCAACTGGCCCTTGAACCGGTGGATCAGGTCGATCACCTCACGCGTGCTGAGGCCACCGGGTTCGTGATGCGACACCCCGGGGGCAAAGGCGGGGTCCAGCGCGTCAAGGTCCAGTGACAGATAGACCGGGCCGTCAAAGCTGATCTCAAGATCGGGGCTCCAGTTGCGCATGTCGATCACCTCGACCCCGAACTTGTCGGCCTGTTCCTGTTGGTGCTTGTTCATGGTGCGGATCCCGACCTGCACCAGACGGTTGATCTTGCCTGTCTCCATCACGCGGGCAAACGGGCAGCCATGGCCCAGCGGGCCGATCTGCTGACTGTCATAGAGGTCGGGATGTGAGTCGATATGCAGAATATTCAGCCCCTCATACCGGTCGGCATGCGCCTTGATCAGCGGAAAGGCCACCGAGTGATCACCGCCCAATGACAGCAGCCGTGCGCCGGTTTCAATCCGGGCGGCGGCCCCTGCCTCGATCCGGTCGATGGGTTCCTGCCCCATCATCTCGAACACATCCAGATCGCCGGTGTCTTTGAAACGGTCGGCTGCGCCCAGATCAGTGCCATCCTCGGCGGTCAGGTTGGCCGCGCCGGAATGCAACGCCTCGCGGATGCGACCCGGGGCAAACGCGGGGCCTTGCAGGAATGAGGAATGCAGGTCCAACGGCACACCCATCAGCGCGACGTCTCCGGCGGTCAGATCATGCGACATGAGAGGCCTTTCAACAAAGAATTGACGGGACATTGGTCGCAGATCACGGTCGGGTCAAGCGATCAGCGGCGGATATATGTCTGCCAGATCCAGATCACCAAGAGCGCCCCCAGAACGGCGCCGATAAACCCTGAGAGCCAGCCCATCACAGTGATGAGCGTGCGCAGTACCAAACCGCCCACCAAAGCGCCGACAATGCCGATCAGCATGGTGGTTGGAATATCGGCCTCGATCCGCATTAGGCGGGTGGCGAGGAAACCTGCAGCGGCTCCGACGATGATCAGGGCGATGATCGGCATATCATTTCCTCCAATGCGTGGGGACGATGATCAGCGCACCGATCGAGGACAGCACCGCGTCCAACCCCGGCGGGCCAAAGCTGATGCCGAACATGATGCGCACGAAATAGAACAGGAAAGCACCACCCACGCAGATGATGATCGACTGCAGATAGCCGTTATGGGTAAAGCCAGTCTGTTCAGACAGATAGCCTACGATCCCGGCAATCACGACCGTGCCCATCATGATCATGATCATGTACGCCTACTCCGATGACAGGCGGGTCCCGGCCGGCATGGGCCATCCCCGCAGAAAAGTTTCCCTATCCTGCGCGCCCTTGCCTGCCCGTTGCAAGCGCAGCAGCTCAACCGCGCCTTCGCCACAGGCCACGCACAGGTGGTCATCCAGTACCTCGCCGGGCGTGCCCTGCCCTTCGGCCAGCCGCGAGGCGAGCAGCTTGATCCGGTGACCCTCGACCTCGGTCCATGCGCCGGGGAACGGGGAGAGACCGCGGATTTTTCTGTCGACTTCGGACGCGAGGGCCGACCAGTCGATCCGCGCCTCGGATTTGTCGATCTTGGCGGCGTAGGTTACGCCGACCTCGGGCTGCGGTTCGGGGGTCAGGCTCGGCAGCGTGTTCAGCGCCTCAACGATCAGCGCCGCACCCATGCCCGACAGGCGGTCATGGAGTTGCGCCGTGGTTTCCTCGATGCCGATATCGGTGGCTTCGCGCAGCAGAACGGGGCCTGTATCCAACCCCGCCTCCATCTGCATGATACAAACACCGGTTTGCACATCGCCTGCCATGATCGCGCGGTGTATAGGCGCGGCCCCACGCCAGCGTGGCAGCAGGCTGGCGTGAATGTTCAGGCAGCCATGGGTTGGCGCGTCCAGAATAGGTTGTGGCAGGATCAGGCCATAGGCGACGACCACCGCGATATCGGCGTTCAGCGCGGCAAAGCTGGCCTGTTCTTCGGGCGATTTCAGCGAGGTGGGGTGGCGAACGTCCAAGCCCAGCGCCAAGGCACGCGCGTGCACCGGGGTTGGACGGTCTTTTTTACCGCGACCGGCGGGGCGTGGCGGTTGGCAATAGACGGCGGCGATTTCGTGCCCGGCACGGACCAGCGCATCCAGCACCGGCACCGAGAAATCTGGCGTTCCCATGAAGATGATACGCATCCGTCCCTCCGTAGGATGGGGTTTCACCCCATCTTCTGTGCTTTGCGCAGCAGCATGTCGCGTTTGACCTTGCTGAGCCGGTCGAAATACATCCGCCCGTTCAGGTGGTCGATCTGATGCTGCACGCTGGTGGCCTCGATGCCGACAAAATCACGGCGGTCGATCTGGCCCTGTTCGTTGAGAAATTTCACGGTCACTGCGCGCGGTCGCTTCACCTTGGCGGACACGCCGGGCAAGTTCGGGCTGGCCTCGTCATGTTCACGCAGCTCAACCGAGCTGTGCAGAATCTCGGGATTGGCCAGTCGCACAGCTTTGCCCCGCTGGGTCGAGCCATCCACGACAGCCAGCCGCAGCATCACTCCGATCTGCGGCGCAGCGAGGCCAACGCCCGGCATCGCCTCCATCGTATCGATCATGTCATCCCAGATGGTGCGAATGTCGTCGGTGATCTCGGTGACATCCTCGGCCTTGGTGCGCAGGCGCTTGTCGGGCCATGGCAGGCAGGTTCGCACGGTCATGTACGGGCCTTTTCGCGTTTGAGCTTCTGCATCTTGCGCGTGATCATCTGACGCTTGAGCGGTTTGAGATAATCGATGAAGAGCTTACCGTTCAGGTGATCAATCTCGTGCTGGACACAGGTCGCCCAGAGATCATCAAAGGTTTCCTGCTGCAGATTGCCATCGCGATCCAGCCAGGTGACATCCACAGTCTTGGGGCGGGTCACTTCGGCATATTGCTCGGGGATCGACAGGCAGCCTTCTTCGTAGACGTTCGTTTCGTCCGAAGACGCAATGACCTCGGGGTTGAACATCACCAGCGGGCGCGGGGCTTCGCCTTCTTCCTTGACGCAATCCACCACGATCAACCGGTCCAACACGCCGATCTGCGGTGCCGCAAGGCCAATACCGGGCGCGTCATACATCGTCTCCAGCATGTCATCAGCCAGTTTGCGCAGTTCGTCGGTGATGTCGGCCACCGGCGCGCAGACCTTTTTCAGGCGGGGATCGGGATGGATCAGGATATTGCGTTTCATGAGGCTGATTTAGGCCATCGCGCCCGCCACCGCAACGGCCCCCTTGCACATGGCGGATTTGAGGTTAGCTTCGCCTCGACAGATGGAGATGACATGACTTTCAACGACCTGATCGACCGCCGGGGCACCAACTCTTCAAAATGGGACAAGATGGAGCAGCTTTACGGTGTCGCCCCCGAGGATGGGCTGGCCATGTGGACGGCTGATTCCGACTATGCCACGGCCCCTTGCGTGATCGAGGCGGTGCGGGAAGCGGCCGATCATGGCGCGTTTGGATATTCATGGATGCACCCGGATTATCTGAATGCAATCCAGTGGTGGATGAAGACACGCCACAACTGGGAGATCGATACCGATTGGATTCTGACCTCACAAGGGTTGGGCAATGCGATTGCCCTGTGTCTGGATGTTTGGAGTGAACCGGGAGATGGCGTCGTGATCTTCACACCCGTCTACCATGAGTTTGCCCATAAGGTGAACAAATCCGGCCGCCGCGTGGTGGAATGCCCGCTGGTACGCGATGGCGACAGCTATGGGCTTGATCTGGACGATGCGCAGTCGCGGTTGGACGGATCAGAAAAGCTGCTGCTGTGGTGCTCTCCGCAGAACCCGTCAGGTCGGGTCTGGACGCCGGATGAACTGCGCGCTGTGGCGGCGTTTGCAGAGCGCAACGGGCTGATCCTTGTGTCGGACGAGATTCACCATGATCTGGTTTATCCGGGCAATACCTTCGTACCGATGGATACGGCCGCCCCCGATGCGCGCCCGTGGACGGTGACACTGACCGCGGCGTCGAAAACATTCAACATCGCCGGTCAGCGTACCGGCAACATGATCATTCCCGACGCCAAGCTGCGGGCCGAGATGCGGCACCGGATCACCACGCTGGACTATGACCCCAGTGCGTTGGGTGTGGCGATGATCACTGCCGCCTATTCGCCGGAAGGTGCAAAATGGGTCGATGAACAAATTGCCCACCTGGACGCGAACCGGAAGCTGTTTGATGCTACCATAGCCGAGATACCGGGCCTGTGGTCGATGCCGCTTCAGGCGACCTATCTGGCATGGGTCGATTTTTCGGGCACGGGTATGAGCCACGATGAGTTTGTCCGCCGCCTACGCGAAGATGCGCGGATCGCGACATCCTCTGGCCCCGGTTTCGGCACCGGTGGAGAAACCTTCGAGCGCTTCAATCTGGCCACCCAACGCGAGCGGGTTGAAGAAGCCTGTGCGCGATTGAAAGCAGCCTTTGGCGATTTGCAATGAACCCCGTTCAAAAATAAACGGAGGCACGTCATGCCCAACCACCTTTTTACGCTTCCGGACATCCCGAGCATCCCGGTGCAGGGGGAACAGGCGACCTATCCGATCGGGCGGATTTTCTGCGTGGGCCGCAACTATGCGGCCCACGCTGCCGAGATGGGGCATGAGGTGGATCGTCAGGCGCCGTTTTACTTCACCAAATCCGCGCCCAACGCGGTTTTGACCAGAGCGCATGTGCCGTATCCGGCAGGGACCGAGGATTATCATCATGAAATGGAACTGGCCGTTGCCATCGGCAAGCCGGTTTTTCAGGCCACAGCCACTGAGGCCCGCAACGCGATTTTTGGCTATGGCTGTGCGCTGGACATGACGCGCCGCGACCTGCAGATCCGCGAGCGCAACAAACAGCGCCCCTGGGATCTGGGCAAGGATGTGGAAAACGGCGCGGTCTTCGCTCCGCTGACCCGCGCCGATGACTGGAGCCCATCTGATGACAAGCGCATCTATCTGAGCGTCAATGAGCGGGTCGTACAAGACGCCACATTGTCAGAGCTGGTCTGGAAGATCGATGAACTGATCTCCCATCTATCGGGTTTCTACCATTTGCGCCCCGGCGATCTGATCCTGACCGGCACACCCGCCGGGGTCGGGCCTGTGGTCGCCGGAGACCGAATTGAAGGCGGCATCGATGGTTTGGCTCCTGTGCACCTGACCCTGACAGCCTCCGACTAAACCGTCCGGCCTGATCCCTGAGAATCTTGAGGCCCCATTACCGCCCGAGCGCCGGTGGCGCGTCGGTGCCAAAGATCAAACGGTGCGCGCGTCAGTCGCGGTTTTCAAGCAATGCGATCGGTGCATCCGGGGCGCGGTAGAAATCCAGTGGAGCCTTGTCGGCTGCCACGGTGCTGCGCTTGAACTCATAGCGCATCTCACCCACCGCTTCTTCATCTGCGATGATCAGGCACTGATACATGTGATTGGCACCGTCATAGATATCGACGAGCCCGCGCAGGCGTGGCGTGGTTTCGGCCTCGACGGTGAAACCATCCTTCCACAATGTCAAAATTTTGAAGCTATTGTCGCCAACCTCCACCCGCAAACGGCTGGATTTCTTGAGGGTGGCGATTCGGGCCGCATCCAATTCGGCGCGAATTTCCTTTGAAACATAGGTACTCATAATAAACTTCCCCCCTTAACACTCATTAGTCTGACGCGATTCCTGTAAAAATCCAGTGAACGGCGTCACATAAGTTTTGGCATTGCGGTTCTGGTGCCCAGACACCGCATCCCACCTGTGCGCGCATGCAGGCCTGATGCGCGCCCGGTGAAATAGGATCGGGGCGCAAGACGGCCTATCTTTGACCCAATCGCAATGCGAAAGGAATAACGATGGGCCTGCTTGTCGACGGCGAATGGCATGACACCTGGTATGACACCAAATCCACAGGCGGGGCGTTCAAACGCTCGGCCGCACAGTTTCGCAACTGGATCACCGCCGATGGCGCGCCCGGCCCCTCGGGGCGCGGCGGGTTCGAGGCGGAATCTGGGCGCTATCACCTTTATGTCTCGCACGCCTGCCCTTGGGCGCACCGCACACTGATCTTTCGTGAGTTGAAAGGGCTGAGCGACCACATCTCGGTCTCGGTCGTGCATCCGGATATGCTGGATAAAGGTTGGACCTTTGAGACCGACGACCATGGCGCGACCGGCGACAAACTGTTCGGATCAGAATTTGCCCATCAAATCTACACCCGTGCCGACCCTCACTATTCGGGCCGCGTTACGGTTCCGATCCTGTGGGACAAAGTTGAGAAAACGATCGTGTCGAACGAAAGCTCGGAAATCATCCGCATGTTCAACTCGGCTTTCAACGGGATCACCGGCAACACAGACGACTACTGGCCCGAGGCAATGCGGGACGAGATCGAAGAGGTCAACGCGCGCATCTATTCCGATGTCAATAACGGGGTCTACAAATCCGGCTTTGCCACCTCGCAAGAAGCTTATGACGCCGCGGTTGGCCCTCTGTTCGACACGCTGGACTGGCTTGAGGATCGTCTGGCCCGGAACCGCTATCTTATGGGTGACCGCGTGACCGAGGCCGACTGGCGCCTGTTCACCACATTGATCCGGTTCGACCCGGTTTATCATTTACATTTCAAGTGCAACAAGCGTCGGTTGGTGGACTACCCGAACCTCTGGGCCTTTACGCGGGAGCTATATCAATGGCCCGGCGTGGCGCAGTCTGTGAACATGAACCACATCGTGCGCCACTATCACTTCAGCCATGACAGCATCAATCCGCACCGAATTATTCCGGTGAATCCAACGTTGGACTATTCAGAACCCCATGGGCGGGATCAGCGCCCCGCCGCGTAGTGTTCGACCATGGCCGCCAGATCCTCGGGCGGGGTCGAGCTTTGGACATAGGCGCAGGCATTGGCGCTATGGGCAAAGATTGATCCGTCCGAGAAGAATGTGGTGTTGGTGACGAAGATCACTCGCGCCTCGGGCCTGCGATAGCTTGCGAAATCGGCAACCGCCAAGGCGCTGCCGGTTTCCAGAACCAGATCCAGCACGATGATATCGAATGCGGTACCATACAGTGCCAGGATCGCGGCCTCTTGCGTTTCGACCAGCGTGACTTCGGCCTCCTGCCTTTGCAGATGCCGCTGCCAGACCCGACCTAGATCGGGGTTACTCTCAACAATCAGTACTTTCATTTGCAACAACCTCGGCACGTGATATGGGTGAGTGGTGCCGACCCCTGTTGTCCGTGATCACGCGATTTCCTTAACAAAGTGTTAACAAGGCCCGCACAGCGCCGTGATCGGGCGGATTCGCTTGTAAGAACGGCAAAAATCCGCTTGAAGCATGAGAAATAGGCGATTCCGGCTGGGGCAGATGGTTGGACAGGATGACAGATTGAACCCTCGGGCTGCGCGCGATCATGGCGGAGGGCTGGATGGCGCGATGACGCGGTTTGGGGGCACGCGCGCAGACTGGATCGATCTGTCCACGGGGATCAATCCGCATGCTTATGAGGTCTCGGGCCTGCAGCCTCCGGACTGGAAGGAACTGCCGGATCATGGCGCGTTCGAACGCCTCTCGGACGCGGCGCGGGTGTTTTGGAACGTGCCTGATGGGGCCGAGATTCTGCCATCGCCTGGTGCCTCTGCGGTGATTGCCCGCGTGCCCGCGCTGACCAAAGCCGGTCGCGTGCAGATCACGATGCCCACTTATAACGAACATGCCGCTGCATTCACCGCTCAGGGGTGGACGGTGCACGAGAGCGGCCCGGCTCAGGCACGTGTCATCGTACACCCCAACAATCCCGATGGGCGCATCTGGCAGGACGCGGATGTCGACGCGCCGCTGACGGTGATCGATGAAAGCTTCTGCGACGTAACGCCCGAAGCCTCGCTGATTCATCTGGCCCAGCGGCCCGGCATCGTGGTGCTGAAGAGCTTTGGCAAATTTTGGGGGTTGGCCGGGTTGCGACTGGGTTTTGCAATTGGCCATCCCGATCTGATTGCACGATTGAACGACCTGACCGGACCATGGGCCGTATCCGGCCCGGCACTGCGGATCGGCGCGCAAGCGTTGCACGATGTAAAATGGGCTGATGAAACGCGCATGCGTCTGGCAAATGAAGCAACACGGTTGGATCAGCTTGTAACGGCCAAGGATGCGCGGCTGATTGGCGGCACCAGCCTGTTCCGCCTCTACGACGTTGATAACGCGACCGCCTGGCAAGACCGATTGGCGCGGGCGCATATCTGGAGCCGTATTTTCCCCTATTCCCGGACCTACCTGCGCCTTGGATTACCGCCAGCAGATGGTTGGGCCCGGTTGGAAGCAGCGCTGTGAGCACCGCGTTCCTATTGGTCTGCGCTATGTGTCTGGACGCAGCATTGGGTGAGCCGGATTGGCTGTGGTCACGTATTCGCCACCCTGCCGTACTGATGGGCAACGCGATTGGCTGGCTGGACAACCGGCTGAACCATGGGGCGTATCGCCGCCTCAAAGGGGTTGCGACGGTACTCATCCTGGTTGCGGTGGCACTCATCCTTGGCCGGTTGCTGGAGCTGCTTGGTCCGATCGTCGAGATCGTGGTCTGCGCCATCCTTCTGGCCCAGAAATCCCTGATCACCCATGTTCGCGCAGTTGGCGAAGGCCTGTTGACCTCGCTTGCCGAAGGGCGCGCGCAGGTCGCCATGATTGTCTCGCGCGATACGCGAGATATGACCGAGGCGCAGGTGGCGCGCTCGGCCATCGAAAGCGCCGCCGAAAACTTGAGCGACGGGGTGATTGCCCCAGCCTTCTGGTTTCTGGTCGCAGGTCTGCCGGGGCTTCTGGTTTACAAGGTCGTCAACACCGCCGACAGTATGATCGGTTATCGCAACGACAAATACCGCGCCTTCGGCTGGGCAGCGGCGCGGCTGGATGATGTGCTGAACCTTGTCCCGGCGCGCCTGACCTTCGTAATGATCGTCGCGCTGTCCAGCCAATGGTCGCGCTGGGGAGAGATGGTTGAGGATGCACGCCGCCATATCTCACCCAACGCAGGCTGGCCCGAGGCCGCGATGGCACGTGCGCTTGATATCGCGCTGGCCGGACCGCGCAGCTATGATGGCCAGATGCGGGATCTCGCCTGGGTGAACGGGAATGCCCGGCAAGAAATCGACGCGGCGGAGGTTTTTCGCGCATCAGACATGCTCTGGCAGGTATGGGGGCTTGCGCTTGGGCTCGTGTCGGTGTGGGTTGGGTTCAACTTCATATTCTGACGGATCAGCCTTATGCGTTTCCTTTCCGGCCTTATTGCCGCCGCCCTCTTCGCCTCGCCTGCACTCGCCCAATGCGGCGGTGGGTTCAATACCTTCGTCAAAGGGCTGAAAGCCGAAGCCATTCAGCAGGGTTACGACAAATCCACCGTCAACAGCTTTTTCAAGGGCGTGCAGCAGGACGGAGCCGTTCTGAAAGCCGACCGCGCGCAGGGCGTATTCCAGAAACCATTCATCGACTTCTCGCGGCGCCTGATTTCACAGAACCGGATCGACCGGGGCAAGGCCATGTCGGGCAAATACGACGCGGTGTTTGACCGGATTGAGCAGGAATACGGCATTTCGCGCGGTGTGCTACTGGCATTTTGGGCGTTCGAGACCGACTACGGGTCCTTTCAGGGCGATTTCAACACCCGCAACGCGCTGGTGACGCTGGCCCACGACTGCCGCCGCCCCGAGTTGTTCCGCCCGCAGATTTTCGCCGCGATCGAGCTGTACAGCCAGGGCAATTTTGACCCCGCCCGCACCACCGGAGCCTGGGCCGGTGAAATCGGCATGGTCCAGATGCTGCCCCGCGACATTCTGGAAAACGGCGTGGATGGGGACGGAGACGGCAAGATTTCGCTAAAAACATCGGCGCCGGATGCACTGATGTCCGGGGCCAAGATGCTGTCGCATCTGGGTTGGCAACCGGGTCAGCCATGGTTGCAAGAGGTCACCGTCCCCGCGCAGATGGACTGGTCTCTCTCTGGCCCCGGCAAGCCCCGCTCGGTGTCCGAATGGCAGGCGATGGGCGTGCAGGCGCGCAGTGGGTCGTTGGCAAATCTGCCTGCCTCGCTGATCCTGCCACAAGGGCATAAAGGACCCGCCTTTCTGGCTTACCCGAATTTCGATGTCTATTTCGAATGGAACCAGAGCTTCGTTTACGTCCTGACCGCCGCCTATTTCGGCACACGGTTGGAAGGCGCGCAGATTTACGATGCAGGTAATCCAGCGCCGGGGCTGACGGGCGCGCAAATGAAACAGTTGCAGAGCAAACTGCAGGCGCGCGGGCACGACGTGGGCAAGATCGACGGCATCCTTGGGGCCGGAACGCGTGCGGCTGTGCAGGCTGAACAATTGCGTCTGGGTTTGCCAGCGGATGCGTGGCCAACGACACAGCTGCTGAAGCAGCTATAAGGGTCAGCGCCTAGGCAACCTTTGCAGGTTCACGTTTCACTGACGGATCAAACGCATGGATAGATACCAGCGAGCCTTCTGTGACGATGGCGGTATTGGGCTGTATTTCAACCCAGCCGTCACTGTCTGCATCAAGCGGCTCGGAAGATATCACTATCCCGTCTTCAGAGGCCCGGTAATGCAAACTGGGTGCATAACGATCAGACGCATAGCGCGCCGCAAATACACGGCTGCCATCTGACCAGCACGCAGCGAACCGCATATAAGGCGACGATCCGCATTGTCGGGACAGCGCTTCCACCCGCCCCACGGCCCGTGCCATTGCGTCGATCGGATTTGAATCCAGACCTTCGCCATGAGCAATCAAAAAGATCGCTTCACTTTCTGTCGCACCCATTCGGTGCCCGTATAAATGTGCCGGGATCATAGCATCGAGCTGCTGCCGGATTTGGTCATGCCCTCCAGCCTGGCCATTGTGCATGAAGCTCCATTTGCCAAATCCAAATGGGTGACAGTTGTTGCGCGAGGTCGCAGTGCCTGTCGACGCTCTTACATGGGCCAAAAACAGTCGTGATCGTGTGTGATGAGCCAGTTGTTTGAGATTTGCATCGGACCACGCGGGATGAGTGTCCTTGTAGAAACAGGGCGTTTCGCGATCAGAATACCAGGCCAGTCCAAACCCATCGGCATTGATTGGTGTCTTCCCAATCAACGCGTTGCGGCTTTGAATGACAAGCGATTGCTCTTGCTCCTGAATCAATTCATCCAGATATCGCTGCTCCCCAACCCAAGCCAAAAAACGGCACATTTGGCATCCCCATCAGTTTTTCGATCCAGGGCATTCTACAACTTGATTTGACGATGATTATCCCGTTTTCTTCCGTTTTTACTCAAAGCCTCTATCAAATTTACCAATAGATCGGGAATAACAGATCAATTACTCGCTCTGACCGGATAGCGATCGCCTTTCTCGTCGATCAGGATCAACCGCTCACCACTGCGGACATATAGGTCGCATCGACTGAACCCATTGCGATACGCGATGCAAACACTGCCGTCCCCGGCGATGGAATAGGTGCCAAAGGCGGATTCTCCGCTGGCATAGGTATAGGAATAGGCCCCTCCGGCCGAGTATTTGGACTGACCGTCATCATAGAATGTCAGAGTCTGGCCCGCCAAAGCCTCAAGCTCTTGCGGAGAAAGCGGCTGGTCTCCGGGTTTAGTGGCCCATTCGGCGGCCGCAAGTGGGGTGGCGCATAGCAGAAAAAAGATCAGTGATCGGGTCATACGCTACCCTAACCCGGCAAGCCGGGAATGGGTCATAACGTTGCGGTGATCGCTCAGGCGACCATCTGCTCGGCCTTTTTCAGGTCGACCGAGACCAGCTGGCTGACGCCCTGTTCCTGCATCGTCACGCCAAACAGACGGTCCATCCGCGCCATGGTCACCGCGTGGTGGGTGATGATCAGGAAACGCGTATCGGTCTGGCGGCACATCTCGTCCAGCAAGTCGCAGAAGCGGGTGACGTTGGCATCGTCCAGCGGGGCGTCGACCTCATCCAGCACACAGATCGGGGCGGGGTTGGCAAGGAACACGCCAAAGATCAACGCCGTCGCGGTCAGGGTCTGTTCGCCGCCCGAAAGCAGGCTGAGAGTCGAGAGCTTTTTGCCCGGCGGCTGGCACATGATCTCAAGGCCCGCATCCAGCGGATCGTCGCTTTCGACCATGACCAGATTGGCCTCACCGCCACCAAACAGGTGCTTGAACAGCATGGCGAAGTTGGAATTCACCTGCTCGAACGCGGTCAGCAGGCGTTCGCGACCCTCGCGGTTGAGGCTGGCGATGCCGCTGCGCAGGGCCTTGATCGCCTCCTCCAGATCGGCCTTTTCGCCGTTCAGCGTGTCGAATTCTTCCTGAACTTCTTTGCTGTCCTCTTCAGCCCGTAGGTTCACTGCGCCCATGGCGTCGCGCTGACGCTTGTGGCGGTTCACTTCGGCTTCAAGTGCGTCGGCGGCGGGCATCTGATCAGGGTTCACGTCCAGTTGGTTCAGCAGCTGGTTCGGCGTCAGTTGCTGATCCTCGGCAATGCGTTCTGCTGCGGCGACTACGCTTTCCTTGGCGGCGTCGCAACGCGCCTCAGCCGCCGCGCGGCTTTCGCGCGCCTCCGAGGCCAGACGTTCGGCTTCGCGCTCGGCAAGAACCACCTCGCGCTGCTGGGTCTCGGCCTCGGCCAACTTGTCGGCGGCTTCGGCGCGCCGAGCCTCAGCGGTTTCGATCAGCTCGTTCAGTTCTTCCCGTGCCTCGGCGATTTCGCTGGGGGCCGCCATCGCCTCGGTCAGTTCTTCTTCCGAGCTTTCCTTGCGTTCGGCCAGTTCCGATATCCGCTTTTCCGCCGTTTCCAGACGATGCCGCCAACCGCTGAGGTCCTTAGTCACCTCCTGCGTGCGCCGGGTGCGCGCCTCGCCCTCGCGGCGCAATTCATCATGCGTCGAGCGGTGGGTCAGCATGGTGATCCGCGCCGCCTCGACCGTCTGCTTGATGTCCTCGACCTGCGCGCGGGCGCTGTCGAGATCGCCCAGGCCAGTCAACGCGCCTTCAGCCTCACGCAGTTGTGCGCGGGCGGACATGGCGTCTTCCTTGTGACGGTCGACCGCGAGGGTCAGTGTTTCCAGCTTGCCCTGCGCCAGATTTCGATCCGCCTCAGCCCGGCTGAGCATCCGCGCGGTTTCCGCCATACGCTGATCCGCGGCACGGCGGGCCTCGCGGGCGCGGCGGTCAGCCTCGGTTACATTGGCCAGTTGCTGTGACAGCGCTTCATGCGCGGCGCGTGCACCTTCGGCCTGCGCCTCGGTGCGGGTCAGTTCCTGTTTCAGCGCCTCAAGCTTGTTGAGCTGTTCCAAACGCAGGGCGGCAGCGCTTGGTGCATCCTCGGCCCAGGCGCGGAATCCGTCCCAGCGCCACAAATCTCCCGAGCGTGAGACCAAGCGTTGACCCGGTTTCAACGACGCCTGCAGGCGCGCGCCCTGATCCGCATCGACCAGACCGATCTGCGCAATACGGCGACTTAGGCGGTCAGGGCCGGACACATGCAACGCCAGCGGCTCGGCCCCGTCGGGCAAGGGCTGGTCGCTGTCATAGCCCGCTACCTGCACCCAACCTGAAGGTCCGTCGCCCTCGACCAATGGTGCACGCAGGTCATCCGCCAGCGCAGCCCCCAATGCCTTTTCAAAGCCCGTTGCCACCCGCAGCATGTCGAGCACTTGCCCACCCTCAGCCGTGTCGCGTTCGACCAGCTTGGCCAGCGCGGTGGTCTCGGCCCTTATCGCGCCCAGTTCACCCTCGGCCTCGGAGCGTTTGGCGCGGGCCTCGGCCTCACGCGCCTGCGTGTCGTTGCGCAGTTCGTCGGCGGCGGCCAGCGCTTCTTCCGCTGCTTCAGCAGCTTCGCGGGCTTCTTCCTCACCCTCTTGCGCGGTCTCGAACGCCTCGCTGGCGCGGGAAAGGGCATTGCGCGCCTCGTCCACAGCGGCGCGGGCCTTTTCTTCCTCGCCCTCGGAACGAGCCAGTGTCTTGCGGCTATCTTCAACCAGTCGTTGCGCCGATTGGTGGCGGGCCACCAGACGGGCCATGTCTTCGGTTTCCTGCGACAGGTGATCTTCGCGATCCTGCAACACCGACGCGGCCTCGCGCGCAACTTCTGCAGCTTCAGCGACCTTTTCGTCATAGCCATCGGCGGCTTTTGCAAGCTCGCGGGCCTCCCATTCGAGCCGTTCGATCATCTCACCCGCGTCCCGGTTCAGACCGGATTCGCGTTCGATGTCGTTGCCCAATTGCTGGATACGGTTGGTCAGAGTCTCGATCGTCTGGCGTGCGCGGGTTTCCTGATCCGACAGCTGATCGCGCTGCACCTGCTGGCGCTGCAGGACGGCTGCGGCGATGGCCTCTTCCTCACGCAAGGGCGGCAGGGTTTCCTCGATCTCGGCGCGTTTGGCGGCGGATTCGCGCGCGGATGCCTCGGCGCGGGAGGCTTCGGTGATCCGGTCGCGTAGCTTTTCCTCGGCCGCCTGACGGGCCATGTCGGCCTCTTTCCAGCGGCGATAGAGCAGCATCCCTTCGGCCTGACGCAACAACTCGCCGATCTCGCGATACCGCGCCGCCTGACGGGCCTGACGGGCGAGTTGCGCCAACTGCCCGCCCAACTGTTCCAAAACGTCATCCACACGGGTCAGGTTGGCCTCGGTGCCTTTCAGTTTCAGTTCAGCCTCGTGGCGGCGCTGGTAAAGCCCGGAGATGCCGGCGGCCTCTTCCAGAATGCGGCGGCGGGCGCGAGGTTTGGCGTTGATCAGCTCGGCAATGCGGTTTTGCCCCACCAGTGCTGGCGAATGCGCGCCGGTCGAGGCGTCCGCGAACAGCATCTGAACGTCGCGGGCGCGCACGTCCTTGCCGTTGGTCTTGTAGGCGCTGCCCACATCGCGGGTGATGCGGCGGACGATCTCCAACTGGTCGCTGTCGTTGAAGCCGGATGGCGCCAAACGTTCCGAGTTGTCCATCGTCAGGACCACCTCGGCAAAGTTGCGCGCAGGCCGAGTGGCAGCGCCCGCAAAGATCACATCTTCCATCGCGCCACCGCGCATGGATTTGGGACGGTTTTCACCCATCACCCAGCGCAACGCTTCCAGCAGATTGGACTTGCCGCAGCCGTTCGGACCAACCACTCCGGTCAGCCCGTCCGCGATGATCAGATCGGTCGGGTCCACGAAGCTTTTGAAGCCGGTCAGTTTGAGTTTGCTAAAGCGCAATGGCTGCTCTTGGTATGATTCCTATGGGTAAGAAGTCTGCGCAACGGATGGGGGAGGTGTCAACGTGATTGCGCAGGATATGGGAGATTGGACCAAGTTATCCACAACATCTTGGCAAAACTACGCGGAGTCCCGCGTATCTCAGTAAGGCGAGCATTCAAAGACCTGATATCCGTAGTCTACGTAATATCCGTAATCAACGCATTCATAGGGACGGCGAAGGAGTGCGCCGAAAATCAGTTTTTCCCCCAGTTCCTGGTCGCAGCCCAGCACGCCCACAGTGACGGCCGCATCGCCAAGAACGTCCAGAAGCGGACAGCCCGAGACCTGCGCCATGGCCAGCGCGGCCCGGTCACGGATCGGACCCAGACGCGGCGCGTATTGCGGGTTCACGCGGACGGCCTCGGCCAGTTCATTGCGGACGCGGACGTCGAAGATACTGCCATTCACCGCGACGCGCGTTGCGGGCAAGTCGCGAAAATAGGGTGTACCACCCGAGCAGGCGGCGAGGCAAAGGAAAGCGAGCACGCGGATCATGCTGCTTTATTAGCGATAATATGGTTAATGAAACCTTTCCCCGGTTCAGGCGCGCAACACTTCTCCTAACCGGCGTATACCCTCGCGGATCGTGTCCTCATCCGAGTTGGAGAAACTCAGTCGAATGGTATTCGACCCGGTGTCGTCGGGATAGAAGGCCTGACCGGGGACAAAGGCCAACTTAACCGTTTCCAGCGCCCTCGCCAGCAGGTCGGCGCCGTTCATTCCCTTGGGCAGAGTGACCCAAATGAACATGCCGCCCTCGGGTCGGGTCCAGTCGACGCCATTGGGCATGTGCTCTTTGAGCGCCTCAAGCATCGCATCGCGGCGCGCGGCATAGGTCTGGCGCAGCATGGGGACATGAGTGTCAAAGCGATCCCGTGCCACCTGATACACCGCCATCTGGTTGATCGTAGAAGAATGCAGATCAGCCGCCTGTTTCAGCAGCACCAATTGCGAGATCACCGGTTTTGCTGCAACCACCCAACCCAGCCGCAACCCCGGTGAAAGAGTTTTCGAGAAGCTGCCGCAATAGATCGTCCGGCAGTTCTCGATCGATCCCTTGCGCGCCTGTTCTAACGCGAGGATCGGAGGGATCGGATCGCCGTCATAGCACAGCGCCTGATAGGCTCCGTCCTCGATCACTGCGCAATCCAATTCATCTGCCAGATCGAGCAGCGCCTCCCTGCCCCGCAGATCGACCGTCTCACCAGTCGGATTTGCAAAATCGGCGGAGAGATAAGCGAATTTGATCGGGCTATTGCCGGCGGCGGCCTGGTATTCGGCAGCCCCGCGATTGCCATTGATGCTAAGCTGGTCAAAGCGTGGCTCATAAGCGTCAAACGCATTGAGCGCGCCCAGATATGTGGGCCACCCAACCAACGCAGTATCACCCGGTGACAAGAACAACTTACCCAAGTAATCCAGCGCTTGCTGCGAGCCTGAGGTGATCAGGATGTTGTCGATTCCGCACGTAACGCCGATCCCACGCATATGGTCGGCCAGCCATTCACGCAGCGGGGCATAGCCCTCGCTGACCGAATATTGCAGCGCCTGCGCCTGTTGATCTGGGCCAAGCGCATTTTGAAACGCTTCGGCGAAAGCCTCTGCTGGAAACAAAGCGGGGTCGGGAATACCGCCTGCGAAGGAAATGATACCGGGCTCGCCCAGCAGTTTCAGCAATTCGCGGATTTCGGAAGCCTTCATCCGAGCGGTTCGGGTGGCGTAGAGCTGATCCATCGTAGGGGGCCTCCTCCGCCCTTGGGTCGCAGATTAGGCAACGCGCCTCTTATGTCAATAATTCTGACCTAATGTTTCAACCTCTGTGAGCGACTTGAACGCCCCTTACAAACGTGGTCAAGTGATTTGACCAATTCCAAGTGGTAGCCACATGCCTTTTCAAAAAGTTCAAACCGAAAAACTGTCACTGGCTGTTGTGCGCCAGATCGAACTGCTGATCCTGCGCGGCATTCTGCGCCCCGGAGAACGCCTGCCCTCAGAACGGGAGCTGGCCGAGCGGATGGGCGTGTCGCGCCCGTCGCTGCGCGAGGCAATCTCGGACCTCCAGGAGCAGGGATTGCTGACTGCCAAGGCCGGATCGGGCATCTATGTGGCCGAGGTTCTGGGCTCGGCCTTCGCGCCAGCTTTGATCCGGTTGTTCGGCAATCACGACGAGGCAGTGTTCGACTATCTCTCATTCCGGCGTGACATGGAGGGTCTAGCGGCTGAGCGTGCCGCCCGCATGGGCTCGGGCAGCGATCTGAAGGTGGTGCAGACCATACTGGACAAGATGGAAGACGCCCACGCCCGCAATGCAGCCGAAGAAGAGGCGCATCTGGACGCCCAGTTCCATATGGCGATCATCGAGGCCAGTCATAACGTGGTGATGCTGCATATGATGCGGTCGATGTTCGATCTGCTGCGGCAGGGCGTATTCTACAACCGACAGATCATGTTCCAGCAACGCACCACCCGCGACGCAATTCTGGACCAGCACCGCGCCATCAACACAGCCCTGCAGGACCGCGACCCGAGAGGGGCACGGAAGGCGGTCGAAGATCATCTGAACTTTGTCAAAAGCTGCATGGCCGATCAGCAGAAGGCCCTGCGCAATGAAGAGATCGCGCAACAGCGTTTGAAGCACGAGACTGGAGAGGTCTGATCCTTCAAACTGGGAGCCACAAAAAGAAAAAACCCGAGAGCCTGAGGCCCTCGGGTTTTTCAAATCATATGATCCAGGCGATCAGTGTAGCTTTTCACCCACATCCGCGATGGATGCATCGATCAACTTATTCGCCTGCGTTGCGGTCATCTGTTTGGCCAGCACGGCGTTGGCTGCCGAAACCGCTACGGTGATGGCCTGATCGCGAACTTCTTTAACTGCAGAAGCCTCGGCCGATGCGATCTGATCCTGCGCCGCGGCCAAACGGCGCGCGATGGATTTTTCCAGATCAACCTTGGCCTGCTCTGCCGCCAAAGCCGCATCTTCTTTGGCTGCGGCTACGATGGCGTCTGCCTGAGACTGCACTTCACGCTGCTTGCGCTCGTACGAGGCCAACAGGCTGCGTGCTTCTTCATGCAGGGCGCGGGCTTCGTCCAGCTCGGCTTGAATACCTTCGGCGCGATTGTCCAGCGCACCACCAATCATACCGGGGACCTTGAAGTAGAACAGGACCGCGATAAAGACGATGAAGCCCAGAGTGACGACAAAGTCAGTGTTGGCAAGCGAGAAGAACGGGCCGCTTGCGGCCAGCGCGGGGCTGGCGGCACCAACGGTCAGGATAAGGGCAAGAGTGTTCCGCATGTCACTTATCCTTTCGTCTGCGCATCTACTGCACTGTTGATGGCTTTGGCATCCGCCTCGCCGCCCAGTGCTGTGACCAGTTCAGCCGCCGTATCCTTGGCAACCACTTGAATGCTTTCCAGCGCACCGGCACGGATTTCGGCAATTGCCTTTTCCGATTCAGCCGCCTTTGCAGCGATTTCCGCATCCGCCTTGGCAATCGCGTCATCCAGACCAGACTGGATTTCGGCGCGGGCTTCCGCTGCGATACGCTGAGCCTCAGAACGGGCATCGGCCAGCGCTTTGTTATAGGCCTCTTCGGCCTCGACCGCTTTGGCCTTCAGATCTTCGGCCGCAGCCAGGTCATTTGTAATGGTCCCCTGGCGTTCAGCCAGGATTGCCGCGATGCGGGGCAGAGCCACGCGGGACAGGACCAGAAAGATGACGACCAGCGTGATGACCAGCCAGAAAATCTGGTTGGGGAACCAATCGAAGCAGAGCTGCGGCATCCCGACGGCGTAGCCGCTGGAATCAACGCATGTGCCTACTACTTCTTCAGCAATGGGTTCAGTCGCCATGATGTCCTCCGTCGGAACGTTGTCTTTACAACAGATGGGCCGCTATGGCTTGGGCCCATCTGCGCGTAAGGATCAGGTTCCGCAGATTATACGGCGAACATCAGCAGCAGCGAGACCAGGAATGCGAAGATGCCCAGCGCTTCTGCGAACGCGATACCGATGAACAGGGTTGCGGTCTGCGAAGCAGCCGCCGAAGGGTTGCGCAGGGCGCCTGCCAGGAAGTTGCCTGCAACGTTGCCCACCCCGATTGCGGCTGCGCCGGAACCGATTGCTGCCAGGCCTGCGCCGATGTGTGCGAGATCGCCTTCCATGAGAATTCTCCTTACGATTTGGAAGTTTCGATGTTGGGGGTTCGGACCTTAGTGCGACGGATGCAGCGCATCTTTCAGATACACACAGGTCAGAATGGTGAAGACGTAGGCCTGAATGAAGGACACGAGGACCTCAAGGCCATACATTGCGGTGATCGCCAGAACCGACACAGGCGAGATCACGGCAATCGCGGCAAAGCCTGCGAACACCTTGATAACCGCGTGGCCTGCCATGACGTTACCGGCAAGACGAATGGAGTGGCTGACCGGGCGTACGAAGTACGAGATCAGCTCGATAATCGCCAGAACAGGGCGCAGCGCCAGCGGCGCGCTGGAGACCCAGAACAAGCCCAAGAACGCAGCGCCGTTCTTGACGAAACCCAAAACGGTCACGGTCAGGAACACGGCCAGCGCCAGCGGGATGGTCACGGCGAAATGCGATGTGGTGGTGAAGGACATGGGCAACATGCCCAGGAAGTTCGCGCAGACGATGAACATGAAAAGGGTCATGACATAGGGGAAGTACTTGACGCCTTCCTTGCCGCAGATGTCTTCCAGCATCTTGTAGATGAAACCATAGGCCAGCTCGGCCACCGACTGCATCCGCGTCGGAACAATGGCGCGCTTGGACGTGCTGAGAACCAGCAGGGCAAAGATCGCCGCAATCGCCAGGAACAGCCACAGGGTCACGTTTGTGGGCGTGTACCAGGCAATCGCACCGTCGCCGAACAACGGCTTGACGATAAACTGGTCCATTGGATGGAAAGCCAGGCTGCTGCCTTTTTCTGCGGTGGTCTCGGTTGCCACGTTCAGTCCCTCTCGTCCTTCTCGGTCGCGCTTGCGGCCGCTTGTTTCTCTTGAACCTCTTTCGCGCTGCGGAGCATAACCTTCACGCCCGCGACAAGGCCCAGCAATGTGAACAGCACCAGAAAGATCGGGATCGTCCCGAGCAGGCTGTCCAGCCCGTATCCGATGCCAAATCCGATCCCCAGACCGGAAACCATTTCGATGACCATCCTCCAGGCAAGCTCGCCTCCGGATACGTCAGCATCCGCACGAGGTTTCGGCGCTTTGGCCTTTTTCGCCGCTTCGATCTTGGCCTCCAGCTGCGCCATACGCTGCTTTTGGTCATCTTCGGTCACGGGCGTTTCCCTCGCACAGTCTTGGGTAGGGTGCTAAGGGGCTGAAGGCGCAGAGTCAACGGCAATGAAGCCGCAGCATGAACGTCGCTAAGTATATGATTTTTATAATAATATTACAGACCACGCGAAACCTGCCGATGGCGTATAATTCGCTGACCGGGCGGATAAGCCTGAATCCGCATATTCAACCAAATGGTTGACCAAACTCGCAGGCTATGGTTCAGCGGAACCATGTCCAACGACCTCGACACTGTCTTCGCAGCCCTCGCCGATCCCACCCGCCGTGCCATCTTAGCGATGCTGCTGGAAGATGACATGGCCGTCACCGACGTGGCCGAACCGTTCGAAATGTCGCTGGCCGCGATTTCAAAGCATCTGGTGATCCTGACCAAAGCAGGTCTGATTTCTCAGGAAAAACGCGGACGGGTGAAGTGGTGCAAACTTGAACCCGACGCGCTTCGTGCGGCCTCGGTTTGGATGCAGGGGTTCGGACAGTTCGAACCGGTCAATCTGGATGCGTTCGAGCGGTTTCTTGAAGTTGAACTGCCCCCGGATGAGGCCTAACGCACAACTAAGACCGACATGCTGGCGTGTTTGGCCAGATATCCCGCGTGGCTGGACAGGATATAGTCTGTGATCCGGGGTGCATGGGTTCCCACAACAATCAGATCGGCCCCCATTTCCTCTGCTGCGTGGGTCAGGTCCTTGTCGATCTCGACCGCGACATCAACCGAATGAATGTTGCGTGTGTCCACCTGCGCCCCGCTTTGCATCGCGATTTCATTGGCGCAGGTCAGCAATTCTTGTTTGATCGCGTCTGTTGTCAGTTGGCTATCCCCAGGCTGTGGGCCGGTGACGCTGACGATGGTCACTTTGGCGCCCTGCCATTTGGCCAAATGCGCGGCAACCTCGGTGGCTTTCTTGACCTCGGGCGGCAAGTGCAGGTCGACCGGGACCATGATGTGTTTGAACATATTGGCGTCCTCCTGATCCTGAGATATGTCGACCCGGGCAGTTCGCCAGTCTGACCCGTCGGGACGATCCAAACGGCAGGCTCAGCCCTCGCGGCTATATTCCACCCCGGTCACAACCCCCGTTGGGTCGGCACGACAGAGCCACGGAGCCTCGGCCCCTGCCACGAATACGCTGGTGACCGAGCCTGTCGGGCTGGACTGGGTAGACATCGCTTTGACACCATCAGGCCCTGTGCCGGTTTCGGCGCCCACCAGAGCTTCGCAGCTGGCTTGCAGGTCCGCCTCTGCAGCGTCTTTCGCGCCACCGGGGGCACAGGCGGACAGCGCCAGCAATGCGGGAATAAGTGACATTGTTTTCATGGCCCAGCTCCTTGGTGGTGACAGGCAGGCTGCCACATCAGGTAGATATCACAAGCTTCAATTCGAGCGCACCGGAGTGTTTGCAGGCGCGTCTTCTCCTTTCAGCAGCAACAACAGCGCAACAGCGGTGAGCCCGGCACCAACCAACACCAATGCCGTCGGCGCAGGACGTCCCAGGGCGATTTCCCACAGGATCACCCAGGTGGGCGTCAGGTAAGTGTAAGCCATGACCTTTGCCGCGGGCAAACGCAGGGCTGCAAACTGAACCAGTACAAAACTGGCGGCGGTCGCAAACAACGAGATATAAAGCAGCGTCACCCAGACAATCCCGGGAAGGTTGCCCCAATCTACTGCACGGATATCGGACCAGCCCCAGACCGTCAGGATCAAACACCCCGCAACCAACGTACCGAAGGTGAACACCACCGCAGGCTCGCCCCGGTTCAATCGCCGTATCATCGGCGTATAGACGGCGTGCGCGGCGCAACCCCAGAAATAGATGATCTCGCCGCCTCCGATCTCGAAGACCTGAAAGGCTTGCCAATCCGCTCTGAAGATCACCCACAGCGCACCGACCGCACCGACCGTCAGGGCCAGCGCCATGCGTGGGGTGGTGATCTGGCGCAGCAGCACCCACCCGGCCAGCGCCGACATGACCGGGGTCAGCGTAAAGACCGCCGCCGCGCTGACCGGGGGAGCGGTTTTCAATCCGTAGAACATCAGGACAAAGTAGGCTCCGAACAATCCGCCAAGCACCAGATAGCGCCATGGTGCCCGAGCCGCGCTGCGCGGAATGCCCGTTGTGGCAATCGCAGCGATGCCGATCACAACCGCCGCAATCGCAAAGCGCGCTGCCGTGATCGCCGACGGTGCGATCTCATTTGCCGCCATTGAGCCAAGCGAGAAACTGCCCGCCACCAAAGCCGAGAATGTTAGCATGGCCAGATGGCCGCGCGCCTGCGGTGTCACGGCAGCCAGCCCTTGGATTGATCTTTCAGGAAGGATAGGAAGGCCTGCACCTTAGTGGTCCGGTGCAGATCCACATGAGTCACCAACCACAGCTTGCCAGACCACTCGGGCAACGGTGCCATCACCTCGACCAGATCGGGATCGCGCGCGGCCTCCCAACGGGCCATAAAGCCGATGCCTGCACCGGCCAGAACAGCCTCTCGCATACAGAAATTATTGGTGCAGCGGAAAGTGATCGCCTGCTCCGGCGCGTTGGCACGCAGCCAGCGGGAAAACGGCGCGCGGCTGTTTTCATCATCATTGCCCACGAAGTAGTGATTGGCGAAATCTGCAACGTTTGCAGGTTTGCCGTGGCGCGCGAGATAGGCCTTGCTAGCGAATAGTCCGACCTCTTGTGGAATGAACGGCTGCACCACATTGTCCGGTTGATCCGGCGCGGCCCCGGCGCGGATCGCCACATGCGCCTCGCCATATTCCAACCGGAACAGGCGGTCGCCGGTCAGATAGCGCACGATCAATCCCGGGTGGGTCTGCTGGAACTCGGTCAGCGTCGGTACGATGAGCGGGGCCAGTGAGGCCAGTGAGGTGACCACGATCTCGCCCGAGACATCGTCTCCGCGCCCCTTCATGCGACCGACCAACTGGTTGAACTGATCTTCGGTTGCCTGCGCGACCCGCAACAGGTCCTCACCCGCTTCGGTTGGTGTGTACCCACGCGCGTGACGCTGGAATAGTTTGACGCCCAACCGTGCCTCGATCGCATCGATATGGCGGATCACGGTGGCGTGGTGCACACCCAGCACATCCGCCGCGCCGCTGACCGTTCCCATGCGCGCCACCTGATAGGCGGTTCTCACTTCATCCCAATTGTCCATTGCATCTGATCCAATGTGCAAATTCTAACAATGCTTGTTGATATATCCGAGTTTTGTTCATGCACGCAACAGCCATATTGGGGCAACAGAAGCTAATTCCGCAACAAAGGACGCCCCGAAATGACCAAAACCATCCTGCATATCGACGCCTCGGCCCGCCGCACTGGATCTGCCACCCGCGATCTGTCCGACCGCGTGGTTCGCCACCTGAACGCCAGCCGCATCATCCGCCGCGATCTGGCCACCCCCCTGCCCCTGCTGACCGAAGACTGGATCGGCGCCAATTTCACCCCCGCCGAACAGCGTGACGCGGTACAGAAAGACCTGCTGGCCCTGTCGGACGAATTGGTGTCCGAGTTGCAAAAGGCCGACACGATCGTCATCGGCCTGCCGATCTACAACTTCTCAGTTCCCGCCGCGTTCAAGGCCTGGATTGATCTGGTCGCCCGTGCCGGTCTGACATTCTCCTATTCCGAAGAAGGACCGAAAGGTCTGCTGGAAGGCAAACGCGCCATCCTTGCTGTTGCATCAGGCGGTACGGCGGTGGGCTCCGAGATCGACTTTGCCACCACCTATGCGCGCCATGTTCTGGGCTTCATCGGCATCCATGATGTCGAAGTCATCGCCGCAGATCGCATGGCACTGGACCCCGAAACAACCCTGTCCAATGCGCAGAAAGCTGTCACCAAACTGGCAGCCTGATTGACCTGCCCCCCTTGAACCGTCCAGTCTGCGCCGAGGCAAATCGGCAGACTGGGCATTTCACATGAAAAAGATTGGAATATTGGGCGGTGTTGGCTGGGCCTCAACTGTCGACTACTACCGGGCGATCGCTGAAGGCGGGGGTCGGTATTTTGCTGAACGCGGCCACGGATCGCCGCTGCCCATCCCACCCATGACCATCGAATCCGTCACCCAAGCCAAAACCCGCGCCTTGCGCGGCGTGGCCGGTGACGAAGACAGCTGGGCCGCTTTCGACGCGGTGTTCCGCGAAGCACTGCTGACTTTGGAACACGCAGGCTGCGATTTCGGCATCATCGCCTCCAATACGCCACACGCGCGGCTTCACGCGATCCGCGAAGGCGTCTCCATGCCTATTCTCAGCATTTTTGACGCAACCGCCGACGCGACCGCCTCGACCGGCGCCACCAATGCTTTGGTCCTTGGAACCGCAGTCACCATGCAGGCCACAAACTATGCCGACCGGCTGGCCGCCGAGGGTATCACGGCAAACACACGCCTGCCCGAGCCTGAGATCGCCGAGATGCAGGCGATGATCGACAGTGATTTCTACGGCGGCGCATCCGACACCGCACATGCGCGCCTGCTGGCCTTCTGCAACAAACACGCCACACCCGGAACCGCGATCTTGCTGGCCTGTACCGAGTTGCCTCTGGCTTTCCCCGATCATCTGGACGATCCGGTGTTCGAGGCGGACGGTCACCTGTTCGTCAACCCCTCCGCCGCCCATGTCGCTGCCGCTTTGAACGAAGCGCTTGAAGGGTGATCACGGCAGCCAGTTTATCTCGCACCCGATCTTATCAAAGAACACCATCAGTTCTTCGCGCGACAAAACGACGGTTCGGTCGTTGACCAAAGGGTGCATGTTGATGACATCGGCCTGTTGCGCGGCGGCGTCCATGAAGAACTTAACGTTGTTCTCAACGCCGTTGATCATCGCCAGCGGACTGACCGCGCCAGGGCGGATGCCGAGGTTCTGGAACAGCCGATCCGCCGAGCCGAAGGACAGGTTGCCAACCCCCAACTCCGCGCCCAGCGCCTTGAGGTCGATCTCGCGGCTCTGTTCCAGCGTCACCAGATAGTTCCGCTTTTTCTTGTCGCGCAGATACAGGTTCTTAAGCCGCAATGTGTTTTCACCCGGCACCATGAACTGGCCCTCGACCCCCATGGCATCCTCAACGGTGCGCAGCGGGATATGAGTATGCAACCGATAGGGCAGCCCCCATTCATCCAACTGCGCCAAAAGCGCATCCGAGCTGATCGGCAACGTATCCTGAAAGGCAGATGATGCGTCCATGGGAACCTCCTCGTATGGCGCGCTCATCGCCCAACCGACAGGTAAATTCAAGCCACGACAGGCGCGGCATTCGGTGCTAGCGTGCCGCCATGAAAGTCACGCGTAACACTCCGAGCCAACTGATCCTGTCCAATACGCCATGGTTCATCGGCATCACGCTGGTTTTCTTCATTCTGGCATTTGTAGGCGCGGGCGTCTTCTTGGCCAGTGAAGGTGGCGAGGGTATCTTGTTCGGCATTTTCTTCGCACTATTCGGCGGAGGCATGGGTTTTGGTGCATTTTGCGCCTTTGTCCGCCGCGTGCAGGTCATACTGGATCGCAATAAAAACAGCATCCTGATCCGCAGACAGTCAGTCTTTGGATATGATGCGGTGGAACATGAGCTCTCGCACCTCTCGCACGCGGAAACCGAAAGCACGACCTCGCGTAGCGACAATGGCACATCGACCCTCTATCGCCCTGTCCTAATACTGGATGAAGGCATGAGCGCCGGGCGGCATCCCATTGTCGAGGCTTATTCCAGCGGGCGCGGCGCGCATCGGCTGGTTGATGCGATCAATGACTGGCTTCCGGCGCGCAAGGTTGACTCTGCCAGCCAATCGGCCTAAATCGCCGCCAACATCCGGAAGCGTTTGATCTTCCGGTCCCTTGAGTCGTTCAGGGATCGCCCCCCACCAGCGAGTTTCGCCCGTGGGGGCGTTTGTGCATTTAACCGACGCGTCCTATCTAGGGCACGCCACCAGATAATCGGCTAAGGAGGCCGAAGGCATGTTTGAAAATCTATCCGAACGCCTTTCCGGCGTCTTTGACCGGCTGACCAAACAGGGTGCCCTGTCTGAAGAAGACGTGAAAACCGCCCTGCGCGAAGTCCGCGTTGCCCTGCTTGAGGCCGACGTCTCGCTGCCGGTGGCGCGCGAGTTCGTCAAGAAAGTACAGGAACAGGCGACCGGTCAAGCTGTCACCAAATCGATCACGCCCGGCCAGCAGGTCGTAAAGATCGTGCACGACGCGTTGGTTGATACACTGCGTGGCGAAGAAGACCCCGGCGCGCTGAAGATCGACAACCCGCCTGCCCCGATCCTGATGGTCGGCCTGCAGGGTTCCGGTAAGACAACCACCACCGGTAAGCTGGCGAAACGCCTGAAAGAGAAAGAGGGCAAGAAGGTCCTGATGGCCTCGCTGGACGTCTATCGCCCGGCGGCGATGGATCAGCTTGCGGTCCTGGGCACGCAGGTTGGTGTAGATACGCTGCCGATCGTTCCCGGCCAGACGCCGGTTGATATCGCCAAGCGCGCCAAGCAACAGGCAACGCTGGGCGGCTATGACGTCTACATGCTCGACACCGCGGGCCGTCTGCATATCGACGAAGTCCTGATGGACGAGGTCGAGCAGGTTCGTAACGTGGTCGACCCGCGTGAGACGCTGCTGGTGGTCGACGGCCTGACCGGTCAGGTCGCTGTTGAAGTGGCCGAAGAGTTTGATGCCAAGGTCGGCATCTCGGGCGTGGTCCTGACCCGTATGGACGGTGACGGGCGCGGCGGTGCGGCGCTGTCGATGCGCGCGGTCACCGGCAAGCCGATCCGCTTTGTTGGTCTGGGCGAGAAGATGGACGCGCTCGAAACCTTCGAGCCGGACCGGATCGCCGGTCGTATTCTGGGCATGGGCGACATCGTTGCTCTGGTCGAAAAAGCCCAGGAAACGATGGAGATGGAACAGACCGAGCGCATGATGAAGCGCATGGTCAAAGGTCAGTTCAACATGAACGACCTGAAAATGCAGCTGGAGCAGATGATCCAGATGGGCGGCATGCAGGGCATGATGGGCATGATGCCGGGCATGAACAAGATGGCCAAGCAGATGGATCAGGCCGGTCTGGACGATAAAATCCTGCGCCAGCAAATCGCGCTGATCCAGTCGATGACCAAACGCGAACGCGCCAACCCGCAACTGCTGCAAGCCAGCCGCAAGAAACGCATCGCCGCCGGTTCGGGTATGGAGGTCAGCGACCTCAACAAGCTGCTCAAGATGCACCGGCAGATGTCCGACATGATGAAAAAGATGGGCAAGATGGGCAAAGGCAAGATGCTGAAACAGGCCATGAAAGGCATGTTCGGCAAAGGCAGCCCCTCGCCTGAGGAAATGGCTGCGGGCATGGACCCCAAGGCGCTGGAACAAGCCGCCAAAGCGATGGGCGGTAAGATGCCCGGCGGTCTGCCCGGACTGGGTGGCGGCATGGGCCTGCCCCCGGGGTTGAGCGGTTTTGGAAAGAAAAAGTGACGTCAGCACGCTGCACCCAGCCCCCGTCCGGAAAGGCGGCGATGGCAGCAGCGCAGTATCGCGCGGCCCTGCCGGTCATTGAGACCCGGCGGCTGGTTCTGCGTGCACCCACTCTGGACGACCTGCCGGTGTGGACATCGATCTGCAAGGACAGCTTTGGCGATACCGAGCAAGACGCCTGGACTGAGTTTTCCTACTACACATCAGGCTGGCTTTTGCATGGTCACGGCTTGTTCACCGTCACGTTTAAAGACGATGATCAGGTCATTGGCTTCGTCATTCTGGGCCTCGAATGGGACGATCACGAGCCCGAGCTTGGCTATATGTTCGATAGCAAGTTCCGCATGCAAGGTTACGCGACCGAAGCGTGCAGCGCCGTTCGCGATTTTGGCTTCGATCTGCTCGGGTCCGGCCAGTTCGTAAGCTACGTTTCGCAGTCCAACGCTCGTTCGAACGCTTTGGCTCAGCGTCTGGGTGCAACGCGCGACGCCGTTGCCGAAAGCGCCTTTGGTCCAACCCAGCATGTCTGGCGATACGGCGAGGTGCAGGCATGACACTTGCCATGGCCATACCAACGCTGGAAACCGAACGCCTGATCATGCGGGCCCCCTGCGAGGCCGATTTTGAGGCTGAGGCAGAGTTTTTTGCCAGCGACGCCTCGAAATTCGTCGGCGGCCCGAAACGCCCGGATGAGACATGGCGCGCTGTTGCGATGCTGTTAGGCCACTGGGCGATGCGGGGATATGGCTTCTGGGGTGTCGAGGAAAAAGACACGGGCACCTATGTAGGCCATGTTGGCTTGTGGAACCCGCATAGCTGGCCCGAGCCCGAAATTGGCTGGACCCTGATGAACCACGCGACCGGCAAGGGCTATGCGACCGAAGCGGCGCTGGCCGCGCGCGCGCATGCCTATGACGTGCTGGGCTGGGAAACCGCAATCTCGCTGATCGATCCGGATAACCTGGGCAGCAAGGCTGTCGCGGAACGGCTGGGCGCGCAGTTTGAATATATGTTCGAACACCCGGCTTTCGGGGCGATGCAGGTCTGGCGTCATTCTGCGCCTGCCGATCTGATAAATGGTGGCGTGGAGGCATACGCATGACCTCGTTCACTATACCCACCGTCGAAACCGATCGCCTGATCCTTCGCGCGCCGCATCTGGACGATCTGCCTGCGATGACCGTGTTCTACGCGACCGAGCGCAGCCATATGGTTGGTGGTCCCAAGGACGCTCTTGGAAGCTGGAGCTCTCTTTCGAACAGATTGGGTCATTGGGCGCTGCGCGGTTATGGTCTGTGGCATTTGACTGAAAAGGCCAGCGGCGCATTCGTGGGATGGGCAGGCATGATCTACGTACCCGGCTGGGCCGAGCCCGAGCTGGGCTGGACGCTGATGGCAGAGGCCGAAGGCAAAGGTCTGGGCTTTGAGGCCGCCGCGGCTGCACGCGACTATGCAGCTCGGCATCAGGGGCTGAACGGTGTGATTTCCTACATCGCCCATGCCAATGACCGCTCGCGCGCTTTGGCCGAACGCCTCGGCGCAACGCTGGAGATTGAGAGAGCCGAGCTTTTGGGCAAGCACGCTCAGATCTGGCGTCATCCGCAGATTGATTTGACCACCGAAAGGACCGGCCAATGAACAACCCCGTGACACAGGCTGCTGCGCTGTTGAAAGACCATCGAGAAAGCATCGACCGGCTGGATGCGATCCTGGTCTATACGCTGGGCGAGCGGTTCAAGCACACGCAGGCCGTTGGCAAGCTCAAGGCCGCACACGACCTTCCCCCGTCCGATCCGTCGCGCGAGGCTGCGCAGATCGCACGGTTAGAAGACCTGGCGAAAGAGGCCGATCTGGACCCCGATTTCGCCAAGGCTTTTCTGAATTTCATCATTCAGGAAGTCATCCGACACCACAAGAAACACCAGAACTAAGCCGGTCTAGCACCGGATACGCCATTCAAAGGAGATACCACCATGGCAATGAAAATTCGTCTCGCCCGCGGCGGCTCGAAAAAGCGTCCCTTCTATCGCATTGTTGCGGCTGATAGCCGTATGCCGCGCGATGGTCGTTTCATCGAAAAACTGGGCACCTACAACCCGCTGCTGCCGAAAGACAGCGAAGAGCGCGTGAAAATGAACATGGAGCGCATCCAGTACTGGCTGGATCAGGGCGCACAGCCCACCGACCGGATCGCACGCATGCTGGAAGCTGCCGGCGCCCGTGACAAGGCCGAGCGCAACAACCCCAACAAGGGCACTCCGGGCAAGAAAGCTCAGGAACGCGCGGAAGAGAAAGCTGCCAAGGCTGCTGAAGCTGCCGAAGCGGCTGCTGCACCGGCTGAAGAAGCTGCTGCAGAAGAATAAGCAGTCGGGCGCGTGCAGGATCAGGCCTTTTCCGACGATTTTCGCACGCAGTTCGATCTGTTGATGCGGCTCCGGCGTGATGTGCGCCGGTTTCGCACCGATGCAATTGACGAGGCAGTGCTCACGCGCTGCCTCGACGCGTTTCGACTGGCCCCTTCTGTTGGGCTCAGCGAACCCTGGCGCGTGATCCGCATCGAAAGTCAGGCCGCGCGCGACGCGGCGCTGAAGAATTTCCAAGCGGCCAACGAGCGGGCGCTGAGCGGGTATTCCGGCGAAAAGGCGCAGCTGTACAGCCAGCTGAAACTGTCCGGGATGAAAGAAGCTCCGGTGCAGCTGGCCGTGTTCTGCGACGATGCCACCGACAAGGGTCAAGGTCTGGGCGCAGGTACTATGCCCGAGATGCGGCGCTATTCTGTGGTCTCTGCCATCACCCTGTTCTGGCTTGCCTTACGGGCAGAAGGGCTGGGGCTGGGTTGGGTCTCGATCCTCGACCCGGACCAGATGGTGCGCGATCTGGATGTCCCCGAGGACTGGCGGTTGATCGGATATTTCTGCTTGGGCTGGCCCGAGGCCCAATCCGATACGCCGGAACTGGAGCAGGTCGGCTGGGAATGCAGAGACACCTCTCTGCCCATCGAGGTGCGCTAGACATGTTCGGATTGTTACGTCTTCCCATCCTGCTGGCGATCGCATTTATTGTGGGCGTATTCTTCGAACGCTCGAACCAGCGCGAGGCGTGCGAGGTGATCGGACAATGGCGGGACGGGCTATGTGTGACGGATGGTCGAAATGAGTGATCTGATCTGCGTAGGCAGCATCGCGGGCTCGTATGGGGTGCGCGGCGAGGTGCGGCTGAAAAGTTTCTGTGCCGTCCCCGAGGATATCGAAGGCTATTCGCCGCTGACAGACGAAGAAGGTAAAGAGCGCTATCCCGTAGTCCTGACCCGCGCGATCAAGAACGGCTTTTCCGCCCGGCTGGGTGGCATTGAGACGAAGGAAGCGGCGGATGCGCTGAACGGTCTGCGCCTTTATGCGCGGCGCGATCAATTGCCGTCGCTGCCGGATGATGAGTTTTACCACACCGACCTTATCGGGCTTGAGGTTTATGATACCGGCGGCACGCTGCTGGGCCGGGTGAAATCGGTTCAAAATCACGGCGCGGCGGATCTGTTGGAACTGCACGGTCCGGGCTTAAAGGCCACCGTGCTGCTGCCGTTTACACTCGAATCCGTTCCGACCGTTGATCTGGAAAAAGGCCGCATCATCGCCGACCCGCCCGAGGGCCTGCTGTAATGCGCCGCGTGTTGCTGCATCTGGGTCTGCACAAGACCGGGACAACGGCGGCACAGTCCTTTCTGTTCGAAAACCGCTCACTGATCTGGCCGCACCATGCGTTGGTCCTGCCCTATCGGACCCGCAAAACCGGCTTGTCCGAAGCAGCCACACGCTATTCCGTCTACGGCACCCCCGGCGCGATGAGCGATTTCAAGGATCAGATGCGGCACTTCCTGAATTCACTGGAATTCGGCCAGAAGCGCGGGCTGGTTCTGAGCGAAGAGAATTTCTCGGGCCTGCGCCCTAGCCGCAATGTCGCGGTGGGATATGAGGCCGCGCCCGAGCTTGCCTCGTGCCTTGTCGGCCTGATCCGCGACCGGTTTGCCGGGGAAGAGGTGCATATCACGATCTACTACTCGCTGCGCCAACGGGGAAGCTGGCTACGCAGCCTGTGGGCGCATGATCTGCAACGATCGCGCCTGATTCAGGATTTTGAGACCTTTCGCGCCCGGCTTGAACCGGTGCCGTCGCCTCAGATTGCTGCTGCGGCTGTGCGCGACCGTTTGCCCTCGGTCTCGGTCCGCACCGAATGGCTGGAAGACCTGCAGGGCCAGCGACATGGGCTTGGAAGCACTTTTGCTGAATTCCTTGACCTGCCTGCGGACAAAGCCGCCGAATTGGTAGGCCCGACCCGATCAAACCCACGCCTGCCCGAGGATGTCTTGCAGCAGATGCTGGAAATGAACCGATCCGATCTGGACGATGCTGCGCTGATCGATCAAAAGACGGCTTTGGTTCAAAGCACCCAGAACGATCTGATCGGCTCGAGATGACAGATAAACCCGGAAAGTCCCATGGCCGCAAAGCCATCCGTCCAACGTTGAAGCCGCGCGAGTTGATGACGCCGACGCCCGATCTGCACGGGGTGTGGAAGGCCAAGATCATCACGTTGTTCCCATCTGCCTTCCCCGGTGTTCTGGGCGAAAGCCTGACCGGCAAGGCCCTGCAAGAAGGGCTATGGCAGTTGGAAACTGTGGATTTGCGCCAATTCGGGATCGGCAAGCACCGCAATGTGGATGACACCCCTGCGGGCGGCGGTGCGGGCATGGTGCTGCGTGCCGATGTGCTGGGTGAGGCCATTGAGCATACGATGGCGGGCATCCGGGGCAACTGGCCGTTGATCTACCTCAGCCCACGTGGGCGTCGGATGGATCAGAAAATGATGCAAAACCTGGCTCGCTGCGATGGCATGACACTGCTATGTGGTCGTTTCGAAGGCGTCGATGAGCGGGTGCTGGAACATTACGGCGTGCAAGAGATCAGCTTGGGTGATTTTGTCATGACCGGGGGTGAAATCGCCGCGCAGGCCCTGATCGACGCCACCGTGCGGCTGATCCCGGGCGTTCTGGGCAATCAGGCCTCAGCCGAGGAGGAGAGCTTTTCCTCTGGCTTATTGGAGCATCCGCAATACACCCGCCCCGCCGACTGGAAAGGCCGCCCGATCCCCGAGATCCTGATGTCAGGCCACCATGGACGCATTGCGGATTGGCGTCATGAAATGTCGGAACAGATCACCCGCGAACGGCGGCCGGATCTGTGGGACGCCTATCGAAAATCAGAAGATAAGGGCTAAGACTAACGGGTTGCCTTCCACAACGCCCAGGTTTCCGGTGTGCCGTTGAAGGTGTTGATGTCCACCTTACCCTGAACCCCCGGCACCAGCCCGGTGCCGGTGTATTGCCAGAACCGCCAGACCGAGCCTGGATAAACGTTGCGCGGGTGGCCCGCGACCGAGCGCAGCCAGAACTCAGTTTTGGGAAGTCGTCCGATATCGGTGTCGCCGTAGAAATCTACCGTCGTGTAGACAATCGGGCGTCGGCCATAGTGGCGCTCGAGAATATCAAGGAACCGCTGCGCCTCGGCCCGAACGGTTCGGCCATCAGGGCGCAGGGTGCAGGTTTTGGAATGGGGCGTCCATTCCATATCCAGCACATGCGGCAGGTCGGCCCCTTTGGGCACGTTCTGGATGAACCAACGCGCCTGTTCTTGGGCCGGTCGGCAGAAATAGTAATAGTGATAGGCCCCCCACGGCACTCCGGCAGCTTGTGCGCCGCGTCGGTGCTCGTCGAACATCGGGTCGGTAAAATCTCCGCCCTCGGTGGCTTTGATGAAGGCAAAGCTGACACCGTTCTTCTGCGCGGTGCGCCAATCAATCGGCCCCTGCCAACGCGAGACATCCAGCCCGTGCACGGGGTACTGGCCGGGGTGGCGACCTTCCCAAGGGTGCGGGTCAGCGTCACCAAAGGCGGGGTAGATGATCGAAGGCGGGGTCGTGTCCGCGAAGGCCTGCGGCTCAACCGCCTGAGGTTGCGGGCCGCGGCGACCACATGAGACAAGTGCAAGCGCCATAACGGCCAGCAGAAGTGCTTTGCGCATCTTATGATCCTGTATCAAATATCTGCTCTTATAATTAACCCCAGAATGCCTGATCTGGTGAACAAGGCAACGGTGGATTTGACGGGTGGCAAAAACTCACCTGTTTCACCAAGAATAAGGCTTGATCCCCGCCCACAAAGCCCGTAAAGCAGCCCAATCCGGTGTGGCGTTACGCGACTCCGGCTTTTTGGTTTGCATCCTGACGTGACGCCCGGCTTTCTTCGGCCACGGCGCGACAGGGCGGACCGGACCAAAAGGAACATTCGATCTGACCTCTGGCGGGCTGTACGCAGGACCCGGTGAAGACCAAGAGCTCTCAGGCCGTGCCCAAACTTCGTGGACCAACCGCGAGCATATAGGAGTAACTGCGATGGACCTAATCGCACAGCTTGAGGCGGAACAGATTGCCGCCCTGGGGAAAGACATCCCCGATTTCAAAGCCGGTGACACCATCCGTGTCGGCTTTAAAGTGACCGAAGGGTCGCGTACCCGTGTGCAGAACTATGAAGGCGTCTGCATCGCGCGCAAAGGTGGCAGCGGCATCGCCGGTTCGTTCACCGTTCGCAAGATTTCGTTTGGCGAAGGCGTGGAGCGTGTGTTCCCGCTGCATTCGACCAATATCGACAGCATCACCGTTGTCCGCCGTGGCCGCGTTCGTCGCGCCAAACTTTACTACCTGCGCTCGCGCCGTGGTAAATCCGCGCGTATCGCAGAAGTCACCAACTACAAGCCCAAGGCTGGCGCCGAGGCGTAAGGAGCGGAAAGATGAAAAAAGACATCCATCCCGATTATCACGTCATCAACGTCAAAATGACCGATGGCTCTGTGGTTCAGATGAAATCCACCTGGGGCAGCGAAGGCGACCAGTTGGCTCTGGAAATCGACCCTTCCGTGCACCCCGCATGGACCGGTGGTTCGTCGCGCCTGATGGACGCAGGCGGCCGCGTGTCGAAGTTCAAGAAGAAATACGAAGGTCTGGGCTTCTAATCCCGACCTGGTTGAAATGCGAAAGGCCGTCCATTTGGGCGGCCTTTTTTGTTTTGGAATTGCGCCACTGCACTTTGCGGCTGTTTCAGAAATCAAACCCGGTCTGGACCGGGGGCGCGTAAGGCTCAATCATATCTTCGCCCTCAGCTCCGCGTTTGATGGGTTTGACGGTGTGATATTCAAACCGGCCTTCGTACTGCGTGCCCAACGACTGCTGCGCCTCTTGCGCGGTCGTGACGCCTGATAGCCAGTTTTCGATCTCATCCGGGGTCAGGATCACTGGCATGCGGTTGTGAATATGCGCGATCTGCGGGCTGGGTGTCCGGGTCAGGATAGTGCAGCTATGGCTGCTGTCATCAGTCCTGTAAAACCCCGCAAAAAACATCACCGGGGCATTGCGCTGAACCGTGATGTAGACCGGGCAATCATGGCCCTGGTCCTTGGGCCACTCGTAATATCCCAGCGCCGGAATAAGACAGCGCCCCTTGTTCCAGTATTGCTGCCAGAAGCTGACATTTTCGATCTTCGAATTGATCATCGGCTTCTTGCTGCGCGGGTCCTTGATCTGCCAGCGCGCCGTCGCCAGCTCGGCCCGGTCGCCGTCCCAACGGACCATGCCAACCCGATTGGTCGGAGACACATTGTACCCACCCGAAGGCAGCTGTTCGGGCAGATCAGGCGAGACCTTGCCGTAGAGAAAATACTCGGTAATTGCCAGCATTTCCCGCTGTGTCAGGTGACCGGCTGCAAATTTTCCACACATGGCAAAAGCCTAGGCCGATTGGGTGCCGGTCACAAGTGGCCCCACCGACGATCAGTCCCTTGTCAGATCAACCGCGCTGTGCGGTGGAGGCACGGGGCCTCGCAGCATTACGGCAGCCAGGATCATCCCCAAAAGCGCAGCGATAGCGGCGACAAGCATGGCACTGTTAAATGCATCATCCTGCAGATCTCGTAAGGCGCGCGCCAACGCTTCGCCCGTGGTCGGATCAAGCGCCGCTATAAGCTGCTGCACCTGACTGGCGGTGCCATGTGTCAGTGCATGGGCCAGGTCGGCCCGTTGCTCGGACCCGGTGGGCAAGGCGTTGATCACTTCGGTCAGGCCGCGCCGGGTGGTGATCGCTTCAGCCAACCCGCCGACAACCGCACCAAGCGTGGCCCCAAAATAAAGGAACGCATTCACTACGCCCGAGCCCTGCCCCATATGTTCTTCCGGCAACAAGCGCAGCCCGAGACGCGGCAATAACGAAAAACCGATGCCAAGCCCGATCCCGATAATCACCAGCTTCCACCAAATCGCACCCATGCCTGTTGTGTTCGTCGTTGTCGTCAACAGCATGAACCCACAGGTCATGAACCCCATGCCCAGGATCACCGGCCATCGAAAACTGTAAGGTGCAAGAAAACGCGGAGCCACCACAGACACGACGAACATACTGAGGCTCAACGGCAGGATCGCCACCCCCGCCCCAACAGCGGACAGGCCAAACGCATCTGGCGATTGCACGAAGACGTTGAAATAGACGAAAAAGCTGAACAGCGCGAAGCCGGTAATGAACATCCCTGCCGCCGCCATGAAATAACGGGGGTGGCGGAAGTAGCGCAGCTCGATCAGAGGGTCCGCGCTGCGGCGCGAGGTGATGATCAGTGCAATCACCGCTACAGCCGACACGGCAAGCGGGATCAGGGTCGATCTTGTGGCCCATCCGTGGCTTTCCCCGTTGCTGAGCGCGAAGGATAGCGGGCCAAGCAGCAGGACCAATGCGACTGCACCCGCAAGATCGAACTTTGCGCCTGCAAGACGGGTGTCGGGGACGTAATGCTCTTTGCTGACCCGCAACCCGACCGCAAACGCCACGATCAGCAGCGCAAGATCGGTGGCAAATACGCCGCGCCAGCTGAGGTAATGTGCAAACGCGCCGCCAACAATCGGACCAACGCCGATTGCCAGCCCGACGATTGCGCCCCAGGCACCGGTGACGCTGGCCCGTTGTTCCTCGGGCGTGGCGGCAGTTAGCAGCGAAAGCGAGGTGCCAAACAGCGCTGCCGCCCCGGCACCTTGGGCCCCGCGGCCTGCCAGCAACATGGCTGCATCCTGCGAAAACAATACAAGGGCCGAGCCAAGACCGAACACGATCATTCCGGCAAAGAAGACGCCCATCTTGCCGGTGATATCGCCAAGTCGGCTGACGATGGTGACGAGGGTCGCGCTAACCACTGTATAGATCGCCATCACCCATTGCAGGCTGGAAGGCGACAGATCGAACTCGGCCTTCAGATTTGGCAGGATCGTCGCAACGGCGGTTGTGTTGAAGCCAACAACCATCATGCACAGCGCGGTCATCACCAGAACCAGACGTGCCCCTCCCGCGCCGGATATGTCCTCAGTGACGTCTTTTGGCATCTGCCTGTCCCCCGTTCAGGAATAGCGCGCTGGCCCTTCGGGCACCGTGTTGTGCCTATTATTAAACGGTTTTTTGCTGATAGATACTGTTTTTAGCGCGCTGCGCGCCCAGCGCCTATTAGATCCAGTAGGACAGCGCCACTGGCAGCACTAGGATCGTGGACAGAGTCGAAACCAGAATGAACCCGGCCACATCGGGTCCGTATTCCGGCACATGCTGATCGATAAACAAATAGGTCGCGACAGAGGATGGCATCAAACAGCACAGGATCACCGCGCCCCGCTCAGCCCCGGTGAAGCCGAAGCTCCAGACCAACGCGCTGGCAATCACCGCAGCCATCAGCAGGTGCAGCGCTGTCAGCAAAACGGCTCGGCCAAGGCTTTTGATCCGCAGGGTCGCCAGCGTGTGGCCCAGCGTCAGCAACATCAGCGGGATTGAAAGACCTCCCAGAATATCAAAGGATTTGGCCACCGGTTGCGGCAGGCTGGTGCCCGTCGCCATCAACACCAGCGACAGTGCGACCGCGTAAATAATCGGCGAAGTCGCCAGTTTCTTGGGCGAGAACTCTCCGGCCGGAATCCACATGCCGATCGTGAAGATACTGATCAGCACAACCACCACAAATGCCATCGTATAGGCCATACCCGCATCGCCCAGCGCCAAAAGGGTAATGGGCAGGCCGATATTGCCGACATTGCCATGCATCAGTGGCGTCAGAAATGCCCGCACCGGCAGCCGCATCAGTTTGAGCGCGACAAGCCCCAACAGCCCAAAACCTGCAATCGCCAAAGCGGCGGCCATCATGACATCAAGAAAGGTGCCGACCGCAATCTGGGTGGTTGAAAGGTGCGAGATAATCAGCGTCGGATACCCGACCCGCGAGACGATCCCGCCAATAACCTTGTTGTCATAGGGGGCCCTGATCAAAGCCAGAGCGTAACCGATTCCAGCGCAAATCAGGACAGGCAGAACCACGTTCAAAACGTTCAGAAACAGATGATCCAATGGCTGCCCTCGATCACAAATCCATAGGATGGACAGTGAATCAGGGGTGTGTGTTTGGCAAGGATTTACCCTAACCCCCAAGTACCAAGCACTTTTCCAATTTGAGGCTTGATAATACCGCTCAAGACGGCCCGAGGTTCTTCCCTTCCCGGCCTACACAACATATAGTGGCTGCCAACAACGTGTAGGCAAACACGGCGGGACTTGGGAATACAGGCATGGCACATATCATTGTGGTCGGGAACGAAAAGGGCGGCGCAGGCAAATCAACCGTGTCGATGCATGTGGCCACTGCATTGGCACGGCTGGGGCACAAGGTCAGCACACTCGATCTTGACCTGCGGCAGCGCAGTCTGGGTCGTTATTTCGAGAACCGCTTGAACTTCCTGAACGGCTCGGACCTGTCTCTGCCCAGCCCACGCCACCACGACCTGCCCGAGATTGACGCCAGCGCTCTGCAACCCGGTGAAAACATCTATGACCACCGCCTTTCAGCCGCCGTGGCCGAACTGGAAAGCGATAGCGATTTCATCCTGATCGACTGCCCCGGTTCGCACACTCGACTCAGCCAGGTTGCACATTCGCTGGCCGATACGCTGATTACACCGCTGAACGACAGTTTCATCGATTTTGACCTGCTGGCGCGGATCGATTCCAAAGGTGAGAGAATCCTTGGCCCCTCAGTCTATTCCGAGATGGTCTGGAATGCCCGCCAACTGCGCGCCCAAGCTGGGCTGAAACCGATCGACTGGGTCGTCGTCCGCAACCGGGTCGGCACCCAGCGCATGGTCAACAAGGAAAAGATGCAACGCGCGATCGAGATGCTGTCACAGCGCATCGGCTTCCGCGTCGCCTCGGGCTTTTCCGAGCGAGTGATTTTCCGCGAGTTGTTCCCGCGCGGACTGACTTTGCTGGACCTCAAGGATATCGGGGTCAAGCAGCTCAATATCTCCAACATCGCCGCACGCCAGGAACTGCGCGACATGATGAAGGAACTGAGCTTGCCGGGTGTTGAGATCGATTTCTGAGCGACCACAGCTCGAATTACCCAACATATCCGCCCAAGACCCCGGAAAATTTAAAAGTTTCCGGATCGATTTCATTCTATGAAATCGTGCGCAGCAGCAGTCGCACGCGTTGGCACAGGTGTCGGTGATCGGTTAGCCCGCCGTTCTGTAAATCGTAAACAGCTCTTTCGGCTCTGCCACGCCCCGCAACATATAGCGACCGACCGAGATCAGATCCTGATCGCAGGGATGGGCCGCGCGGGCTACATCGTCGGAAATCAGGATGCGCTGCCCCAGTGACCGATGCATCCCCGCAATTCTGGACGTCTGGTTGACCGCCGGACCAATTACCGTGAAATCCAGCCGACTTTCGGAGCCGATGTTTCCATAGAGGATCTCACCAGAGTGCAATGCCAGCGTATAGTTCGAAACCGGTTGTCCCCGTGAACTCCGCTGAGTGTTCAATTCGGCCATACGCTCTTGCAGCATGGTCGCCGCAGCCAGCGCAGCGCGGGCATCGGCATCGATCTCGCCGACATCAAACATCGCCATGACACCGTCGCCCATGAACTTCAGGATGTTGCCTTCGCATTGATGAACAACATCGACCACCACACCCAGGTAGTCATTCAGCATATCTATGACTTCGATCCCTGGCATCTCTTCTGACAGGCTGGTGAACCCTTCTAGATCGAAGTTCCAGATCACCGCATCGATCTGCTGCAGTGACCCGCGACGGATTTCACCGGACAAGACCCGACGACCGGCATCGCGGCCCAGATAAACCCGCATCAAATCTTTCGACACCCGCGCGTTCGAGGCTGACTTCAGAGCCAGCCCCAGATGCGGTAACGCCGTATTGATCACGTCCAGATCATCGTCGCAGAATCCTTCCGGCGCATTGCTGGACCAGGACATCAAGACGCCATCGATTGCCTCTTTCGCATCATAGGGGTTGCGTTGAGCCGGCACATCAAAGCTGATGCCAGTCGCGTAGTAGTCCGTGGCTCCGTTTTCCCGCAACTCGTTTAGCAGAGGAAAGCGGCTGGGTTCGTTCTGGTCGACCAGCCGTTCACGGATAGCATCGATATCTTCGTGCAATACGGCATACAGCGGACTTTGTGTCCAAACTTCACTGGGCTCTTCGGAATACTCGAAGGTTTCCAGATTACTTCCTTTGCTGCGGTACCAGCTATAGCCCGTTCCGCCATAGACGGGATGCAAGGCCGGTTGCGCCGCATGAAAGCGCATCAAGGGCACACCAAGATCAACCAAACGGGTGCAATACCCGTCCAAAAGTTCTTGTTTGTCGGCCCCTTCCAGGCCTCGGGTCACCAACCAATCTATCAGATCATGGGATTTTGCCGTTGGGGAATCCGGCGCTGTCATGTGTCGTTCCTGTGTCCGTTATGACGTTGATCTGGGGGCAGCTGTACCGGATTACCAGTACCCTAATCCATTCCGGCCAGACGTCGCAGCATCATGCGCAGCAATGCGGCCTCACCCGTGGTGAAACGCGATGCCAGTTTCTGATCATAATCCTGCGCGATACCGCTTAGCTCACGATAAACCTTCTGGCCAGCCGAGGTCAGCGATAGCCGCTCAACCCGCCGGTCATTTTCATCCCGCAACCTTTGCAAATATCGGCGCTGTTGCAATCGGCTGACCGCACGGCTGACCTTGGTTTTGTGGATTTTGGCACGCTCAACAATGTCGCGTGCGGTCATCTCACCATGATTGCCCAGATGAAACAGCACCCGCCATTCGGTGCGCAGCATTCCGTAGCGATCCTTGTAAACGCGCTGAAACTCAAGCGAACTTTCCTCGGCCGCCTGATTCAACAGGAACGGCAGGAAATTTCGCAAATCAAACTCATCTTTTTGGTCATTTTTAGGCTGGGTCATCCTTGTTAGTTACAAAATCAACTATTATTCGACAAGTGACAAGTTGAAGGATCACCGGAGACGAGATGAGTTTTGATATCTGGATCACCTATGTGGCGACGGTGTTGTTGCTGATGAGCACACCGGGGCCAAGCCAGTTGCTGATGCTGTCGAACTCGGCAACCAATGGGCTGTGGCGAGGTTTTTTTACCGCTGCGGGTGATTTGACGGCCAATTTCTTTCAAATGTTGGCCGCCGGTCTGGGTCTGGCTGCCCTGATCGCCACGTCCGGGACCGCCTTTACCGTGATCAAGTGGTTGGGCGTGGCCTATCTGGTCTATCTCGGCGTCAAGCAAATCGTGAAGGCACGTGTTGCCGAAACCAACGATGCGCTACGTGCCAGCCGCAGGGCGCTCTGGATGCAGGGCTTCATCACCTCTGCCGCGAATCCCAAGGCGGTGGTGTTCTTCGCCGCTCTGTTTCCGCTGTTCATCGATGGCGCGCTGCCATTCTGGCCGCAATTCGCCATCCTCTCGGCCACATATCTGATCATAGACGGGTTGTTTCTGATGGCCTATGGCTCCACTGCCAGTTGGCTGGCCCGGCGCCTGCAGGGGCCGGCAAGGCTTTGGCTCGACCGGATCGGTGGCAGCTTCATGATATTGGCGGCAGTCCTGCTGGGCTTCAAATCCCTGCGCGCCGCCTCGTAACCGAAAGACATAAGGACGCAATATGCCTTTGAAGAAATCCTGGGTCGCATCGGCCAATTCCGCCGACCACCCCTTCCCGCTGAACAACCTGCCTTATGGCGTGTTCTCGACCGAAACCACCGAGCCCCGCTGCGGCGTTGCCATCGGCGACATGATCTTCGACGTGACTGCTGCCGAAGCTGATGGATTAATCGCGCTGTCGGATGAGCCGCTGTTCGATCTGCCCTTCTGGAATCCGCTAATGGAAGAAGGCCCTGCCGTATGGGCTGCATTGCGCGACCGCCTTTCTACGCTATTGGCTGAAGATTCGGACGAACAGCACAAGATCGAAGGTCTGCTGATCCCGCAGGACGAGGCCGAGATGCACATGCCCTTTGCCGTCAGCGAATACACCGATTTCTACGCGGGCCGCCACCATGCCCAGAACGTGGGCACCATGTTCCGCGGCCCGGAAAACGCATTGCCGCCGAACTGGCTGCACATCCCCATCGGCTATAACGGCCGCGCGTCGTCTGTTGTCGTTTCAGGCACAGATATCCGTCGCCCCTGGGGTCAGTTGAAATCGCCCGATCAGGACCTGCCTGCTTTCCTGCCCAGCCGTCGATTTGATATCGAACTAGAGATGGGTGCAATCGTGGGCACACCGTCTGACGGCCCAATTTCAGTGCAGGAAGCCGATGACAACATCTTTGGCTATGTCCTGCTAAACGACTGGTCCGCGCGCGATATTCAGGCCTGGGAATACCAGCCGCTGGGGCCATTTCAGGCCAAGGCGACCGCGACCTCGATCAGCCCGTGGATCGTGACCAAAGCGGCGCTGGAACCGTTCCGTTGCGATACGCCCGATCGTGAGTTTGCCCTGCTGGACCACCTGAAGGATTGCGGCCCGATGCTCTATGACATCGATTTGGCCGTGACGATGGCGCCCGAGAATAAAGACGCCACGACCATCGCACGAACCAATTATCGCGAGATGTATTACTCGGCGGCGCAGCAGTTGGCGCATCACTCGACGTCTGGGTGTCCGATGAACACGGGCGACCTGTTGGGGTCCGGCACCATTTCGGGGCCGAACAAGCCAGAGCGCGGATCACTTCTGGAACTCAGCTGGGGCGGGAAAGAGCCACTGACGCTGGACACAGGCGAGACCCGCACCTTCATCGAGAACGGGGACACGCTGACCCTGACCGGCGCAGCCAAGGGCGACGGCTATACCATCGGGTTCGGCGATTGCACCGGCACCGTGCTGCCCGCACTCGAAAATCCATTCGCCAGAGATTGATGCAGGTCCAGTCCGCATATTCAGAGCGCGCTCTGCCAGTCCTTAACGGCCTCGATGGGATAAAGCAGCATCAGCACGTTCAGCGTCAGACCATCGCGGATCAGCGCGGTGGTCACGATCTCGAACCCCAGCGCAATGGTGACCGTCATCCAGATCGGCAGGCGACGCGCCAACCAGAACCCCAGCATCATCGCGCCAATATCGGCGATCGAGTTGACGACACTGTCGCCGTAGTAATCCAGCGAGATCGTGACCGCGCGGTAATGTTCGATCACGGCATTGGTGTTCTCGGAAATCTCCCACGCGACTTCTATCAAGGTGGCGATGAACAACCGCCAGCCAACGGCAAGGCGGCGCGCCACCAGCCACAGAAGACCGTAAAACAGAAAGCCATGAATGATGTGGCTGGGCGTGTACCAATCGGTCAGATGCTGCGAGCTTTCGGAACTGAAGGTTTCACCATGCCACAGCTTGACATAACCGCATTTGCAAATCGGTTCGCGGCCCATCCACAGCAGGATGATGGCGCAGGCAATGACAACACAAGCGGTTGCCCAATAGGGCAAAAATCGACGCTCAAACATATGGCGACAACATCATCAAAGCCAGTCGCTGTCCAGAAGGGAAATCACTGATATGACCAAGGCATTTGCGTCCCAGGGGGACATGTCGGAAAAGAAAATCAGCTTCACCGAGGTGGGCGAAGGGCTCTATGCCTTCACCGCCGAAGGCGACCCGAACTCGGGCGTGATCATCGGCGATGACAGCGTGATGATTGTCGAGGCGCAGGCGACGCCGCGTCTGGCCAACAAGGTGATCGAATGCGTGCGGTCGGTGACTGACAAGCCGATCACCCATGTGGCGCTGACCCATTACCACGCAGTACGCGTGCTGGGCGCGAGCGCCTTTGGTGCGCAACAGATCCTGATGTCGGATATGGCGCGCGCCATGGTGGTTGAACGCGGTCAGGAAGACTGGGACAGCGAATTCCAACGCTTCCCGCGTCTCTTTGAAGGACACGAAAGCATCCCCGGCCTCACATGGCCCACCACCACCTTCAGCGACACTATGACGGTTTATCTGGGCAACCGCCGGATCGACCTGATGCATCTGGGCCGTGCGCATACCGCTGGCGATATCGTCATCCACGTGCCCGATCAGAATGTCATGTTCACCGGTGATATCGTCGAATACCACTCGGCTTGCTATTGCGGCGACGGGCATTTCAGCGACTGGGGCGATACGCTGGATGAGATCAAGTGGTTCGACGTAGACGCTATCGCGCCGGGGCGCGGCGACGCTCTGGTCGGTAAAGACATGGTCAACGCGGCCATCAAAAACACCCGCGATTTCGTGGAAAGCACCTACCGCCCGGCAGCAAAGGTCGCGGCGCGTGGCGGTTCGCTGAAAGAAGCCTGGGACGCCGTGCGCGCAGAATGCGACCCAAAATTCGCCGACTATGCGATCTACGAACACTGCCTGCCCTTCAATGTTGCCCGCGCCTATGACGAGGCCCGCGGCATCGACACGCCCCGTATCTGGACCGCCCAGCGCGATCTGGAGATGTGGGAGGCCCTGCAGGGCTAAGAATTCCGGGCCGGATTTGATCCAGATCGTGGCGGCCCGGATTTGACGGTGAAACTCTAACGCAAGACCTCCGGCGCAACTGCGCCGGGGAACAGATGAGGTGCGCCCGATGCGCCAGAAATGGGAGAGAGAGAGTGAACAAGATTTTTGAAGTTCCACTTTATGCCTACGAGGCCAGCCCGGATCAATCCGCGCCAGCGCCCGTGCGCCACAAGGTCATCGTTGTCGGGGCCGGTCCGGTGGGTCTGGCCGCCGCCATCGATCTGGCCCAGCAAGGGGTCGAGGTGCTGGTGCTGGACGACAACGACAAGGTCAGCTTCGGCAGCCGCGCCATTTGTTTTGCCAAGCGCCCGCTGGAAATCCTCGACCGTCTGGGCTGCGGGCAGCCGATGGTGGATAAGGGCGTTCTTTGGAACAAGGGCAAGGTGTTCTTCGACGAACGTCAGGTCTACGAGTTCGACCTGCAGCCCGACAGCGGCGATCAGCGCCCGGCCTTCATCAACCTGCAGCAATACTATTTCGAGCAGTTTCTGGTCGACCGCGTCCGCGAATTGCAAGCGCAGGGTGCACCGATCGAAATCCGCGGCCGCAACAAGGTCGAAGCCGTTGGAACCCACCCCGATCACGTCAAGCTTGAGGTCGAAACGCCTGAGGGTTCATACACCATCGAGGCGGATTGGGTCATCGCCTGCGACGGCGCGGGCTCACCCATGCGCGCAATGATGGGTAAGGATTTTGTCGGCCGCGTGTTCGAAGACAACTTCCTGATCGCTGATGTGATTATGGAGGCCGATTTCCCCTCGGAACGCTGGTTCTGGTTCGATCCGCCGTTCAACAAAGGCCAATCTGCGTTGCTGCATAAACAACCCGATGGCGTCTGGCGCATCGATCTGCAACTGGGATGGGATATCGACAAGGAACGCGAAAAGCGCCCGGAAAACGTGATCCCGCGCCTCAAGGCCATGCTGGGCGAGGAGGTAAATTTCGAGCTGGAATGGGTCAGCATCTACACCTTCCAGTGCCGCCGGATGGAGCAATTCCGCCATGGCCGCGTGATCTTTGCCGGTGACAGTGCCCATCAGGTCAGCCCGTTTGGCGCACGGGGCGCAAACTCGGGCGTGCAGGATACCGACAACCTGTGCTGGAAACTGAAACTGGTGATTGAGGGCAACGCCCCTGAATCTTTGCTGGACAGTTACGATCAGGAACGCATTCACGGCGCGGACGAGAATATCCTGAACTCAACCCGCTCGACCGATTTCATCACCCCGAAATCGCAGATGTCACGCATCCTGCGCGACGCGGTGCTGGACTTGAGCGAGCACTATGACTTCGCCCGCCCGATGGTGAATTCTGGCCGCCTGAGCGTACCTTGCGTCTATGACGGCTCGTCGTTGAATTCGGCGGATGCGTTGAACGGGCCGACGCAGACGCGTCCCGGAGCGTCCTGCCCCGATGCGCCTTTGGGTGACGGCTTTCTACTGCCTAAACTGGCTGGACAGTTCACGCTGCTGACCATCGACGCCGATGCACCAGATGAGATCGAGGTCGATGGCATCATCGTCAAACGCCTGGCACTCTCGGTCAAAGACGACCCGACCCTAACGCTGAAGCGCCGCTATTTAGGCGATGCCAGCGGAGCGGTTTATCTGATCCGTCCCGATCAGCACGTGGCCGCCCGCCGCGACACCTACGAAGAAAATGCATTCCGGCACGCGGTGCGCCGCGCCACAGGCAAGGAGTAAGCGACATGGCTGATCTGATCCTCTCATCCAATCTGACCCAGGCAGACGATTTCTATGCCGATCTGGTGGCCGCCCATGAAGGGCTTGAGAAAGCCGAAAGCGATGCGTTCAACGCGCGCCTTGTGCTGGTTCTGGCAAACCACATCGGCGACAACGCGGTGCTGAAGCAGGCGTTGGACGCCGCAGCCCTGAAACAGGAGTAAGCCCATGAAAATCGAACAGATTCACCACGTCGCCTATCGCTGCAAGGACGCGAAAGAGACCGTAGAATGGTATGGCAAGATGCTGAACATGGATTTCATTCTGGCGATTGCCGAAGACCATGTGCCTTCCACCCATGAACCTGATCCCTACATGCACCTGTTTCTGGATGCCGGAAATGGCAATGTGCTGGCGTTTTTTGAGCTGCCTACCAAGCCGGAAATGGGGCGCGATCCCAACACGCCGGTTTGGGTGCAGCACATCGCATTCAAGGTGAAGGACCGTGATGAGCTGATCGCATTCAAGGACCATCTCGAAGCCAACGGCGTCGAGGTTCTGGGTGTCACGGATCATTCGATCTTTCATTCGATCTATTTCTTCGATCCGAACGGTCACCGGGTGGAACTGGCTTGCCCCGACCCCGAGGAAGAGGCCATGCTGGCCCGGCTGGATTCGGTCAAATGGGATATGCTCGAAGAATGGTCGCGCACAAAACGAGCCCCTCAGCATGCCGACTGGCTGCATGCCAAGGAACTAAGCAAAGGCTAACCATCGTATGTCCGAAGTGGTTCTGTTTGATTACTGGCGTTCGTCCGCCAGTTACCGGGTGCGGATTGCACTGAATCTGGCTGGGATCACCTACCGCCCGGTCGTCGTGGATCTGGTGAACGGGGCGCATCGCGCCCCGGATCATTTGGACCGCAACCCGCAAGGTCTGGTCCCGGTGCTGGATATCGATGGGGTTCGGTTGACCCAATCGCTGGCGATCATCGATTATCTGGATGAGACCCGCGAACTGGGTCTGCTGCCAACCGATCCGGCCAAGCGAGCCGCGGCGCGGGCATTGGCGCACAGTATCGCGGTGGATATCCATCCGGTCTGCAATCTGTCGGTTGCCAAACATGCCACCGCGCTCAGCCAAGGTGCAGGCGACATGCCCGGCGACTGGATGCGTCACTTCATCCGGCCGGGTCTGCTCGCGTTTGTATCGCTGCTGGGCGGCTTTGATCAATCCCCGTTCTGCACCGGTGAAACGCCGGGCCTGGCCGATATCTGCCTGATCCCACAGCTTTATAATGCGCGCCGGTGGGAAGTTGATCTATCCGATATGCCACGCCTGACAGCACTCGAGGCCGTCTGCGCCGAGCATTCGGCCTTTGCCGCAGCCCATCCTGACCTGCACGCTCCGCTCTGAACCGGCGCACAGAGTCTGTGTGGCGGTGCGGGTGCACAAATCCTCGCGCCGTCCTTAGGTTTCTATGCAACGACAGATGGAGAACCCCATGCCCAAGATCACCGGCTACCACGCCCATGTCTATTTCGACGCCGACACTCAGGACACGGCACGGCAGGTCTGTGAAGAGGCCGCGCGTCTGTTTCCCGCTGTCCAGATGGGCCACATGCATGCGCGCAATGTTGGCCCGCATCCGCGATGGAGTTGCCAGCTGGGCTTTCCAGCCGAAGCCTTTGATCAGGTCTTTCCCTGGCTGATCCTGAACCGGCAAGGGCTGACCATTTTCACCCATCCAGAAACCGGCGATCACTTGGCTGATCACCGGGATCGCGCTATCTGGATGGGCGAGATGCTGCCACTTGATCTGTCGATCTTCGATTAAGCCAATTCACGCGCCCGGTCGCGCAGGATGAACTTCTGAATCTTCCCCGTCGACGTCTTGGGCAACGCCCCAAACACAACCGTCTTGGGTGCTTTGAAATGGGCCATATGATCCCGGCAGAAAGCGATGATCTCCGCCTCATTCGCCTCTGCCTGCGGTTTCAATTCAACAAATGCACACGGCGTTTCACCCCATTTCTCATCCGGGCGGGCCACCACCGCCGCCTCCATAACAGCCGGGTGTTTATAAAGCGTATCCTCAACCTCGACCGATGAAATATTCTCGCCGCCCGAGATGATGATGTCCTTGGACCGATCCTTCAGCGCGATGTAGCCATCCGGGTGCATCACGCCCAGATCGCCCGAGGCAAACCACCCGCCTTTGAAGGCTTTGTCTGTCGCCTCAGCGTTCTTGAGATAGCCCTTCATGACAATGTTGCCCTGCATGAATATCTCACCCATGGTTTCGCCATCCGAAGGAACAGGCTCCATGGTTTCAGGGTCTGCGACCATCAAGCCAGACAATGCCACGTATTTCACACCCTGACGCACCTTGAGCGCGGCGCGGTCCTCTGCACCCTTGTCGTTCCATTCGTCCTTCCACGCGCAGACGACGGATGGACCATAAGTCTCGGTCAACCCATAGACATGGGTAACCTCAACACCCATCCCTTCCATCGCTTCGATCACCTTGGCCGGCGGTGGAGCGCCAGCGGTCATCGCCTTGATCTGCTGCGTGAAATCCTTGAGGTGATCCGGTGCATTGGCCAGCATGTTCAGCACGATCGGCGCGCCGCAGAAATGGGTCACACCCTCTTCTCGGAAGGCGCGATAGATCGGTTCGTCCCGTACGGCGCGCAGGCAGACGGAGGTTCCCGCATTGGCCGCCATCGTCCACGGGAAACACCAGCCGTTGCAGTGGAACATCGGCAAGGTCCACAGATAGACCGAATGCTGCGGCATCCCCCAGGTCAGAATGTTCGATGTTGCATTCAGCGCCGCGCCGCGGTGGTGATAGACTACACCTTTGGGGTTGCCGGTGGTGCCCGAGGTATAGTTCAGCGTGATCGCATCCCATTCATCTGCGGGCAAAGACCAGTCGAACTCTGGATCACCCTCGGCCAGCAGACCCTCATAGGTCAGATCTCCCAATCGCTCGCCACCGTCAAAACTGGCGTCTTCGATGTCGATCACCAGAATGTTGTGATCCACCTGCGCTAACGCCTGTTTCACGACGCCTGAAAACTCGGGATCGACCAGCAGAACCTTGGCTTCGGCATGGTTCAGAATGAAGGCGATGATCGGCGCATCCAGCCTCGTGTTGATCGCGTTCAGCACCGCCCCTGCCATGGGCACGCCAAAATGTGCCTCATACAGCTCGGGGATATTGGCCGCGATGATCGAGACTGTATCGCCCACGCCTACGCCACGCGTAGTCAGCGCGCTGGCCAGACGTCGGCTCCGCGCATAGGTTTCTGCCCAGCTATACCGGCGCTCGCCATACACAACGGATGGGTAATCCGGATACACTGCCGCCGTCCGCTCAAGATAGCTCAGCGGAGACAACGGCGTGAAATTCGCCGGGGTTTTATCCAGATGTTGCTGGTAGATAGGTGTGGCTGTCATCCGGCGATCCTCCCAAACTCGTCAGATTGTCGTATTGAGCACAAAGTTTACGTCATAACAAACCCGTATTAATACGCGTTTGAGCTACACTGGAGATATCCTATGGGCTAATCTGGCCCTACTTCACGCGCACCATTCGCGTTGATCTGCAGTATCACGTCACTTTGCGCCCGCCGGGACCTACTGATTCCCCGCGCGCCCCACTTTTGAAAGGACATGTCATGGACGGCACGTTCAACGAAAACGATCTTTCCCGCGTCGTCGAAGCCGACCGCGCCCACCTCTGGCATCACCTGATCCAGCACAAGCCGTTTGAGACCAACGATCCCCGTATCATTGTCGAAGGCAAAGGCATGCGCGTGTGGGACCAAAAGGGCAAAGAGCACCTGGATGCCGTATCAGGCGGTGTCTGGACCGTGAACGTGGGCTATGGCCGCGAATCTATCTGTAAGGCGGTTTATGACCAGCTGATGAAGCTGTGCTACTTCGCCAACACCGCAGGCTCGATCCCCGGTTCGAATTTCGCGGAAATGCTGATCGACAAAATGCCGGGCATGAGCCGCGTGTACTACACCAACTCAGGTTCTGAGGCGAACGAGAAGGCGTTCAAGATGATCCGCCAGATCGCGCACAAGAAATATGGCGGCAAGAAAACCAAGATCCTGTATCGCGACCGCGACTATCACGGCTCCACCCTGGCGACCATGTCGGCAGGTGGTCAGGACGAGCGCACCGCGCAATACGGTCCCTTTGCACCCGATTTTGTGCGCGTGCCTCACTGCATGGAGTACCGCAAGCACGAGCTGGACGGCGCACCGGAAGAGAACTTTGGCGAATGGGCTGCAGATCAGATCGAAGAGGTCATCCTGCGCGAAGGCCCTGACACTGTTGGTGCCCTGTGCCTTGAGCCCGTGACCGCAGGCGGTGGCGTCATCGAAGCGCCTGAAGGCTATTGGCCCCGCGTGCAGGAGATCTGCAAGAAATACGACATCCTGCTGCACATTGACGAGGTTGTCTGCGGCGTAGGTCGGACCGGCACGTGGTTCGGCTACCAGCAGTACGGCATCAAGCCGGACTTCGTGACCATGGCCAAGGGCGTTGCCTCGGGTTATGCCGCGATCGCCTGCATGGTCACCACCGAGGAAGTCTTTGACATGTTCAAAGACGACGCGGCAGACCCGATGAACTATTTCCGTGATATCTCGACCTTTGGCGGCTGCACTGCCGGTCCGGCGGCAGCGGTTGAAAACATGCGCATCATTCAGGATGAAAACCTGCTGCAGAACTGCGTCGACATGGGTGATCGCATGATGGGCAACCTGCAGGCGCTGATGGAAAAGCACAAAGTCATCGGCGACGTGCGCGGCAAGGGTCTGTTCCTTGGCGCCGAGCTGGTAACCGATCGGACCACCAAGGATCCGATGGACGAAAAGCGCGTTCAGGCCGTTGTCGCAGATTGTATGGCGCAGGGCGTCATCATCGGTGCCACCAACCGCTCGATCCCCAGCCGCAACAACACGCTGTGCTTCTCACCGGCGCTGATCGCGACAGCGGACGACATCGATCAGATCACCGACGCCGTAGACGGCGCGCTGGGGCGTGTGTTCGGCTGATCTAGGCAACGAACTACCATTGAACCACATGAAACCCGCCAAATTTCGGCGGGTTTCTTTTCATGAGGACATCAGCCAAGCGTATGAGCTGATGCCAAAGATACTCAATTTTCATTCAAATGGCGGGAAAGAGTCCAAATTGGCCCTGAGCGCCGACGTTTTCTGCTGATGAAACGTCCCAAAATATCCATCTCAAAACTTACCTGCGTCCTATGTTTCAGGAGGTTGGGAGGGAAATCGAATGGCGACGCACGGGTATTGTCTGTGTAAAAGAACGAGCTGGGCCTACCAGGGCAGTCAAACATGGGCATGCTATTGCCACTGCGATGATTGCCGTCGGAATTGTGCCGCGCCGGTGGTTGCCTGGTTAGGCGTGCCGATAGAGAACTTTGAGTGGACCGGCGATAAACCCGGCACTTATGAAAGTTCCAAAGGCGTTTTCAGGCACTTTTGCGGGACGTGCGGATCACCTATTGGATTTGAAGCCGATCATTATCCGGGTGGTATGCACCTTTACGCAGCGTCGCTCGAAAACCCGGAAGATTTCAAACCGACTTTTCACGTCAACAAGCAAAGCAAATTGCCTTGGCTGCAAATGACTGATGATCTCGATGCGTTTGAAGGCACATTGCTACACACCCCTAACGACCCAGACGGATATCGTTAGATGAGGAAGCCACCTGGTTTTCAAGTGGCTGCTTTGCGCTGCCCTGCAGTCATTGATCATGTGTCAATGTAAACATACCCGCCACCGAACACACGCGCACGGATGACAGCGGCAGGTCGGACGCTCGGCTTCACCGTACCAGCTACCGGCCGGGGCGCGGAGAGCTCAGATTACTCACCAAAATTCGGATAGATAAACCCGTTCACCGGGTACGAACTGCCGTAACTGCCCGGCCGGCTTTCAACCCGGACAAGCGTCCAATCATTGTTTTTGGACACGTCCCTCACGCCCATCTGCAACGACACCTTATTCCGGAGCCAGTTTGCGTGGTTCACAATGACTTCCCGCTCGGTGACAATATCGGACACGACAGCCACATGTCCCAGGGGCATCCCTCTGGTGGCCCGAAACGACATCACCGCACCGACCTCCGGTTCATTACCCCGGTCAAATCCATTGCGGGCCTTGCCCCACCAATCCTTGGCATTGCCACGAATTTCGATGCCGCTGAGGTTGCGTGCGTAGGGCACGCACCACACCCTTTGTCCCAGCGCATGTTTTCTTGAGACCTCTTGCAACGCCATGGCCTGACGTTCGGGATCCAAGTCCACCTCATTCGGATTCTTAGCACAGGCCGAGATCAGACTGAAAAGTCCCAAAACAAAGGCAATTCGCGCGACGCCGGGCAGGCGCGACCAGATCGTATCGGTATTGCGTGCGTTGTACTGCAAGAAGGTTCTTTGCCGGTTTGAGTGGTGAAGCAGTTTTAATAATATCTTTAGGAAAAAGAAAAGAGCCCAACTGTTCTCCGGCAGAATATTGCCAGTTCCTGCGCCGCATTCCGACCGTTGGCCGAGCGTGCGGTCACTGATGCAACAGGTTTCCTCACTGTGTCGTCCCTGGGATTCCTGGCAGGCGAAGAGACCGGCACAATGTCATCGGACACATGAACGCCAACCCGTCCTGCAGGTCGACGATCAAGCATCCGCTGGACAGTCGGGTTAGGCAGAATTACTTTGACCGCAACCCAATCCAACAGGAGGTTTGTATCGGATGTCCAAGACACTCTCGATCGCGGCAACTTCAATTCTGTTTTTGTCAACAGCAGCCTATGCACAAGACCAATGCGCTGCCGGCAAAACGCTGACAGACGGCAAATTCACCATCGCAACGGGCAACCCGGCCTACTATCCGTGGGTGATTGATGACGCGCCTGAAAGTGGCGAAGGGTTCGAGGCTGCTGTGGCTTACGCCGTCGCCGAAGAAATGGGGTTCGCGGCCGATGATGTGGTCTGGGTCCGATCCTCGTTCGATGAGGCGATCCAACCCGGCGCCAAGGAATTTGACGTCAACATGCAGCAATACTCGATCACGCCCGAACGGGATCAGGTGGTCGATTTCTCTACCCCTTACTACACCGCCCCGATGGCAGTTCTGGTCAGCCCCAATTCGACCGACACTGCCCCGACGCTTGAAGCGCTGAAAGGTTTGCAATGGGGGGCCGTTGGCTCGACCACGGCGGTGCCAAAACTGGCCAGCATCATCCAACCTGACAGTGATCCGCTGCTTTATGGTGACAATGCTGACGTTAACGCCGCCATGTCGGCCAACCAGATTGATGCGGCCCTGTTCGATCTGCCCACCGCCCTGTTCCTCAGCGCGGTGATGATCGAAGGCTCAAAGGTCATCGGTCAGTTCCCGGCGGATGAAAATGACAATCCGGATCATTTCGGCATGCTGATGGAAGAAGGCAACCCTCTGAAAGCCTGCGTGGACGAGGCGCTGGCGGCACTCGCAGCTAACGGCAAACTGGCCGAAATCGAAGCCGTATGGCTGCAGGACACCACTGGTGTCCCTCTGATCAAGTAACATGGCAGATCATAAGGCGGCGGGGATGACCCGCCGCGAACGGTACGAGGCGCACCAACGACGCAGGTCGTTGGTGATCGCCACGATAAGCACGGTCACAGTTGTGGCCGCGATTTACTTTCTGGTGCCGCTGGCTCCGGGCTGGTCGAAGGTTCAGCAGAGCTTTTTTAACGGCGAGACGCTTGTCAAAACCTTCCCGAAACTGCTTGAGGCGTTTCGGATCAACGTGATGATCTTTTTGTGGTCCGCACCGGCGATCGCCGTGCTTGGCCTGTTGATTGCCTTGGCGCGGGATGCCAAATCACCTGCCCTGTTTCCGCTGCGCATCTTTGGCGCGGCGTTCACCGACATTTTCCGCGGCGTGCCAGTGATCCTGACGGTCTATCTGATCGGCTTCGGCATTCCGGGGCTCGGCCTGCCGCGCCCGTGGAATTCGCCTTACATATGGGGCTCGCTGGCGCTGATCCTGACTTACTCGGCCTATGTGGCTGAAATCTTCCGCTCAGGCATCGACAGCGTCCACCACAGCCAGCGCGCCGCCGCATTATCGCTGGGTCTGTCGGAACGGCAGGTGATGCGCGACGTGGTGCTGCCGCAGGCGATCCGCAACGTGGTGCCCTCACAGATGAACATGCTGATTGCGCTGCAAAAGGATGTCTCGCTGCTCAGCTTTATCGGCCCGGTCGAAATCTTCCGTCAGGCCGGGGTGTTCAAATCGCTGCTGGCGAATTTCACCCCTTATGTGGGGGCTGCGATCATCTTCCTGATCGTCACCATCCCCGCCACCCGCTACGCCGATCACCTGATGGCCCGCCAAATGCGAGAGAGGCGCTGATGCCCAAACTGGAACTTCAGGGCGTGGTGAAACGCTTTGGCGACCGCACGGTCTGTGACGGGATCAACCTGACCGTGGATGAGGGCCAGATGGTCTGCCTGATCGGCGCATCCGGGTCGGGCAAATCCACCCTGCTGCGCTGCATCAACCTGCTGGAACCCATCGAAGACGGCGCAATCTTTCTGGATGGCGAGGATATCTCGATCCCTGGTCTCAACCCGCAATCGGTGCGCGCCCGGATCGGGATCGTGTTCCAAAGCTTTAACCTGTTCCCGCATATGACCGCGCTTGAGAATGTCATGCTCGCACCTCGCCGGGTGCGTGGACTGACCCGCGCCGAATTGCAGCCCGAGGTCGAGGCGCTGTTCGCCCGGTTCGGGCTGTCCGATCGGATGCATAATTACCCTGACCAATTGTCGGGCGGTCAGCAGCAGCGTGTCGCCATCGTGCGCGCCTTGGCCATGCAGCCTGAGGTCATGCTGTTTGATGAGATCACCTCGGCCCTCGATCCCCAACTTGTGGGCGAGGTGCTGGATGTTCTGCTGATGCTGAAGAAACAGGGCATGACGATGGTGATGGCCACGCATGAAATGGGCTTTGCCCGCGAGGCCGCCGACAAGATCTGTTTCCTCGACAGCGGTCGGATCATTGAAGAAGGCCCGCCCGAAGCGGTGTTCGACCACCCTTCGCACCAGACCACGCAGGCCTTTCTGGCGCGGGCGCTGAAGTAAGCGCGCGGGCTCTGAATTCCTGACGATCTGGCCCTCAAGGACTCGACTCTTTGAGGGTCAAGAACATATAAGAACAAATGTAGAACATTTGGGGGTTTTATATGTTCGGCGGGATGCAGCGCCGCATCGTTTCACTCTGGTTTCCCCGGCTGGCAAGCGACCGGGCTTTGCGTGTGCGCCCGGCGGATGGGCCGTTTGTTCTGACGCTGAAACAGAACAATGCAAACCGGGTGTATTGCCTGAATGTGCAGGCCCAGCGGCAAGGCCTGCACAGCGGCATGCCCTATTCCGATGCCCGCGCCTTTTGCCCCGATCTGCAAAGCCATCCTGCCGACCCGCAAGGAGATCAACGGTTTCTGCACGCCCTGCGCCGCTGGGCCACGCGCTATTGCCCCTGGGTCGGGCTCGAGGGTGAGGATGGGCTGGTTCTGGACATCACCGGATCGGCGCATCTTGCGGGCGGGGAAGAGATGATGCTGACCGACATGCGCAGGCGTCTGGCCCGGGCCGGGCTGGCGGTGCAGATCGGTCTGGCCCCGACACGCGGCGCGGCCTGGGCTTTGGCCCATTATGGCGAAGGGGTTGCGACCCAGGATACGCTGAAGGCCATCCGCGCCCTGCCGGTGGCAGCGCTGCGGCTGGATGAGGATACCTCGGTCGCGCTGCAACGGTTGGGCCTGCGCCGGATTGGCGAGCTGGCGCAAACCCCGCGCGCACCGCTGACACGCCGCTTTGGCCCCGAGGTGCTGATGCGGCTGGATCAGGCGCTGGGGGATCAACCCGAACAGATTACCCCGCTGGCCGACCCGCCCCATTACGGCGTGCGCATGACCCTGCCCGAGCCCATTGGGCTGTTGTCCGACATGATGGCCGGGGCGGAACGGCTGCTGGAACGGCTCTGCGACAAGCTGAAAGCGCAGGAAATGGGCGCGCGCAAGCTGTGCATCACCTTGCGCCGGGTGGATCAGGACCACCAGCAGGTCGAACTGCGGCTGGCCCGCCCTCTGCGTGATCCATATCGCATCCTGCCCCTGTTCGAGCGTGGATTGACCGAGGTGGATGCAGGCTTTGGCGTCGATCAACTGCGGCTGGAGGCTACGCTGGTGGAACCCCTGCCGGTGCGCCAGATCAGCCGCGCCGCAAGCCGGGGCAAAGATCAACTGGATGACCTGATCACCCGCATCGGCACCCGGATCGGGTTGGATCAGATCCACCGCCTGCTGCCCGCGCAAAGCCACATCCCCGAACGCAGCTTTATCATCTCGCCCGCCGCCTATTCCGACCCCGCGGGTGGGTGGGTCGCCCTGCGCCCGCGCCCCCTGCAGCTGTTTCCGCCGGAACCCATCGCCGGATCAGGCCCGCACCCGCCGCGCCGCTTTCGCTGGCGGCGCATGTCGCTGACCACAGGCCGCTCAACCGGCCCCGAACGCATCTGCCCCGAATGGTGGCTCGAGGATGAGAACTGGCGCACGGGCTTGCGCGATTACTGGCAGGTTGAAACGCGGCAGGGGCGGCGATTGTGGCTGTATTACACGCCGCAGAATCCGGGATGGTTCGTGCATGGGGAATTCGCATGAGCAAACCGAACCCGCCCAGCTCACACGCGCAGGACCCCGGCTATGCCGAGTTGTGCGTGACCACAAATTTCACCTTCCTGACCGGAGCCTCGCACCCAGAAGAGCTGGTAACCCGCGCGGCAGAGCTGGGCCTGAAAGCCATCGCGATCACCGACCGAAACTCTCTGGCTGGGGTGGTCCGGGGCTGGAACGCGTTGAAAGAGCTGCGGCGCGAGGCGGAAGGCGCGGTTCAAATCCGCTCGCAACACCGGCTCGATTCCTCATCCCGGCAAGAGGTCGGGCATGTGCACCCGATCGACAAACCGGACGTACCCGCCCTGCCCAAGCTGATCGTTGGCTGCCGTCTGGTTCTGCGCGACAGCGCGGTGCACTGGCTGGCCCTGCCCCGCGACCGCGCCGCCTATCAGCGGCTGACCCGGTTGCTGACGCTGGGCAAGCGACGGGCCGAGAAAGGCGACTGTCATCTGGATTTGAAAGACATGCTGGCGGCCTGTCAGGGGATGATCCTGATTGCGCTGCCTCAGGCAGGGTTGAAACAGGCCATCCCCGATATTCAGACCGTCCGGCGGCAATTCCCCAATGCGGTGTTTCTGGGGGCCGTGCCGCGTTATGACGGCAGTGACCGGGCCTATCTGGCGGCCTGTGCGCAGGCGGCGCTGCGGGCCTCGGCCCCCATGGTGGCGGTGGGCGATGTGCTGATGCACCGTGGCAACCGCCGCCAACTGGCCGATGTGCTGACCTGCATGCGCGAACACATCACGATTGACCAGATCGGTACCCGCGCCCTGCCCAATGCCGAGCGGCGGCTGAAAGGCTACGCGGATATGGCCCGGCTGTTTCAGGACCACCCCGGCGCGCTGCGCCGCACGCTGGAAATCGCCGACCGCTGCAGCTTTGACCTGAGCGAGCTGTCTTATGAATACCCCGACGAGATCGCCAGTACCGAGACCCCGCTGGCGCGACTGGAACGTCTGGCGCGCGAGGGGTTGAAACGGCGCTATCCGGGTGGCCCGCCCGAGCGTGCGCTGCAATTGATGCAGAAAGAGCTGGCGCTGGTCGCCGATCTGGATTTCCCGGCCTATTTCCTGACCGTGCATGACATTGTGCAATTCGCCCGCTCGCAAGGCATTCTGTGTCAGGGGCGCGGATCAGCCGCCAATTCGATCCTGTGTTATCTGCTGGGCATCACCGATGTCAGCCCCGACATGATCGCCATGGTGTTCGAGCGTTTTGTCTCGAAGTACCGGGGTGAGCCGCCGGATATCGATGTGGATTTCGAACACGAGCGGCGCGAAGAGGTGATCCAGTGGATTTATGAGAAATATGGCCGCCACCGCGCGGGCCTCTGTGCCACGGTCATCCATTTCCGATCTCGCGCGGCAATCCGCGAGGTGGGCAAGGTGATGGGCCTGTCTCAGGACGTCACCGCGGGCCTGTCCGGCCAGATCTGGGGGATGAGCAATGGCGGCGTTGATGCCGAGAGGTTGCAGGAACTGGGCCTCGACCTCAAGGACCGACGCCTGATGCAGACGGTTCGCCTGATTGGCGAGATCATCGGCTTCCCCCGCCACCTGTCGCAGCATGTGGGCGGGTTTGTCATCACCAAGCAGCGGCTGGATGAGCTCTGCCCGATCGAAAACGCCGCGATGGAAGACCGCACCGTGATCGAATGGGACAAGGATGACATCGACGCGCTTGGCATTCTGAAGGTGGATATATTGGGGCTGGGGATGCTCAGCTGTATCCGCAAGGCGTTTGACCTGATGCAACAGCACAACAGCGAAACCCTCAGCATCGCGACCGTCCCGCAAGAGGACACGGCGACCTACGACATGCTCTGCGCCGCTGATGCGGTGGGCGTGTTTCAGGTCGAAAGCCGGGCACAGATGAATTTCCTGCCCCGGATGAGGCCGCGTGAATTCTACGATCTGGTGATCGAGGTCGCCATCGTTCGCCCCGGCCCCATTCAGGGCGATATGGTGCAGCCCTATATCCGACGGCGCAACGGGCTGGAAAAATCCGAACCCTTCGGTCCCGCCTTGGAAGAGGTGACGCGGCGCACGCTGGGCGTGCCGCTGTTTCAGGAACAGGCCCTGCAAATCGCCGTGGTTGGTGCAGGGTTTTCGGCGGAAGAGGCGGATCACCTGCGCCGCTCGCTGGCCTCATTCCGGCGCATGGGGACCATTGGCACTTATCGCGACAAGTTCATCGCAGGGATGCTGAACAATGGCTATACGCCCGAAGTCGCCGACCGCTGCTTTGGCCAGATCGAAGGCTTTGCCGATTACGGCTTTCCCGAAAGCCACGCAGCGGCTTTTGCCATGCTGGCCTATGTCTCGGCCTGGATGAAATGCCACCACCCGGCGATCTTTGCCTGCGCGCTGCTGAATTCGCAGCCCATGGGGTTTTACGCGCCTGCCCAAATCGTGCGCGACGCGCGCGAGCATGGGGTCGAGATCCGCCCAGTCTGCGTAAACGCCTCGACCTGGGACAATCTGCTGGAACGTCGTGCTGACGGGGCGCTGGCCCTGCGGCTGGGCTTTCGCCAGATCAAAGGGTTCAAGCAGGAGGACGCAGATTGGATCGTGGCTGCGCGGGGCAATGGCTATCCGGACCCCGAAACGCTGTGGCTGCGCGCAGGGCTGCGCCCGGATGTTCTGACCCGTCTGGCCGAGGCGGATGCGTTCTCCGGCATGGACCTGACCCGGCGCGACGCCCTGTGGCATGTCAAAGCCATCCGCAGCCGAACCGCCCTGCCGCTGTTCAATGACCCCATCGATGGCGAGAGCATCAACGAGCCGCAGGTCAACCTGCCGGTGATGCATCTGGGCGAGGAGGTTGTCGAAGACTACGTCTCGACCCGTCTGACCCTACGCTCGCACCCGATGGAGCTGTTGCGCCCGTCCCTGCCCGGCCTTGTGCCGCATGCCACGCTGCAGGACATCCCGCTGGGCCGCTACAGCGTCTGCGGGTTGGTGATTACGCGCCAGCGACCGGGAACTGCCTCGGGCGTGATCTTTCTGACGCTCGAGGATGAAACCGGGGTCAGCAATGTGGTTGTCTGGCCCAAGGTCTATGAACGCTTTCGCCGCATCGTGATGGGCGGGCGGTTGCTGCAGGTCCGCGGGTATCTGCAGCGCGAGGGGATCGTCGTGCATCTGATCGCGCAGGAAATCACCGATATGTCGCATAAACTGTCCGAGCTTGGGCATCCGCTGGACGAGGCCATCGGCATCACCCAACCGCAAGCGGATGACACCCCGCGCCCCCGGCAGAACGGCCCAAGCGCGCGCCATCCGCGCGAACAGGCCAAGCGGCTGTTCCCAAGCCGGGATTTTCACTAGAACCCGCGCCATCATAAGGCCAGTTTCAAAGAAACATCCGGCTAGCGTGATCCGACCGCCTCTTTCCCTTGCCCTTGCCCGCAATATGTTGCACCACACACGGGTTCAAACCCGGTGAACGGGCCAAAGGATAAGGACAAGGCGCATGGCTGACGGATCGATCGACATCAACGCAAAACCCACCGAGGACATTTCGGTTCGCGAGGTGTTTGGCATTGACAGCGATATGGCAGTCAAAGGCTTTGCCGAACGCAGCGACCGCGTGCCGGTGATCGACCCGACCTACAAGTTCGACCCCGAGACCACGTTGGCGATTCTTGCGGGCTTTACCCATAACCGCCGGGTGATGATTCAGGGCTATCACGGCACGGGGAAATCGACTCATATCGAACAGGTCGCAGCGCGTCTGAACTGGCCCGCCGTTCGCGTCAACCTCGACAGCCATATCAGCCGGATCGACCTGATTGGTAAGGACGCGATCAAACTGCGCGACGGCAAGCAGGTCACTGAATTCCACGAAGGCATCCTGCCCTGGGCGCTGCGCAACCCCGTTGCCATCGTCTTCGACGAATACGACGCAGGCCGTGCGGATGTGATGTTCGTGATCCAGCGCGTGCTGGAACATGACGGCAAACTGACCTTGCTGGACCAGAACGAGATCATCACACCGAACCCGAACTTCCGCCTGTTTGCGACGGCCAACACCGTCGGTCTGGGCGACACCACCGGCCTCTATCACGGTACACAGCAGATCAACCAGGCGCAGATGGACCGCTGGTCTCTGGTTTCGACGCTGAACTATCTCAGCCACGATGCCGAGACTATGATCGTTCTGTCGAAAGCGCCGCATTACAACACCGCCGAGGGCCGCAAGACCGTCAGCCAGATGGTCACCGTCGCCGACCTGACCCGGACCGCCTTCATGAACGGCGATCTGTCCACCGTGATGAGCCCCCGGACCGTGATCAACTGGGCCCAAAACGCAGAAATCTTCCGCAACATCGGCTATGCCTTCCGCCTGTCGTTCCTGAACAAATGTGACGAGCTAGAGCGCCAGACGGTTGCCGAGTTCTATCAGCGCTGCTTTGATGAGGAACTGCCGGAAAGCGCGGCGAGCGCGAGCTTGGGCTAAGCAATATGAATTGCGCCCTCCGGGGCGCAATACCTCCGGCGGAGGTATTTTTGGCCAGATGAAGGGGGATCCGGTTTCGCATTGATGCGGCGGGTCACTGCAACACAAAGGGCGATTGAACATGGTGCAGAAGAACGACAATCCTGCTGATCCGTTCAAGAAGGCTCTGGCCGAGGCTACTAAAGTTATGGCCGACGACCCCGAATTGTCGGTGAGCTACACTGTTGATCCATCGGGCCTGTCGGGCGAGTCGATGCGTTTGCCGCAGGTCTCACGCCGGATGACGCGCGAAGAGGTTCTGTTGGCGCGCGGGACGGCAGACGCGTTAGCTTTACAACGCAAATATCATGATGACGCGACCCATGCGCGATATGCCCCTCCGGGTGATATGGCACGGGATCTTTATGAGGCGATGGAGACCGCCCGGTGCGAGGCGATGGGTGCGCGGGACATGCCCGGCACCGCGTCGAATATCGACGTCAAGATCGGGCATGAGGCGATCCGGCGCGGCTATGATCAGTGCAAACAGCCTGCGGATGCGCCATTGGCTGTGGCGGCGGGTTATCTGATCCGGCATCTGGCCACCGGGCGCGACATGCCGCCTGCCGCCGAGAATGTCATGAACCTGTGGCGCGGATTTATCGAGGAACAGGCCGGCGGGACGCTGGAAAATCTTGACGAAATCCTCTCGGACCAGGCCGAATTTGCCAAATTCGCCCGACAGATGATCAAAGATCTGGGTTACGGCGATCAGCTGGGTGATGACCCGGATGAACTGGACGACGAACAGGAAGATCAGGCCGAAGATGACGCCGAAGAGCAGCCCGATCCCGACAGCACCGGGCAGGATGATCAGGACGAACAGGACGCCGATGCAACCCCTGAACAAACTCAGGAAGAACAGCAGGACCAGTCTCAGGCTCAGGTCTCGATGGACGAGATGGCCGAGGATGAGATGGGTGATGAGGCTGAAATGCCCGAGGGCGAGGCTCCGCTAGAACCGCCAGCCCCGCCACCTGCGTCGGAGGCGGACCCGGATTACAAGGTCTATCTGAACACCCACGACGAAGAGATCGCAGCTGAAGATCTGGCCGAACCGGCCGAGCTGGAACGCCTTCGCGCCTATCTGGACCAGCAGTTGGAGCCCTTGAAGGGCGCGGTCAGCCGTCTCGCCAACAAGCTGCAACGCCGCTTGCAGGCACAGCAGAACCGGTCTTGGGAATTCGACCGCGAGGAAGGCATTCTGGATGCCGGACGTCTGGCGCGCGTCGTGGCCAACCCGACCACGCCACTAAGCTTCAAGGTCGAAAAAGATACCGAATTCCGCGATACGGTGGTGACGCTGCTTCTGGACAATTCCGGCTCGATGCGCGGACGTCCGATTTCGATCGCCGCGATCTGCGCGGATGTTCTGGCCCGAACGCTGGAACGCTGCAACGTCAAGGTCGAGATTCTGGGCTTTACCACCCGCGCGTGGAAAGGCGGTCAGGCGCGTGAGGCGTGGCTGAACGATGGCCGCCCGCAGCAACCGGGGCGTCTGAACGACCTGCGCCATATCATCTACAAGGGCGCCGATGCCCCATGGCGGCGTGCGCGGCCCAATCTGGGGCTGATGATGAAAGAAGGCCTGCTGAAGGAAAACATCGACGGTGAAGCTCTGGAATGGGCGCATCGCCGGATGCTTGCCCGGCGCGAGGCACGCAAGATCCTGATGGTGATCTCGGATGGCGCTCCGGTCGATGATTCAACGCTCAGCGTGAACCCGGCGAACTATCTGGAAAAACACCTGCGCGACGTGATTGCGATGGTGGAAAAACGCAAGATGGTGGAATTGCTGGCCATAGGGATCGGCCATGACGTGACCCGCTATTATGACCGCGCCGTCACGATCACCGATGTCGAGCAGCTTGCAGGTGCCATGACCGAGCAGTTGGCCGCGCTGTTCGACAGCGACCCCCGCGCCCGAGCGCGTGTGATGGGGATGAAGCGGGCCAGTTGACGGCCCTGCTTCGACGGTGCAGACTTAGTGCCATCCAAGCCAGTTTTTGCACCGCTGAAGTCGACTTTGCTTATGGTGGCGTAACGGATAGCGCATAAGCGCTATATCGAAGGGCAGGAACATTATTCGTTCTCCTGTTTATCTGCTTGGATAGTGTCCCAACCCTGCCCGGCCTGCTTGTAGCTGGTCCTGAGATACGCCCTAGAAACCCTTGAGATTGTTGTTGAACCTTGTCGTTCCGCGAGAAACGGAGTGTATTTGCCCCATGCGCTATAAGTTTGCAGATTGTATTCTGGATGTGGATCGACACGTCCTGACCCGCCGGGATGAGCCCGTCGCAATCGAACCTCAGGTATTCGATCTGTTGGTCCTCTTGGCCCAGCACCCAGGTAAGCTGGTGCCCCGGGACGAGATCATCGCGCGGGTATGGAGTGGCCGCTTTGTCTCGGATTCTACCATCAGCGCACGTATCGCAGCGGCGCGTAAAGCAGTCGGCGACGATGGCAAAGCGCAGCGGATCATTCGGACAGTCGTACGGCGCGGGTTGCAAATGGCGACGGATGTGACCTGTGACGCCGACACCGATTCAGGCGTAGACAACCATACGCAACGGCTGCGTTACGCGCGCGGTGCAAAGGGCCGCGCTGTTCCATACACGCTTTCCGGTGATGGGTTGCCGGTGCTGCGCATCGGTTCGGTCGTGCACGATCTGGAGGCGGAATGGCGCATCCCGTCCGAGCGTACCCGGTTACAGGACATGGCAAACCGTTTCCGCCTGTTACGCTACAACAAGGACAATGACGTCAGCTCAAACATCGATCATCAGGCGGTGTATGACCGCAGAATAGAAGAAATCCTGACCGTCGTGAATGCAGCGGGGTTTGACCGCTTTTCCATTCTCGGTGAAATGGGCGGCACCTTCCCTGCCCTACACTTCGCCGCAAGATACCCCGAGCGGATTGACAAGCTGGTTATCTCCGGCGGATGGGCTGAAGGGCGAGATTACCGGGAAGACACCAAACAACCCGACTCGATCCGGTCACTGATCGCGGAAGGCTGGAACAAGCCGGGCAGCGGCTATGCTATGGGCGCTGAATTCAGCTATTTTCCCGAAGGTCCGCTGGATAGCGTTCGGCACATGGTGAATGAATTGCAGACACTTTATTCAAGCGAGGAAAGACTTCACTACCGTGACATCGCCAATAGCACCTCGGTGCTGCAACTTCTTCCGATGGTGCAATGCCCCACTCTGGTTCTGCACGGGCGGCACACAGCCGTTCACCCCCTGTCCGAGGCGCGCAAACTGGCGGCTGGAATCCCCAATGCCTCGCTTGTGATCCTTGAGACCGGCAACCAGATACCATTGCCTGGAAATGAGGCCTACAACCCGTATATCCAGGCCATTCAACGCTTTCTTGAGACAGAAGAATAGTGTGCGCCGGGGCGCTGGACATTTCCTACCGCAGGCCGCAGGTTTGCGCGCAGCAAGACCGACGAATGAGGCCGCCCATGTTCCAGAGTTTCGAAGTGACCGCACGCCCCGAGCAAGGCCCACCACGACTGGCCGCTTTGCGGGACGAGCTGGCGCGCGAAGGCCTGCAGGGCTTCCTGATCCCGCGTGCGGATGCGCATCAGGGTGAATATGTGGCCCCTCGGGATGAAAGGCTGGCCTGGCTTACCGGATTCACCGGTTCTGCGGGGTTTTGCGCGGCGCTCACGGACATTGCCGGGGTTTTCATCGACGGGCGCTATCGCACTCAGGTAAAGGCCCAGGTCGCACAGGATTACACGCCGGTCCCATGGCCAGATGTCAGCCTGAGCGCCTGGTTGAAAGAGCAATTGCCAAATGGCGGCAAAGTCGGGTTTGATCCGTGGCTCCACGCTGCAGGACAGATTTCGTCTGCACAGAAAGAGCTTGAAGGCAGCGGCGTCGAACTGGTGCGCTGTGATAACCTTGTAGACCGAATTTGGGCGGATCAACCCGACCCTCCGATGAATCCTGTCAGGGCACATCCGATTGAATTTGCAGGTGAAAGCGCCGAGAGCAAAATCAAGCGCCTCGCGAGTGACCTGCAGAGCGCAGATCGTGCGGCAGCGGTGATCACCTTGCCGGATTCGATCATGTGGTTGTTGAATATCCGCGGCGCGGACATCGCATACAACCCTGTGGCCCATGGCTTTGCCATCCTGCACGGTGATGGGCGGGTGGATCTGTTCATGGCCGCTGCCAAACTGACCGGGATCGGGGATCATCTGGGCCCGCAGGTCACCCAACACCAACCCGACGCGTTCCTGACAGCGGTTGAGGCACTTGAAGGCAAGGTACAGGTCGATCCGGGAACGGTTCCGCAGATCGTAGCGGATGCGTTGGGGGACCGTATGGTCGATGGCGGCGATCCCTGCGCCCTGCCCAAAGCCCGCAAGAACCCGGCCGAAATCGCAGGCACGGCCGAGGCACATCTGCGAGATGCCGCAGCGGTGATCGAACTGCTGTGTTGGCTGGACGCGCAGAAGCCCAGCACCCTGACCGAGACACAGGTAGTAACGCGGCTGGAAGAAAGCCGCCGCCGGGACAACGCGCTGCAGGATATCTCATTCGACACCATCGCGGGCACCGGGCCGAACGGGGCCATCATGCATTATCGCGTGACCGAGGAAACCGACAGCAGGCTGGAAAACGGTCACCTGCTGGTGCTGGACAGCGGTGGGCAATATCTGGACGGCACCACCGATATCACCCGCACAATTGCAATCGGCGATGTTGGGGATGAGGAGAAGGCCTGCTTTACACGCGTCCTCAAAGGCATGATCGCCATGTCGATGCTACGCTGGCCTGTTGGCTTGGCAGGACGCGATATCGAATGCGTAGCGCGGCTGCCGCTGTGGCTGGCCGGGCAGGATTTCAACCATGGGGTCGGTCATGGGGTCGGTACCTATCTCAGCGTGCATGAAGGCCCTCAGCGCCTGTCTCGGGTCAGCCATGTCCCGCTTGAGCCGGGTATGATCCTGTCGAACGAGCCGGGATATTACCGCGAGGGTGCTTTTGGCATCCGGCTTGAGAACCTTGTCGTAGTGGAAGAGGCCCCAAACCTGCCCAGCGGTGACGACGAACGCGCCATGCTGAACTGGCGTACGCTGACTTATGTCCCAATCGACAGGCGTTTGATTGTAGTCGAAATGCTGACACGAGAGGAACGTGCTTGGCTGAACGCCTATCACCGCGACGTGGCGGAAAAAGTCCGGCCAAGGCTGGGCGACGCCGCTCAACTGTGGTTGGATGCCGCAACCGCACCGGTCTGACACCGGATTGTTACATAGTTTGGGCAGAGGAGAAGCCCTGACACGACGAGGGAAGGAACAGGAATGACAGACACCATCACGATCCGCAAAGCACCGGGCAAATGGAGCGTCCGTTCAGGCGGCGCGATTTTGGGTGAAACCAACAACGCGCTGGAACTTCTGGAAGGCGACAAAGACCCGGTTATCTACTTCCCGCGTGCGGACATTGCGATGGCCTTTCTGGATCGGACCAACAAAGTCACCCAATGCGCAGGCAAGGGAGACGCCACGCATTTCTCGATCGTAAACAAATCCTCAGTCACCGAAAACGCCGCTTGGAGTTATGAAAACCCGATCGACGCGGTGGCCGAAATCAAGGATCACTTGGCCTTTTATCCCGCAGACTCGATCAAGGTGGAACAACTCTGATCCAAGTATCCGTGCAAGACCGGATCGATCTGCAAAACGGCGAAAATCCTCAGAACCTGCCCTGTCCACAATGTTGCGAGGTGACCATGACAAAGCGTCTATTGAATTCCGCAGGCCCGATTGCGGCCCTGACGATGGCCTTTTCAATGGCCCTGCCCGCCGCAAGCTCTGCCAACACCGGTCTGGCCAATCCCGCGGCAACATATTGCATCGCGCAAGGCGGGCTCTACGGTATACATGACGGCCCGGACGGTCAGAGCGGTATCTGCCAATTGCCCGACGGCACCCGGATCGATGCCTGGACCTATTTTCGTGAACACCATGCGGGCGCGGATGGCAGCAAGCCGGTCGGCCTTGCAAATCCCGCCGCCGTGTACTGTGGCTCAATTGGAGGCGAATATGACCTGACCACGTCTCGCTGCGCACTGAGCGACGGTACGTCCGCCGATGCATGGGAGCTGTACCGCAAGGCACATGGAAAAACGCATCAGGTGGTGAACCCAGCAGCAGCCTACTGCCTTGAGACCGGAGGCAGCTACAAGATCAAAGACACTGGTTCGGGTCAGGTGGGTATATGCACCAAGCCGGACGGCACCTCGCAGGACGCATGGGCCCTGTTCCGTGCGGAAAATCCCGAGTGATCCGATCCGGTAATCAAGCCCGACATCCACACCCAAAATGAACTTGAAGCCCCGATTGAGCCGCAGTTTACCGACGATCAGAGCGCGTGTTAGTGACCGTTTTGCGACAGCCTGATCGCGTCCATTAAGTCGCCTTGGCTAATTTTCAGGTTTTCCTGCAACGCAAGCATATTATCTGGCTGCTGATTACACTGGGGTTCGCCTTCCTCGCTTTCGATGAAGGGTTCGAGATTCACGAAGGTCTGGACAAAGCGTTTCACCGCTTTTTCGGGATTTCGCAAACAAGCCTGACCGACCAGATCGAGGACATACCTGATCCCCGGATTTGCCCTTCTGGCCGCATCCTTGGTGCACGATGCCGTTACAAATGACAACGCCTTGTTTCTGTGAGTCGATATCCCCGGGGCCAATGTTCTTGATGTAAAACGGCCCCTTCGCGCGCTTGAAGAAGTTGCAAAGTTGATGCCCAAGGTGGAGTTCCTTGCCTGTTTCGTTCAGGTTCTTCGATAGGTCAACTCGACCTCTGATTAGCCATTCGATGCAATCTCTGCACCGGCGGCCGAGAAAGCCTGCCAATAAACACACACCCGCCTCGAAACAGTAAGTCGCAACATAGGTTTCAGAACCACCCGCGCCGCGATTGCAGTAGCCCTGGACGATCTGCTGTTCTAGTGTCGCGCAGCGACCAGACATAGGACTTGGGAATGAAAATCGCCACCGCCGCCTACGACCTCGATTGGCTCGATAGTTGGGCTCAATATGAAGACAAGCTTGAGGCATGGGTTTCCGAGGCCGCAGGACAAGGTGCCGACCTTCTGGTCTTTCCCGAATACGGCGCGATGGAGTTGTCGACGCTCGACGGCCCTAAGGTGGCAGGTGATCTCGAACGCTCAATCCGGGCGGTTTCCGACCGGATGGAAGATGTACAAGTTGTGCATTCGCGCCTTGCAAAGATGTACAACACATACATTCTGGGGGCTTCCGCCCCGGTCATCGACGGACCAGGGCGCCCGGTGAACCGCGCAATGTTCTACGCTCCTGACGGTCGTCTCGATCATCAGGACAAGCAGATCATGACACGGTTTGAACGCGAGGCCTGGGACATCGCCCCGGGCGGTTCGTTGAAGCTGTTTGATACCGCATTGGGTAAAATCGGCGTTCTGATCTGCTATGACAGTGAGTTCCCTCTCTTGGGTCGGACCCTGAGAGAGGCCGACTTGATCCTCGTACCATCCTGCACCGAAGCCCTGTCCGGGTATTGGCGTGTGCGGATCGGCGCCATGTCTCGTGCCCTTGAAAATCAATGTGTTACGGTAATGTCATCGTTAGTTGGCGGCAATGAATGGTCCGAAGCAGTCGACATGAATACCGGCATGGGTGGCGTGTTTGGCCCGCCCGATATCGGGTTCCCACCGACGGGAGTGCTTGCCGAGGGCACGCTGAATACCGCCGGCTGGACCTATGCCGAGGCCGACCTGTCCACAATTGCAAACGTCCGCGCAGACGGGTGGGTGTTGAACCGCACGCACTGGACCGAGCAAGACGCTCGGGTCGATTCAGTCACAATATCACCCCTTTAGGTGACTTCGCCCTTGAAATAAGGCCGAAATAGGCTCATTTAAGCGCACGATCTGCAGATTCTGCAGGTGCAACCTAATGATGGAGACAACATGGCCAAGGAAGATACGCTCGAATTTCCCGGTGTCGTGAAGGAACTCCTGCCTAATGCGACGTTTCGGGTCGAGCTGGAAAACGGCCATGAGATCATCGCACATACGGCAGGCAAGATGCGCAAGAACCGCATCCGTGTTCTGGCCGGCGACAAAGTTCAGGTCGAAATGACCCCATATGATCTGACCAAGGGTCGGATCAACTATCGCTTCAAGTAACGCTTCGTACATGGCGTTTATCCTCGGATCGGGCAGCCCGCGGCGGCTGGACCTGCTGGCGCAGCTTGGCGTTCAGCCCGATGCGATCCGTCCGCCGGATATCGATGAAACGCCGCTGAATGGCGAACTGCCGACCCCCTATTGTAGCCGCATCACCCGGCAAAAAGTTCAGGCTGTTCAAGCTGATAGCGATGATATCACCTTATGTGCTGACACAACGGTCGCACTGGGTCGCCGCATTCTTGGCAAACCCGAAGACGCGGGACAAGCTGCTGAGTTTCTGCACGCCCTGTCCGGCCGACGCCATCGGGTGATCACTTCGGTCGCTGTGCGGCGCGGGGATAAAATCCTCCAGCGTGACGTGGTTTCTCAGGTAAAAGTGAAACGTCTGTCCGACAGCGAAATCAATGCCTATCTTGCGACGGATGACTGGCAGGGCAAGGCCGGAGCCTATGCAATACAAGGTCCTGCCGGTGCGTTCATCCCGTGGATTTCAGGCTCGTTCACCGGTATCGTCGGCCTACCCCTGTCCGAAACTGCTGCACTGCTGCAAGGCATCGGCTATCCCTTATATCGCGAGGTTTCATGAAGGGTCGTACCATCATTCTGGATCATATTCAGGGACGCGAAGCTGCAGCTCTGATGGTGGATGGTGTTCTCGACGATTTCCTGATCGCCACAGATGCCCCTGCGCCAGGTACGATCTACCGCGCCCGCGCCGATCGCCCGGTCAAAGGTCAGGGCGGCATGTTTCTCACCACACCCGACGGCCCGGCTTTTCTGAGGCAAGTCAAAGGGTTGTCGCCCGGTGCTTTGCTACTGGTGCAGGTGACTGGATATGCCGAGCCCGGCAAAGCCATACCCGTCTCGAATCGTATTTTGTTCAAAAGCCGCTTTGCGATCGTGACACCTGACGCGCCCGGCCTGAACATCTCGCGCCGAATCCGTGATGAAGATATGCGCGACCAACTTCTCGAAATCGCGCATGAGCAAATGGGAAACAGCACGCACGGCCTGATCCTGCGCTCGTGCTGTCAGGCGGCGGATGCAGATGAAATCGCTGAAGATATCTCAGCCATGCTGGTACTTGCCGAGCAGGTATTGGCTGATACGGGCAGTGAACCAGAATTGCTGAGCGAGGGCGATGGTCCGCATATCCTGGCCTGGCGTGATTGGACGGACCCGGCCGAGGTCGTGACCGCATCCGGCGGATTTGAGGACCACGGTGTCGTTGATGCGCTCGATGCAGCAAAGGGGATTTCCGAAGCGCTTCCCGGTGGAGGACACCTCTATATCCAACCGACCCGCGCGCTGGTTGCGGTGGATGTGAACACCGGCGCCGACACATCTCTCGCGGCGGGAACCAAAGCTAACTTCGCCTGCGCCAAAGCCCTGCCGCGCGCCCTGCGCGTGCGCGGGTTGGGGGGGCAGATCACTCTGGACATTGCACCGATGCCCAAGAAAGACCGGAGGGGTTTCGAATCAGCCTTGCGGTCGGCATTCAAGTCCGATCCTGACGAGACGATCCTGGCCGGTTGGACCCCGCTTGGCCATTTCGAACTACAGCGCAAACGTGGTCGTATCCCATTGACGGAGATCCTGAAATGAGCTGCCCGATCTGCGGAGAAGATACCCAGCAGGCTTTTCGACCATTCTGCTCCAAACGCTGCGCGGATATCGATCTGGCAAAATGGCTAAACGGTTCTTATGCGGTGCCATCGCAACGTGAAGAAGACGCCGAGACGACCTCGGAACCAACCGAAAGCCCCACGTCTCGCCCGCATTGAAAAAATGTCAAAAAGCCTCTGGACACTGCCTGTGGCAAGTCATAGAAGGCCTCCACCCAATGGCAAACGCCATTCCCGTGCCCGGGTAGCTCAGGGGTAGAGCAGTGGATTGAAAATCCTCGTGTCGGTGGTTCGATTCCGCCCCCGGGCACCATAAAAATCAAAGGGTTAGACTTCATCCGGCTTGATGAATTCAAATGCACGTGTAATTCGTGTGTAATCAGGCCGAATTTTTCGGCTTCAGCCTGCGGATGTTGTCATGCTGTGTGCCGCTGACCCGCACTTCCAGCCGATCCATTGCGGCTTCGATGTGCGAGCCGCTTTGATGCGCGTAGCGTGCAACCATTGACAACGTCTTGTGACCGGAAATCCGCTGGACCGTAGGCAGGTCTACACCCGCCTGAACCAAATGCGTCACCGCCGTGTGGCGAAGGGTGTGAGGGGTGATCTGATCGCGACACCCATGTGCCCATCTTGTTTCCGGCCCAGGCATTGAGCCGCAACGCGTCGCGCGCCGAGTGTGCACAACATCCATAGCATCTACTCTGTCCGCCTTGCTGAGCACAGCGCGCCCAAATGGCGTAAGCGGCGAAGTGCTTCAAGAAGTCGTGCGTTAGAGAACTAGAATTTTTGCATTGATTGGTGCCATTGCGTTTACGCATGGAGACCTCTGAGTCAGCATTTTCGGTGCCTCGCCGCATAAAGCTCAGAATAGACGAAATCATTGGTTGGTGGGCAATGTCTGCTTATCATGCTCGGTCGAAACTCAACCGCTGTATCGTAGAACGGCTGCAAAAATAGGGCTAGGTGGTGCGAGATACTTTGGGCTAATTGCTACCGATCAAACGAAAACAGTATGTTCCAGCTAATCTGACTTACGAGCGGTCATAATGTAAGCGGTTGTTGGGAATACGGCAGTTCCATTGGATGTAGCGTATTTTCCTAGTTTCGGTTCGGCCTCAATCAACACTTCCGAAACCTTCTCCTCGCTAAGATGTATATCGAAAAGCGGTAACCATCCGCGAAGCTCAACTTCCACCATTGTTCGAGTGCTGGGAAAATTTGCACGTTCGGTTTTTGTTTCAAAATCAATATCTTCAAAGCCGGAAAGTGATAGCAGTTCAGCGACCTGATCCGGATTACCTAAACAGAACGGCAACCTGACTGCATCCCCTGCTGCAGAAGATACGTGTTCATCCAATACCGAAACGATGTCACCATACGCGGGGTTCTGATCGATGGAATGCCAGGCCGCTATGGCCAGTCTCCCACCCGGCTTGATCACCCGAAACATTTCATTGGCTGCTTTCTGGCGGTCCTGAAAGAACATGACTCCAAACTGAGAAACAACACATTCGAATGAATCATTACCAAATGGCAGTTCCTCAGCAGTACCAAAAACCCATTCGATTTTGGATTCAACTTCTCCTGCAGCAGCAATCATTCCGGGAGCTGGATCGAGACCAACCACGCGCCCTTTCTGGCCAGCACGCGCGAGTACATCTCTTGCAAGCGCGCCCGACCCGCAAGCAATGTCCAAAACATGGTCGCCGTCATTGACACCTACTCCATTTACTAGGTGCTTGGTCCAAGGGGCAAAAAGAGCTGGGACGAAAAGAGTTTCATATCCGCGGCCAGCCTCAAGTTGTTCTTGGGTTGCTTCAACCGCCATTGGGTTGCCTCCATACTAGAGTTTTCCTGCCCTACCATATCACGATGTTTTTCCTGCTTTGATAAATCCCTCGGGTGGACACAAATGATGTCCGCTTCGGGCCCAAAGCGGTCACTCAGCCAAATTCATTGAACGACTGCATTGCGGACAAAGCGGCCACATGGGCCGCTCAACAATTCAAATGACATGCGCGGTCGTCTATTACAAAGTGCAGGTTGAGGAGTGCGTCATGTCCGATGTTTTCGACCGTATTGCAGACTGGTTGCAAAAGCTGGCCTTTTTCGACGGCGATGTTGGTGGCCTGGTTGAGCATCTCAGTCACAGGCTGATCGACGGCGGTGTGCCAGTCGCGCGGGTTTCGCTGGGCCGTCTCATGATGCATCCCGTCATCGGACTGGTCGATGCAACTTGGGATGCATCAACGGACCGCATAGACTGGACTGTCATGCCACGGAGTTCAGTGACCGATGACCTTTTTGACAAGGCGCCGTTCGGCGAAAACACCAAGCTGACCGCCAAAATAGCCACTAAGTTCTTTCAAAGTGATATCTGGGATCTGGCCGACGGGCTGGTCGGCGAGACGGAAATGATGCCGGTGCTGCGTGCCAATCTGACCGATCCGTCAACCCGTGACAAATATCCGATTTACCAGAAGCTGGCTGCATCGGGCATCACCGATTACCTGGTATTTTCCGTTCCGTTTGGCAAACGGAGCATTACCTTCGAAAGCGGCACTCAGTGGGTACTGGGCGCTTCGGTGTCCTTCGCGACAAAAAGGCGCTCCGGCTTTACACAGCGGGAAATCGACGGCCTCACGCGACTGTCGATACCACTGTTTGGCACCGTCCACGTCTTCACGGAGCAGTTCCTGGCGGCTGAACTGATGGAGGCCTACCTGGGCAGGATTTCAGGCCGATCCGTCTTGAACGGCCAAATTTCGCGTGGCGATGTCCGCGAGATCGATTGTGCACTTCTGTTCAGCGACATGCACGGCTCTACGGCCCTGAGCCAACGCCTGTCACCGGGTGACTACGTGGCCGCGGTCAACCGGTACTTTGACTCTGTCGCGGGTGCGGTACACGACCATGGTGGCGAGGTGCTGAAGTTCGTCGGTGATGGATTGCTCGCGATTTTCCCGTTTGATGGTCATCGGCGGCTGCCCGAGGACATGTGCGAGGCAGCCCTGTCGGCGGCACGGGAAGCGTTTCAAAGGCGCGAGGAAATTGAGCCCGAGAAACGAACGGATTTTGGAATCGGCCTGCACATGGGCGCGGCGATCTACGGCAACGTGGGAACTGAAAGCAGGCTGGACTTCACGGTGACCGGGACTTCCGTCGCAATGGTCAGCAGGTTGGAGGGGCTGACCCGGTCCGTTGATGCACCCATTCTTGCAACGAGCGAGTTTGCCGAACTTGTCACCGAAACACCCAGCACTTTGGGATCACACACCTTGCGCGGTTTCGACGATGGCGTGGAAGTCTTCTCATTCGAACCCCTGGTTTGACAGCCCACCGCTCCGGTAATTGATGCAGAGTTACCCGGCGGCCGATGTCCGCTTTGGGCTCAACGCGGCCATCTGAGCGATATTGTCAGATGACTGCTTAAGGACCGTTTGCGGTCGTCGCCTTTTGGTGAATGTAAACAAGTTGGCAACCTCCGACGAATGCTTGTGTAATTTTTGTGTAACTCGGCCCAGATTGTTCTGGGTTCGTTCGACATAGACTGGACGTGATAAGGTAGTCGCTTGGAAGAATGGTCTTAGCTCTTCAAGAATATCTGGCATTATTGGTACAGTTCGGATGCTCGGGGCCAATAATTGAAAATCCTCGTGTCGGTGGTTCGATTCCGCCCCCGGGCACCATACCAACATCCAAGATCATCCGAGTTCGCCCGAACTAACTGATATTGTTTAAAATTCGGAGACTGACTGTCCAGCGTGTTCCGCATTTGTCCAATTCAATCCGCCAGAGTTGTTGGTATTATGCGGGGTATCAACAATACATGTGATTGAAATGCCTCTGACAGATATGGCCTTAAAAAACATGAAGCCTGAAGAACGTTCCTAAAAGCGGTCAGATGCACATGGGCTCTACATACTAGTAGAACCAAACGGGTCTATGCTTTGGCAGAAGCATTATCGCTTCAACGGTAAGCAAAAAGTAATGTCATACGGACCTTATCCGTTGATATCGTTGAAGGAAGCCCGAGAGAAGCGCGACAATGATCGCAAACTTCTGTTGGAAGGTATTGACCCGATGGCCGTCAAGAAGGAACGCAAACTTGCTTCAGAGCGAGCTCAGCGTGGTCGCTTCGACATCTTGGCTGGCGAACCCTTGGAGAAAAACAAGGCTGAAGGTCGCGCAGAAGCGACAATGAAAAAGAAAGCCTGGCTGATCGAGATTGCAAACAAAGACATCGGCGACCGTTCAGTCATGGAGATTACGCCCAGCGACGTTCTTGCGGTACTGAAGAAACAGGAGCGCGCCGGAAACATTGAGACGGCCAGTCGTCTGCGAACAACAATCGGAGAGGTCTTTCGATACGCAGTTGCATGCGGTCTAACCGAAAACGACCCGACGGCGTCGTTGAAAGGCGCATTGATCCAAAAAAGAGTTCAGAACAGACCGGCAATCACAAACCGGGATAGGTTGGGTGAATTGCTCTGCGCTATCGAAGACTATTACGGCTATCGATAAACTCTTGGTTTCACTCCAGCTTTCAACGTAGGTTGGAGCGGTAGACCATCTCAGAGACCATTTCGCCGAAGTACACCATTGTGAAAGAAGATGTTTTTTTCTTCAGTCACCGCATCCACAAGGAGCTTTGCCGCTATTACTTTTCTTCTTGGATCGCATTTTCTTTGCGTGCTCACTCGGCAAACGTAGAGGCGACGAGAACAAGAAGAGCGGCTGATCAACTGCATGAGTATTGGTTTCATCTGAGGTCGCAGGATATGCAAGTGCCTGGAAAGCATATGTTACGACTCGGCGCAGCCAATTCTGCCGCAACGCCGGTTGTACTGAACGAGACTTCTGCTGCCTCTGTACCGTTGTCAGAGGCAGTCGAGATATACCTTACACAGAGGGGCCAAGGACGCCCCGTAACATTTCACAACGGTGCTGAGAGAGCGTGTGGTTATTCATAGCTTCCTAGTCTGATGCCCCTCTTCTTCATCAACACAGTGATTACATCCGCAATGGCGTTGTAAATTCGATGCCAGTTGTACGGCGCTAACCGTTACATACCTGCACCTACAGCTCGCATTGACCGAGAGCCTCGGGTGAGCGGCGATAGCAAAACAAAGGTGATCGCGCCTTCCGGCTTAGCGGGCAGATTTTTGCGGGAATCGACAATAAATGTTACGATAGCTTTGTTGGCAGGATCGCCGCTGGGTCTCTCCGGCCATCGCGCTTCGTTATTCTTTTTTTATTACAACAAGTTCTTTTTCTTTGCCGTTCGGCCGGGCGATCCGGGGCCTCTGGGCCAGCGTTTCAGATTGCTTTTGAACGGAGGCAGACATGCCCGAAACAGTATTTGAACGTGCGCCAGACGGCGCGATCATTGGACTTCAGCATCATGGCGACCCTCTTGGAGGGCGTTCTAAAGGAACCAGTGCGCTGGATGTGGCGCAGGCTTATGCCGCCGAAGTGGCGGGGCTTTACCGGATAAAGCCCGATTTTCTTGACAGGCTCGGCGAGAGTGTTTCAGGCAAGTATAATCGCGAGGAGGGCAGCAAGCTGCGGCTGGAAGAAGCCAAGGCAGTACAGTCCTTTCTGGTCTTCACATTTCGTCAGACACATCACGGCATCCCGGTCTGGGAGCGCGGTCTGACACTACGCATGGCCGGCCCAGACAATGTGGTCACCGGTTCGTCCTCAAGTGTTGCTGCCGATATCGAACTCAGCAACGCCCCTACTCCGCCTGCTGGCCGCGACAAACAAGCTGGCACGGTTCTGCGCGAAGCAGTGAAAGGGGCCAAGTTCACAAAATTTAAGGTTAATGACACCCGGGACTTTGTCTATCGCTACGACACAGAACATCGCCTGCCACACAAAGAACCAGGCGAGATCGAAGGGGCCGAGTTAACCCCGCTGCCAGAGATCGGTCGTGTACCAAAGGGCATCAAGGACGGCGAATGGCGTTTCGTAAGCCTTGTGCATTTTGGCTGCAAAATTCCCGACTACGGAGAGCTGAACTGGCGAGCATTGGTCGATTGGGAAACCGGCGCGGTGCTTTACATCCGGCCATTGGTGGGGTGTGTTTCGGGTTACGTCTTCACAGACGACCCGATATCACTTTCAGGAGATTCAGAGCTTGATCCGACGGCCCCGGTTGCGCTTTTGGATGCGCAACGCGAACTGGTGGCGCTGGAACGGTTGATATTACCGGGCGGTGGCGCACCGGTGGAACTAAGCGGCGAATTGGTGGCGGTACGGGATCTCGACACACCAAACATCGCCCCACCGACTGAAAACGCCGGTGCCGCATCGATCTTTGATTATCCCGCCGACAGCGACGATTTCGCGGCGGTCTGTGCGTACTACAACCATGATTTCCTGTATCGCTTCGTCCAGTCTTTGGGCTTCGATCTGCCCAGCTATTTCGACGGGGTGACCTTCCCAGTGGATGTTGATCACCGCTGGTTCAATCCCATTGCAGGACCGGTGAATGCTCAGGCGCCAGGCAATGCCATAGGCAATGGTGTACTACGCTTTCGTTATGCGCTTGCGGCAAATGGCTCCACAGTCGGCATGGCCACAGACTCGCGCGTATCGGCGCATGAGTTCGGGCACGCGGTGCTATGGGATCATCTCAATTGGCCCAATTTCGGCTTTTGTCATGGCTTTGGTGACGCGCTGGCGGCAATACTTTACGATCCTCAAGGTATTGCGCCGGATCGTTTCCGCACCTTCCCCTTCAGTAACCTGATCACCCGGCGATGGGATCGGTCGGTCGCCTCGGGTTGGGGCTGGGGTGGCACGATGGACGTGGGCGGATATCGGTCGACCGAGATCAATGCCACTACTTTGGGCCGAATCTATCGATCTCTCGGAGGTGATTCCACAGAACTGGACGACAGGCTGCATGCCAGCCGCTACACGATCTATCTGATCCTGCAGGCGGTGCCGCTTTTGGCTGGGATCGTGCCCAACACAGTCGAAGGTTTTTCCCGCGCCTTGCAGGAATCAGACGAGAACACTGCTCAATTCGACGGTGCAGCCGGAGGCTGGGCACACAAAGTGGTACGCTGGGGCTTTGAGAAACAGGCGCTCTACAACGGATCCCCGCCTGATGTTGACGTCTTCATTGATGACGGACGACAGGGTGAATACCCTTGGCACCAACCGGGCAACAATGCTCCCGGCATCTGGAATCGGCACCGTCCTGACGGCAGCACCGACCACGAGACTCCGCGCCGCTGCGTCGAGAATTATCTGTATGTCCGGATCGGCAATCGCGGCAACTACCCAGCCCAATCAGTGACTTTGTCATTAGCCCGCGCGACGGAAGGCAAGGGCACCACATGGCCGGATGACTGGGATCCGCTGATCGTAGGCGAACCCATCGGCCAGTCAGTGCATTGTGGCGACGAAGTGATCGTCGGCCCGATCCCATGGTGCCCCGAGGACCTGTGCGAGGAATACATTCTTGCCAGCGTGGATACGCCAGAAGACCGCAGCAATGTCGAGACGATCGCAGGCAGTCTGCCTGTCGATCGACTGGCACTTGGTGACAACAACGTCGCCCTTCGCCGAATGGAGGTGAACCGCGCCGAAGATGACACCCCTTGCTGCGAGGAGGAAGAACCGAAGATGACCTATCGTTACGCTGTCAAGTTCGTCTGCGGCTGTTCCAAGGGCCGCATTTTGTCCCAGGGCCGCTATCACACAGCAATCAACATCGGAAACGGCAGCGGAGATGCTGTGCGTTTTCGTAAACGGGTGTCGTCGGCCTTGCCAAACGAAAAACCGGGTAATGTCTCGGCCAGAACGAAGAACAAACTCGGTCCCTGGGAATCGATGGAGATCGATTGCGAAGATGTGGCACGACACCTGCGGGTGGCCGAATGCTGTTTCCTGAAAGGGTTTGTCTTTATCGACAGCGAAACACCGCTGGACGTGGTCGCGGTCTACACCGCCGCCCATGGTGAAGGCGAAGTGGAAACCATCGATGTCGAACCAGTCGTGCCTCGGCTGATCAAAAAGGTACCGCCCCCGCCACCGCCACCTCCGCCGCCGCCTCCACCCGAGGACAAACCGGACCTGATCCCGGTGCAGCCCTTCCCTCCCGGCCCGCCACCCTTCCCGGCTTGGTATTGTGAGGAGCCGCGCAAGTTGAGGATCATCGTGCGTAACATTGGTGCAGGGGCTGCCGGGCCTTCGACCACGCGGGTCGATTTCTTCCAGAGCGGCGTGGTGGTCGATCTGCCGACACCGGCACTGGGGCCAAACGGGGATGAGACCACACTATCGCTCGAATTCCCGGACGAGGTCAAAGGTGGCGAGCAGATCCCCTTCAAGATCACCGTCAATGCCAATCCGGCCGATGGTGTGACGGAGACAGACACCACCAACAACAGCGACTCTTCCTCCTGCGGCCTGGCCAGCTAAAGCAAACTGGGAGTGGCCCGGGCCATTATCGGCCCGGGCTGCGCGATCTAGAGGTGCCGGTCGCAAGGCTGAATCATGATCGTGATTGCGCTCTACATACGGGAGGGCAATTTGCTTCAACGACACCAAGGTGGGACCGCCCTGTCTGATCCCAAAGTCAGACCTCAAGCTGCGATTTAAGTATACTTTTCTACCGCTTCCCAAGGGGCGACAGGGTCGCCGCAGCCTAGTAACTATCTCTTTTCTGTTGCGCATCTTTGATAAGAGCAGCAAGCCGATAGAAACCGTGGGCCATCTTGGTGTAGGGCGTTAGCAGGAAGAATGTCAGGACCGATCCAAGATGAATAGCAAGCAACGCGGGCATCAAAGCCGTTGATCCGAAAGCGTAAAGAGCAAGTCCGCTAAAACCGACGAATCCCAGCAACAGGATGAAACCGATATCGCCGCCCCATGCCGAAGCATCACCGAGCTTGCGATCGGACCTTTGCTTGAGAATTGCCATGGCGCAGCAACCCACTGTCAACAACACACCGCCGGAGATTCCGAATAGTTTGGGCAAAGACCAGAACCCGTACGGCGCATGCATTCCAAAGCCATAATGCATAACCGTTGCAATCGAGGTCGACGCGAAGCAAAGCAGGAAGCCATACATGATCGCGTGGTGAATATGACGTCGCGCCTGACTGAACCGGTCTTCGTCTTCAAAATTACAGCCTTCACCATGACCTGCGGCAAGATCCTGCATTTTACCCGCTCGTTTTAAGGCGGCCAGCAGGTCCGCCATTTTGATGGGTTTTCCCCCCACCTCGGCCCAATAGCGCCTTAGGCTGATGGCAATGCTAAAGAGTGGCAGCAAGAATGCCGGAGCAAAAATCGCAACCATCGCATTATGCGACAGAACGGCATAAAACCCGTCCCCTCCGCTGGAACCTATCGCGCGAACTGCCCAGAACAACAGGGCAAATCCGACCACAAGTGCCAGCGCAATCGCCCCGCCATGGGTGTGAAATCGGCGCGCCAACGGCTGCGGCCATGCGAAGCTTTCCCAGCTGTCCCTCCGTACCTCGGCCAGAGCCTTCGGCAAATTCAGGTCGAACTCGTGCGGGGCTGTGTACTGGCAGGCGTAGTAGCAGCCGCGGCAGTTGTGGCACAGGTTGGCCAGTTGCGTGATGTCCCCATCCGAGAACGCGCGTTCCGCATGAAGCGACGGAAAGACCGAGCAATAGCCCTCGCAATAGCGGCAGGCGTTGCAAATTTCAGCCTGACGGCGGGCTTCCTGTATCAATTCAATTTGCATAAGCGGCGGCCTCACGTCCTGCGATGCGTCCAAAGACGGTTCCGATGGTCATGCCGAAACCGGCTAGATAACCTTGCCCAAGGATCGAGCCCGCCATGGTTTCGCCAGCCGCCCACATGTTTTTGATTTTGCCGTCGGCGCTCGAACATTGCGCGGCATCGTCGACTTTGAGGCCCAAATAGGTGAAGGTTACGCCCGTACGCAGCGAATAACCGTAAAATGGCGGCTCGGTGATCGGACGCGCCCAGTTGGTCTTGGGCGGGTTCAAGCCAGATGTTGAAACGCCGTCCAGCTCTGTCGGATGAAAGGCGCTGGTGTCTCCGCAGGCGGCGTTGAATTCAGCGATTGTTGCGGTCAACTTTTCGGCAGGCAGGCCCATCATCCCGGCCAGTTCTTCCAACGTATCTGCCTTCAGCGGTGGAAACACCGACGGCATGAACAGATTCAACGAATTGGCGTCGATGATCACATAGCCAACTTGATCTGGTTGGGCTGCCACCAAGCGCCCCCAGATTGCATAGCGCTTGGGCCAGACATCCTCGCCCTCATCGTAGAAGCGCTCGGCATCCTTGTTCACGACGATCGAAAACGGCACACAATCCAGACGGGTGACAATACCACCGTCAAATTTCGGTGCACGCCCATCGATAGCAACGGCGTGGCATTGGGTCGGGTCGCCAACACTCTCGACGCCTTGGTCCAGAAGATCAGCCAGGACCACGCCTCGGTTATAAGGAGTGCCTCGGATCAGAAAGTTTTTTGCAGGCTCACCCCATGCACGGGTCAGCCAATCCGTATCGGCCTGAAACCCGCCCGAGGCGACGATGACTGCCTTTGGCATTATCCGGTGGTTTTGACCTTCATAGGTATAGTCGACCCATTCGATCCGATCCCCGTTCAGCTCCAAATGCGTGACGGCGGCTTCATACAAAACATCGATACCCAAACCCGCCGCAGTTCGGTAATAAGCATTCACCAGAGACTTCCCGCCTCCCATAAAAAAGGCATTTGTCCGCGCCAAAGAAAGTGTTCCGGAAAGAGAGGGTTGAAACCTGACACCGTGCTCTTCCATCCATGGCAGGCATTCCTCGGAAGTGCGGATCGCGAGGCGGGCCAGATGCTCGTCAGTTTTGCCGCCGGTGACCTTCATCAAGTCCGCGAGATATTCGTCTTCGCTATACTCTTCGATCAACGGGCCCAAAGGGCCACCATGCATGCAGCGAAAATTGCGCGTATGGCGCGAGTTTCCTCCGCGATAGGGTTTTGGTGCGGTTTCCAGTATCAGAACGCGGGCACCGGCTTCGGCGGCGGTCATCGCGGCGCATAAAGCAGCGTTCCCGCCACCGATCACAGCGATATCGTAAGCTTCCATTTGGGTGGCCATATCCTGTCTACCTAGTGATTTTCGTCGGTTGTCCGATCGCGTTCCTGCAACGCCCGGATACGCATTCGTTGTGCGGCCTGAATATGCCCGCGCATTTCTGTCTCGGCCGCCGCGCCATCACGTGCCTTCAGCGCGGCCATAATACGCCGATGTTCAGCGACTGCCGCTTCGGCCCGATCTCCGTCCAACAATTGCGACGGCCCAAGGATCAGCAGCGCCTTCTGCAAGGACAACATGGATTTCGCGAGAAATCGGTTCTTGGCTGCATCCAAAAGCGTGGCGTGAAATATCCGGTTGATCCGAGCCGCGTCTGGACCTGTGCCAGCCTCTGCCAAACGATCATTCAAAACATCCAACTCGTCCAATTCGACATCCGACGCCGCACGCGCTGCTAGACGGGCCGCAGTGCCCTCGAGCACTGCGCGCATCTCATAGAGTTCCATCACCTCGGCGTAATCCAGACTGCGGACGGTCGCGCCCTGCCGCGGTACATGCGTGACCAGGCCGTCGGTCTCCAGCTGCCGGATCGCCTCGCGCACCGGTGTTCGGCTGACACCCAACCGTTCAGACAGCTCAATCTCGCGCAGGCGCTCGCCGGGCAGAAGGGTACCCTCGCGAATCTCATCCAACAGGCGTTGATACGCCGAATTGCCTTGCGGACCAGGCTGTAAGGGGTCGTCCTGAATGGTCATCGCGTGCTCACTTGTCTTCTTGCGTCCATTTGTATACATTTGGATACATAGTGAGTCAATATTGTCGGAAGCTGCACTTTGCCCACCCAGAACAATACACCTTCTCTCCTAGCGAAGCGGGCCCTAACACTGGGCTTGGCACTTCTTGGCACAGGGCTATTCTGGGCGTTGGATCTGCCATTGCCTTTTCTGTTCGGCCCGATGAGCGCGTGTCTGATCGCGGCTCTGGCTCATGCTCCAATGGAAGGCTTTGGTCAGGTCTCGATTGCGGCGCGCACCATACTCGGCGTGGCTGTAGGGGCTTCGATTACCCCAGCCCTATTTGCAGAACTGCCGAAGATGGCAGCGTCGATTGCACTGATCCCGTTCTTTATCCTGCTGATCGCGCTGGTCGGAGTGCCATTCTTCCGCAAGGTCTGGGGCTTTGATACCACGACCGCGTTTTACGCGGCCATGCCCGGCGGATTGCAGGATATGATAATCTTCGGGGCCGAGGCTGGCGCTAACCCGCGAACGCTGTCCCTAATCCACGGAACCCGCGTTCTGATTATTGTAACGCTGGCCCCTCTGTTTCTTACGGTGTTTTACGACGCCCAACTCACCAACCCAATCGGAGAGCCCGCGCGCAACCTGCCGATACATGAATTGGCGCTGATGGTTCTTGCTGCCTTTGTCGGCTGGAAAGGCGGTGAGCGGATCGGCTTGTTCGGGGCGTCGATTCTAGGGCCAATGATCCTGACGGCTGCGTTGTCACTGGGCGACTTCATTCACACCCGACCGCCTCGCGAGGCCATCCTTGCGGCTCAGTTCTTTATCGGCTGCGGAATCGGCGTGAAATTCGTAGGTGTCACATGGGTCGAACTACGCCGTGTGGTAGCGGCGGGCATCGCCTATGTCATTGTCCTCGCCGTTCTGGCGGCCGCTTTCACTGCCGTTGTCACCACCTTGGGGCTGGGCCAACCGGTCGAGGCATTTTTGGCCTTTGCCCCCGGCGGGCAGGCAGAAATGACAGTTCTGGCCATCGTCTCAGGCGCGGATCTGGGCTTTGTGATCACACATCATCTGACAAGGATCGTGTTGGTAATCATCGGTGCGCCGATAGCGGCCAACCTTATCCTGCGCTGGTCCAAACCTCGGGGTTGATCATGTGAACCGGAGCGCCTGCAGCGTAGGCGTTCACTTGATCGAAAATGTCCGAAAATTGCAGATCGAACTCATCCTCGGTCACAAAGCCGATATGCGGCGTCGCAATCAGATTTGGATGCGAAAGCAAGGGGTCTTTCGGATCATTGAGGGGTTCGGAATCGAAGACATCGATTGCGGCCTTCCCGGGATGGCCGGCATTCAGCGCCCCAAGCAATGCCCCTTTTGCAATAAGGCCAGCACGGGATGTATTCACAAACAGTGATCCCGGCTTCATGTGCGCGAAGTCCGACGCAGTAATGATGCCGTTTGTGCCTGGCTTCAGGCGAACATGGATCGAGACAACATCGCTGTTGGCAAAGAAAGCTTCGCGGTTCGCGGCGACCTGAACACCATCTGCCTGCGCCCGAACCCGACCTTCATCTGAGGACCACCAGACTACATTCATTCCAAATGCCTCGGCGTAGCCCGCGACAGCGCGTGCGATACGGCCATAGCCGTACAGTCCCAGCTGCCGCCCTCTCAGCGTCTTGCCAACTCCGGCCTGCCACCGCCCCGCTTTGACCGAGGCCATCTGCGCCGGTAAATCGCGCATCCCAGCCATGATCAGCGCCCAAGTGAGTTCGGCTGCAGCATACGAAGGCGTTCCACCATGCATGTTTGAACACAGCAGAACACCGTTGTCCGAGCATGCCTGCACATCAACGTGCGGATACACGCTGCGCTGACTTATCAATCTCAGGTTCGGCAGCTTTTCGATCAAGTCGCGGGTTACCTTGGTGCGTTCGCGAAACAGAACCAACGCCTCGGCCTCCTGCAACCGTGCCGCCAATTCATCGGTATCCTCGACATGATCTGTCCAGATCTTCACTTCGTGGTCGGATAGCTTTCCAAAACAAGGCAAGCCCTGCAGTGTATCAAACCAATCATCCAGAATGTGAACCTTCATCGACTTTCCACACCCTGCCCGGTGTTCAGTTTTCTTGGCGTCGGCACAAAATGCAGCGTATCGAGTGCTGCAAGCGCATTGCGGACCCGCTCGCTTTGATCCAGCAAATGGTTGAACTGCTCATCGCACCCGGCGATCGGTGTCGGGTATTCCGCAATGTCCCGCCGCAGGACCGACTGCGCCAGCCTTAGTTCCTGACGCGCAATATCGAGGCATTCAGAATAATTGTTCATCGTGGCACCTTCATATTGTATACCTTAGTATACATAACGGAGATCCCAGTTTCAACTGCCACTCCACACAGATCCGGGTATGTAAACATGCCCATCTGCAAGCTTTCGCGCAGTCCGCACCAGACCAGCAGAGTTTACGTTGAAGTCCCCGTCATTCGAGAAGTCCACCAGCACATCAATCTTCCCAGAAGCGTGTTCCAGCACAACTTCAGCCGGGCTTGCCTTAGGTCGGTTCAACAACCCATCAGCGACGGTTCCGGGCGTCAAAGCACAAGACGCCATGCACTGCGCACCCGTAACGGCCATTGTCGGGTGAGTTTTCCATGGCATGAAATACCGAACTGCAAGGGTTCCGCCCTCTTCGGCTGGTGCCAACAGCCCGAATTTGGGGGTTACCGATTTCGATACATCCCCCATACCCATCAGTTCCCCGGCTTCGATCCGAACTGCCTCCATCTGGGCAAAGAACGAGCGGTTGGCGTCCAGTTCTTCTGCGCTTTCATACCCAGTTAGTCCAAAATCGGTGGCGCGGGCCATAGCCATAGGCATGGCGACATCCATACAGGTCAGTTCGACCCCTTGCACCGTATCGCGCAGATTTCCGGTGGGCAGAAATGCACCCGTTGCCGAACCCACAACTCCCATAAAACTCAGTTGTACCGGTGCAGATTGCCCGGGAACTCCGGCAATCTCGGCATCGCCCTCATAGGCCAGTTCACCACCCGGGGTCTGCACTTTGGCAACCACTCGCGCACCCGTATTAACTGCGCGTATCCGGACCACGGTCTCATCGCCTTGAGGCTGAAACAAACCCATTTCAATTGCGGCCGGAGCGACGCCGGAAAGAATGTTTCCGCAAGTTGGCTTGAAGTCGACCAGCTTTTCCTCAACCGAAACCTGCGCGAAGAAATAATCGATATCGGCCCATTCATCATCGCTGACAGATAACATGGCTACCTTGGTCGTCACAGCAGTACCGCCACCGATTCCGTCAATGTTAAACGCCTGCCCGGCCCCTAGGGCAGCGACCAGCACATCAGCCAACGTGTCCATATCCACGGGCAGGTCAGAGCGACGAAAATAGGGCCCCCGCGAAGTGCCGCCACGCATGAAAATATACGGGATTGCTGTCTGGGTCATCTCGAACCCCTCCTCTACAAACCGTCAAAAACTGTTGTGTTTTCAGCTTTGTCCGACCTGCCTGCTTCGCAGACCGGACCTCAGTGGAGCATTCATTTCAGTGGCCATGGCAGGCTCACCATGTCTTGCAACAGTCCCGGTGGGAAATCCCGGTTCAGAGCGCCTGCCATGACGCACATGAAACCGATGCCGCAGGCTGTCAGGATCAGCGTCATCTGCCAGCTTGAACCGGCTCGAATGCGGAAGAAGGCAATCAGAAACCCGATCAGGGCTAGGATGAAACCAACAACCCACGTTGCCGCGATAAGACCTGCAAACCACGCCAACGTCGACCAAAGCCCATGCGGAGCGCTCGCATCTTCACCGGCAATTTCCTTATCGGCAAAGATTGCATCACCCTCGGGTCTCCGCATCATCTGGATCAGCAGGATCACGCAGCAGAACAAGGACACACTGCCGATCACCAACGGGATGATCTTGTCGGTCATGTTGTAGTCTGGGATCATGTTGGCGTTGATCAATGCCGCGATTAGGTAGGCCATGATCACCAGCAGGAAGATCAACGGCGCGCGCTTGCTGCCAGACTGGACTTCACCTTCGGCCATGATCATCTTAGCCTGCCGAATTCCTAAAATGACCGAAGCCACAGTGACCAAGATCAGAACAATCACGATCGGGCTGAAGACATACTCCATGCCCTCACCAAAGCTTTTGCGGAACCGGAATGAGGCAATCTGGAACGCCTGATTGGTAAACTTCTCAACCGGGTTCGACAGCACGAACCCAATAAGAAAGGCAGGGCGCGACCAATCGAACCGGCGCAGGAAGATCCCGATCAGGCCGATCACGAACAGCGCCAGAAGGTCTTCGAAGTTCTGACCGGACTGGAAGGCTGCAAAGCTGATCAGCATGAACAGGAAAGGTGCCAGATAGGTGAAGCGGATCGTTGTCAGCTTGGCGATGCCTCCGGAAGCCGCGATGCACAGGATGGTGCCCACGACGTTGGCAAGCGCCAAAAGCCAAACGATCGAATAGGTGATGTCGAGATTGTCCTTGAGCATGCTTGGACCGACCTCGATGTCACCAGATCCCAACAGAGCCACTGCACCGATGAAGATCGCCATCGAGCCCGAGCCGGGAATGCCGAACAGTAGCGTAGGCACCAGCCCGCCGCCTTCCTTGGCGTTGTTTGAGCTTTCCGGCCCGATGACGCCACGTACTTCGCCCTTGCCGAAGTTGCTTTTATCTTTGGTCGATTGAACCGAATGGCCGTAAGCGATCCAGTCGACGACCGAACCGCCTAGGCCGGGAATGACGCCAACGACCACCCCGATGATCGAGCAGCGAACAGACAGCCAGATATTCGCGGCCCAGTCTTTGACGCCGTCCAGCCAACCCGCCCCCAGCGAAGCCCCTTTGGCAATCGATCGATCCTGCCGCAGCAGCGAGACGATTTCGGGAACGGCAAAGATGCCCAATCCAACGATGACCAGCTTCAAACCATCTGTCAGATACGGAATGTCATAGGTTGCCATACGGAGCGAACCGCCAGCGTCCGCCTCACCAATTGTGCCAACCATCAACCCAAGCCCAGCAGCTGCGACGCCCTTTAAGGGGATGCGCCCAGCCAGAATGGCAACCATGGAAAGGCCGAGGATGGTGATCATCAGCATCTCTGGTAGACCAAACGCCAGAACGATGGGCCGCGCGACCAGAATGAACATTGTTAGGAAGGTTGCGCCGACCAAACCGCCAAACAGCGATGAAGCGAACGCGGCAGATAGTGCCCGCGCGGCCTCACCCTTCTTCGCCATTGGGAAGCCGTCTAGGACAGTTGCCTGAGAGGCGGAGCTGCCGGGGATCCCCATAAGAACAGAAGCAAAGGTGTCAGAGGTCGGAACAACGGCGACCATCCCGATCATCAGCGCCAAACCAAGGATTGGGTCCATCCCGAACATGAAAGGAAGCAACAAGGACAAACCGGCAATACCGCCAAGTCCCGGGAAAACACCTACGGCCAGTCCCATAACGACACCGAGAACAAGATACCCCAGTACGATAGGTTGCAGGATCAAACCCCACGCATCATTGAGCGCAGGAAGAGCGGTGGCGAAAACCTCCATAGCGGCCGCCTTTCATATACTGTCTTGTGTTTGAAAAAGCGCGCACCCGACATTGGAGTGCGCGCTGTGGTGTGTGGGCTTAGTTCAGCTCGACACCATAGGCTTCTTTGAGCCAGTTCAGAACGTAGCCTTTGGCATTGTCGTCGACGTTTGTCGCGGTTTGCAGCGCCGCCTTGGAACCGTCGCCCACAAATACCGGGTACTTACCGACGCGTTTGGACGAAATATCAGCAAAGTCGCCGCGCTCGGTCACAGCCTGAAACGCTGCGGTGTAGGCGTCGACCACTTCCTGTGGTGTATCACCAGGCAGAAAAGCCAACTTCTGAACCGGGAAACCTGCGACAAAGAACGCTTTCCAAGCGTCCCACGCCTCGCCACTGGTTTCACAACCATCCGTTGCCTCGCAAACCTCTTTGAAGGTTGGAATATCAGGGAAGGTCGGGTCGCGGACGATGTTTCCATCGGCATCCAGCGCCCCCCAGGTCATCATCGGCACAGCCTGACCGGCCTCAACCAGCGGGGCGGATCCACCCAAATAGCCGGATGAGGTCTGATAGTCGATGTTAGCTTCGCCACGTTCGAACATCAGACGACCATCGCCACGGCCTTTGATGCCAAAGACTGGCTCAACGTTCATACCCAGCATTTGCCATGCCAACAGCGGCACGAGATCCAGACGCGTTGCGCCCTGCGAGCCGTAGATGAAGTTCGTGTCTTTCAACGCATTTGCGGAGCCATCAAACTTGGCACCATCTTCTGCGTTCAGATAGGCGACACCACCCGTCCCGGACGCCATAACCGGGATCCAGTCGTTGTATTCATAACGCACGCGCGGATCGCTCAGCAGATAAGGGAATTGAGTTGAACCGGAAGTGCCGAACAACAAGGTTCCATCATCGTGGCTTTGTTCCTGGAACCAGTTTGCGCCTTTGGTCGAACCAGCACCCGGCATGAATTTCACGACCACGGTCGGTTGACCCGGAAGAGCTTCGGACAGAAGCGGCGCAAAGAAGTTGGCCCATTTCGCCGAACCACCCGTTTCCGAGAACGGGATGACCCATTCGATGGTCTTGCCCGAGAAATCAACCTCGGCAGCGGCAGGTGCAGCGATACCGGCGGCGGCGATCAGCCCCACGACGGCGCGACGGGTGAAGTTGGAAATGGTCATTGGTTCCTCCCTGTTGACCAGACAATCACGTCATCGCCCCCGGCGCTACCGTGATCGCAAATAGAACTGTGGGGTTGATTCCCCCTCCCATCTGGCAATCATGGAGCGCCAACCTTGCGCGAAACTTGCAGGAGACCCAATGCGGATCGTCATAGTCGAGGACAATGAGCCACTCGCCAATGCCATTGCTTATCGCCTTCGTGACCGAGGTCATGCGGCAGATATACTGACTGACGGAGATGCGGCTGACCTGTACCTTCAACAAGAAGGCGCGGATTTGATCGTTCTGGATATCAACCTACCCGGCCGGTCAGGGTTGGACATCCTGAGGTCGCTTCGCGAACGTGGTGACAGTGCGCCCGTGATCCTGCTAACAGCGCGCACCGAAACAAGCGACCGGGTGACCGGTTTGGATATGGGCGCAGATGACTATCTGGTAAAACCCTTCGAAATGGACGAGTTAGAAGCACGCGTCCGAGCACTTTCTCGGCGCAAAGAACTTGACTACGGAGCGCGGGAGAGCATCGGTAGCCTCGAATTCGACCGCGCATCGCGTCAGGTTAGTGTTCAGGGCCAAGTCATGGATATACCACGGCGGGAAATAGCGGTGCTTGAATGCCTGTTGGAGCGTCGGGGCAGAATTGTTCCTAAAAGCCAACTCACAGATTATGTCTATGGCGTTGGGGCCGATGTCGATGACTCAGCTGTTGAACCTCATGTTTCGCGGTTACGAAAACGCCTTCAGAATCTCGGCATTAAGATCAAGACAGCGCGCGGTCTGGGGTACCTTCTTGAGGTGCAGAAGTGATCAGGCACGGCTCCCTCAGGCTACGACTCTTCATTCTTATCCTGACACCCTTGGTATTGCTTGCGATCCTTCTTGGGCTTTGGCGCTTTATGATTGCCCAGGAAACGGCTCAGGAGCTGTTTGACGACAGCCTGCTATCTGCCGGTCTTGCAATTTCACGAGATGTTGCGATTTCAGGAGGTGACGCACTTTCGCCCACCACGCGCAGCTTGATCCGCGACGCGTCGGGCGGAGAGATCTTTTATCATGTTACGGGCCCGGGTGGCATCTACGTGACTGGCTATGCATACCCTCCGGCACCCGCGAACCCGTTTGCACAAGAGGCGAACAGGCCGCAGTTTTTCGAAGCACTCTATCGCGACGAGCCGGTGCGAGTTCTTAAGCTGACAGAACGTGTGACCATAGAAAATCTCATAGGAGATGCGACGGTCACAGTTTGGCAACGTATGGCGGATCGCAACGCGTTTGCAAATGAGCTGTCAATCCGCGCAGGAATTCTCATGGGAATCCTACTTGCCACTCTGGCATTTGTGGTATGGTTCGGAGTTGCTCGCGGGCTGCGGCCCCTCCTGGATTTACAGGACGCAATCGACCTGCGCTCACCAGATGACCTGAGTGAGATCAAACGCCCGGTACCGGTCGAGGTTCAAGGTGTCGTCAAAACCTTGAATCGACTCTTTGGACAGGTGGAAAAAAGTATCAATGCCCATCAGGTGTTCATATCCGAAGCGGCACATCAGCTACGTAACCCTGCGGCCGCCGTTCAGTCGATGGCCGAAGCGCTTCGAGATGCGAAAACCGATGAAGACCGCGATAAACGCATCATCGAGCTTGTCGCAGCGGCAAAGAACTCAGCAACAGTCGCTGAACAACTGCTATCACTTGAACGGCTCAGGCAACCGACGCACCAAGATCAAATGGTTGAAATTGATTTCCGCTCGGTTGTCGAAGAAGCCTGCGCAGAAATGGGAGTTCACATTCTTGCAAAAGGCATCGAGTTTGATGTCACGATGCCCGAGACGGCGGTCATAGTATCAGGTGATCAGGTGTTTCTAACTGAAGCTCTAAAGAACCTGTTAGACAATGCTGTTAAGCACGGTGGCGCTAAACTGAGCCGCATTTCAGTCGTCCTGCGTTCTGACGGCGGAAACGTTAGGCTTACTGTCGCTGATGACGGCGCTGGCCTTTCGCCCGACCAAAGCGAAACTGCATTTAGTCGGTTCTCCCAGTTGGAATATTCCGAAGGCAGTGGCCTGGGTTTGTCAATCGTCTCTGCGGTGGCGCAGCGCCACGACGGATCAGTCTTAATCAACCAAGTCGAAAGAGGAGCGAGCGTTACGCTTGAGCTTCCGATAATCCTTTGAATTGTTTCGTTTTTGACAAGTCCGACACCTATAAGGGTTGAATTGCTCCTCGACTAAATCCGGCGCTCGAGAGATTGAAACAGAGTCCCCGCAGGTCAAATAACTGTCGAAAATGATCAAACTAGCGGCCGATTAAGCATATCCCCGAATCTCACTTGAAATAGGTTTAAGTTTAACGGGAGAGGGCAGCATGACCGATTCAGAAACAATTTCCTTGGGCTATCACGTCGATCCATCACGCTCTAGCTCGTTACAGGCTGCGGCATACACACAGGACAAGTGGTTTGACGCAGACCTTCGCTCCATCCTCTCCAAAACTTGGCAATGGGTGTGTCATGTCGAGAAAACACGAGAGCCGGGGTCCTTTGTAACAGTGGATGTTGCCGGTCAACCTATTGCGGTTGTGCGCGACAAAGAGGGTAAGCTTCGCGCCTTTTACAACGTATGCAAACACCGTGCCCATGAACTGCTATCAGGCGAAGGCAATACCACACGGATTATGTGCCCCTATCATGCCTGGGTCTATAAGCTTGACGGGCAATTGGCGCGTGCGCCACATACTGAAAACCTCGAAGACTTCAACAAGGATGAGATTTGCCTCGACGAAGTGCAGGTCGAAGAGTTTTGCGGCTTTGTTTTTGTCAATTTGGATCCGACGGCTGCCTCTTTGTCAGAGCAATCCGGAAACCTGGAAACCGAGGTGCGCCATTGGGCACCGGATGTGGATCAACTCACTTTTGGCCACCGTCTGACCTACGACATCAAGTCGAATTGGAAGAACGTCGTGGACAATTTCCTTGAGTGCTATCATTGCCCTACGGCCCATAAGGATTTTTGTGACCTCGTGGATATGGATACCTACAAGGTTACAACCTACGGCATTTACTCCAGCCATATGGCTGACGCAGGCAACAGTCCAAATACCGCCTATGACGTTTCGAACGCCACGGTGAAAACTCACGCGGTTTGGTGGCTCTATCCAACCACTTGCCTAATGCGATATCCCGGACGGTCCAGCATGATCGTGTTGAACATCATCCCTGTTGGGCCAGATCGGACGCTTGAGACCTATGACTTCTTCCTTGAGACGCCGGAACCTGACGCGATGGAGCTGGATGCAATTCGCTATCTGGACGAGGTACTTCAGGTCGAAGATATCAGCCTCGTCGAAAGTGTGCAGCGCGGGATGAATACACCTGCGTTCACCCAAGGTCGGATCGTCAATGACCCGGACGGGTCCGGCAAGTCCGAGCACGCCGTTCATCACTTCCATGGCTTAGTCTTGGACGCTTACGCAAAAGGTGCCACGTGACGCGGCCAAACATCCTTTTGGTCATGGCGGACCAATTGGCTCCGCATTTCACAGGGGCGTACGGGCATAAGGTCGCCAAGACGCCACATCTTGACGCGTTGGCCGCGCGCGGCATGCGCTTTGATGCAGCTTACTGCAATTCCCCTCTTTGTGCGCCTTCACGGTTTTCCTTTATGTCGGGTCAGCACATCAGTCGCATCGCAGCTTACGACAATGCATCCGAGTTCAAGGCTTCGGTGCCGACATTTGCGCATTATCTGAAATCGCTGGGCTATCGTACTTGTTTGGCAGGCAAGATGCATTTTGTCGGACCGGATCAGATGCATGGGTTTGAGGATCGTGTGACAACCGACATCTATCCTGCTGATTTTGCGTGGACCCCGGATTGGGAGGCCCAGGACGAGCGGATCGACAAGTGGTATCACAACATGCAAACGGTGAAGGAAAGCGGCGTTGCCCACGCTACCTTCCAGATCGACTATGACGACGAAGTTGGCTTTGCCGCCAATCGCTGGCTCTTCGATGTTGCCCGAGACAAAGCACGTGGGAACGATGCGCCCTTTGCGATGGTGGTGAGCTTCATTCACCCGCATGATCCTTACGTTGCGCGGCCCGAATGGTGGAACCTGTATACGGATGATGAAATTGACTTGCCCGCGTTTGTGCCCGCGTTGGAGGATCAAGACCCCTTTTCACGACGTTTATTGGATGGGATCGAAGCGTCTTATGTGCCACTGACCGAGGAAGAAATCCTGCGCGCGCGCCATGCCTACCTGGCAAACGTCAGTTACTTCGACAGCAAAATCGGAGAGCTGGTTCAAACACTCGAAGAAACGGGCGAGTTGGACAGCACCATTGTGATTGTCACAGCCGACCATGGCGACATGCTGGGTGAACGTGGGCTGTGGTACAAAATGAACTTCTTCGAACACTCCGCACGCGTTCCACTGGTCATGGCCGGGCCAGGCATCTCAGTTGGGGCCGCTCAAAATGCAGTGTCACTGATCGATCTTTTGCCGACATTTATCGACATCGGCGGCGGTGATGAGACGATGATCGGAGAGCCGATCGACGGTCGTAGCCTTATGCCTTTGGCTCGGGGTGAAGAAGATTCAGTTGATGAGGCGATCGGAGAATATTGTGCCGAGATGACGGGCTATCCTGTGATCATGATCCGGCGCGGGCCCTTAAAATATATTCATTGTGATAGCGACCCACCGCAGCTCTATGACCTGGGTGCTGACCCGATGGAAACGAAGAATTTAGCTTCGGACCCAAGCTACTCCGACGCGAAAACTCGTTTTGCAGCCGAAGTCGCCGAACGGTGGGACGGCAGTGCTTTGCGAAAGAAGATAATCGCCACGCAAAAATCGCGCCGTGCATTACATGCCGCGATGAAGGCCGGTGCCAGCGAGCCTTGGGACTACAACCCGCCGTCCGATGCAAGTCAGCAGTATGTACGCAACAATATGGATTGGACAGTGGCTGCACGCCGCTACCGCTATCCGCCATTGAAGGATTGAAACCAATGATGCTGAACGGAAAAGTTGCTCTCGTGACTGGTGCCCGCGGTGGGATCGGGCGCGCGATTGTCGCTCGGTTTCTAAGAGAAGGCGCAACGGTATTTGCCGCTGACCTCACACCGGAAGGGTCGTTAGATCAACACGACGACGACGGCAGTCATTTTGTAAAGCTGGATGTGACTCAAGAAGCAGACTCGGTTGCGGCGATGGATCATGTGCGCGCCGCACACGGAAAGTTGGACATCCTAGTGAACGCGGCGGGGATCGAGATCGAAAAAACGGTTGAAGAGACCACGTTGGAGGAATGGAATCAAAGCTTTGCGGTTAATTCCACGGGCACGTTCCTGACCTCGAAATACGCCATCCCATTGCTGCGCGAAGCGGCGAAGACAGGGAATAGCGCAAGCCTTATCAATTTTGGCTCCTACGACGGGTTCATCGCAGACCCTGGGCTTGCGGCCTATTGCGCGACCAAGGGTGCAGTTCACGCTTTGACCCGCGCAATGGCTTGCGATCATGGCCCAGAAGGTATCCGGGTGAATGCCATCTGCCCTGGCTATATCGACACTCCAATGCTGCAGAGCTTCTTCAACGGCGATGGATCCGGCGGAGGAGGTGGCAACATTGAAACGCTGCAAAAGGCCGTGCGCGATGTTCATCCGATGCGGACCTACGGGACGCCCGAGGATATTGCAAATCTGGTCAACTGGCTTGCCTCGGACGAGGCGCGCTATGCCTCTGGCCAGTTGTGGGTTCTGGACGGGGGGCTGTCTGCACAAGTGCAGCAGATGAAGCTCTGATGCCCAAGCCAGTCATTATCACTTGCGCGCCGACCGGAGGCATCCATACGCCGTCAATGTCACCGCATCTGCCGATTACACCGGCCGAGATTGCGACGGCCAGTATTGAGGCGGCCCAGGCAGGGGCATCAATCATTCACCTGCACGCACGGCACCCGGAGACAGGAAAACCCGATCCCCGACCTGAGCTGTTCAAGCAGTTTCTACCCGTAATCAAGCAGTCCACCGATGTTGTGATGAATGTCTCGACCGGCGGCGGCTTGGGGATGTCGATGGATGAGCGGCTGCTGGCGGCGACATCTACCAGCCCAGAGATGGCATCGCTCAACATGGGATCCATGAACTTTGGTATCTTTCCGATGCTGCAGAAATACACCGAGTTTCAGCACGACTGGGAACGGCCATTTTTGGAGATGACGGAAGACTTTATCTTTCCCAACACTTTCAAAACAATTCGTTACGCCATCGAAAAACTTGGTGGAGATCACGGCACCAAGTTCGAGTTCGAATGCTATGATCTTGGACATCTCTACAACGTCAAATGGTTCGTGGATCAGGGCCTGATCAAACCGCCATTTTTCATTCAGATGGTATTTGGCATCTTGGGTGGCGTTGGCGCAGATGCCGACCATCTGACCCACATGCACAACACAGCCGATAAGCTGTTCGGAGCAGAGAATTACGAATGGTCGGTCCTTGCCGCTGGTCGTCACCAAATGCCATTTGCGACCCAAAGCGCCATGCGGGGCGGTAACCTGCGTGTCGGTCTCGAAGACAGCCTGTTCATCGGCAAGGGTGAGTTGGCAAAATCTAACGCGGAACAGGTCACGCGCATCCGATCAATCGTTGAAAACCTTGGCCTTACGGTCGCGACGCCAGCAGAAGCGCGCATGCGGCTCGCACTAAAAGGCGGCGATCAGGTTGGCTTCTGAGGAGACGCATATGCAGACGAACATGTTGATTAACGGCGAAATGGTTGAAGGCACCGGCGACGCCTTGAACATCCTGAACCCTGCAACAGGAGAGGTTATTGGTACCGCAAAAGAAGCCAGCGATGCACAGATCGAGGCGGCGGTGCGCGGCTCAGCAGAGGCATTTGAGACCTTTTCGGTTACGACCCCTGCAGAACGCGCTACAATCTTGCGTCAGATAGCTGATGTTATCGAGGCGAACAGCCATGAGTTGGCAGAACTTGAGAGCCTAGATGTGGGAAAACCCTGGCCATCGGCTCATGATGATGAAATGCCGCTGACGATTGATGTCTTTCGCTTTTTCGCCGGGGCTGCGCGCACCATGATGGGGTCTGCCTCTGGAGAGTATGTCGCGGGTCATACGTCGATGATCCGGCGCGACCCCATTGGCCCTGTCGCCGCCATCGCCCCTTGGAACTACCCGCTGATGATGGCGTCCTGGAAGATTGCTGCACCAATTGCGGCAGGATGTTCGGTGGTGTTGAAACCGTCCGAGATCACGCCGCTATCTACTCTGCGACTTGCAGAACTGTTACAAGATGTTCTGCCAAAAGGCGTGCTTAACGTGATCCATGGTCGCGGGCCCGGCGTGGGGAATGCCCTGATGAACAGCCCACAGATGGAAGGGATCAGTGTTACGGGTTCTCCGGCGACAGGCATGGCTGCAATGCGGGCTGCTTCCCAGAAAATTAAACACGTTCATCTGGAATTGGGCGGCAAGGCGCCAGTCATTGTCTTTGATGATGCTGATCTCGATGCTGTGGCCGAGACGATCCGATATGGCAGCTACTTCAATGCCGGTCAGGACTGCGCACAGCCTTGCCGCGTGATGGTTGCAGACAGAGTTTACGACAAACTTGTGGCCGCGATTGCCGATCAGGTTGGCCAGATCCAGATCGGTGCACCGAAAGCTCAAGGAACGGAAATGGGCCCGCTTGTCTCTGCGACACAGCGGGATCGTGTAGCGGGTTTTGTGGATCGCGCGCGCAGCAGCTCTGAAATCGTTTCCGGTGGGGTGTCTGGCGAAGAAGACGGCTTTTTCTACCAGCCGACAGTCATCGCCAATGTCGACAACACAGCAGAGATCGCCTGCAATGAGGTTTTTGGACCCGTTGTAACTGTCTCTCGGTTTTCTGAGGCAGAAGATGCGTTGAAGACCGCCAACAACGGACCTTACGGGTTGGCCTCATCGGTTTGGACACGAGATGTTGGGAGAGCAATGCAAATGACGTCCAAGTTGCGCTATGGATTCACCTGGGTAAACACGCATGGGGTTGCGACCCCCGAGATGCCATGGGCCGCGATGAAGGGCTCAGGCACGGGCAGCGATATGTCGGTCTATGCGCTGGATGCTTACACCGCAGTCCGTCACGTTATGGTGGCACACTGATGCGGTTAGCTGGGAAACGCGCCTTTGTTACCGGCGGCAAACAGGGCATTGGTCGCGGCATCGTTGAGGCCTTCGCAGCCGAAGGTGCGGCTGTCGCCACCTGCGGGCGCGGCCCTAAGCCAGATGATCTACCGGATCACGTAGCATGGTATACGCTGGATGTATCCAATCCCGAAGCGGTTGCACGTACTGCCCGAACAATCGGCCTGGTAGATATCCTGGTAAACAACGCCGGCGTTCAGGTCGAAAAAACAGTGACCGAAAGCTCAGACGCGGATTGGGATTTGGTGATGGGAGTAAACGCACGAGGCGTTTTTAACTGTTGCCGCGCCTTTGTTCCGAAAATGTCTCAGGGTGGTTCGATCATCAACATTGGTTCGATCTCGGGCAATGCCGCTGACCCGTCGATGGCGCTCTACAATGCTTCAAAAGCGTTTGTGCATGGGCTTACACGCTCTGTCGCGGTGGACCATGGACCTGCGGTGCGCTGCAATGCAATCTGCCCGGGATGGATTGAGACGGGCATGCTGGACGCAGCATTCGAACTCGCCCATGACCCGGAAAAGGCTAGATCAGACGCGCTGGCACGCCATGCGGTCAAACGCTTTGGTAAGCCCGCAGACATTGCTGCGATGGCTGTTTGGCTAGCTTCTGACGAGTCGTCTTTTGCGACTGGCCAACTGTTCACTGTGGACGGTGGTATGACTGCGGCATCCCCCCTGAATCCGGGACTGTTCTGATGTCGGAAATCGAAAGAACCGCCATTCTCGGAGCCGGTGTCATCGGGGCAAGCTGGGCAGCGCTGTTCCTCGCGTCGGGTCGCAGTGTGACTGTATTTGATCCCGATCCGAACGCTGAGGCATCCGTCCGTAAATACATTGAAAAGGCGTGGCCTGCGTTGGAAGAATTGGGCCAAGTTGGCCACGCCACCCGAGATGCGATCACCTTTGCACCGACCGCAGCTGAGGCCGTGCGAAACGCGCAGTTCATTCAGGAGAATGTGCCCGAGCGGTTGCCGATCAAACATTCCACCTATGCGGAAGTTGAGCCAGAGTTGGGTGCTGATGCAATAGTTTCAAGCTCAACATCCGGCTTAACACTCGAGGCTCTCCAACAGGGATGGCGCGATCCGAGTAAGCTCATCTTAGGTCATCCGTTCAACCCGCCACATCTCATTCCGCTGGTCGAGTTGACGGCGAACGACGCAACCGGTTCAGATGTTCTAAACCGAACAGAGACGTTCTACGAAGATCTGGGTAAAGTCACGATCCGGATCAAGAAGGGCATGCCCGGACACGTCGCAAACCGCTTACAAGCTGCAGTATGGCGCGAGGCCGTCCATATGGCGATTGAAGGCGTTGCGAGCGTCGAAGACATCGACAAAGCGATGTGGGCCGGCCCGGGATTGCGGTGGGCCGCGATGGGTCCGACGACGCTTTTCCACCTGGGTGCAGGCGACGGCGGTCTGCGGGCCTTCTGTGACCATTTCAAGGATACATTCAATGGCTGGTGGGACGACCTGGGCAACCCTCGTCTTGATGAGGATGTCATCAATAAACTGGTCGATGGCATTAACGATCAAACTCAAGGGCAAAGCACCGAAGAGTTATCAGCGCAACGCGACAAGATGCTTACGGCGATGCAAAAAGCTACCCAACACCTTCGGACTTAATATCAGGCTTGAACATTGGCCACGCGCGGAACTCGAATGGAGTACGGCCTTCAATACGGTCTGCAGTTGGTGTGAGGCCAAAACGGCTTCGATATGCCCGGCTGAAATGAACTTGCCCGTTAAATCCTGATGCTTCTGCAATCTCGCTGAATTTCAGCTCTGTTTGGGTTACTAGTCCACGCGCGCGATCAAGGCGTATGTCACGGTAGTACTCGATCGGCGACTTCTGGACATATTGCCGAAACAATCTGCTAAGTTGTCGTTGCGAAATCTTCAACCTCGCTGATATTTCAGGGATCGACAAAGTGGCTTCCAAATGTGCCTCCATCAAGTCGATCGCGTCCCTTACCACCCCAGAGGTGACATACCCCAGTGGCTCCACGTCTTTGGGGTTCTGTGATTGGCCCTCACCGCGTACATTGTGATGAAAAAGATATCGCGCAGATGCATTGGCGATACTCTCACCATCGACAGAGTGCACAAACCGCAAACCCAGATCAGTCGCTGCGGAACCCCCGCAACAAGTGAACATCTTTCCATCCATAACAATCATGTTCTCTGACACTGTGGTATCATGGGCCATTTCAGCAAAGGCATCGATGTGCTCATAGTGAACCGTCGCTGTCTTGCCGTTAAGCAGTCCAGCAGCCGCAAGAACAATCGCACCAGTATCCAAGCCGCCAACGATTGCTCCGCACGCCTCCCACTTCTGAAGGGCCACCTTAAACTGAGATGTTCCGTGACGTTCAGGTGACCAACTTGTACTCACCAGAACCAGCCAGGGCTTGCGCCCCGTCACGGCCGCCAATGGGGCAGTGTCAACGACTAGGCCGCTGCTAGACTCAACTGGTCCACCGAGGTCCGAGACATAGGTCCAAGAAAATCGAGCCGAACCTGTCAGGTAATTGGCTATTCTGAAAGGATCCACGAAAGACGTAGTCGCCGAAACATTGAAATGCGGACTCACCAGGACAACGATATCTAGCTTGCGATCAATTGGATGGATCATGGCCGATTCTGTAAAATGGAGTCCAAAATTGTCAATTGTGTTTCGCAGGAGTGCAAAAGTTACCAATTCACGGGCTCAGTGTCGTGATGCACACCATGACGGAATGCCTCAAATACATTGATGACGTGAAAGCGTTTGTTTGCACGCAACCCGCGTCCATCAATGTCATGTCAAAGGTATCGATGGACGCGATGGGGCTGGCTGCGTTTCATAACGTTCTGGGCGAAGAGATTGAAAAGATTAAAGGCTTGCCCTTGGACAAAATGACCCCTCATCTTCACGCCAAAAACGTTACCATGCCGACATACACTGTGCAGAACAAGGATGATGTCTGGACGATCCCCGAAGACGTTCAGACCACTTTTGACCTGAATCCGGGTGAAGAAAAGAAACTGCACTGGATCGAGGACGGCGATACGCGGCGCTTCATCGGCTACAACTTCTTCGGGGAACATCCCGAAACGATGATTGAGTTCTTCGACAAGCACATGGGATGACGGTAAAATTCCCGAGTGCACGATCAATTGATACGCGCTCCATCAATCGAAATGGCGGAGGTCACGGAATGACCTCCGCCTAATCTGTTTATCTGCCAAAGAATTCAGCAACAGCGTCCGTCGACGCCTTCACAGCATCTGGCTTGTAGTAGAAGTCCACGTGGCTGAATTCATCGAAAGCCAACTCCTCATGTTCATTCGTCAACTTCGCGACAAATTGGGTGGAGCACGGCGCTGTAAAGGCCGTGCTGCTGTAGATGGTTAGGGACGGCTGCACGATCTTATCGGCATAAGCCTCTCCAATGGAAATCAGAGACTGCATGCCCTGATCGCCGATATGCATGTTGGTATAGGTCGGAACCGCAACCGGGCCTTTGACTCCATCGCGTCCGTAGTAGTCATAGGATTCTCCGGCCATCGGGTTGACACCCGATCCAACAAATTCTTCTCGGGTTTGCTCATCATTTAGCCCAAATGGTTCGACATAATCCGGCTCGCCGGTTTCATACATCTTCTGCATCGAGGCGTTCGAGGCCGCGATTTGCTGATTGACCATATCGCGGTCGGTCCATTGAAAACCATCAGCCGCCATCATGCCCGACACCATGGCGATCTTCTTGATGCGATGATCGGTCACGGCGGCGGATGCGATGATCGAGCCGCCTTGGCAAACACCCAGACCGTAAATCTCGTCAACGAACGGCAGAGTGCCGAGGTAAGACACGGCGTCCCAGGTGTTTTCGATCAGCCGGAACATGTAGCGGGATTGCTTGTACTCTCCGGGCAGCGCAGGGGACGAGCCCATGCCGAGGTAATCGAAACCGAGGTAGATGAAACCCCGCGCGGCCATTTCCGGCCCGTAAGTAGCCGGGATCTGATCTTTGACCTGAGGGAACGGGCTGGCCCCCACGATGGCCTTGTAGGTCTTGGTCTCATCAAAGCCTTCGGGCAGGTAGAGATCGCCCGCCAAATCCACGCCAAAGGATTTGAAGGTGACTTCGTTTTTGCCCGCTGTGAGATTTTGAGTTGTCATGGTCTTGGTCCTTTCGGGATCAGGCAGCATTGCGCCTTGCTAAAGTAAATCGTTGTGTTTACTTATGGTGATGGGCAGTGTTTTGTAAACATGTCTTTTTACTTTTTGAGGCTGAAATCTTGAAGCGCACTGAAAAAAAACGAAAAGATATCATCGACGCAGCCATCGATGAATTCAAAGAACAGGGGTTTCTGGGGGCCAAGACCACCTCCATTGCCAAAAAAGCGAACGTATCGAGTCGCACGCTCTACAATCACTTCGAGAGCAAGGAGGCCCTTTTCGAGGCGATCTCACAGATCATGCTGGAGCAGAACCGGAGCATGGAGCCAGTGCCCTATGATCCGGATCGAGACTTCGTTGAGCAACTGAAGAACGCCTTGTGGCGCTACATTGGGGTGATCACCGATGAGACCGCCATCGGATTGAACCGGATGGTCATCTCAGAATTGATCCGTGACCTTGAACGTTCCCGGCAATTCTTCACTGAAACAGCAACACATGATTACCCAATAACGAGGCTGATCAGCGAAGCCATGGATGCAGGCGTGATCCGAAAGGCTGATCCGGTTCTTGCGACCAACCAGCTTCTGGCGCTTGTAAAAAACTTCTTCTTCTGGCCAGAGTTCTTCCTTGGCGAGAACCCGACGCCCAAAGATGTATTGGACGATTGCGTCGCGATGTTTCTGGCACACTACAAAGCAGACGTTTGATCGGTCATCACCGAAACAGATCTTGGATGGCGGGTTCTTGCACCCACCGTGTGAATGACGGCATAGTAATGAACCGAGTAGCTCGCTGGTCATAATGTTTGATGCGAGATCTGGTTGTACCTCAGGTAAAGAGCAAGGCATCTGAAAAGCACCCCCAGTTTGAACGCTTAGCGTTTAGTTTCAAAAGGGTTACACTCCCTTTTTGCGATGCGTGTCGCGCCAAGATCATCGTCCTAAGGCCTACCGGAACTTTCAACTGCGACAAATGCGAGACCCTTTAGGATCAAACACTTGATCGATGAACATTTGACTGGATTTCGATCAAACGACTGATAACTTGCCTCGCAGCGGTTTTTGGTTGCAACAGCGTTGCACAGAAAATCTATTGGAGCGCGCTATTGGTAATTCCGTTTCATGTCCGGGAAATGCTTCAACGCATAAAAGCACGATTTGATGCTGACCAGATACCTCAGCAGATGGCGCCAAGCGATGCAGAGTTTTCAACCTTACGCCCATCTCGCAAGCCGACCAAGGAGATGGTCGCACGATTCTGGGAGAAGTTGAAACCAACGGCCAGCGACAAGGATCAGGCACAAATTGCAGATTCGGCGGCTATCGAAAATGCCGAAACCTATGGCGCCAATATCGAGAATTTCATCGGGACGGTTAAGCTTCCAGTCGGGGTTATTGGCCCCTTACGCCTGAACGGAATGAACGCCAACGGCGACTTTCATGTCCCCCTCGCAACAACCGAGGCAGCGCTGGTCGCATCTTATGCCCGGGGCGCCTACGCCGCCACTCGGTCGGGCGGTATCAGTACCGCTGTTTTATACGAAGGCGTGCTGCGGACCCCGGCCTTTGTGTTCGATAGCCTGCTAAGAGCGGGGCAATTTGTGGATTGGGTGGTGACCAATGTTGACATGCTCAAATCTGCGGCCGAAGCGACGACCCGTCATGGCAAGCTTGTATCGCTGGAGCCATTCATTGACACCAACGTCGTTTTCCTGATTTGCCGCTATACCACTGGTGATGCTGCAGGTCAGAACATGGTGACAATCGCCACCGACGCCCTTTGCCACGCAATCGCGGATAGCTGTCCTGTTGCGATTGAGAACTGGTATGTCGAAGGTAATTTCTCGGGCGACAAAAAGGCCTCGGCGCTGGGGTTGGTGACGGGGCGCGGGCGGAAAGTCAGCGCCTCGGTTACGCTTCCGGCTGAGATTGTCGAAAAGACACTGGGAACGACGGTCGAGGCGATGCTGGACTATGGCCGTGTCGCCAATCTGGGCGCACATTTGTCTGGCCAGTTTGGCGCACAGGCGCATTATGCCAACGGGCTGGCTGCGTTCTATATCGCAACCGGACAGGACGCGGCCTGCGTTGCCGAAAGTGCAATGGGCGTCACGCGTATGGAACCTAGGGGCGGCGATCTATTCTGCTCGGTTACGCTTCCGAATATCCTTGTCGGCTCGGTTGGCGGCGGAACCGGTTTGCCAAGCCAGGCAGCAGCACTGAACATACTCGGTCTACGGGGCAGCGGGTGTGGCACGGCTTTGGCCGAAGTTGCTGCGGCCACGTGCTTATGCGGCGAAATCTCCATTGTCGCCGCGATTGCTGCCGGTCATTTCACCCGCGCCCATGAAAGTCTGGCCCGCCACAGATGAGCTTTCAGAACCGATTTTGGATTTACCAATCCGAGCGCTTTCCGCTTAAGAAAACCGTCCCCCTGTTGCTGGTGTTTTCCTCGGCCAGCATTTGTGTGTCTGCCCGTCTGGCAGACCGCCCCTTGCCCGAGTGGCCTGCCTTTGCCGCCGGTTTTGTGCTGGCCATGGCGCTGTTCTTCCAGATGCGGGTCTGTGACGAGTTCAAGGACGCCGAGGATGACCGACGTTACCGACCCAACAGGCCAATCCCACGCGGATTGGTCTCACCAGGCGAAGTTTTGAGCTTGGGCTTATTGACCATTCCAATTGCACTTGCGGCTGCCTGGTTCTGGCACCCGTCGGTTTTGTGGCTGTTGGGCGCGGTTTGGATCTGGCTCGCTGCGATGACAATTGAATTCGGTGTCCCGGCCTGGCTGAAGGCCCGGCCGGTTCTGTACCTGCTCAGCCATATGGCAATCATGCCCTTGATCGATCTATTGCTGACTGGCCTCGAATGGCTGCCGGCAGGCGGCGCGGCACCCTCAATATGGCTGTTCCTGGCGTTGTCCTTTGTGAATGGCTGCGTCCTTGAGATCGGGCGGAAATTGTGGGCGCCCGAAAACGAGATCGAAGGGGTCGACACCTATTCCTCCCTATGGGGTCCGCGTACGGCGGGACGTATCTGGATCGGCTGCGTTCTGTTATCCTACGCGCTTCTCGCCGGCACAGGAAGCGCCACCGGGGTTGGCTGGCCAAGCGCCCTGATCGGCACACTGGCGCTGGTTCCCTGCGGGGTTGCTGTATTCCACTACAGTCAGACACCCACTGAGAAAGCACAAAACAGGATGGACGCTGTTTCCGGTCTGTGGGTATTTTTCAGCTATGCCACGGCTGGTTTCCTACCCTACCTGATCGGAGCCGTAGCATGACTTTCATCGTCGACCAAATGGATGCCAACGACATCTCTGTGGTTGGAGGCAAAGCGGCAGCCCTGTCGCATCTGTCACAGCACGGGTTTTCCCCGCCCGCATTCTTTGTCATCACAAATGACGCGTTTCGTATGGGGCAATCGGGCCCGATCGCGCAAAAAGGCCTGCGACCGGCGGTGTCCACCGCGCTTGAAACACTCGGGTCCGGGCCTTACGCGGTACGCAGTTCTGGCCAGTCCGAAGATGGCGTGGACCACAGCCATGCAGGACAGTTCGCAACGGTCCTGAATGTTCCCGGCAAGAGTGTGATCGCGGCGGCCAAGCAGGTTTGGCAATCCGGTTTCTCATCAACGATCGAAACCTACCGCGCGGTCAAATCCGGTGGCGAGGCCGAGGCCCCCGCAATCATCGTGCAACGCATGATCGATGCCAAAGCGGCCGGGGTAGCCTTTTCCGCCGATCCGGTCAGTGGCCGGCGCGATGTGGTCGTGATCTCAGCGATTGACGGGCTTGCAGAGCAGCTTGTGTCGGGGAAAGCGGACGGAGAAGACTGGGTCATCGATGCAGATGGCGTACCGGAAAGCGCTCCTGACGCCCCTGCACATTTGACCGTCACGGAGGCGCGATCCATCGCGGCCCTCGCCCGAAAGGCCGAGGCGTTATTTGGTTCTCCTCAGGACATCGAATGGGCCATTGATGCGCAAGGGCTGCATATTCTGCAGGCCCGCCCGATCACCACGGCCCTGCGCCCTGCCCCGCTCGAAGATCAGACGCTTACCATTTTCGACAATTCCAATATCGTCGAAAGCTATCCGGGCATCGTCAGCCCGCTGACTTATTCCTTTGCCCTGCACGTGTATTCTCAGGTATATCGCGCTTTCGTTAGGCTGCTGGGCGTGTCCCGGCACACGGTCGCGCTGAACCCCACTGTGTTTGACAATTTACTGGGGCGGGTGGACGGGCGCGCCTATTACAATCTGATCAACTGGTATCGCGCGCTGGCACTGTTGCCCGGGTTTTCACTGAACCGCAACTATATGGAAACGATGATGGGCGTTTCTGAACCGATGCCGCGTGAGGTCACGGATGCTCTTGCCCCACCCCCCACCACCGGCTGGCACAAGATCGTGGAGTACGCGAAACTGGCCAAGGTTGCGGGCGGCCTGATCTGGCAGGCCATCCGCCTACCGCAGACCCGGCGTGATTTTTACCGCAGGCTGAACGACATATTACAGACGGGGCTGAACGTGGATGCCTCTAACGCGACCCAACTGGCTGCGGAATACCGGCGCATTGAAAGCACTCTGCTGGATCGGTGGGATGCCCCGCTGATCAACGATTTCCTGTGCATGATTGCCTTTGGCGGCTCGCGCAACCTGCTGCAAAAGTGGCTGGGCGAGGCCGGGTTGACCCTGCACAACGACCTCATGATCGGGCAAGGTGATATCGTTTCGGCGGAACCCGCGCAACGCATCGCCCGGATGGGAGAGTTGGTTCGGCAGGCAGGGCTTGCCGCTCCTTTGAAGGCCAATGCAAATCTGTCGGTTTTGTCAGGACACCGACAAATCGAAGCCGAGGTTGATGCGTATCTTGAGAAGTTCGGCGACCGGTGTACGGAAGAGCTCAAGCTAGAAAGCGTTCCGTTACGCGATGACCCGACCAGTCTGTTGCTGGCCATTGCAGCCAGCGCTGAACGTCCACCTTCCGGGCGTCAGGACGGCGATGAACCGGACTGGAAGGCTCTGTTTCCGTCAAACCCACTCAAACGGTACTTCGCCAAATGGATTTTGGGCTGGACCAAGGCGCGGGTGCGCGACCGAGAAAACCTGCGCTTTGAACGCACGCGCATATTTGGTTATGCGCGGCGCGTGTTTCTGGGCATCGGCCGCGAATTCGCTGCGCGTGACCTGCTTTCATCGCCAAAGGATGTATTCTTCCTGACAACACATGAAGTTCTCGGAGCAGTCGAAGGTTATAGCCTGACATCTGATCTGAAAGGCATCGTTGCGCGGCGCAAACTGGAAGACGAAGCCTCGTCCCGACGCCCCGACCCGCCGGAACGCATCGAAATCCGTGGCCCCGCCATCGCGCCGGTCTGGTCCGAGAGCGTAGACGCCGAGGTGGACCCTGCACGGATGAAGCAGGGCACGGGCTGTTCCGCAGGTCAGATCAAGGCGCGCGCGCGCGTGATCCGCGACCCGCGCACCGAGGCCTTGAACCCCGGAGATATACTTGTGGCGCGCCACACCGATCCGGGCTGGATCGCCGTATTCTCGAACGCATCCGCCATCGTCGTCGAACGGGGATCTCTGTTGTCACATTCTGCGATTGTCGCACGCGAACTGGGTATCCCCTGCGTGGTTGGCCTGAAAGGCGCCACAAACTGGATCGAAGATGGCGAGATGATCCGGGTCGACGGGGCAAGCGGTGCGGTGGAACGCTGCGATGGGTAGCAGTGAGATTGAGAAAAAGGCGGATTTCGACCATATCCGCTATGCCCAACTGTGGGAAGACGCGGATGTTCTCACCTCCGCCCTGGGCGATTGTGCGGGCAAGACATTGGTCTCCATCTGCTCTGCCGGGGATAATGCGCTGGCAATGCTGACACTCGATCCCGCGCGCGTTGTAGTTCTGGATCTTTCACCGGCCCAGATCGCCTGCCTTAAGCTCAGGATCGCGGCCTATAAGGTGCTGACCCATCCCGAATTCATTGAACTCACCGGCTCGCGGCGAAGTACCCGACGGGGCGCATTGCTGAACCAGGTTTTGGAAGCCACAGATGCCGAAACGCGCGCTTTCTGGCGGACTCTGATCACGGAAGTCGAAAAACACGGCATCGGTGGCGTCGGCAAGTTCGAGCGCTATTTTCGCATCTTTCGAACTTGGCTACTGCCTCTTGTGCATTCACGCCGAACCATCGACGCAGTGTTTGTTCCCCGCTCGCCCGCAGAGCGACTGACATTCTTCGACACGCGGTTCAACACGGTGCGATGGCGTCTTTTGCTGAACATCTTCTTCTCTCGCCTCGTCATGGGCCGCATGGGCCGGGACAGTGCGTTTTTCGACCATGTAGAGGGTAGTCCGGCCCAACATGTCGCCCGCCGCATCCGTCATGCGGGAGTCACCACCGATCCCTCGCAAAATCCCTATCTGCACTGGATTCTCAAAGGCGATCATAGCGACGCGCTGCCGATGGCGTGGCGTTCCGAGCATTATGAGACAATCCGATCCCGGTTGGATCGTCTCGACATCCGCCTTGGATCGCTTGAGGCTTTTGTGTCGACCGACGAAAAAGCCAGAGGATTCAACCTGTCCGACATCTTCGAGTACATGTCGCCCGAGACCTTCCATCAGGTTTACGGGTCGATCCTGACCGCTGCAGAGCCAAATGCCCGACTAGTCTATTGGAACATGATGGCACCCCGGAGGGTTCCGCCGGAATTCAGAAACAAGGTTGAAACCCTGACCGACATCGAAACACAGCAGAAGGCCCGCGACATGGCATTCTTCTATTCGGATTTCGTCGTCGAAGAGTTTCAACCGTGACTGTTATTGGGCAGATTCTGCTGGCGGCGGGGTCGGTGCTGGCTCTGGTCGGCGTAATGATGATTATACGCAATCTGGCTAATACAGCGGGCCTGAAACCCGAAGTGCAGCGCAAGCTTATGCATGTCAGCACCGGCCTCTTTGCGTTGTTGCTGCCCTGGTTGTTTCCCGATCGCTGGCCGGTTTACATGCTGATTGCGGCCACAATCCTGGTGATGCTGGTGCTGCGCCTGCCTCGTTTTTCGTCGGGTCTGGGTGCAACTTTGCATGGTGTGGATCGTACGTCCTACGGCGACTTTCTGCTCGCCCTGTCAGTTGGGCTTTGCTTTCTGCTAGCCGGGGAAAACACGCTGTTCTACATACTGCCAATCGCCGTTCTGACACTCGCGGATGCAGCCGCTGCGCTTGCCGGGACCACGTATGGAACCAAACGCTACGTGGTAGAAGATGGCGACAAGAGCTTAGAAGGATCAGTGGTGTTTTTTGTCGTAACACTATTGGTTGCGATCATCTGCTTTTTGTTCTTATCGAAACTCCCGCCATCTAACATCATGATGTTGTGCCTTATGGTTGCGGCTTTTGGTACATTAGTCGAGGCACAAAGCTGGCGCGGGTTTGACAACCTGTTCCTGCCGCTTGGCTTATTGATTTTCCTAAACGGCCACTATTTCAGCTCTTTGGCAGAGCTCGCGCTGTTGGCCGCCATGTTCTTTGCCGCCCTTGCCAGCTTCGGCGTAGTGGGAACCAAACTGGGCCTGACCAAACATGCGACCCGTGTCTATGTTGTCGCGGTTTTTTTGCTGCTGGCCGCCGCAAAGCTGCAGAACACAGTACTGCCGATCATGGTTCTTGCCGCACATGGCTGGGCGCGTACCGCTTCTCCTAGTGACAGTAAGTACCCCGATCTGGATATCATAGCCGCCTTGGGGCTTTTGGGATTTGGTTGGCTTGCGGTGGGAAATGCAACGGGATGGGATGCAGTTTCCTTTTTTGGGCTCAGTGCGATGGGGCTGGCTATGGGCCTCGCTGCTGTGGCGCTGCGTCCCATTCCTGTTGTTATACCACTTGCTGCGGCTGTCCTTTATTTCATTCGAACTTGGGCTGTTTCCCAGAATTCTGAACAGTCGAACTGGGCTGAACCGCTGACTGTACTGGCCCTGTTCTCATTAGCTTGTTCAGCCGCAGCGCCGTTGCTCCGACCACATTGGTTCGAAAAAGATAGGGTGCTCAGGCTGACGCTGTTGGCCCTCGCGCCGCCGTTGCTTTACTACGTTTGGATCGTTGCTGGATCGCTAAGTGCTGGGTTCTTTGCCAGAGTTTTTTCATGACCAATGAGATCATCAGAACGGCGGATGCAAAGCTGACCGTTTATCTGAACGGTCCGATCTGGGAGGGCGCGCGCGCCGCGACCTTCGGCGATTTTTCCTGCAAAACGCCCGAAGCCGGTGCCGAAATCCTGTGCAAAGGGATCGAGAGGGTGAAAGACGCCGGCCTCAACCGCATTATTGGGCCAATGTCGGGCGACACCTGGCACAGTTACCGGTTCGTCTCGGATAGCGACGGGTCCGCTCCGTTCCTGATGGAGCCTACCAACAAACTTCATGAGCCCAGGGTTTTCCAGTCGGCGGGATTTACAGAGATCAGCCGGTATTTTTCGGCCCGGGTGTCGTTGCGGAACGCCGCTGGATCAGCACCGCCAGTAACCGATGGTTTTGTCGTGGAAGAATGGGATGGAACAGACCCCGAGGCCCTGTTTCGTCAGGTCTTCAAACTTTCAACCCGTGCGTTCTCAAACAACGCGTTCTACAAGCCGATTGCCGAGGCAGATTTTCTGGCCATGTATATGCCAGTTGTGCCGATGATGAAGCGCGATCTGATCCTTTTTGCGCGCCGCCATGACGGGACATTGGCCGGGTTTCTGTTTGGCATTCCCAATTATGCCGAAGGCCCCAATCCGGCATCCGCAATCCTCAAGACCTATGCAAGTCTCGAACCGGGCGCCGGACGGCATCTGGCTAACCGGTTTCACAAGGCGGCGCTCAGGATGGGGTACGAAACCGCCATTCATGCGCTGATCCATGATGACAACACCTCCGCCGAGCGCAGTGCAGCGGAAGGCGCGACAATATTCCGGCGCTATACTTTGCTTGGACGGAAGCTGAATGGCTGACCTGCTGTCCCAATTCGCCGCGGCGGTTAAACGGGTTCCTGACCGGACAGCCATAGTGGACGGCAAGGGCCGCGAGATCACCTTTCAAACCCTGCACACGCGCGTTCAGCACTTGGCAGGTCGGTGGCAGGACAAGGGTATCCAGTCAGGTGATCGCGTGTTGTTGGCCATGCCTGTCAACGCGGACCTATATGCGAGTCTGGCTGCGCTTTGGACCCTTGGCGCAACCGTTGTCTTACCAGAGCCAGCCTTGGGGCTGGCCGGTCTGCGCCACGCCGCCCGAACAACGAAGCCAAAAGCGTTCTGTGCAGCGGGTGCGTATTCTTTGCTGAAATTTCTGGTTCCGGATCTCTGGGCCCTGCCCCTGCTGACGCCTGGTAAAAGCCGCAGCAACCCGGTGGCGCAAAAGGTACAACCGGACGATATCGCCCTTATTTCCTTTACTTCTGGTACTACTGGCCAGCCCAAGGCCATTCCGCGCTCGCACGCGTTTCTGATGGCGCAGCACGATGCCATCGCACCCCTCCTCGACAGCCGCAAGGCCGAGCGCGATCTGGTGGCCTTTCCGGTGTTCACCCTGATCAATCTGGCGGCCGGGCGCACAAGTGTTTTACCGAACTGGAGGTTTAGCAAGCTGGACCGATTGTCGTCCGTGCAGTTGGAAAGTTGGCTTCAAACGCAACAGATCACCCGGGCCCTCATCCCACCATCGCTATGTGAAAAACTGATTCAATCCGACGATACCGGTCCGTTGCACACGGTGTTCACCGGCGGCGGTCCGGTGTTTCCGAATCTTGTCGAGGCGTTGAGAACCCGGCACAGTCTGTCGGTTGTGTGCGTCTATGGGTCGACCGAGGCTGAACCGATTGCCCATCTCGACGCCGCGGATATCACTGTGAAGGATCACCACGACATGGCTGTTGGAAGGGGTCTTCTTGTGGGATACCCAGTGCCCGAAATCACGCTCCGCATCCGCGACAATGAAATTCAGGTCGCCGGCGCACATGTGAATGACGGGTATTTGGACCCGACCCACTCGAAGAACAATAAAATCGAAGAAGGTGGTGTCATATGGCACCGGACCGGTGACGCTGGCGCGCTGGATGATGACGGGCGTTTATGGTTATGGGGGCGCGTCGAGTCCGAAATTGAAGTCTTTTCAGGTACGCTCTTCCCCTTTGCTATCGAAGTCGCGGCACAGCGATGGCCAGGTGTAGATCGATGCGCGCTCGTCAATACCAAAGCAGGCCCCACACTTTGCGTCCAAGGTTCCGCGGATCACATCGACGATTGGAGTGAATCTGCGCTTGGTTTTGGCGTTCCAAATGTGATTTCGATTAAGAACATCCCTATGGACAAGCGTCATGCCTCCAAAGTCGATCGTACGAAACTTACACGCATAATAGAAACCTGACGCAATATGGCTCGTAGGCCACGGAGCCTGCACGCCACTACCCAAATTGCGATACAAATTGGGGGAAAGGCCAAGCATAACCTCAGTACGATATGAAGTCCTTCACTTGATCAAAACAATTCTCCGCTCAAGGCAGGGGTCAGCGAACGACGGTATCTCAAAAGGAAAAACTGTTAGTACTTAACATGTTCGTAGGGTCAAACTATGTCCCGAACTAAATCTGGATTTCATCCTTCACTTCCGAAAGCAATTTCAAGTATCAGCACTAGACTGTTACAGCCTGCAGCAACTCACCGCGTGTCACGTCTTCCCTGGTGCCGTTGCTTATGACTTCTCCTCGTCGCAACGCGATAAATCTGTCGGCAAGTTCATAGGCAAAGTCAAAGTATTGCTCCACCAGAATGATTGCCATTCCGCTCGTGGTTCTGAGGTGTCGGATGACTTCGCCTATCTGTTGGATGATGTTGGGCTGAATACCTTCGGTCGGCTCGTCCAACAGAAGCAGGCCTGGTCGTGTTATCAATGCCCGTGCAATCGCCAGCTGTTGCTGCTGACCGCCAGAAAGGTCACCTCCGCGACGGTTTTGCATCTGTTTGAGGACCGGGAACATATCAAATATATCACCTGGAATGAAATGTTCGCTGGCAGGCAGACAGGCATACCCCGTTTCAAGATTTTCGCGAACTGTGAGCAAAGGAAATATCTCACGACCTTGTGGGACATAGGCCACACCTTTCCACGCCATTTGATGAGCAGGCAGGACGCCCAGAATTTCCCCGTCCAGTTCCAGACTGCCGCCCGATCGCGGATGCGTACCTGATATTGCTTTCATAAGGCTGGTTTTCCCGACACCATTGGTCCCCATGACGCAAGTCACTTCACCTTGTCTGGCTTCCATGGAAATCCCGTTGAGGATTTGCGAATGCCCATAATGCAAAGTCAGTTCTGTTAGCTTCAGCATTGTTTAGCGCCCTAGATATACGTCGATGACGTCCTGGTTAGATGTCACGTGATCAAGACTGCCTTCAGCCAAGGCGGACCCTTCGTGTAGAACCGTGACTTTGCAATTCAGGCGTCGTACAAATTCCATATCGTGTTCCACCACGACAACGGCACGGGTTCTGGCGGCTTGTACTAGCAAGTCGGTGGTGTGTTCGCGCTCCTGCGGTGTCATGCCAGCGGCAGGCTCGTCCACCAGCAAAAGTCGTGGCTCCTGAGCCAGCAGCATGCCAATTTCCAGCCACTGCTTTTGACCGTGGCTCAGTTCACCAGCTTTGCGGCTTAAACTCTGATTCAGACCGATTTCGACAGCCAGATCTTCAACTTTTTGCAAATCGTCAGTGGAGGTTCGATAGAAAAGCACGTGAAGCCAGCCACGTTTGTTCTGAAGCGCCATCAACAGGTTTTCCTGCACGGTCTGGTCTTCGAAAACCGTGGGTTTCTGAAACTTCCTTCCGATCCCAGCCTGCGCGATCTTTGCCTCGGACAGCCCCAACAAAGATACCGATTTCTCCCCCCAGATGACACGTCCTTCATCGGGCCGGGTTTTACCTGTAATGATGTCCATGAACGTGGTCTTGCCTGCCCCGTTTGGGCCGATCACGGCGCGAAGCTCGGCCTCGCCGATCTGAAACGACAAGTTGTTGATAGCACGGAAACCATCGAAAGTGACCGAAACGCCGCTAACCTCAAGCAAAGTGCTCATTCGATGGCCTCCTTCTCGCGCAGAGCGCCGTCATCCGGTCCCAGATTTGCCCCATGCCTGTCCGGGTGGCGGCTGTCGGTCCACAAGTCGAACAATCCTCCGATACCCTGCGGGGCGAACAGCGTAACCAACACAAAAGTTATGCCCAATAGCACCTGCCACCAGTCGACCCATTTGATCGTGTAAAATCCAAGCGGAATATCCGGGGCCTGTCCGCCCGTGAACCACGTGCTCAGAAGACTGACAAAAGCTGCACCAATTACCGCGCCATACAATCGGCCTCGTCCACCGATGGCGACCCAGACGGCCAAATAGATCGAGGCGATAGGGGCCATTTCCTCGGGATTGATGATGCCTGCTTGCGGGTAATAAAGCGCGCCGGCAATGGCTGCGATACAAGCAGTCAGGGTGAAGACGGCCAGCTTGAATACCTCGACTGAATAGCCAAGGAAGCGCACCCGTGCCTCGTTATCGCGAATGCCGCGGATGACCGAGCCGAACTTGCCTGACACGATCCAGGCTGCCAGCATATAGCCCAGACCCAAGGCCAGCGCCGAGGCCCAGAGGAACCAGATCGACACCACGTCCTGCGAGGCGGTGACACCTGGCAGGTTCTGCAGGCCGGACAAGCCGTTGTTCCCACGCAACCCGCTGTCGTTCTGAAACAGATACAGGGCCAGTGCCAACGTCATCGCCTGTGTCAGGATCGATAGGTATACACCGGTGACACGGCTCCGGAAAGCCAACCATCCGAAGACCAGCGCCAACAGACCCGGGACCAGCACAACCAGGATCAGTTGCAGGGTCAGGCTGTGGGAGAACGCCCAGATCAACGGAAACTCCGACGATCCGACAACGCCAAAGACTTGTGTTCCAATCGCGTCCACCACTTCGGACGACGTCGGTGGAATTTCGGCCTGTGCCAGCGAGTCGACCACGATCAGGCGGGTGCGTTCGTACATCAGCCACATGCCGATCATGTAGCCCCCCAGCCCGAAGAAGGCGAAGTGACCCAGTGACAGGATGCCGGTGAAGCCCCAGACCAGATCCATCGCCACTGCGATCAGGCAAAGGCACAGGGTTTTGCCCAGCGTTTTGACGAAACTGGTCGAGATTACACCGATCCCGAATCCCTCGGACAGGATGGTTACGCTCAGGGTGAACAGGGACAGGATGGCAAGAAAGACCAGCACGGATGGGTTCTTGGCGATAAAGCTGCGTTCCATGGCTCAATCCCCCGCCGCGCGACCCTTGAGGGCGATAATGCCCCGCGGCCGAAACTGGATGAAAATGATGATGAAGATGATCATGTAGGTTTGGGCCGCGAGGGTGTTCGACGGGTTCATCCACTCGATCCCCTTCTGCAAGAAGCCGATCATGCCCGCACCTGCAAGCGCGCCCCAGATGTTACCAACACCACCCACAACCACTGTCATGAAACTTTGCACGATATAGTCGCTGCCCAGATCGGACGTGACCTTGGCGAATAGGCCAATCGCGACCCCGGCGATGCCGGCAATGCCGGAGCCAAGCCCAAAGGTCAGCATATTCACTCGCCCGGGATTAATCCCCATTGACGCCGCCATGCGCGAGTTCTGCGTTACTGCACGCATCTCAAGCCCTAGCCTCGTCCGCTTGATGATGTAGAGGAAAAGTCCCAGAAAAATAAGCGCCAGAACGAAGATCGCAATGCGGATGTAGCTGATTGAAACCACGTCATTCAGCATCCACGAACCATCCAACCAACCTGGAGCAGTCAGCGGGCGCGCCTGCGTGCCAAAGATATTCTTGGCCAGTTGCTGTAGGGCAATTGAGATGCCGAAAGTCGCCAGCAACGTCTCCAACGGGCGAGCGTAAAGCCAGCGGATCACCAACCGCTCCATAGCGACGCCCATCGCGAAGGTGACGGCAAAAGCCATTGGAATAGCAACCATGATCGAAAGCGTATGATCAGGGATAATCTGCTGCACCACGTAGCCAGTATAGGCACCCATCATGATGAACTCGCCATGGGCCATGTTGATCACGCCCATCACGCCGAAGGTGATGGCCAGACCGATGGCGGCGAGGAAATAGATCGACGCCAGTGAGATCGCGTCCAGCGTCAGGTCGAGTGTTTGGTTCAGGCCGACCTTCAGTTCGATCTGTTGCAGGGCTTTCTCTGCTGCTTCAGTGACCTCGGCAGATGGCTCACTGTAGGTTTCGAAGAATACATGCGTGTTAACTGCAGCGTTGACATCCGCCTTCGTGACCAAGGCTGGCACAGTCCCCGCCTCTGCCAGAGAGGTATACGCACGCGCGCGCATTGCATCTGAATTCAGCTGTGCGACGGGAGTACCACCTACACGACCACCTTCTATATTGGCCGCCAGTGCCGATCTGATATCTTCCGCCGAAACACGCGGTGCGGCCAGGTTTCCTGCAACGAGCAAGTCATATGCTTCATCAGGCGTTAAGGCGTCTGACCCCGCTTCAAGAATAACGGCGACGTTCAGGTCCTGGGGCAATTCGGTAGCGGCTTGGCGGGCAGTGACGACCAACGGGTTCAGAGCCGCACGAACGTCTACGCCCAGATCGCCGGACATTTCTTCGATTGCGGCCACGCGGGCTGCGGCATCTTCGTCAAAACCGATCGTCAGCAACCGTTCCAGCCGCTGCTTTTGCGCCTTCAATTCTGCTTCGGGTTCATCCCCTATCGAAGCGCGAAGTGGCTCCAAGAGTGCACTTTCGGGATCACGTTGGATGGATTGCAATGCGGCCAGACGTTTTGCGCGATCCGGATCGGTCAGTTGGAACCGGACCAGAGCGGTCCCGATCATCGCGCGGATACCGCTGTTGGGCTTCAGCTGCCTAAGCTCGGATTTCTCAAATGTACCGACGACTTCTCCGGTATCGAAGTCGGTCAATTCATACGACCGCCCCTCTCCTTTCTGGCCAGCGAAGAACAGACCGTCCGACTTGCGCATCCACATGTTCTTGGCTGCCCATGTCTCAAGCATCACTTGCGCTTGGGGCAAGCCGCTTGACGCAATCGCATCAATCGCCGGTTTGATCGTCTTGCGCGAGCTTTTGGCGATGATCTCCTGATGCTCTTGCAGGATCGGTTGTAGACCGACCTCTTGAGCGTTGGCAGTCAGGCAGGCGCACAGGATTGCGAGGCCCGCAAGGAAAAGTCGTACCATGTGGTGAAACCCGAATGTCTTTTGTGGCAAGGCGGGCAAACAAACCCGCCTTGCGTGGTCTGTTAGTAGTTCGACAGGGTCTGAACGCAGGTCTTGGTCTCGGTGTTGTACATACCGCAACCCAGCTCTTTCCAATCCGAGACGAGCACAGCCGACTCCGGCAGGAAGTCGGTCCAGGCGTCACCCGGCACGACATCAGTCTCACTGATGATATCGAACTGGCCGTCTTCCTGAATCTCGCCGATCAGAACCGGTTTCGCGAGGTGATGGTTCGGCAGCATCACAGCGGTGCCTCCGGTCAGGTTCGGGAATTCCTGCCCATACATCGCGGCGCGCACGGCATCGACCTCGGTCGAACCGGCCTCGGTCGCGGCGTTTACCCACATGTTGAAGCCGATGTAATGCGCCTCCATCGGGTCATTGGTCACACGTTCATCACCCATGGTGGCTTTCCAGGTGTCCACAAATTCCGCGTTGGCCTCAGTATCCGCCGACTGGAAGTAGTTCCAAGCGGCGAGGTGACCGACGAGGTTGGTGGTGTCCAAACCGGACAGTTCTTCCTCACCGACCGAGAAGGCCACGACCGGAATGTCATCTGCCGAAACACCAGCCGCTGCCAATTCCTTGTAAAAACCAATATTGGCGTCACCATTGATGGTCGAGATCACACCGACTTTTTTACCATCCGCGCCCAGCGCGACCACGTCCGCCACGATCTTGGACCAGTCGGAATGGCCGAAAGGCGTGTAATTGACGAAGATATCTGCTTCCGCGATACCTTTTTGCTTCAAATAGCTTTCCAAGATATTGTTGGTGGTCCTGGGGTAGACATAGTCTGTGCCGAGCAGAGCGAATTTCTCGACCCCCAGTTCCTCCAGGAAATAGTCCGTGGCGGGGATGGCCTGTTGGTTCGGAGCGGCACCGGTATAAAAGACGTTTTTAGAGCTTTCTTCGCCCTCATACTGGACCGGATAGAACAGAAGACCGTTTAGTTCCTCGATCACTGGCAGAACCGACTTGCGGCTCACCGAAGTCCAATTGCCAAAGATTACATCCACCTCATGGACGGTTAGCAGCTCACGCGCTTTTTCGGCAAACAGAGGCCAGTCAGAGGCCGGGTCGACCACGACAGCTTCAAGCTGTTTACCCAACAGACCGCCCTTGGCGTTTTGTTGGTCAATCAGCATCAGCATGGTGTCTTTCAACGTCGTTTCCGAGATCGCCATCGTACCGGAAAGCGAATGCAGCACTCCAACCTTGATCGTGTCTTCGGTCGACAAGGCGGCGGTGGCCATGACAGCAAATACTGCCGATCCGGCGAGTGTGGATTTGAGCGATTTCATGTGATCCTCCTGGCGGGGCCGGGAGAGAGGGCTTGCACAAAGGCACACTCTTCTTCTACCTGATCCCCGCAACTGTTGTTGCGTTCCGTGTGGCGGTTGTGTTCGAGGTCCAATTCGCGCAGCCGTCACACACCCCCGGGTCATCTCCGCGGTGGCACCCATACGGTTTCTGCATCGCAGCAAGCTTGGCAACTTACCTTTAACCCAATTCGAAAAATCGGCGCGATGCGCCTATTTTTTCATCCAAGACCGAGGTCGCTGTCTAAAATTTAGCCGCGCGATGTCGAATTAAGCAGATTTCGACTCTGTAGATTAGTGTTCCGCCCCTTCAACAGAGAAACAAGTGGCACCAATCAAAGTTCCAAAGGTGCCCTATTACCCACGTTGCAGCCATATTGCCTATGCACAGTGCTATTCCACCGCGCGCTGCAGGCGCCGTCAGTTTGAGTACCAAGCAATTGGGTGACAGAACGGTGCTGAACAAGTTTCGCCAGTCCGGGTCTTATAAATGTCTGTTCCCCAGAACCAACACACCTGATCTTGACGCGGTTCTTCTTAACACGGCAGGCGGCGTAACCGGAGGCGACTCATTTCGACTTTCCGGTAAGGCAGCAAAAGGAACGGCGCTGACTTTGACAACACAAGCGTGCGAGCGCGCCTACAAGGCCAAGCCGCAAGAATGTGGCCAGATTACCAATCATCTGACTGTTGAGACTGAAGCCCGGCTGAACTGGTTGCCGCAAGAGACTATTCTGTTCAATGGCAGCGCTCTGGAGCGACGCCTGAAAATCGAGATGGCGCCAGATGCCGAGATGCTGATGGTAGAGCCGCTGGTCTTCGGCCGCATTGCGATGGGAGAGACGCTGACCGATATCCGCCTAAACGATCGAATCGAGATACAACGCCAAGGAAAGACGGTGTTCCTTGACGCGATCCGGTTCTCTGGTGATTGGCACAAGCATCTGTCCAAGCTGCATATTGCAAACGGCGCAGGAGCGATGGCGCTGATCGTCTTTGCTTCGGAGTCGGCCGAAGGTCATCTGGATTCCATTCGCAAAATGCTGCCCGAGGACGCAGGGGCAACACTAGTCCAAGACGGCCTTCTGGCTATCCGTATTCTGGCCGACAACAGCCTGGCTCTTCGCCGCACATTGATGCCGATTTTGCGCCGGTTGAACAAAGACACATTACCCCGATGCTGGATGCTCTGACATGAACCTGACACCTCGTGAAAAAGACAAACTTCTGGTCGCCATGGCCGCCGAGGTCGCCCGAAAGCGACTGTCACGCGGCGTCAAACTGAACCACCCAGAGGCGATCGCTCTGATCACCGACGCCGTGCTCGAAGGTGCGCGCGATGGACGTTCAGTTGCTGACATGATGCAGGCCGGGGCCGAGGTGATCACTCGAGAGCAATGCATGGAAGGTGTGCCCGAAATGATCCACGAGGTTCAGGTCGAAGCCACCTTTCCAGATGGCACCAAGCTGGTGACCGTCCACAATCCCATTCGCTGAAAAGGAAACCAAAATGACCCGCATGCTTTTCCCCGCCCTGATCTTCGCTGGCCCCGCAGCAGCCCACAACGGAACGCATATCCACGCGCACGGCGCCGATTATGCGGCGATGGGCGTTGGGCTGGCGGTTGTTGCGCTGGCTGCTGTCGCGCTAATCACAAAGCTGAACAAATGATCCCCGGGGAGCTATTCCCAGCTGATGGTGAAATCACCCTGAACCCCGACACTGATGCGATCACTTTGATGGTTGCCAATACCGGCGACCGCCCGGTTCAGGTCGGCTCACACTACCATTTCGCCGAAACCAACCCGGCGCTCGACTTTGACCGAACTGCCGCGCGTGGCCTGCGCCTGGACATTGCGCCAGGCACCGCTGTGCGGTTCGAACCGGGGCAGGCCCGCGAAGTTTCGCTGATCCCGATCAGTGGTGCGCGCAGGGTCTACGGCTTCAATCAAAAGGTCATGGGGGCACTCTGATGCCAGCAAAGATCAAGCGCTCAGACTACGCCGCGATGTTCGGCCCGACCGCAGGGGACAAGCTGCGGTTGGCCGACACCGATCTTGTGATCGAGGTCGAACGTGATCTGACCAGCTATGGCGAAGAGGTCAAGTTTGGTGGCGGAAAGGTAATCCGCGACGGGATGGGGCAATCTCAGACCACGCGTGCCGAAGGCGCTGTGGATACGGTCATCACTAATGCTCTGATCGTTGATCACTCGGGCATCTACAAGGCCGACGTTGGCCTGAAAGACGGGCGGATCGCCAAGATCGGCAAGGCGGGAAACCCCGACACACAACCCGGTGTCGACATCATCATAGGACCCGGAACCGAGGCCATTGCTGGCGAGGGTCGTATCCTGACGGCAGGTGGGTTCGACAGTCATATCCACTTTATCTGCCCGCAACAGATTGAAGACGCACTACATTCCGGCCTGACCACCATGCTGGGCGGTGGCACAGGTCCTGCGCATGGGACATTGGCCACCACTTGCACCCCCGGTCCATGGCATATCGGGCGGATGTTGCAAGCGGCGGATGCTTTCCCGATGAATCTGGCCTTTGCGGGTAAGGGCAACGCTTCGCTGCCTGCCGCGCTCGAAGAACAGGTCAAAGCCGGAGCCTGTGCCCTGAAACTGCACGAGGACTGGGGAACCACCCCGGCCGCCATTGATTGCTGCCTGTCGGTGGCCGACGCGATGGACGTGCAGGTGATGATTCACACTGACACGCTCAATGAATCAGGCTTTGTCGAAAACACCGTGGCGGCCATGAAGGGTCGCACTATCCACGCCTTCCACACCGAAGGCGCAGGCGGAGGCCATGCCCCGGATATCATCAAGATCTGCGGCGAGAACCACGTTCTGCCGTCCTCCACCAATCCCACGCGGCCCTTCACCGTGAACACGGTTGAGGAACATTTGGATATGCTGATGGTCTGTCACCACCTCGACAAATCCATCCCCGAGGACGTGGCCTTTGCCGAAAGCCGCATCCGGCGTGAGACGATCGCAGCCGAAGATATACTGCACGACATGGGCGCATTCAGCATCATCGCGTCTGACAGTCAGGCTATGGGTCGGGTCGGAGAGGTTTTGATCCGCACGTGGCAAACCGCTGACAAGATGAAGAAACAGCGCGGGCGCCTAGCCGAAGAAACCGGTGAGAACGACAACTTTCGCGTCCGTCGCTATATCGCCAAATATACGATCAACCCTGCTATTGCCCATGGGCTCAGCCACGAGATCGGGAGCATCGAGGAAGGCAAACGCGCTGACCTCGTCCTTTGGAACCCGGCCTTTTTCGGCGTGAAGCCCGAGATGGTTCTGCTAGGCGGCACCATAGCCTGCGCGCAAATGGGCGATCCCAACGCGTCGATCCCTACACCGCAGCCGGTTTATAGTCGGCCGATGTTTGGCGCTTACGGACGGTCGGTGGAAAACTCGGCGATCACATTTGTCTCGCAGGCGGCCCACGCGGATGGGATCGGTGATACACTGGGATTGGCAAAGCAAACCGTCGCCGTCCAAAACACACGAGAAATTGGCAAGCAGGATCTTCTGCTGAACAACGCGACACCGCATGTCGAGGTCGACCCGGAAACCTACGAGGTGCGTGCGGATGGCGAATTGCTGACTTGCCAACCCGCCGAAACGCTGCCGATGGCGCAACGATATTTTTTATTCTGATCAAAAAATGTGCTGCGTTGCGGCGCGTGCAAGGCAGCAATGACCAAATACGCACTTCTAAGTGAGGCCAATATGACAGATATAAAAACCCATGGGAGGACCAACGTTTACGAGGGTCCAAATGGCACACTCAGCAACACATACAAACACGCGCTTTTCGCTGGCCGGTTTAATCGTATCCATCGGGTCGTCAATTTACTCGGCCCTGATCAGCGTAGCCGAAGCACAATCTCGCGTCCGGCAAGTCGAATTCCTGCAATCGCTCAGCGACGAAGAGCTGAAAAACCGCGGTCTGACGCGCGAACGGATCGTGCACCGAGTGTTCTCGGACTCAATCTGGCTCTGACTATTCCCGCTGCAGAGGAGGTGATGGTATGACCGCCCTGCTCTGCACTGCGCGCCAGTATTCGGATCACACGCATGGCGATCCGGCAGACTGTCTCTCGTTGACCTACGACGACCGTTTTTTGCGGCGTAAGGTTCTTACCTGCGAAAGCGGCGAACAGATTCTCATCGATCTCGCGCAAACGACCTCACTGAACCACGGTGGCGCGTTGGTTTTGGACGACGGTCGCGAAGTGGAAATACAGGCAGCACCGGAAGTGTTGCTGGAGGTAAAAGCACCGGACCTGACACGTATCGCCTGGCATATCGGCAATCGGCACACGCCTTGTCAGATCGAAAAGACCCGCCTGTTGATCCAAGTCGATCACGTCATCCGTGATATGCTTCTTAAAATCGGAGCAAAGGTGCGAGAGGTGAATGAACCATTCAACCCCGAAGGCGGGGCCTATGGCCACGGCAGGACCCATGGCCACACCCACTGACGCCGACATCCTGACGCTGACACAATGGTTGTCCCCTGCCTATCCTGTAGGGGGGTTTGCCTACTCTCACGGGCTTGAAGCTGCGATTGACGGGGGAACTGTCGCGAATTCTCGGGATACTGAAGCCTGGATTTCAGATGTGCTGGAACATGGCTCTGGGTGGAATGATGCTGTGTTCGTTGTGGCGGCCTTCAACGCGCATGACAAAGAAGAACTGATCAACGTCGATATCGCGGCGCGCGCCTTTTGTGCGACATCCGAAAGGCTCATGGAAACCGAGTTGCTGGGACAGGCCTTCGGAAACGTCACTAAAGGTGTCTGGGAATTGGACCTTGGGCAATTCACCTACCCCGTCTCGATTGGACGGGCTGCAAGACTTCAAAACCTTCCCTTGCAGCTGACGACCAAGATGTTTCTGCAAGCATTCGCAAGCAACCTTGTCGCCTGTGCGACGCGTCTTGTACCACTGGGACAGACCGATGCGCAGCGGTTGATCCGCCAGCTGACACAGTTGTGTGCCCAGATTGCTGAAAGGGCAAAAAAGGCGAGCCTGGATGAGTTAAGCTCTACCGCGTTCTTGGGGGACATTGCGGCCATGAAGCACGAAACACAATATTCGAGGATTTTCCGCACATGACCAGTATGAACGGCCCGCTTCGCGTAGGTATTGGAGGCCCAGTAGGAGCCGGAAAAACCACTTTGACCGCCGCCTTGTCTGAAGCGCTGCGCGATGTCTGTTCGGTGGGAGTTATTACTAACGACATATATACGCAGGAAGATGCCGAAGCGCTGATGCGCATGCAGGTCCTGCCGCGGGACAGGATCATCGGCGTCGAAACTGGCGGTTGCCCGCATACAGCAATTCGCGAAGACGCCTCGATCAATTTGGCCGCCGTCGCCGAGATGCAGACACGTCATCCGGATCTCGATATTGTTTTGATTGAAAGCGGAGGCGACAATCTATCAGCCACATTCAGCCCGGAACTGGCGGATCTGACCATCTACGTGATCGATGTCGCTGCAGGCGAAGAAATACCCAGGAAAGGCGGGCCGGCGATTACGAAATCAGACATCCTCGTAATCAACAAGACCGACCTTGCACCGCATGTTGGCGCTTCGCTGCAAGTTATGGAACGTGATGCGAAAATGATGCGTAAAGGAAGGCCCTTCTTGTTTTCGTCACTTCGTCACAGAAGCGGGGTCGACGCAATTGTGGATCTGCTTGTGAAAGGCGGAGGTTTAAGAGTTTCGGAAGCGAATTAATCCCCGAGACGAAGAGGCTAAGATAGCTCGCCAATTAGCCCATTCCCAAGCCCTTAACACCAGTGCTTTATTAAGAATCCTTGGAGAGCGTGACCAAAAACGCAACTAAGTCTGCAATCTCCTGCTCAGACAAATTCAATTCCGAAAGAATGGCTTCACCATCGGCGTGCAGCCTTTCAGTATCAATTTTGCTGTAATGCCGTATCACAGATTTCAGATCACCTAAGCTGCCGTCATGCATGTAAGGAGCGGTTTCAACCACTCCCCGCAGGCTGGGCGTCCGAAAGGTCCCAAAATCAGAATGGCTCCTGCGTACATTTCGAACGGCCCAGGCACCTTTCTTTTCTGGATCGTCGTTCCAGTCGCCGTCCAATGTGTAGGGGCTTGAGAGTAAAATGTTCAATCCTCCGAACCGACCTTGGTCAACCTCGGTTTCATTCAGAAAATATGGCACACCAGCGTCATGGAACTCGTTGTTGGAAAACCTCGGACCGTTGTGGCAAAATACGCATTTCCCGCGCCCTAAAAAGAGCTGAAGACCTCGCTGAGCTGCTTCGGGGTATTCCTTAGCCGCTGCAATATCTCGGCGCTCCAAAGCATCGCGAAAATCGTCAAATATCGTCCGGTCGGTGGCTAAGGTCTCTAAGTAAGCAGAAAGAGCTTTTGCAGTATTCACCAGAAAAAGTTCAGGGCTTTGATCCTGGAGGTGACCAAATATGGCTTCAAAATCATCAATGTAGGTACTTTCAGAGATAGCTATCTTTAGGCTTTCGGCACTATGCGCCATCTCTTGTTCTTCGATGATCGGATGCAGGCTGGCTGCCCAAAGATTATCGCTTTTGCCGCCCCAACCATACCAGCGCAGCCCGGCAAGGTTTCGCAGTGATGGTGTGTTTCGATTTAACAAATCACGACCGAGTGCCCGCGCCTCCGGCATCGTAAATGCCTGTTCAGGATCATGACAACTTGCACAGGAAAATGCACCATCGACCGACAACACCGGATCGTTGAATAAAGCCTGTCCGAGCTTGATTGCCGTGGCGTCTTTGGAAAATCTATTGCTTGGATCCGGCTGGAAGGATAGTGGCCACGGCCCAAAGGACAACGTTTGTTCAATTTCGTCTTCGGTCAACAAGACATCTGCACGTACCGCCCCGGTCAGAAAAATTAGCGCAGCTGTCATCCACAGCTTCATTTCAGCGCAATTTCTGACGTGTAGAACACCGATTGGCCACTGACGTCGACATTGATTTGCAGTTCCCACAAACCCGGCATGTGAAACAACATATCATCAATTCGGAACACTCCGCCGTCCAATGCGGTAACCTTGGGAGTATAGTTCATACCATGTTGATGAGCGGGCATGATTGCATCCACACGCATTTGGCCCACAGCAGTTTCACTACAAACTGAAACCAACACCGAAAACGGTTGGGCCAACGGAATTTCGTCGACCGCCAGATAAACCTTGGGTGCGTTTTGAACTTCCGAATTCATGCGTTGCCCCGTCGCTTCACAAGCAACCGCCGCGCTGGACCATATAAGAAACCAAGCAGCGCAGTGGGTCATTCTGATGCCAGCAAACGTTCTGCGTTAGCATAGGCAATGTTGTCTGCGATCTGGTCCGGCAGCAAATCCAACCATTCACGCGAAAAATCGGCATGAGGGCCTACGTAGTACCAACGTTCAGGTGCGAACGTATCCGTACCGACCATGAACCTATCGGGATGGGCTTGGAACGCAGCCCTCCAATCCGGGTCGACACGGCCTCGCGAAACCATGTCCGAACGAAATGCCAGATCGGCCCATAGCCCGGGATAGATGTCTAGCGCATCGACCACACTGGCTGGATCGTCAAACCCAGAATGGGCCCACAATACCCGAGCTTCCGGCCATGTTTCGAAGATCAAGTCAACGGCCTCGCGATCACCATGGTGGTGCAGGATTAGGTTCCGCTCTTTCGCCAGTGCAATCATACGCTGGATGACCGGCGTCTTGATGTCATCTCCGTAAGCGTGAAACTCGCCGATGGCCTCGTAGTTGTTTTTTGCCAGGTTTGTTTCCAGATACTCGATTACAGTTTCATCGTGCATCCAGGTGTTGATCTCACCGCGACGACGATAAGGGCGAAGCGCCGGAACAACGATGTCCGGTGCCACTGCCAACAATAGCTGAGTGCCATTGTCATCCGAGCTGGAAATCAGCGCTTTACGCACGCCTGCATCTCGAAGGATTTCGGCCACCTGTTCAGGCGGAACCAGTTTGACAGCATCGTGGCTGTAGTGAATATGTGCGTCAAAGATCGGTCGCTGTTCTGCGACGGCGGTATTGCAAAATAACGCTGCACTTAAAATGGAGATATGTTTCAGCACCTCAAGCCTCCTCAATATCATTCAGACCCTGGCAAGCGTCACGTCGAAATTCACGTGCAAGAAAGGTTCGGCAATCTTACCAGAAAGCTCCATGCCATCGGGAAATTCTGATGCAGGTCGTTCAACATATGTCATTACCAGATCGTCCCGAACGCCAAAGACAGTATCCTGATCTAAATAGGGATCATTGTCCGGAAAAATCTCCGTCACGAGTGAGCGATACCCGGGGGCTTTGACGATAAAGTGCAAGTGTGAGGGCCTCCATGGATGGCGACCACAAGCGCGCAGAATATCACCGACTGGCCCGTCAGACGGCACGGTGTATTCAACTGGTTTAACTGTGGTGAACGCATATCTGCCATCATCGCCAACTGACATCAGCCCGTGGAAAGAATAGGTGTCCTGTTCTTCATCTTGACTGGCGTAGAGGCCGTTGGGTGCCGTTTGCCAGATATCCAGTTCTGCCCCGGCAATCGGATGACCTTCGGTATCGCGGATCACGCCCTCTGCAAGTAGAACCGGCCCGCCGTAGTGACGCTTCATATCGCCACCGATTGGCAGCGGGGGGGCGCCCGAGACGTGAAATGGACCTAAAACGGACGAACTGGTCGCATCGGCACTGGAATGCAGCATATCAACCAATGACGACAGGCCCAACACGTCCGAGGCCAGCACGAATTCATGCCTATCCTCGGTTTCCACCGCAGCGCAGCCTTCCAGAAACGCAATCCCGGCCCGCCACTCGTCATGCGTCAGGTTGGTTTCCCGCGCAAAGTCGTGGAGGTGTTTGACCAGGGAGCCCATGATTTCACGCATCCGTGGATCAGTATCTTTGGACAGGTACCCCATGAAGACGTCGGTGATATTGTCTTTGGTGACAGAGCGCATCTTGTCCTCCTTAAATCAGGGCAAGGCTGAGGATCGGGAACTCGATCAGAATGAACAGAACGATCAGCATCACGAACGCAAAGGGAAGCGCGCCCATGAACACGTCCTTAAGTGATATGCGGTCATCGTTAATCGTGGATTTGATAACGAAGCAGGATATACCCAAAGGTGGTGTCAAAAGACCGATTTCAGCCCCGACCACGGTGATAATGCCAAACCAGATCAGCGACATATCAAGCGCTTCGGCCATGGGCAGGAACAGCGGTACCACAATCAGAATGATCGATGCGGTGTCGAGCAATGTTCCCAGAAACAGCATCAACAGAACATAGAGCAGCATGATCGACCAGAAAGATGCGGAATTCCCCGCAAGCATATCCTGCAGTTGATTGGGCAGCCCGGCCAGCCCCAGCATGCGGCTGTAGATTGAAGCGGCCGTGATCAGGAACAGGATCGCGGCTGTGATGTGACCGGTTTCCAGCAACGCGTCCCAGAATGCGCGTGGAGACATCGACTTACGGGCAACCGCGATGATTAGCGCAACGAGAGCTCCGGCGGCCCCAGCTTCTACGGCAGTCAACCAACCTGTGTAGATACCACCAAGGACGATGGTAATGATGAACAGTGTCGGCAGTGTTTTGGAGGCTATCTCGCGCCCTGACATCCACTCGGTGTCTTCGACAACGCGGCCACCGACGAATGCTGGGGTGAAACGACCCATAACCCAAATCGCGCCTACATAAGCGATCGCCAGCATGATCCCCGGCATAACGCCCGCAAGGAACATGTCCCCCACAGATTGCTCGGCGACAAAGGAATAGATGATCAGCATCGCCGAGGGCGGGATGATCATCCCCAAAACCGAAGACCCGGCGACCACGCCAACAGCAAAGCGTGGGTTATAAGCCTGCGCCATCATCTGCGGGACCGAGACCTTGGTGAACACGGATGCGGAGGCTATTGACGACCCAGTCACTGCGGCAAAGACGGCGTTGGCTCCAACGGTTGCCATACCGATACCGCCTTTGACTTTGCGAAATCGCATGGTCATGACTTCGTAGATGTCCCTGCCCAACCCGGCTTTTGAGACAATGAGCCCCATGAAAGTAAACAATGGGATGGTTGCAAAGCTGTATTCCATCGCGCTGTCGCCGACCGCCACTTTCAGCAGGTTGAGCGCAAGCGTGAAATTGTCCCGCATCAGCCAGATCGACACGAACGAGACCACGCCCAATGCGATGGGAATGTAAACGCCTGCGTAAATCAGAAAGACGATGGCTATGACCGAGATCAGGCCAATCTCAATCGGCGTCATTCTGCGGCCTCGTCATGTTCAGGTGCACGAATTAGATGCGGGCGGTCCTGCGCCGTGACAACCTTGAGAAGGAAGATCACGCAGGCAAGCGCAGTACCGCACGCGATGACCAGTTTGACCGGCCACCATGGCAGAGTGAAAAGACCCGGAACTCCGAAGTAGTCCTGTGTCTCCCACATATGCAGGAACTCGGGAAAGGTTACATAAGCAATCAGACCCATGAAGATTGCGGAGATGGCATTGATAATGCGCCTCAGGTTGGCCGTTAGCCCAGGACGGCGGTGGTGTAGCAGGTTCAGAAACCCGTCCGAGCGCGTCAGCCGATCCACTCTGACTACGTCGGCCAGCTGCAAAAAAACGATCATCACGACCGAAAATTGCACCATTTCATAGGTGCCACGCAGAGGTGCCGAAAACAGACCGCGCGCAATGACGTCGACATTCAGAATGACCACCAACGCAAGGACGACAAGCGTACCCAATGCGTTGGCGGCGATAGCAAGCGAATTGGCGACCCGCGACAAGCCAGCAACTGCGGTCTTCAGCATGAAAGGCCCCTTTCGTGGATCGCCAGACTGTTACTCGGCTGTCCAGTCACGCACTCCGGTAAAACCGGCGTCCTGCAGCTTGCCGAGATAAGCGGCCAGTATCGCGTCGCCTTGTTCACCGTTCTCATTCAGTGTGGCTGCCCATTCCTGTGCTACATTTGGCATTGCGTTGGCCCAGGCCGCTCGGTCTTCGTCCGAAACTTCGACAATCGTCCCGCCGGCTTCGGTGTATGCGTCCCTTGAGGCCGCAGCCCGGTCCATAGCGATGCCAGCCACATGATCACGGTAGTCAATTGCGACGGCCTGCAGAACGCCTTTGACTTCATCCGGCAACTTTGCCCAATAGTCAGAATTCACTGTGATCGTCTTGGAGTTCACGGCACCCAAGTCAGCTTTGAGCATGTAGGGAGCCACTTCGGCGATCTTGAAGGTCTTGGCTGCTTCAGGCCACAGCATCGCACAATCAACAAGGCCGGTTTGCAGCATATTGTAGAAATCGGTCAGGCCACCACGAACCCCCGCGGCATCTTTGATACCTTCGAGATATCGGAGGTTCAGTCCCGCCCCTGCCACTTTTCGGCCTTCCAGATCAGAAACAGCCGAGACCGGCTCTGTACAAAAAACCTGATAAGTATCGAGCACTACACCGGTCGCCAGATAGACTTGGTTCTGCGCAGCGAACTCATTTTGCATCGCTGGGTATTCGCGCGCGATCTCATCCACGGCTTTGGCTACCGCGCGAGAGTCCGATGACACGAAGGGGGTCGACCCCGATATCCCCTGACTGGGCAACTTGGACGAATGGAAGATAGTTGTGACAATGCCGATGTCGCCAAGGCCAAGCTGGATCCCTTCCAGCACGCCCTTCGGCTTTACGATCGAACCGCCATAGTTCTCTTGCCAGTTCATCTTGTAGTTGCCGGAGTCGGCCAGCCGCTTGTCCACTTCTGGAATGAAGAAGTTGGAGAGTTCTTTCACCCACAAGGCCCGATCGGGATAGCCATCAATCACGACGGCGGAAATGGTCTCTTCTGCTGCAAGAGGCAACGCCATGGTGCCTGCCAGAGCAAATCCCATTAGGCTGCGTTTAGTCCAGTTTTTCATTTCTCTCCTCCCAGAAAGTCGGGTCCTGTCGATTTTTATTGGTTGGTTTTGACCCAGTTGACGGTCAGGTCCGTGCCTGCCGCTTGAAACAGTTTTGCGATGGCGCAATACTTGGCTGTCTCCTCGCCCACGCGTGTCAGCTCCTCCTGACTGGCGGGCGTATCGCAATTCACAGTGAGTTCGATTTCGGGAAACGGAACATCGATCTCCTCTTCCATCAGGACACCGCGCCGATCCAGCCTGCATTTCGCGTCGATTTTCACGGTGCCAAGATCAATTCCCAAACGGTGCGCATTCTTGTGCCCGATGACATTCGTGCAGGCGATCAAAGCAGCCATTGCGGTTTCGGTCGGAGACGGGCCAAGATTTGTTCCGCCTCGTTCCACGGGCTCGTCGATAATCACGTCCAGATCGCGAATTGGGATCTCGGTTCGCGCGTGTGTCGGGCATTGAGCTGTCGTACGGTAGGTTACGACAGGTTTGACTTTCATCGCCACAGGGTCACCTCCTCATGCATAAGAGCAAACCTTTTCGAATGAGAAGCGAGGCAGCTTGTGAAACAATCCTGTTTCGTCTGCGTAGCCCAGGTTGCAAAGAAAGTTCGACTTGAGCGTCGTACCTGCGAAGAATTCCTCGTCGACGACCTTGTTTGAAAAGCCAGACATGGCGCCGACGTCCAACCCGACCGCACGCGCGGCGATCATGAAGTAAGCGCCCTGAAGCGTTCCATTGCGAAACGCTGTATCGGCTACATATTCGGGATTATTTTCGAAAAGTGACCGTCGATCTTCGTGCGGGAAAAGAAAAGGTAATTCCTTCCAGAAGTCCATGTCATAAGCAATGATCGCAGTGACCGGCGCATCCATCATCTTTGGCACGTTCTTCGGCTTTAACGACTTGGCTAGGCGCTCTTTTCCTTCCGCACTTTTAACGAAAACGAAGCGGGCGGGCAGCGTGTTCATGCTGGTCGCGCCGTTGATCGTGATGTCATAGATCTCTTCAAGCAATTCGTTAGAAACAGCTTTGTCGGTCCAGGCGTAATGAGATCTGGATTCGCGGAGGATCAGAGCAATTGCGTCGTCTGAAAGACGTGGGATGCGCTCGCGCAGATCGCGATGATCTTGCTGCGCCTTTGCGCGAAGTGCCTCCAGCTCTGCCCCGGTTGGTGCGCTCATGCTGCGGCCACCTTAGTCTCGGCGTCCTTTTCGTCGATGACGGGGCTGGCGCATATGCCGATGCCCTCAATCTCGACCTCGACGGTTTCACCCGGCTTCAACCAACGTGGATTGGGCTTTTTGGCGTGACCAACACCCGGCGGCGTACCCAACGCAATCAGATCACCGGGTTCGAGAGTGGTATATTCCGAGATCGTGGCGATGACCTGAGGGACCCCCCAGATCATGTTGGCGGTGTTCGAGCTTTGCAGGGTTTCGTCCCCCACTCGGCTTTCGATTTTCAGGCCGGATGCTCCCTCCGGCAAGTCTTCCGGCGTTACGGTGAAAGGGCCGATCGCGCCTGTGTCATCGAAGTTTTTGCCGGGCGTCCATTGAACGGTTTTACGCTGGTAATCCCTCAGCGACCCGTCGTTAAACACGGTGTAGCCGAAGACATAATCCAATGCGTCCTCTTCCGAGATATGACGGCCGCGTTTTCCAACGATCAGCATAAGCTCGGCTTCGTAGTCGAGTTTCTCGGAACAGGTCGGCCGCACCATAGGTTGCCCTGCCGCCATGATCGAATTCTTCCCACGCATAAACAGCGTCGGATACTCCGGGATATCATACCCGCCTTCCTTGATGTGGTCCGTGTAGTTCAACCCCATGCAAATGATCGTTCCGGGAGCGGCAACGGGCAATGCCGGAGTGATGGAAGACACGGGCACACTGCCTGCCGCGTCAATTTTGGGGGCAAGTGAGTCGGCCAGTTCAGGCTCGGCTATCAAACCCATCAAATCCGAACCGATTGCAGGGTGCAAAGCCGTTAGATTCACTGCATTTTCGCCGTTTACAGCAAAAACCGCTGTGCCATCCAAAGTCTCTCCCACCAGGTATTTCATTTTCACCATCCATGTCAGTTCACTTGATTTTTGCCGACTATTTTGCAATATGTCAAATAATATCGATATTTTTGGAGGACGCAAATGGTTGCCTGGGCGAACTACAAATCAGAAGCAAAAAGCCGTGGTGCACTTGCTTTGGAACTCTACGTAGTACTCAGCACGCCTGCCAAAAAACCCGAAGATGTAAAGGCGTCGCTACCTGACCACCTGGCCTATCAGGCACAGCTTGAACGCGCGGGACAGCTGGCTTTTGCAGGGCCAATGTCGGATGAGACTGGTGAGCACATGCAAGGAATGGGCCTGATTATCTATCGTGCTGACAGTCTTGAGGCTGCCCGAAAACTGGCCGAGGACGATCCGATGCACCAAAGCGGTGCGCGCGAATTTGAACTTCGGCGCTGGATGATCAACGAAGGCTCGCTGAGCCTTTCAGTTGGCCTATCGACTGGAACAAGTGCCTTCAGTTAAGTGCACTCAAGAGTATTTGCCGCGAAATAGGAACAGTCGGATATGGACGCCATGCTTGATACTCAGGGCAAAGAGACATCAGCCACGCATGGCGCGTATCGAAGGCTGCGCGAAATGATCCTGACCGGAGAATTACCTCCGGGGCAAAAACTCAAGATCGAGCAGCTTCGGGGGCTTTTGGACACCGGCGCTAGTCCGGTTCGCGAAGCGCTTAGCCTTTTGACATCGGACATGTTGGTCGAGCGGATTGATCAGCGCGGATTTCGGGCAGCACCGGTCAGCAAGTGTAACTTCGAAGAAATACTTCTGTTGCGATGCAACCTCGAGGAAACAGCGCTGCGCGCTTCCATCGTCAATGCAGACGGAGCTTGGGAGGACAGGTTAGTCTTGCGTCACCATCATATGAAAAAGGCCAGTCAAAAAGGTGCGCCTGACTTCGAAGACGCCCACAAAGCGTTTCATATGGCCTTGTTGGAAAATGCAAAACTGCCGTTGCTGCTACGGTATTGCTCGCAGCTATACGACCTGAACATTCGCTATCGCTATCTGGCGGCTGGCGGTTCGAGCTACAAGAAGCGGGACATTGCCGCTGAGCACCAGCAAATCTTGGACGCCGCATTAAACCACGACGCAGACAGCGCGACTCGGCACCTAATCGATCACTACCGCCGAACAGGTGAGTACCTTAGTAGCCAGATGGAGCCCTGAAATGCAGCGGAATTGGTTTCTAGGTGACCTATTAAACCAACTGCTAGACCGTCCTGACAAAACGTGAGGCAAGGATGATAAACGATCCATTGTCTAGTTATTTGAGGCGCTTCTGTCCGCAGACGGTGAAGTATCGGGTTTCACGATGGTGTCTACGATTCTTGATCGCTTCCAAACTCTGGATGATGCGGAGAAACTAAACTTATTTGCCTGTTTGAAGAGCTATCTAGAGCTAGACGCCGATCAGCTTTTCCAAACGGCGCGCCGCTACGACACTGATCGAAGTGTGAGTCTTTATAAAGGCTTAGTGAAGTTTCAGGGCCAAGGCGGCAAGAGTTGTTGCGACGGTTGAACCTGCCGTCTGGTGCGACGCAGGAACTTGTGGCCATGCGCGTCGACATGCTGCGCTTTCTCCAATCCAACCCGGAACTCAAGCGAACAGATATTTATTTCGTCCATTTGTTGTGCAGCCGGTTCAATTTAGGCTTCTTTGTCCTAAAGTAAATCAGCCGAGATAGCCCCGCCCGTTTTCCTTACAAGATCATCACCTATGAGGCGATGCACGAGTTCAACGATCTGGACGATTTGGGGCGAATGCGCTATCAGCCAGATTGTAGTTATTTTGCGGCCTTTCATCCTGCGTTCCCAGATGCGCAACTGATATTCGTTGAGGTCGCTCTTACTGCTGTTATCCCAGATACGATTGACACGCTTCTATCAACGCTGCTGCGACACTAAGCACGGCCAAGAAAGGCAGCAATGTAATGTTAGCCGGTTTACCGTTCTGTTTTTACTGCTTGTTGCCGCTTTCAATTACGCCCTTGCGACCGGAATTTGTTTTTCTGCTAATAGCTGTCCCGGTTAGGTTCCCGGGCCGTAGCTTCCGTCTTCGCGGTGCACTTCACGCCCGCTGAGCGGTGGATTGAAGACACAGACAAGCCTCAGATCGGCCTTTGTGGCTTGCACCACATGCCTGTCATGTTGATCCAACGCGTAAAGGGTGAATGGCACAAGGGCATGCCAGGTTTCATCGTCGGCTGCTCTGATTCTGCCCTTACCCTCGATACAATAGCACGCCTCCAGATGATGGGTGTATTCAAGCTCCAACTCTGCACCCTGGTTAATGAGTGTGTCAGTGAGCGTGAACTCCATACCATCTGAGGCCAGAAGCAGCCGTCTGCTGTTCCAGCCCGGGCCAAAGACGTCCCGCTCTGTTCCAAGAATATCTTTGAGTGCTCTGACAATCATTTCACTGTTCTCTATCGGACCGCGCGGTTCATGCCTCCGTCAGACAGTATGCTCTGGCCGTTGATATAGCGAGCTCCTTCGCTGGCGAGAAACACGCAAGCTTGTCCAATTTCTTCGAACGTTGCGGGCCGCTGAGCGGGGATTTCCCGGCGAGCCTGTTCGGACAGGTTCACGTTCTCGCAGAACCCCGGCAGCAGGTTGTTCATGCGAATATTGTGCCGTGCATATCGGTCCCCGTAAAGCTTTGAGAAACTATGCAATGCTCCACGCAGCATGCTCATGGGATAGGGCGCACGTGGCTCGATTGTGTTCATGGATGAGATATTAACGAATGCACCACCGCCTTGTTCGATCAGAATGGGCGTGACGATACGGGCGATCTTGACGACATTTAGCACATACATGTCCAGACTTTCGTGCCATAACTCGTCGCTGAGTTCCAAAAGCGGTCCGTCAAAGTCAGGATCGAAGCCAACGGTTTTGATGGCCTCAGGCACGGATCCGCCATGCCCCATGTTACTGACAATGGCATCAATCCGGCCGTACTCGCGCATAGTGTCGTCAACCAACGCCTGCAGATCATCCGCATCAAGAACCGAGCCTCGACGGCCAATGCCGCCAAGCTCTTCCGCCAACGCTAACGAACGATTGGACGGGGACATTAAAGAGAGTTTGTAGCCGGCTTTAGCCATTTCAACGGCGCACCCTCGGCCGATGCCTTGCCCCGTACCTGTCATGAGCGCAACTTTGAAAGCTGACATGTGACCTTCGTCCAAATAAACCCGTGAGATTTCTTAGAGTCACCCCGTTATAACTCTTTGTAACCAATAGATCCTATCGATATTATTTGATAAGCCTGTTAGTTTTTCTCACATGTCGAAAAGCCTTAGACATCTTCGCGCCCTTCAGGCCTTTGACGAGACCGCGACACATTCCAGCCTGACCAAGGCAGCGGGCGTGTTGAACGTAACGCATGGGGCGATCAGCCGGCAGATCAAATTGCTGGAGCAGCATCTTGGCGTAACGCTCTTCCACCGCCACCCCAATGGCGTAAATCTTACAGACGCCGGGGAACGCCTGCATCAATCAACGCGTGGAGCGTTTTCTGCGTTGCAGATGGGCGTGACAGAGGTGAGACGCCTTCATCAACGCCAGTCGATCACAGTGTCTTTGTCGACGTCTCTGGCCCTGAAGTGGCTTGTGCCATTGCTGAGTTTGTTTCAGCAAGAGCACCCGGAAATTGCGCTATTGCTGGATACAAATGATACCTTTGCAGATTTCGACAGGTCCGATGTCGACGTTGCGTTAAGGTTTGGAGAACCCGGTTGGGATGGGCTTTATCATAAGCAAATCAGACAAGAGGAATTGATCGTCGTCGCTGCACCAACGCTCGTCGAAAAATCACAGCTTCCGATGCGCGCCGAGGATGTGGCAAACTTCCCATTGTTGCATGACAACTTCAACGCAGGTTGGGACAGTTGGATCACACAAGTTGGGCTGGACGCGGATCACATTAAGGCGCGGAACATCAATTTTGTGGACAGCGCCGTCCTTCTAGAAGCGGCGATCGACGGCCAAGGCGTCGCCTTGGCGAGACACCTCTTGGCGGAGAGAGACCTTAAGCTTGGCCGGCTAATTCGCTTGGACGAAAGCCGCGTTCCATTGAACCGGGGCCTCTACTTAGTTTGTCGCCCAGGAGATCAAGATCGGGTCACAGTAAGAGCCTTCAAGAATTGGCTGATGTCTATTTAGAGCTTGGGCTATTTTGATGGCAGCAAAAACGGCCCCTGGTTCGTGTGTCACACATACCCATTTTGCAACTCATCTAATGTGCCCAACAGATTTGTAGTCGATGTACCGTCCAATAAACCGCAAACATCTCTGAACGGATGTATTGCGAAGCGATCTCTAGTTGAATGATCAGCTCGCTTACGGACCAAACGAAACACTACTTCAATAGCCAGATAGCAGTAATTGATCCTTCACGCGAAGAATGTCAGTTTCTACCCCCCACACCTTTGACTGCCGCAATCCAACCGAATGGCGGCAAAGAGAGATGCAAGTAAGTGAACGATAACATCTATCAATTCAGAATGTCGGCGATTGCCCCTATCAGGTTCAGCACTTCATGTGTTTCACGGTTTACTTCGTAAACATAATCTCCGGCACGCACGTAATATCCGTTGCGCCGTAGTCCCCAACGGCTGGGATCATCAATGCGGACATACCCATCATAGATGTAATCGCCACGTCGATATTTCTTTGCCTGTCCAGGCGGTACGCACGGGATTGCCTTTTTTGCCAAGCCCGGCGGACAATGTCCGGATTTGGATTTCACATGGATCGGCGAGGTAGCGCCGGTTCCGCTAACGTGCCCCGTGCTAAGGCTCCACAAGCTGACACTGGCGTTCGCAAATGACGCGCCTTGCACGGTCAGTGCCACCGCCAGAATCCCAACAATCTTTTTCATTCCCAGCGCCTTTTTCAGCTTCTTAGCTTAGATATGATCTTGAATGGGCCTTGGCGAGTTCATAAGCGAAGAGTTGCTTTCCGATGCAGCAGTTTGTTCACGAGCTGAAATCATCGGCTGCGATTGTCATCGCAAATTCAACTAAAGCATCAAAACGGGATGTTCTTCCTCCATCTAGTCGCCCGCCTATTCGTTTGTCTTTATTTCGCGAACAACATTAACTGAACGTGAACAATGTATTCTCAGAGTGTTCAAACAGTCTCAGGCATAGTGACGGTGTTAGATCATACGGGACGTTGTTCCGTTTGATCGCTGACAAGGGGAAACGCATGATCAAGTCTGCCTTTGTGACTGAAGAGTCCAGCACAACAGCTGTGATGCAAACCTCCGGCAAGATTGCCGAAGAGCGTTTGTTAACCACGACCAAATCGAGCAGTGGTCGCTTCCCTCCTATCGAAAGTGCATTAACACAGATCGTCAAAAACAAGCGGCTTTCCGAGGCACATAACAACGTCTGAAGGCAGTTCAGCAGACCCCCACACAATTCCCGATATCTGTCCAAAATATTGGAATTGAAAACTGAACCCCGCTCCAACATGGAGCGGGGTTTCTTTTTCTGCGTGGTCAATGTGAGGGATGCGAGGCTTGTAGCCATCGATGTAATGGCTCGGCCTCATATTGTGCGGGCCAGCCATTTCCCGCCTTTGCGAAGCGTATGGCTGGCCCGGCATTCAGTACATCCGTGAGTGGTCAGTACTGCGTGTATCGTGAGGCGAATAAGCTGTTGCCTGTTCTTACAGGCCCAGGAGCGACTTTACCTCCTGCTCAACGGCATCTGTGACGGGTTTGTTGGCTGCAGCTTCCAAGGCTTCCCGCTCGGTCAATTCCTGTTCTTCAACCAGATCAGCCAGTTCCCGCACTTCCTCAGTCGCTTCTTCGTATTCGACAGCGGCCTGTCTTTCATCGTTCAGGTCCTGTGCTTCTTCGACCGAACTCTCTAAATCTGCGCGGGCCTGATCAAGTTGTTCCTCAATCTCAGGATCAGCTCCACCTGCATCCTCCAGCGCCTGTTCAAGTTCTTCGACCCTCTCTTGGTTCTCCTGCACATCATCCAACGCAGTTCGCAGGTCTTCCTCGATTTCGGGTATAGTCCGCTCCGGCGGCTCCAGTCCGGCAAGATCTTCCAATTGCTCCGCAAGCTCCTCACGCAACGGTTCGCCAGCCAAAACGGTATCGCGATAGTAGGCAATTCGACCGACGCGAGAGTTGGGCGCTGCGTTCGCCAGTGCGGTTGCGCTGGCGTTGGCTGCGTTCAGGGCACCCAACTCGGACGGATGGGCACCAAGAAGCGCAGCCATCCTGTTGCCTTTGGTCCGGACGGCCGGACGTATGGATTCTTCAACGATCACGGTTTTTGAAGGCTTCTTGTACGTCCGGGGCTTTTGCTTGCCGCTACCGGTCGTTGACCCTTTCCTGGAGGTGGTAACCGTTCTCGATTTACTTTTTCCGCTGAAGATGTCCTTCAATGAAATACGACCGCCATTGCCGAATACAGACCGCGAAGCTTTGGACTTCGAGTTGCCGTTGTTGGATTTTCCTGCAGTCCGGCCAGCTTGACCTTTGTCAACACCCTTCTTTCCGCCTTTGTTCCCGGCAGAGCTATGGTCGCCGCGGTCTCCTTTTCCAGAGTTGCCCTTACCGCCACCGTTGCCGTTGTCGCCGCCTTTGCCGTTTCCTCCACCGTTGCCTTTTCCTCCGCCATTGCCTTTGCCTTCCTTTGCAAAGGCAACATCCGGCACGGCGACGGTGGCTACGATGGCGGTTGAACCCAGCAACGCAATTGCCAGGGTCGATGCTTTAAGCAGTCCCAAACTGGTGGTTTTCATATTGACCTCCTCGGTGGAATTCAGCGGGTAGCAGTTTTCTGAAACAACTCGCTGTGTTCTATCGTCACGATTCGCGCCCGAATCTCATATGCTTGTTCCCATTTAACTTGAGAGCGCTTGAACGCAGGGCTAACTGCTTGTTCATCATCGGTTCATGTCGAAAGGCGTAGTCTATAGCCGCAAAATACGAGGACATTCATGCGTGCGAAGGTGATCTTGATGGTTGCGAGCTTGCTTGTTGCTTTGCCCGTTGGGCAGGCGACCGCGCAGACACGCGAGCTCAGGCAAGGTGAACTTCGCAAGGCCACTCTGAATGGTGACACCATTCGGTTGAAACGCGTTATCAAAGGTGTCGAGAAAGCCTATGGCGGCACTCCAGTTGATGCGCGGGCGTTTCAAGCTGATCAGATATACTATCGCATCCTTGTCAAAAAGCCTGATGGAAAGATTGTCAGTGTCATTGTGAATGCCCAGTCCGGTACAGTCGTTTCCAATCGATCCAGTGTTGGGCGTCAAATATCGAAAGCAGCCCGTTCGAACCCCGCCAACACCAACAACAGCCGCGACACCAACAGCAATCGTGGAGCTTCTGCGAGCCGTGGAAACAACGGTGGCAATGGCAATGCTGGTGGAAACGGCGGTGGCAATGGCAACGGCGGCGGCAATGGAGGTGGAAATGGTAGTGGAAACGGCGGCGGCAATGGTGGCGGAAACAGCGGTGGTAACGGCGGCGGCAATGGTGGCGGAAACAGCGGTGGTAACGGCGGCGGCAACTCTGGCGGGAACGGCAAGGGCAACGGTAAAAAATAGGGCTTAAACCAAAGCCCTTGTGACTGTAGTTTTTGAATATGAGAGTACTTCTGGCCGAAGATGAACCGCAGCTATGCGAGCAGATTAAGAAACTTCTTAGCGCAGAAGGCCGCGTGGTAGATGTGGCCAAGAATGGTACTGACGCCCTGCACCTGGGTGCGACCGAACCTTACGACATGATCATCCTCGACATCGGGTTGCCGGAACGCGACGGTATTTCTGTCCTGCGCGAATGGCGCAGCGCGGGCGTCAAGACACCCGTGTTGATCCTCACCGCCCGCGATGGGTGGAGCGAGCGCGTGGATGGTCTTGATGCAGGTGCTGATGACTACATGACGAAGCCATTTCACATGCCCGAGCTGGCCGCTCGTGTACGTGCCATCCTGCGCCGACAAAGCGGTCAGTTGAACCCGGTTATCGAAATGGGGGACGTTATGCTCGATACGCGAAACGGTCGCGTCAGCGTGGGCGGCATTCCTGTTGATCTGACGGCGCAAGAGATCGCAGTTCTGACATACCTTGCCCACAACATCGGACGCATGGTGTCACGTACCGAGTTGTCAGAGCATATCTATGAATATGACGGTGACAGGGATTCGAACACCATTGCCGTCTTCATAACCCGGCTGCGAAAGAAACTGGGCTCTGACCTTATTACAACGGTCAGAGGACGCGGCTATATGATCGATACGGCCTGATGTTATCGCTGCGCCAACGCGCTTTGCTTGGCGGCCTTGCGACAGGCGCGCTTTCTGTCGGCGTCGGAACGTTGATTGTGTTTTCGTACATCAACACCCGTGTTCTGGAACAATTCGACCAGACGCTACGTGACCGGCACACCCAACTCGTTGTCGGTTTGAGCGCAACGACGCACAACCCTGAGGCACTGCGCGAACTGATATTCGATCCAGCCTATGGAACGCCGTATTCAGGCAGATACTGGCAGGTTACCGATGGAAACGGGGCTACATTCACATCAGCCTCGCTCTTTGACGAGACAATTTCCGAACCTGTACGTGTGAGCGAAGAGGCAATCGTTTGGAACACCACAGGTCCGGACAGCGAAGCCGTTCGTAGCGCATATCAGAGAATCACATTCGAAGACGGAACCGAGTGGGGCGTAACGGTCGCCGAAAGCAAGCGAGAGCTGATAAGCGAACGCAGAGCAGCGCAAAACAACTTGCTACCGGTTTTTGGATTGGTTGGTTTGATTGGAGTTGCCGGTTCGTTGTTGTTGATGTCAGCAATTATCGGCCCCCTCAGGAAGTTGCGTGCAGATGTGGCGCATCGCTGGGACAAGGGAGATGACTTGATTCCGGAAGATTACCCAGAAGAGGTTTCGCCGCTTGTTGAGGACCTAAATAAATTGTTGCACAGGAATCGTGAAATTGTGTCTGGTTCTCGACGACAAGCTGCGGATCTGGCACATGCGCTCAAAACACCGACGACAATTCTCAGAAATGAACTGGCGACTTTGTCGGACGCGGGTGCAGATATCGAACCTGCAGATGACGCGTTAAATCGAATTGATGCTCAGCTAAAGCGCTCACTTGCGCGTTTGCGTGCGTCGAACACCGCAGAACTTACGCATTCACGAACTGACCTTACCAATTCCGTCAACAGGTTATCCAGACTGTTTTCGGTCATGGCGGAACGCGAAGGAAAATCTCTGACGACAGATTGCGAGGATGGGATTCAGGTTCGAATGGATACTCAGGACATCGAAGAGGTGATTGGAAACCTCCTCGACAACGCGCTCAAGTGGTGTCGGACAACAATTCACATCGCGGCAAAGCGTGTAGACGGCGGCATTGAGATTTGCATTGAGGATGACGGACAAGGAATTCCGGAGGATGCACTTGACGGAGTAGTTCGATCCGGAGGTCGGTTGGATACCTCTGTCAGCGGCACAGGATTGGGTTTGGCAATCTGTGTTGATCTGATGAACGCTTATGGTGGCAAACTGAAACTGGAGAAATCAGCGGACCTTGGCGGCTTGGCCTGCCGAGTACTTATATCAAGCTAAAGGTGGCCGCATCTGATTAGAAATAGTCGTTGATCGCAAGCAATCAAAAGACGACATTCGCCCGCAAAGTATCGATCGCTCAAGATCCAATCCATTGTCAGCTTTGAATTATCTCTGCACCTCTGCTGGTAGCGGGGCTATGGTAGTCCCAACGTCGCTATTGCACGAATTGCGGTTGTGGCTGCACGGCATCAAAATTGCCTAGTTTCGCAAGCGCTGAGCGATTTGACCACATCGAAGGGAAGCGCGAATGTCTCTAGGGATGTTAAGTGAAGCGATCTTTGGTTGAGTACCCGACATGCTGTCACATACCCTCGACAATGGCGGTTTGGGTCTCGGCATGTTCCTTAACGACGTACCTCAGCAATTTAGGCTGGTTTGGACCCTACTAGTTACTATTTAGCTCGCCCAGCCGCTCCTGTTTTGGGCCAGCGGGATTTGGACGCGCCAAACACCTCTGGCCGTAAGGGACAAGGCTCTGCCTTCCCCACGGGCACCCCTATTAGACAATACTGTGTCCACGGCTATGCCTGCGGGCCGCACTTCCCCTGTCGAATAGCATAGCCTCGCCCTCTCCCTCGTTCGCCACGTGGCAGATCAGCGGGAACAGGCAGCTTCGCTGTCTGATCTGCAAATCAGACCTGATCCTCCAAAAGGAAAGCCAGATCACACGTAACTCTCTGCTGGAGTATTAACATGGGGAACTTGGGTCAGTTTAAAACGCGAAGGTCAATATCAGTTAATGTCCAACATCTGGGGTGCCTTCCGATATCGAACGCTCACTTCGTTTCTGGTCCAACTGAGACGGTAGGGTCAGGTTGGTGCGAAGTTCAACAGGAATTTGGGGCGACACATAGTTTTTGCCATTCGGCGACACGCAAACCATTGAATTTGAGGCATTCGATCTTTTTTTGGGCGCACTGGTTTTGCCTTTTGCAACTCAAAGGTTTTCCATTACATCAGAGCAGCCCGATATTCCGGTCCGCACGGTCCTCAGGCAGTTCGCCAACCATATCAAGACCGAACAAACCGATTTAATTCGGTTCGGCTACTCGATGTCAATCGCTGGGACGTTTCCAATACGCTGAACCTGAAGAACACTCGATCAATCGAGGCCCGACGACCAGCGGGACAGAGAAGGTGCTGTCAAAGCCATTATCAGGATCAAGTCGTACAACGTCAGATCCGACTCAGCTCGTTTCAGCAGTTCGTCCTTCTTCTTGAGCCAATTATGGTCCACTAATTGATCCACACCACCGCGCCGAATTACCCGATTACATCAAAGCGGGACATCCCTCGCCCTGTCAGCACCTTAAATTAACGCTGTTTCGAGACAATTTCGCCCGGCCTCGATCGTTTGACTACCTTCTATGGCCCCATGTTTCATAAGTACCAAGTTAGCTTCGCTCACTTATTATGTGTCACCACGCAACTTCGAATTGAATTGAGACAGTCAACCCAGTTGAGTTATTTGTGGTCGATAAGAGCGATGAATGATGATATGCGATAGCTTTCAACAGCGCCAATCCCAAACCATTCCCAACACTGTTCCGTTCACTTTCTAGTTTATCGAATGGAATAAAAAGCTTACCCAGTGTGTTTTCGGGAACGCCAGGACCATCGCCAACAACCGAGAGCGTAATGGTGCTTTCTTCTTGCTCAACAATCAGGACAGTTTTGGACTGTTCTGGACAATGACCGTTTGAGTTCTGCAAAAGGTTTGTGCAGAGCTGTTTCAGCATCCCTTCATTGCCTTCGGTTAACCGAAAATACACTCGCCTTGCTCGTCGATCACCTGTTTCGCCTTGGTGATGCTAAAGCTCTCGGCCTGATCCCGGCTTTCGAAGACATCCGCCCGGATCAGCGCATAGGACTTACGATCTCCGCTGATGATTTTTTCGATACGGGCCGACAGGCGATACTTTCCGCCCTCGGCAATCAAAACGGGGAAAATGTCGAACCCTTTGTACGAGACCGGTTGCAGCTCCGACTTTTCACCGCCACCAAAGAGTTTTGAGAAGATTGACATTATGCGGTTCCTTTCTACTTAGGAAATTTGACCCCTATGAATTTCGACTACATCCCAGAAAGCCCAGCATTAGTGTTCAATAGAAACTGGCGGAAAATCGGGCTGCTTGCCGCCCCAATCCCGCGGGCGTTTTCTCCGACAGCCGCAGCTTCTACAACCGGAGGAATCAAACCGCGTTTATCTTGGTTGACTAGGTAACGACGAACCCGTGAGACCAGCTCCTCACGTATTTCAGATGGGAATGCGCCGTCGATAAAAATTGCCTCAAAGTCGATGACCGCGCAAATAGACAGCGCAGCTTTGGCCAGTTCCTGCGCGGTGGTACCGATCCATGGTTCGACATAGCGAGAAATGCCGCTCCAGTCCTGCGGCTTTTTCCACAAAATTCCCGGATCAACACCCGCTTCTATCAACCTGTCCTCGAGCAGGAACAGTGATGCAGTGTCAATCAGTTGCTGGCTTTCACCCAAAGGGCCCGTCGTCCGCATGGCACCCAAGGCACCGGCATTGCCTTGGTTGCCCTCAAATACGGTGCCATTCAATGCAACGCCTCCGCCAATCATTGAGCCTATGAAGAAATAAAAATAGTCTCGATACTCAGCCCCGCGGCCATAGAGGTGCTCCGCGTGACACGCGGCAGTAGCATCATTGACCACAAAGACCGGCAGTTCGCTGAACTTGGCCACCTCGGAAAAGAAGTTCACGTTTCTCCAGGACCTGAATTTCTGAGCCGCAAGCCCAGAAAGGTCGTGCCACTTCCACAGCTCGAACGGTGTTCCGATTCCAATCCCGCATACACGGTCCCGAAGTTTCTGGGGTTCATTGGCCAGAAGCTCTTCCAATCCTACCTCCAGAAACCCGAACACTGCTTCGGGTAGCGGGTAGTCATAAGTCGTCGAGAGCTGTTGGCGTGGCTTACCGGTGAAGTCGATCAAAAGAAGATCGGCGCTGCGGCGACCGATCTTCATTCCCACCGACAGAATGCCTTCGGGATTGAGCTCCATGGGGATCGAAGGTTTCCCAACTTTGCCCTTCAACGGCGTCCCACGTTTGAGAATCTCGTCCTTTTCGAGCTTACGCAGAATGATCGACACGGTCTGGGGTGACAGGCCCGTCAGCCGCGCGACGTCCGCCCCGGCAGCAGGTCCATGCCGTTGTAAAACCGTCAGAATGAGGCGTTCGTTATGATCACGAACACCGCTTTGGCTTACCCCGCCGGTTAGTATTTTCAACGCCTCTCTTTCCATAACCTTAAACATAAACACCTTGTTTTCTTATGAAAAGATACGTGGGCAAATTAATAAATAAACTTTATTTATTTATTGACACAGAGGCTAGAATCACGGTTTCTTGAACGGGACCTTCATTGGAGGATGGAGGCCCGCCTTGTCGCTATTCCGCGCGGGGCCACAACAATTTTCTGGGAGGACAACATGAGAAATCTACTCAAGCTCGCCGCATCCGCGACTGCGCTGACTTTGGCCGCTGCATCCGCGCAAGCGGCTGGTGAAACCGTCTGCCTGATTACCAAGACCGACACCAACCCCTTTTTCGTTAAGATGAAGGAAGGCGCAACCGCCAAGGCAGAAGAGCTGGGCATGACGCTCAAGGCGTTTGCCGGCAAGGTCGATGGCGACCATGAAACTCAGGTTCAGGCTATCGAGACATGTATTCTCGATGGCGCAAAAGGCATTCTGCTGACGGCATCCGACACCAGCTCGATCGTTCCTGCGGTTAAACAGGCGCGAGATGCAGGCGTTCTGGTCATTGCGCTGGATACGCCGCTGAGCCCGATTGACTCGGCGGATGCGACATTCGCGACGGACAACTACAAGGCCGGCCTTCTGATCGGTCAATGGGCCAAGGCCAAAATGGGCGACGCCGCAGCCGATGCCAAGATCGCGACGCTGGATCTGAACGTCAGTCAGCCGACAGTAGACGTTCTGCGCAATCAGGGTTTCCTCGACGGGTTCGGCGTGGACCTGGCGGACCCGAATGTCATCGGTGACGAAACCGATGCGCGTCTGGTTGGCAGTGACGTGACCGACGGCAATGAAGAAGGCGGGCGCCGCGCGATGGAAAACCTTCTGGCCAAGGATTCATCCATCAACGTTGTTCACACGATCAACGAACCGGCTGCTGCGGGCGCATATGAGGCGCTGAAATCCATCGGGCGTGAAAACGACGTACTGATCGTTTCGGTTGACGGGGGGTGCCCCGGCGTCCAAAACGTCGAAGCCGGTGTGATCGGGGCGACAAGCCAACAGTACCCGCTGTTGATGGCGTCGCTTGGCGTTGAGGCCGTGAAAAAATGGGCCGAAGAGGGCGTGAAGCCGGAAAACACACCCGGCAAAGACTTCTATGACACGGGCGTGGCGCTCATCACCGACCAGCCGGTTGATGGGGTCGAGTCGTTGTCTGTCGCAGAAGGCTTGGATCTCTGCTGGGGCTAAAGGCAGCCCTACAAGGTGAGGCGCGCCGCAGCGCCTCATCAATCCTTTCACCAGCAAACCTAAACTTCCTGTAAACTGATTTCGTGGACGCGATGCCAGCCACGAAAAGGGGGAGAGATGTCTGAAGCAAACCAAAACGCCCAGGAATTCGAAACCGCCGCCAACGCGTCAGAAACCGTAGCGGAATTTGAAGATCACCGTCGTGGTGTTCTGGGGAAGTTGCAGCATCTTCTCCATGTCAACCCTTCCTTTGTGCCGTTGATCGTTCTGGTCGGCGCCATCGTAATTTTCGGTCTGCTGCTGGGGTCCAAGTTCTTCTCCCCCTTTGCGATGACGCTGATCTTGCAGCAAGTTCAGATCGTGGGCATCGTGGCCGCAGCGCAAAGCCTTGTCATTCTGACCGCCGGCATCGACTTGAGCGTCGGTGCGATCATGGTGTTTTCATCCGTCATCATGGGTCAGTTCACCTTCCGCTACGGTATCCCCGTGCCCATTGCTGTGATGTGCGGGCTGGCAATGGGAACGCTGATCGGGGCTCTTAATGGCTGGCTGGTCAGTCGCGTAAAGCTGCCGCCATTTATTGTCACGCTTGGCATGTGGCAGATCGTTCTGGCGACAAACTTCCTGTATTCCGCAAACGAAACAATTCGCAGTCAGGATATCGAGGCCAACGCCCCGTTCCTGCAATTTTTTGGCACCAAATTCAGCATCGGTGGCGCGACCTTCACGGTTGGCGTGATATTCATGCTCGTTCTGATTTTCGTTCTGGCTTACGCGCTCAAACACACGGCCTGGGGCCGGCATGTCTATGCAGTGGGGGATGACCCTGAGGCGGCTGAACTATCCGGTGTGAACGTGCACAGAACGCTGATGTCCGTTTATATGTTATCCGGTTTGATCTGTGCCTTTGCGGGCTGGGCTTTGATCGGACGCATCGGGTCGGTTTCACCTACATCCGGTCAATTGGCCAATATCGAAAGCATCACCGCGGTTGTGATCGGGGGCATCTCTTTGTTCGGCGGGCGGGGATCCATCCTGGGATCGCTGTTTGGCGCGCTGATTGTTGGCGTGTTCACTTTGGGGCTTAGGCTTCTGGGCGCAGACGCACAATGGACCTTCTTACTTATCGGACTTCTCATTATCGCTGCGGTTGCCGTCGACCAGTGGATTAGAAAGGTATCGGGCTAATGTCAGACTCAACTCCAGTCGTCCAAGGCCGCGGGATCGTAAAGCGTTATGGCCACGTTACCGCCATCGACCATTCCGACTTTGAACTGCGCCAGGGGGAAATCCTGGCAGTGATCGGAGATAATGGCGCGGGCAAATCATCCATCGTGAAGGCGATCTGCGGCGCCACAATCCCGGATGAAGGCGAGATTCTGATCGAGGGCAAAAAGGTTAACTTCAGCTCTCCGATCGATGCGCGGAATATGGGGATCGAGATTGTCTATCAGCAGCTCGCCATGTCTCCTGCCCTTTCGATTGCGGACAACATGTTCATGGGGCGCGAAATCCGCAAGCAGGGGTTCATGGGCAAATACATGCGTAAGCTTGACCGTCCAGCGATGGAGAAGTTTGCCCGAGAAAAACTGACCGAGCTTGGGCTGATGACTGTACAGTCGATCAATCAGGCGGTTGAGACTCTCTCTGGTGGCCAACGCCAAGGTGTTGCCGTTGCTCGTGCCGCTGCCTTTGCAACCAAGTTTATCATCATGGATGAACCGACCGCTGCTTTGGGGGTTAAGGAAAGCCGCAAGGTGCTTGAGCTGATCCAGGACGTGCGGGCGCGTGGCATTCCGATCATCCTGATCAGCCACAACATGCCTCATGTTTTTGAGGTTGCCGACCGCATTCATGTGCATCGGTTGGGCAAAAGGCTCTGCACAATTGATCCCAAGGATTACACGATGTCCGATGCAGTCGCCTTCATGACCGGTGCCAAGGAACCCCCAAAAGAGGACGCAGCGTGATCGAGCAGGACGTAAAGCGCGTTTGCGACCTGATCTCCTCCCGGCGGCAAGTTGGAGTCCGGACGATTATCGCAATCGCCGGCCCCCCTGCATCCGGAAAGTCGACCTTAGCGGAAGGCGTTGTGCAATCGCTGAACACACAACAGAGCTCGGCGGTTCCGTCAGCCACACTTGTACCAATGGATGGTTACCATTTGGACAACTGCGTGCTGGAAACGCGTGGATTGCTGGCGAGAAAAGGCGCGCCAGAGACTTTCGACGGGGTCGGGTTTTGCGCTGCAATCAGAGAGCTTCAAGTTACGCGCCACGAGTGCTTTCATCCCAAATTCGATCGCACAATGGACCTAGCTATTGCCAACGCCATTGCGGTTCACCCGGCAACTCCGGTCGTCGTCGTTGAGGGTAACTATCTTCTGATGGACAGCGACCCATGGAGAAACCTGACGGATGTTTATGCCGCGACGGTTTTTATCAGCCCAACTTTGGAAGAGCTTGAAAACAGGCTGCAAAACCGCTGGATCAGCCATGGCTTTGACCCGGTCACGGCATTGAAACGCGCAAAAGCGAACGATCTGCCAAATGCAGAACTCGTCATCAGCACTAGTCGAAATGCCGACCTAAGATTAAACCAGAACTACACCGAATTCGGGACGCGCCACGCGTTCTGAATTTACGCCCTGGACCCCGCCATCCGTCGATGCAGCGCCTCTAAGCGAATTCACGTGCAACCAATATTAGCTCACACACGATGAGGAAAACCATGAAATTTTTCGTGGATACTGCAGAAGTAAGCAACATCAAAGATCTGTTAGACTTGGGGCTGATTGACGGCGTCACCACCTGCTGTTGGAAAGCAGGCCGGAGCGCACGGTCGTAATCCCGGCGCATGATAAAACGAATTGATACCTACGCCTGGGCTTTGATTCGGGGTTTTGAATTCGTCATTGTGGATGACGGCAGTACAGATGGAACAATTGCCGATGCGATGGTATTTGCACTTGACCACCCAATGCCTTAATCACCAGGTCTGTTGTGGCCACCAAGCAGACCTTCGTTTCGAGTGCGGCACCTATCATCACCAATGGCAGCAACGCGCGGTTCGGAACCTGCTGCACGAGCAATACTGTTGGTGCTGGCGAGGGCCCGCTCAGAGCTCAGATAAACGATTGGGATGCCCGCGGAGCGCAACTGGTTAGAGCCTAACGTAAGCTGCTAGTCGCCAAATTTCTTCGCGACAGGGGTGCCCATCGAAAGCTTCGCAAAGGGTTTTGCGAACCATTTCTTGAGCAACCTCCAATTCGAAGCTGAGAAACTATGCTTCTTGCATCCGTACCATCCTGTTAATTGACCTCCCAATTGTGTTGGGGAGATTTCTAAAATTTATTCTAAATGAAAATGATAGAAAGTAGCGGTAGCGTTATTCTCGCTTTGTTTCTTACCCACTTGAAGCAAACAGCCATGGATCTCCCGATCCTTAAGCGTGGTACAGAAGCGGATGTTGGGGTGGCGTCGGTTTGCCTCGCCCGCATCCGCGTTCGCCACGTGGTAGATCAGCAGGATCAGGCGCCCTCGGCGACTGAACTGCAAATTAGCCCAGATTTTCCCATAAGGAACTCAGGATCGATGAAATCGGGCGAGGTGATGGATGATGGAAGTGAGGCGAAAATGGCAAGTTTATGTCGCTGGTGGCAGAGCTATGTGCCGCTCACGCTTAACTAAGCTATTGATTTTGCTTTAGCTGCCATTTCAATAGTGCACACGTTTTTCCATTTGCGTCTCAAAGTCCTTCCATCATGTCGGCTGAACTCTAAGAGAGTTTCCATTCAACTAAAGTGTGGAATACATCGAGAGAAAACCCAAAGCAAAGATCGCATCCTGAAAGCGATGTCATTCTTTTTGAACTTTATTTGTGTTCTTTTGTCGACTGCCTTCGCCACTACTGCAGTTGTAAAATATCCGGAACGCAGAGTTTTCTTTTTGCCGGCATTTTGTCCGCACCATCCGATCGTTTCAGTCGCTTGGGACCGTCTTTTACCTTGATCTTCGGCTTCGCTAGTGGGCCTTTCAAGGTCACGGGCCAAGGGCTCTTCGACAGAGGTTCGCCAATCTTGCGGGGCTGCAGGTTTAAGTCCAAAACCTTGCCCGCTACATTAACACCGCCAAAGACGACGACTTGGACATGATCTGTCTCCAATGTGGTTTGTTTCGTCGAAATACTTCCATTGGAAATACTAATCGGTGCACGCAAACATATGATCGGAGCAACCTTTTGTTTCTCTTTGGTAAACACCCAAGGTAGTATCCCTAGCCCTGCCAGATCCAAAAGCTGGGTCTCGATCGAGCCGTCACGCATTGAGACCGTGGCATCGCCGTTCATGCTGTTGGCAAAATGCTTAGGTGAATCGGTTCCGCCGGTCACCGAAAAATCTGCATAGATGGTACCGCTTGCGCCCTTTTTGAAGTTCAGGTTGTGAAGAATTTCATCCAGCTGCCAGCCGCCTGCTGTGCCGGTCAGCGTGAGCAGATGCGCGTCGTTCGATAGATCCATTTGTCCGCTGACATCGAAATGAGCACCTCCGTATTCAAAATTCAAAGGTCCGGCCTTGAGTTCATTTTCGTTGAGCGTCAGTTCACTCTGCAAACTGCTGATGCCTTTGGCACCCTCTATGTGCCGAAGGTCAACGTCGACATCCATATCCATACCGGACAAGAGAATTGAACGCCCAATAGGTTTAAGTGTTACGTCTCTTAGAGGACTAGTGTCGCCGGATTCCTCAATGACGTCTTCCTCGTCGGGCTCTGGACCGCCTATTTTCCTCAATTGTGCAGCGGCCTGAACGATGGTTCGGATCTGATCTATCTTTATCAAGTCACTCTCTATGGAACCCTGCAGTACAGGATCACTCGTTGCATCATCAAGATCGGCCACAATTTGCAGGACAGAGTCGGCAACCTTGACTTTGGCATTCGCATCCCAATCGGTTCCTTCGCTGGCAAGGCCAATTTCAAAGATAGCCTGTCCAGTTTCCACCCGTTCAAGCGATAGGGCTTCTAACAGGTCCGCTCCGGAGGGGACTTCTACTTGAATCGCCAAATCCAGGTTCTCGAATTTGAGCACATTTTTGACAGAGCCATGCACCTCAAGGTTCCAAAGTTCCGTTTCGCTTGTCTGGCCATCCAAATTTGTCAGCGAAAGCTGATTGATGTCGCCGTTCAAATGAAAGTTACCAGAAAATCGACCAAGTTGATCATCCGGTCCCAGAAGCTCTGATGAGATCAAGCTGCTTGCGGGTATATCCATTAACCCGTCGGCCAATATGCCTTGTAATTGCAACGCGTCTTCGACCGAACCGTTCAAAATGATAAATGGATCAGCAGGGTTCCCAATTCTCAAATTGATGTTTCCAACACTCAAGGCGCCTTCGGGTGTTCTGGAAAGCTCGGAAAACTTAATCGGGGGCGGCCCTTCACCAGAGGTATCCAATGTGAACCCGTTGGTTTCAATGACCATTTGCCGCTGCGGGACCTGCCCGGGTACGCTATCGATAACCATGTCAACTGCTATTAGTTTTAGATCATACCGCGACGCGGCTGGGGCGGGTTCAGCATCTTCAGGGTACAACCGAATGCGGGTTGTCAGGGATACGTCTTCTGGGTTTCCCAACTCTCCGATTTGTCCCGTCAGCGAAAGGCTTTGCCCACCATCCAATTCAGTCAATACAGCCAGGTCATCAATCCGGGCTACGCCGTCGACTGATTTGAATGTTGCACCAATGCTTCCTGAACCCTCCAGAACGCGATTGAGTTTCAGGATATCAAGAAGCTGACCAAGTTCGGCAACCTCTATGGTCGTATTCACTTGTAGCCCGTTCTCTTCAGGGACTTCTTCGGCGGCAATCGCAATCTGTTCGAAGTTCACAGCGACCTGAAACGGGTCGTCCGCGGGAATGCTCGCGTTCAGATCAAACTTCTCTCCATTTAGTGAACCAGCCCCAACCGCGGTCGCAACGTCGGTTTCCGTATCACGCTTTAAAAACAGCTCAGGAAGCTGCAGATCCAGCACAAGCCCGTTTAGATCGTTCTGGTAAAGAACGGCAACATCGGTCAGGTCAATTTTTTGGTCCGTTAGAATTCCAGCCACAGACAGGATTGCAGGTTTGGCCGGATCCCCGGCTTTAGCGCCCGTTTGGGAAGCGGACTGCCAGTTTCCGACACCGTCTTTGTCCGTGATCAAGTTGAGGTGAACACCCGAGATAGAAAGCTCACTCAGCGACAATTTGCTGTTCCAAAGGTCGCGGGCAGAAATATTGAACTCAAGTTTGTCGATTGCCGCCAGATTCGCTTTGGTCTTGATCGCGCCGGGTAGTACCAATCCCGCTGCGGATACCTGCAGTTGCCGACCAAGGCCTAGACGCACTTCATCTTCTATTAACACGTCCTGATCAAGTTTCTTCGATATCAGGTTTTCAACAAAAGTGGTTCTGACAGAAGAAAACAACGCAGAGGACAGGAAAAGCCATGCCACAACAACCGCGACGAACGCGACAGCGCAACAAACCATTACACCTTTTGTGATGAACCGCACGCTTTTCTCCTAAGGTTCTGATTCCTTTCTTGGGCAGACTAGACCATTAAAGCATCATGTTAATGGAATATGTGGCTTCTTATTTTGCTGAACCCTAAATGACCTTGACCATTTAGCCGACTTCTCTTGCGGAATTGGTCGGGCGGCCAAGAAACGGTTAAAGGACTAAATTTAGGATGTGCTGCTGATCCAGTTTCAAAATAGCTGGCTTGAAACGCGTTTAACGTTTCATAAACGAGCACATTGCATTAGCTTTGACGACTGCGCCTGGACGCCCCAATTAAACTAGACGCGGTTAAAATGCTTCAATTTTCCACATCCATCTAATTACTGTTATATGTGAATTCTTCAAACGACGGGGACACAATGAATTCGCTAACTAGAATAACACGTGGGATAGGCGTCGCTTTCAAGGACGGTAGAGTGAAAGGCCTTCTTGCCTTCACAGTCGGAATGATTTTATGGGCCTCGGTCTTCTACCACTTTGTCGAAGGTTGGAGTTGGCTAGACTCGATCTACTTTTCCGTAGTGACAATTTCGACCGTAGGGTTCGGTGACTTCTCACCTGAAACTGCGGCGGGGAAAATCTTCACAATGGTATATATCATTGTAGGCTTGGGTGTTTTCGTGACTGCGGCGACCACAGTGGCAGATACAATCTTGTCCCAAGACGACGAAAAAACGGACAAATAGATTATCCCAAATTAAGGCAATTTGAGTTCATGCGCAGGTATCAGTGCGACCGCGCATCTGAAGCCGTGCCTCGGATTCACTCGTACCTTCAAACTGATAGATGAGCGCCGCAAACTCAAAAAATATACATATTACGTTTTTTGAGTGTATTGTTTGGAAAACAGATAGTGGAGGGATGGAATGGAAAAGACCCAGGACGCGAAGATTGTCGACCTCGCGATACGATTGCTCTTTCTCGGATTGTTCCTTTACAGCGCCCTGGTCATGGTGGCTCCGCTTGCAAGTGTGGTTATCTGGGCAACGATACTCTGCGTCGCGCTCTACCCGGCATTTGATTGGCTGCAATCCAAGCTGGGAGGACGTAAGAAGCTTGCCACAACAATTATCGTTCTGTTGGGCCTTGTTCTGACCCTGGGGCCAGTCGCAACTGCGGTGTCTGGTGCTGCAGAACTAGGGTCTGAATTCGCGGAACAAGCAGACAAGGGTGAATTGAAAATCCCCCCTGCGCCCGAGGGCCTCAAGGAATTGCCGTTGGTTGGAAATAAAATCTCCGATGTCTGGGGAATGTTTGAGCGCAATCTTGACGGCGCGCTTGCAAAATACGGCGCGCAAATCCTTGAGATCACCAAATCGCTCTTCGGAAAGGTGTTGGGCATTGGTATCGGGCTTCTTGGCTTAGCTCTGTCCGTATTGATTATGGGGGCATTGTTCAGCCCGGGGCCAAATTTGGTCCAGGGTCTTCAGCGCTTTGCCAACCGTGTCTTTGCACCACGCGGCGGTGAATTCGTGACACTGGCAGGCGCAACGATCCGGAACGTTACAAAAGGCGTGATTGGCGTAGCAGCCATTCAGGCTGTTTTCGTTTGGATACTGCTGGCTTTGTTCGGGATTTCTTCGGCCGCCACACTGGCATTTGTCTGCCTCATACTCTCAATTATCCAAATCGGGCCCGGATTGGTTCTTATACCGGTAATTATCTACGCATGGAGCTCCATGTCTGGCGGAACTGCTTTGATCTTCACCATACTGGCCGTTCCAGTCATGATAATGGACAGTTTCCTAAGACCTGTGTTCATCTCAAAAGGCCTTGAGACTCCCATGTTGGTCATCCTCATCGGTGTTCTCGGAGGTATGATGGCGTACGGGTTGATCGGCGTTTTTATGGGGCCGGTTCTCTTTGCTGTCTTCTATGAGCTGTTCAAGGTTTGGATTGATACCTCACCTGAAGCCGATGACGCTGCTGAAGGTGCGTTGAAATGAGAAAGACAATATGGACAACCCTCGCTGTCATTCTGTTTTTTCTTGTTTGGTACTTGGTCGCTGATCGAAAAACGCCATTTACCGGGAACGCCAGAGTAAAAGCTGTGGCCACCCAAATCGTGCCTCAGGTAACCGGAACGGTAACGGAAGTTTTGGTAGAAAACGGCCAAGTCGTTTCGGCAGGTGATGTTCTGGTTCGAATAGATTCCAGACCCTACGAAATCGAGCGTTCAAAGGCGGAAGCTGATCTTGAAGCGGCGACCCAAGAAGTGGGTGCGTCTTCGGCAGAGGTAAGTGCGGCACAAGCCAAACTCGCAAGGGCGCAGAGCGATCTGGATACGATGCGCATTCAGACGGAACGTGTATTTGCGCTCGAAAAGAAAGGTTTGATTGCCGTCTCAAAGGCCGATGATGCACGAGGACAACTGGCAGAATCTGAGGCAAACTTTGAGAACGCAAAAGCTGATCTGGAAAAAGCGAAGCAAAGGCTTGGTGACGATGGGATTGAAAACCCGAAAATCCAGCGCGCACTGGCGGCCTTGGCGGATGCGGAACTGAACCTTGAATGGACCGAACTGCGTGCTCCGGCGACAGGTGTCATTTCTAATCTGCTGATTGCCCCCGGAACGTATGCGCGATCCGGCCAGGATCTTTTGACGTTTCTGGATGCAACCGACGTCTGGATCGAGGCGTATTTTACCGAAAACAATCTGGGAAGAGCTTCAATAGGGTCTCCGGTTGATGTGGTGTTGGATATGCATCCAGGTAAGATTGTTCCGGGCGTCATTGAGAGCTTTAGTGCTGCTGTTTCTTTGAGTGGCGGTGATGAGCCGGGGCAATTGGCGAGCCCGCCAAGCACCAAGGGATTTTTGCGGGAGCCTGAAAGGTTTCCGGTCAGGATTGTTTTACCCGGCTATGAAGCTGGAAGTGCCGAAGACGATCTTCGCTTTCAACTGAACGGGCAGGCCGATGTGATCATGTATCTAAGCGACAACTCGTTGCTGAACCTCGTGGGCCGCGCCTACATCCGCGTAGTTTCAATCTTCTCCTATGCGTACTGAGGATCAAAGCTCTGTCACCCGGCTTGCGCTGGGTGTTACGGGTGTCTTTGCATTGGGCCTATTTCTTGGATGGCCCCTTGCCGTTGTTGGGGCGGTGTTCACTGCCCTTTTCCTTCAAGCACCTGCGGCACTACCTTTGGCAGCATTTGGTAAGCTGTTTGTCTTCTCGATTGGATTGATGTTCATTTCGTTCCTTTTGTCGTCAATCTTCTCACCTTATCCACTTGTGTTTCTCATTCTGGTGGCCATTGGAATAATCCTGTCTTTCATTTGGTCAGTTTCCGGTGCCGGAGTATTGCCGGGTGTCATTGCTCTCATGGGGGCGTTGATGATTCCGAATTTAGCTCTGCAATCACAGGATCTGGCTTTGGTGCTTGTGTACTGGATACCGTTAAACCTGCTATTCGCAGGCTTCGTATCGACGCTGATGTTCGTGTTGATACCCCCTGCACCTCAAACGGCACCTCAAAAGAAAGCGGCAACATCGCCGGACTTCGACTCAAATCGCCGAATAGTCAGGATGTCTCTGGTCACAGTGCCCTTTGCTATGGCGTTCTTTATTTCCGGCGCTTCTGCTTTGTTGGTCCTGTTTTTTGTCGCCCTGCTGAGCCAGCAACTTGCGGCAATGCCTGCTGCAGGCAAAACAGTTGCAAAAGCTATGCTGACGGCAAATCTACTTGGGGCTGCAGTATCCATCATATGCTATGAAATAAACGTAATAGCTCCGGTCATTCTAACCCCCATTCTGCTGTGTTTTTTCTTTTGCCTAACACTCGGAGCACTTGGAAAGTCAAAAGTCCCGCTCGCCGCCGCCGCCGGTTCCGCTATTACAACAGCTCTGATTGTATATGGCGGTTCGGTTGCGCCGTTTTCAGACGAGGCTGACGTCAAGAGCATCACTCGTGTATTGCAAGTCGCCAGCGCCGCTTTCTTTGTAATTATCGCATATGTCGTGGTGGATGAATTCTGGCCAGAAAAAGAGCGCCAGGCGAGTCAATAAAGTTAATTGCGACAAAGCTTGGCGCTGAAACCAGCAGAGTTCCCAGTTTGACCGATTTTTGCAACCACCGCATTAATTGCAGCCCTGTATACGGTCCGATCTCCAGCTTTGACTGCCCAGCTTCTTCTGCCTCGTATCAAGCCGGTCTTTACAGCCTGTTCCCATAACTCCAGAGCTTCATCTTCCGATCTAATTCCGGTCCTAATGCGTTTACAACGGCAATCCCAATAGATGAAGTTGACTTGGATGCCAGATGACGGAAGTGGGGCGAAAATGGCAAGGTTCTATCGCTGGTGGCAGAACTATGTGTCGCCTTACAACACGCGTCGGGTGACACATAGTTTCAACATTGAACGACGGCTTAGCCTTTGACTTTGAGTCATTCAGTTTTTCAAAACGCACAGGTTTTGCCATTTGCGACTCATAGGTTTCTCTCCCATCTATCGCTCCCGCCGCTACAGTCCTATTCTGGCTGAAAGTAAATTAGTCTTGAAACAATCGGCTGGCTGCGCGGCATGCAAAGCAATCAATTTATGTAAGACCGAGAAAACATGGCGCTTGAAGAACCTTTCACAGACCTGAAAATAAGAACTCAGCGGACCGGCTTTTATAAAGGGTATTGCCTGCCGATTGCGCTGGTAAGCAAACTCTCGGTTTCTTTACTCGTTCTTTGGGCACTGGTTTGGCCACTATCAGCCAATGATACACTGCGATCTTGGAAGTCAGGAATGCTGTCCGAGTTCAATACATTCTACAACCTTTCCGTTGGATTATTTGTACTCTTCCTTTTCCTTATCGCGCTCATTCCTTCAACCGGCCGAATGAGGCTGGGTTTAGAAGATGAGAAACCGGAATTTTCTAACTTCTCTTGGTTTTCGATGATGTTTGGGGCGGGTCTGGGCGTGGGCCTAATGGTCTATGCAACCGCTGAACCACTTGGCCTTTGGGAAACCAATCCACTGACTATTTCCGGGGAAGTCACGCCCAAAAGCGAAGACGCGATTGAAGGAGCCTACCGCTATACTTTTTTGCACACCGGATTTCACGCCTGGGCAATATACGTCGTCACCGGCCTTAGCCTTGCCTACTACGCATTTACCAGAGGCATGCCGCTGACAATCCGCACCGCACTGACCCCGTTGCTTGGAGAATATTCAAACGGTGTTGCAGGCCATGTGATCGATATACTCGGAGTCGTTGCGACAATACTCGGCGTAGCGGTAACGATCGGTTATGGCGTTTCTCAATTGGTGGATGGTGCGTTTCTAATTACCGGAGCGAATTGGCTTGTGGAGAAAGAAGTAACCAATATGATCCCGTCAACCGCCGGCCTAATAACGGCGTTGATCGTTGTTATGATTATGTCGACACTCTCTGCCGTCTCTGGCGTCGGGCGTGGTGTCAAATACTTGTCAAATATTAATCTTCTCTTTTCACTGGTATTGCTGGTGGTATTCATTGTTTATGGCTCATTCGCGTTTGCGGCGACGACCTATGCTACAGCGCTGGTTGACTATATCAAAAGTTTTGTCCCTCTGAGCTTCCAAGCTTTTCGACCGATTTCCGAAGTCGAGTTTGCCTCCGTATTGCCTGCAGAAGCGGCGCCCTTTGTCGGCGAACTCTTTGCGGGTGCAACTGATCCATGGGGAACAAAAGCAACCTTTCTTGAGGGTTTGAGCAACGAAACAGCCGGTCTTTCTGATGCGACCAAGACTGCAGTTTATAACGCGGGCACAAGCGGCAGGTTGTTTGGATGGCAGGCCGGATGGACTACATTTTATTGGGCATGGTGGATCGCGTTTTCGCCCTTTGTCGGACTTTTCTTAGCGCGTATCTCAAGAGGTCGAACCGTACGCGAGTTCATAATTGGCGCGGTAATTGCCCCGTCCCTCGTATGTTTTGCATGGATGGCCATTCTGGGCGGGGCGGCCATCGATTTGGAACTGAATGGAGATGCCAATGGATCAATCATTGCGGCATCAACGACGGCAACACTATTCGTCACCTTGGGGGAAATGATATCGGGTGACCTGCTCGCGGTAGTGAGTGTCATGTGTGTTCTGTTAACCATGACCTTCCTTGTCACATCCGCCGACTCTGGCATCCTTGTGATGAACACGATCATGTCCGGCGGGTCTGAAGACACTGGCCTGCTTCATCGTATCATCTGGGGCTCTCTGCTAACACTTGTTATTGGTACTTTGCTGGTCGCGGGCGGCGGTGGATTAGAGGCATTGACCAATTCGATGATCATCGGGGCACTGCCGTTCAGTGTTGTTTTATTGCTTATGTGCGTCTCTTTGGCCAAAGCAATGATCAACGACTTGCGTCGATTTCACCATGAGACACAGACGGATTCGTGATTGACCGAAGTTAGTTCCTAGTCACTTAAGTCACCTGTACCCGCGGATCGACTAGTGCTATAGTGTTTTGGAAATATCGACTGCAGCACAAACAGGCAGATCTTCAAGGCCTCCGAGGATTTGAAGATATCCGAATGCAAATGGTAGTCGGTCCAAAGCCCTTCCAACAAAGCAACCAACGCGTTTGTTGCAAGTTTGACGTCTATGTCCTCGTACTCGCCTTCGTCCTTTATTTGCTCCAACAGCTCCAGGATCACCGCGCGGAAACCTTTGTCTCGCGAGTCGATGAAAGGAAAAACGTTTGGGTTTGAGAGCGCTTCAGCCCGAAAGGAAAACCAGATCGAAACGTCCCGCGCATTAAGGACTAAGGGGTCGAAATCTGCCTTAATGATAGAGATTAGCTTGTCTGCCGGGTCTAACTCTGGATTTATTGCAATGGCCTTCCACTGCCCCGCGTAGCGGACTGACAGTTCCTCAGCCACCGCAAGCAGCAGCTTTTCCTTGGAGCCAAAGTGTAGGTTTATCATCCCTTGCGACAATCCCGACAACTCTTGGATTCTTGCCGCGGTTGTGCCGCGAATTCCGTATTTATAGATGGCGTCTGCAGCCGATTGGATCAACTGATTTCGGTTCTGCAACCTGCTGAGTTCCCGTGCGTTTGCTGGAGTATCGGGCTCGAGAGTAATTTTACTTGTCCTTTGCTGGGGTGCGCTTTCTTGATCTTTTCGCATTTAACAGAGCGGAGGTTCAAGGATTGACATTGAATGAATGCTTGTTCATTTTGTGATATATATTACATCACGGTGGCCTATGACCCTATCGAACTCCGATTTTCAATCCATACGCAATTGGGACAACGAGAACTTTCTGCACCCGTGGGAGGGCATGGCACATCTGGGCCAAAACGAACGGACCTTTGCCGAAAGCGGCCTTGGCGTTCACGTCGTGACAGAGGACGGAAAGCGCCTGATAGACGGCCCTGCTGGTATGTGGTGCATTCAATTGGGCTATGGAAACATCGAGATTGCCGACGCGATGGCGCAGCAGGCGAAAGAGATGGCGTATTTTTCGCCGTTCAATAATGCCAACTCGGCTCCGGCCCGGTTGGCACATGAAATTGTCCAGAGAACCCCGGGTGACCTGAACCACGTGTTCTTTACAACAGGAGGTTCAACGGCCGTGGATAGCGCTCTGCGGTTTGTGCAATTTCGCAATAACCTGCTGGGAAAACCTGAAAAGAAAATCGTGATATCGCGGCAGAAAGCTTATCACGGATCGACGTATCTGGCGGCCTCGGTGTCCGGAAAAGAGCGTGACAAAGGTTGGCTGGACCAGGCAAGTCAGCTGACGCGCTTCCTGCCGAATGTTAATCCGTATACTCGTCGCTCCGATCAGACGGTTGACGACTTTCTGGACGAAAAAATAGCGGATCTGGAAAACATGATCTTACAGACCGGCGCAGACAAGGTCGCTGCTTTCATCGCTGAACCGATCTTGTGCTCTGGTGGCGTCATTGTGCCTCCACAAGGATATCATCAGCGCTGTTTGGAAATCTGCCAGAAATACGATGTCCTGTATATTTCAGACGAGGTCGTGACCGGATTTGGGAGGCTTGGACACTGGTTTGCTTCTGAAGACGTCTTTGGAATTCAACCCGACATCATCACTTGCGCCAAAGGCATGACGTCCGGGTACGTACCTATGGGGGCGTGCATCATCTCTGATCGGCTGATTGCAGATGTGAGCGGAGATCACGGGCGGAACGCTACTTTTTCAAACGGCTTCACCTATTCGGGCCATCCAGTGAGCGCGGCAGCGGGATTGAAAACTATTGAAATCATGGAGCGCGACCGCATTCTGGAACATGTCCGCGCAATCACTCCGCTTTTTGAAGAGCGCCTACAGGCTCTGGCCGACTTGCCACTGGTCGGCGATGCCCGCGGTATGGGGCTGGTTGGATGCGTTGAATGCGTTGCGGACGCCGAAGCTAACAATTTATTGGATCTAGATAAGTCGGTTGGCGCTATGATTGATCACCATTGCCAGGAAAACGGGCTGATCCTGCGGCCCATCATCAACATGTGTGTGTTCTCCCCTCCGCTGATCATCACGGAGGGCGAGTTGAACGAGATGTTTGACATCCTTGAAAAAGGAATCCGGCTGGCAACCGACGACCTGACGCGCCAAGGCGTATTCAGAACATAGGAGCAACCGCGAAGCCTGCCCTACCTGCAGCAGCGCTTACCCAGCGCGCATTGCATCACGGGGCAATTTGATCGGGAACTTGGACCGAACCTCTTCGTCCGCCTTGCTACCAAAGTAATTCGGGTAGTGATTGGACAGAATGTCATCCACTAGGGATCGGCTACGCTCGAACATGTCCTGACGACCCGCTTTCTCCCAAGTATCAGTCAGCTCGCGGTCCATCAGTGTCGGGTAGACATACTCGGTTTCCATGTACTGCAATGTCTGAGTATTACCGAGGAAATGTCCGGGATCGATCGCGCATTCATGGATGACGTCGACTGAAAGCGTTTCATCACTCACCTCAATCCCGCGAAGCGTCCGTGAGATCATGCCCGCAGCTTCGTTGTCGATGACCATCGACTCAAAGCTACAGCCCATCAGGCTGCCGAGCATTCCGCCAAACTCGCAGAGCCGGTTGGCACCGGCATGAGCCGCCAAAGCGAATGTCAGAGCTTTTTCTAGACCATATTGCGCATCGGGGATTTTGGAATCCGTCATACCACATCCGACGCTGGTCGGCAGGTTGTAGAAATTGCCCATTTGGATAGCTGCCGCGGATATCAACGCCTGCTCACCACTGCCGCCTGTAAACGATCCAGTGCGCAGATCGGTAATAAACGGCCAAGCTGCAAAGACAACAGGGGTGCCCGGGTTAATCAGGTTGGCAATGGCGACGCAAGATAGAGTCTCGGCGACGGCTTGCGCCAAAGTCCCGGCCAGAGGCGCAGGCGACGTCGCCCCAGCTTGCGGTGGAACAGCCAAATCGCAGACAAGCCCCATCTTCGCTGTATCAATCAGGATCTCCAAATTTTCCCGCCCGAACCGGAGCGGGGACACTATGGGACAACCGCCAAAAATGACCGAGGGTTTCTCGAAGAATTTGCCCTCCCCGCCTGATGCCAGATCGAACAGATGAATCGCGTCCTGAATGTGCTCTCGAGTACGGAACGTCAGGCAAGATGGTTTTTCGCTACCCGCCAGAATGGCGTAGAGCATGCTCATGTCATGCTCGTAGTCCTGCGGCACATCCGTTGCCAGAACCGTATCACCGGTCATGTGGATGTTGTCGAGCCGGTCAACCAATCGGGTAAAGTCGTAAATGTCCTTGAGTGTTGATGGCCGGAAACTGCGAGTCTCCGCGTCGAAAGTTGTCACAGCAGTACCGGAGTTTGCGTAATACACCTTGTCCTTGGTGCAGTGCATGTCGTCCTTGCCGGCTCGCGAGCCGCGTGCGTGGACATAGAACTCGCTGGCAGCCTTCGCCAAAAGGTCTTCCATCAACGCGCGAGGGAAGCACAGCCTACCATGCTCGTTCACCGTCGCCCCTTTGGGCAGCACGAGATCAAGAACTTCCTGCGTTGGATCACCGACACCCGTGCGCTCCAGAATGCCAAGAGCGGCTTCATGAATGCGCGACATGTCAGCGTCTGAAAGGGGCTTGTACCGCCCACCCGAAATGCCCGGCCAGATTGCTTGCGAGGCGACGTTGCTGGTTCGCACAGCTGCACGTGCTTCACGCCCACCCCCGCGCCGTCTTGATCTGCGCTTCGTCAACTCTGTCATAGTATTTCTCCGAATTCTGAGCGTGTCAGATCATGCTGAAGTAATTGCGATAAAACCCGGGGATGCTCCACTCCATCTCGGACAGCGGCCCTGGGACGAAATGGTGCGAGTTCACGCCTTCCTGATTGTGTCGTATGATCCGCTCGTCATCGAGCGACGTGACATGCCAAAGCCACGTCAGAGTATCCTTGTCATAGTCATGACCCTCTTCAGCGCCTCCGCGTACGTACCAAACGATCTGAATATCCGTTTCCTGCAGCGCGCGAGGGACGAAGCGATACCCGACCATGTGATCTGCATAGACGAGGAAGTAGTTCAGTGTGCCGATCCCCAGATCAGTTGCTCCGCCATCGTGGGATTTCAGTTCGCCCAAAGGCGGCGCCAGAGGCGCTCCATCCTTGCTGCCGGTCACATAGCCGGGGAACAAAGGGTAGCGCCGCCAATAAACATCTGCGCCCGGCGCGTCCGCATTTTCTCCTGTCAGATCAAGTTCCTCGGTGGGCACTCCGGCTTCTTTCATCCGTTCATTCAATGCCCCGCTAAACTCCAGAACCTGGGCTGGATCTTTCAGGGAATGGCTACGCGAATAGTCCTGATGGGACGGCGCGCAGTGATAGCACTCCAAGTAGTTCTCAAGGGCCAGTTTCCAGTTCGCCGGAACCGGGTATGATGCCTCGTGCGCTACTTTCAGGTTTTCAAAATCGAACGGCTTTGAAAGCGGGGCCAGCCTTTCCAGGGCAGCATCCAGCGGCGGAGCATCTTCTGCCGCGCAGACAAAGATCAGACCCTGAAAAATCTTCACCTGAACAGGGAACAACCCGTACTGGCTAGGGTCAAAGTCCTGTCCCATCGATCGGCCGTTTCGTAGCTTGCCGTTCAGGTCAAAAGTCCATGCATGATAAGGGCATATGAAGTTGCGCACCTTGCCTTGCTGTTCAATGCAAACCCGCGATCCTCGGTGGCGACATACGTTCAAATGCGCTCGCACCTCGCCCTCACGATCCCGAACGACAATGATGGACTCGGGCCCATAGTCGAACAGGAAATAGTCGCCCGGTTCAACGACCTGACTAACGTGGCCGACCCAGATCCAGTTACGGTTCCAGAACGCGTCGATATCGTTCTCGTATACTGCTTGAGACGTATAGAAGTGTCGAGGCAAGGCGAACCCCTCCCGTTGCGCGTCCATCAAGTCGCGCATTACTTGCAAGTCATCTTTTGGCATTGCGCACCTCATGCAGATTCAAGGGAAACGATTTCCCGGCGGAAGAATTCACGGTCGATGTCGTCCGCGTTACGTTCGAAATTTCGAGCAGCCATGTGACCCGAGTATACAGCGTCCGCGATCAAGCCCGGGTTCGCGGCATCTCCGATTAATTCCAACGTACGCAGCGGACTTTCATTCAACCCGCAAAGCTTGTCGTAAAGGGCGGTTTCTCGCATTCGTTGCGTCACCAGAACGACGGAGCCGCATTCAATGAAATTCTCTCGCCCCGTGTAGACGCACTGCAATGTCGCCTGACCTGGCGCGACATCGACCAAAGTCTGGGACAGATTTAGGTGAACGCCTTTTTCCAACAGACTGCGTTGCACTTTAGTCTGCTCCAACGTCAATTCGGTAAACGGCGAAACTATTGAGGCCGGCGTCACAAAGAAAACCTCTCGCCCAGCCTGAGCCAAATGATCCGCCAAGACTCCACCGAGATAGGCTTGATCATCATCGTAGACCACAATCGGGCCGTCCTGCGGCATGACCCCGGCCATAACGTCATCCGGAGTGAGAACTTGAGAACCTGAATCGATTGACACACCGTGGAATGCAGATTTTCCGCGCCCGTCTCGTCGCCATTTTGCGCCCGTTGCAACAAAGACGTTCGTAATACCCAGTTCGACGACCTCACTGGCTGACAGTCGGCTGTCGGTGAACAGATGAACGTTCCCGCGTTGTTGCAGGTCGTAAATTCTGTGATCTGTCACGCGCTTCCAGGCGGATAGCCCGATCAGGCTAGCTTCCTGCAACACGCGGCCGCCAAGCTCTTGCTTTGCTTCCGCCAGAGTTACCTCGTAGCCCCGACGCGCCAATTGCATGGCGCATTCAAGCCCGGCTGGTCCACTGCCGACAACGAGCGCAGCTTCCTCTTCTACCCGACGCTCAATGATCTCAGGATGCCATTTCCTCCGCCACTCTTCGCCCATAGTCGGGTTTTGTGTGCAGCGTATGGGGACGCCGAGAGAATCGGATGAAACACAGATGTTACAACCAATGCATTCTCGGATTTCTTCGATGCGACCTTCCTTGATCTTGTTGGGCAGAAACGGATCAGCGATGGATGGTCGCGCCGCGCCGATAAAATCAAGGATACCCTTCCTGACCAGTGACGCCATCAAGTCCGGAGACGTTAGACGCCCGACGCCGACAACAGGCTTTGAGGTCACTTGTTTCACAAATTCGATATATGAGGTTTGAAAGCCGTCGCGGGGCTCGAACCGGGTCGTCGCAGAATCGTTGCTCCAATCCGCCACGTTAACATCCCAAAGGTCTGGAAGCTCGGCCAGAAATTCGACTACAGCACGGCCTTCTTCCTGCGCTTGCATGCCGTCTGACCCAAGCATTTCATCAACCGCAAACCGCAAGGCAATGGCGCAATTGTCTCCAACCTCCTCCTTGGTTTCTTCCAGAAGCTCGTAGGTCAGTCGCACCCGGTTCTCCAACGAACCTCCATATTCATCCGTCCGATCATTGAACTGTGGCAGCAGAAAATGATGAGGCAATGTCATGTGATGCCCGGCATAGACATACACAATGTCGAACCCGGCTTCGCGCGAGCGACGAGCCGCAGCGCGATGCCACTTGCGGAACTCACGAATATCCGACTTGTCCATGGCTCTGGCCTGTTTCGGGTATGGGGTCTGCAGGACAAGTTCTGATGGGGCCAGCAAGGGCGCACGGGTCAGGTGGTTTTGGGCATGGTGACCGTTATGCGCCAATTGGATTGCCGCAAGCGAGCCCTTCTCATGAATTGAGTCGGTTATCAGACGCAGTGCTGGAATATCCTGATCGTCCCAAATTCGGTTTTCAGAATAAGGAGACAAATCCGAAGTCGGATGAATCTCGGCCTCCTGAGTGGATACAACCGCCCAACCGCCCTCGGCTTTCATCGCCCGCATGGCAGCTTCGGCCTGAGGTCGCAAATGACCCAAACCATTGCAGTGGGGCACTTGGTAGAACCGGTTACGAGCCGTTACTGGCCCGATCTGAACCGGTTCGAAGAGAACAGAATATCGGTCAGCGCCTGACATTACCGCGCTTCCTCCAAGAAAATCGGAATTAGTTTCGTGGGAATGGAAGGTTTCCTACGTCCCCACCATTCCCGGCTGTGTTGTAAGAGTGCCTTTAGAAGCCAGCTTTGATGCGCTCGAATTCCTTCAACATCTTGGCCTCCAACTCGGGGTTAACAGCGTCAAAGAAAAGGCTGCCTTCAAAGAAGCTGTCCACATCCGAGAACCCGTAGGTTTCGATCAGTTCCGGGTCAGCTTGGGCAAACGCGTCCTCGTTGGCGTGTGCGTATCCCCAGCTTTCGATGATGTATTTACCGCTTGCGGCAGAGCTGAGCGCGTTCAGCATGTCATAGACTTGCTCATCCGACTGTTTTGCAGATTTCAGATGCACATAACCGCAGACCCAAGTTGCGATACCTTTGTCCACATCACGCATCATGACCGCTGGCGTTTCGTTCCAGATCAGGTTCAGTTCCGATTGGTTCCATCCCCAACCCAGCGTGACCTCACCGCTGGCAATTGCCTGATCCAGTTGGCCGGCGTCAGACCAATAAAAGCGTACGTTCGGATGAATCGCGCGCAGGTAGTCCGCCGCTTTTTGGAATTCCTCGTCACTCATATCAGTATAGCTGGAGGCGCCAGTTGCCAATGCCGCCATTGCAAAGGCACTGGAAGCGGCGTCCGGAATGGCGACTTTGCCCTGATATGCAGGATCGGCAAGCAATTGCAGCGAAACATCATCTGCCGAAATCATATCGGTGCGATAGATAAGACCAGTATTGCCCCATTCGAACGGAACCATGTAGGTCTGCCCATCGATGGTGATGCCATCGACCTCTTTGATCTTGGGCATCAGCTTGTCCCAGTTCTCCAGCTTGCTGGTGTCAATCGGCTTGATCATGTCTGCCGCTACCCACTTTCTCAGGGCATCCGTGCAGGGATGGGCCAAATCGGCTTCAAACCCGGACTGAAGCTTAGTGAACGCTTCTTCCACGCTGCCAAAATAGGTGTAGCTAGGCGCGCCGCCGTACTTTTCGACGTAGTCGCCATAGAAACCCTGATCCTCATATCCGGACCAGTCAAAAACGGTCAGATCAGCGGCGTTCGCCAGAGCGTGGCTGGCGGCAAAGGTGGCAACCATTGCCGCCGTAAGTGATGTTGTTTTACTCATTTGTCTCCTCCCAAAGATTCACGTTTACCCAAGTCGATCACCGAGGCGCTTTGAACCCCAAGCCAGACGGTATCGCCCCGGCTGTGATCGACTGTGTGAAAGTAGTTCGGTACGGCGACCGCAACGCTGTCCTTCAGACCATCGACGCGCACATAGTAGTGGACGCTCTCACCATAGAAGGCGACGTCCGATACCTCGCCTTGAACAAGAGCATCGTACCCATCCGGTTTTTCCGCGCTGATTTCCAATTGCTCAGGCCGAACGCCGACAAGAAGTTCTTTGTCATGCACCTGAACATTTGGGTTCACTCCGATCGTCATCTCCCCAAAGCCCTGAACGTTGACTTTCAGCGCTTCAGGGTTCTCTGCCGTTACCTCGGCATCGAGAAAGTTCATTCCGCCGATGAAAGAGGCCACTTCCCGGTTACAAGGTTGTGAATACAGAACCTCAGGCTTATCCACTTGCTTGAGCTGTCCAGCGAACATGACGCCGATCCGATCGGACATGGTCATCGCCTCGTATTGATCATGCGTGACCATCACGAAGGTAATTCCAAGCTTCTGCTGCAGACGGCGCATTTCCAACTGCATCGCTTCGCGCAGATTTTTGTCCAGCGCTGATAAAGGCTCATCCAGCAGCAACACCTTCGGTCGCATGACAAGCGCACGAGCGAGCGCCACACGTTGCCGCTGACCACCGGATAACTCATTGGCCTTGCGGTCCTGCAATCCGCCAAGCTCAACCATCTCAAGCGCCTCGGCCACGCGTTCTTTGATTTCCTTCCGCGAGAGCTTTGTCTTGCGTAATCCAAACCCAACATTGTCGCCGACATTCAGGTGCGGAAAGATCGCGTAGCTTTGGAACACCATATTGGTGGGGCGCTTGTTGGCAGGCACCTCTCCCATCGTTCGACCATCGATTCGGATCTCGCCTTCTTCGTGATCTTGAAAACCTGCAATAATGCGCAACGCTGTTGTCTTACCGCAGCCCGAAGGCCCAAGCAGCGAAAAGAACTCACCCTCTTTCAAGGTCAGGTTCAGATCGGACACAGCCACAAAGGAACCAAAGCGTTTTTCGACGCCCTGAATTTCGATGATGTTCTGTTCGCTCATCTTACTCTTTTCCTTTGGCTTCAATCAGAGGATTGGATGGAACGGCGGCGGAAGTATTCGGCAATCAACAGCAGCAGGACTGAAGACAGTAAAAGCAGCGACCCCAGCGCCAACGTGTTGGGCAATTTTGCCGGAAAGCGGATCTGGCTCCAGATATAGACAGGCAATGTCGGGCTGTTCCCGGATAGGAAAAAGGCCAGGACAAATTCATCAAACGACACGGTGAACGTCACCAGCAGGCTGGCGATGATGCCGGGCGCGACGATTGGCAAGGTAACACGCCGAAACGTACCCACGACGCTTTCACCAAGGTCGAACGCGGCCTCCTCCAAAGACTGGTCGAAATCGTCAAATGCAGATTTCATAATCGACACGGAGAAGGGCAGTGCCACGAACACATGCCCAAGGATCACCGTTGTCAGCGATGGCTTCAAACCGATACTGATGAACAGAACCAGCATCGAGCTGGCGACAATGATACCGGGCACGACCAGCGGGAGCATGACCAGACCTTCGGAGAACTCCCGTCCTTTGAAACGGTACCGGACATAGGCGCGCGCGGCGAACAGGCCCAGAGACGTCGCCATCAAGGCAGTCACACTGCCGACGATCAGCGAATTGACCATCGCCTGCAGCAACGTGTCTTGCTGACCCAACTGCGCGTACCACTTCAACGTGAACCCCTTTAGCGGGAAAGCCACGATGGTTCCGTCATTAAATGAAAACAGCGGCAAGAGCAGAACTGGCAGGTACAGAAACACCAGATAGGCGATCGCATAAACAAGCAACCATGGGATACGAATAGCCTTGGTCATCTGATCCTCCGCCCCAGTGCGGTGACGACCACCACAAACAGGATTGCGACGCAACCGACCGAAAGCATGGCAAGCAGGGACAGGGTTGCACCCAATGGCCAATTATTGGCCGCGCCAAACTGAACCTGGATCAAATTGGCCACCATTTTTCCCTGCGAACCGCCGACCAGGGCTGGCGTGACATAGTCGCCAACCGTGGGGATGAATATGATCAAGCAAGCGGCGATGATCCCTGGCACCGTCAGGGGCAAAGTTACGCGCACAAACCGTTCCAACTTGCTGCACCCTAAATCGGTTGCGGCCTCCAAGAGGCTGCGGTCGATCTTTTGCAGCGACACATAAATCGGCAGGATCGCAAACGGCGCCCAGGCATGTGCAAGTGTAAGGACAACGGCGAATTCATTGTAGAGCAGGAATGTAAGCGGCTCCTCTATCAGCCCCAGCGAAATCAATGCTGAGTTCATCACCCCATTGAAGCCAAGGATCAATTTCCAACTGAACACCCGCAGCAGGTAGCTGCTCCAAAACGGGATGGTAATCAGCAATAGCCAGAGGGTTTTTTTCTGCGTCCGAAATGCGATGAAGTAGGCAATCGGATAGGCCAGACCGACCGTTGCCAATGTCACTGCCCCCGCAATCGCGACCGACCGGACCATCAGATGTCGAACCAGCGGGTCGGTAAACGCCTCTTGGTAATTCGCCCAGGTCAGTGTGCGGTCAATCTCGACATAGGTCTGGGTCCAAAAGCTGTAGGCGACAAGAATACAAAGCGGAACAGCCACGAGCAGGCCGACATAGAGCGTCGCAGGCGCGCTCAGTGCCAGGCCCTTGCCCGTTTCACCTCGTAGTACTCCGGCCATGCTTCCCTGCTGAGCTTCGTTTTCGGTGGCACGACAATGTCGATCACAAAATGGACAATCGTCCATTTAAATCTGGAATTTTTGGACTAGTTGTGTCAACTGATAATTTCGCAACCGGGGATGGCCAATTTCACACTGGCCGCTAGAAAGCACCGCAAGAGACTGAAAACAAACAGAGCCGCCTGATCCAATGACTCGAAGACGACAAGAAATACGCGAGCGAAATCGCCTTTCTCTGATCGAGGCAGTACTCGACTCGGTCGCAGAAAAAGGGATTTCCGAGACCTCGGTCAGCGAAATCATTCAACGCGCCGAGCTGTCCCGCGGAATGATTCACCTTCATTTTGGCGGCAAGGACAATTTGGTTGACGAAGCCGCCCGCTACTCATCCGAACAATACTACAATGGAATTTATGACTTGTTGGAAACGACCGGGCAAACCGGACAGGAACATATTGAGATGATTGTTCGGGGCGACTTGAGTGAAACCATTCTCAATAAGAAAAACGTTTCCATTTGGTACGCGTTTCGAGGCGAGGCCCGAAACAGAGCAGCAATCGCAGCGTTTTCAGATACCCGCGATGCTAAGCTTCGTAATCTGGTTTTCAACGCTTTCGCTCGAATTGCGAAAGAAGCTGGAACCGAACACCCTAATCAAGTTGCTAGGGATGCTACGCACGGCACACTCGCAATGCTGGAAGGCATGTGGACAGATTACCTACTCCACCCGGATTCATTCGATCGCGACGAAGCAATGAGAATTGTTTTTCGATTTCTGCACGCAATGTTCCCGAAACACTTTGACCTACAAGGGGCCCTTTTGTTTGAGTAAAACTTGCGACAAGCTTTCTTTCTGGCCACTTTAGAAGTGGATAGTATCAGTCTTTCAACCAGCGAGATGGAAACATGGAAGTGGCACATAATGTTCATTCGAACAGGCTGCAACATTCAGCAAAAAAGCCGCGTACGATCTTCCGGCCATGGCCTTGACGTTGACCTAACTGCCATCACCAACAGCGGTCTCAGGAACACGGTCGTCTCGAACCAACTAACGTGGCGGTTAGCCAAATTGAGTTTCTGAGAAGGTTCATGGCACAAAACGACGAAATTCTTGCTGCGTCTGAAGAAATTTGTTCGGCGCTAAATAGCGTGTTCAACAAGAATCCGAGACCAATGAGCAGCGTATGGTTACTTAGCCATGGCGTTACAGCGATGCGCCCCAATGGTGGGAGCGAAGTGGGCTTGGATGCTATTTGGATTGCATAGAAGAATGCCGCAGAATTTTTTGAATGTGGGATGGTTGAAATGAAGGAACGCATCATCTTCACATTTGGTGACTTTGTTTACGAAGTTGGGTTAGAAAAAGGGACTTTCCTCCCTTGAAGCAAACGGGTCGAAGTCGCACACAGAGCCACAAACGTATTTCGCCGTATTGGGGGCAGTTGGACGATTGCCCATCACCACACAAACAAATCAGATGGCGCCATCAAAGTTTTTGAGAGCTTGTAAACTTGACTCTAATAGACTTTCGGTGATTGGAAGAGCCAAGACAACTCACCGTCTTTTGTCAAATGACTGGTCAGGTTGTCCGACCAAACAGTTCAGCACCCATGGATAGCTTGTAGTGACATAGTAACCATACTCACCATCCACAGTCATGCCATTGCACTCATCCAGATCGCCAGCCCCGGTGAACTCGTAGTCGTCGATGTATGTCCCGTCCGGAGTGCCACCCGGCCCTTTAGGCGGAGCAGGTCTCGGCGTGGTTTTAAGTTCATAGCCAGAGATCGCCGGTCTAATTTTGCCATCGCTGTCTTTGAATATCGTCCCGTAGATCGGAAAGCCGTCAGCTGCGAAGCCAATAACTGGTGACGGCTTATCAAGGTCGTGATCCAAAAACAGAGCATTTGGATTGGAATGGTAATGATACCTTCCGTCGGGCTGGGCGTGGGCATTGTGAAGATCCACACCAAAATACTGATCGTAGGACGGGGGATCGAGCAGCCAAGGATCCGTGTCTCGACACCCCGCCAAAACGTTGCCATTCTTGTCTGCTCGCGGCCCGCTTGGGCGATAACACCCGGCCGAGAGCAAATCGACCGGCACGCCATTCAACAAAATGGCATCATAACTCCGTTGCGACAGTGCAGTTTGTTTGGGGGCTTTTTCTGGATTTCTGGGAACCCGAAAAGTGCCTGACAATTCCTTTACATCGTTGGCGAAGTTGGCTGTAGGCCCGTTGAAATCATGGTTAGGAATGCCATTGGTCTTAAGAGTACACTGCTGACTATCTGCCGAGATTTCGAGTTCGGAGTTAAAATGTTGCTGGCGGGTGACGTCTTCCACTGAAGCGGAATACACGCCAGCATAGTCCGCGCAATCTGCTGATCGGTTACTGAGCAAGAGATTGGTAATGTCCCGAGCTGCGTTTTGCGCATGAGCCTGAACCGCCGTAAATCCTGTCAGAAGCGCACTGAATGTCAGAACTTTCAATCGCATGGCTCAAACTCCTTGGGCTTTCGTAAACTCCAAAAAAATGTTGGTCGAAGAAAGTAGTCATTGGTCATCCTACCTTCAGAAAGCGACGCGGTCTCCGCCTTTCAAGTCCAGAATTTCCCTTGCTTCATCAGGGGTCGCGACCTGACTGCCCAGATCTTCTACAATACGTCGGATTTTAACGACTTGCTGAGCGTTGCATTCGGCCAGTTTTCCACGAGAGATAAATAGGCTGTCTTCAAGACCGACCCGAAGGTTACCACCCATCTGGCTTGCCGTCGTGGCAAGGGACATCTGTGCTCCACCTGCTCCCAAGACCGACCACCGATAGTCGTCACCGAACAGCCGGTCAGCAGTACGTTTCATGAAGATCAGATTGTCGACTTCGGGTCCAATGCCGCCGAGGATGCCAAAGATGAACTGAATGAAAATTGGTGCCTTGAACAACCCGATATCCATGCAGAATTTCAGGTTGTACAAGTGCCCGACATCATAGCATTCGTGTTCGAACTTGATGTCATGAGGCGCAAGCGTTTCCGCCGCCTCGCGAATGTCCCGGAAGGTATTGCGAAAGATGTTCTGATCGGAATTCGCGACATAGTCCTTCTCCCAATCAAACTTCCAATCGTCATCACCGTATCGGTTGGCCAAAGGGTGAAACGAGAAGTTCATCGAACCCATATTCATCGAGCACATCTCGGGGCTGAAAGTCTTGGCCGGGTTGATCCGGTCTTGAATGGATAATGTCAGCGATCCACCGGTCGATAGGTTCACAACCGCGTCGGAGGCCTGTTTTATGCGCGGCAGGAATGGCGCAAAGTCATTAGGTTCAACCGATGGCGACCCGTCCTCAGGGTTTCGGGCATGCAGGTGTAGGATCGACGCACCGGCCACGGCGGCTTCGATCGCCTGCCTCGCGATGTCATCATAAGTGTATGGCAGCGCCTCTGACATGGTGGGCGTGTGGATTGCTCCTGTTACAGCGCATGTGATGATCGTTTTTTTCTGACGAGCCATGGGTTCAGTTTTCCTTGGATTGCCCGATGCGCTTTACGCGATAGCCCAGCGGGAAAAGTTGCAGATCATAGCGGCTACGGATCGCGCCCCAGATGCCTTTTGGTGCCTTGAGCATGACGACAATTGCGACCACGCCGAGAACGATCAGGTAAGTTGTTCCTAGGTCGGCCAGCGTTTCGCGCAGCGCAAAGAAGACGAGTGTGCCGATGATCGGTCCTTCGATGGTACCGATGCCGCCGATCACTACGATGAAGATGACGAAGGCAGTCCAATCATTGACGCTGAACGCCGCATCCGGCGATATGCGCAGCTTTTGCAAGAAGATCAGCGCGCCGATCATCGCCGTGAATGCCGACGTGACGACGTACACTATGAACTTCGTTCGCCAGATATCGATGCCAAGGCTACCGGCGGCCAGTTCGTTGTCCCGAATTGCCGTCAACGCCAAACCTTGGCGCGAACGCAGGAAGAGATACACGGCGGTTACAACCAGCACGGCGGCCCCGAGTGCCAGCCAATAGCTCAGCGCCTCACGCATCGCGCGCCCGGACGCCAGTGATTTCACGATGGCAACGGGCAGCGAAGATCCTGACCCTCCACCAAGCGCTGAGATTTGCGCGAAGCTCAGCCGGAAGACTTCAGCGATGACCCAGGTGCCTATTGCAAAATATGCCCCCCGAAGCCTGAAGATCAGGACGGCGACCGGGATCGAGATCAACGCTCCCAGGACCCCTGCGGCTGCGATAGCAACCAATGGATGCAAACCGCCCAGCATCGTCAGTGCAAACAGCATATAGCCACCGAAGCCGACATAGGCCTGCTGACCGACCGACACGAGACCAGCGTAACCCGCCATGAGGTTCCAAAGGGTGGCGAGGGATAGGTAGAGGAAAAGTTCACCCATCAGGCGCATGTCCGCGCGACCTGCCCACCAAGGGGCTGCAATTAAAACAAGCAAGCTGATTGCGGCCAGGATCGCAGCAACGCGGGCTGGTTTCGAAGAACGGGAAACCGAATATTCTTGGAAGTTCATCCGGAAACCCTCGGGAACAGGCCGTTTGGGCGCACGGCGAGAATGACAAGAAAGGCGATATGGCCGGCTAGCAATTGCAAACCCGGATCGATCTTGGCTCCAATAGTTTGCGCGACACCAAGTATGACGCCACCAATGAGCGTGCCCCAGAGGTTGCCGAGCCCACCGATGATGACCGCTTCAAAACCAAAGATCAGGCGACCGCCACCAATGGACGGATCAAAGCTGGTCCGAATGCCAAGCAGGATCCCGGCAATTGCGGTCACGCCCAGCGCCAGCGCCATGGCCAGTCCAAAGATATGCCGACGATTGAGGCCCATAAGCTGTGCGATATCTTGATTGTCGGACACGGCCCGAAACGCGCGACCAAGCGCGGTGTGATAAAAGGTCCATTGCAGCCCCCAGATCACAGCGATGGCGATCCCGAAGGTCAGGAGCGGAAGAAGCCCAAGCGTCAACCCTCCAACAGCGACGCTTGCTGTTTCCAAAGTGCCAGCATTCAATGTTTGAGGGTCGGCAGTGTAGACCTCAAGCAACGCGTTCTGGATAATTACACTCAGCCCGAAGGTCACAAGCAGCGGTGGAAGAATATCGTCGCCCAGGGTTTGGTTCAGTAGGCCGCGTTGAAGGGCATACCCAATCAGCGCCATAGCGGGCACGACGATCACCAGGGCGGACATCGGAAGCATCCCCGTCGCGGTCGTCACGGTCAGCCCCAAATACGCGGCCAGCACAATCAAGTCGCCATGAGCGATATTGACGAGCCGCATGACGCCAAAGATCAACGACAGACCTGCGGCAAACAGCGCGTATAGCCCACCCAGCAAAGTTCCCTGCACGATAGCGTTCAGCCATTCCATATTATTCGATCCCGAAATACGCGCGCGAAATGTCTTCGCGCGAAACGGTGTTAGACGCGCTTTCCAGCGAAACGCGCCCCTCCTGCAGGCAATAGACCCGGCTCGAGACCGACAGTGCCTTGGTTATGTCCTGTTCGACGATGATCGCGCTCATGCCCTCACCGATGATGCCGGGCAAAGCCTCGTAGATGTCTTTGATAATGATCGGTGCCAATCCAAGGCTGATTTCGTCAAACAGGATTAGATCTGGATTGGCCATCAATGCGCGCCCGATGGCGACCATCTGCTGTTGACCGCCTGAAAGCGATGTTGATGCCTGATCTTTGCGCTCTTCGAGGATCGGGAACAGATCATAGACAGCTTTCAGATCCCAAGGGCCTGAGCGACCAACTTGGGCTCCGATCATCAGGTTTTCTTTGACTGACAAAGATGGGAATAACTGGCGACCTTCTGGAACCATGGCAAGGCCAAGTTCTGCAACCTCGTCTGCGCGAAGCCGGCTGATATCCTGACCTTGATAGTGAATCTGATCCACTCCGTTCGTCAGCAACCCGGTGATTGACCGCATCAGGGTCGTCTTGCCTGCGCCGTTTGCACCAATGATTGCCAGAACTTCTCCCTCGCCGACGTCCAATTCGACATCATAAAGCGCTTGGAAATCGCCGTAATAGGAGTTCAAACCGCGTGTCTGAAGAATTGAGTCAGGCATCGGCTTCGATCCCCAGATAGATTTCTTTGACTTCCGCGCTTTCCATGATTGCCTGCGGCTCGCCCTCGGCGATCTTCTTTCCGAAATCGATGACGATCAGGCGGTCAACGACGGCCAGCAGGGCGTGCACAACATGTTCGATCCAGATAATTGTGACACCGGACGCGTGAATATCCTTGATGGTCTGAACCAGAGACTTACACTCAGCTTCGGTCAAGCCACCTGCAATCTCATCCAACAGCAGCAGTTTGGGTTTGGCGCAAAGCGCGCGTATCAGTTCCAGGCGTTTGCGTTCCAACAAAGTCAGGCTGCCCGCTAGAACGTTTGCCTTGGGCAGCAGCTCCGTTTGGTCCAGAACCTCCAGACAAAAGCGCTCAGCCTGATGCCCATGCAAGCCAGCTGATTGCGTGGCGGCGATCATAGCGTTTTCGAAAACAGTCATGCCCGAAAACGGCTGCGGAACCTGAAAAGAACGCGCGATGCCTGCATGGCTCCGCTTTGCGGCGCTCCATTTAGTGACGTTCTGCCCATTGAATTCTATCACCCCGGAATTCGATTTGAGCGTCCCGGTGATCAGATTGAACATCGAGGTTTTGCCGGCACCGTTGGGACCTATGACCCCGAGTGCTTCGCCTTGCTGGATCTCATAGCTCATAGCATCGGCAACAGTGACCGCGCCAAATGCCTTGCTCAGGTCTTGGAGTCTCAAGATTGTCGTCATGCTTCTCTCGGATAGAGGGTTCGGCGCCAAGATCGGCGCCGAACGTCTAGTCAGCCCAGCAGCTTCATATCTGCCGTGACCGGAACTTCGGGCGCGGTGCTGTTTGCTACGATTTGCAGCTCATAGGCGTCTCCGGACTTCTGCCACTGGCCACCGACCAACGGAGTTTTGGTGACGTTGTTCATCGGCCCATCACCCCAGTTCACCGGCCCCACAATTGTGTTCAGGTTGGTGGATGTGATTGCCGAAATGATCGAAGACGGGTCTTCCAGATCATCCGCTCTTTTGATGACATCCGCGACGACCTCGAACAAAGCGTGTTTAAAGCCAAGCGGCTGAGTCCATGGACGGCCCGACTCTGCCGTGTAACCCTCAGCCAGGTCTTTCGAGGTAATACCGGTCAGAGAAGACGAGAACGGATGATGTGGAGACCACCAGACCTCGGTCGACAACCCGTCCCCGCGGTCACCGAGCGATTCAATAACGGATGGGAACAGCAGTGCTTTGCCAATGGTCACGACCTTCGGGTTAAAGCCTTGCTGGGCGGCCTGGCTCCAGAACGTTGCGAAATCGGGGGGGATCATGTTGCCAGTGACGATTTCGCAGCCAGCAGCCTTGAACGCTGCGATCTGGTTTGAGAAGTCGTCGGACAGAGGCTGATAGCGACCGGGATCGGTCAGCGTATATCCAGCGGCGGCCAGCGGTTTTGGCAGTCCCAGTTCGGCGTCGCCCCAAGCATTGCCGTCGGCATCGTTGGGGAAAAGACCACCCACTGTCTTGGTCACGCCAGTTTTGTCCCACATATCAAGGAACGCTGCGATCACGTCCTCTAGGCCCCAGAAGAAGTGATAGGTCGTTTCAAACCCCTCACCCGGAACACCATTGCGACCAAAGAAGTAAGGCTGCCACGGACAGTCGGTCGTGATGCAGGGAACCTCATTAATCTCTGCCTGATCGGCGACCGGGTTTACCGTATCCGGGGTAGAAGCGGCGACAATGATATCGACCTCATCACCCAGGATCAGATCTGCGGCAACCTCGGCTGCGCGGTTCGGGTTGGACTGGCTGTCTTTTGAGATGATCTCGACATTCCAAGTCTTGCCGTTGTTCTCCATCCCGGTTGAGAACACTTGTTGGATGGCCTGAAGCACGTATTCATCAGCCTCGGCAAAACCAGCCAGCGGTCCGGTGCGCGGGCTGACATTGCCGACACGCAAGGTCGGGTTCGCAGCATAAGCACGCGTCGCCCTCAGGATTGCCGGTGCCGCAATTGCTGCCGTTGCCCCGGCGATGAAACTACGCCTGGTGGCCGTTTTGAATGTCCTTGTCATTGCGTCCTCCCTTCACCGGCCTGCCGCCAGTGTTTGATTGATCTTACAAAGTCTTTTCGAGATTTTTCAGATGTTTCGCGACACGTTGGCGAACCTGATCTGCCTCGCCCTCGGCCCATGTCCTGAACCCTTCGCCGGATTTCATGCCCAGCTTGCCCGCTTCGACAAGCGACTTAAGATAGGATGAAGGGCCCCTTTGTGCTTCAAGATCGTGCAGCACGTTTTCGTGGATATCGAGCGTCAGGTCAGTGCCGACCAGATCCGCGTTCTCCAGCGGACCAAGAACAGCAAGCCTGCGCCCGAAGCTGGACTTGATCACGGTATCGACGGCTTCGGCGTCACAAATACCGTTTTCCACCAGACTGACCGCTTCGCGCCACAACGCATGTTGAAGGCGATTGCCGATAAAGCCGGGCACATCTTTTTCGACCATAACCGGCGTTTTCCCGGCATCTTTCAGCAGATCGAACATTGTCTGTGCGATCTCAGGGTCTGTCCACTGGGTCTTGATGACCTCGACCAAAGGGATCATGTGCGGCGGGTTCCACCAATGGGTTCCCAATGCCCGTTTTTTCAGCCGCAAACCGGACATAATCTGGGTGATTGGCATGACCGAGGTATTCGACGCGAGTATGCAAGTTTCTGGTGCATGCGCCTCGATCTCTGCAAAGATCGCTTGCTTGAGCCTTAGCTTTTCGGGTGCGGCTTCGAACACAGCATCAGCGTTTCGCACAGTACCTTCCGTCGTCGCAAAAATCTCAATCATCTTGAGGGTTTTCGTGATTGTAACCTCATCATCCCCCATTGCGGCCATACTGGCGCGAATGCGGTTGGGCACGGTGACGCGCGCTTCTTCCACGGGATCGGTAATGGCGACATATTGGCCCGCCTTCGCCAAGGTAAGGGCAATGCCGTGACCCATCAGGCCAGCACCAATCACTGCCATTTGCTGTTTCTTACGCACCATCCCTTAGCCCGCCGTATATCCGCCATCGGCATGCAGGATATGCCCGGTGTAAAAATCAGATGCGCGCGACGCGAGAAACAGGAGCGGACCCGCAAGATCTTCTGGCTCACCCAGCCGCCCCTTAGGAACACGGGTCAGGAAACCATCGCGCACTGCCTTCGCTTCGTCGGTGTCTTCAAACATCCAAGCCGTCAAAGGCGAACGGAACACTGTCGGTGCGATCGCGTTGACGGTGATCCCTGTCGGACCCAGCTCACATCCCAAGGCTTTGGTTATCCCGTTCACGGCGGCCTTTGACGCGCAATACGCCGTGTATCCGGCAGGGTGCCCAAGGATGCTGCGCGCGGAACTGACGAATATGATCTTGCCATATTCGCTTTGCTTCATGTGCGCTGCCGCTGCGCGCGCCAACAGCCAGCTTTGGTTCACGTTGGCGTCCATCACTGCACCAAAGGTTTCCGGCGCCATGTCGTTGATCAGAGCAACTTTGTTCATACCGGACGCGACAACGAGAATGTCGAGCTTGCCAAAGGTGTTGACGGCCTCATCAACCAATGCGTCACACGATGCTTCATCGGTCGGTCGGGTATTGATGGTCACTACCGTTGCACCAAGTGCCTCGCACTCTTTGGCAATGTCATTGAGCGCTTCTTGGTTTCCCGCCGCCAGAACAAGGTTGCAACCAGCCCCGGCCAAGACGCGTGCCGCAACCATTCCAAATGCGCCCGAAGCTCCGGTGATCAGTGCGACGTTATCTTTTACGTCAAACATCTTGAGTGGATCAGACATTCTTTTCGTCCTTAGTTTTCTGGCGGATACGGAATGATAACCAGCATTTTGCAGGTCTGGTTCGCGCGATTTTCAATTTCGCGCGCTTCGCCCGGTGCGATCGTGCAGCTGTCCATGGGTCTAAGGGTGGTTTCTGTGCCGTCAACGATGACGGTCATTTCGCCCTCCAGAACGACGTAGACTTTCTCGAACGGAGTGGAATCCGGCCCGGCACCACCGCCCGGCAGGAACTGGCTGAAGCCAATCCACTGATTTGTCGGCCCGCCTTCCTCAAACCCTTGTAAGCGCAACCCATGACATCCAAAATGGTTCGGTGCTTCGTAGGGCTGGGCGTCTATAAACCGCTTCAGATGCATGTCCATCTCCGCTCAGGTTTAATGGCGGCCGCCGGTGAACCGGCGACCGGTCCGTGAGTGTTCAGAAATCTTCACCAGCCTCGATGCGGTAGGATTGGTTCTTGTCGATCATCGCAACCAGTCGGATGATGCAGCCGTCGCCACGGTCCCAATTCCACGGAAAGAACGCGAAGGTACACCGCTTGCCGGTCACCGCATCCAGATCCCCACCAACATTTTCGATGCCGAGAATGCCTTTGGAAAACAGCATATTGTGAACCGGTTCCCACTCAGGGAAATCAACCTCCCATGGCGTGCCGCCTGACCACTCAAGATACTCTTTTTCGAGGTGTGGCATGATCGGACCGTTTCGCTGCGGACCGATGGCAGTTGCCAGCGGGTGATCGTTCGCTTGGGTATCGTGGCCAACGACTTTCACACCTTTCTCGATCATCCACTCGGCAGCAGAAGGAACGAGACCCGGGCAATAAGCAAAATAGTCACCGTCTTCGTACTGCTTATGCCAACCGGTGTTGATGATCAGAACGTCGCCCTTACGGATTGAGTGCCCGCAAGCCTTCTCCAGATCATCTCCCGTGATTTGCTCCCACTTCTTCTTGGGAACCGAGACTACCAATCCCGAACCGAAGAAATGCGGCAGCGGCACCTCGTCGATGAACGGCGTTCCCTGAACAACATGGGCCGGTGCATCAATATGAGTGGTAACGTGCATCGTCGTCGTAATCGTCTGAGACAACACGCCTGACTTGGCCATGTAGTGCTTTCGGTCGATCTGGACGTCCTTGAAATACGGCCAGTTGGGGCACTGAAACCCGTATCTGTGGCTCAGGTTATAAAACTCAAGCCCCATGTCGTTGTCGGTGTTTGCCTGAAACTCAATGCCACGGATTTCGACCATTGGGCACATCTCCTTTGTTCGCCGACAACGCGGCGGTGTTCGCTTTTCAATTGTCTGGGTGGCCTCCCCACCTGTCCCGTATGATGATGCATACGCACCGCATTATGGTCAACCAAAAAACTCACTATACGGTTGACTTGCACCGCATTGTGATACAACACTAAAAAATCGCTAGGTATCCAAAACTACGATACCAAGACAGGATGAGGTAGGTTAAATGTCTGAAAAAGCGGATAAAGGTGGCATTCAGGTTATTTCCAGAGCGGCCTCGATTTTGCGTGTTCTGAAAGAAAACCAATCCGGAATGAGCTTGGGGAAAATCGCCGAGCGTGTTGACCTGCCCCGCTCTACGGTACAGAGAATCACAAGCGCTCTTGCCGAAGAAAACCTTGTCATAGCGGAGGCTAATGGGGGTGGTTTGAGGCTCGGTCCCGAACTAAGCGCTCTCGCGGGCGCGGCGCAGTACAGCATCGTCGAACACTGCCGTCTGCTTTTGACGGAACTGACCCAAAAGACCGGGGAAACCACAGACCTAGCCGTCATGCGCGGTATCGGCATGGTTTTCTTAGATCAGGTCCCAGGCGTCTATCGATTGACGACCGTTTCGCAAGTAGGCGAGGTTTTTCCGCTGACCACCACTGCAAATGGGAAAGCTTGTCTCGCTCAACTCGATGAAGGAGATGCGACAAAGCTTATTCAGAACGAATGGGAACGGAACGGTATCCAAAGGAATTTGGATGAGTTCCTTTCCGAATTAAATACAGTCCGCGAACAGGGCCTTGCCTATGATTTGGACGAACATTCTGCTGGTGTATCGGCTATCGGGTTTTCTTTTGTCGACTGGGTGGGAGACCTGCACGCGATCTCAATTCCAGTACCAACGACGCGATTTGCACGGCAAAGAGCAACCATCGAACAAGCGCTAATTGAGACGTCCACAAACATTCAACAAACTTTCCAGTGAGCAAAATAAGCTGATTTGGGACAGGTTGAAGTCGATGAACTACCTTTTCTAACAGTCCGCACTTCTGTCGGGGAAAGTCCAAACATTCCGCCTACCGGATGGCTGTTAGTTCAACATGGCCGCCAAGATTGATATCCGCCTCGAATTGCGATTTTCACAACCATTGGGTGTTTGCTGGCGTCATACCCAACCACGATCGTCATTGAAGCGGTTTTATGAGAAACGATCTTTGGTTGGGTTATGGCCGTTATGTGGAACAAGTGCGAAAGGCTGCCTCGGCGGACAAAACCGACATTTGCTTTATCTGGCTGAATGACGCCTTAAATCCCCGCCGCGGACATTCAAATTTCGGTAGATTGTGCGAATATGAATGCTCCGTCCGCTTCGACGGTTTAAACGTTAGCCGCGCACACCATTAGCGTCGCGCTTGCCGCGTTGATGGCCAGCGCAGTGTTATACAGCGTGGCCGGTCGTAGCAGCGACTTCTCATCCACATCATGAGGCAGTGCAGAAAGCGGGTCGATGAAAAAGAGCAGCGCATCAAGGCGCCTTAAGCGATCATCGCACCGATTTGCGCGTCACCTCCGAGAAGACCATTTTTCAAACAGGTGATCTATGACCCGACTTCGGTAGCGATACGCCTCCCGGTCGTGCCGATGCCGGACAATTCCATTACGGCCACCTTAGGTTTTCGTATGCGTCTCAGGGGCATTCTAGCAGACCTAGAAAACTCTTGGATCGGCCCTAAGCAGTCATCTGAAAACAGTCTTCGATGCTGCGCAGCGGCGCGCCAAAGAAGACATTCGCGGTCAACGCGAAATTCGAACACCGGGGAGGTCTTGAGCGTAGAGCGACGCCATCCTCGGACTGAACCGCCAGAACCGTCAACCAAGCTTAACCAGATAGGTGGTGTCGAGCGAAGGGATCCCGCGTGTTCTTTAAAAGCCAACCTAAGCACACCGCTGTAATACTCGAGAACCGCGATTCTATCCCAGTAGTTCTTGCAGGGAATTCTTCGTTTTGTCGTGACTCAATTTCGAATGCTCGGCGATTAAATCAGCCAACTCTGGCCGGCATGAACCGCAGTTCGTTCCCGCACTAAGGGCGTCTCCGATATCGTCGACATTGATCAAACGCTTGTCGTGAATGGCGCGGATAAGGGTTTTTAGCCCGACTTCGAAACACGAACAGACGATTGGGCCGCAGTCCTCAGAATCAACAGATGAATGGCCAGACAGAATCTGCTGAGGCGTTACCTCAGGCAAAGTTGCCAAATAGTCTCGCATCAGGGTGATAGGTCGGCGCGAGACGAAGAGCACTGCCAGAATGCGCTGACCGTCTGACAGCGCAATTCTATAAGAGCCGCGTTTGGGATCTTCTACTGAAGTAGCCGTTGCATCCGGTAAACTAAACCAAACGCGAGCGGTCTTTTCCCAGTCTTCAATAATCTGGTTCCCTGCCAACTCCATCCTGTAGCCGTTGGTTGTTCTGGCTGTCGCCGAATACTCTGCTTCAGGGAACGCTGCATCGGCTGAAACGGCGAAACCGTACCATGCTGCTCTCATACGTCGAACAGATACCGCTGTTGATTTGCTTTCCGGCTGACCAGAAATCGGGTCAGTTACACTGGGAATTATCTCGTTTACACGGGCCGACGGTGCCGTTTCTCCGGTCCAATGAATGGGCGCAAACACATTGCCACGCGCAATAGATTCCGTAATGCGAAGCCGAAATATGCCGCTGCCGACTGAACTACTAACTTCGACCAAATCGACAGGACCAAGCCCCATTTGATCAACGTCCTTTGGGTTCATTTCCAAATAGGGCTCGGCAAGGTGGGCCGATAAGCGAGGCGATAATCCGGATCGGGTCATGGTGTGCCACTGATCCCGATTTCTCCCTGTGTTCAACATGAAAGGGTAGCGTTTTGATGGCTCTGCCTTGGGCGTTCGATGGGTGACCGGCACAAACCGCGCCTTGCCATCAGGATGAAAAAACTGCCCGTCCCCGAAGAAACGACCGTCAGTTTTCCGCGATGCCGTGGGCCATCGTGTCGGGCACATCGCATCATAATCTTCGTCGTTGATGTCCGAAAAGCCAGCAATCTCAAAGTCTTTGCCAAATGAGACGGCAAGCGAGGACATGTTCGCATATTCCCTAAAAATCTGCGCTGCAGACTCATAGCTGAAGGCCTCGGCCCAACCCATGCGGCGGCCAACCTCGGCCAAGATATCCCAATCCGCACGTGCCTGTCCCGGAGGGGTCAGAACGGCTCGTTGCCTGCTGATCATGCGGTCGGAATTGGTTATTGTGCCGCTTTTTTCGCCCCATCCTGCTGCTGGAAGCAATACGTCTGCGAGACGCGCGGTGTCTGTTTGGGCAGTCAGGTCGCTTACAACGGTGAATGGGCAGTTTTTGATCGCCGTCTTGACTCGATCGGCGTCCGGCATCGTGGCCGCTGGATTGGTGTGGATGATCCAAAGTGCTTTGATCTGTCCATCTTTAACGGCGCGAAACATGTCGACAGCTTTGAGCCCCTGCTTTTCTGGCAGGATGGGCGCTTTCCAAAAGTCCCGGACGGCTGCTCTGTGGGCCTCGTTTTCGATATCCAGGTGACACGCAAGCATGTTGGCCAGACCGCCGACCTCTCGACCACCCATGGCGTTTGGTTGACCGGTAACCGAGAACGGGCCCATCCCTGTGCGTCCGATGCGTCCCGTAGCCAGATGGCAGTTCAGGATCGAGTTGACTTTGTCTGTTCCGCTGGAGGATTGGTTTACGCCTTGACTGAAAATCGTAACAACCCGCTCGGTTCCAATCCACAGATCGCAAAACGCTTCGATTTCACCTGGGGTAAGTCCGGTCTCATCCGGATCATCAAGCTGTGCGAGTTCGAGGGCTTCAGTGTACCCTACGCTGCGATCCAGAAAATCCGGTGCCACATGCCCCGATTGGTGAATTCTGCTCAGCAAGCGGTTGAACAATGCCACGTCACTGCCGGGTTGCAACGCCAGATGGAGATCGGCCTGATCGCAGCTTGCAGTTCGACGTGGATCGACAACCACAATCTTCGTACCGCGCGCCTGACGCGCAGCTATGACGCGTTGATAGAGAACGGGATGGCACCATGCGAGGTTTGAGCCAACCAAGACAACCAAATCAGCCTCATCCAGATCCTCATAAGTCCCGGGCACGGTATCTGTGCCAAAGGCGCGTTTGTGTCCGGCCACAGTTGACGCCATACACAGTCGAGAATTGGTGTCGATGTTGGCCGACCCCATAAAACCCTTCATCAGCTTGTTGGCGACGTAATAATCCTCTGTCAGCAACTGCCCCGAGACGTAAAATGCCACGCTGTCCGGTCCATGGTTCTTGATTGCGGCAGAAAACCGATCTGCGACCAGTTGCAGCGCGTTGTCCCAGCTTGTGTCTCGGCCGAAGGCGCGAGGAGCCAGCAACCGATGTTCCAGCCCAACTGTTTCGCCCAAAGCCAATCCTTTCGAGCACAAACGCCCAAAATTCGCTGGATGATCCGGATCGCCGCGAACGGTCAAGCCTCCGGCCCCATCGGGCCGCAGAAGCACACCGCAGCCGACCCCGCAATAGGCGCAAGTCGAGCGAACTTCAGGCAGACCACTTCCGTCCATCAGGCGGCGCTCCGCCGGGTAACTGCGCTGTCGTCTAACAGGATACGGTCGTCTTCAATGCGCACGGGATAGATGGTGATGCGGCCATCATCCGCGCCTTGCGCCTCACCCGTATTCAGGTCAAATACCCAATTGTGCAAAGGACAGGTCACCGACTGCCCGTGCACGATACCCTCAGACAAAGGACCGCCCTGGTGCGGACAGCTGTTGGTCGCGGCATAGACCTCCACCTCGGCAGTACGGAAGACAGCGATGCAGCCGATATGCGTCTTGACCAGACGCGCCCCACGCAAGGGAACCTCGTCGATATGTCCGATGTCGATCCAGCTCATTCTGCGGCCTCCAGTGTGAAATCTGCAATTGGCGCGTAAGTTTGCGCTTTTTCTTTGACGTGTTCGGCCCAGGGGTCTTTGCGGTAGATGTTTTGCGACAGTTCGAACCGCGCGACGAGGGCCGCGCGATTTTCATGGTCGTCCACGACCTGCACCTTGACCCAGTCCATGCCCACCTTACCCAGCCATTTATATAAACGGTCCAGATACTTGCCGCCTTCTCGATAGGCCTGCGTGACGGCCATCACGATCTCGATCGCTTCTTCTTCGGTGGGAATCTGACAGAGTAGCTCGGTCTCTTTGACATCCATCCCTGCGGCCCCACCGATGCTGATCTGATAGCCAGATTCGACGCAGACTACGCCGATGTCCTTGCAGGTCGCCTCGGCACAGTTTCGAGGGCAGCCAGATACGGCCAGCTTCAGCTTGTGCGGCGTCCACGACCCCCACAGGATTCTTTCAAGCTTTATGCCAAGCCCGGTGCTGTCCTGAGTACCAAACCGGCAATGATCGGTGCCGACGCAGGTTTTGACCGTGCGCAGACCTTTGGAATAGGCGTGGCCAGAGACCAGCCCGGCTTTGTTCAGGTCTGACCACATGGCGGGCAGATCTTCGCCTTTGACGCCCAGTAGATCGATCCGCTGACCGCCCGTGACCTTGACGGTGGGAACATCGTATTTATCCGCCGCATCTGCAATGGCGCGCAGTTCGTCGGGCGTGGTGATCCCACCCCACATACGCGGTACAACGCTGAACGTGCCATCCTTCTGGATGTTGGCGTGTTTGCGTTCATTGACGAAACGGCTTTGTGGGTCGTCTTGGTATTCCAACGGCCAGTCGGCCAGCAGGTAGTAGTTGATCGCGGGCCTACAGACATGGCAGCCATTGGGCGTCGTCCAACCCAGTTCCTGCCAAACGGCAGCCTGACTTTTTAACTCCTGCCCTTTGATCAGGCGTCGCACATCCTCATGAGTCAGGTCGGTGCATCCGCAGACCGGCTGCGCGGCAGGCATCTGGAACGCGTCGCCCAGAGTGACCTGCAACAATTGCTCAACCAATCCTGTGCAAGTTCCGCAGGATGCGCTAGCCTTTGTGGTCGTGCGCACCGCGCCCAGATCACCCGCCCCCGCATTGATCGCCTCGACGATGTCACCTTTGCATACGCCGTTGCAGCCGCAAATCTCCGCCTCATGCGGCAATGCTGCAACGGCTGAGAGAGGGTCCGCAGTGTCGCCCCCCTGATATGCGGGTCCAAAGATCAGCGTCTCGCGCATTTCTTCTACGCTGGCGCCGTCTTTGATGAGGCCAAAGAACCAGCTGCCATCAGTGGTGTCACCATACATGACCGCGCCGACCAGCCGATCCTCTTCAATCACAAGCCGTTTGTAGACCCCGCGCGAGGGGTCGCGGAACACGATATCCTCGCGCCCCGGCCCATCCGCAAAATCCCCCGCACTGAACAGATCGCAGCCGGTGACCTTCAACTTGGTCGATAGGGTTTTCTGAGCAAACGCAGCCTCTTCACCCAACAAAGCCTGCGCAGCCACTTTCGCCTGATCGTAAAGCGGCGCGACAAGACCGAAGACCGCCCCGTCATGTTCGACGCATTCACCTACCGCAAAGACATCCGAATCCGAAGTCAGCATCTGGTCATCCACATGGATACCGCGCCCGGTGGCCAGCCCAGCCTCTTGCGCCAGAGCTGTGTTGGGGCGGATACCCACGGCCATGACAAGCAGATCACAGGGCAATTCGGTCCCGTCGTCCAGAAGCAGCGCGCGGACCTTTCCGTCCTGTCCGAGGATTTCTTTAGAGTTCGCCTGCAGGCAAATCCTGATGCCTTTGTCTTCCAGCGATTTCTTCAGCAGGTAGCCTGCGGCCTCGTCCAGCTGTCGCTCCATCAGGTGACCCATGATATGCACCACCGTCACGTCAACGCCATGGGCAGCCATACCCGCGGCGGCCTCGAGCCCCAGCAAGCCGCCGCCAATCACGACCACCTTGTTGTCAGGGCCCATGCCCATCATCTGCATGGTGTCTTCCAGATCGCGGTAGGCAATCACGCCCTCCAGATCATGCCCTGGCAGAGGGATCATGAACGGGTTAGATCCGGTCGCAATCACCAGCTTGTCATAGGGAACGTGGCCGTTCTGACCTTCGACCACCTTCATCTCGCGGTCGATCTTCGCGACCTTTTCACCAAAGCGGCAGGCAATGCCCCGCGCGGCATACCACGCGTCGTCATGGGTGACGATCTCGTCATAGGTTTTCTCGCCCGACAGCACTGGGCTGAGCATGATGCGGTTGTAGTTCCCGCGCGGCTCGGCATTGAACAGGGTGATTTCGAACGTATCCGGCGCGGCTTCGGTCAGGTGTTCCAACACCCGGCCTGAGGCCATACCCGCGCCTATGACAACAAGTCTTTGCTTCATGATTTCACTCCGCTGCAATCGCCTTGGGGGCGGGTGTTTTTGGCTTGGCGCCATGTTCATATTCTTCGAGGAAATCGAGGACTTCCTGCCGGTAAGCATAGTAATCCGGGTGCTCCAGCAGCGCTTTGCGCGTGCGCGGACGCGGCAGCTCAACCTTGGTGATCTTGCCGATCGTTGCCTGCGGACCGTTGGTCATCATCACCACGCGATCGGCCAGTAAGATCGCCTCATCCACGTCGTGGGTAACGCAGATCGCAGTGACCTTGGTGCGGGACCAGACCTCCATCAGGACTTCCTGTAATTCCCATCGGGTCAGGCTGTCGAGCATCCCAAAGGGCTCGTCCAGCAACAGCAGCTTGGGGGACAGGGCAAAGGCGCGGGCGATACCGACGCGTTGCTTCATGCCGTTCGACAAGTCGGAGGCGGATTTGTCCATCGCGTCAGCCAAACCGACGCGTTCCAGATAGTATTCAACAACATCTTGCCGCTCGGCAATGCTGGCCTTTGGATAGACCTTGTCCACCCCAATCGCGACGTTCTCCTTGGCGGTTAACCATGGGAACAGGTTGGGGGATTGGAACACCACCGCGCGTTCGGGATCGGCCCCTTCGACGTGACGGCCATCCAGCTTGATCGCACCCTTCGAGATGTCGTTCAGCCCCGCCGCCATGGTCAAAACCGTGGACTTGCCACAACCCGAATGGCCGATCAGCGAGATGAACTCGCCCTTGTCGATCTTCAGTTCGAAATCCTCGACCACGGTCAGAGGGCCTTTGGGCGTCGGATACACCTTGTGAAGCTGCGAGAAGTCGAGGAAGCGGTTCTCGATCAGCCCCTTTTGCGCCTCGGCCACCGCCGTTGGAACACCGTGGATTGGGGTGACATCCGGGAGGATACGCGAGCCTTCGACCTTGGCCTCGATCCCCACATCCATCAGGTATTTGGTGACGTCCGCGCGCAGGCGTTTGAAAGTCTCGTCATTGTTCATGGCTCCACGGTCCCGAGGGCGCAGGATTGAGACAGGGAATTCCTGCCCCAGCGTGCCATCCGGGTTCAGGGCAATGATACGGTCGGCCAGAATGATCGCCTCATCAACGTCATTGGTGATGAGGACACAAGTTTTCTTGTCAGCTTCCCAAATATGTTCGATCTCATCGGCCAGATTGGCGCGGGTCAGCGCGTCGAGCGCCGACAGAGGCTCATCCAGCAACAAAACTTCGGGGTTCATCGACAACGCACGCGCCACATTGACCCGCTGGCGCATCCCACCCGACAGCTCTGCCGGGCGGCGGGTCGCGGCGTGACTGAGGCCGACCATCTTGACGTAATGCGCGACTTTTTCGGCCTTCTCGGTCTTGCTGAGACCCGGAAATACCGTATCCACCGCCAACCCCACATTGCCACTGACCGTCAGCCAGGGCATCAGCGAGTAGTTCTGGAAGATCACGCCACGCTCAGGGCCCGGCCCTTTGATCGGAGTGCCTTTGAAGGTGACCTCTCCGCCGGTTGGGGTGTCCAGCCCGGCCATTAGATTGATAAGGGTGGTTTTGCCGGTGCCGGAAAAACCGAGGATCACCAGAAACTCACCCTCTTGCACGTTCAGATCGATGCCTTTCAACACATCCGTGCGCGCGGTGCCTTCACCGAAGGATTTCGAGACGTTCTTGAAACTTAGGATGCTCATCGCGCTCACCGGTTGTTTGTGAAGGTAAACAGGGATTGCAGCGCGTACATCACCCGGTCCAGCAGGAAGCCGATGATACCGATGGTGAAGACCGCAACCATGATCTTGGCGAGCGAACTGGAGGAACCGTTCTGGAACTCATCCCAGACAAATTTGCCCAGACCGGGGTTCTGCGCTAGCATTTCCGCCGCAATCAGAACCATCCAGCCGACGCCCAGTGACAGGCGCAGGCCGGTGAAGATCAGAGGCAGGGCAGAGGGCAGCACCAGCTTGGTGATCTTGGTATAGGTGTTCATTTTCAGGACTTTGGAGACATTCACCAGGTCCTTATCGATGGAGGCTACACCCAAAGATGTATTGATCAATGTGGGCCATAGCGAACACAGGGTCACGGTAATGGCCGAGATCAGGAAGGATTTCGCGAACCAGCCGTCATTGGTGACGTAAACGGCCGAGACGATCATCGTGACGATCGGCAACCAGGCCAGAGGCGAGACCGGTTTGAAGATCTGGATTAGCGGGTTTAGGGCTGCATTTGCAGTCGGAGACAGGCCGGCCGCGATACCAAGTGGGACCGCGATGACGGTGGCGATCAGAAACCCAAAAAACACTGTTTTGATCGAAGTCCAGATTTGCTGGTAATAGGTCGGAGCACCCGTGAAGGCGACCTCTTTCACTTTCTCCGGCTGGCCAGCGTCAATGAATTTCTGATTGCGCTTCTCGACCATGGCCTCGAACTTCGCGCGTTTGGCCGCTTTGGCCTTGGCATCCTGGTTCAGGCTGACCATCTCTTCCCAAACCTGCGCCGGCCCCGGAACCGCGCCGAGAGAGGTCTGCACCTTGGGGGCCAGCGTTCCCCACAGCAACAAGAAGGAGCAGATCGACAACAGAGGCACGATCAGCAACCGCCATATCTCGGTCATCTGAGCGCGGGGATTGTCCCCGGCGGCGGCTTTCAGGACCGGGGTCGCCCAGCTGAGACCCAGAACCTGGAACCATTTGTCGGCTGCATTGATGCGGGTGAAAAGGCGGGCGCGACGTTCCTCTCGGGCAGCGTCTGCGTTGAATTCGGGATCGACCGTTGTCATCTGATGTGTCCTTGCGATGGCGGGGCACTTTGGGGGCTGCGCCCGGCGCGGGCCGGGCGCAGGATTAGGGGAATTAGCCTTGCACGTCCGAGCCGATGATCTTCTGCTCGCCCTTCAGGCCTATGGACAGGCTTTCGAGATAGGCGTTGGGTGTGCGTCCGTCGTAAGCGATGCCGTCAATGATATCCTCGGCCGGGGTCGGCGCTTTGTAACCATCGCTGTCCCAGGGGAAGTCGGCTTCATTCGCCAGACCTTCGTCGACCAGCAAGCGGGCGGCTTCCAAATAGATCTCGGGTTTGTAGACGGACTTGGCGACCTCGTCATACCAGCTGTCGGGCTTGGACTCGGCAATCTGCCCCCAGCGGCGCATCTGCGTCAGGTACCAAACGGCGTCCGAGTAGAACGGATAGGTCGCGTTGTAGCGGAAAAACACGTTGAAATCGGGGACTTCACGCTTGTCGCCCTTCTCATACTCAAACGTGCCGGTCATCGAGTTGGCGATAACCTCATAATCCGCGCCCACATATTCAGCCCGGCTCAGAATCTCGACGGCTTCAGGGCGGTTGGCATTTTCGTTCTCGTCCAGCCACATCGCCGCGCGTATCAGGGCCTTGGTCACTGCCAGAGTGGTGTTGGGGTACTGTTCTGCGAACTCGGCATTGAGACCAAAGACCTTTTCGGGGTTGTTCTTCCACAGCTCGTAGTCGGTAATAACCGGTACGCCGATACCCTTGAACACAGCCTGCTGATTCCACGGCTCGCCCACGCAATAGCCATAGATCGTGCCGGCCTCCAACGTGGCAGGCATCTGCGGTGGAGGGGTCACCGACAGGAACACATCCGCACCAATCTGACCGGTCACGTTTTCAGGGCTGTAGTAACCCGGATGCAGACCACCGGCGGCCAGCCAATAGCGCAGCTCGTAGTTATGGGTCGAAACCGGGAAGACCATGCCCATGTTAAATGGCTTGCCTTCTGATTTGTACTTCTCGACGACCGGGGCCAGAGCCTCGGCGCTGATCGGATGCTGGGGACGGCCGTCGTCCATCAACGGGATGTTCGGCTTCATCTCTTCCCAAATCTCGTTGGAGACAGTGATGCCGTTGCCGTTCAGGTCCATTGAGAATGGCGTGATGATATGGGCTTCGGTCCCATAACCGATGGTTGCGGCCAATGGTTGTCCAGCCAGCATATGTGCGCCGTCAAGCTGTCCGTCAATCACGCCATCCAACAGCACCTTCCAGTTTGCTTGTGCTTCCAGCGTCACGAACAGGCCTTCGTCCAGAAAGTACCCATTCTCATAGGCGACAGCCAGCGGCGCCATGTCGGTCAGTTTGATAAAGCCAAAGGTCAGCTCGTCTTTTTCCAGTTCCAATTCGGCCAGTGCTGGAGACACAAGCGCCGTCGTCGCGGCGAGGCCTAAAAGAAGCTTTTTCATCTCGATCCCTTTCGGTTCAGCCCAACCCCATGGGCAAACAAAAAAAGCCGCCGACACAGTCCGCCGGGAGGAGGTGGCGGATGGTCGAGCGGCTTTGCTCTTCTAAGGTGCCCTGGATTGTGGGCGAATTCCGTCGGTGGGCGTCGTTGCCTTCCGATGTCCCGATTAAGTCAGACGCGCAGTGCGACGTCATCATTTTTTGACATCTTCACTTCGAGAATTCTGCAGCGCAGCAAAAAGAGATGCTGCGCTGCAAAAAAATTGTGCAATCTTACCCTGCGGGCTCGAAAATGCGCCGGTCGAAGAAGACGTTCCGAGACAGAATCAAGCTGCCATTGGCTGAGGCAACTGCCGTCGACTCAGACAAAGCTCCTTCAAGTTTCTCGGATGCGCCGGGTGTTTCCACACCAAGCCCTTGCAACTCCCGACGATAGAGATCACTTCGAAAGACCTTGGCTGCTTGTCGTTCCGCTGTACCGACGTCCAGCCCGTTTCTTAGCGCCAATTGATGCGCGACCCATTTTGCCTGACTACGCCACGGGAAGGTGGCAGCACCGTCAAAAAACTCGACAAACCCTTCCACACTGCGTTGCTCGCCGCGTGCAGATATGGCGAACTCACCCATTAACGCTCGGTCGATCAGCTCGGGTGAGACATTGAGGTAGGTTTTGCGTGACAGCATCTCGGACGCGGTTGTTCGGCTGTCCGTGTTTGACAGCCAGCGTCCCGCACGCCATACGGTCCGCATGAGACTTCCCAGCAAATGCGGTTCCGTCTCGGCCCAGTCGTTTCTGACTGCCAACACCTTTTCAGGAGCACAAGTCCAGATCGCCTTTCCGGGCAACAGCAGTGCGCCAACACTGTCGTCCACTGCGAAGGAGCCCCAAGGCTCGCCCACGCAAAAGGCATCGATCTCGCCTCCCGCAAGCGCCTGCGCCATGAGTGGCGGCGGGACGGTGCGGATTTCGACCTGTTTTGAGGCCAGTTTGGTTCCCGCAATCCAATAGCGCAGTAGCTCGACATGCATTGAAAATGGGAAAGGCACGCCAAACACCAAGACTTCATCGGCAGCTTTTGCCAGTGCAGCCCCAGCCGCAGCGGCATCGGTGAAATCAAAACCATAGCCCTGGTCGATCAGTCGCTCGGCCAATTGCGTTCCAACACCTATAACATTGCCGTTCAAAGACAGGACAGATACCGCAGATAGCGGTGTCGCGATTCCACCAAGACCCAAAGCCATCGCAACGGGGACAGGCGATAGTAGATGCGCCGCGTCCACATGCCCAAAGGCCAGCATATCGCGCAAAGAGGACCACGATGGCGCCGGACGCAGGTCCAGCGAGATGCCTTCAGCATGGTCAAACCCCATCTCGCGCGCGACGATCAACGGGGCCGCGTCGACAAGCGGCATATACGCGACGGGCAGTGTTACGGTTCTCATGACAACAACCCCGAAGCAGTGACCAAGGCTTCGGCCACCTCGGCGACGCGGCGGTTTTGGTTCATCGCGGTTTTTCGGAGTAGCGCATAGGCTTCGTCTTCCGAAATGCCCTTGGCTTTCATCAGCAAACCTTTTGCGCGGTCGATCACTTTACGCTCTTCAAGCGCACGGCGGGTTTCTGCAAGTTCAGTCCGCATCTGGCGCAGTACTTGAAACCGAGCGATGGCGGTATCGATGACAGGTTTAATGCGCTCAGCTTGCAATCCATCAACAACATAGGCTGATACACCGGCTTCAACAGCAGCTTTCGCCAATCCGCCTGCGGCGCCTGAGACGAACATAGCCACGGGTCGTTCCAATGGGCCCGAAGCAACGGTAAGTTCTTCCAACATATCTCGAGAGGGGTTGTCGATATCAATCAGGACAATATCTGGGCTATGAGTAGCAATTTTCCTTGCCAGCCCGGAGACATTGCCGATTACAGAAACGTCTACGTCTCCGGCCTCTTTAAGAGCATCTACAATCGCAAAGGCTCGTTCTTGGTTCTGCTCGACTACAACGACAGTTAGATGTTGGTTCATAGGGTCACAAGTGAGGCCAAGGCGCATTGGTAGCAATTCCAGCGCCATTTAATGATTCATCAGGCTGCCGTTCGCCCAATTTTTCAGCTTGATTTCACACTTAGCGGAATACCTGCACAGTTTTTCTACATGCCATCAAAGAAATCCGTGATAGCACATCGCATCATTTTTTGGTTTTTCAGTTGCGCTACCAGTTTGCTTGAGGCACCAGATTCCACTTCCATTTGCAGATCAAAACCGAAGGTCCGCTTTGACAACTAATACAATGTGTTCCCGCGCCTGCAGCAAATGACCGCTTTCCGCCGATTCTTTAGAAAAGCAACGTGTTCTGGAGCAGAAGTAACGGCACAGCCAACTCAGCCGCACTTGTTTTTGGGCTAGTAGGATTTGGACAAGCCAAACGCCTCTGGCGATCAGGGGTAAGACGCTGCCTTCCCCCTCGGGCAACCCTATTAGACAAAACCGGGTCTTCGGCTGCGCTTGCGGGCCGCACCACTATTGTCGAATAACATTGCGTCGCCCCCAAGCGCGTTCGCCACATGGCAGAGCAGCAGGAACAGGCGCCTCCAGCGTCTGATCTGCAAATCAGCCCTGGTTTTCTCGAAAGGAAGTCAGGATCAACTAAATCGGTCCGGGTTCTGGATGAAGGAAGGGACGCGAAAACGGCAAGGCTCTGTCGCTGCTGGCAGAACTATGTGTCGCCTTACAACAAGGAAATGTGGAACTTCACTGATCGTGGACTCAATCGACAACCAAAACCTCAACAAAGCGGTCGATCACGTCATTCAATTCTGACCCAAACGTCAAGCATTTCTGACCCAATACGAGTAACCGCCATTCAACGACGCTGCTGTTAGTGTCTCAAAAGAGCACAGTTTACCGTCCATCTTTCCGAATAGAATAACCGCTACTCCCGCTTTGAGGTTCCCGAAACCCAGAACTCGTTTCGCCTAGACCTGACCCGCTCGGACATAAAATCGACGAAGAGCCGGACACGCGTGGTGTTTCTAAGATCACGATGCAGCAATAGCCAAATGTTTCGGTACGGTATTGGCTTTTGGAAGGGCGCACGGATCAGATCGGGATGGCGGTCGCCAAGATTGCACGCAAGATAGGCCATGCCAAGACCGGACGCCGCCAATGTGATCAAAGGCACAAGTTCTGAAACACGATGCTTGAGCCGGGCTTTCGGATGGTAACTGTCTTTGATCCATTTGGCCGTAATGGCCTCTTCTGGCTCATGCCAACCGATGAAATGCAACCCCTCGCCGCCATTGTCGCAGATCCGTTTGGCGTAGTCTCGCGTGCAATAGGCTGCTGGAGACATCTGGACCAACTTTCGCCCGACCACATCGTCCGTCCCCACAAGAGGTTTTTGCATTGAATGAACCCCAAGACGGCTTCATCGAGTCGCGCGACGGACATTCAACCTTGATTGAACACTAGTGCCTTGACGTTTGAACGTTCGCAGCAAGAATCCAGTCTTTCTTGCCATCTATCGGACAACCTTTCGGCAGGATCCAACGTCCCGTGTCACGCGACGTGATTAGAAGGACCTTAAGGCGGTCCCCGAACAATTGCAGAGGCAACGCTGCATTTATTTAGTACGCTGAACCACTATTCTTTTCGCCTAGCTGGCCAGATTAAAGCGGTGATGTGATTTATCCTTTTCGATTATGACAGGAAGAAACAAAAAAGCGTCAGGCTCTTGCGACTCAGAACTCACTGGTTTCTGACGCGCCACCTCATACACAAATCCGATAAATGCCTTTGAACCCGACCGGGGTAGTCAGATACAATTGCATCCACGCGCAGGTCGATCATCCTGTCTATTTCTTCGTGCTCATTGACCGTCCAAACGGCAACACATAGGCCCAGTTCTTTTGCGCGCGCCACATTTTCAGCCGTTACATCCGTGTAGTATGGGCACCAAAGCGAACCGCCAGCTTGCTTGACCAAATTTGGAATTTCATCACGACGACCACGAAAGTCAGGGCAAACCGCTTTCGAGGAATCCTCACCAACATCCGCCGCGTTTTCCGGAAGCTGCGTCAGGTAGGAAGACGGCATGTCAGGAGCCTGCCGCTGACACTCCTCCAACAGGTTCCAATCAAAACTGTGGAGCACCGCGCGCGAAGACAATCCTTTGTCGCGTACTTCTTGAAGAACCCGCCCGACAAATTTCTTCCTATAAAGCGCATCGTGAGCCAAATCCGGATCCGACTTCAGTTCGAGCATCAGATAGGCATCGCCGTATTTTGGATCATCAACCAAATCCAGCAAATCCTGCAACTTTGGAACACGGATGCCATCCAGTTGAGCCTGGTCCGGAAACCGTTGGCCATAAGCCGAATGACCATCCAACCGCCCGATGTCAAATTGCTGGATTTGCTCGAACGTCAATGACGAGACCTTCGGCTCTTCTCCGGTCAGAAACAGGCCATTTGCGTCACGAAAGCTAGGAGCGTGCAGCCGATGGTTGTGGGTTATGACCGGTACGTCATCGGCCGTCAGGACAACATCAAACTCAAGCAGCGGGACGCCGATAGAGAGCAAAAAGTCAAAGCCAATCATACTGTTTTCGGGCAGCACACCCCGCGCACCTCGATGCCCCACAACCCGGATCAGGTTTTTGCCACCACGAAAGGCTTCAACCTGTGGAAAGACCATCAGCCTTCCAACCTCTTGCCGGATGAATGGTCAAACAGATGCATGTGCTCTGAGGCAACTGAGAACCGCATGCTTGGATGCCGGCCTTCGATTGGGTGGACACCCGGAAGACTTATCGTAATCGCGTCGCCTGCATCCGTGAGCTGGCCATGCAATAAGGTGTTTGCGCCTAGCGGTTCTGCCATCTGAATAGCGGCTTCCAACGGACCATTGTCGTCCAGAAACAGATGCTCTGGTCGGATTCCAAGCTTTAGTGGGGTATCAGGCCCCGTGGATGGGCCAATCTCTAAGCCCCCTATCTTAACCGTTCCGTTTTCACGCTGAGCATTAAAGATATTCATTGCAGGGCTACCAATAAACTGAGCCGCGAAAAGGGTTCCTGGTGTTTCATATACCTCCAATGGCGTCCCAATCTGCTCAGCGATGCCTCCGTTCATCACGATCATCCTGTCTGCCATCGTCATCGCTTCGACCTGATCGTGAGTCACGTAAAGCGATGTAATTCCAAGCTTTTCCTGAAGCTCGCGAATTTCTAAACGCATCTGAACACGCAGCTTGGCATCAAGATTTGAGAGTGGTTCATCAAACAGGAAAACCGCCGGCTCGCGAACAATTGCCCGCCCCATTGCCACCCTTTGGCGTTGACCGCCTGAAAGCTGCCGGGGTTTGCGGTCCAACAAAGCTTCCAGCTGCAACAGTTTGGCGGCCTCGGTCACCTTCTGGTCAATCTGGTTTTTTGGAAGCCCCGCGATTTTTAGCCCATACCCCATGTTCTGGCGCACCGACATATGTGGGTAGAGCGCATAATTCTGGAACACCATCGCGATATCGCGATCCATCGGCTCTTTGTCGTTGGCTCGTTCTTCTCCAATCCGGATTTCACCGGACGTTACGGTTTCAAGGCCCGCAACCATTCGCAAAAGCGTGGATTTTCCGCAGCCCGAAGGGCCAACAATCACAATGAATTCACCGTCCGCAATATCTATGTCGATGCCATGGATAACGTCCGTCGGGCCAAAGCTCTTTTTGACATTCTCTAAGTTTACTGTTGCCATTTCTTATTTCTCGCTATCGACAAGGCCGCGGACAAAGAGCTTTTGCATAGACACCACTACGATGACCGGCGGGATCATTGCCAAAATCGAAGTGGCCATGATGACCGGCCATTCAGCTACGTCGTCGCCGGATGGGAACATCTGTTTGATACCCATCACGATGGTGTTCATTTCAGGATCGGTAGTGATGAGCAGCGGCCAGAGATATTGATTCCACCCGTAGATAAAAAGGATCACGAATAGCGCCGCGATATTCGTTCGGCTCATGGGGACCACGATATCAATGAAGAACCGCATCGGGCGGGCACCATCGACGCGTGCAGCTTCGGCCAGTTCATCCGGGATCGTCAGAAAGAACTGCCGGAACAGGAACGTTGCCGTGGCCGAGGCGATTAAGGGGAAGATCAGCCCATAGTAGCTGTTGAGCATGCCGAACCCGGCGACAACTTCGAACGTCGGCACAATACGAACCTCGACCGGAAGCATCAGCGTTAGGAAGATCAGCCAAAAGAATGTCGTTCGCCCGGGAAAACGGAAATAGACGATCGCAAAAGCTGACAGCAGCGAAATTATGATCTTGCCCACTGCGATTCCGATGGCCATCACAAGACTGTTGAACAACATTGTGGCGACTGGAACGTTCACGCCGGAGAACAGAGCGGCCTTATAGTTTTCCCAGAATTGATCGCCGGGAAGAATGGGCATGGGCGGCGAAACGATTTCCGGCTGGGTCACAGTCGATGCCACGAACGCCAGCCAGATCGGGAAAAAGATGATTAAGACGCCAAGGATCATCATGGCATGGGTCAACCAGATCCCCATGCCACGTTTTTCGACCATTCCGTGTTGTTGGGCTGCCATCAGTAGTGCACCCTTTTTTCCACGTATTTGAATTGGATGACGGTCAGCAGACCAACGACAATAAGCAGGATGACGGACTGAGCGGAGGACGAACCGAGATCTTGTCCAACGAACCCATCCGAGAAGACTTTGTAGACTAGAATGGTCGTCGCCTGCTGTGGGCCACCGCCAGTGATCGTGTGGATGACGCCAAAGGTCTCAAAGAATGCATAGACAACATTCACCACCAACAGGAAGAACGCGGTTGGTGACAAAAGCGGCAGCACGATTGTGAAGAACCGGCGCCAGAAGCGCGCGCCGTCAATTGCCGCAGCCTCGATCACCGATCTTGGGACCGACTGCAGCGCTGCAAAGAAGAACAAGAAGTTATAGCTGATACGCCCCCAGGCTGAGGCTACAACCACCAGGCCCATGGCCTCGGTGCCGTTCAGAACGTGGTTCCAGTCATAACCAAGCTGGCCGAGGTACCACGACACGACACCAACACGTGTGTTGAACATGAACAGCCACAGCACGCCTGCAACCGCGGGGGCAACGGCATAGGGCCAGATCAGCAGCGTCCGGTAAACACCCGATCCTTTGATCAGGCGGTCCGCTATGACCGCCAGAAACAACGCCGGGATCATTGAACACAGTGTTACGAGCGTTGAAAACACCGCCGTCGTCACGAAAGATGCGCGATAGAACTTGTCGCTCAGCAGAAACTCGAAGTTACCCAATCCAACAAATTGGGACGACAGCCCAAATGGGTCAGGAATGAACAGGGACTGCCACACCGCCTGCCCGGCCGGATAGAAAAAGAAAACGGCGGAGATAATGACCTGAGGGGCGATCAGAGCCAATGGCAGAAGCCAGCCGCGAAAGGTGACGCGTTTTTCCATCCCGATAAACCACCGAATAAAGAAGATGCGGGCCCGAAACAGGCCCGCATCAAATTAGGACTTATTGATTGGCAGACTCGAACCGGCGCAGCAGGGCATCGCCGCGTTCTTTCGCACTGTCCATTGCTTCCTGAGCGGTCTTTTCACCGGACCAGACAGCCTCGAGCTCTTCGTCGATGATGCCGCGAATCTGGTCAAACGACCCCAGACGCAGACCCTTCGAATTCGCAGTCGGCTCTTTGGCGGTCATCTGTATGACAGCAATGTCAGTACCTGGGTTTTCTTCATAGAAACCAGCATTTCGGGTCGCGACGCCAGCTTCGGCGGTGATTGGAAGATACCCTGTGTTCTGATGCCAGTTCGCCTGAACGTCCGAAGATGACAGGAAGCTCAGGAATTCACCGACACCTTTGTATTCTTCAGGATCGTGACCCTCCATCACCCAAAGCGAAGCGCCACCAATAATGGTGTTTTGCGGCTCGCTCACGACCGCCTCCCAATAGGGCAATGGGCGCACGTCGAATTCGAACTCAGCCTCAGAGCTAATGCCGGCATAACCTGCCGAACTTTCGGTGAATAGTGCGCATTCACCTGCCCGGAAGTTCGCGCCACCTTCGTTTCTGCGGCCGGTATAGATGAATTTACCATCTTTGGCCCAGTCACCCATCGCGGTCAGGTGTGCCACCTGCGTCGGTCCGTTCAACATCAGCTCGGTATCAAGACCGGCAAATCCATTGTCCTTCGATGCGAATGGGACGTCGTGATAGGCCGAAAGGTTCTCAAGGTGGATCCAGCTTTGCCAAGCAGTGACCAGCGGACAGTCTTCACCCCCAGCCTTAAGCTGGTCAAGAACGTCACCAACCTTTTCCCAGGTCGACAAATCCGTGTCAGGGTCAACACCCGCCGCTTCCATAGCATCGCGATTGACCCAGAGAACGGGTGTGGACGAGTTGAAGGGCAGCGACAGCATGTCCCCGTCAGTGGTCGTATAGTAGCCTTTGACGGCACCAATGTAGGCATCAGGATCGAATGATGCACCGCTTTCAGCCATCACTTCATACACTGGTTTGATAGCCCCTTCGGCCGACATCATCGTTGCCGTGCCTACTTCGAAAACCATCAGGATATGTGGTTGTTCACCTGCTCGGAAAGCAGCAATACCCGCATTCAAGGTTTCCGAATAGTTGCCTTTATGGCTTTCTACTACAGTGAACTCATCTTGGCTGGCATTGAACTCTTCAACCTGAGCCTTCACAAGATCGCCTAGTCGACCGGTGAAGGCATGCCAGAACTGAATTTCGGTTTGCGCCATAGCCGCCAACGGCGACAGAGCAGTTGTTAAGGCGAGAGCGCCTAGAAAATTCTTTTTCATGATTCCTCCCATGCATCAGGGGTTGATGCTTCGTTGAATACCGACCGCAACGCGTAATCAGCACACATGACGATTTCACGACGTTAACGTTACAATTTTATAATTCAAGCATTTAATTTTTGAGAAAAACATAACATTACATTATAAACCAACCAGGGAAACAACGAACCAGGTTCAAAATATGAGTCAGACTTTGCGGATCCGGCAATTGGAAGCGCTCATGGCCGTTTCCATCAATGGGTCGGTCACTGCTGCAGCTACGGATCTTGGGATAAGTCAGCCTGCAGTCAGCAGACTGCTTTCTGATCTGGAAAAATCACTTGGCTTTCAGCTTTTTGATCGTCGCGAAGGTCGCTTGGTGCCCTCGCAGGAGATACGATATCTGCAACCCAGCGTAGAGCGCGTTCTGGAATTGATGAAGCAAATCTCGGATGTCAGTCAGGACATAACGCAACGCAAAGCGGGACACATCCGCATCGCATGTTTGCCTGGGTTCGCCACCAGTCATCTTCCCAACGTCATCGCCAAGTTTCTAGAAGATCGGCCAGGTGTAACAATGACGATCGAGCCAGACAGACCGGAACGCATTCTCGAGTGGATGATCGGTGAGCAATATGATTTCGGAATCACAGATAGTTTTAACGGGCATCCGGCCGTCGAAAGCAGAGACATCGATGTCCGTACAGTTTGCGTGTTTCCTACCGGACATGAATTGGAAGAACTCTCCGAGGTGTCACCTACGGATATTGCGAATGCCAGGATTATTCACACAAGGCGCGACAGCGACTTTTTTGGAAAACTCTCAAAAGCGTTTCAAAATGCCAACGTCAAACTGAATTCCCACATCGAAGTCAGACAGTTCACGGCGGCTTGTGAGTTGGCTGTGAAGGGTGTTGGGATTTCCGTGGTCAGCGAGTTGGACGCCGTCCAGTATTTAGACGACGGATTGAGCTACCGACCCTTCAAACCGCTCTTGTCACATACGCTTTCCCTTGTTCGCCCGGTTTTGAAACAACCGTCACTGGTGACGCTTGAGTTCATCGAGCAGTTCCGAGAGAGCCTAGCCCCGTTCAAGGTAGATAAACACCATCACTGATTGTAGGGCTGCAAACGCTAATGTTCGGTGACAACAAGCCGTACACTTTCTTTCTTCATAGCCAGAAACCCTCTCTTATCAAATCGACCTAAACTGTCCCATGGGCGCTGACGTCAGACATTCCAAAACTTGCGTTGAAACACACAGCCGAGCAAAATGTCTAATTGGCTGGCGAAGCCTAGAATTGAGGTGAAGTAGTTAGCGCGTTTCGCGTTACTAACAAAGGTTCACTTTGCAATATCCATTCTGAAAGTGTCAGCCCGTTGCTCTCTTCATCTGTGACCGATGGCGGCCCGAAGCGGAACTTCGACTCTGAGCTTTGCAAAATCTAACAAGCGGACGGCAGCTTCCATTAGTGTGAATGGCTTGAAGGTATCGAGCGCTTCGCCACGGCGACAATTTAATAAAAAAATGACTATGAGAAACAAGGTGGCTGAAACTGCTCTCTGACAGGAAACAGGTGTCCCCGCACACTTTCGCACAATTCGAGCTTAGCCCAAGGTGTTGCCGGTGATGAAGGTGTACGAGCTTTCTACCAGATCGATGACGACATCCAACTCTTCTGGTGTGGTCGGTGTATATATCAAGACAAAGCCGCTCCACCCAGGACGTTGCTTGGCCCAAGGGTGAGCTACGGCCCAGCCAGCCTCAATTGCCCGCCGCGCCATTGCCGGATGCAGCGAAGCGTGCAAGCTGCCATCAGGATGCATATGCGCAAATTCAAACCCACCGACGATAGAGCTCGGTTGAGACAAAAACATGTCGGGATCAAGCTGAAAACCAATTGCGCCAGGTAGTGATATGCGTGTGGGGCCAAGTGTAACCCCTGGGAATTGAGCAACTCGCTCCAGCAATAGCTGGGCCAATTCGGCATCAATTTTGACACCAATCTGAGTATGCGGTATGCCGCTTGTCGTTTCAGGACGGTGCGAGGTGCGCTCCGGCAAGGAGCGCTCTTGCGCGGACGCCATCGAGCACATCAATGCCACTACCGTGATAGCAACCGCCAATGTTCTCAGGTGCACATTCATTTTGTTGTCAGCCCGTCAAAAGTAAAGATTGAGTGCTCAGCGCGGTTTCGGTGCCCCTGCACGCATCATTCAGCTTTTAACGCCTCGATATTGATCAAGAGATCTATTTCGTCGCTCACGGCTGGTGCAAAGGCCCCAAGTCCGAATTCAGACCGCACGATAGTCGCCGTTGCTGCCAGCCCCAAGGTCGGTCTGCCCTCCTTTTCGCCAAAAGGGTATGGCGCTGACTTGTTAAGCGTTGTTTCCATAACAACAGGTTTGGTGATGCCATTCATGGTCAGGTCGCCAGAAATATTCGCGGAATTGTCCCCGGTGACTTCGATGCTGGTTGAGGCGAATGTGACCACGTCACCGTCAGTCGCGCCAAAAAAATCATCGGACATGAAGTGTTGCAAACGGGCATCCCAGCCCGTGATCATAGATTTTACAGGCATAGACACTGTGACAGATGATGCAGACGGATCATCTTCGTTGAACTTTATCTCACCGCTAAAACCTGAGAACATTCCAAATGTTTCTGAGAACCCGATGTGGTCGTAGCTGAACAATACCTGGCTGTGTCCAGGATCCAGCTCGTAGGTGCCACTCTCGGACAAAGCGGTTGTCGCGCCCATCGATAAGAGTACCGCCAGCGGGGTTGCTGCCACTTTGAACATTGATACGCTCCCATTTTGACAAGACGTGTTTGTGGAATTGAGTTTTGCGATTTAGGTATTGGCTGACCATACTTTTAGGGCAAAATGTTCTACAGCGCAACAAAATGTTCTATAGGAGGGGCGATTGAAAGAAGATCCCAGGCTGATCGCCACAAGACAGGCCGCACTTGATGCGGCGCAAAGGATACTGATGGATGAGGGCGTGCTGCACGTAACTCATGGCGCGGTTTCAAAGGCAACGGGCATTTCGCGCAGCACACTTTACAGGCACTGGCCAGATGCGCGCGGTCTGCGTGATGCAGCATTCAGGCGCATCGCAACACCGCCTAACATACCACCCAAAACAGATGGCCCGCTGCGATCTGACCTGCGCTGGTTACTCGGAGTACTGATGGGAGCCTTGAACGACACACCATGGGGCCAAATTGCGCCTCAAGTTGTCGCTGCTGCGTCCACCGATGCAGAAGCGCGCTTGGTGATCACTGAATTCATGAAAGACAGGTTTGCAAGTGTTGAAGCCGTGCTTTCAGCCGCAATAGATCGGGGTGAGATCGCCGCCGACGTTCCGGTTGACCAATTCATAGAACTGGCAGTCGCTGCACCTTATTTCCGCAAGCTCATTCGTCACGAGGCGCTGAACGAAGAATGGTTGGACAAACATGTCGATCTGCTTTGCAGTATCGCGAAAACCAATTCAGGACAGTGACCATCGCCTGACTTTGCAATCACAGCGACCTTCAACTGGCGCGAGATTTCGACAAAACAGCAAGTTATGATCAATAGCCTGTCCAGCCGGTTCCTCATAACTGCGGCTCCAAAAGGTCTCGGCAAACGTTCGCTATGATCGTTCGTTGAGGTTTGCAAAGTCTGCTTTCTGCGCATTTCTGTAATTCGGCCATCCTCAGTTTTTTGGCAAGTACCGATCCAAAAGAGCGTCGACCAACCCTTCCTGAAGTCGGTAACCAGTTGCTTCGTCTACACGCAGAATGTCTTCAAGAATGATAAGTTGTTCCATTCCCGTCGTCATGGATAACCGCTTCGCCAGGTCGTCAACGTCCTTCGGCTCCATCAATGAATGAATTGGCGCTAGTGCTTCAGAAAAAGCCGTCACTCTTCTAGCGCCACGCATTTTAACCGTTCCTTCCTCAAGTGATGCCTTGAGTGATTCAGCCAGAAACTGCCTGAAGTGCGCCTCATGA
>NZ_JBQFRK010000005.1:0-286461 GCF_056537365.1 Ruegeria sp. CF3 | reverse complement strand
CCAATCTCTCAGCGCCACCGCCCAATCAAAAACCTCAGATGCCCCCAGTCTCTCCCGAGCGTCTCCGCAGCTTCCACCGCGTCCCAGCACCTCAGCAGCGCCGGTGAAGGGCGTTCTATGCCTTACGCATTCAACGCGCAAGTGGAAAATTCAAGAATATCGCAAAAAACTTCAAATTCATTTTTTATACAATAATTTCAAATATTTGAGTGGAACTCACCTCATGGAAATCGGCGAAAATCATCCTTCAAGCACATCAGATATACCGCCTAGGTTTCAGTGCTTGTTGGTTCAAACCCAACATATAGTGAGAACATTACAGTCACCCACAAGACTATACCGACTCGACGGCAATCAGCGATTCATTTCCAATCCCGGAATCGCGCCCGATATCGGCGCCGCCAGGCGCAATGCAAGTTGGTCTTACAGGGCCTTGCGCATTGTCTATGGATAGGCTCAGGTCTTTTCAAAGCAAACCCGATACGCCTGTGACCTTGATATGACGAATGACATTAAGTTTCCCTTGCTGCGAACCGTTGGATTTAACGGTCTCTTGGTGACCTTTGCGCAAACCATGTCCGAGCCGTCGAACCGCGCCGCCCTGGCGTTTCGGGGCGCAGTCGAGGCGCAGCAGATTGACGGCGTGCTTGAGACTTCGGCCTCGCTGGCATCTGCATTTATAAGGTTTGATCCATTAAGCCTGTCGCATCATGACATCGAAGAGTTGCTGCGGGCTATGCTGGTCAGTCGCGATTGGTACGCTGCACCTTTGCCTGCGGGGCGACGATTCTGGAAAGTGCCGACGGTCTACGGTTCCGATCTTGCGCCACAGCTAGAAGACGCGGCATTGGCAGCAGGGTTGTCACCAGCGGACGCCATTGATCGTCTCAGCCAATCGCGTGTGCGGGTTTTAACCATCGGATTTGCGCCGGGCCAACCTTATCTCGGGCCACTCGGACCCGAATTCAACATTCCACGCCTGAAAGAGCTGACGCCGATGGTACCTGAAGGGGCGTTGGTTTTGGCAATTTCGCAATTTGTCCTGTTCTCGGGGCCAACCCCAACCGGATGGCGTCATGTTGGACAAACCGCGTTTCGTTGCTTTCGTCCGGACATGGGGCGAAGTTTTGCCCTCAACCCCGGTGATGAGATGCAGTTCATCTCAGTCTCGCGCGAGGAGCTTGAGGATATCCGTACAACCTGCACTGATGGCTCTGGTGGTGCGAGTTGCGAGGAGATCGCGACATGACGCTGATCGTCCACCGCATCGGCCCAGCTTGCACGGTTCAGGATCAAGGGCGCACCGGGTATCTGGATCAAGGCCTGTCGTGTTCGGGTGCCGCAGATATAGTGGCACTTTATGAAGGGGCCGCGTTGCTTGGTAACACCCCAACGAGCGCCGCCCTCGAAATGGCGGGGATGGGTGGTGAGTTTGAGGCAACCGCACCAACCGCCATCGCGCTGACCGGCGCACCGATGCAGGCCAGTATCGATGGCAGCCCCGTCTTGTGGAATGCATCGCATCAGATGGAGGCTGGGCAGCGGCTGGTAGTCGGGTCGGTGCTGCAGGGCAGTTACGGGTATCTGAATCTGGGTGGCGGGATCGGGACCGACATGACTCTGGGCTCACGCGCGGCCCATCTGACCGCAAGGATCGGGCGCGCCGTTCAAGCGGGTGATCACCTGCCTTCGACGGAAACCGGCAAGACCGGCCTGAAACTGCGTTCGGAGGATCGGTTTTCGGGTGGGACGTTGCGGGTTGTGGCCAGCTTTCAAACCGCACTGTTCGATGACGAGACGCTGGCACGGTTTACGCAAACGACATTCCGCCGCGGTGCCCGAGCCAACCGGATGGGCATGCAGCTGGATAGCGACGGTAACGGCTTCGCGGCAAAGGGTCAGTTGAACATACTGTCCGAAGTCATAACTCTCGGCGATATACAGATGACCGGCACCGGTGCGCCCTTCATCCTACTGCCCGAGTGCCAGACCACCGGAGGTTACCCGCGCATCGCAACCGTTCTGCCCTGTGATCTGCCCCGCGCTGCACAGACCCCGGCGGGAGGCGAGGTGCGCTTCGAATTCGTAACACTGGAACAAGCCATCGCGCTGCAAGCCGCATTTAAGGCCGACCTTGCCCGCCTGCCCGCCCGTGTTGAACCATTGGTCCGCGATCCGCATGACATCCCGGACCTCCTGTCCTACCAACTGATCAGCGGAATGATCTCTGCCACCGAATAAGGAGTTATTGCGATGCCGAGCGTCGATCTGAATGCCGATATGGGCGAAAGCTTTGGCCCGTGGAAGATGGGTGACGATGAAAGCCTTCTGAAGATCATCACATCAGCCAATATCGCCTGTGGCTTTCATGCGGGTGACCCGGATGTGATGGCCAAGACCATGGCTCTGGCAGCCCAGAACGGTGTGGGCATCGGTGCGCATCCCGGTTTTCCTGACCTGCAGGGATTCGGGCGTCGAAACATGAAAGTGCCCCATGAGAGCTTGCGCAATCTGGTGCGTTATCAACTGGGATCGGCAATCGGCATGGCCAAGGCGGTGGGCACTGAAGTGCGCCATCTAAAGCTACATGGAGCGCTGGCCAATATGTGCTCGGTCGATATCGATATGGCGCGGGCCTGTTATCAGGGCGCATTGGACGTGGACCCGGACATCATCATCATGGTGCTGGCGGTAACCAAACAAGAAGAAGCGGTGCGCAAGCTGGACTGCAAATGGGTGGGCGAAATCTTCGCCGACCGTGCCTATAACGACGATGGCACTTTGGTGGATCGGTCACTGCCGGGAGCCGTGATCCATGATCCGGCGCTGGCCGGACCGCGCATTCTGAACATGGTGAAGGAAGGCGCCATCATCACCAAATCCGGCAAACGCCTTGAGACCTCAATCGATACGATCTGCCTGCATGGTGATGGCCCGACGGCAGTTCAGATCGCGCACTCGGTGCGCGAGAACCTGATCGCGGGCGGAGTCGAGGTCACAAAATTCATCCGTTAGTTACAACAACGTAACTTTGGCACCCCATCTCCAAACTGTTGCCCATGCAGGTCTTAGCGCCTAGCATGCATGGCAAGTGCATGATCTGACTACCACAAATCCAAGCAACGCGCCGCAAGGAGGTGAGCCTATGTCTTTTGATCTGATGTCCTACCAGCCAAGGGGCGACAAGAAGAACTCAGACTTCTTCACCGAATATCTTCCCAGGATTTACGAGCGCCGCATCAGCTCGGGCATTGCGGATCAAGTCGGTGCGATGCGGGCCATTGTCATTCAGGTCGAGACAGATGCGCTGTTTGACACGCTGGTCGAGCTTTATGTGATGACCCCCTATCGCCACACCGCCAGCTATTTGGGACAGACACACAAGTTCTCGGTAATGCATTCACATGCCGATTATCCGGCGCTGATCCTGATGGCTCCGCTCAGCCCGGCATTCGAGGATTTCATCCCGCGTATCAATCGTATGTACCCGCTGGCGCGCGGTAAGCCGCAGACGCGATATGTAGGTGAGATTTACGGTGCCACCGACCTGAAGGCGCTGACTGGAACGCTGGAGGATCAGAATATTCGGTTCGAATATTCTGGGGACACCGAAAATCCGTTCTACACGCTGGAAGGATACCGCTTTACGACGCCATCGGATTTCACGTGCAATCGCGTCGGCTATTCCACGCTGGATTTCAACGACACAGACAGTCTGGGGTTAGGCGATCGTGTTTTGCTGAGCGATGTGGAACAAGCCAAGCTGGATCAGGCCGCTGCGTTTGGGATGGATAGCAAAATCGCACCCCTGATGCTGGGGATCGACCATCTGGCGACACGCATTCTGGCCGGGGAACGTGAGGACGCGATCCTCGAGTTTCTGACCATGGTGCCTTATTACTTCTGGGGGGCCTACAACATCTTCGACATGAACTCGTCGACCAATGTGAATCGCAATGCCAGTGTGGATGACGACAAGAAATCCCCTGCCAAGGTCTTTACTGCTAACAACACGCCGTCGTTCGTGAACTCTTTCGAGCAATTGCCGATGCCAACCGAGGATTTCGTGCGTAATTTCGGACGACGCTTGCACCACATGGCGGTTGAAATTCAGGACGGCGACCATGGCGCGGGTGAGAAAAATGTCGATTTCGTGGTCAACACTCTTAAAGACAAGGGCGTTCCGTTCCTGGCCCATGTGGTCGGGGAATGCAAAGATGATCCGAACCTGAAACAGATCTTCTCAAAGCACTCGAAACACACGCTGCTGATCACCGAATACATCGAACGTTGTCATCACTACGACGGTTTCTTCACCAAGGATAACGTTGCAGCCTTAACTGCGGCGGCCGGGCAAGATGAACAGTATAAGCACGGCCACGTCTTCGATTGATTTGCCATAAAAAATGGGCTGCGAGATCATCGCAGCCCAGGCCCATCCAGGAGAGAATGCCGGGTCTTATGACGGCCCGATCATGAAACACGTGACATTGCGCGCCTGTAACCGACGACAGGCCAGATCAGCCTGCTCGCGGGTCATGCCCTGAAATGTCGCGTCAAACCCACGCGAGCTTTGGTTCACCTTACGCAAAGTGCCTTCCAAAGTGGTCATTTCCGACAGCGCAGTTTTCAACAGAACCTTCTCGGCCTCATACCGTGTGGTGTAGCGGCCAACATTGACGCCCCAAAGGTGACCGCCGGATGTGGACAAGCGGGTCACAACTTCGGGTTCAGGCTCGGGCTGTTTGGCCGGTTCGACCGAGGCCAGCACCACGTTTTCGGAAGGCTTGGCGCCATCCGACGGTGCTATGTCTGCTGCTGCAATCGCAGCAGCGATACCGTCCTGAATCCGGGTGTTGTCTTTTTCAGCCGTTGCGGCGACCGACCCCGCGACCTGAACCGTTTCGCTCGCCACTGGGCGCAACACCGGGCGCAGGCTCTTTTTCGGCGGGCCCGCTTGGGCGACCACTTGTGCACTACCCAGACCAGCATTCCCTGCATAGGCCGGGCGGGCGGGCTTACGGATTGGCGCACGCGAGGGGGCACGGCGGAAACCCATATCCAAAAGCTCGGCCACCCGGGCGTTGCGCGATGCACCTGATTTGCCACCGAAGACGGTCGCGATGATACGTTCATCCTTGCGCTTGGCCGAAGCAACCAGATTAAACCCTGCAGCGCGGGTATAGCCGGTCTTGATCCCATCGGCGCCCCGATAGGCTGCCAAAAGGCGGCGGTTGGTGTTCGGTACAGTCTTGATCCCGGCATTCGTCGATTGGCGCGAGAACAGGTTGTAGTACTGCGGGTAATCATACAGCAGGTGACGGCCCAGCGTGGTCATATCCCGCGCGGTCGACAAATGCCCCGACTCGGTCAGACCATGGGCATTCTTGAAGGTGGTCCGGCTCATCCCCATCACCTTGGCGGTGCGGGTCATGCGACGAGCAAACGCCGCCTCGGACCCGCTGAGGGCGATGCCGATCGCGGTTGCCGCGTCATTGGCGGATTTCACCGCCGCCGCCCGGATCAGATAGCGAAACGCGATTCGCTGCCCAGTGCGCAAACCCAGCTTCGAGGGCGGCTCAGCCGCTGCAGCCTTGGTGATGCGCACCTGAGTGTCCAACGTGATCTCACCATTCCGCACGGCCTCAAACGCAATATACAGCGTCATCATCTTGGTCAGAGATGCCGGATGCAACCGCGTGTCGGCATTGCGGGAATGCAGCACTTCTCCGGTGCGTGCGTCGATCACCATGGCCGCGTAAGGGGCCGCCATGCCCTGAAGTGGTGCAAATGAAAGCAGCCACAGAAATGCTATAAGTAATAAGCCCATTCGGGCCGGAACTGTCCGCCGAATCTGCACGATCTTTGCCTCTGTCTGCCTCGCGCCGCCAGGTTTTCCCGGTCAGCAATTTTTATTTTGATATTCTTCAGGCTAACACAGGGATGGGTTTAAAGAAACTGAAAGCTGCGTTTGAGTGGATCATATACACAGTCAGATTCACGCTACATATGGTGTTTCATGCGCGCCCGAACACCATACAGGCGATTGTGCCGAATTTCAGGCAAGCCGTGTCATCGAATTTTTTGTGACTGATGTCAAACGGCAACAGGTCAGGAAATCTGATCAATCAAAGCTGAAAGATCACCCAAATCCTTCAACTCGCGGAACCGTGGGTTGGAAGTTGGGACCTCGGCCTGCTCGACCTCCCATACCAACCCGTGCGGGACATGCACGCCCCAGCACCCGGCTTCGATTGGGGCCACCACGTCAGAACGCATCGAGTTTCCGATCATCATCGAAGCGTCGGGTCCATCACCGTACTGGTCAAAAATCATCGCATAGGTCGCCGCCGTTTTTTCGCTCACGATCTCGACGCCATCGAACAGCTCACCCAATCCGGATTGCGCCAGCTTACGCTCCTGATCGATCAAGTCGCCCTTGGTGATCAGCAGAACCTTATGCGTCTCGGCCACCGCCTCGATGGCCTCGCGCGCATGGGGGAGCAGTTCGATGGGATGTGCCAGCATCTCCTGCCCCGCTTCAACAAGTTGGCGGATGACGCGCGCCGGTACGCGATCTTCCGTCACCTCAATCGCTGTCTCGATCATCGACAGGGTAAAGCCCTTGATGCCATACCCATAGTGCTGGATGTTGCGCTTTTCGGCGGCAAGTAGACGTTCCATCAAGTGATCGTGATCGGCGTGATCGGCGAGCAATTCGGCAAAATATGCCTGAGTCAGCTGGAAGAAACGCTCGTTATGCCAAAGGGTATCGTCTGCATCGAACCCGATTGTTGTCAGCTTGTCCCGCATCGCATTTCCGTCCGGTTGCTCTTTTCTCTGGCCACCGTGACGTTATATAAGCCGGGAAACAATTCGTAGTGTTAATCGAGATTCTCTTACAGCAATGCGCAAACACCAGTGGATCATGTCTGAAAAGGACGACGAAGACGACGACACGTCGGTCCTGGTGCAAACGCGCCCCAAGACCAAGCGGCCGCCGCTGTATAAGGTGTTGTTGCTGAATGACGATTACACGCCGATGGAGTTCGTGGTGCATGTGCTGGAACGGTTCTTCGGCATGACCCATGCGCAAGCGTTTGAAATCATGCTGACCGTCCACAAGAAAGGTGTCGCCGTGGTTGGCGTGTTCAGTCATGAGATTGCCGAGACCAAGGTCGGGCAAGTCATGGATTTCGCGCGCAGGCATCAGCACCCGCTGCAATGCACCATGGAACGCGAAGAATAACGCGCGGCCATGTCCTCTCGCCTTGATCTAGCCTTGAACAGCGGGCTCAGCCTGTCGCAACCGCTGACTGTTTTGGCGCCTACCCCGGACCACGATTTGTCGGACCTTCCGCGCGAGGCGCAGATGGTGCAGCCGTTCAAACCGTTCCACGATCACTTTGCCACGCAGGGCTTTGTCGCTACGCCCAATAGTGACGCGCCTTGCCAGGATGCGGTCGTGTTTCTACCGCGCGCCAAGGCGCTGGCCCGGGCGCTGATCCATCAGGCCTGCAGCCGCGCCAGCGGGGTCATCGTGGTGGACGGGGCCAAAACCGATGGCGTCGACAGTTTGCTGAAAGATATCCGCAAGCGGGTTGCGATCGAGGGTCCAATCTCGAAGGCACATGGCAAGATTTTCTGGTTTCAGTCTGATGCGGACGCCTTTGCCGACTGGGCTGCGCCTGAAAACCAAATGGTTGACGGCTTCCATACCGCGCCCGGTGTGTTTTCCGCCGATGGTATCGATCCTGCCTCGGCCCTGCTGCTGAAGTCTCTGCCAACCAAGCGCGGCACGCGCATCGCTGATCTGGGTGCAGGTTGGGGCTTTCTGTCCGCCATGCTGATCGACGACACCTTGCGCAGCCTGCATCTGGTGGAGGCCGACCACACCGCCCTTACTTGTGCCCGCGCCAATGTCACCGACACCCGTGCGCAGTTCCACTGGGCCGACGCCACCAAATGGAGCGCGCCCGAGCCGCTGGACATGGTGATCATGAATCCGCCCTTTCACACCTCGCGCAGCGCCGACCCGACATTGGGCCAGGGCTTTATCACCAGTGCTGCACGCAACCTCACCCGCAACGGTCAACTCTGGATGGTTGCAAATCGCCACCTGCCTTACGAGGCCACGCTGGCCGAGGCTTTCGACCGTGTTGATGAAGTGGCAGGAGACAACCGCTTCAAGGTTTTCCATGCCTCTCGCCCTCGGGGCTGAGGCCCGCTAACCTGCGCCAGAACTCAGGAGGATTCGCATGTCCTTTTCCATCGCGGGCAAGACCGCAATCGTCACCGGGGGTGCCAACGGCATCGGACTGGCCATCGGACGGCACTTTGCCGATGCAGGCGCCAATGTCATGTTCGCCGATATGGATGAAAAGCGCCTGTCCGATGAGCTGGGCGAACAGGCGGATGACAGCAACATCCGTTATTTCGCCGGTGACCTGCGTGAAAAGTTGACCATCGCCAATCTGCTTTCGGCCACGCTGGATGCGTTTGATCAGGTTGATATCCTGATCAATGGTGCGCGGCAGGTGATCCCGTCGGACCCGCTGGACACCGATGACGATTCCGTGCGCACATTGCTGAACCAGAACCTGATGCCCGCGCTGCGACTGAGCCAACTAGTGGCTAAGCGATTTATCAAACAGGCTGATGGAGACGATGAGAACCCTGCCGGGTCAATCATCAACCTGTCCTCGATTGCCGCACGCCGCACCCATCCCGATCTGATGGCCTATTCCGTTTCGACCGCTGCGCTGGATCAGATGACCCGTTCGTTGGCGGTTGCACTTGCGCCCAGCCGCATTCGCGTAAACTCCATCGCACTAGGATCGGTCATGAGCGCTTCATTGCAGTCAACGCTGAAAGAAAACCGAGATTTCCGGGACGACATCGAAAAACATACTCCGCTTTCCCGGATTGCCGCTCCGAACGAACTGGTCGAAACCGCGCAATTTCTCGCGTCGGACGCTGCGGGCTTCATGACAGGCCAAATTCTAACCATTGACGGAGGCCGCACCCTGCTGGACCCTGTCGCAGCCCCGGCCCACTGATCCCAATGTTCGATAAAGAAAAAGCCACCGCCGCTGCCTGGTTCCGCCAGTTGCGAGATGACATCGTAACCGCCTTCGAAGCGTTGGAAGACAGCCACACCTCAGGCCCCTTCTCGGATTCTCAGCCGGGAAGGTTCGAAGTCAAAGAAACTAAACGGCAGTCTGACGATGGCTCCGACGCGGGCGGCGGGCTGATGTCGGTGATGCGCGGGGGCCGCGTGTTCGAGAAGGTGGGCGTTAATGTCTCAACCGTCTTTGGTACGCTGGGTGAGCGCGCGCAAAACGCGATGGCCGCGCGCAAGGGTATTCCGGGGATGAAGGACGACCCCCGGTTCTGGGCTTCGGGCATCAGCCTTGTGGCCCATATGCAGAACCCGCATGTGCCTGCGGTCCATATGAACACCCGGATGTTCTGGACCCCACATGCCTGGTGGTTCGGTGGCGGCTCCGACCTGAATCCCTGCATCGAATATGACGACGACACCGCCCATTTCCACGCCACCCAAAACGCGCATCTCGACCCGCACGGACCCGGCCACTACCCGCGCCTCAAAGATTGGGCTGACGAGTATTTTTATATCCCCCACCGAAAGCGCGCTCGGGGTGTCGGCGGGATCTTCATGGATGACTATTGCACCGGCGACTGGCAGGCGGATTTTGCGCTGACGCAGGACATCGGTCGCGCCTTCCTGCCCGCCTTTCTGCCTCTGGTCGAAAAACGCCGGGTGCAAAGCTTTGACGACGCGGACAAAAACACCCAGCTGGTGCATCGTGGGCTCTATGCCGAATACAATCTGGTCTATGACCGGGGCACCAAGTTTGGTCTGGAAACCGGGCACGACCCCGATGCTGTTCTGATGAGTCTGCCGCCCTTGGCCAAATGGGTCTGACCGCTAAAACCCCATATCGATGGAATTATCAAAGCAGTAGTTTTGCGCCGAAGCGGCGGACAGGTTCTCACCCACCCTGTTGACGGTCAAAGAATATCCCGGATTGGTATCCGCGCCGGGCGGTGGAGTTAGCGAAAACTGCACTGTCCGAACACCTTTCTCGTAAGCTTTGGAAACATAAATCCGCTGCGAGTTTGAAACTCCCAATGTGCGAACTGCATAATCCCCAATTCCACACCAATAGGTGACCGCAGCCGAGGATCCACCGACAGGCTTCACTTCGTAGGTTCCATCCTTTAGCGGCGTGATCTGGGTTCTGAACTGCGGTCTAAGTTTATAGCCAAAACCAACGCCCTGAGACTGCGCAATGGTGGGGGTCAGTATGATGGCTGTCAAAGAGAGGCATGTAAGAAAACGCATATAAAACACCCTATGAAAAACGCGATCACGGCTGAGACGACGTGGGACCAACCAGCCTATACGAATCAATATAGTCAAACCGGGCCTCAGGTCTAACTCAACCCGTAACACATCAGCTTGAGTGAAAATTCTTTCTTTGAATATGTGGTGCGCTATGATCTCTGCATCAGCAGTTTCCAGAGTGGCCCGTGGAAAAGTCATTTCCCAAAGACTGGTTCGATCTTTCCGGTGAAAAATACGCCGACTTCGGTGCGTTATTTTATCTGGCTGCCCTGACCAAAACGCATCGTAACCGCAGTTTGGCACAGGTTCTCTATGCGTTCGAAACGCCGCTGAGATTGGGCCAGTATCACATCTTCCGCCAAAATGGCTTTCCGCGCGGCTTCGTAACATTTGCCGGTCTCAGCCCGGAAGCCGAATATCGCTATGCAGTTAAAGAAGAGCCGCTGAAAGATACCGATTTCGCCAGCGGCACATCCTTCTGGATCATCGACATGGTGGCACCCTTCGGCCAAACCCGTCAGATCGTCGACATGCTGAAACGGGACATCCCGCACCCGCGTGTGCGCACCAATCGCCTTAGCAGCGACCTGTCCACAAAGCGCATCGTCGAATGGACACGCGATGACCAGCAGCAGGTGCATATGCGCCTTTACCGCGATGCCGAATTTGCCAGAACGCTTGAGCAGGAAAACGGATGACTTCGGTTGTAACCATATCGGGCGATACCACGGGCGACGTGACCGGCTTTCCTCCGAATGTCGCTTCGGGTGACCTCGATGTCACCGCAACATCGGATTTCGGAACCTTCACCGGGGCCACCTGGGCAATCTCCGATCAACCGGATTTCGGCACCGCCTCAATAGATGCGAACGGTACGTGGACCTATACCGTCGACCCGGCCTTCTTCGATAGCCTCGATGACGGAGAAATCCAATTGGACTCGTTCGAGGTGACGGTCACCGCCAATTTCGCCAATGGTTTCTTCACCTTCAGTGGAACCCAGACCCAGATCATTGATATCACGATCGAAGGCGTATGCTTTACCGCAGGTACTCTGATTGAAACGGCGGAAGGCCAGCGCGCCATTGAGACCCTGCGCGTGGATGACGACGTGTTGACTGCCGATCACGGAATACAGCCGATCCGCTGGATCGAAAGCAGCACCATGTCGCCCGAGCGGTTGCGCGCAAATCCTGCGATGCGCCCGGTGCGAGTGACCGCAGGTAGTCTGGGACCTGGTGTTCCATCCTGCGACTTACTGGTGTCTCAACAGCATCGCCTCCTGATCCGCGGCCCAAAGGTCGAGATTCTGTTTGGCGCGCCCGAAGTGTTGGTCGCCGCCAAACATCTGTGCTCGTGGCCGGGAATAGATATTGATACCGGTGATGAGCCGGTCGAATACCTGCATATCCTGCTGGACAGGCACGAGATTTTGTTTGCCGAAGGGGCTCAGGCCGAAAGCCTGTTTCTGGGTGAAGAAACCCTCCACACGCTGTCTTCTGACGCGCTGCAGGAACTCGCCGAGATATTCCCCGAGCGCGCCTCGGACGAACATATCGGCTTCGGCCTTGCTGCGCGGCTGATCCTGCGCGAACATGAGGCGCGTGCGCTTGCCTAGGTCCTAGACAACCCGCCCCCCGACATCCTGCGGAGCCAGCGCGACGGTCTTGATCACCGCATAGCATGTACTGCCCTGCTGCAAACCCAGCGCCGCGACCGAGCGTCGGGTCACGCGCGCCAGCACAACACCCGCAGTTGTTTTGACCGACACGATTGCACCGGGCCCCTCACCTGCCCGGATCGCCTCGACCTGCCCCGACAACACATTCAAGGCTGAAAGACCCTCGGGTGGTCTACTGGACAGGATCACCTCTTGCGCCGGAATACGAATACGCAGCTCTTCGCCGATTTGATGGGCAATCCGAGGCAGGTAAAGACGAGCGCCACCGGCATCAAGTTCGGACAGGCCATCGTCGTGATGCGCCGTAACACGGACCCGCAGAACGGCCCCCACCGCGCGCACGCCTGCAGGGGCCACGGATGGGTCCGACAGAACATCGGACGCGGGACCATGCCGCACGACACGCCCGTCCTGCAGCGCGACCACGGACGTTGCAAGCCGGGCAACCTCGGCCGCCGAATGGGTCACATAAAGTATCGGGACCGAGACCTCATCCCGCAACCGTTCGAAATAGGGCAGGATTTCAGCCTTGCGCGCGTCGTCGAGCGCGGCCAGAGGCTCATCCGCAAGGATCAGGCGCGGGCTGGCCAGCAGGGCGCGGCCAATGGCGACGCGCTGTTTCTCACCCCCCGATAGCATCGCTGGGCGGCGGTCCAGCAGATGGCCAACACCCAACATCTCGATCACCCGATCCGGGTTTTCGCGTCGTGCCCCGCGCGGTGCAAACCAGCGACCATAATTCAGGTTCTGGCGTACGGTCAGATGCGGGAACAGACGGCCTTCCTGAAAGATATAGCCCAGACGCCGCCGATGCGGCGGCAGCCATGCCCCACGATCCGTGTCGAATAACACCCAATCGCCGACCGCGACCCGCCCGGCCTCGGGCCTCAGTAGCCCCGCGACTGCATTCACCACCGTCGTCTTTCCCGAACCAGAACGCCCAAACAGAACCGTTACACCGGAAGGTGCGTCGAAATCGAGGTCCAGCTTCATCCCGGGCAGCTGGTGTTGCAGGCGGACGGACAGGCTCATGATCCGGCCACGCGTTTGGCCACACGACGGCCGACATATTCCGACAGCAAAAGCGCGCCCATAGCGACGATGATCGAGATGATCACCAACCGAGTCGCCGCCGCCTCACCCCCCGGAACCTGCAAGAACGCATAGACTGCCGAGGGCAACGTCTGCGTCTGACCGGGTATGTTCGAAACAAAGGTGATCGTGGCCCCGAACTCTCCCATCGCCTTGGCAAACGCCAGGATCGCGCCCGCAATGACCCCAGGCAGGATCATCGGCAGCGTCACCGTTCCAAAGACCAGCAGACGCGAGGCCCCCAAAGTGGCGCCTGCCTGTTCCAGTTTTGGGTCTACCGCCTCGATCGACAACCGGATCGCGCGCACCATCAGCGGAAAAGCCATGATCCCGGCAGCCAGCGCAGCGCCAGTCCATCGGAAAGCAAAAACGATCCCAAGCTCGGCCAAAGGCGCGCCCAACGGCCCCTGAATCCCAAAGGTCAGCAGCAGCAGATAGCCGGTCACCACCGGCGGCAGGATCAGAGGCAGATGAACCAGACCATTCAGCAACTGGCGCCCCGGAAACCGCCAGCGCGCAAGCGCATAGGCAATGAAAATCCCAAAGGGCAACGTGATCAGCGTTGCCCAGAACGATACGCGCAGCGACAGGCGCAATGCCTCCATCTCTGCCGGGCCCAACCATCCCATCGTACTACCCTTCGGGCAGGGAGAACCCCTGCCTCATAAATTCGGCCCGTGCGGAATTGCCTTGCAAATAGGTCAAAAGCGCGTGCGCCGCAGGTTCTGCAGTAGAAGTCAGGGCTGCCGGATACACAATTTTCGGATGGACATCCGCAGGGATGACACCGATGACCCCGACCCGCTCATCAGCCACAGCGTCCGAGCGATAGACGATCCCCAAAGGCGCCGCCCCCGTCGCAACCAGCGCCAGCGCGGCACGAACATTGTCCGTCTGGGCAATCCGGTCCTGAACATCGCCCCAGAGTCCCAGACCCTGTAACGCGGCCTTGCCATAGATGCCCGCAGGCACCGCATCGACCAAAGCCATGGCCAGATACCCACTGCCTAGACGGGTGCTCAGGTCAAACCCCGCCTCAATCTCGGCCGTGTCAGCCCCCGGCGCACCAATCAAAACCAGACCGTTACCCAGCAACTCAATACGTGAAGCGGTATCGATCAGGCCCTCATCCTGCAGCACGTCAATCCAATCCTCGTTGGCCGAAATGAACAGATCGGCGGGCGCCCCCGCTTGTATCTGCCGCGCCAGCACCGAGGAGGCCGCGTACGACACCGTCACCTCTTGCCCGGTCTCAGCCTCATAACTTCTGGCAATCACGTCCAGTGCGGTCTTGAGGCTGGCGGCGGCAAAAACCAGCACGCCCTCGGCCCGAACCGGGGCAGCGAGTATCGCGCAGAAGGCCAAAGCTGCGATCAGACAGCGACAGGCGCCCGTCATTCTTTGCCTCCGGATCAGAGGGTTGCAATCCCTCTGGGCATATCGGAGGCAACACATGGCAGGCAAGGCCCTTTGGCCTTACAACCAAAGCTACGGCCCATATTGAACTCAGAATTCGATGGAAAACGAGAATCGCCCAACCCAAGATCAATATGCTGTCGCGCTTCTCTAAAACCGGAAACTCCCGAGGTAGAGCGCTCAATCGCTAAACAACGTGTCTGATCCGCCTCGCCTGAACAGCGATATCCGCATTTCGCTATTCAACCACGATATGACAAATGAGTTTGCTCGATTGGTAACCGCGCCCAGTTGCCTAAACGCTGATCTGAAACCTTGCGCAATTTTGCAAAAGAAATTGTGCCATACCCTCTTGCACCCACGCACGGGCTTAGCTACATGAGCCCTCACGGGTGATTAGCTCAGTTGGTAGAGCGCTTCGTTTACACCGAAGATGTCGGGAGTTCGAGTCTCTCATCACCCACCATCCTTTCCCCACAATGGATCAAGGTCTTACGCGACCAGCACCTCTAAATCCGCCCGTTTTAGACATCATGGCCTTCGCATAATCACGATTTACCGTTGCACGGTCCTCGAAGCGAGCATGCACGACGCAAAAGAACAGGGCACCGTCATCTAGGCCGTTGCGAGGAGTAAACCAATCAAAGGGGTCGGTGGGCTCTATCGATGCAATCTGATTGGTTGGTGGATCAACAGGTGCGACATTGGCTTCACTATTTGTGATATCATCGAGCAGTGTTGGACGGGCCGTGCCGGTATCCGGCGTGAGAATACCCATGATCTGCTCGCGACCAGCCGGAACGAAACGTCCGCTCTCCTCGACTGGAAACCGGATCGGCTGTCCGGCATAAATATCCCGCTGAACTTCACTGTTGTTAACAACAAGGGTTCCGTTAACGAGCACGTACGGAATGCCTTCCGACGGAAGACCTTGCTGACCGAGAGTATAGTTCGCCTTTTCGGTCACAGATTCCGGGTCGAAAATCGTGATGTCAGCGACCATGCCTTCCTGCATACGCCCACGCACCTGCATTGCTCGCAACCCTGAGTCACCTAAGCGCTTCGCATGGATGTAACTTAACTGAGTGAGTGTGAGCATAAGCGGCACATTCGCTTCGCGAGCCAGTCTCAAGACAAGCGCGTGGCTGCCTGCTGACCGAGGATGCCCGGCATAATCTTCGTAAGGAGCATCCCAATTCATCAAGTTGCCCTCGATGTCTAGCCCGGCCATACCGTCGCCCGAGATGCCATAGCCTGCGATAGTAATCCAATCATTCAGCCATTGCTCCCTTGGCGGGCTAAAAACAATTGCCGTCCGTCCCGGTTCATTCTCAGCGAAGCTCAAAAACTCGTCTTTTGTAACGAAGCGATCGAGTTGGGGATCAAAGATGGTGTCTTCGTATTTGTACCCCATCGAACCTTCCCAATTTTCGGGGGCGATGATCGAAGCGCCGTAGTTTCCCGATCCGGCAGTCCAAGGATAGTAGCTGGACCAGACGTTGTAGCCTTGGTCGCGGGCCATCTGGAGCTTTTCCTGATTTTCCCACCACCCATAATCATTGTCATGATGAATGTGCAGCGGGGCACCAAGCACCATCGCATTGACCAAGATTTCATTTACACCCGTCTGTGTTTCTGTCGGCGTCGAAGCACTGGGATGAAATCGGTGATGGACGGAAGTCAGTCTACCGTAACGCGCCGCAGCCCGCTGTGCTTCGAACATCTCATAGGTGGTAATACCTTCGCGAGCGTAACCGATGGTCGATCCCACACCGAGTGCTCCAAGACGTAGTCCCTCATCCAGCTGGGCAGTGATTTCGTTCATCTGCTCACGGTTGCTTGGTACAGAAGACCACCCCTCGACGCCGTCTTCCACAGATTGTGCCCTCAGTGCGAAGAAGTTCCGGAAGTCTATATCTCCACCTTCAAGCACGAGCCCGTCATGGACCCGCATCCGTGCGAATTCTTGTCCAACCACCGTGCCATAATTTGCCTGCGTTGAGCCCTCTCGTGCTTCATACCATTCATCAATGTTAGCGGCTCCGACCTCAAAATCCATTTGAGTTGTGACGCCATCCCTAAGGTTTACTTTGATACCCCAAGGGTCCAACCCGTGTTGCTCAAGGTCGATAAATCCGGGTGCCACAACGTGCCCTGTCGCATCGATGGACTGGCTGCCGTTAATATCTTCGTCGGTGATCGCAGTGATCCAGCCGTTGCTTATTCCAACGTTAGCAATCTGGTCGAACCCAGTTTCCGGGTCCATGACCCGACCGTTGAGAATGACGATGTCGTAAGTCTGCGCGGCGCCTAGTGTCGAAAAAACAGACAACGTGCCCGCCAGAAACAAGGTACGCATGGATGGATCCTCCCTTTTATCGACAAAACTGAATGTTTTGTTATTTTTGGAGTCTGCTTTCGCCCCACCTCAGAAAACGATCCGAGTTCTTAGACCGAACAGCATAATGCTATCCTGCGTGGGGTTCAGCAGCGGGTCAGAAATGAACTGCAGTGATGGCGTGATCTGCAGCCCGGGTGATATTGAAAAACGATAGAATGCTTCGAGCGTGAACTGATCACCGTCTATGCCCCTTGCCTCGGCCCAGTTCAGTCCCAGCCCGGCCAGATCGGTATTGCGACCGTAATATCCCAGACCTGCAGAAACGGACCGATCATAAAGCGCCGCTGTCCCTTTTGAGGCCCCTGCCCTGAAGAATGGCATCCATTTATTGCCAACAAACCACGCCGCTGAAAACGCGGCCCCGTAGTCTTCTGGACGGCTGCCATCGTCGGCTGCATCCGCGTGCCAAAGGGTCAGGTGGATATTGTCAAAGTAGATGCGATCAAAGCCGGAGGTGTAACCAAGCTCGAGTGACTTGAAGAGATTGCCATCGCTAAACACATCAAAGTTTGGATCAGACGGGTCGGCGTTTGCGTCTGAGATGCTCGCAACAGCGTAGAAGTTTTCGCTCAGCTTTACCCCACCGGCAATGCCAAGGCCTTGATTGGGTGTGTTAATAGTCGGGTTGGTATTGAAAGACAGGTTCTGGAAACCGCTGTATGGGCTGACCAACCCATAAATGTCCACAAAGTCCGTTACATCAATCTGCCCGACTTGCAGTGTCCACGAGCCGTTCTCGGCCCTTTGCGTCCAGAACAGATTGGTCAGCAGCAAACCATTATCGTTGAAGGCTGTCCCAGTGATCGAAAGTGCTCCGCCATCCAGCCCGAGGAATTGCGGGGCAACATCGGTGTAACTGTGCCGGTCTTCGATCTTGAATGTCAGAGAGCCGCGTTCAGTTGCCTGCCAACTGCCGTAAAAACGCGCAATTCCGCTTGCCGCTTCGCCGGTTCCCAGATCAGCATTCGTGGATTGGCCCAATGCCAAGTAATCAATGTTGAACCGAAACCCACCCTCAGCCAGCCGGTCTTTCCACTGAAACCAACCTGGTGCGATATTGCGTGGAAAATCGGAACGGTATTGCGGATCGGTTAGCCCATCGCCGGGCTCTAGATCAGCTTCGACCGAAGATGGCCCTGACAGTCCTTGGGCCGACGCTGCGCCAGCAAAGGCAATACTCAATGCGGCAAACAGAAGTCTTATCATTCAGATGCCCTTGCCCCGCTGGTCTTGCGATCTCCCGCCGCCCGGATGCGATCGGCGGCGCGCTGCTTCCATTCCAGCCTGTCTGCTTCAGTTTCCAGAGTTTCGACGCGTTCCGTCTCCAACTGGAAAGTCGCATTCATAGGCATGAGGCCGTCCACAACCATCATATTCTGAACAGAAGGATCGATAGTCAGCGTGCCCGTCAGCCGAACGGGTTCGTGGAAATAGCTGGGCGTCCAGTCGCCGTTCAGCCGTACACGGATCATTTGGTTGGGCGGAGGTGGAGGCATGTGACTGCACATCCCGCGTTCCGGCACCAGATACGCGACAGGTCGCCCGTCCGGATCACTCGGAGCGGGAATGGCAAAGCCCGCGAGTGTGATTGTTTGACCGTCGAATTGCGGATTTCCGTTTGTACCAGCCTTTCTTCGACGTTCTGTTACGACCTCTCGCTGATCGAGTAGCCAGTCGACATCAATACCATCTGCCACCAAGGCATCCTCAGTCTCGGTCAGAAGCTCTTGCCATTTCTGCCTTTCTTCATCGCTACCAGATTCCCGCTGCAATCTGCCGCGCAGTCGTACGACGTAAAGGACATCGTCGAATTGTTCAGCGCTAAGTTCGCGATAGGGGTCTTCAAAGACCTGCGCGGACGGGTCAGGCAGGTCAGACCAGTCTAACGCGGTTCCTGGCGTCGCAATGACAGGATGAGCACACCAAACCAACCCTGCGAATACTACGGAGCGGAAGCAATGTCGCATAAATACTCTCCGGCTGTTCAGACAGGTCAATCCAGTGTGTTTTTATAGATGACGCCGTCCTTCATGATCAGGCGGATCGTATCTGGGCTTTCAGGCCTCGGGTCGGCACCGAACCACTGATCACCCGTGCCAACAACCGAGAAGTCTTCAAGTGGATTGCCGTCGATTAGCAGGATATCTGCATAAGCCCCTTCCTCGATAACGCCCAGTTTTCCAGCGGTATACGGGTTCATAAAGTCGCCTGACAAAGCGACCACCTCACCACCCGTCGATGTCAGCGTCACCATCGACGTGTAGGGTCCAAAAAACTCATTGTTCAGGTGCTTCTCGTAGGCAATCTGGATATTGCATGCCTCGACCGAACCAACACAGTCGGTCTGGAACCCTCGCTTCACCGGGCATTCCTTCATATTGTCGATGTAGCCTGCAAATGTGGCCGAGGCGGACTTCGCCTTAGCAAGACTCGACGGGACATTTGCCACTGCCGGAATATCTAGCAATCCGGGATCGAAGGCCGTCAGGTTGGTGGTAATGTATGCCCCTTTTTCGTTCATGACTTGGGCAATTTCACAGTCAAACGAGAAGCCGTGTTCGATCGACATCACACCCGCGTCTAGCGCGCTCAGGATTGCTTCCTTCCGATAGGAATGCGCCATGACATAGCTGCCATACTCGTTTGCCACCTGTACCGCAGCTTTGATTTCCTCAGGCGATCCAGCCAACAACTGCCACGGATCGAAGGCCGAAACGACGCCACCAGATTGCATGAACTTCAACTGCGTCGCGCCCATGCGGAAATTGTTGCGTGCGAACTTGTAAACGTCATCAACACCGCTAATTTCCTGCGCCAAGTTCAGCCTGCTCATGTTTGTTTCAGACCCGGGCGGTGCAGTGAAATTCGCGAAGTCAGCGTGACCACCTCGCGTTCCGATAAATGCACCAGATGGAAAGTAACGCGGGCCGTCAATTTGGCCTGCGTCAATTGCGCGACGTAACCCGCCATTGGCGCCACCCGCATCCCTGACTGTGGTGAAGCCCTGCATCAAATACATCTCGGCCATCCGTGCACCGTGTATGGCAAAGTCCTCCCACGTTGTGTTGGCCTCCATCGCAGGTAACGTCGGCCCCATCAGCATGAGGTGCGCGTGCAGTTCAATAAACCCGGGGGTCAGTGTCCGTCCCTCTCCGTCAATGACCGTAGCATTGGGGGCATCGATCGCTTCGGTTGATACGGCCTTAATCAGATTACCCTCGACCAATACGCTGGCATTCTCGATACGCTGTTCATTGACGCCATCGAAGACATGCACGTTGGTAAACAACGTTTGAGGTTCTTCTTGATCCTGAGCATGCGCGGACGTTGAAAAAGAAAGAGCTGCAGCGACAATTACCGTCGAGCAAAGGGACATTCGTAGGCCGGACATAAGTACTCCCTTCATATTCGTGTTTTGCAAACTGTAGTCCGGAAAATCTTGGCTCGGTTGCCATTTTTGAATTAGAATGTTCGAATGTGATCGCAAAAATGGCCACATTGTAAAACTAATCCAAACGAGGGTGACGAGCTTGCCTTTCAACTCCACCTCTCAAGAGCATAGCGAGGGCTTTATTCGCCTCTCCTTAGCTGCTCCGTTCCTGCAATATCTCACCGAACGTAAGATCAATCCGCAACCAGCATTGGATCAGGTCGGCCTGAAAGCCGGACTGTTGTCTGACCCAGCCGTGTTCGTGCACTCAGAGTTGGTCTACGGTTTGGTAAACGCCTTCTCAGAAGTGTCAGGAGATCGATACCTTGGACTGAAAGTAGGGGAGACGTTTGACCTGCAAGAGTGGCCTCCGTTCGCTCAGGCCCTGCAATCGACAAAGACGCTGTTCGAGTTCTTTACCCGTTTCGTGGGGCTTGTACCGCAGGAATCCAATTCTGTGCGACACAGCCTTGTCGTAGAAGCGGACAAAGCGACTTATCGAATCGAAAGACAACAAGAGCCTACTGTACCGCCGATTCAGGTGACCGGTTTTGGTGCCGCAATCTATGTACGCCTATTGCAGACCGTCGTCGGGGATGCCTGGGATTCTTCGCGTGTGCGATGGGAAAGCAGATACATCAACGGTCTGCCTATCGACTACAAAGGGATCGAGGTTGGCCTTGGGACCGATCCCGGAATGCAAATTAGTTTTCCCGTGGAATGGTTGTTTTTGCACCATGTCTCTGAGGGCTCTGCCAAGCCCATCGCCTCACCGCGACAAGATGAAGAAGTAACCGTAGTAGCTGCTTTGCGATCTGTTTTACGCGATAAGCTGGATGAAACCGATTTGGGACCAGAGGTTGTGGCCGGGTTGTTGGGAATACAGCCGGAACGGTTTCTTAAGGCGCTTCAGCAGCAAGGCACAACGCTGCCCCGCGAAATCAAACGGCTGCGTGTCGATGTCGCCAAGGAACACCTCGGAGAAGACAAAATGACAATAGCTGAGATCGGTCTAATGCTCGGCTACTCCGACAAATCCCATTTCACACGCTTTTTCAGGGGCCAGACCGGAATGACACCGACCAAGTTCCGCCTTGGCTCGTAATTATGTTGCAAATGCTTGGATCAGCTGTGCGAACTTGATCTCGGAACAAAAGCAAAGGCGCGACCAGACTGCCGTCCCGACCGCGCCTTAAACCATTCTATTCGAACGCCATTATTGGCCCGTGGTCTCTACGCACGTTCCCTTGCCCCATCCTGACTTGCTGCCCGAGGCAGAGTAGTCGAACGTGCCCTTCTCAGGGTGAACGTTGTAATTCAGCGTGTAATCCTCACCGACATACAGATAGGTCAGGGTGTCGAGACCGGGAAACACATCCACATCCTTGTCGATATCCCCGATCGTGATGTGGCCCTTTTGCTGGCCATCATACTTCACAAGCCGAGCGGCCATTTCCGGGTGTTCCGCATCCGGTGCCTCACATTCAAACACTCGCTCCTCAGCGACTGCGGCTGCGGGCAATAGGGCAAGAAGAAGAGCTGCCTTTTTCATTGATTTCCAATCTGTATTCGATCTGTTGCACTGCGGCGGCTATTGACGATTTTGGGCGGAATTTTGTCCAAACTCGGGTCGTTCTGCGGTCTCGTAGCACGCATCTCGTTAGACCAATTCACGTTTGGGTTTCGCCTGCGTTTTGAGGTGAGCCCTAAGCACATTTCCATCGCGTTTTGGGGAGTATCCAACCCAGCATTGAGGGCTCGAAGGCAGAGACAATGGGTCTATGCACCCATCAGCTGCTGAGAAATTTCTTAGGGTTCGTCATGGCAACCATTTGGAGCCTCAATTTGTGAATTCCAATGCTGAAGGGGGCAGCGCGGGACCGGGTCAACTCTGCCCTACAGCTTTGCCCATAGCGGGACGTGCGGTCGCAGTAGGGTGAAAAACCCTGCGCGCGCTCCCATCTGTTCAGGACAGAAAAAGGAGAGCGTCTGATGCAATGTCCGATTGATGGAACTCAGCTGGTAATCACCGAGCGGAGCGGGGTCGAGATTGATTATTGTCCGCAATGTCGTGGCGTGTGGCTGGACCGTGGAGAACTGGACAAGATCATCGATCGCTCTGCCGACCATACGCCGCCGCCACCGCCGCAGCGGGGTTATGATGACCGATCTGATCACGGATACCGTAAAAAGAAGAAACGCGGCGGCTTTCTGGATGAGCTGTTTGACTTCTAAGACGTTGGCACCGTGATCTGAGAGGGTTTTATCGGTTGTTGTATAGTCACGGGTGAGATGGGTGCGAGCACCCATCCTACGCTTTCTGAACACTTTGAAATCCGAAATCATGGGCATGCCAGGCATGCACAGTTTCACCAATGCGATAAACGAGGATGGCACAGGCTTTGTGATCTCGGTTGTGGAAAGCGAGGAAACCTCGAACGCAAACGCGCCCAAAGTGGCCGAGATTTGGGGTCAGTTTGCGGAGTATCTGGAAGGCCCACCAACGCCGGTTGGGTATGATGTGGTTGCCCATTGGGATAAGGGGTGATTGGCAGGGCGGGGATTTCCTCGCCCGTTTTTTGGCGCGGTTCGTAGGATGGGGTTTTAACCCATCATGCGTTTACGTGACCGAAGTGCGATGGTTTGGAAACCCATCCTATGCTTGATTGCTTATACTAATTCTCCCGGTTTAAACTCTGATGAAATCTCGCAGTCAGCTTCAGAAATATCAGATACTGCTGCGTCGCGCAGTTCCACATCAGGGATAGCGCCGGAAATCTCTGCTAGTTCACGACCGACACTTGTAAGCATGGCACTTCCGGTATTGATGCTCGGTTGAGCACTCTTAACGGTCACGGTCATCTTCGAGCCAAAATAGTGAAGCACAAATGCGACGGGAGGTTTAGCATTTTGATCACCCCAACTAAAACCAGAAAAATGATCAAACCGTACTAATCCGATTGCATCAAGATGGGCTAAATCAGTGAATTTCAATCCGCGCGCGTTAAACAACTCCTGCACTGATTTTGTTAGCAGTGCGTTCAGCGTGGAACCAAACATCCAACAACATGAGCAAAATAGAGTAAAAAGCTCTGCATCTCTGCGGTCCAGTTCTGAAACTGCGGCAACAGTGCGTTTGCCAAATCGACCGGGTCTATCTGCTTCACCGGCAAGCAAAGACGCCCAAAGCGATTGCATATCGGGGTTTGAGGTGTTTTTTGCTTTGTCAAAAAGCTCCACCACAAAATCATCTTCGATTTCATTAGGCTTGGCGCTGTCTTTAATTTTCTCTGCGGCCATCCGTACTATGTTTTCAATGTTGTACTGTTTTCTAATCTCCTCACCGACCATCCGACGCATTGCGCGAACCGCAGTATCAGTTGGTTGTAAATCAGCCGCCAATACAAGTTCGCGACACTTCTGATCGGCTTCTGCGGAAATGATTTTCGCATCGGCTTCTGATTTGGCAACTCTCCGAATCTGTCGAGGTGTGAAGCCCGCTCCAATTGCTTCAGAGACCTTTTGTATCAGAGTATTCGCAGGTTTTGCCCAATCTCCTGCAATGGTAACACTGGTGCCCTCAGGCATTATCTCTTCCTTCTCTTCACATTCCCGCCCCGCTGCCCCGGCCTACCAGCCGTTGACCTCCCCCGCGATTTCACGGCGGCTTCCGAGGCTTTCTCGACCGCCCATTGGCGCGCCATGGGGTCGTCGGCGACGGCCAGATCGACCGCTTCCAGACGTTTGATCTCATCCCGGATGTTGGCGGCTTCTTCGAATTCAAGATTCTCGGCGGCCTTGCGCATTTGCTCGCGCAGCCCGTCCAAGTGCGCTTCCAAATTCGCGCCGTGCATCGGTTTGTCGATGGTGGCGGTGACGCGGTTCATGTCGACATCGCCTTCGTAGAGACCGGCCAGAACGTCCTCGACATTCTTTTTCACCGTCTCCGGGGTGATGCCATGTTCCTGATTATAGGCCAGCTGCTTGGCGCGGCGGCGGTTGGTCTCGCCCAAAGCGCGCTCCATCGAGCCGGTGATCTTGTCGGCATACATGATCACCCGCCCATCGGCGTTGCGCGCGGCGCGGCCGATGGTCTGGATCAGTGAGGTTTCCGAGCGCAGGAAACCCTCTTTATCCGCGTCCAGAATGGCGACCAGCCCGCATTCTGGGATGTCGAGCCCTTCGCGCAGCAGATTGATCCCGACCAGCACGTCGAATGCCCCCAGCCGCAAGTCGCGCAGGATTTCGATGCGTTCCAGCGTGTCGATGTCCGAGTGCATGTAGCGCACTTTGATGCCCTGTTCGTGCAGGTATTCGGTCAGGTCCTCGGCCATGCGTTTGGTCAGCGTTGTCACCAGCGTGCGGAATCCGTTGGCGGCCACCTTGCGCACCTCGTCCAGCAGGTCGTCCACCTGCATCGACACCGGGCGGATTTCAACCTCTGGGTCCAGTAGACCCGTGGGGCGGATCACTTGTTCGGTGAAGACACCGCCGGTCTGTTCGATCTCCCACTTCGCCGGGGTGGCCGAGACAAAGACGGATTGCGGGCGCATGGCGTCCCATTCCTCGAACTTCAGCGGGCGATTGTCCATGCAGGATGGCAGGCGGAACCCGTGTTCCGCCAGCGTGAACTTGCGCCGATAGTCGCCACGGTACATGCCGCCGATCTGCGGGACGCTGACATGGGACTCGTCGGCGAAGACAATCGCGTTGTCCGGAATGAATTCGAACAGGGTTGGCGGCGGTTCGCCCGGCGCACGGCCCGTGAGGTAGCGTGAGTAGTTCTCGATCCCGTTACAAACGCCGGTGGCCTCGAGCATTTCCAGATCGAAGTTCGTACGCTGTTCCAGCCTTTGAGCTTCCAGCAGCTTGCCCTCGCCGACCAGCTGATCCAACCGGATGCGGAGTTCCTTTTTGATCCCAATGATCGCTTGATTCATCGTTGGCTTCGGCGTGACGTAGTGCGAATTCGCATAGACCCGCACCTGCTCCATCGTTGCCGCGCGTTCGCCGGTCAGCGGGTCGAACTCGGTGATGGTTTCCAGTTCCTCGCCGAAGAACGAGAATTTCCAAGCACGGTCCTCAAGGTGGGCCGGCCAGATTTCCAGGGAATCGCCACGCACCCGGAAGGACCCGCGCTGGAAAGCCTGATCGTTGCGGCGGTACTGTTGGGCAACCAGATCAGCCATCACCTGCCTCTGGTCATACTCATGACCCACCTTCAGATCCTGTGTCATCGCTCCATAGGTCTCGACCGAACCGATACCGTAGATGCACGAGACCGAGGCGACGATGATCACGTCATCGCGTTCCAGCAGCGCCCGCGTGGCCGAGTGGCGCATCCGGTCGATCTGTTCGTTGATCTGCGATTCTTTCTCGATGTACGTGTCCGACCGCGGCACATAGGCTTCTGGCTGGTAATAGTCGTAATAGGAAACGAAATACTCGACCGAGTTCTCTGGGAAGAAGCCCTTGAATTCCCCGTACAGCTGCGCTGCCAGCGTCTTATTTGGCGCCAGGATGATCGCAGGCCGCTGCGTTTCTTCAATCACCTTGGCCATGGTGAAGGTCTTGCCCGTCCCGGTCGCACCCAGCAGGACCTGATCTCGCTCACCATCATTCACACCGCCTGCCAGCTCTTTGATCGCCGTCGGCTGGTCGCCAGCCGGGGCGAACTCGGTGTGCATGACGAACTGCTTGCCGCCCTCCAGTTTCAGGCGCGCGCGCACGTCGTCTGCGGTCAGTTGAGTCTTGTCGGAATAGGCATAAGGCATGGGCGGGCTCCGGGTCAGGCCCCTACATTTGTTCTTATTTTGTCCATCTGCAAGGGCTGATCTGGATTCATTTTCAGCTAAGCGGTCCGGGGTTGGGCGTCGGGGTGCGTTTGAACCTTCGCCGCCAAGGCCGACAGGTTCTCGGCCAGTACGCGACCCATCATCATCTTCAACAGGGTTTGTCCCATTAGCCAGCCCAACGGTCCATATTTCATACGAAAATCCATACTCCAGATAACACGGCTGCGCGTGTCGGACAGCGGTGTGATGGCAATCGCCGCCTGTGCTTCGCGCAGAGGCATCGCCATCTGCGACAACCGCACGGCGTAGCCGCGGTCAACCTGCCAATCCATCACCTCTTCGACCAATGATGTGCCGTTCGCGAAGTGACACCGGCGCTGTGACCCAACACCATCCGATCCGGCAGTCAAAGCATCAACCGATATCACCTGCGGGGCAAACTCATCGATATGCATAAAGCGGCGGAGGATGGCCCAAATCTCATTGGGTCGGGCGTTGATGTCGAGGTGGCGTTCTTGGTGAAGCATCCTGCTGTCCTTTTATGTCTGCGCGCTTTCTACCCCGAACTAATGACAATACCTGTCATTAGGCAGTCCATGCGACCCGCGACAATTGTCATCTTGTCCCGGCGCGCGCTCTGACGCATAAACGGCTTCAGCCAAGTGAGTACGGAGAGGCGACATGCGCGCACGGATTTACCAGCCTTCGCGAAACGCGATGACCTCGGGGATGGCCAAAACCCGCAAATGGGTTCTGGAATACGCCCCGGCTTCTGCGCGTGAGGTCGATCCGCTGATGGGCTGGACCTCGTCCAATGACACCCAAACGCAGGTGCGTCTGAAGTTCGATACCAAGGAAGAGGCGCTGGACTATGCCAAAGACAACGGCATCGACGCGCAGGTATGCGAGCCGCACGAGCGCAAGCCGAACCTGCGGGCGCGCGGCTATGGTGAGAATTTCGCCACTGACCGGCGCGCTCCCTGGACCCACTGACAAGGCCCTGTGAATGATCGACATCCGCCAAGCAGACCCCGGCGCCAAGGATCTGCGCCCGATCATTCAAGCGCATCTCGCCCATAGCTGGGACGCGACACCGCAAACCTCAAATCATACGCTGGACATTGATGCCCTGCGCGAGCCGGGCATTCGCTTTTGGGCTATTTATGAGGCGGGTAAGCCCTTGGGTTGTGGTGCGCTTAAGGCGCTGCCGGATGGCACTGCCGAAGTTAAATCGGTGCACGTGGTTGCTGCTGCGCGCGGCCGAGGATTGGCGCGTGTGATCATGAACCATCTTGCCGATCTGGCCCGAGCCGAGGGCGTTTCCGCACTTGTCCTGGAAACTGGCGCAAATCATCTCTCGGAATATGACGCAGCACGCAAGCTATATGAAACATTGGGATATTCCTATTGCGGTCCGATCTACGGCTATGACGCCGATCCAAACAGCGCGTTTATGCGGTTGGACCTTACGTTCAGCCCAAAACACTGAGGGAAAAGCTGAAAGCACCCGCTTGGTGCAGTCTGACCGACCGCTTTGAATTCAGATATAAGGGCCGTACCCTTGCCCCGTTTCGAAAAACATCTGAAAAAATGGCGAGCCGTGGAGGACTCGAACCCCCGACCTGAGAATTAGAAGTTCCCTGCTCTAATCCAGCTGAGCTAACGGCCCGGTCTTGTTCCGTTTGTATCAGTCAATCCATTAGGATTGTCAACTTGATAGGGGGCAAGCTTGTTCTTTCAAAAAGGTTATTTCCATCAGGGTATTGGCCGAATCTGGCAGACCTCTCGGCAAGAGACATTGAACCTACCTGCAGTTCAAACTTGCAGCCCAGCGCGCCCTGCGTCACGTTTGAAATCACAAATTGTGATTCCAAACGGATATGATGACGAACCCGGAAAACCTGCCCAGCCCTCAAGAGGTCCAAAACGCCATTCATCGGGTGCGCGGTGTACGCGTGGTTCTGGCAGAAGATCTGGCGCAGTTTTACGGAAAATCCGTCAGCGCCTTCAATCAGGCCGTCTCGCGCAATAAGGATCTGTTCGAAGGCTACCGCTTTCAGCTTTCCGACGCTGAGGTCGCGGATTTGCAATCACAGAATGTGATCTCAAAACCCGAAGGCCGCGGTGGCCGACGGGTCAATCCGTGGGTCTATACCGACTACGGCGTAGCTATTGCCTCGACTTTGTTTAAAGATCCGCGCGCGATCAGGATCACGCGGATGATCACCGAAGCCTTTGTTGACGGCACCAATGCGCTAGCGGAAACCCCGCGCAACCCGCCTGAGATTCTGCCACCGCAAGATGCCCCTACGCCGTTGCTTCCAAATGGGGATCAACTGCGTGATCTGGCCGAAAACATCCTTGATTCCGGACAGCAAAGCCTTGTGGACTACATCGCCAATCCCACCACCAAACGGCAGCAGGCGGTGGCAGTGATCATGAAGACCCTCGCTGAAACGGCGGGCGAAGAGGTTCGCACACAACATGACCGTCTGCGCCTGAGCATCGCCGAACGGCTGGCCAGCGGAGACTATGCCGACGATGATGACCGGAAAAAACTGCTTGAGCTGCTGCACGCCATGAAAGACTGACCGCCTTAAAGGCCCAGCTCTGCCCGCGCCTTTCTGGTCAGCTTAGCTACGACCAGATCGTATGAGATTACAATATGATCTCGCAGCGACGCGTCGCTCATGCCACGTTCATCGTAAACCTGCAGCCATTTCATACCTCGCGATGCCAGATAAGGCGCTGGGCGGATACCTGGCTCATCTCCGAGGACCTCAAAGGCTAGATCGGTAGCCTTGAAGGTAAACGCATCCTTTCCGTCGTTCCAACCACAGATGGCAAAGACTTTGCCGCTTACTTTCCAGACATCTGCGTTGCCCCACTGCACGACATGGCTGGTGGCTTTGAGGTCCGAGCAAAAGGCATTGAATTCATCACGAGTCATCGCGGCGACTGTGGCGCTCTGGTCAGGACAAGGCAAGACCCGCTTTGCGGGCGCAACTTTCTTTACCCGGCATTAACCTAGCTGCGCCAAATCATAGGTGATGTATAACTGTAATTCTCCCCTCTCGCCTGAGGTTTGGCTCCGTGATCTATTCGCCTCCAAGGCGGTGCAGCAAGGTGGCGTAATCCGTCGCAAGGCGCGCGATATAGAGCGCTTTGCCGGGATGGAGCGTTTTATGGCCGAAATCAATCGTCGCGGTTATCAAGTGGCGGAAAACTCGGGCCAGATCGTAATCTTCTGCAACCGCGCACCCGTGCGTTGGCTCACCTGAGCCACGCAACGCTTTCTTGAAAAGAAAGCGCCCCGAAATCTTTTCAAGATTTCGCCCCCCACCGATTCAAGGCTTCAAAAACTTTGCCGTTCCGACAGTGCGCTGTTTCGGGGTCTGAAGATTCCGGGGATTGGCTTGGATATCTCCCGGCATCGCGACATTGCGTGGTTTCTGCAAGGCAAACGAGCCACAGGCGACACCATCGCCATCGGGGTCATTGCGCTTATGATATCCGGGCCTTCCTTCGCGAAAAGGCCCGAAACCCAGCATCTCCACCGCATCACACCCAGCCAGCGCCACCAGATGGATCACCGCTTCATGACGTTCGTAGTCTGAAACGCGCAGGTAGACACCGATTGCGATCATTCCTGTGGTTAAGGGCAAGGCCAGCACCATCAGTAGAATACGCACCGGGGACAGAGCCTGCCTGCGCAACGCGTCTGCCCGCCGTTGCCGCCGTGTAAGACGAGGGTTCGGATCGGTGTCTTTCGTTTGTTTCCCGGTTGTCATGCCATAGGTCTTACACGCGGTATGTGGCAAAGCCATGGCCGCAATCGGGGTCGGCTTGGAAAAAGCTCGACCTTATCGCACCACATGCACGGCACATTTGGCGTGGCGCACCACATGGGTCGCGGTTGAACCCAACAACAGGTCCTGCATCCCCGGGCGGTGCGAAGCCAGGATGATCAGGTCGGGCTTATTCACTTCGGCCCAGTCCAGAATCGTTCGCCCGGAATGGCCTTCAACCACCAGCCCCTTCGCATTCGGGACGCGCGCCGCCAGAGCATCAAGCTCGGTCTGAATGGCCTTGCGGGCTTCGGACAGATACTCGGCAGGCATGTACGAGATCGCATAATCCGGAATGTGCTCTACCACATGCAGCAGCGTAACCGCAGCCTCGGGCGTCGACAGTAGTTCTGCCAGCTTCAACGCTGCCGAGCTGTCCCGTTCGGCATCAAAGGAAATGGGAACAAGAATGTTATGATACATGGCTCGCGCCTCCGTAGTTGTGCCGCTATACTGCGCGACCGGTGGCGGCCGTGCATTGACTCAGATCAGGTCTCACCGAATGTCTCGGCGACGTCGTACATCACTGGTTCAAAGCTCTTGCACAGCTCGTTAACCCTGCGATTCCGCTCTCGCATCTCCGGTGTGCGCAACATCGCCAGGAAATCCTCGCGGCGCTCCCATTGTGAATAATTGGCAATCCGCGTCTGGGCATCATTCACATGCAATCCGGCTGAAATGAAACCCGGCTGTTTCGAAATGAACTCGGCATAAGCATCGGTCAGCGCCTCAAGAAGGTCCTGGCAGGTTCCGGGGGTCATCTCGAAGGTGGTGATGACAGTCTGATAGCTGTTGGTTTTGGAAATCTGCGGCATAAGGCTCCTCCTTTATAGCTGACCCGAGCCTAGCACAGCTTTTGAAAACGCCACCCTTTTCCTGCACATAGACAATGTTTTTGGATCAAAAAATCTTTCTCAAAGATGAACAAGAAACTAACCATCCGTTAACCATGTCTGCCGATGCTGCCCCCATGGCTCGTCTGGTTCTCGTCATTCCGCTGCTTTTCATGGTGTGCACTCCGGCATGGTCCGGTGCGTGGCTCCGCGAGAAGGGGTCAAGCTTCACCGCGTTATCTGTGACCGCTTTCAAAGAGGAAGACGTCTACAAGTACAAATCCTCGCTTTATACCGAGTGGGGATTGCGGCCGAAACTCACGATCGGACTGGATGCCGAGGAGCATCAGGATTTGTATGGGCACGCGCTGGTCTTTGCACGCGTGCCGGTTGCAGACATGGGGTCAGCAGGGCGTCTGGCGGCCGAGTTCGGCGTTGGCGCGCACCATCGCCAGTACAGTAGTTGGGCAATGTACAAAGCAACACTTTCCTACGGCAAAAGCATTCAAACCGGATTGGGAGGCGGATGGATCAATGTCGACGCAGCGCTCGAAAACCGCACCCATGAGGCAGTGATCCGCAAATTGGATTTCACGGCCGGTCTGTCCTCGGGTCGACGGTTTGACCCGCTCCTGCAGATCGAAACTTCTTATGTTTCGGACCGACCATGGTACTGGAGGGTGCGACCTTCGCTGATGTATCGCCCAAAGACGGGCAGACTCACCTGGATTCTGGGTGCCGAGCGCAATTCGGCTGATGATAACATCGGGATCAAATTTGGATTGTGGCGCAGCTATTAAAGATGGGCCGCCTACATTCAGGCGGCCCACCACATCAATCAGGTATCAATCCGCAGAATGGTCGAAACCGCACCACGCAAGCTTTCGGACCAGCGCAGGCGGATATCGCTCTGGCCCGATCCCTGTCGCAACTCGACATATGGCGCGGTATAGCGCACCGCATTCAACGATGTCCTGAGGCTTCCCAGGGCAACAACCGCATCACACCCGCGCGCCCTGCCCCCGAACGGCAATTGGCCCTGCGAACTGACGGTCCAGGCTGATGACGGTGAGCTTTGCGTGTGCTGCAGCCGCAATGGATTGGCGCAAGGCGTATCGATGCCGTGGAACGTATTGTTCTCGAAACACACCCTCTTGTGCCTTTCCGGATCAAGATCGGCAAAACTGGTATCGACCCGGTCCACTCGGTCGATCCGCACGTTGTTGACGCGGAACTTGTTGCCGGTGACGGTCAGCCCGTTCAAGAAATGCCCCGTGCCATGGGGGCGGATCACCAGATAGCTGAACCAGGGGGCAACATCGCTGGCATAAAAGATGTTATCCGTGATGCTCAGCGCGCTGAACGAGAAGCTGGTGAAATAATCCGGGTTGGCATCGTGCTCGTTGGTCCATTCGATAAAACAGTTATCGACATAGTTCTCGGCGATGGACGAACTGTTATAGCCGCCGATGATCACCAACCCAGCGTTGCGCACCCCGTTCGCGACGTTGTCGCCCTGGAAGAAGTGGTTGCCCAGCACCAGATTGTTGTCCCCACTTAGCACCGCGAAATGATGGAACCGCGTGGCCCGGTTGTGGCGCAGCTTGACGTCGTTGGCATTGGCGTTCAGCGCGATTGAGCTTCGGTCCGGCACGTCCAGACTTTCCTCGGTCGATAGGAACTGACAGCCATCGATCAGCATCCCCTGACATCCGCGCCCGATTGATGTGATACCCCGGTCCTTCGGGCGACTGATGAAACAGTCTTTCAGTACAAAAGTGTTCCCGCCCGGAGACAACCGGATCGCGCTGCACCGACCGTTACACTGGAACTCGATCCCTTCCATGTTGAACTTCTGCAGCGCACTGAAACCGCTGAAATCTAGCAGGTACTTGAACGATGTGAAGGTGAAGGTCTGCGTCCCTGCGGCATCATAAGTCGGCGCACTCAGCGTGATTTCACCGGTGCTTTCGTTTTTCGACCGCACATAAACCTCACGCCCGACCCCGCTGCCGGTGACCAGCGAACCCACCGGTATATTCGCCACATTGGCCACGTTGGTCAGCGTATCAGGATCAGACGGGCTGTAGGTCGCGATCGAGGTGAAGGTCTCGGTATCCCAGGTCGAGCTGCTTTTGACGTCAAACTGCCCGTTGCGCACCACGCGACGGGTGGCATAGCCCGTCCGGTTCGGCACAGCCGCTGCCATATCGATGGGCTCGGTCACCGCGATCTTGCGCCCGCCCAGATCCAGCGATTCATGGTCCGAGCTGTTCAGCAGCGCCTGAAACGCCTTCTTGAACGCCAGCATTTCATCGCCGAAGGCGGTGATATAGGTGGGCAGATCGAAATTCTTGGTCAGCAGCAGCATCTTGTCGATCGGCATCGTGACAGTTCCGTCGAACGAGATCTCGGACGCCATATTGGTGTTCTCTTCCAGCCGGAACTCACCCTGCGGCACGTAAACCTTGCGACCGTTCGCCGCCTGATCCGCTGCCTCAAACGCTGCCGAGTCATCGGTGACACCATCCCCGACCGCCCCAAAATCACGCACATCGACCAAACCGATCATGTCGCGCAGGAAGACCGAGGTCACATCCGCGATCTCGATATCATCCACCCGCACCACCGCGCCGTTGGTGCCTTCGATATCCAGACCAAAGTGACCGTAAAGCGCCGCATTGCCCCACGGCATATCCACACCGGGGCGCAGCCCCGTGCCCACGATGGCCGTTACCTCATGGACGGTGCCATAGCCGGTCAGCTGCACCGCCGAGCCCTGCTCGACCAACCCGTCCACATGCGCATCTCCGGCACCACCGGCCCAGCCCGCGATCCGCACCTCGGGCAATGGCCCACTGATCGCCTTCACCCGCGCCTTGATCTGCAGATAGCAGCCCGGCAACAAGGGCGTCTGCCCCATATACCGCAGCCGCTGCGGTTCTGCCGTCTTGTAAATCTCCAGACAGCCTGCAAAATCCGCATCCGCAGGAACAAACACACCCGTGCCCGACCCCTCATAGGTCGGAGAGCCCGGCGTGCCGTCGCCGCTGGACCAGACCCCAAGACCAGCCGCATAGGCGGGCGGCATGAACACGATGCCGTCGGTGATTGCCTTGTTCATGTAAAATCCCTTTCCCAATCGCGCCAAGCACGCGCGCCAAAACCCGATACCGCCCGGGCCCTGAGCCCAAGCGCATGGGTCTGAGTATCGAAAAGGGATTAATCGCGGCTCTTACCACCGTGACGGTGGTGTTGCCTCAGGCCGCCGGGTCAGAATTACCCAGCAACTGCACGCCATTGATCTTCCAAAGGCCCTCTTGCTGGATCATCTGGTAATCCAGCAAATGCACGCGACCCTCGCCATCGGTGATCATGACCTTCTGCCACAGGTTCCCGGCGACCTCGCGCAGTTCCAGAAACCGCACCTCCGCTGGCCGCCAGACCATCGGATAACCGCGCCGAACCATGACCCCGAAATTATCCGGGTCGCCAAACATGCGCTGGATATTCGGGCTGGCAAAAGTGAACGCGGTGGCAAAGTCATCCGCCTTGAACGCCTGTATCTGGGCCGAGATATTGGCCTCGATCTCGTCACTCTGAGCAAAAGCTCCGGATGCCAGTCCGGCACTCAGGGATAGGGCAAGCAATAGTCGACGCATGGGGCCACCTCCTGAATCAAGAGTAGCCCCACACGGGATCAGGTCAAATCAGACCAGTTCTCCGGCCAGCGCCTTGTCGATCAGAGCTATCGTCTCCGGTACGCCATAAAGCGCGATGAACCCACCGAACCGAGGACCCTGCGACGCCCCCAGCAGCACCTCATAAAGCGCCGTGAACCAGCCGCGCATCGGATCAAACCGCTCGCGCCCGATGGAATAGACCACCGATTGCAGTGCCTCGTCTTCCATCGGGCCATCATAGGCTTCCAACGCCGCCTTCAACGCCTCCAGCGCCTCGTGCTCTTGCTCTGTCGGCGCGCGGTGCTTGCGCGTCGGTTTGACAAAATCGTTGAAATACCGCACCGCAAAGCCCGCCGCTTGATCCAAATCGGGGTGCGTCTCGGCAGTGGCTTCAGGCGCATAGCGGCGGATAAAGCCCCACAGCGCCTCTTTGTCTTCGGCCCCCGAAACAGACGCTAGGTTCAACAGCATCGCAAAAGGAACCATAAGCGTGGATACGGGCACATTCCCACCGTGGATATGCCACACCGGATTGTTCAGCTGCGCCTTCAGGTCCTGTCCCGGATAGGCCCGCAACTGTTGATGATATTCATCATACGCCTTTGGGATCACATCGAAATGCATCCGCTTCGCGGTCTTGGGCTTTTGATACATGAAATAGGCCAGCGACTCGGTGGGCGCATAGGTCAGCCATTCATCGATCGAAACACCATTGCCCGACGACTTCGAAATCTTCTGGCCGTTCTCATCCAGAAACAGTTCATAGCTGAAATGTTCCGGCGCACGACCGCCCAAGGCCCGGCAGATCGCGTCATAGATCTTTTCGTTAGTGGCATGTTCCTTGCCATACATCTCGAAATCAACGCCCAAAGCGGCCCAGCGCGCGCCAAAATCAGGCTTCCACTGCAGCTTCACATTGCCGCCAGTCACGGGCAGCGTCCATTCCTTGCCATCCTCGTCATCGAAGGTGACAGTGTAGGTATCGGCGCAAACCTTCTTCATCGGCACATACAGAACCCGCCCGGTCTCGGGATGGATCGGCAGGAAGATCGAGTAGGTCTGCTGACGTTCTTCGCGCAGGCTTTTCAGCATGATGGCCATCACGTCGTCATACTTCTCAACGGCGCGCTTCAGGATCTCGTCGAACTGGCCCGAGCGGTAAAACTCGCGCGCCGAATAGAACTCATACTCGAACCCGAAAGTATCGAGGAACCGGCGCAGCATCGCATTGTTATGCTCACCAAAGCTGTCATATTCACCAAACGGGTCCGGCACCGAGGTCAGCGGACATTGCAGATAATCCTGCAGCGCCTCGGGGTTCGGCACATTGCTGGGCACTTTCCGCATCCCATCCAGATCGTCCGAGAAACAGATCAGCTTGGTCGGGATATCCGACAGCGCCTCAAACGCGCGCTTGACCATCGTGGTCCTCGCGACCTCACCAAAGGTGCCGATATGCGGCAGACCTGAGGGGCCATAGCCCGTCTCAAACAGCACATATCCCTTCTCCGGAGCGCCATGCTTATACCGTTTGAGCAACCGCCGCGCCTCTTCAAACGGCCACGCCTTGGACGTCATCGCGGTTTCACGCAGGTCAGACATTTGGATACTCCATCGGGAAACGTGCCAGACACCCCATGCGCCCGGACCGGCCCCTGTTATTGTGCAGGTGCAGTATGAGTCAATAAAGGGTGGTGATTTTCATGCCTCTATGAGCATGAATACCATGCCATCAATATCTGCTCTGAATTACGAATATCCGCAACGTGGGATTGCCGCCTTTGACTTGCTAAGACAAACTAGCGACCGCGCCGACAAATTCGGTCCACCGCTCGCGATCCACAAAGCCATAATGTCCCGCACCCGACCACTCATGCGCTGTGCAGTCGCGAAGTTCGGAGCAAAGGTGTCGCGGCATATCCGGCGAGATAATGTCGTCCGCCGTACCATAATACATTTCCACCGGTTGCTGGATGTCACCTGGCGAAAAGCCCCAGTCCCAAAGGGCCATCGTCATTTCGAAAACTCCTTCCTCGTGTTGCAGATAACCAAGACGAAAGTTCTCTTCGAACAAGGCTTGCTGCTCTGGATTGCGGAGCATTGTTCTGGCTTCATTGGGCATTTGGTCAACGACAGACTCCACATATGAAGGGATGTCTTTCAAAGCACTATTAGCGCCAATACGCTCTGCCCATCGGATCAGTAAGCTCAGGTGGCGCAATTTTGCGATGGTTTTCAGATCCTTCAGTACCAGCATCTTGGTGACACCGGGCTCATCGAATGGTGCCACAGGAGAAGCGAGCGCAACTTTACGCACACGTTCAGGCATGTGAAATGCTACAGCCAAAGCGTGGGGGCCGCCTCCGGAATGGCCCGCTACATTGAATGTATCGAGGCCAAGTTGATCCGCCAGATCCTCCATATCAGCGCCCCAATCCACCATTCTCCGATCCTTCTTCGGGCTCGACCCTCCAACACCCGGTTCGTCGGCGGAAATCCAGTGTACGCCGAGCGAAGCGGTCAGACTGTCGTCAGGATGACGAATTACGTGAGAGTCGGAAAACCCATGGCTGAAAATCACTGGCGTTCCATCTGGATCGCCGTAAGTGCTGAATGCAAGCGTTCTGCCATCTCTAAGAGTTATATGATTGGTCAAGTTGTTCTCCGAAAACGAAATAACTTTGTGTGGTGAGTTCATTGGACTGCTGGCATAGATTTAATCCAAGAGTACGAGCCGATCTCACCTCTTTTGCACCATAACTATTGGTCCGCATAATGAAACGCCGATGTCAGATTGAGTTTTCAACGGGCGTTTACATCACAGCCGAAATCACCCACCCTCACCGATCGCATTCATTGCACCCCAAAACTACCAGTTGAACCTCCTTGCACCCGCTCCTATCGTGCGGCAACAAACGTTTCATTCAGGACGACACCATGACCGAGCAAACCCCACATCCGATGTCCCCGCAGGATTGCCTTGTGGCGATCATGGTGGCGATTTCCGCCTCGGACGAGAACATCCGAACTGCAGAGCTGGTCAAGATCGAAGGCGCGGTCAACATGCTGCCGGTGTTCGCGGGTTACGATATCGACCGAACCCGCCGCGTCTCGCAGATCGTGTTTGATTTGTTTGAGCAGGTTGACGGGCTGGATGCCCTCTTCGGACTGATCCGTGACAACCTGCCCGAACGCCTGAACGAAACCGCCTACGCGCTGGCCTGTGATGTCGCCGCCGCTGACGGCACTCTGGCCGAAACCGAACTGCGCCTGCTGGAAGAAATCCGGTACGAGCTCAGCATCGACCGCCTGCACGCTGCCGCTATCGAACGCGGGGCACGGGCGCGGCATACAACCTAGCTGCCGTAGAGCGTACCCCACCGCTCAATCAGATTGCGCTGCAATTTGCGAGACCGCCGGTTCCAAGCCCGCGCGCCGTCCGGGCGCTCGCGCGACGCACGCGGGATCGTGGCGCGGTGCGCGGTGTCGGCTGTGAAGATCGCAAACGCCAGATCCACCCCATCTGCCGTTGTCATGTAACCGCCAAGACCCGAGACGAAGTTCAAAGTACCCGTTTTTGCGTCGACCTTGATCGGATGATCCTTGACCGGCTGCCCGTTTTTGTCGGCCAGCGTAAAGGACCGAAGCAACGGCCGCAGCTCCTCTGACTGCCCCGCCGCCACCAGCGTATTGACCAGACCGGCGGGGGCCATACGTGAGGAACCGCTAAGTCCGGAATGATCGACCATCGCGATCCCATCCGCGCCAAAACGCTCTGCCGCCCATAGGTTCATTTCTGCGGCCGAGTCCTCAAGGCTCTGCGGCGCAACCCCGCGCGCCTTGGTGGCCGCCAAACCCACCATTTCGGCGGTTATATTGGTCGAATATCTCAGCATCCCCTTCAGGATGCTTTCCAACGGATCGCTCTGATGCACCACCAGTTCGGTCCCTTGCGGTGCTTGCCGCGTCACCTGCACCCGGCCCAGCACGATCCCATTCACGCGTGCCAGCGTGCGGAACACATCTCCGGCATAAAGCGCAGGCTTGCGTACCGGCAGCCAGCGTGCCCCGCCATTGCCTAGCGCGCCTTTGGCCACGGTCCAGCGATCCTGTCGCGCGCTTGGCTGATAGGTGTAAATCGGCAGGCTGCGGCTCTCGACTCGCATCGATGCCATATCTACCGAAGGCGTATAATTCGCGCTGCGCGCATCCATGGTTACACCATAGCCGGTGCCCTCGCGTTTCCACTCGAAATGCACACGGTTGAAATTCAGGGAAATCCCGCTGATCGACGGGCTATAGCCCAGATGATCTGGCTGCCCCGGATCAATGCTGAAGACGTAGGGCAGCGCACCATCATAGACCTTGAACGCGCCCTTCACCTCGGTGATCCCGGCCTTGCGCAGATTGGCTGCCATTGTGGCCAGCGCGTCTGTATCCAGCAGCGGATCACCGCCACCCGCAAGGATCAGGTCGCCTTTCAGAATGCCATTTTCGACCGGTCCATCCGCGATCAAGCGCGTTTCGAACCGATACTCCGGACCCAGCACATCCAGCGCATAAAGCGCGGTCAGCGCCTTGGCGACGCTGGCTGGTGGTAGGCTTTGGCCCTCGCCGAACACCTCCAGCGGCGTTCCGGTTTCCACGTCGGCCACGGCGAAAACAACCTCGCCCTTCAGCCCCGCTGCCTGAACCAGTCGCTCGGCCCCGCTGGGCTGCGGGCCACGCAGCACAGGGCGCAGAGACACCGAAGGCGCCTCGGCCAGACCTGCGCCCGGAACCAGAGACGCCCCTAATCCACCCAGAAACAAACGACGCGAAATTCGATCGACCATGGGTCTATTAGAATCCCAGAGCTTAAATGCAGACAATCACTTGATTAAGATTATGCGTCAAGTGGAGTCATTCGGGCAACACCCCATCGCTCCAATTCCCGCGATTGCGCAACTCGGTCGAACTGACATCAACCATCGGCACGTTCACAAAACACCACGCCGGAGCATCCGCCCGCCCCAGCAAATGCCGCGCCTGCCCGTCGATACGGTACTTGGCATAAAGCCGAGCCGCCGGAGACATCCGCGCCGAGATCCGATCCCCCGGCCGCGCCACAACGCCCACAGGCACGCTGTCCATGATCTGCCGCCAGTCCTTCCAGCGGTGAAACTGCGCCAGATTGTCCGCGCCCATCAGCCAGACGAACCGAACCTGAGGATAAAGCCTCCGCAGCGCTGCCAGAGTGTCTGCCGTCGCCCGCGTGCCCGTCAGAGCCTCGATATCCGTGACCTCAACGCGCGGATGCTGCATCACATCCAGCGCCGCCGCCATCCGCCGGGCCAAAGGCGCAGGCCCCCGCTCCTTAAGAGGGTTCCCCGGAGACACCAGCCACCACACCCGATCCAGCCCGAACGCCTTCATCGCTTCGCGCGTCACATGCACATGACCTTGATGCGGAGGATCAAATGACCCTCCGAACAACCCCACGACCTGCCCGGGCCCCGCATATGGAATGGTACTGCGTTCCATCCTCTGCTGATGTTCAGAACTGAGAGGTGTTGTCAATCAATCGGCTGCACCACATCGCCAAGCCTGACTTGCCCCGGTTGCACTACTTCGGCACACCATCCCCCATGCCCCCGCACAGCAGAATAGCCGCCTTTGCCCAACGCCTCCTCCATCCGACTGCACGGAGCGCATATCACGGTAAAGCGCAAAACGGCCTCCCCGACCTGCACCTCCCGCCCCTTTAGCGCCGCCAGATTGATCCCAGAAACCACCAGATTGCGCCGCAGGATCTCAGGCTTAACCGATCCTTGCCCCAGATAAGAGCCAATCGCCGCCAGATGTTCCTGCTGGATCAAAGTCACCGCCCGCTTGCCCGCCCGGCTGCGGTCGCCGTCGAGCCCATCGGCTGATACCCAAACCTCGTTGCGCCCATCCATTTCCGCTCTGCGGCCGGGACGTAAACCAATCCATGTCACCCGGCCCGGTTGCGCCCAACCGGCAATCAGTTCCGCAAGTTCTGCCAAAACCCCACCACTCCTTGTCGTGTTGGTTCTACCGGATCAAACGACCACAGAAAATTCACAAAACCACCAGCTTGCCCCGCCCGCTCGCCTCGGATATCCAGCGTTCCAACTTGATTTCCCCGACCCAGAGGACGCGACATGGCCGCCTATCAATATGTCTACCACATGCAGGGTGTCTCCAAGACCTATCCCGGTGGCAAGAAGTGCTTTGAAAACATCCACCTGAGCTTCCTGCCCGGCGTGAAAATCGGTGTTGTCGGCGTCAACGGCGCGGGTAAATCGACGCTGATGAAGATCATGGCGGGCCTCGACACCGATTTCAACGGTGAGGCTTGGGCCGCCGAAGGCGCCAAGGTCGGCTATCTGCCGCAGGAGCCGCAACTGGATGAATCGCTGACCGTCCGCGAGAACGTCATGCTGGGCGTGGCCGCGAAAAAGGCCAAGGTCGACCGGTTCAACGAAATCGCCATGGAGATCGCCGAGAACTATACGGACGAGCTGATGGAGGAAATGACCACCCTGCAGGACGCGATCGACGCCGAGAACCTGTGGGACCTCGACAGCCAGATCGACGTCTCGATGGAGGCGCTGCGCTGCCCGCCGGACGATGCCAACATTGCCAACCTCTCGGGCGGTGAGAAACGCCGCGTGGCGCTCTGCAAGCTGCTGCTCGAAGCGCCCGACATGCTGCTGCTCGACGAACCGACCAACCACCTGGACGCCGAGACCATCGCCTGGCTGCAGCAGCATCTGATCGACTACAAAGGCACCATCCTGATCGTCACCCACGACCGGTATTTCCTGGACGACATCACCGGCTGGATCCTCGAACTCGACCGCGGTCGCGGCATTCCGTACGAGGGGAACTATTCCGCATGGCTGGAACAAAAAGCCAAACGGCTGGAGCAGGAAGCCCGCGAAGACAAGTCCAAGCAGAAGACCCTGCAACGCGAACTGGAATGGATGCGTCAGGGCCAGAAAGCCCGTCAGGCCAAATCCAAAGCCCGGATTAACGCCTATAATGAGCTGGCCGAACAGTCCGAACGCGAAAAGCTGACCCGTGCCCAGATCGTCATCCCCAACGGCCAGCGCCTTGGCGGCAAGGTGATCGAGGTCGAGGGCCTGTCGAAACACATGGGCGACAAGCAACTGATCGAAGGGCTGGACTTTGCCCTGCCACCCGGCGGCATCGTCGGCGTCATCGGCCCCAACGGTGCCGGTAAATCGACCCTGTTCAAGATGCTCACCGGTCAGGAACAGCCCGACAGCGGCACCATCACGCTGGGCGACACGGTCGAGCTGTCCTATGTCGACCAGTCCCGCGACGACCTGAAAGACAACGACACCGTGTGGGAGGCGATCACCGGCGGCGCCGAGATCATCCAACTGGGCGACGCGCAGGTCAATTCCCGCGCCTATTGCTCGTCGTTTAACTTCAAGGGTGGCGACCAGCAGAAGAAGGTCTCTCTACTGTCGGGTGGTGAGCGCAACCGTGTCCACATGGCCCGCCTGCTGAAAGAGGGCGGCAACGTCCTGCTGCTCGACGAACCAACCAACGACCTGGACGTTGAAACCCTGCGCGCACTGGAAGACGCGCTGGTCGATTTCGCCGGCTGCGCCGTGGTGATCTCCCACGACCGCTTCTTCCTTGACCGGATTTGCACGCATATTCTGGCCTTCGAGGGCGATGCCCATGTGGAGTGGTTCGAGGGCAACTTCGAGGACTACGAAGAGGACAAAAAACGCCGTCTGGGACCGGACGCGCTGGAGCCCAAGCGGTTGAAGCACAAGAAGTTTGCGCGGTGATTTGATTGGAAAAAAACAATCTAAGAAAATACATCCATTTTGGCGCAGTATTGCTTTTCGTTCGAAGCAATGCAGAGGATAGTTTGCCCTACATCGGAGAGGGATATATCCAACAAAATTTGGAACGAGTATTTAGTTACATCGAAGAACTAAATCTCAAAGTTTCAAACAATGCGTCAAAAAAACTCAAAGAAATGAAGGCGGAATTTGACAACAAATATAAAGATGGTTCGAACTTAGAGGCTCCCGACGGCAAGGCACTATTTGAGGAGATCAATGTTCTACAAAGAGTTATACTTGCCGAAGCAGAAGAATTATCCGCGTTCTTCCCTGATGAAAGAAGATACAATACCGACCTTTTGTTCGAAGATATCTCTGGAATATTTGGCAGAGAAACCTTTGGTCGATTGCCGGAAAACGCACAGAAAGACTTCCAAGAAGCCGGCATGTGCATAGTACTTGGACGCGGAACAGCTGCTGCTTATCACTTGATGCGCGGTTCAGAATGTTGCCTAAAGCATTTGTATTTCTCTGTTATCAAACAAAAAAGATTGAGCAAACCAATGTGGGGCCCAATGGTAAAAGCGCTATCAGAGCGCAAAGCACTTGACGATGCCTTGAGCGGAACTCTGGACAATTTCAGAAGCGGTTTTAGAAATCCTGTAGCTCACCCCGACAAGTTTTATACCATTGATGAAGCTCAAGATCTTCTAGGCACAACCACCCAACTTGTTTCTCTGATTGCCAACCACGACAAATACGTAACGCCGAAGCAAGCGTAGGATGGGGTTTCACCCCGTCACGCACTCAACGATCATACCCGAAAACTCGCACGATCTGTTCCCGCGCACCAAACCACTTGCAAACTCCAACCTCTCAAATGATGGGGTAAGACCCCAACCTACGGCTCTCCGAACGTGCCATCGGTGACCACACCGCTCCACTCCGGATCAACCCGACCTGCACGAATATCGCGATGGATTGACGAATACGGCCAATCGGTGGGGCGCTCGACCAACCCGTGCTTCACCGGATTCCCCCGACAATATGCCATATGATTGCGATAATCCGTTTCATCCCGAATTGCATGCTCCCAAAACCGGCGCTGCCAAATCCCGGCATCCCCTTTCGCAATTTTCGAATCTGTGCGTAAGGTGGGGTTCCACTCCACCACTCCCGACGCCTTCACCCCACGCGTAAACCGCGCCTTAATCGCACCCCACCGTGTCGAATAATCCGCATCCCCCGGCGGCAAGGTCCACACCGCGTGCAAATGATCCGGCAACACCACAAGCGCATCGCACCAGAACGGCCGCTCCCTCTGGGTCACTGCAAAGGCGGCCCGCAAATGCGCCACCTCTCGCACCAGCAAATCCGACGACCGGTCGGCCAAAGACACGGTGAAAAAATACTTGGCCCCGGGAATGCGGACGCGTCGATAATCGCTCATGCTGTAACTTGATCATGACGAGGGTTAACGGATTCTGAATGCCACTCCGACGCGCCAGATAAATAACCGGACCTTATCAAAGCTCTGCTAACTAATAACCAGAACCATCGGCGGATTTTTGTACAAGACGGACGATTCCGCCTCAAACCCTTGTACAATCCATACAATCCGCCCTTGCCACACCGTCTGACCGATGCCATATCCAAGAGGCTTACGTTTTTCTATTTCGACCTGCAGTCTCCTTCTACGGCGCTCAGTCTATCGATACAGACAACGACGCCGGGCTGCCGCATCCACGTGGGCAGCACTAAACAGGAGACAACGGATATGCCCGCAGGCACCGTAAAATGGTTCAACACCACCAAAGGCTATGGCTTTATCGCACCCGAAGATGGCGGCAAAGACATCTTCGTACACATCTCGGCTGTCGAGCGTTCGGGCCTCACCGGTCTGGCCGACAACCAGAAGGTCACGTACGAGCTGCGCGCTGGTCGTGACGGCCGCGAAAGCGCCGACAATATCGAACTGGCCTAAGCCATTCAAAGGGCGGGATTTTTCCCGCCCTCTCCGCTATGCCCGCGCCCCGTGTGTGGCATAGGGAATACATCACAATCGGGTTATTCCTCCCCGGTGATTGACCAAATCCGCTATCATTTCAAAACTAGCGTTATGATTTCTTTGGTCATTTGAGGGATGTCACCATGTTCACACGCCGCGTATTTCTGGCCGGTACTGCCGTCAGCCTGCTTCCGGGCGTTGTCAGCGCCAAGAAAGCGGTCGAGTATGATCCCACGCCACAATTCGTGCGGGTCAAAAAGCAATTCCTACCCGGTCAGCTGCTGGTCGTTCCCCGTTCCTTCTACCTTTATTACATAACCGAACCCCGCAAAGCGATCCGCTATGGCTGCGGCGTCGGCAAAGCCGGACTGGAGTTTACAGGAACCGCAACTATCGACGTAAAGAAGGAATGGCCCACCTGGCGACCGACCGATGAGATGATCGAACGCGACCCGGTGGCCTATGGTCGGTTCAAGGACAACGACTATGTCCAACCCGGAGGGAGCGATAATCCACTGGGCGCGCGCGCTTTGTATCTGTTCCAAAACGGAGTCGACACCTATTTCCGCATCCATGGCACCACACAACCGCAAACCATCGGTCGCGCGGCCTCGAACGGCTGCATACGGATGCTGAATGAGCATGTAATCGATCTGTACAACCGGGTGCCGATTGGAACCGTGGTGACCGTGGTCTAAGCCGCCGACCAATCCACATCGTCGGCTTTTTCAATCCTCAGGCGACCTTCTGGCCATGGGCGCATCAGCTTCTGCGCCGCTTCTTCGGATCCATGTAACCAGCAATCCACATCCTGCGACCCCAGCAACACACCCATACGGTGGTGGATCGGCTTTACATCGGCATTTGGCTCGCAGGTGACTGAGGCGACCTGATCCACACGCTGCCCACCAGGGGCCTCCCAACTATCCGTAATTGCAGCAAATAACAGCGGTATGCCATCCTTCGCTGCGATACGCCATGCAGTTTTGCGCCGTTTCTCTCCGGTCCACTCGTACCAGCCATCAACTGGTATAACTGCGCGCCCAACACCTTCAAATGCGCTTTTGTCAAAAACCGTTTCAGAGTGAGCGTTGATAATGGTCTCCATCACCGGACGTCCGCGCGCATTGACCCTGCCGACCGGGATCATCCCCCATCGCATCATCTTCAAGCCTTCACCGGTCAATACCGTCACCTCCTGACCCGGTTGAATATTTCTGCGCGGGGGCTGAGGCCCTACGTTATCTTTCACATTCAGGAACTTAACTATCTCGCCAATCGGTCGTGTGAGAAAAAACCGGCCTGGCATAGGACCCCTCCTAATCGGTAGCGCGCTCCGCTAAAGCCAGTACAAAAGGTCCTAGCGCGTCAACGATCAGCGCAACGCCTTGGGCATTTGGATGGATGCCATCAGATTGCATGAACTGGCGCGCGACTGCAGGATCGCCCTCGGTCGTGAGCCCGTCAAAGAAGCTTTCCGCATAGATCGCGCCATACTGCTGCGCCAGTTCCGGATACATGGCATCGAAACTTTGCTTGTAATCCGTCCCATAGTTCCCGGGGGCTTGCATGCCGATCAGCAGAACTTCGACATTCGCAGCTTCAGCGGTGTTCAGGATTGCCTCAAGATTGGCGCGCGACACATCCGGATCGATACCGCGTAACAGATCATTGCCGCCGAGGGCTACAATCATGCCATCGACCTCTGGCGTCAGAGTCCAATCAACGCGGGAGGCTCCTCCTGCGGTCGTATCCCCGGAAACACCGGCGTTGATAAGCTGAATATCCGCCCCTTCCTCCTGCAACCAGCGTTGCAGTTGGGGCACAAACCCGTCTTGTTGCGGAAGTCCATATCCTTGTGTCAGGGAATCTCCGAGCGCCGCAATCACCACCGGCTCAGCCGTCGCGGCAAATCCGCAACAGATGAACACGCCTGACATCAAACCCTTGCGCAGCTTCTGTATCGCGCCATATCCCAATGGACTGTACCCCTCTTGATGGCCTGATCGATGACGACACCCGTTCTCACCCTCCAAGATGCCGCATTATCGCTGGATGGCAATGCCGGAAGAGTGGATATCCTGCACGACATCACTTTGACTGTGAGCAAGGGTGAAACTCTGGGGCTTATCGGTCCCTCTGGTTCCGGAAAGTCTTCGCTACTGATGCTGATGGGCGGCTTAGAACAGGCAACTGGTGGACGCGTTACCGCATTGGGCCAAGATTTGACGAAAATGAGCGAGGATGCGCTGGCACGGTTCAGAAGAGATGCCATGGGCGTAGTGTTTCAGAATTTCCACTTGATTCCGACGATGACCGCGCTTGAGAACGTGGCGACCCCGTTAGAACTCGCGGGACACAAAGATGCTTTCCAGCGCGCCGCGGCCGAGTTGGAGGCCGTGGGCCTTTCACATCGTATCGATCACTACCCGGCGCAGTTGTCAGGCGGCGAGCAACAGCGTGTGGCGCTGGCCCGCGCTTCGGCCCCGCGCCCGCATATATTACTGGCGGATGAACCAACGGGAAATCTGGATGAAACCAACGGTTCAGCAATCATTGATCTGTTATTCGGACTGCGGGACCGTCACGGGGCAACTCTGGTTCTGGTCACGCACAGCCATACACTGGCTCAAAAATGCGACCGCGTTGTGCGCTTGCGCGATGGGCGTATCGCCGAGGAATCCCAGCGTGAGGCCGCCGAATGAGCCTGCGTCTGGCCGGTCGCCTGGCCCGGCGCGAACTGCGCGGTGGGTTGCGCGGGTTTCGAGTGTTTCTGGCCTGCCTGGCTTTGGGTGTTGCAGCAATTGCTGCGGTTGGCATGGTGCGCCAAGCCATTCAGACCGGATTGCAACAAGAGGGCGCGTCGCTCTTAGGCGGCGATGCCCAGCTGGAGTTCACCTATCGCTTTGCAAACGATGAGGAACGTGACTGGATGGCGGACACCGCGCAAGCAGTGTCAGAGGTCGTCGATTTCAGGTCCATGGCCGTCACGGGTGATGGCGCAGGCGCGCAACGGGCGTTAACTCAGGTGAAGGCCGTGGACGGGGCCTATCCGCTGCTGGGATCGGTGGCTCTGGAACCCGCAGTTTCTTTGCCCGAGGCCTTGGCGGGCGCCGATGGGCTGCCCGGCGCCGTGATGGCTCCGTCCCTGATTGACCGCCTGAACCTTGCGATTGGGGACCAATTTGATCTCGGCACGCAGAGGTTCGTTTTGATGGCCTCGCTGGAACACGAACCGGATGGTGCGGCAGATGGGTTCTCGCTGGGACCGCGCACGTTGGTTCGAACCGAGGATTTGCAATCATCGGGCCTGCTGGCTCCGGGTACTTTGTTTTCCACCAAATACAGGATGAACTTGCCGCAAACCGCCGAGTTGGAGGCGCTGTCGCAGCAGGCCAGGCAGGCCTTCGAGGGAACCGGCATGCGCTGGACTGATGCCCGCAATGGTGCGCCCGGGATATCCGAGTTTGTAGGGCGCCTCAGCGCGTTTCTGGTGCTGGTTGGTCTGTCCGGATTGGCGGTTGGGGGGATCGGCGTATCGGCTGCCGTGCGCGCCTATCTGTCCCAGAAAACGGAAACCATTGCGACATTGCGGACTTTGGGCGCTGATCGGGCCACAATCTTTCAGACATACATGATCCAGATCGCCGTTCTTTCAGGCGTTGGTATCGTCATGGGTTTGACCCTGGGCGCGGCGCTTCCAATGCTGCTGGCACCGGTTATCGAAACCCAACTGCCGATCCCTGCTGTATTCTCGCTATATCCGCAGCCCCTGTTCGAGGCCGCACTTTATGGTGTGCTAACCGCGTTCCTGTTTACGCTTTGGCCTCTGGCCAGAACCGAGGAGGTGCGTGCGGCAACATTGTTCCGGGATGCGCTGACTTCGGCAAGCAGCTTCCCGCGCTTGATCTATGTAATTGCGACTGCAATTGGCCTGGCCGTACTGATCGGAGCCGCCGCTTGGTTCAGCGGTTCAACCCGGTTGACCCTCTGGACAAGCGCAGGTCTGGCGGGGGCGCTCACTTTGCTGACCCTTTCTGCCATTGCCATTCGCAAATTGGCCCGCGCGGGCGCTCCTTGGGCCAGAGGGCGTCCAGCCCTGCGGTGGGCGTTGTCCGCCATCTCTGACCCACGCGAAGGCGCAGCATCGGTGGTCCTGTCCCTTGGGCTCGGCCTTTCGGTCCTTGCGGCGGTGGGGCAGATCGACGGCACGCTACGCAATGCGATTTCGGGCAACTTGCCCGAGGTCGCACCCTCGTATTTCTTCGTCGATATCCAGAAGGATCAGATGCCCGGGTTCAGCGAACGTCTCGACACCGACCCTGCCGTCAGTCGGGTAGAAAGCGCTCCGATGCTGCGTGGGATCATTACCAAAATCAATGGCCGACCCGCGCGCGAGATTGCAGGCGATCACTGGGTTCTGGACGGCGACCGAGGCGTAACCTACTCTGCCCGCCCCCCACGGAATGCCCGCGTGACTGACGGGGTTTGGTGGCCAGAGGACTACAGCGGCCCAGCGCAAGTCAGCTTTGCCGCAGAAGAGGCCGACGAGATGGGCCTGAAACTGGGCGATGAGTTGACCGTTAATATCCTGGGCCGCGATATCACAGCTGAACTCACATCGCTGCGCGAAGTTGATTTCTCCACTGCAGGAATGGGTTTTGTCATGTCGATGAACCCCTCTGCCTTGGCTGGTGCCCCGCATAGCTTCATCGCTACCGTCTATGCCGAAGAACAGGCCGAGGCCGCCATTCTGCGTGATTTGGCCGGTCAATTCCCCAACATCACGGCAGTCCGGGTCAGAGACGCCATCGACCGGGTATCAGGCCTGCTGGCAGGGCTTGCGGCAGCCACCTCATATGGCGCAGGGGTTTCTCTGTTGACCGGGTTTTTAGTGTTGATCGGTGCGGCGGCAGCGGGCGAACCGGCGCGTAGGTACGAGGCAGCGATCCTCAAGACTCTGGGTGCCAACCATGGGCGCATATTGCGCAGCTTTGCCCTGCGGGCAATCCTTTTGGGAGCAGCCGCAGGTTGCGTTGCTTTGCTGACCGGAATTCTGGGCGGTTGGGCCGTGGCTACTTATATATTCGACACAGAGTTCGCGGTCATCTGGCCATCCGCGCTTGGGATCGTCATCGCCGGTGTTGGCGTTACCTTAGGCGCGGGGATGGTCTTTGCCCTGCGCCCGCTTTCAGTACGCCCTGCGCGTATACTGCGCGCCAGCGACTGAGTTCAGCGCATACAAGCGACAGGCTGCAATATTTTCAGCAATTGGTCATTGTCGCAAACCAACGCATCGAGCGTGATTTCGTCCAGCGACGCATAAAACACCTCAGCCGCATCTTGCAGCGCCAACCGGAGGCGGCAGGCATCGGTCAGTGGGCAGGTGTTGTCAGCATCCGCAAAACACTCGGCAATCGGCAACCCGCCTTCGACATGGCGAAACACGGACCCGACCCGGATCTGATCCGCCGGGCGTGCCAGCGTCATGCCGCCATTGCGGCCGCGTTGTGTGCTGAGATAGTCTAGCTGGCTCAGTTGGTTGATCACCTGTGCCAGATGGTTTTCTGAAATATTACAGACATCGGCGATCTCGGCCTTCGTGACCAGCCGTTCCTGATGTGCGGCGCAATACATCAAAACACGCACCGCGATATTCGTCCGTTTGGTAATCCGCATTAGGGCCTCCCGAATCTAAAGGTGAAGCTTTATTGCATGTCTCGTAAAAAGACTGTTTGACATACATCAATCGTCAAAGAAGGACGCGACCCGCATGGCAGACCCTTATTTCTTCGGCTATGGCAGCCTCGTGAACCTGTCGACGCATGATTTCCCCGACCCGCGCCCAGCGCGACTGAAAGGTTGGCGACGCGCATGGCGGCACACGGATCTGCGCCCGGTGGCGTTTTTGACCGCTGTGCCGGATGCTGATTCCGAGATCGATGGTATGATCGCCCATGTTCCTAAAAACGACTGGGCCGCGTTGGATGAAAGAGAATGGGCCTATGACCGCGTTCCAGCCACACGGTCGGTCACGCACACTCTGACGCAAGAGGTGGAAATCGCTGTCTACGCAGTCCCGCATGATCGACACACCGCGCCCAGCAATCACCATCCCCTATTGCTCAGCTATATTGATGTTGTCGTGCAAGGGTATCTGCGGGCTTTTGGACCAGAGGGCGCCGATCGCTTCTTTGCAACAACCGATGGTTGGGATGCTCCGATTTTGAACGACCGCGCCGAGCCCCGTTATCCCCGTCACCAACAATTGAAGCAGGCCGAGACCGAATTCGTGGATGACCGCCTGCAACGCGTTTCGGCGCAAGTTTTGCGACCCGGAGAACAAAGAAAGGCAGGTGATTTACCTGCCTCCTTCGTGTTCTAAAGCTCTGACCCTGAAGTCAGCCGCGAGCGCGGATCACCTGCAACAGCGGCAGCAAGGTCGCCATTTCGGGCCCGCGCTCCATCCCCGTTAGCGCTTTGCGCAGCGGCATGAACAGGCCTTTGCCCTTGCGGCCTGTGGCCTCTTTCACGGCCTTGGTCCATGTGCCCCAAGTTTCCCCATCGAATGGGCCTTCGGGCAGCAATGAGACAGCCTGAGCGATGAACTCACGGTCCTCGTCAGCGATCAGGGGTTCGGCCCCATCACGACACAATTCCCACCATCCCTCGAGATCGCTCAGCGTCGTGATGTTTTCGCGCGCCATGGTCCAGAAAGGCTCGGCCAGTTCAGCAGGTACACCTGCTTTAGCAACGGCATCGGCCACATCGGCCAGCGGTAGCGATTGCAGGTGCTTCGCGGTCAGCGGGAACAGGTCCTGCACGTCGAACTTGGTTGGGGCCGCACCGAAGCGTGTAACATCAAAGCCGTCGATCAACTCTGACATATCCGAGCGCAACTCAACCGGATCTGACGACCCCAGACGCGCCATCAGGCTCAGTAAGGCCATTGGCTGCACGCCCTGCTCTCGCAGATCGCGCAAGGCCAGAGTGCCCAAGCGTTTCGACAACGCCTCTCCCTGCGGGCCAGTCAGCAACGAGTGGTGCGCAAAACGCGGACAGGTGCCGCCCAACGCCTCGATGATCTGAATCTGCGTTGCGGTGTTGGTGACATGGTCCGAGCCGCGCACGACATCGGTTACGCCCATCTCGGTGTCATCGACCACAGAGGCAATCGTATAGAGAACCTGACCATCGCCCCGGATCAGCACCGGGTCGGATACTGAAGCTGCATCGATCGAGATGTCGCCCAAAATGCCATCGTTCCATTCGATACGCTCGTGGTTCAGTTTGAACCGCCAGACGCCATTGCCACGCTCAGCGCGCAGGGCTTCTTTCTCGGCATCGCTGAGGTTCAGCGCTGCACGGTCATAGACCGGCGGCTTGCCCATGTTCAGTTGCTTCTTGCGCTTGAGGTCCAGCTCGGTGGGCGTCTCGAACGCCTCATAGAACCGGCCCATCTCGCGCAGCTTATCGGCGGCCTCGGCGTAGCGGTCCAGACGCTCCGACTGTCGCTCAACCCGGTCCCAATGCAGGCCCAACCACTCCAGATCCTGCTTGATCGCGTCGACATATTCTTCCTTAGACCGCTCGGGATCGGTGTCATCAATGCGCAGAATGAACGTACCGCCAGCCTTGCGGGCGATCAGATAGTTCATCAGGGCGGTGCGCAGGTTGCCCACATGGATGTAACCGGTGGGCGACGGGGCAAAACGGGTCGTGGTCATGGAAGTCTCCTGTTGGCGCGGCTCATCTCACATGGGCGCGATTTTGTCCAGCAGGGGCTTTCAGGTCGGTTCAACCGGCCAAATGCCATCTAAGCGTTCGAGCCCGGCTTTGATGAGTTCACGAAGCACGTCGAGATCAATATCCGGTAGCTTATTCACATATAGGCAGGATTTACCCAGCTTGTGCTTGCCCAGTCTCGATAAGATATCTCCGAAGTCGGCATACCCTGGCATGATGTAGATGGAATGCGCCGCCTTGCGCGGAGAGAACCCAGTTGCGAGAAAGTCGCCCTCGCGCCCTGACGCATAGCGATAATGATATCGACCATAGCCAATGATCGACGGGCCCCACATTACTGGCGCATAACCTGTGGTTTCACGAAACAGCCTGTCCAGCACGTGCGCCTCCTCCGCCTTGCGGGTCGGCTGAATACTCGCCAGAAAATCAGCAACGTTTTGCTCGGTGGGTACGGTTTTATTCGCAGATCGCGGCATGAACAAAAATTAACACGTAATGTTCAACCACGCAGCCCATATAACAGTGCCATAGTATGGCCACAGGCCCAGACTGACCTAATTCAGTCAAACATGCTCTGACAGGGAGAACGACCATGACCATCAGATTGACTCGCCGGGCGGCGCTTGGAACGGTTGCGGCTCTGCCGCTTGCGGCAGCTACTTCGCCTGTTCTGGCCGCAGGTACCGAGACCAAAGCCAACTCTACAATAGCAAAATCGTTTCAACTGGGCGATTTCACCGTCACCACCTTGTTGGATGGCAGCCTGCCTCGTGATGGTGCGCAAGACATTTTCGGCGGCGGCGCCTCGGATGAAGATTTCGCCCGTGTATCGGCTGACAACTTCATCTCGCCAGATGTTGCGCAGTTCTTCTTCACACCAACGCTGGTTAATACGGGGTCCGAGATGATCTTGTTTGATACTGGGCTTGGCCAAGGTGGAATTCAGGCCGCGTTGGCCGACGCCGGCGTAACGCCTGATCAGATCGATGTGGTGGTCATTACCCACATGCATCCCGATCATATCGGTGGTATGACAACCAATGATGCCGCGACTTTTGCCAATGCGCGTTATGTAACAGCAGCACCCGAATACGACTTTTGGTCAGCGCAAGACGCGGGCAACCGAGTGGGTGATATGGTTGCAGCCAAAGTCACCCCGATGGCAGAGAAGATGACCTTTATCGGGGATGGTGGTGAAGTCGCATCCGGCGTCACCGGTATGGCAGCGTTTGGGCATACTCCGGGCCATATGGTCTATCACCTAGAAAGCAACGGTCAGCGTCTGGTCCTGACGGCGGATCTTGCAAATCACTATGTCTGGTCATTTGCACATCCTGAATGGGAAGTGCGATTCGACATGGACAAAGCCGCTGCAACGGAATCGCGCCGGAATGTGCTGGGCATGCTGGCTGCGGACAAAGTGCCTATGATCGGCTATCACATGCCTTTCCCAGCCGCTGGTTATGTCGAATCCCGTGGCGACGGGTTCCGGTTCGTGCCGGTCAGCTATCAAATGATGGGCTAGGAGCTAAAAACCAGCATCCGGCCGCACTTTTGACCCATCCGTGAAACGGGACAGGCGAAAGGCGGTCGGATCAACGCAAGGCGTGCTTTCCGTAACAAGGTCCGCCACTAATCGACCTGCGGCAGGACCGATGCCAAAACCGTGGCCGGAGAAACCGGTCGCAATATGAAGGCCCAGCACCGCGTCCACTTTCGAGATGACCGGGATCGCATCCGGGGTCACATCGATCAGGCCGGCCCAGCTTTGCACGATCTCCGCACTATCAAGCGCAGGCAACGCCTTGCGGGCGTTGGCCCACGCCCTTCGCAACACTTTCTGGGAAGGTTCCGGGTCGAGTACTCGGCAGTGTTCAAACGGTGTCACATCGGTCGGCAGCCAGCTTCGGTCTTCATTCGCCTCGACCATCCAGCGTCTCGAAAGGCGAAACCTTAAGGACCGCCACTCTTGCCGGAATGCGGGCAGAAACTGCAACCCGAGTCGGAAACTGTCGGGAACGATATCCACCGTATTCTCGTGACCCGAAGCTATGGTGTATCCCCCGTCCGAGCGCTTTCGAATGGCAAAATCATCACTCCAAAGCGACACCTCTGGCCCTTCTGCAACCGGAGAGGTCCGCATGACCGTATTGAGCACTTTGAGCTGTGGCAGAGCGATTCCAGCGTTCCCCGCAAACAGCCGAGACCAGGCTCCGCCTGCAAGTACGACTTGACTACACCTTACGCGGCCGCGTTCGGTGAAAACACCTGCGATCCGGCCCGCAGCAACATCGACACTTCGCACCGCGCATTGCGTCATGATCGCGGCCCCACGGTCGCGCGCCGCCTCGGCGAATGCGGGGGCCGCCCATTGCGGCTCGGCTCGCCCGTCCTGCGGCATGTAAAGCGCTGAGCGCAGTTTCATACTGTTATCCGACAGCAACCCGTCCAGTTCAGGGCCGGATACCATGCGAGCACCTGTTTGCAGCCCTTCAACATGGTCCAGCCATCGCGTCAGGTTTTCATCGTCTCGTGCGCCAGATGCGCCAAACACGATTCCTGATTGAACATAGCCTGTGGCGCGTCCCAATCGCGCATCCAGCCCTTGCCAGATTCTAAGCGCCTCTTGCATCAGGGGGATCTCGCGCGGATCACGTGTCCCAAGGCGCACCCAGCCCCAATTGCGCGAGCTTTGCTCGCCCGCAATCCGGCCCTTCTCGCACAACAAAACGGAAGCACCTCGCTCAGCAAGCTCGAAGGCTGCCGAAGCCCCGATGATTCCACCACCTATGACGACAACATCTACGTGTTTGGGAAGTGTGAGATCAGATTCGACGGGTGTCGGTGTGGGGCCTGGCATTAACCGCTCGGTGCTCGTTCATCGGAGCGACATCCAGCCTGAAGGCGATTTCACTGGCAATGTAGAAAACGGTTGGTCCCGGGCAATTGCCGGAACCTGTGGCCAATTGGCCAATGCGCGGCGAATAACGCCGCGCAGATGCGTTCAGATTACGCCGCCCCGGAAAGTTGCGCCCATTTCTGGCGCAGTACCGTGCTGAGCTTGGGATCGGACTTTGATGCAAGCGATTCCTGTGGCTGCAACACCGGAAATTCCGATCGCAACGGAACCGGGCCTGCCACCGCGCCGGGCGTCGGCTCTTCCTGGCTCATAATGTCTGCAATCGCAGCATCCAGCGCCTGTTCATCCAACTTGCGCGGCGCTGATTCCATAGGCTTCAACTGCAACGGAGAATGAAGCGGCTTATCGTATCCATTCGTCATTTGACCACCAATACCTTTACTGACATCCCAAACACGGATGCCTTTTCCCAGTTCCACAATCCCGGTCATCGGCTCTGAAAATGGCAGGCCAACCTACCGGATTGCGTCACATCCGCCCCATATGAGGCAGACCCCTGTCGTAAATGTGGCAAAAAAAGGACGCACGTACAAGCGAAACATAGTCTTTTCATCGCACAACTGGCTGAAATGGATAAACAAACTGCCGCAGAAATCCACATTACCATGCACTTTCGAAACAATGGTAAATTCTTCAATCAGAGCGGTGCTTACGTTCTATCCCGCCAGCGATTTACAATCGGATAGCGGCGATCCAGCCAGAAGGCCCGCGGTGTCAACCGTGTGCCAGGCGCGGACTGGAAGCGCTTGTATTCACTAATGTAAATCAGATGTTCGACCCGCCGGGCCTCGGCCTCGTCAAATCCGGCTGCAACGCAGTCGGCGATTGAGCCATCCTGATCCACCAAAATATCAAGAATCGCATCGAGAACGGGGTAGTCCGGCAGGCTGTCGCTGTCTTTCTGGTCTTCACGCAATTCAGCACTTGGCGGCTTGTCGATCACCGAAGGGCGTATGACCTCACCCTCGGGACCCATCATCCAATCGCGATGATTGGCGTTGCGCCAGCGGCAGGTCTCGAACACGCGGGTTTTGTACAGATCCTTGATCGGGTTATAGCCACCGTTCATGTCACCATAGATAGTGGCGTAGCCGACTGCGACCTCGGACTTGTTGCCGGTGGTCAGCAGCATCTCGCCAAACTTGTTCGAGATCGCCATTAGCAGAAGACCGCGCAGGCGAGACTGGACATTTTCTTCGGTCAGGTCCTCATTCCGCCCTGCAAAAAGCGGAGCCAAAGTGTTGGTTACCGCTGCGCGTCCCTCAGAGATCGGCACAAAGTCGTAGTGCACGCCCAGCGCCTTGGCGACGGCTTCGGCATCATCCAAAGAACTTTGGCTTGTATATTCCGAAGGCAGCATTACGCAGCGTACATTTTCCGCACCGATCGCATCCACGGCTATTGCGGCCACCAGCGCCGAGTCGACGCCGCCCGACAACCCCAGCACAGCTTTGCCAAACCCCGTCTTGCCCATGTAATCGCGCAGAGATTGCACCATCGCGCGATAATCCTGCTCCCATTCGTCGGGTTGCGGCACGACTTCACCAGCCACAATACGCCATCCGCCATCTTGGCGCGACAGATCGATATGGCTGACGGCCTCATCGAAGACGGGCATGCGGAACGCAAGCTCTCCACCCGGGTTCAATCCAAACGTAGCACCGTCGAAAACCTGATCATCCTGCCCGCCGACCATGTTCAGGTAGATTACCGGCAGACCCGTTTCGACCGTGCGAGCCACCATGTGGTTCAACCGGATATCGTATTTGTTTCGAAAATAGGGCGAGCCGTTGGGGATCAGCAGAAACTCGGCCCCGGTTTCTTCCAGTGTCTCGGAGACATCCTCGTGCCACCCATCCTCGCAAATCGGGCTACCGATACGAACATTTCCAACCGCATAAGGGCCGCCCATAGGACCCGCATCATAAAGGCGTACTTCATCAAAGACGGTTTCATTGGGCAAATGATGTTTAAGAACTTTGCTGACAATCCGCCCACCTTTAAGGATCAGGTAGGCGTTATAAAGCTTCCCATCTTCAACCCAAGGACCGCCGATGGCCAACGCCGGGCCGTCGGCACAGTCTTCAGCCAACGCCTGCACCGCATTCATCGCGGCCCGATGAAACGCGGGCTTCATCACCAGATCCTGGGTATTGTAGCCGGTTATGAACATCTCGGGCAGCGCCACAAGATCGGCCTGCGCCGCGCGCCCTTGCTGCCAGGCTGCAGCAGCCTTGGCGGCATTACCGTCGATATCCCCAACCATTGGGTTCAATTGCGCCAGAGTGATGCGGAAACGATCGGCCATTTTTGCCCTCTTGCCCTCATGTCTTTCAGGGATTTAGCAGATCACACCGCGAGTGAAAGGCAAATGCGCCAAAAGCCGTTGCTCTGCCCTCGGCGGTATCTTAGTTTTGCGCCAACACAAACACCGCAGGCAGGTACAAAAATGAAAGCGATCCGCACATCCCTTACCGCTGCAACGCTTACAATGCTGGCATCTTTTGTGATCGCCCAACAGGACGGTCAGATTGTCATCGCTGATGATGATGTCGGAGGTGTCTACGAGGGCACGTTCGAAAACGGGCTGCGCCATGGCACCGGCACTTACCGCCTGCCGAACGGTTTTGAATATTCCGGTCAATGGGTCGAGGGCGAGATTCAAGGGCAAGGCACCGCGCGCTACGCCAATGGCTCTGTCTATGAAGGGACATTCACCAAGGGCCAACCAGAAGGGCGCGGCAAAATCGTCTATTCTGATGGCCAGTCCTATGAGGGCGAGTGGGCCAACGGCACGATAAACGGAACCGGTATTGCGACATATTCCAACGGCTCGCGATACGAGGGCGGCTTCAAGGACGCCAGATATCACGGTCACGGCGTGCTGACCGGCCCGGATGGCTCGGTTTATGAGGGCGACTGGGTAAACGGCCAGAAAACCGGCAGCGCCAAGATCACCTACGCCGATGGAAGTACCTATGAGGGCGACTTGAATGGCGGGCAACGGCATGGTCAGGGCAGTCAAGTCTGGGTCGACGGCATGACCTATGCCGGGTCATGGGCCAACGATCAGATGGCCGGAACAGGCCGTTTGGTTCAACCCAACGGAGATGTCTACGAAGGCGAAATGGTCGAAAATCGCCGACAGGGCAAAGGCAAGTCCATATACGCCAACGGTGCGACCTATGAAGGCGACTATTCTGACGACCAGCGCCATGGTCAGGGCACCTACAAGGGCAGCGACGGGTTTGCGTACACAGGTGCCTGGCAAAAGGGCCAGATTGAGGGCCTGGGTGAGATGCTCTATCCCGATGGTTCGGTTTATATCGGCGACTTTCTGGATGACCTGCCTCATGGCAAGGGGCAAACGACATACCCCGACGGATCAATTTACGACGGCAACTGGATCGCCGGGATTTTTGAGGGCACCGGCACGGCAACCTATCCCAACGGAACGGCTTATACGGGCCAGTTCAAAAACGCCCGCTTCGACGGCAAAGGTATTCTGACCTTTGCAAATGGCTATCGCTATGATGGCGATTGGGTAGACGGTGTCCGACAGGGGAAGGGCAAGGCTACGTTTCCGGACGGGATCATTTACGAAGGCGATTTTCTGAATGGCAAGCGTCACGGCAAGGGAACACTGACCCGACCGGGCGGATATAGCTACACAGGCGACTGGGCCAACGGCAAGATCACTGGATTTGGAACCGCCACCTATGAGACCGGTGATGTCTATGAGGGCAATTTTCTGGAAAATAAACGCCACGGTGACGGCACGATGCGTTTCGCGGGCGGCGAGGTTGAGATCGGCGTCTGGGAAAATGACACGCTGGCGACCGAAACAGAGACTGCCCCCGAAACCCCCGCTGCGGGTGCTGAAACCACTGAGCCAGACTCTACCCCCGACGCGCCCGCCCCTGACGCGACAGACCCGGATATAAACGACGGCTAAATCAGCCCTACCAAGGCACGCGCTTGCCAGCCCAATCGTAAAAACTGCCCGAGTCAGCGGGGGTGAGTCCATTGATGACGGACAGCAGATTGGCCGCGGCCTCAACGGGTTCAACAGCCGGGTGGCGGGCAAGGTACTTTTCGGTAAAGGCCGTTTTGACTGTTCCGGGGTGCAAAGCGACACATATGGCCTGTTTGTGCGTGCGCGCCAATTCGATGGCAGCCGTATGTACTATCTGATTCACAGCCGCCTTGGCCGCACGATAACTGACCCACCCACCCAGCCGGTTGTCCCCGATTGAACCAACCCGGGCCGACAGCACGGCGATCACCGATCTGCGGTCGCGTGGCAGCAGGCGGTGCACGTGCTTCAACACCAAGGCCGGGCCAACTGCGTTCAGTGCAAACTGGTCCATCATCGCCTTCGCCGACAAGGTGCGCATAGATTTTTCCGGACCCATACCGTTAATCTCAAGCGCCCCTGAGGCCACAAGGATCAGATCAAACGGATCAGAAAGGGACGCCAGCATACGCTCTGCGCCATCCGGGTCGGTCAGGTCAAACCCATCCGTTGATCTGGCCAGTCGGGTGACTTTGACACCATCCGTTGTCAGGTGGTCATTCAAAGCGCGCCCGATACCGCCAGAAGCTCCGATGATTAATGCAGTTTTCATGCACGAGAAGTTAGCCGAAAGCTTCATCGCTTCAACTCCACCGTCAATTTTGTTCCCCCGTAAATTTCCCGCTTTTCATTCGCCGCGCGCCCTGTATAAGCTGATCTCCATGATCAACCGCGCAGATATCGCTTTTGCAAACGCCGCACCCAGCGGTGCGTTGTTGCGTGGTCTACTGATCCTAATCCGCCTCTGAGCGTGCCATCCGGCGCGCCCGCTCAGAGGAGGACGCCCGCGCGCCAAGAGGCTTTAGGACAGAAGAAGAAAGAGAACCCCATGACAAACGTGACCGATCAAGACCGCGTCGTGATCTTCGACACCACCTTGCGCGACGGCGAGCAGAGCCCCGGCGCGACCATGACCCACAACGAAAAGCTCGAAATTGCCGAGCTTCTGGATGAGATGGGCGTCGACATCATCGAAGCCGGATTCCCCATTGCATCGGAAGGCGACTTCAAAGCGGTGTCCGAGATTGCCGAGCGCTCGAAGAACAGCCGCATCTGTGGTCTGGCCCGCGCCAATTTCGCCGATATCGATCGGTGTTGGGAGGCGGTGAAACACGCCGAGAAGAACCGGATCCACACCTTTATCGGAACCTCTCCGCTGCACCGGGCGATACCAAATCTGACGCAAGACGAGATGGCCGACAAGATCCACGAAACGGTCAGCCACGCGCGCAACCTTTGCGAAAACGTGCAGTGGTCGCCGATGGATGCGACCCGGACCGAATGGGATTATCTGTGCCGCGTGATCGAGATTGCAATCAAGGCTGGCGCCACCACGATCAATATCCCCGATACTGTCGGTTATACTGCCCCGGTCGAGTCTGCAGATCTGATCAAGCGCCTGATTGAGACGGTTCCAGGCGCGGATGAGGTAATCTTTGCCACCCACTGCCACAACGACCTTGGCATGGCGACAGCGAACTCTCTGGCAGCTGTCGCAGGTGGTGCGCGTCAGATCGAATGCACCATAAACGGGTTGGGTGAACGCGCAGGCAACACCGCGCTGGAAGAAGTTGTGATGGCGTTGCGCACACGCAACGACATCATGCCGTGGCATACTGGCATCGACACCACCAAGATCATGCATATTTCGCGCCGGGTCGCGACCGTGGCCGGATTTCCGGTGCAGTTCAACAAGGCCATTGTCGGCAAGAACGCTTTTGCCCATGAAAGCGGCATCCATCAGGATGGCATGCTGAAGAACCGCGAAAACTTCGAGATCATGCGCCCTGAAGACATTGGGCTCTCTGGCACCTCTTTGCCGCTGGGCAAGCATTCGGGCCGCGCTGCACTGCGCGATAAGCTTGAAACGCTGGGGTATGAGGTTGGTGACAACCAGCTCAAAGACATTTTCGTGCGCTTCAAGGATCTGGCCGACCGCAAGAAAGAAGTCTTTGACGATGACCTCATCGCGTTGATGAGCGTCGACGACGAAGCGGACGATCACCTGCAACTGGTGTCGATGAAAGTGACCTGCGGTACCGGAGGTCAGGCCGAAGCGACGGTCGAGCTGGAAGTAGAGGGTGCAGACAGGATCGCCACGGAAAACGGTGACGGCCCAGTCGACGCAACCTTCCGGGCGATCCGGGCGATCTATCCCAACACTGCGCGGCTGCAACTGTATCAGGTGCATGCGGTAACCGAAGGCACGGACGCGCAAGCCACGGTTTCGGTCCGTCTGGAAGAGGATGGTATGATCGCCACCGGTCAGTCTGCAAATACAGATACGGTGGTTGCGTCGGCCAAAGCCTATATCCACGCGCTGAACCGCCTGATCATGCGTCGTGAAAAGGCCGGTCCGGGGGCAGATACACGCGAGATCAGCTACAAAGACCTGACCTGATTGAAGGGTAAGGCGAATGGCTCCCGCACCCGCGGCGGCCCGGCTTCGCCGACCCTTCTTGGGTTTTGGGCCCGGCAGCGCGCCTCTGGCGCGCTGCCGGGCCCAACGCGTTTGACGGCATCTTTGATGCGGGCAAACAGGACGGGAGCTTTCCCTGCGTAATTCTTGCTTATCAAAGCTGAGCGAACAGCTCCGACAAGCGGCGCGTTTCGTCTTCGATCCCGAAGGGTGCATTCAACATGAACATACCTGATCCGACCATGCGATGACCTTCCCGCGCCGGAGGGAACGTGACCTCATGGCAAATCGTTTTGGGATATCCAGCGGATTTCAGAGACGAAATCATAGCCTTGTGACGTGCATCCGTCAGGATTGGATACCAAAGTGCGATCACACCCACATTCCATTTGCGGTGCAGCTTCGCGATCACCCCAGGCAAACGGTCATACTCGGCTTTCACTTCATAACTGGGATCGATCAGCATCATGCCCCGCCTCGGGGTCGGAGGCAGCAACGATTGGGCCAACTCAAACCCATCCTGCCGATAGACCTTCGCCCCGAAAGGAGACAGCGCCAGTGAAAGTGCCGTATGTTCCTGCGGATGCAGCTCGGCGAAATGCAAGCTATCCTGTTTTCGCAGCAGGTTGGCCGCAATCAGAGGTGAACCGGGATACGCTTGCACGCCGTGACTGGCCTGTATGGTATCCAGCACCCGCGCCATTGGATGATCGGAATCAAACCAACCTTCGCGCCTGACGCGCCCGATCCCGGCGACAGCTTCACCCGTTCGAACCGCCTCAGCCGCGTCAAGGTGATATAGTCCACGCCCGGAGTGCGTTTCGATATAGCTGAGGGGTTTGTCCTTTTGGGTCAAATAACGCAGCGTCCACGCCAATAAAGCGTGCTTTTGTACATCAGCCAGATTTCCTGCGTGGTAAATGTGTTGATATGAGAGCATCTTGCCTTCTAAAGTCCCCATCAATAAGGCGGAAAGGTGCTGACTGTCGCGGAATCAGCCCTTTAACCGGGCGAGTTGGCACCCTATAAGGCATCCGTCCCGGAACCGTCGAGTCGCGGGCAGTGGAAATTCTGACAAACGGGATCAGGGAAATATGGGCATCTTTGGCAATCTGGGCGGCCTGTTCACAGCGGACATGGCTATCGACCTTGGAACAGCGAACACGCTGGTTTATGTCAAAGGGCGTGGAGTGATCCTATCTGAGCCCTCGGTCGTTGCCTACCACGTCAAGGATGGGGTCAAGAAAGTCCTTGCTGTTGGCGAGGACGCCAAGCTGATGTTGGGCCGGACCCCGGGCTCCATTGAAGCCATCCGTCCGATGCGCGAGGGTGTCATCGCGGACTTCGACACCGCCGAAGAGATGATCAAGCATTTTATCCGCAAGGTGCATAAACGCTCGACATTCTCGAAACCCAAGATCATCGTTTGCGTCCCTCATGGCGCAACCCCGGTTGAAAAACGCGCAATCCGCCAATCGGTTCTGTCTGCAGGCGCGCGCCGCGCCGGCCTGATTGCCGAACCGATTGCTGCTGCGATTGGTGCAGGAATGCCGATTACCGATCCAACTGGCAACATGGTTGTGGATATCGGCGGCGGGACCACCGAGGTTGCAGTTCTGTCGCTGGGCGACATCGTCTATGCCCGCTCGGTCCGCGTGGGTGGAGACCGGATGGACGAAGCGATCATCTCGTACCTGCGGCGTCAACAGAACCTGCTGGTGGGTGAATCAACTGCGGAACGGATCAAGACCACCATCGGTACCGCACGGATGCCAGACGACGGGCGTGGCCAGTCGATGCATATCCGGGGTCGCGACCTGCTGAACGGTGTGCCCAAGGAAATCGAGATCAGCCAGGCTCAGGTGGCCGAAGCGCTGTCTGAACCCGTGCAGCAGATTTGCGAGGCGGTGATGACCGCGCTGGAAACCACGCCGCCCGATCTGGCGGCGGACATCGTGGACCGGGGCGTGATGCTGACCGGTGGCGGTGCGCTGCTGGGTGATCTGGATCTGGCGCTGCGCGAGCAAACCGGTTTGGCAGTTTCTATTGCTGATGAAAGCCTGAATTGTGTGGCTTTGGGCACGGGCAAAGCACTCGAATACGAAAAACAACTGCGCCACGCGATTGACTACGAAAGCTAAGGCGCGCACCCTGATGGGGTGAGAACTCGGGCACGAGCAGCACGGGAAGGTAACCTGTGGCAAAGGACCGATCACAGCGCGATGAATACACGACCCCTTTGCGCCGCCTGCTGCTGGGGATCGTGGTCCTGTGCCTGCTGGGTATCTTCCTGATCTGGCGCATCGACAGCCCGCGCGTCGAACGGTTCCGCGCGCAGGTGGTGGATACGGTTGTCCCCTCGATGGAGTGGGCAATGGTTCCGGTCACTGCGCTGGTGAACTTGTCTCGTGATTTCCAAAGCTATCAGCGGCTCAGCGAGCAGAACCAGGAATTGCGCAGCGAGCTGCGCCTGATGCGCGCCTGGAAAGAGGCCGCGCTGCAGCTGGAACAGGAAAACGCCCGCCTGCTGGATCTCAACAACGTACGGCTCGATCCGCGCCTGACCTATGTCACCGGGGTGGTGATGGCGGATAGCGGCTCACCCTTCAGGCAATCTGTGCTGTTGAACGTAGGCGAGCGTGACGGGATCGTGGATGGTTGGGCAACGATGGACGGGATCGGAGTGGTCGGGCGCATCTCGGGCGTGGGCCCGGATACCGCGCGCGTGATCCTGATGACCGATGCCTCAAGCGCGATCCCGGCGACGATCCAGCCTTCGGGGCAGACGGCGCTGATCGCAGGTGACAATACTTCGGCCCCTGCAGTGGAGTTTCTGGAAAACCGGGAACTCGTGCGACCGGGCGACCGGGTCGTTACATCAGGCGATGGTGGCGTGTTCCCCGGTGGCTTGCTGATCGGTCAAATCACGGTTGATCCCGGTGGCAGGTTGCGCGTGCGGCTGTCGGCAGATTTCGAGCGGCTCGAGTTTCTGCGCGTACTACGCTATCAGTCGGCCCCACCGATCACGGAATCCGGTGATATCGTCGGCCCCCGTCAACCCGAAGCATCCTTGACCCCATCCGAGGTCAATGATGGATAGGTCGGTCTCAGATCTGTGGGCCAAGCGCGGTCTCTATGTCGCGCTGGCGGTATTTGTGGTGTTTCTGCACCTGTTGCCGCTGGATACAAAACCTGATCGCCTGCCCTTTCCTGACCTACTGATCGCTCTTACCTACGCATGGGTGCTGCGGCGGCCGGAATATATTCCGATCCTGATCATTGCCATGGTCATGTTCATGGCCGATTTGCTGTTGCAACGCCCACCGGGGTTGCTTGCTGCGTTAGTGGTTCTGGGTGCAGCCTATCTTCATTCCACTGCAGCTGGCATGAAAGACAGCGGGTTTGTGGGCGAATGGGCAACCGTCGGGGCCGTGATCACGGTTGTGTTTGTGCTCAATCGACTCATTCTTGCTATCCTCTCGGTGCAACAGGCAACTCTGGGACCGGTAGTGGTGCAAGTTATTCTGACAATCGCAATCTATCCTGTGATGGTTTTGATGAGCCAAACTGTGTTTGGCGTTAGGCGCAAATCTGTTGCCGACAGCACGATGCCACGGGTGCGGTCATGAAGCAGCGCAAACCAAAGCCCAAGGGCCTTGCTTACAAACGTTTGCCGCGTCGCGCCTTGATCCTCGGTGGGCTACAAGCGGCCTTTATCGGGGGGCTGGCAGCCCGGATGCGGTTCATGCAGGTGGATCAAGCGGATGAATACCGTCTGCTGGCCGAAGAAAACCGGATCAACATCCGTCTGATCCCACCAACCCGGGGCCGGATATATGACCGGAACGGGCAGATCATAGGATTAAACTCTCAGTCCTATCGCATCGTCATCGTGCGCGAGGATGCAGGCGATATCGACAAGGTTATCGCCAAGCTTTCGGAACTGATCCCATTGACCGAGGATGAGATCGAACGTGCCAAAACCGAGATGCGTCGATCGGCCCCGTTTCTGCCGGTCACGCTGGCCGATCAAGTAACGTGGGAGGATATCTCGAAAGTCGCGGTCAATGCCCCCGCACTGCCTGGTGTCACGCCCGAGGTCGGCATGACACGCCAGTATCCGCGCTATGAAGATTTCGCCCATGTGGTCGGCTATGTCGGCCCGGTCAGCGACTATGATCTGAGCCAGATTGAAGACCCCGAGCCGGTACTGCGCATCCCACGGTTCCAGATCGGCAAGGTCGGGCTGGAAGCCAAGCAAGAGATCACCTTGCGCGGCAAGGCCGGGGCCAAGCGGGTTGAGGTCAACGCCACAGGCCGGGTGATGCGCGAGCTGGACCGCCAGGTCGGCGAAGCCGGGGCAGATTTGCAATTGTCAGTCGACGCCAATCTGCAGCAATACGCGCAGGCGCGATTGGCTGGGGAAAGCGCCGCTGCGGTCGTGATCGATTGCGAAACCGGCGACATCCGCGCCATCAGCTCGGCCCCCAGCTTCGATCCGAACCTGTTCGTGCGTGGGATCTCGGTGGCGGACTACCAGATGCTGACGCAGGACAAGTATCGCCCGCTTGCCAATAAGACAGTACAGGGCACCTACCCTCCTGGATCGACTTTCAAAATGATCACAGCCATGGCTGCGCTCGAAGCCGGGGTGATCAGCCCTTCCAGCACGGTGTACTGTCCGGGTCACATGAAAGTGGGCAGCCGCCGCTTTCACTGCTGGAAACGCGGCGGGCACGGGACGGTCGACCTTGAAACTTCGCTGAAGCGCAGTTGCGACGTCTACTATTACGACGTGGCAATACGTGTCGGGATCGACAGGATTTCCGAGATGGCACGCACCTTCGGACTGGGTATCAAACATGACATTCCGATGTCTGCCGTTGCTGCCGGGCTTGCCCCCAATCAGGAATGGAAGCAGCGGGTTCACGGACAGGACTGGCTGGTGGGTGACACTGCAAACGCTTCGATCGGTCAGGGGTTCATGCTTGCCTCACCGCTTCAATTGGCCGTGATGACGGCGCGTTTGGCGACAGGTCGCGCCGTGCAACCACGCCTTGTTCGAACAATCAATGGGGTTGAACAGCCCTCGGGCGCGGGTGAACCGCTGCAGGTGAACCGCAACAACCTTGAGCAAGTGCGCAAAGCCATGTTCACAGTCTCGAATAACAGGCGTGGCACCGCGTATCGCAGTCGCATCATCGCCGATGAGTTCCGCATGGCAGGCAAAACCGGCACCAGTCAGGTGCGCAATATTACCAAGGCAGAACGCGCCGCAGGTGTGATCCGAAACGAAGACCTGCCATGGGAGCGTCGAGACCATGCCCTGTTCGTCAGCTTCGCCCCCTATGACAATCCGAAATACGCTGTGGCTGTGGTGGTGGAACACGGCGGCGGCGGCTCCAAAGCCGCGGCGCCAGTGGCGCGCGATATCATGCTGCAGGCACTCTACGATGGCACGCCACCGCTCGAGGCGTATCCGGCCGGAGACCGAGAGCGCATCAAAGAACAACAGAAACGGCTGGAGGGTGACCGTCGCCCCAAAGCGCGTCCTGACGAGAAGGACCGCGCATGAGCTATCTTGAATATGCCGTCAAATCCACGCCGTCGGGGTTTCGCAAGTTCCTTTATATGAACTGGCCGCTCACCCTATTGCTGATCAGCGTGGCAAGCGCGGGGTTCCTGATGCTCTACTCGGTCGCGGGTGGATCCTGGATGCCGTGGGCGGAACCGCAAATGGAACGGTTCGGTCTGGGCTTGGCAGCCATGTTTATCATCGCGCTTGTGCCTATCTGGTTCTGGCGGAACATGTCGGTTGTGGCCTATCTGGGCGCGATCGGTCTACTGATCGTGGTCGAACTGTTTGGAACGATCGGCATGGGGGCGCAGCGCTGGATTGATCTGGGCTTCATGCGGCTGCAACCCTCAGAAGTAATGAAAGTGGCGTTGGTGATGGTGCTGGCCGCTTATTACGACTGGCTGCCGGCGCACAAAACGTCGCGCCCGCTCTGGGTGATTATCCCGGTCATTTTGATTCTGATCCCGACATTCATGGTGCTGCGCCAGCCCGACCTAGGCACATCGATCCTGTTATTGGCTGCTGGTGGTGGTCTGATGTTCCTTGCCGGGGTGCATTGGGCCTATTTCGCTGCCGTGATTGCAGCGGGGGTTGGCCTGATAGCTGCGGTGTTCAACAGCCGAGGGACAGAATGGCAGTTGCTCAAAGATTACCAGTTCCGACGCATCGATACGTTTCTGGATCCTTCAACCGATCCGTTGGGAGCGGGATATCACATCACGCAATCCAAGATCGCTCTGGGTTCGGGGGGCTGGAATGGGCGCGGTTTCATGCAGGGAACGCAATCACGTCTTAACTTCCTGCCCGAAAAACACACCGATTTCATCTTCACCACCTTGGCCGAAGAGTTCGGCTTTGTCGGCGGCATCACACTGTTGATCCTTTACGGTCTGATCCTGATCTTCTGCATGGTCACGGCGCTGTCGACCAAGGATCGTTTCTCGTCTCTGGTGACACTTGGGATCGCGCTGAATTTCTTCCTGTTCTTTGCCGTCAATATGTCGATGGTGATGGGGCTGGCCCCTGTGGTCGGAGTACCGCTGCCGATGGTCAGTTATGGCGGCTCGGCCATGCTGGTCCTGATGGCCGCCTTTGGCATCGTTCAAAGCGCCCATATACATCGTCCCCGCTGAAAGGTTTTCCATGCCCGTGAATGTCCTGTTTTCCGCGCGCCCTGAGTTGTGGCCTGAGTATGAAGCTCTGATGCATCAATACTTGTCGGACGCAGGGCTAGATTTTCATCTGGCCACGGACATCCCTGCAGATCAGGTCGACTACATCGTTTACGCCCCGAACGGAGGGGTGCAGGATTTCACCCCCTTCACACGGCTCAAGGCAGTGCTGAGCCTCTGGGCGGGGGTTGAGAAAATCTCGGGCAATGAAACCTTGACCGTTCCGCTGGCGCGTATGGTTGACGGGGGGTTAACGCAAGGCATGACGGAATGGGTGGTGGGCCATGTGCTGCGCTATCACCTTGGGATGGACCAACACATTACGCTACAGGATGGGGTCTGGACACCTGATGCGCCACCACTGGCCCAGCAACGCACCGTCTGCATCTTGGGTTTGGGCGCATTGGGTGAAGCATCGGCCCACGCGTTGGCAGCGTTGAATTTCCATGTCATCGGTTGGAGCCGTACCGCCAAGACTATTCCCGGCGTGACCTGTCTGCATGGTAAGAACGGGCTGCGCGATGCACTGTCCCAGGCCGAGATAGTGGTTTTGCTGCTGCCAGATACTCCGGCGACCGAAAACACGCTCAACGCCGAAACACTGGCGCTGTTGCCGGAAGGGGCCAAGATCATCAACCCGGGTCGCGGGCCGCTTATCGATGATGAGGCCCTGCTGGCCACGCTGAATTCAGGGCAGGTCGGGCACGCCACGCTGGATGTCTTCCGCACCGAACCCCTGCCGACCGAGCATCCCTATTGGGCACATCCCAGTGTGACGGTGACGCCACATATAGCCTCGGAAACCAGACCTGTTACCGCGGCTCAGGTGATCTGCGAGAACATTCGCCGAGGTGAAGCGGGTGAACCCTTTCTCCACCTCGTCGACCGAAAGCTTGGGTACTAGGCCGCGATCAGCCCGCGGCCTTTGAGCAAGGCTTCGACGCCAGGCAGACGTCCACGGAAGGCCAGATACAGCTCTTCCGCCTCGCGGGATCCGCCAGTTGACAGGATGTGTTCCTCCAGTGCCTTGGCGCGTTCGGGATCAAACGCACCGCCCGCTTCTTCAAAGGCGGCAAAGGCGTCGGCATCCATGACTTCGGACCACATATAACTGTAATAGCCCGAGCTATAACCGTCGCCCGCAAAGACATGGGCGAAATGCGGGGTGGCGTGGCGCATTCCAATGGCCCGAGGCATGCCGATTTCGGCCAGCACCTCGGCCTGTTTCTCCATCGGATCAGCGGGGGCAGCCCCCTCATGAAACGCCAGATCGACCAGGGCCGAGGCAACATATTCCACCGTCTGGAACCCCTGATCGAAATTGGCGGCCTGTAGCACCTTCTGCAACATCTCTTGCGGCATCGATGCGCCCGTTTCGGCATGAGTGGCGAACTCAGCCAATATCTCGGGCACTTCCAGCCAATGTTCGTAAAGCTGGCTGGGCAGTTCAACGAAATCACGCGCCACCGAGGTGCCCGAGATACTCTCATAGGTCACATTGGACAGCATCTGGTGCAGGGCATGGCCGAACTCGTGAAACAACGTTCGGGCGTCATCATAGGACAAAAGCGCTGGTTCACCTTTGGCAAAGTTACAGACGTTGATCACGACCGGAGCCTGTTCTTTCGGGTATTTCGCCTGCCCGCGCATTGCGCTGCACCATGCACCCGACCGTTTCGATCCGCGTGCAAAGTAGTCACCGATGAACACCGCAATATGCTGCCCGTCACGGGTCACCTCCCATGCACGGCAATCGGGATGATAGAGCGGCACATCAAGCGGCGCGAACTCCAGCCCGAACAGCCGTGTGGCGCAGGCGAAAGACGCCTCGATCATCCGGTCCAGTTGCAGGTACGGCTTCAGCGCCGCTTCATCGAGATCATGTTCGGCCTTGCGGCGTTTCTCGGCATAGTAGCGCCAATCCCACGCCTCCAGCGGGCCATTTACGCCATCCTCTTGCATCATTGCCGTCAGCACCTCGGCATCTGCGTCGGCGCGGGATTTGGCGGGCTCCCACACATCCAGCAGCAGCTCTCGCACGCGATCTGGTGTGCGGGCCATCTCGGTCTCAAGCTTGTAGGCGGCGAAGCTGGCATACCCCAGCAGCTTGGCGCGTTCTTCGCGCAGGCGCAGGATGTCCGCCGCAATCTCGCGGTTGTCGGTCTCACCTCCATTTGCCCCCCGTGCAGTCCACGCGCGATAAGCCTTTGCACGCAAATCCCGGCGGGGCGAGAATTGCAGAAAGGGCACGATAATCGACCGAGAGAGGGTCACCACCGGGCCATCCGCCCCCTTTTCCTGACCCGCTGCGCGCGCTGCATCGATAACAAAGTCCGGCAAGCCTTGCAGGTCTTCTTCGGTCAAATCCATGAACCAGTCGCGTTCATCCGCCAGCAAGTTCTGCGTGAAGGACGTGCCCAGAGACGCCAAACGGGCCTTGATCTCTTGCATTCTCGCATCGTCGTCGCCGGTCAACGCCGCCCCCGCCCGCACGAACCCGCGATGAGACAGCATCAAAACGCGCGCCTGTTCATCGGTCAGGTCCAGATTATCGCGCCGGTCCCATAAATCCGCCACGCGCTTAAACAGTGCTTTGTTTGATGAGATGCGCGAGTAGTGTGCCGCCAGCTTGGGCGAAAATTCGCGTTGCAGTTCTTCACGCTTGGGGTTGCTGTCCGCACCTGCAACGGTGAAAAAGACCGACAGAACCTTATCCATCTGCTCGCCTGCAGCCTCCAGCGCTTCGATCGTATTGGCGAATGTGGGCGTGTCCGGACTCGCTGCTATCGCCTCAATCTCGGCATCATGTGCGTGCATCGCCTGTTTCAGCGCGGGGGAAAAATCATCATCCGAGATTGTGTCAAACGGTGCGATTTCGAAAGGCGTGTTCCAGTCAGAAAGGATCGGATTGGTCATTGAGGTCTCCTTTGGCCTCATAGCTAAGACCGTCCGTCGAAATGATCCAGAGCTACCCGAAAATTTGAGCCCACCTTAATGAGATGCCCCGCAGATCGGGCAATCGGTGCGACGCGCCAGGGTGATCTTGCGGCTTTCGCCGTATAGCGCATCGTAGATCAACATCTCACCTCGCAATGCCTGCCCGGCGCCGGTGATCACCTTGATCGCCTCAACCGCCATCATCGAGCCGACCACACCCGGCAGTGGGCCGATTACTCCAGCTTCGGCGCAAGAAGGTGCAAGGCCGGCGGCAGGCGCTTCGGGGAAAATGCACTGATAGCACGGGCCGGTTGTGGCGGGATCGAACACACTCAGCTGCCCTTCCCATTGCGAAAGCGCCCCCGAGATCAGCGGTTTGCCCAACGCAACGGCCGTTCGGTTGGCCAGGTAGCGGGTATCGAAATTGTCAGTGCCATCAAGGATCAAATCGAAATCAGCGAACAGATCTGTTGCAATCTCTTCGGTCAGACGGCGATGATAAGGCAAGACAATCACATTGGGATTCTGCGCCAACATAGACTGCTGGGCTGAAAACACCTTGGGCATACCGATATCAGCATCGCGGTGAATAACCTGCCGCTGCAGGTTCGCGTTCTCGACCTCGTCATCGTCGATTACGCCGATTGTTCCCACTCCGGCGGCGGCCAGATATTGCAGGGCGGGTGCGCCAAGGCCCCCGGCCCCGATCACAAGCACCCGCGCCTGTTTCATTCGCTTTTGGCCGGGACCGCCCAGTTCACGCAGAACGATGTGGCGGGCATAGCGTTCAAGCTCGGTCTCGCTGAACTGATCGGATGGCTTGGCGGGCTCCGACGTCTGGCCGGACGCGGCGCGATTTCGCAACGCCTTCAAACCCCGCCCATAAAGCAGCACCAGCACAGCCGCTCCAGCGAGGATCAGCCACATCGCTGCCGACCCGCCGGTTGCCTGACGCAACGGGTTACCCTCGGGCAGCAGAAGTTGAGCAATAATCACGCCTGTCAGGAGCGCGCCAACAGAAACCAGCCGCGCGCTGCGCGACACCCCGGCAATATAGCCAACACCCCATAGCCCGGCAGCAAGGATCAGAACCAGCAGCATCAGCCCCGCCCGGTTGAACCGAACCCGCCCGCGCCGCGATCAGTCTCGGTCAGTGCCTCAACGTCCTGGAACATGGCCTGCACCACCGGTGCGACGATCAGTTGCGCGATACGTTCGCCATGCGTAATCTCGAACGGTTCCTGACCCGCGTTCATCACGATCACGCCCAATGGCCCGCGATAGTCGCTATCGATTGTACCCGGAGTGTTGGGCAAGGTGATCCCGTGTTTCAAGGCAAGGCCCGATCGTGGACGCACCTGAACCTCGAACCCCTGCGGAATTTCGATCCTAAGGCCTGTCGGTATCAGCGCACGACGGCCCGGTTCAAGAATAACAGACTCACCATCCGGCAGATTGGCGCGCACATCCGCCCCGGCAGCACCCGCGGTTTCGTAGGAAGGCAATGGCACCAACGGGTCAGCCCCCTCCTCTCGGATCACGCGAATTGCCACCATACCTGCACCTCTTGTCTTTATGGCTGTTATCTGGTCAGCGCGCCAGCGATCTTGGCTGCCAACCGCTTTGCCACATCATCTTTGCCCATACGCGGCCATTCTTCGGCACCTTGCTCTGAGATCAGGATCACCGCATTCTCAGAACCGCCCATGATACCTGTCGCGGGGCTGACATCATTCGCAACGATCCAGTCACATCCCTTGCGGGCACGTTTGGCCGTAGCATGTTCGATCACGTTGTCTGTTTCGGCGGCAAAACCCACTACCAAAACGGGCCTGCCACTTCCCATTCGCGCGATGCGCTTCAAAATGTCGGGATTCTCGGCAAACTCTAGCGCGGGCACCCCGTCGCGGCTTTTCTTCAGCTTCCGGTCCGAGGCACTGGATACCCGCCAATCGGCCACTGCAGCTGCAAATACCCCCGCATCCACCGGAAGCGCTGCGTCGACCGCATCCGACATTTGCAGCGCGGTCTCTACACGCACGACCTTCACGCCGTCTGGAGGAGGCACGTCAGCCGGACCCGTGATAAATGTAACATCGGCCCCCAGCGCAGATAGCGCGCGTGCAACAGCTGTTCCCTGAGCGCCCGACGATCGGTTGGCGATGTATCGTACCGGATCAATTGGTTCATGTGTCGGACCCGATGTCACCAGAATACGTTTGCCAGCCAAAGGCCCATCCCCGAACTGCGCCTCGATCGCCGCGACAATTTCAAGTGGCTCCGACATGCGGCCCGGACCGTATTCACCGCAAGCCATATCGCCTTCGTTCGGGCCGACAAAACGCACGCCGTCTGCTTCCAGTTGCGCATGGTTGCGCCGGGTTGCGGGATGCTCCCACATGCGGACATTCATCGCAGGCGCACACAGAACCGGCGTATCGGTCGCCATCAAAAGGGTCGAGGCCAGATCATTAGCCAACCCGCCTGCCATCTTACCCATCAGATCGGCCGTTGCCGGAGCAACCACGATCAGATCAGCCGAACGGGAAAGCTGAATATGACCCATCTCAGCTTCATCGGTCAGATCAAAGAGATCTCGATAGACCTTTTCACCGGCCAGGGCAGACACGGATAACGGAGTTACGAATTCTTCGGCAGCACGCGTCAAAACCGGCGTGACCGCTGCACCACGTTCCCGCAACCGCCGGATCAGGTCCAGCGACTTGTAGGCCGCGATTCCACCACCGATGATCAGCAGAATACGTTTCGATGACAGCATGGCTCGCCCTTCCCCTCCCGGTCGGCCCTGACATTAGGCAACGCTGGCGGGCAGTTCCAGCAGTTAATTCTGCATCTCAAAGGCTTTGCAGGGGTCTTCTCGCTCGACTGTGGGGCTATCGATAACAGCATCAAAATCCCCGCTCACGACCCCATCTTCGGATTGTCCCAGTACAAAGACCTTCAAACCGGGGCGCAGTCGCGACAGAAAAGTCGGAATTCCGCGATCCTTACGGGCATGGCCATTGCCAGTGATAACCGCGACAGGCCCACCAGTTTCGTCGGTGGCGCGCAGAATGGCTCGGGTCAACACAGCGTCCCTCAGACGTTGAATGGCTACCATCTGCGGTAGAACTTCAGCGGGCAATGCGTCGCAATGTGCCGCCAGTTGATCAGCCTCGCGTGCGGCTTGATCTTCATCCGACAGAGGTACAGTCAATCCATATCTGGCCGCATCAGCCCCCAACGCTGTGGCCGCCCCGCGTTCCATCGCAGCGCGGGCCGCTTCACGCGGAACCATCGCGCCATACACCGGCACATCCGCGGCCTGAAAAATGGGGTAGTACATTCTGAGAGGCGGCCAGCCGGATTCTGCCCAGCGCAGAATTCGGGACAGCTCCTCGGGATTGGTTGCCGCTTTTTGAGCCAACCGCTGAGCACCTTCTTCGGTCACCATCTCCCAGACAACCGCCGTGGGCGTGATTGCCTCAACTGCTTCGGCTTGGACCAGATGATGCTGAGGGTTGTCATGTATCTCGCCCAGAATGACGACATCCGCGGCCCGCATGTCGGCCAACACGTCCTGAGGGATAAATTCAGCAGCTCGAACCGTTTGAGGCAAAGTGGCGAGCAACACAAAAGCTGTAAGAATCGCAAGAGGTTTCATGCGAAGAAGTGTTGCACCTCGCGCGATTGCGCTTCAAGGTTCTTGCGCATCTTTGTGAATGCTGCCGCCTCGAGTTGGCGCACACGCTCTTTCGACAGGCCAAGCTCTTTCCCAAGACTTTCCAGCGTCCGGGCAGGCTCACGCAGTTTTCTTTCGCGAACGATAAACCGCTCGCGATCGTTCAAAGCTTGCATCGCCGCCACCAGCCATTCGCGCAGTTGCTGGTTGTCGTGGCTGTTCTCTACTACCTCGGCGGCTTGTTCGCTGTCATCTTCCAGCGCATCAATCCACTCGCGCCCGTCCTCATCTGCAGACTGCACCGCATTCAGCGAGAAATCGGACCCTGCCAGACGGCCTTCCATCATCTCGACATCTCGCAGCGGGACTCCGATTTCGGCTGCAATCTTCTGATGCAACTGATGGCGATCCAGCTCCAGCCCCTCAGTTGCGGCTTCGCGCTCCAGACGCGCCTGTACCCGACGCATATTGAAAAAAAGCGATTTCTGGGAGGAGGTCGAACCAGTGCGCACCATCGACCAATTGCGCATCACATAATCCTGAATGCTGGCCTTGATCCACCACACTGCATACGTTGAAAACCGCACACCCCGATCCGGATCGAACTTGTCGGCGGCTTTCATCAAGCCCAGTCCCGCCTCCTGAATCAGATCATTCATCGGCGCGCCGTAGCGTTTGAATTTCGCCGCCATTGATATCGCCAGCCGCATATAAGCCGTAATGAGGCGATGCAGCGCCTGCTCATCGCGTTCATCGCGCCAGGCATAGGCCAGTTTCAGTTCTGTCTCGGCATCCAGCAACTCGGCCTTCATTGCCTTACGGGACATCGAAAAATCATGTGCGTTGTCGAGTGCCATGCAATTCTCCCCTTTTATCACAGGCGATGGGCCGGGCTTGCCTTGCCGACTTGTGGTCGATACGCAGGACAAAACCGGGTGGATCACCAGAAAGGTAATAAAAGTGCATGCCGATTTAACCTTTATCTTAGGCGGCGCTGCATCCGGAAAATCTGCTTTTGCGGAGCAACTTGCTGTTTCAACTGGGAAAAGTCGCGTTTACCTTGCGACATCACAAGTGTTTGATGACGAGATGCGCCTAAAAATCAGGCAACATATTGCACAACGCGGCAGCGGGTGGACGACGATCGAAGCGCCATTTGATCTATTGCCGGAACTCGCCAAGCTGACAAATGATCAGATTTGCCTGATCGATTGTGCAACCATGTGGCTGACAAATCACCTGCTGGCAGAGAATAACCTAGAGGAAGCACAGGCCGGACTGCTTGAGGCGATGAAGACCTGTGCCGCCCAGATCGTCGTGGTATCAAACGAAGTCGGCCACGGGATCGTCCCCGACAACGCCTTGTCCCGTCGATTCCGCGAGGCGCAGGGACGGCTGAACATCGCTCTGGCTGCGCAGGCAGATCGGGTGGTGCAGGTTACGGCCGGGCTGCCGCTGGTTCTCAAAGGGCAACCCCTATGACGCGCCTGCATTTGGTACGGCACGGCCCCACCCATGCTAAAACTATGGTAGGCTGGTCCGACCTTCCTGCCGACTTGAGTGATGAGGCCGCGATTGCACGGCTTGATGCGCATCTGCCTTCCAATGCCGTCGTAATCTCATCAGACTTGTCACGCGCCAGCGATACGGCCAGCGCCATTCAAGGCACGCGCCTCCGCCTTCCGCACAACCGCGATCTGCGCGAAATCAATTTCGGCAACTGGGAGATGCGCCCCTTCGCCGAGATCGAGGCGGAAGACCCCGAGCTTTGCTTTGCCTACTGGGATAATCCGGGCGAGGTCAGGCCTCCAAACGGGGAAAGCTGGAATGAGGTCCGCGCGCGTGTCGATAGGGTCGTCGACACCCTGATCGCGGCCCATACCGGATGTGACCTAGTCCTGGTCGCCCATTTCGGAGTGATCCTGACTCAGGTCCAACGCGCTCTGGACGTGGACGCCCAACACGCGTTTGGTCACCGCATCGACAACCTGTCCGTCACCGAGATCACGCGCCATAGCGATGGTTGGACTGTAGGTCGGATTAATCACCGACCGTGATAAGTGTGCGCACAAATCTCTGATTTACCGATGGGCCTCTGTCCGACATCGTTGCCGCATGACATATGATCTCTTTATCGGTGACCGGTTGTTCTCCAGCTGGTCCATGCGCGGATGGCTGATGCTTGAGAAATTCGGCCTGCCATACCGCACCCACATGATTGGCCTATATTCCGGCACCATGGCGGCGGATATGGAACCACTGGCCCCGGCGCGCCTTGTTCCTGCGCTGCGTCTACCAGATGGAACCGTGGTCGGCGAAAGCCTCGCGATGGCAGAGACATTGGCCGAACGCCACCCCGAAGCAGGGCTTTGGCCGTCAGACCCTGCCGCCCGCGCCACAGCCCGGTGGCTTTGCGCTGAAATGGTTGCCGGTTTCACAGCGCTGCGGGGGCAATGCCCCATGCAGTTGAAACGTTGCTGGGAAGGTTTCAAACCTTCACCTGAAACGATGACTGATTTGCAGCGGATCGAAACCCTCTGGGCCCATGCACGGAAGGTCTCTGGCGCCGCGTCGGGCCCGCTGTTTGGTGCCTATTCTCTGGCTGATGTTTTCTACACGCCGGTCGCTGCGCGAATTGTCGGCTATGGCCTGCCCGTGTCCGAGGTCAATCGTGCATACTGCATGCACCTGCTCTCTGATATCGCAGTTCGGCAATGGCGCGCCATGGGCATGACGGTCGCGTATGAGCCCTTCCCGTATACGCAAGTCCTTCCCGCACACAGCTGGCCAATTGGCGGGGATTCAGGGGCATTGGCGGTCAGCAACGGCCCCTCGGTCAACACAGCCTGCCCCTATTCCGGCAAGCCTGTACAAGACTATCTGGAACTCGATGGCAAGATTTGGGGCTTTTGTAATCCGTTTTGCCGAGACAAGACCATTGCCGACCCTGAGGCGTGGCCAAAATTTACGGCGATGGTTGCTGACGTTAACGATTCTTAAACTGCAGCCATGGCAGCAACGTCCTGTTAACCAAGAACAGGATTGCCATGGTCGCCCGCGCCCACACCGTTGCCTTTCAAGGGGTCGATGCCCGCCCGGTCGAGGTGCAATGCGCCGTCTCACCGGGCCTTCCGGCCTTTTCCATCGTGGGATTGCCGGACAAGGCAGTCTCCGAAGCACGGGACCGTGTTCGTAGTGCGCTAAGTTCGATGGCGATCGCGCTGCCGTCGAAACGGATCACGATTAACCTGTCGCCTGCCGATCTGCCCAAAGAGGGCAGCCATTTCGACCTGCCTATCGCCGTCGCTTTGTTGACTGCGTTGGAAATCATTCCAGCGGATGCTGCTGAGGGCGCTGTCGCGTTGGGCGAGTTGTCTTTGGATGGTTCTCTGGTACCCGTCGTCGGCGCGCTGCCCGCTGCCATGACAGCAGCCGCCGATGATCGCAGCTTGCTTTGTCCCAGCGCCTCTAGCGCCGAAGCCGCGTGGGTTGACGCCACTCAGGTGATCGGAGCGGGCTCGCTTGGGGATGTGGTGCGGCACTTTACCGGTCAGTCTGCGCTGCCCGCTGCGACACCGGGCGAAGTGAAACTATCACCCAATGCACGGGACCTGCGGGACGTAAAGGGGCAAGAGCGCGCCAAACGCGCCTTGGAAATCGCCGCCGCCGGGCGGCATCATTTGATCATGATCGGGACACCGGGTTCCGGCAAATCCATGCTGGCGGCGCGTCTGCCGAGTATTTTGCCGCCTCTGAGCCCGGTCGAAGCTTTAGAGACATCGATGATCCAGTCGCTTTGCGGCTTACTGGACGAAGGTGGCATCAGCCGCGCCAGACCGTTTCGCGAGCCGCACCATACCGCTTCGATGGCCGCGATCGTGGGCGGTGGCAAAGGCGCGAAACCCGGAGAGATATCACTGGCGCATAACGGCGTCCTGTTCATGGACGAATTCCCCGAATTTCCGCGTACCGTTTTGGAAACCCTGCGCCAGCCGATTGAAACCGGCGAGGTAATGGTCGCCCGCGCCAACGCCCATGTGAAATACCCATGCCGCTTTATGCTGGTAGCCGCCGCGAACCCGTGTAAATGCGGATACCTTACGGACCCGTCCCGCGCCTGTTCACGCGCGCCGGTCTGTGGTGAGGATTACTTGGGGCGCATCTCAGGGCCGTTGATGGACCGGTTCGATTTGCGCATCGAAGTCCCTCCGGTCGGATTTACCGATCTCGACCTGCCGCCTACCGGCGACAGCTCTGCGACCGTCGCAGAGCGGGTTGAAGCGGCGCGCGCCATACAAGCAGATCGCTTTCGCGACACGCCAAATACCCGTCAAAACGCAGATGTCGAAGGCAATGTGCTGGAAGAAATCGCCGCCCCTGATGCCCAGGGCAAAGAACTATTACTGAAAGCCGCGGAACGCTTTGGCCTGTCGGCCCGCGCCTTTCACCGCATCCTACGCGTGGCCCGCACCATTGCCGACCTCGAAGGTGAGCCGGATGTGCGCCGCCCCCATGTCGCCGAGGCGCTGAGCTTTCGCATCAGCGCCAAAGCAGGAGCTTAAAGTTTCGCCTCAATCGCTTGCCAGATTTTCTCGGCGATGTTCACGCTATTGAACCGCTCAAGCTCCTGAATACCAGTGGGTGAGGTCACGTTGATCTCGGTCAGGTAGTCGCCAATTACATCGATCCCCACAAAGATCTGACCACGTTCCTTCAATAACGGTCCGATCGCAGCGCAGATTTCCATATCTCGCTCGGACAGGCCGATTTTCTCGGGGCGCCCGCCCACATGCATGTTCGAGCGGGTCTCGCCCTCAGCCGGAACCCGGTTGATGGCGCCCACTGGCTCCCCATCGACAAGTATGACCCGCTTGTCGCCATTGCGCACATCGGGCAGGAATTTCTGCGCGATCAGAGGCTCACGAGAAAAGCCGGTGAACAGCTCATGTAGCGATGTCAGGTTGCGGTCATTCGCATCAAGACGGAATACGCCAGCACCTCCGTTGCCGTAAAGCGGCTTGAGGATGATATCGCCATGCTTTTCCTTGAACGCCTTGATGGTTCGCAAATCCCGCGCAATCGTGGTGGGCGGAGTCAGTTCAGGGAAATCCAGAACCAGCAGCTTTTCGGGATAGTTTCGCACCCAAAACGGATCGTTAACCACCAGGGCCTGCCCCTTTAGCCGGTCAAGCAAATGGGTCGAGGTGATGTAGTGCATGTCAAACGGGGGGTCTTGGCGCAGCCAGACGACATCAAATTCAGCAAGGTCCACTTCACGCTCAGGGCCCAACACTGCCGGGTTGCCAGCGACTCGTTGCACCGTCATGTCATGGCCGCGCGCCGTGATCTTGCCTTCCTGGTAAGCCAGTTGATCCGGGCCATAAAAAAACAGCTGGTGGCCGCGCACCTGAGCCTCTTCTGCCAGACGGAAAGAGCTGTCGGCGTTGATATCCACGGCCCCGATTGGGTCCATCTGAAAGGCGATCTTCATGGTGTATCCCTCAATTCCACGCTCGATACATGGCGCAGAGGCTTGACGGGTTCAATGGGGGTCAGTCCAAACCAAAGGCGTTTTCGATGATTTGAACAGTTCCAGTGTCATCAACCAGTGCCGCATCAAACCGAGTATTCGTCAGCTGACCAGCAGGCTCCTGTTCAAGAAACTGGGCAGCGGATGCGCAAATTCGATCCATCTGTCGGCGACTAATCCGAGCGGCTGCACGGTCAAAACTACGGCTTTTCTTAACCTCAATGAAGACCAACCCATCTGCGTTGCGCGCGATCAGATCTATTTCACCGCCAGCACCGCACCACCTGCGTCTTGCGATTGAATAACCCCGTCGCACGTATTCGGCGGCCACGCAAAGTTCGGCGGATTGTCCAGCGTGATAAGATACAGAACCCCGAACGGATCTCTGTGCCATATCATCCCTTTCCCAGCTTCAGAGCCATCTGATAGATCGGACGGCGCGGCAGGCTGAACATCTCTGACACCAGATCTGCCGCATCACGCACCGAATGCGTTTGCAATGCTTTTATCAATGCCTCTTCTACGTCAGAGTCCTTAACAGATTGCGAATGGGCGCGATCCACAAGCAGAACCACCTCGCCCTTAACCGATAAGCCCTCGTACTCTGTTGCCAGATCAGCGAGCGTCCCTCGGCGAGTTTCTTCAAACTTTTTGGTGAGTTCACGGCACAGGGCCGCCTGTCGGTCTCCACCCAAAATATCCGCGAGATCAGAGAGGCAGGCAGCCACGCGCTTCGGCGATTCATAGAAGACAAGCGTTCCGGGGACGCTGCGCAGGGATTCGATTCGTGAACGCCGTGCGCCAGAGGCATTGGGCAAGAACCCGGCAAAGAAAAATGCATCCGTGGGAAGCCCCGCCAATGTCAGCGCCGTCAAAACAGCAGACGGTCCCGGAGCACATGTCACGTTGTGCCCAGCCTCAGCCGCCTGACGGCCCAAATCATAGCCGGGATCGGCGATCAGCGGCATTCCCGCCTCGGACGCGTAAGCCACCGATTGCCCTTGTTCCAGCGCCTCAAGTATTTTTCCCCGCGCGCCCGCGCCGCTGTGATCGTGGTAGGCCAATATGCGGCGCCCTTCGAGCGGCACGCCATGGATTTCCATCAAACGTCGCAAGCTGCGTGTATCTTCGGCAGCAATCATGTCTGCCGAGGCCAAAACATCGAGCGCCCTGAGCGTAATATCGCGTGCCGTCCCGATTGGGGTGGCAATAAAGTACAGCCCAGCGGCCAATCTGATCTTTTGGAAATTCAAAGCTGGACCCTCACAGCGTGACGTTTATTATCGCGGTTCAATAGACCAAGGTGCCCTCAGACGCCGGATCAGGGAGTTTTCTTTTAGATGTTTACCGTTTGCAAGCCCGCACGCAAACTGGCGAAATCCGCCATTGTACTGGCCTCGGCCGCTTTTCTGGCCGCCTGTGAAGTCGGCGGCATCAGCGGAGGCCCCTCGATCGACACCTCTGACCCGGTTCCGGTGGCCCTGTTGGTCCCAAGCGGATCACCTCAGTCTGGCGATGCGGCCCTTGCCCGTAGCCTTGAGAACGCAGCGCGGCTGGCTATAGCGGATTTGCCGAACGTCAAGATTGATCTGCGCGTCTACGACACGGCCGGCAATGCCGGAACGGCCTCGGCGGTTGCACAGCAAGCTGTAGCGGACGGGGCCAAGATCATTCTTGGGCCAGTGTACGCACAAGCCGCAAACGCGGCAGGACTTGCGGTGCTAAACAACAATGTGAACGTGCTGTCCTTCTCGAACAACACCAGCATTGCGGGCGGCAATGTCTATGTGCTTGGCCCCACTTTCCAGAACACGGCCAACAGGCTGGTGAACTACGCCGGACAGCAGGGTAAAAACAGTACTGTCATTGTGCACAGCAATGACTCAGCGGGCCAGCTAGGCCAGTCTGCCATCGCTGCCGCGCTCAGCAACAGCCGCGTCAACAATGCGGGCACAGTTGGATATGACCGGTCTCAGCAGGGCGTGATCGATTCTGTTTCGGCGATTAAAGCAACGGTCGATTCGACCGGCGCAGATTCGATTTTCCTGACCGCGACAACCGCAGGCGCGCTGCCGCTTTACAGCCAGTTGTTGCCCGAGGCTGGTGTGTCGCCTGCGACAACTCAGTATATCGGCCTGACACGTTGGGACATTCCAGCCCAAACGCTGGAATTGCCTGGCGTACAAGGTGGCTGGTTCGCACTTCCCGATCCGGCAAAGGCACAGGCGTATCGCCAGCGTTACAACAACACCTACGGTGAGGCACCACACCCGATCAGCGGGCTTGCCTATGACGGAATCGCTGCGATCGGAGCCTTGGTTAGCCAGGGCAAATCGAACGCGTTGACAGGTGCAGCATTAACCCAGAACGCCGGTTTTCAGGGTGTCGGCGGTATTTTCCGCCTGCGGCCGAACGGTACGAACGAACGCGGTCTGGCTGTTGCCACGATCCAGAACAAACAGGTGGTTGTGATTGACCCTGCCCCACAAAGCTTCTCTGGCGCCGGATTCTAATCGACCGGCGCATGGCTCTGCGCCCGATGTCAATCTGATCTGCGCGGCTGACGAGATTTTTAACAACGCCGAGGTCAATGCCAACCTGTCCGCCGCTGTTGAAAACAGTTCGGACAACGCAGCCTTGCGCGCCGAGACGGTGCGCATACTGCGAGAGGCGCAAAAGACAGGCCGCAAGGCGATTGCGGACGCCTTTGCCGAGCGCCCATTTGATGCACCGCCGCTGACGCATTCCTATACCTATCTGACGGACCAGATGGTCGGCACAGCAATGCGCATCGCCAGCGAGCATCTGCATCCGCTGGCAAATCCCACGCAAGGCGAGAAAATCGCTGTGCTGGCAGTGGGAGGTTATGGCCGGGGTGAGATGGCCCCGTCATCCGATGTAGATCTGCTTTTTCTGACGCCGTACAAAATCACCGCCTGGGCCGAGAGCGTGATCGAATCCATGCTCTATATTCTCTGGGATCTGCGGCTGAAGGTCGGTCACTCTTCACGCACGATCAAAGATTGCCTGCGTCTGGGGACCGATGATTTCACCATCCGTACCGCCATGCTGGAACAACGGTATCTCGTCGGGGATCAGCCCCTTGCGCAAGAACTTGAAGCGCGCCTGAAGACCGATCTTTTCAAAGGCACCGAGCGGGAATTTATCGAAGCCAAGCTGAAGGAGCGCGATGAGCGGCACCTGAAGCAGGGTGAACGCTATATGGTCGAACCCAACGTCAAAGAGGGCAAGGGCGGCTTACGCGACCTGCAATCGCTCTACTGGATCGCAAAATACATCTATGGCGTAACGGACGTGGCCGAACTGGTCCCTATGGGCCTCTTTACGCCCGAAGAGTTTGACGAGTTCGCGCAAGCCGAAGAATTCCTCTGGGCCGTCAGGTCTCATTTGCATCTGGTGACGGGCCGCGCGACGGAACAACTGACCTTCGATCTGCAGGTCGAGGTGGCCGATCGTATGGGATATCAAGACCGCGCCGGTCGGCGCGCCGTCGAGGTGTTCATGCAACGCTATTTCCGCGAAGCCACCCGTGTGGGCGAATTGACACGGATTTTCCTGACCAAACTGGAAGCCTCGCACATGAAGGGCGCGGCCTTGCTGGAACGTATTTTCCGCCGTCGCCCCCGCGTCAAGGCCGGTTACCGCGTGGTCCATGGCCGTCTGGATATCGCGGACCCTGACACGTTCCTGTCAGACAAGGTCAACCTGTTACGGTTGTTCGAAGAGGGTTTGCGCACGGGTATGCTGATCCATCCCGACGCAATGCGGTTGGTAACGGCCAACCTGAACCTGATCGACGATGAGATGCGCAACGACAAAGAGGCGCGGCGCATCTTTCTTGATCTGATGCTGAAACACGGCAACCCCGAACGTGCCCTGCGACGCATGAACGAGTTGGGGGTTCTGTCAGCCTTTTTGCCCGAGTTTGAGCACATCGTGGCGATGATGCAGTTCAATATGTATCACAGCTATACGGTGGACGAGCATACGATCCAGTGCATCGTCAATTTGGCGCAGATCGAGCGAGGAGAGTTAATCGAGGAACTGCCCTTGGCGTCATCCATCCTGGAGGGTGGTGTTAGCCGAAAGGTTCTATACGTGGCTCTGTTGCTGCACGACATCGGCAAAGGACGCCCCGAAGATCATTCGATTCTGGGTGCGCAAATCGCGCGCAAAGTGGCACCACGATTAGGGCTGAGCAAGGCGGATTCGGAAACCGTCGAATGGCTTGTACGCTATCACTTGCTGATGTCCGATATGGCGCAAAAACGCGACATCTCAGACCCGCGCACAATCCGCGATTTCGCGAAAGCTGTTGCAACCGTCAAACGGCTGGACTTGCTGACGGTGCTGACAGTCTGTGACATCCGCGGTGTCGGACCAACGACCTGGAACAACTGGAAGGCTACATTGCTGCGCGCTTTGCATGCTGACACCAAACACGCACTGGAATCCGGGATGGAGGCGCTTAACCGAGCCAATCGTGGAGATGGGGCGAAAAAGCGGTTGCGGGCCGAATTGGAAAACTGGTCCAAATCTGATCTGAAAACCGAAACCGGGCGGCATTATGATCCGTATTGGCAGGGACTGAACCTTTCGACACATGTCGAATTCGCGGAAATGTTGAAATCGCTGGAGGACAGCGGCGATCCGGGTGCCGTAGAAATCCGTCTGCATCCGGATGAGGATCGCGACGCCACCCGCGCGTGTTTTGCCATGGGTGATCATCCGGGTATTTTTTCTCGCATAGCGGGGGCACTTGCCCTTGTAGGAGCCAATGTGGTTGATGCCCGCAGCTATACGACGAAAGACGGATATGTAACTGATGCGTTCTGGGTTCAGGACGCCGAGGGCCATCCCTTCGAGGCTACGCGCCTGCCTCGGCTGACCCAGATGATTCACAAGACACTCAGGGGTGAGGTTGTCGCACGGGACGCATTGAAATCCCGCGACAAGATCAAGAAGCGCGAACGCGCCTTCAACGTCCCGACCCATATCACCTTCGACAACGAAGGTTCAGAGATTTACACGATCATCGAAGTCGACACCCGCGACCGGCCCGGACTGCTATATGATTTGACGCGCACGATGGCAGCCGCCAATGTCTATATCGCGAACGCAGTGATCGCCACCTATGGAGAACAGGTGGTCGACACGTTCTATGTCAAGGATATGTTCGGCCTGAAATACCACTCTGAGGCCAAGCAACGCGGGTTGGAAGCCAAGCTGCGCGCGGCCATCACCGAAGGTGCCGAGCGGGCCGCATCATGAAGCCGATCCGCCTGATTTCGGGCTTTTTCACCGTTGGGTTCTGGACCTTGGCAAGCCGCATTCTGGGCTTTTTGCGGGAAATCCTGCTGACCGCTTATATCGGGCCCGGACCCGTGATGGATGCTTTCGTCGCAGCCTTCCGACTGCCTAATATGTTCCGCCGCTTCTTTGCCGAGGGCGCATTCAACGCAGCCTTTGTTCCAATGTTCTCAAAACGCCTTGAAGGCGGCGAAGACGCCGAAGGTTTCGCACAGGATGCGTTTAACCTGTTGGCAGTGGCGGTGCTGGCGCTAGTCGGTCTGGCGATGGTCTTCATGCCCGCGTTGGTTTGGATAACCGCCGAAGGATTCTATGGTGATGAACGCTTCGATCTGGCGGTGGATTATGGGTACGTCGTGTTCCCCTACATCCTGTTTATGTCCCTCGCTGCGCTGTTTTCCGGAGTATTGAACGCAACCGGGCGCTTCGCCGCTGCAGCCGCCGCTCCTGTGCTGCTGAACATATTCGCCTGCTCCGCGTTAATCTTTGGCGCGATATCTGGTGGAGAAATCATACGCTGGCTCATCGCGGTCATCCCAGTCGCAGGCATCGCGCAATTGGCGCTTGTCTGGATTGCGACCGAACGCGCGGGAATTCGCATTCGGCCCGGTTGGCCAAAGCTCAGCCCGGAAATGCGCCGCATGGTGCGGATCGCGGTTCCTGCGGCGTTGGCCATGGGCGTAACGCAAGTCAATCTTGTAGTCGGACAGCTTGTGGCATCAAAAACCGAAAAGGCAGTCAGTTGGTTGTTTGCCGCAGATCGTTTGTATCAACTGCCGCTCGGAGTGGTTGGCATTGCCGTCGGCATCGTGCTGTTACCGGACCTGTCACGCCGCCTGCGCGCAGACGACAAAGATGGAGCACGCAATGCCTTTTCACGGGCCGGAGAGTTTACTCTGCTGCTGACCTTGCCTTCGACAGTTGCCTTTATGATCATCCCCGGCCCGTTGGTCTCGGTCCTGTTCCAACGTGGCCAGTTCAGCGCCGAAGATACAGCGGCGACCGCCTTGGCCGTGGCCATCTATGGTATCGGGCTGCCCGCATTCATGCTGCAGAAGCTACTGCAACCTTTGTTCTTCGCCCGCGAAGATACCAAATCACCGTTTCGATACGCAGTGGTTGCGATGGTGGTGAATGCCGGACTTGCCTTTGGGCTTTACCCCATTGTCGGGTGGATTGCGCCCGCAATCGCAGCGTCGACTGCTGGCTGGGCCATGGTTGCGCTGCTTGCAATCGGCGCGCGCAGAATGGGCGACGAAGCCCGATTTGATGACCGGTTCAGACAGCGGACCTGGCGGGTCGTGGCGGCATCGGCTGGCATGGGGGTGGTGTTGTTTACGGCCATTAACCTCTTCGGCTGGACGTTCGGCGTACCAGGCTGGCGTTACCTTGCGCTGATCGTGCTCATTGTAACTGCGGCGGTGGCCTACTTCCTTTTGGGGCACATCTTGGGGGCCTTCAGGATTTCGGAATTCCGAACAGCGCTGCGCCGTAGCTAAGGCGCATCAATCCCGCCGGGTTTTGCTAAGGATACGCGCCCATCCACCCGGAGCCAGAAAGAAAGACAAACCAAACCCGGTGGCAAAACCGCCCAGATCGGCGACCCAATCCGAGGTCCCACCGAAGATCAGACCGAACAGCAACTGAATGCCCATAAGAACCGCGATCAGGCTGAATGCGCGCGATTGGTTTTCACCCACCAGAGAAAGCTTGCGCCATAGCAACCACGTGAACGCACCGATTAGCCCGTAGACCGGAGGAAACCCACCAACCAGTGGATATGGCGGGTTCAACAGCACCGCATAGGCCAACGCTCCGCCGACACCGGACAAGACGAATATGATCAGCATGGCGACGCTGCCAAAGACCTCGGCCACCATCTTCCCCATCGCCAGAACAAACACGCAGACAAACACAGCTTGTGTGAAATTGGCCTGAACAAAGGGATATGTGACAAAGCGGATCACATGTTCGAACGGCCAGCGCCCGTTCTGGACCATCCAATCGAATATATCGGGCGAAAACGTATATTGCTGCAACGCATCCAAGCGCCAACCAACAGCAGTCGGCCCTCCGACCAAGCCCCTGCTGCCAAGCAAGAAGATCAGTTCAATCCCGATTATGAACAGAACCAGCGCCACCACGACCGGCGGCAGAGGGTTCACGGGCGGTGTATAATGCTCACTGCTCATTGGGCTGGCCTTTCGCGGCTGTTGACGTCCCTTGGCCTCATGGGTAAGCGACGGGGGCTGATTTTTCCAGACAGGAGTTTCCTTCGATGACCGAGACCCAATTCACGCCGCGCGTGTTTTCCGGCATCCAGCCTTCAGGAAACCTGCACTTGGGTAATTACCTGGGTGCACTTAAACGTTTCGTGGATATGCAGGGGCCGGAATACGAGACCGTCTACTGCATGGTCGACCTCCACGCGATTACTGTCTGGCAAGATCCGGATCGTCTGCGTGAAAAGACCCGCGAAGTTTGCGCGGGGTTCATTGCCGCTGGTCTGGATCCCGAGAAATCCATCCTGTTCAATCAAAGCCAGGTGCCCGAGCACACACAGCTGGCCTGGATCTTCAACTGCATCGCCCGTATCGGCTGGATGCAGCGAATGACACAGTTCAAGGACAAGGCCGGTAAGAATGCGCAGAACGCCTCTTTGGGTCTGTTCGCCTATCCTGCCCTGATGGCGGCAGACATTCTGGTCTATCACGCGACCCATGTGCCTGTTGGTGAAGACCAGAAGCAACATCTGGAACTGACGCGCGACATCGCAATCAAGTTCAACCATGACTATGGCGTCGATTTCTTTCCGGTGACCGAACCGGTCATCGGTGGGCCTGCGCCCCGTGTGATGAACCTGCGTGACGGGTCCCGGAAGATGTCGTCGTCAGACCCGTCTGATATGACGCGGATCAACATGACCGATGATGCCGATGCCATCGCCAAGAAGATCCGTAAAGCCAAGACCGATCCGGACGCTTTGCCGTCGGAGGTCGATGGCCTTGAAGACCGTCCCGAGGCGCGCAATCTGGTGAATATCTATGCCGCGCTTAGCGACCAGACGGCCGCACAAGTGCTGGCTGAGGTTGGCGGGAAGCAATTCGGTGAGTTCAAGCCAATGTTGGCAGAACTTGCGGTCTCGAAACTCTCACCCATTTCAACCGAAATGGCGCGCCTGATGGGCGAAGAGGCCGAGATTGATCAGATTCTCGCCCGAGGTGCTGAACGGGCACGTGCAATCGCGGCCCCGATTCTGCAGCAGACCTACGAGATTGTAGGGATGGTCGGCGCGGGCAAGTCCTGACCACGCGATCGCAATCCAAAAAAGAACGCCGCCCTTTCTCGGGCGGCGTTTTTCGTTCCGTCGGCTCTTATGCCGCCTGCAGGCTCAGCATCTCGTGCACGATGGATTCCGCAACTTCGTGCGGGCTGACCGCTTCGGCTTTGGCCCGTGTCAGGATGCGATCCATCGTCTGCTCCAGCGCCTGCAACCTACCGGCGACCCAAGCTTCACGCTCTGCGACACGCAGGATTTCCGTCGCCACATTCACGATACCACCGCCATTGGCGACGAAGTCAGGGGCGTAAAGAATGCCACGCTCGTGGAGCAACTGCGCGTCCCGATCGCTGGACAACTGATTATTTGCCCCTCCGGCCACAGCGCCGACTTTCAGTAATGGAATACTCGTTTCGTTCAGGATGCCGCCGATCGCACAAGGCGCAAAGATATCCGCTTCAACGCCGTAGATCGCATCGGGTGCAACGACCCGTGCCGCAAACCGTTCGGCCACGCGGGCCGCTTGCCGGGTGTCGATGTCAGTTACGATTAACTGCGCACCAGAATCGTGCAACAACTGGCACAAATGCTCGCCTACATGGCCAAGCCCCTGAACCGATACAGTCAGGCCTTTCAGGCCAGAAAATCCAAACCGGTGCTGCGCTGTCACCCGGATAGCATTGAATATCCCGCGCGCCGTTATCGGAGACGGATCACCGCTGGCGAACTCACCTTCCGCCAGCCCAGCCACAAATTCGGTTTCAGACCCGATATGCGCCATATCTGCAGGCGTCATACCCATATCTTCTGCCGTCCAGTACAGACCGTTCAAACCTTGAATCACGCGCCCAAAGGCCCGCAAAAGTTCAGGTGATTTATCCTCATGAGGATCCCCGATAATGACAGCCTTGCCTCCCCCGAGCGGCAGATCTGCCGCGGCGTTCTTGAACGTCATGCCCCTTGCCAGTCGCAAAGCATCGTCCAGGGCCTCGGCTGGGTGGCCATAAGGGCGCATGCGCACACCGCCCGCAGCGGGGCCACGTTGCGTTGAGTGGATCGCGATGTAGCCCAATAGACCAAGTGAGTTATCTTTGAATTCGACCACGCGCTCGTGCTCTGGCGCGTCTACGATGGTGATGTCCATTCTTCTCCTCCGGAGTGCTTCCGAGAGTTTGCCACCTATCGTCGAGTGATTTTCACCCTTTTGTCACTATATCAGGGAAATTTTTGGTGCTAACGTCTAAAATTGAAAACTTTTGTGGAGTTTTTCGCCATGGATGATATCGATTCCAAGATAATCCGCGCCCTTCAAAACGATGGCCGTATGACTGTCATCGATTTGGCGGAGCATGTCGGGCTGTCCCCGACACCCTGCGCACGGCGTTTGGATCGGCTGCAACGGGACGGGATTATCACCGGCTACGCCGCACAGGTCGACCCCGAGCGGCTTGGATTCGGCGTTACAATCTTTGTGTCTGTCGAGTTGGAGAAACAGGATCGCAACGCCATCGATTCCTTCGAAAAGGCGATTCGTCGCTGCGACGAGGTGATGGAATGCTACCTTATGACCGGATCACGCGACATTCTGCTGCGCGTGGTTGCCAAAGACCTCAATGCGTTTGATGCATTTCTGGAAAACCAGCTTATGAAAATTTCGGGCATTCGAAACCTACGATCAAACTTCGCTTTGCGCACCATGGTCAAACGCGAAGCGCTGCCTCAGCACCATGGATAATCTGCTGGACCTTGCGTCAGCCCCAACCTAGGTTTCCCCGGAGCTTGAGGGAGGGCGCAATGGCAGTCGGCAAAAACATCCGCACCTATTTCAACGGCCAATGGCATGACGGGGACGCACCGATCATGCGCGCTGCTGACCATGGCGCATGGCTGGGCTCATCGGTGTTTGACGGAGCCCGGTACTTTGATGGTATGACCCCGGATCTGGATGCCCATTGTGCCCGCGTGAACCGTTCAGCCGAGGCGCTGATGCTGACACCTTCTGTAACAACCGAACAGATGGTCGATCTGGTTCACGAAGGGTTGCAAAGTTACGCACCTGACACCGCCGTTTACATTCGCCCCATGTATTGGGGCATCGACGGGGATCACACCGCCATCGTCCCTCAGGAAAACAGCACTGGCTTTGCCATCTGTCTTGAAGAAATCCCAATGGCACCCAAAACCGCCTCGGCGACGCTGACAACCACTCGTTTCCGCCGCCCTGTTCTGGAATCCGCTGTGGTCAACGCAAAGGCAGGGTGCCTGTATCCGAACAATGCCCGGATGTTGCAGGAGGCACGCAACAAGGGCTTTTCAAACGCCCTTGTGGCCGACGCGATGGGGCATGTGGCCGAGACTGCGACCGCAAATATCTTCATGGCGCGCGATGGTGAGGTTTTTACTCCAATCCCCAATGGGACATTCTTGGCCGGGATTACACGCGCGCGGCATATTAAAAACCTGCGCGCCGACGGGGTAACCGTGCATGAAACCGTGCTGAGTTTCGATGACTTTCACGACGCGGACGAAGTGTTCATGAGCGGTAACATGAGCAAAGTGACGCCAATCACCGCGCTGGATGACACCCAGTATCAGGTGGGCCCAATCGCCCGTCGCACACGCGAGATGTACTGGGATTGGGCTGCAAGCAATTGCTGATCTGCTCCTTTTCTGTTTCAGTTGCCACTGCTTACCCTGTGAGGCATGATCCCGAAAACAAACGAGGACAAACATGCGCAAGTTCCTAGTCGTTCTGGACGACAGCCGTGAATGCCTGAACGCCATGCGCTTTGCCGCTATGCGTGCGGCACATACTGGCGGCGGGGTTACGGTTCTTTCGGTAATTCCACCGGACGAATTCAACCACTGGATCGGTGTTGCCGAGGTGATGCGCGAAGAAGCGCGTGAACGTATTCACGCCCATTTCGAGGTGTTCGCCAAATGGATGCGCGACAAACAGGGTGTCGAGCCCGAATTGGCAATCCGTGAAGGCGATCCGGTGGCCGAAATCATTGAACATGTCCAATCCGATCCCGAGATCGGCGTATTGGTTCTGGGTGCAGGTACTGACAAAAAAGGCCCCGGACCGTTGGTGACACAACTGACCCGGAACTCTGGAAGTTTGCCCATTCCTATTACTATCGTGCCCGGCGATCTGAGCAAAGAGAAGCTGGAAGCCATCACCTGAGGTGAATTTATGTCCGCGAAGCTGCAGTTCTGGTTCGACTTCGCATCGACCTATTCTTATCTCAGCGCGATGCGTATCCAGCAGGCGGCTTCGGAATATGGAGTTGCCGTAGAATGGCACCCATTCCTTCTGGGGCCGATCTTTGCTGAACAGGGATGGAAAAACTCGCCGTTCAACCTCTACCCTGCAAAAGGTCGGTACATGTGGCGGGACATGGAACGGCTTTGCGCCGCGCGCGATTTACCTTTTCGGCGGCCTGAGCCATTTCCGCAAAACAGCCTGAAAGCAGCAAGGCTAGCGCTGGCGATCGAACCAGCTGATCAACGGGCAGCCTTTGTACGCACTGTCTATTCTGCGCAGTTTGGTTCCGGTCGTGATATATCGAATCCGGCGGTTCTGGTTGAGTGCCTTACCAAATCTGGCGTTTCGACTGATCTGATGGATCGGATAAGCGACCCCGCGATCAAGGCTGCCTTGTTCGAGCAAGTTACTCAGGCCAAGGCTAAACACATCTTTGGTGCGCCGAGTTTCGTTATTGGGGACGAGCTGTTCTGGGGTGATGATCGTCTGGATGATGCGATTTCTTACGCCGTCACAATTTAGAACGGTTCCAAATCTTGACTTCCCCCGCACGGACGCGCATATCAGGTGCATCTTAGACGGAGCCGCGCCATGTTCATTCAAACCGAATCCACACCCAACCCGGCCACACTAAAATTCCTACCCGGCCAGACGGTTCTGGAAGCAGGCACCGCTGATTTTCCAAGCGCCGACGCTGCAGAAAAATCACCGCTCGCCAAACGCATATTCGGTGTAAACGGCGTAACAGGCGTGTTCTTCGGCAACGATTTTGTCACGGTAACCAAATCTGATGACGTGCAGTGGGATCACATCAAGCCCGCAATTCTCGGCGCTGTGATGGAGCATTACCAGTCCGGCCAACCGGTTATGGGCGCAGGTGCAGAGACCGCCTCGGGCCACGCTGAACACACCGGCGAAGATGCAGAGATTGTCAACCAGATCAAAGATCTGCTGGATAGCCGCGTGCGTCCTGCTGTGGCTCAGGACGGCGGTGACATCACCTTCCACGGCTTCGACCGCGGCGTTGTTTATCTGCACATGCAGGGAGCCTGCGCGGGCTGTCCGTCCTCGACCCTAACGCTGAAAATGGGGATCGAGAACCTGTTGCGTCACTACATCCCCGAAGTGACCGAGGTTCGCCCTGTTGCCGTCTGAACCGACGATTTTGGCATTCGATACATCGGCCGCGCATTGCGCGGCCGCTTTGCTGCGAGAGGGTAAGATTATCGCATCGCACGCCGAGGCGATGACTCGTGGGCAGGCGGAACGGTTGATGCCCTTGCTTGAAGAAATCCTGACCCGGAACAATTGCACATGGCGGCACCTTGATGCGATCGCCGTCGGAATCGGCCCCGGCAATTTCACCGGCATCCGTATCTCGGTATCCGCCGCGCGCGGGTTGGCGCTTGGGCTTGGTGTGCCGGCGGTTGGGGTGTCGGGGTTTGATGCAGTTGCGGAAATTGCGCCCGGCGGGCATCTCCCGGCGATAGCTGCACCGCGCGATCAGGTTTATGTGCAACCTAAGGGGCGCGCGCCTTACCTGACCTCACGTCATGCCGCTGACGATATTGGTCCCTTGTATTTCTGCGAGGACCCAGAACAGCAGGCCCGTGCGATCGCCCAGGTGGCCGCTGGTCGTTGGACGACAGTTCAAGCGCCACCCGCTCCGCTTTATGTCCGCCCTGCAGATGCGGCCCCTTCAAGCGATGTCCCACCGGTGCTTTTGGACGAATGACACCACAGGACATGGCAGAAACCCACGCCGCAGCCTTCACACAGTCACGCCCGTGGAGCGCGGAAGAATTCAGCAATCTGATTGCCAATCGCTTTACCCATGTTGTTGGCGACAAACGGTCTTTCGCCCTCATTCAAGTGATCGGCGAAGAGGCCGAGCTGCTCACGATCGCGACACGTCCAGACTATCAAAGACGCGGGCTGGCGCGGCGCATCATGGCAGACTGGCACGCCAAGGCACGAGAACTCGGTGCAATCCGTGCATTTCTGGACGTTGCCTCAGATAACCATTCGGCGATCTCTCTGTACCAAACCAGCGGATACACGGCATGCGGCAATCGCGCAGCCTATTATCATCGCAAAAGTGGCCCAAACGCCGATGCGATCGTCATGGAACGCCCCTTGAGCGAAAAATATTCGCTTTTTTAGACCATATGGTCAAAAATGTGTTGACCGAAGCTGTTGCAAACAGCTTCAATTCCCGCCATCACAACAGGTATGCTCGCTCTGAGTGGGTACCGGGGGATTAAGCCCCGGACCGATAACAGCCAACGGGAGTAACAAATGACATTTATGAAATCCTTGATGGGCGCAGCCGCTGCGGTTGCACTAACAGCAGGTGCTGCTATGGCAGAACCGGCCCTTATCTTTGATCTGGGTGGCAAGTTCGACAAATCGTTCAACGAAGCCGCGCATAATGGCGCTCAGCGTTGGGCGGAACAGACCGGCAAAAGCTATCGCGAGATCGAGCTTCAGTCGGAAGCGCAGCGCGAACAAGCGCTTCGCCGCTTTGCCGAAGCGGGCGCAAACCCGATTATCACAATGGGCTTCGCCATGGCCGATCCATTGGCTGCAGTGGCAGGTGACTATCCGGATACCAAATTCGTTGCGGTCGACGTGACCTGGCTGGAAGCCCCGAACATTCGCCAGATCGGATTTGCCGAACATGAAGGATCATACCTGGTCGGCATGATGGCGGCGATGGCGTCCCAATCCGGCACAGTGGGCTTTATCGGTGGCATGGATATCCCTCTGATCCGCCACTTTGGTTGTGGTTATGCACAAGGCGCGAAGTCCGTGAACCCGGACATCAACGTTGTTGCCAATATGACAGGCACCACCCCTGCAGCATGGAACGACCCGGTGAAGGGCTCGGAGTTGACCAAAGCACAGATCAGCCAGGGTGCTGACGTGATTTACGCCGCTGCGGGCGGTACCGGTGTTGGCGTTCTGCAAACCGCAGCCGACGAAGGCATCCTGTCAATCGGTGTCGATAGCAACCAGAACCACCTGCACCCGGGCAAGGTCCTGACCTCGATGCTCAAGCGTGTGGACGTTGCTGTATATGACGCCATGAAAGCTGGCGAAGACGTCCAGACCGGTGTTTACACCATGGGTCTTGCACAAGATGGCGTTGGCGTTGCGATGGATGAAAACAACGCGGAACTGGTGAGCGAAGAAATGAGCTCGGCCATTGAAAGTGCCCGTCGCGACATCATCGATGGCAACGTAAGCGTTGTCAGCTACTACGAGAACGACAGCTGCCCTGCACTGCAGTTCTGATGTAACTGGGGGCGGGGGCCATGGCCTCCGCCCTGCACCACTCTGCCGCATGCGGCCCTTTCGGCAACCCAAGGACAAGATATGACCGTCCCCGCCATTGAACTCAAAGGGATTTCCAAAGCCTTTGGGCCGGTTCAGGCTAATAAAGATATTTCCATCAGCGTCGCCCGCGGAGCGATCCACGGGATCATCGGTGAAAACGGAGCGGGCAAATCCACGCTGATGAGCATCCTCTACGGATTTTACAAAGCCGACAAAGGCGAAATCTGGATCAACGGCACCAAGACCGACATCCCTGACAGCCAGGCGGCGATCGCCTCGGGCATCGGGATGGTGTTTCAGCATTTCAAACTGGTCGAGAATTTCACCGTTCTGGAAAACATCGTTCTGGGTGCGGAAGACGGTGGGCTGTTGGCTCCGTCGCTGGCGAAAGCCCGGAAAGAGCTGAAAGACCTAGAGGAAGAATACGAACTGTTCGTCGACCCTGACAAACGCATCGATGAGATCGGTGTGGGCATGCAGCAGCGGGTTGAGATTCTCAAGGCGCTCTACCGCAAGGCCGAAATTCTGATTCTGGACGAACCCACGGGCGTTCTTACCCCTGCCGAGGCGGACCAGCTGTTTCGCATTCTCGACCGGCTGCGGTCCGAGGGTAAAACAATCATCGTGATCACGCACAAGCTGCGCGAAATCATGGAGAACACCGATACGGTTTCGGTTATGCGCCGCGGTGAGATGACCGCCACCGTCAAAACAGCTGACACCAATCCGCAGGCCCTGGCCGAATTGATGGTTGGCCGCAAGGTCTTGCTACAGGTTGATAAGGTGCCTGCACAGCCGGGCAAACCGGTTCTGGAAATCGAAAACCTCAGTGTCACCGATTCGGCCGGTGTCGAGCGTGTCAAAGGCATCGACCTAACCGTTCGCGCGGGTGAGATCGTTGGCATCGCGGGCGTTGCTGGCAACGGGCAGTCCGAGCTGCTTGAAGTTTTGGGCGGTATGCGACCCGGGGTAGGCTCGATCAAACTGAACGGCGAGCCTCTGGCGTTGCACGGCCCCGGATCGGACGGGCAAGCGCGGCGCGCCCGACATATCGCTCATGTCCCCGAGGATCGGCAGCGCGAAGGCCTGATCATGGATTTTCACGCGTGGGAGAATGTGGCGTTCGGCTACCACCGCGACCCTGCTTACAAACGCGGGCTGTTCATGGACAACGCTGCCCTGCGTGCCGACACCGAAGCCAAGATCGAGAAGTTCGATGTGCGCCCGCCCAATGGCTGGCTGACGGCAAAAAGCTTCTCGGGCGGCAATCAACAGAAAATCGTCGTTGCACGAGAAATCGAGCGCAATCCCGATCTGCTGCTGGTGGGCCAGCCCACACGCGGCGTGGATATCGGTGCCATCGAGTTCATTCACAAACAGATCGTCGCCTTGAGGGATCAGGGCAAAGCAATCTTGCTGGTCTCGGTCGAGCTGGAAGAGATCTTCTCACTCTCGGACCGGATCGCGGTTATGTTTGACGGACATATCATGGGCGAGCGTCTGCCCGCCGAGACGGATGAAAAAGAACTGGGCCTGCTGATGGCCGGTGTTGCAGGAGAGGCCGCCTGAACCATGGAAAAAATGCCCAAATGGGCCGATGTGGTGCTGATCCCGCTAATCAGTCTGCTTCTGGCCACAATCCTTTCGGCAATCGTCATCCTTGCCATCGGGGAAGATCCGCTTGAGGCGGTAAATCTGATGGTCACTGGGGCCCTAGGGTCAACCTACGGCTGGGGCTATACACTTTATTACGCAACGAACTTCATCTTCACCGGGCTCGCGGTTGCAGTTGCCTTTCACGCGCGCTTGTTCAACATCGGCGGCGAGGGTCAGGCCATGCTGGGCGGACTGGGCGTTGCCATCGTCTGTCTATCGGTCCCTTGGCCGCATTGGACAATAGCTTTGCTGGCCGCCTGTGCTGCTTCGATGATCTTCGGTGCAGCCTGGGCCGCGATCCCGGCCTATCTGCAGGCGAAGCGGGGCAGCCATATCGTGATCACCACGATCATGTTCAATTTCATCGCTGCCGCTTTCCTGAATTACATGCTGGTCAACGTCATGCGCCCGCAAGGGTCGCAAGACCCAGCAACGGCTCGTTTCCCCGAGGCAGTGCATCTCCCGACTTTCCAGTCGATGTTCTCGAGCGCCGAAAACATCGTTTTCCGAGGTGCGCCTGCCAACATCTCGTTCTTCGTCGCAATCCTTGCGTGTTTTGTTGTCTGGGCGCTGATCTGGCGAACTCGGTTGGGCTATGAAATCCGCGCCTACGGCCATTCGGAAACCGGTGCCGTCTACGCCGGTATCTCGCCTGTACGCATCACGATTATTGCCATGCTGATCTCGGGCGCTCTGGCGGGCCTGATGGCAGTCAACAACGTGATGGGCGAAGCCGAGCGGTTGGTGCTGAACGCAACCGAAGGCGCGGGTTTCATTGGAATTGCCGTGGCACTGATGGGTCGGTCGCATCCATTCGGGGTATTTCTAGCCGCTATTCTGTTTGGGTTTCTGTATCAGGGCGGGGCCGAACTGGCGCTTTGGACATCGATTCCGCGCGAACTGATCGTGGTCATCCAAGCGCTGGTCATTCTGTTTACCGGAGCACTGGACAACATGGTGCGCATGCCGCTTGAAAAGCTGTTCATGGCGCTTCGGAAGGGGTCGGCCTGATGGATTTCTTCCTGACACTCATCCAGGTTCTGGATTCGACCATCCGACTGGCTACGCCTTTGCTGCTTGCCTGTCTGGCCGGTCTATACTCCGAGCGCGCGGGCATCTTCGACATCGGCCTTGAAGGCAAGATGCTGATGTCAGCATTCTTCTCGGCTGCCGTCGCCGCCGTAACCGGTTCGGTGTGGCTGGGATTGCTGGCCGGGATCGCAGCATCTCTGGTCCTTTCGGCGCTACACGGGTTTGCGTCGATCACGTTCCGGGGCAATCAGCTGATCTCGGGGGTTGCGATCAACTTTCTTGCCTCAGGTATGACCGTTCTTGTCGCCCAAAGCTGGTTCAAGCAGGGTGGTCGTACGCCATCATTGTTCGGTGAAGGGCGGTTTGAATCTGCAGAATTCCCTTATGCGATCGGTCCGGCTGACGCCGAACTGACAGGCCGTCCGGTTTCCGAGCTGATGTCTGAAACCAATCCCCTGCATATGGCCTATTCCGAGCTCCTGTCTGGCCATTCCATTCTGGTGTACGTGGCTTTCCTTATGGTGCCACTGACTTGGTGGATTCTGTTCCGCACCCGGTTCGGGCTGCGTCTGCGCGCGGTCGGAGAGAATCCTGCGGCGGTGGATACTGCTGGAGTTTCGGTTGTAGGTCTCCGCTACGCAGCGGTTGCGATTTGCGGCGTACTTTGCGGCATCGCAGGTGCCTACCTGGCCACCGCGCTGCAAGCAGGCTTTGTGAAAGAGATGACCGCCGGGCGCGGATTTATCGCACTGGCTGCTTTGATCTTTGCAAAATGGCGTCCGTGGCACGCGATGTGGGCATGCCTGTTGTTCGGGCTGTTGCAGGCCATTGCCTTGCGTTTCCAGAACATCGATTTGGGCGGGGTCGTGATCCCGGTGCAGGTCATGGACGCCCTGCCCTATATCCTGACCGTGGTGATTCTTGCCGGGTTCGTCGGCAAGGCCATACCGCCACGCGCAGGCGGCGAACCATATGTAAAGGAACGCTGATAGAGCCAGTTCGGGACTGCCCCTCAGTCCTGTTTGCTGCAAAGCGGCATACAGAGTTGATTTTGTATGCCGCAACCGCTCTAAGGGGGTATGGACGTGTCCCGCATCAGTTCCGCAGCCATGCTATCGACTATTTTCAGGTTGAGCCACGGAAACAACTAGATGGCCCTACCTGGCACGCGCGCTTCGTCTGTTGAGATTTATGTTACCAATGGCTTTGCCACACCGCGTGGTACGGCCTCTCCTGTCTAGAAGAAGCCATGCAGATTTACCTCCCGATTGCCGAAGTATCCGTAAACGCGTTTCTACTGTTTGGACTGGGTGGAATGGTGGGCATTCTGTCTGGAATGTTTGGCGTTGGCGGTGGGTTTTTGATGACTCCACTGCTGTTCTTCATCGGCATTCCGCCTGCAGTGGCGGTTGCAACCGAGGCAAACCAGATTGTTGCTTCATCATTTTCTGGGGTGCTGGCGCATTTCAGGCGCCGAACCGTGGACCTTAAAATGGGTACAGTCCTTTTGGTCGGAGGGCTGACAGGCGCTGCGTTGGGTGTTGTTGTCTTCAACTATCTCAAGAGCCTCGGACAGGTCGATCTGCTGGTCAAACTTTGCTATGTCGTATTTCTGGGCATCATCGGCAGTCTGATGTTTGTCGAAAGCCTGAACGCGATTAGAAAAACGCGGAAAGGCGGCACGCCGCCTCCGAAACGACGCCAGCGCGGTTGGGTGCACGCCATGCCGTTCAAGATGCGGTTTCGGACGTCGGGCCTGTACATCTCGGTCATTCCACCGCTTGTCGTAGGCCTGTTTGTCGGTGTCCTGTCTGCTATCATGGGTGTCGGCGGCGGGTTTATCATGGTGCCCGCGATGATCTACCTATTGGGCATGCCGACCAAGGTTGTTGTCGGAACTTCGCTGTTTCAGATCATCTTTGTAACCGCCTTTACCACTATGCTGCACGCCACCACCAACTATACCGTTGATGTCGTGTTGGCGGTTCTTCTGCTCGTCGGTGGCGTAGTTGGTGCCCAAATCGGAACAGTCATCGGTGCCCGAATGCCGGCTGAACAACTGCGTGTTTTGTTGGCGGCTCTGGTACTTGTTGTCTGCGGCAAGCTGGCGCTTGATCTTCTGCTTCAACCCGCCGAGTTGTATTCGCTTGGCGATGCAGGAGGGCATTAAGATGCTGCGTCTGATTGCTCTTCTTTGTCTGATCTGTCTGCCAGCCTACGCAGCCGAAGAACAGGTTGTTCTGGGCCTAAGTCAGGATCGGGTGTCGATTACCGCCAATTTTGACGGGTCCGAAATACTGGTTTTCGGCGCGGTAAAGCGCGAAGCTCCAATCCCGGACGGTCCACCGCTTGAGGTCATCGTATCGGTGGTCGGCCCATCCGAACCTGTCACCGTACGCCGCAAAGAGAAACGGTTCGGTATCTGGGTGAACACCGACAGCCTTGTTGTTGATCTGGCTCCAAGCTTTTACGCTGTTGCCACCAGCGCCCCGTTTTCCGAGGTTCTGACCCAGACCGAAGACCTACGCTATAAGGTTTCGATCGAGCGTGCCATCCGGTCGGTCGGTGCGGACATGAGCATTCAGGGCGCACAGGATTTTTCCGAGGCGGTCATCCGCATCCGCGAAGATGAAGGGCTGTACTCGATCCGGGAAAACACAGTGGCTGTGGACGAACAGACGTTGTTCCGCACATCAATCGACATGCCGTCGGACCTGACCGAAGGCGACTACAGCGCCCGTATCTTCCTGACACGAGACGGAAAGGTGGTCTCAACCTTTGAAACCTCGATCGGAGTACGCAAAGTCGGGCTTGAGCGTTTCTTGTACGCGATGTCGCGTGAACAACCCATTTGGTACGGGCTTATGTCACTGGCCATCGCGATTGCCGCCGGTTGGGGCGCTTCGACAGCCTTCCGCCTACTGCGCGAGAACTGATCGTCACCCGCGACCGATATAGGGCATGGTCGTGGCCATAACGGTCATGAACTGCACATTCGCCTCAAGCGGCAGTTCGGCCATATGCAGTACCGAGCGGGCGGCATCCCCGACATCCATGGTGGGATCAGGGTCGCGGCCTTCGGCAAGCGCCTCATCGACCAACCCTTGCACCATCGGTGTGCGCGCATTTCCGATGTCGATCTGACCACAGGCAATTCCAAAACTCCGCCCGTCCAGAGACAGGCTGCGCGTCAGACCGGTAATCGCGTGTTTCGTCGCAGAATAATGCACCGAGTTCGGGCGCGGCACATGAGCAGCGATTGAACCGTTGTTTATGATACGCCCCCCTTGCGGCGCCTGAGCCCGCATCGCAGCAAATGCAGCCCGTGCACACAGGAACATGCCGTTCAGGTTCACATTGACCGAGCCGTACCAATCCTCAAGCGCGATCTCGTCGATGGTGCCACCAGGGGCAAAAATCCCGGCATTGTTGAACAGCACGTCCAGTCGCCCGGTCTGTCGGGTGAATGCAGTAAAGGCGTTTGCAACGGCATCCGGGTCAGTCACATCGGCAACCAGCGGGATCGCCGAGCCGTTATGCTGTGCCATAGCAAGAAGTTTGTCAGCGCTGCGGGCCAGAAGCCCGACAGTCCATCCTCCTGACAGAAACAGCTCGGCGGTGGCGCGGCCTATGCCCGAGCTTGCACCGGTCACTATGATCGTCTTCATGTCTCTTCCGCCTCCAATGTCAGGGATGGTGCCGCAACCGCACGCAGGTCATCCACACGCAACGGGTGGGTCGGTTTCGACAAGCGGTTCCGCACTACCCAGATTAGCCTCTCCTGTGCGCGGGTTATGGCGACATATGCTAGGCGCTTCCACAACGGTTGCCCGGCCTCAGTACGGCCCATGCGGGCGGCTGCGTAGATGTCTGGCGCAAAGACCTGAACCGTGTCCCATTGCGACCCTTGCGCCTTATGGATCGTCACAGCGGCACCATGCAGGAACGTTGCCCCCATACGGGCAGCATAGGGAATGAACGGCTCCTCCTCATCGGGCTTTTCAATCTGCACGATCGACGCCGCCGAGACCTGAGGGTCTTCGGCCCCCATCACATGCAACCGCGAAAAACCCGGCTTGCGACCAGGGCCAAGGTAAATGACCTGCGCGCCTTTGATCAGCCCGCGCGCCTCAAGGTCCAGCCGCTTTTTGCGGTGCTTCAACGGCAGCTCAATGCCGTCACAAATCAACGGTTCCCCTTCCAGTAGTTCAGTTTCCGGCGCGCCATGTACGGTGCGGAACGCCTGAATCAGCCGGATTCGGGTCGCATTGCGCCAGACAAGAACCGGGCTGCGCGCCATCAGATCAACTTCTACCCGCTGTCCCCAGACAACGCGGTCATCCTTTCGGGCAGTGTCCTCGATCAGACGTTCGAAATCCTCAAACCCCATGGCCGGATCGGACAGAGCATGGGCGAGGTCTAGGATCGGGTTATCCGCAGTTTGCCGATGCACGCGATGCAGGATTTGCTTGCGCGGCTCTGGCAACCCGTCAAACACCATCGAGCCCGATTGGTTGACCGGCGCCAACTGCGCCGGATCACCAAATAGCAACAATGTTGGGAAGATTTCCTTTAGATCCTCGAATTGTCGGTCGTCTAGCATCGAGGCTTCATCCACAAAACCGATATCCAGCGGCTCTTCCCGACGTTTCCAGCCGGTGATGAAATCCGAACCGCGCAACCCAGCAGCGGCCAGCGCACCGGGGATGGATTTGTTGTTGGCATAGAACGCGGCTGCGCGGTCCAGCGCTTCGTCTGTCAGCCCTTCGATCTCGGGCCGTTCGTCATTGCCCGCTAGCCATTCGGCGATCCGCTCGTATTCAGGGTCGTAAACAGGCGTATAGAGGATACGGTGGATCGTGGTCGCAGGCACCCCACGCAGCCGCAATACGCTGGCGGCCTTGTTCGTCGGCGCGAGGATCGCAAGGCTGCGCTTGTCGCGGGATTTGCGGCTTTCGAAATCACCCGAGATCAGGTTGACCCCCGTCTCGGCCAAAGCTTTGTAAAGCTCTGCCAGCAACAGGGTTTTGCCCGATCCAGCCTTGCCAATAACAGCCATCACACCAGACTTTCCGTTGCCGGGCAGTTTCAGCAGAGCGTCGTCTTCAAGGTCTACTCCGGCACCTCGCAACATCTCGGCAATGTTGTCAAAAGCGGCAGCCTGATCTTCGGAAAATGTGACTTGGGGCAAGGACATGGCGCGACCCTACAGGGACGCGCCGCGCGCTGCCAGATGCCGATTGGTTTTTCCGTATGCTTATGCCGACAAAGCGAACCGGTGCTGTGCGCCATGGCCAAATGCTGTCTTGAACCACAGGCGCGACAACTCTCGCGGGATGCCTGCGCGGGCTGCTACACGGTTGCAATCATCCGCTGAATAAGGCCACAGGCCGACCGAGATCTGATCGCGCCCTTTCCCTTCGGTGCCCAAAACCACCGGAGACGATCCGATCATACGGTAGATCCGGATCATGCGGGCATCAAAAACGCCCGCTATGTGGGTCAGGCCAAACCCTTCCATCACCTCACCGCCGCTCAGCATGATGGCCCCGGCGGTATGAGCGCTGGCGTTGCGCGAGAGGCAAAAGCGAGTGACCTCCCAGATTAGTGGGCTTCGGATCGGACTGCCCCCGGTGAGATGTCCGAATATGTCGTTCACCATGACCGGACCGGTCGTCGGTAGGATCCGCATGGACCCGCCATGGCTGCCATCTGCCTCTTCCCAAATCACATAGAGCGGGTTCAGGTCATCGTACTGATCCCGCTCTTCCCCCTTTTCATTAACCTTAACATCCCAGCCAAGGCGGGTTTTGAACTGATCCGCGCGATCCCTGAACATCCCCCTGGCCAATTCCGGAAATTTATGCAGCTCATCGGCATACAAATAACGCAACATGACGTGCTCCCCTTATCGTCCACAGTTGGAACAAAGGGGGTACGAACACGTAGTTAATTTAAAGTGAGACCACCGTACGGTCGTTAAACGACTATTAATCCTCTACTGAGTGCAGTGGCGATTGCATGAGTCGTATTTTGCGCACCGAGTTTTGAGCGTGCGCTTTCGATATAGGCCCTGAGCGTATGCTCAGAAATGGAAAGCGAGTGCGCCACCTGCGCTCGGCTATACCCCAGCGCCAGCAATGTCATTGCATCGATTTCGCGGGGCGAGAGCCCCCGCATGTTGTCCGGCTGCCGTTCTTTTGCAAATTCCAGCGCTTTTCGATTGAGGAAATGCGCCACCAATATGAGATCGCGGCCATACGTTTCGACAAATGCCTGCCATGCGATGTCATCGCAGCTGTTGTTGACCGTAAACAGCGCGAATTGCCCGCCTGGCCCCCGCAGCGGGATCGAATAGCCCTGATTGCCGACGCCATGTTCCTGCGCGTCCTGCAGGAAGGCCTTTACTGCTTTGCCCGACCAATTCAGCTGTTTCCAGTCCACAGCGTGAAATCGCTGAAAACAACCTAGAATAACCGGATCAATACGATGATAATTCCTGTCTCGATACCGTTCATCCCAGGCATCCGAATAAGTCGTGAACCCGTATTGATCCCCGGCCCCATCAACCCAATGATATGTCATGTGGTCAATTTGCAGCTTGTCCCGCAACTGGACTGCTACGCTGGTCAGCTCGTCAAGCGTGCTGGTGCTTTCCAAATCCCCTAGGATCTGGCTCAAATCGAATTTTCTTCCCATTCGCGGGCGCGCAAGCCTCATCCTTTGAGGACGCAATCTCGGCCGCGGCGATCAGTCTTGTGTCGTCAAGCTGCTCGGCCAGCGCGCTCAACCCATTCGCCACAGCAAAGGCGTTGAGGTCCGACAGAACGTCCAAAATCCACTCATTTTGCGCCATCAGGGTGTCCCCGAAATAGTTAACGAAGGGTTAACACAACCATAACATGTGCAGACTAATTCGGCCTACTCGCTGCTTTCTACTCCCCAGAAATAGCGGGGGGCGATTTCTTAAAGCATTGAAAATGCATAATCATCGATAGAAACGATGAACACCCGCAAGGCGTGTGTGCGCCCTGCGGGTGTTGCAGCTGCTGTTCGCCTGAGACCGTTAGTCGCGGGCAGCCAATACTTCTTCAAGGGTGCGCATGCCTGTATGCGGAGCCTGAACCAGCACCGACATGTTGCCCGGCTTGTGTTCGTTGCGCATCATCTTCATGTGCGCCTCAGGCAGATCCTGCCAAGTGAACACTTCGGACATGCACGGATCCAAGCGGCGCTCGACCATTAGCTGGTTTGCAGCCGAGGCCTGTTTGAGATGCGCAAAATGCGAGCCCTGCAAGCGTTTCTGGTGCATCCACATGTAACGCACGTCGAAGGTCAGGTTGTAGCCAGTGGTCCCGGCGCAGATCACAACCATACCTCCCTTTTTCACGACAAAAGTGGACACCGGGAACGTGCTTTCGCCGGGGTGCTCGAACACCATGTCGACGTTCACACCTTTGCCGGTAATATCCCAGATGGCCTTGCCAAACTTGCGGGCTTCTTTGAACCATTCAGCATATTCCGGAGTATTCACCGTGGGCAGCTGGCCCCAGCAGTTGAAATCCTTGCGGTTGATGACGCCTTTGGCGCCAAGGTCCATCACAAACTCACGCTTGCTTTCATCCGATATCACGCCGATCGCATTGGCACCCGCAGTGTTGATCAACTGTATCGCGTAAGAGCCCAGACCGCCCGATGCACCCCAAACCAGGACGTTCTGGCCCGGCTTCAGATCGTGCGGCTCGTGCCCAAAAAGCATCCGATAGGCTGTTGCCAAGGTCAGCGTGTAGCAGGCGCTTTCTTCCCAGGTCAGGTGCTTGGGACGCGGCATCAGCTGCTGTGCCTGAACATTTGTAAACTGCGCGAACGAGCCATCAGGTGTCTCATATCCCCAGATGCGCTGGCTGGGCGAATACATCGGATCACCACCGTTGCAGTGTTCGTCATCGCCATCGTCCTGGTTGCAGTGAATCACGACTTCATCGCCGACTTTCCAGCGCTTCACTTTGTCACCAACCGCCCAGACGATGCCCGACGCATCTGAACCTGCGATGTGAAAGGGTTGGCCGTGGCCATCAAACGGGCTGATCGGCTTGCCAAGCGATGCCCAGACGCCGTTGTAGTTCACACCCGCCGCCATAACGAGAACCAGCACTTCGTGGCTGTCCAGCTTCGGGACATCAACGACTTCCAACTGCATCGCTGTGTCTGGCTCACCGTGGCGCTCTTTCCGGATGGCCCAGGCATACATTTGCTTGGGAACATACCCCATCGGGGGGATTTCACCCATCTCGTAGAGGTCCTTTTCCGGCGCCTCATACGACGCGATACCGCTGTCGACATCCAAAGCCATGCTGGCCTCCTTTTTTCCAACTGTTGCCGCGCCGCAGAATCGCGGCTTTCCAAAGACGAAATATTAGCCTCTGAGTAATATTGCAACCGTTTTTGGTATCTATTTTGTAATTTTATGACCCAGCAGTTGCAGAAATACTTTCTGCACTTGCATCATTCTCAGCCCGAACAACGGGTTCTGATGCTGCCGCGTAATAAGCAAGCAGCTCTGATCGCTCGCCTGATGGGCGCAACACTCCAGCCTCGCGACGCAGAATCCGTCGCTCGACCAACTGATTGATGGCATCGTCAACAGCCTCTCCATCATCCTGGGCAACCGCGTCGCCGCCCAACGTCAGCAAACGCGCCTTCAAATCCTGCTCTGACATCTCACCTTCTTCCTGAACCAGCCGACACGCAGCAGGCACTGGAACAAAAGGAATTGCGGCGCCGATCCTGCGCATCAACTCGCGGGCCAGATCGGTCGTCAGGTCCCGTTCGTGCGCGACTCGAAATTCTTTCAGAGAAATCGGTGTCGCATACCGCACCGAGGCAATCCCGAATCTCTTGTAGCGCCCGACAAGCTTGCGCCAAATCTGCTTGAGCGACCAGCGGGTGATAACCCCGATCCGCGCGCGGAAGCGGCGTTCACTATCCTTCGCTGCCGCTGTTAATACGGTATCTTCAAGCACCCGATCATAGTTCAAAGCAACCGGAACAAACACCACATCCCGCCCCTGCGGTTCGACTCCGTCAAGGATATACTTCAACAATCCCAGCTTGGGGCGCCCCAGTTTGCCAGTCAGACTCAGCCCGCCCTCAGGGAACATGGCCTGCGTCACGCCCGCTTCGGTCGCGTGCCTTACATAGCTTGCAAGGACCTGTCGATATAGGTCGCTACCCGACTTGCGGCGAATGAAATAGGCCCCCATCGCGCGAATCAATCGACTTAGAGGCCAGACACGGGCCCACTCGCCCACAGCATAAGATAAGGTCGAATGGTCTGCCGCCAGATAGGTGACCAGCACGTAATCCATATTGCTGCGGTGGTTCATGACATAAACGACCGTCGCATCGGGATCGATACTGTCCAGCGCGGCTTTGTCCTCGTAACCCAACTGCACCTTGTAAAAGGCGTTGCTCAGCATGCGGGCAAAACGGATCGCGATGCTGAAATACGCCACTGTCGAGAATGAGGGCGCAATCTCGCGCGCATAACGCCGTGCCAATTCTGAGGCAACAGCGTCAGGCACACCTTCTTCTTTGGCATGCTGCTGCACCGCCCGGCTTACTTGCGGGTCATAGATAAGCCGTTGAATCATGTCATGCCGCCCCGCCAACTTGAACGGTTGGATCGGACGCTGCAGTCGCTTGTTCAACCGTGCGACGGCGCGCTCAAGGCGACGGCGGAAAAACCAGCGCACCGACGGAAACAAAAAATGCGAGGCAAATGTGACCGCGGCAAACAGCACGATCAGCACAAACAGCCAAAGCGGGATTTCCACAGTCTGCATCATTCGGGCACAGTGCCATCAAACGCGACCACCCACAATCTGCAGAAACCGTCGATGCCGCAACGCAGCGAATTGACATGTACTGAAAATTACTATTTACCACCATAGAACGTAATTTTGTTACCCACCGATCCGCGAGGCCCGACCCATGACGCAGTTGCAGAAAGATCGCCCCTGGCTCATCCGTACATATGCCGGTCACTCAACGGCCAAAGCGTCAAATGCGCTTTATCGTGCGAACCTAGCCAAAGGTCAGACCGGCCTGTCCGTGGCCTTCGATCTGCCAACCCAAACAGGGTATGACAGCGATCACACTTTGGCGCGCGGCGAAGTTGGAAAAGTTGGGGTTCCGATCTGCCATCTGGGGGACATGCGGGTTCTGTTCGATCAAATTCCGCTGGAACAGATGAATACCTCGATGACGATCAATGCGACTGCTCCTTGGCTTTTGGCGCTATACATCGCAGTTGCCGAGGAACAGGGCGCGGATGTCTCGAAATTGCAGGGGACCGTCCAGAACGACCTGATCAAGGAATACCTGAGCCGCGGCACTTATGTGTGCCCACCCAAGCCATCGCTGAAGATGATCGCGGACGTGGCCGAATATTGCTACGATAACGTGCCCAAATGGAACCCGATGAATGTGTGTTCGTACCACCTGCAAGAGGCAGGCGCGACGCCCGAGCAAGAGCTGGCCTATGCTCTGGCGACTGCCATTGCAGTGCTGGACGAACTTCGCCCGCGCGTTCCGGCTGAAGACTTCCCGGCACTCTGCGGGCGGATTTCGTTTTTTGTGAATGCGGGCATCCGGTTTGTCACCGAAATGTGCAAAATGCGCGCCTTTGTGGATCTTTGGGACGAAATTCTGCAGCAGCGCTATGGCATTGAAGACCCCAAGTTCCGCCGATTCCGTTATGGCGTTCAGGTAAACTCGCTGGGGCTGACCGAACAGCAGCCGGAAAACAACGTTTATCGCATACTGATTGAAATGCTTGCGGTGACGCTATCCAAACATGCCCGCGCACGTGCGGTGCAGTTGCCTGCATGGAACGAAGCGCTCGGCCTGCCTCGTCCCTGGGATCAGCAATGGTCGATGCGGATGCAACAAATCCTCGCCTATGAAACCGATCTGCTGGAATATGGCGATTTGTTCGACGGCAATCCGGTTGTCGACGCCAAAGTCGAAGAACTTAAAAATGGCGCACGGGCCGAATTGGCTAATCTCGAATCGATGGGCGGCGCGGTAGCCTCGATCGAATACATGAAATCGCGGCTGGTCGAGTCCAATGCCGAGCGCCTGAACCGTATTGAACGCAATGAAACCGTTGTCGTTGGCGTAAACAAATGGACCGAGGGCGAAGCCTCACCTTTGCAGACCGAGGATGGCGGCATCATGGTCGTCGACCCGGCGGTTGAACAGGAACAAATCGGGCGCTTGAACGACTGGCGTGCGGATCGGGATGACGCAGCAGTGGCCGCGGCGCTGCAAGCATTGCGCGAAGCAGCGCGATCCGGTGCCAACGTGATGGCACCTTCAATCGCTGCGGCCAAGGCCGGTATCACAACTGGCGAATGGGCCGAGGAAATGCGCAAGGCCTACGGTACATATCGTGGACCAACCGGCGTCTCGGGATCTGTTTCGAACAAAACCGAAGGTCTGGAAGACTTGCGCGCAGCCGTAGATGCGGTAAGCGACCGTCTGGGGCGCAGGCTGAAGTTTCTTGTTGGCAAACCTGGTCTGGACGGACACTCGAACGGAGCCGAACAGATCGCCTTCCGCGCACGCGACTGTGGCATGGACATCAGTTACGAAGGTATTCGTCTTACGCCCGAAGAAATCGTAACTGCGGCACAAGAAGACAAAGCGCATGTGATTGGTCTATCGATCCTCTCTGGCAGCCACCTGCCTTTGGTGAAGGACGTGATGACGCGGCTGAAAGCAGCAGGGCTAAGCGATATTCCCGTCATTGTAGGTGGGATCATCCCCGATGAGGACGCGGATCAATTGCGTTCCATGGGTGTATCGAAAATCTATACGCCGAAAAATTTCGAATTGAATGCAATCATGGGCGATATCGTCACATTGGTTGACCCAACGGAAATTGCGGCTGAATAGAAAATCATATTACAGAAATCTCCATTTCTATTTCCGGTAAAATGGGAATAGATAGGTTCGGGTTTATTCAATTTCCCCTGCAATAAGTAGGGGAATAGCCGAAATGGAGAAGATTATGGCAATCGATCTTGAAAAAATGTCGCGCAAAGAACTGCTCGAATTGCGCAATCGGGTCGAAAAGGCGCTAAAAACCGCCGAAGTGCGTGAGCGAAAAGAAGCGTTGAAAGCCGCCGAAAAGGCGGCGGCGGAATATGGGTTTTCGTTGTCTGAATTGTCAGGAGACAGCACTAAGTCGGTAAAGTCATCTAAAGCGAAATATCAAAATCCGAACAATCCGTCGCAAACCTGGACCGGGCGGGGCCGCAAACCGCAGTGGGTTCATGACGCCATAAAAGCCGGTACCGATATTACTGATCTGGAAATCTGATCGGGGGCAAGTGGCAAAATGACTATCCATATTGGAGCCCAAAAAGGCGAGATTGCCGAAACCGTTCTTTTGCCCGGCGACCCGTATCGTGCAAAATGGGCGGCCGAAACGTTTCTTGAAGACGTAAAGCTGGTAAACGAAGTGCGTGGCATGCTGGGGTTCACCGGCACCTGGAAAGGAAATCGTGTTACCATTCAGGGTAGTGGCATGGGGATGCCGTCTCTGTCGATCTACGTGAACGAATTGATCCGTGACTACGGCGCCAAAACTTTGATCCGGATCGGGTCCTGTGGCGGGATGCAAGACAGTGTGAATGTGCGTGATGTTATTCTGGCGATGACGTCGACCACACTCAGCACCCCTTCGCGCGGGATCATGAGAGAAATGAACTTCGCCCCTTGCGCGGATTGGGGTCTTTTGCAGTCTGCAGCATTGGCTGCACAAGCCAAAGGTACGCCAACCCATGTTGGCGGCATCTATTCATCCGATGTCTTTTATGACGAACGCCCGGACCTGAACGAACAAATGGTTCGGCACGGTATTTTGGGTGTCGAGATGGAAGCGGCAGAGCTTTACATCCTTGCCGCGCGTCACAAATGCCGCGCATTGGCGGTACTGACAGTCTCGGACCACCTGTTGACCGGCGAAGCCCTGCCCTCCTCGGACCGAGAAAGCAGTTTTGGCGACATGGTCGAAATCGCGCTGCAGGCGGCGTTCCCGGACAGCTGAATTGCGCGATATCTAGCGCCCGTGCGTGCGGTCATATCCGTTGCGCGCGGGGCTGCGCCATCCCTCAAGCGCACCTTCAGCCGGGGCAAAGGTTTCTACCAGCAGGGGATAACAGGCTGCGGTATCCGATGAATGCTCGGACGAGCAATCACCGCCCGGGCACGCGCTTAGATTTCCCAGCAGGTCAATCTCGGCGAAAAACTCAAGATAGTCTCCCGGACGGACAGGTGAGGCTTTCATGAAATACTGCCCGGTATCACGCGTGAAACCGGTGCACATGAACACGTTCAATACATCATGTACCGCAGGCTCGGCTTCGGCCAAAGAGACGCCCAAATGATCCGCCAGCGCGCGTGTCAGATTCGAATGGCAACAGTGATGGTACTGGGATCCAGCTAGCAGATTACCGGTATAGGGATCACATCGGGTCCCGATCACATCGTGCACCGACCCGCCGAAATCATCGATTCCGTACCACCCCAGCGTATCTGCAATGATTGTCGCCATCGGTCGCATATGTGGAAAGCTCGACCACATGCGCTCACCCACGGTGATATGTGTGCCATGCAACGCGCGCGTCTTGCCGGAATAGAACCGCTCGGAAAGGTCGTTGAGGTTCCACAGGTTTAGATCGCCAACTTGCGATCCTTCAACAGAAGTGATCCTAAAGAAATGCCCTGCAGGCACCTCAAAGCATCGCGCCTCTCGCGGTGGCACCAACACCTCACCCGTTTTGTGCGCTGTATCACGCCCAGTTTGATAGAGCCCTAAATCGGGTTTTGGTAGCCCTTCATTCGGGTAGCAAATAACGGGCGCAATCGCGCGGCGCGCATCTGCATCCATAGGTGGGCGGGGAGTATTCCGAGATTCTGACATGGGCCGAGAGTGGCGCAGTTCGGCCCGGTGGGAAACCCCCAACAGCAGCTACTGTCCTTTCAGACACTGCGTGGGCTCAACATCAGATTTTGACACCGCGCCACAGTAAGCACAGCGCCACTGGCCCTCGCTTCGATGTTGCCGCCACCTGCAGTCGCGCGTCAGAGACGACGTGCGGGACCGCCAGAAAAAATAGGCAAATACGCCAGCGGCGAGCAGAAGCAATAGAACGGGCATAGCTCTGCATTGCCTATTGTGTCGTAATATTCAAGCCCGCGCGACACGGTCAGGCCGCGTTCGCATATTCAAACAACTCTGGTGTTTCGTCTTTGGCCGGAACTTTGGGCTCGGGCGTATAATAGGCCCAGGCTTGTTCCAGAAATTCCAACGCTTTGGCCGCGTCGTGTTTTTGGTTTTGCATGTTCATCGGAGTGACCTCTTTTCGAACTCATCACTCCCCCCTGCGCGGACTTTAGATCCGCGCTTGTACAAGCGCATCGCATAGTTTTGCAGAGGCGGCATGCACTTGCCGCAACCCGGCAAGTGCTTTGTTTTGGTGCGTGATCAGACCGCGCGGTCCACCATCATCTTCTTGATTTCTGCAATCGCTTTGGCCGGATTCAGACCCTTGGGGCAGGTCTTGGCGCAGTTCATGATGGTGTGGCAGCGATACAGCTTGAACGGATCTTCCAACTCGTCCAAGCGCTCACCGGTGGCCTCATCCCGACTGTCGATGATCCAGCGGTAAGCATGCAGCAGCGCGGCAGGGCCGAGATAACGGTCGCCGTTCCACCAGTAGCTGGGGCACGAGGTCGAACAACTGGCACACATCACACATTCATAGAGACCATCCAATTTCTTGCGGTCTTCGATGGATTGCTTCCACTCTTTTGCCGGACGATTGGTCTTAGTCTCCAGCCACGGCATGATCGAGGCGTGTTGGGCGTAGAAATGAGTCAGATCAGGGATCAGGTCCTTGACCACTGGCATATGAGGCAGCGGATAGATTTTCACGTCGCCCTTGATCTCATCCATGCCATAGATACAGGCCAGCGTGTTGATCCCGTCGATATTCATCGCGCAGGAACCACAGATGCCCTCGCGGCAGGACCGGCGGAAAGTCAGGGTTGGGTCAATCTCGTTCTTGATCTTGATCAGAGCGTCCAGAACCATCGGGCCGCAAGTATCCATATCGACGAAATAAGTATCGACGCGCGGGTTCTGGCCATCATCCGGGTTCCAGCGATAGATCTGGAATTTGCGCACATTGGTCGCGCCGTCGGGCTTGGGCCAGGTTTTACCGGTGGTGATCCGGGAATTCTTGGGGAGGGTCAGTTGTACCATTAGTTCCTCTCCTTAGAACGTCCGCGCCTTGGGCGCGATTCTTTTCATGCTTATGCCGCCCTCGTCTTCGGTCGTCAGCGGATCAACGATAACCGGACGGTAGCTAAGCTCTACTTTATTGCCATCGACACGGCTGACCGTGTGGACGCGCCAGTTCTCATCGTCGCGCTCGGTGAAATCTTCATGGGCGTGCGCACCGCGGGATTCCTTACGCGCTTCGGCACCAACGATGGTGGCGAGCGCGCTTGGCATCAGGTTGGTAAGCTCGAGCGTCTCCATCAGATCGCTGTTCCAGACCAACGATCTGTCAGAAACCTTCAGATCATCCATCTTGGCGGCGATCGCCGTCATCTTCTCGACGCCCTCAGCCATGGTCTTCGAGGTGCGGAAAACCGCCGCGTCCTCTTGCATGGTGCGCTGCATCTCAAGCCGCAGATCTGCGGTTGGAATTGCACCGCTGGCGTTGCGCGCCGCATCGAACCTGTCAAACGCCTTATCGACAGAGGCCTGGTTCAGAACCGGGTTCGACGCGTCGGCATCCACAACTTTGCCCGCTCGGATCGCCGCAGCGCGGCCAAAGACCACGAGGTCGATCAGCGAGTTTGAACCAAGACGGTTTGCCCCGTGAACCGAGGCACACCCGGCCTCGCCCACAGCCATCAGACCAGGGACCACGGCGGTCGGGTTGTCGGCTGTCGGGTTCAGAACTTCACCCCAATAGTTCGTCGGGATACCGCCCATGTTGTAGTGCACGGTCGGCAGAACCGGGATCGGTTCCTTGGTAACATCAACCCCTGCAAAGACGCGCGCAGATTCTGAAATGCCCGGTAGGCGTTCCGCCAAAGCTTCGGCTGGCAAATGGCTGAGGTTCAGGTGGATGTGGTCGCCGTTGTCACCATGTCCGCGCCCTTCGCGAATTTCCATGGTCATTGAACGGCTAACGTAGTCGCGCGGCGCGAGGTCTTTGTACTTAGGCGCATAGCGCTCCATGAACCGCTCGCCTTCCGAGTTGGTCAGGTATCCGCCTTCACCACGCGCACCTTCGGTGATCAGGCAGCCCGATCCGTAGATGCCGGTTGGGTGGAACTGAACAAATTCCATATCCTGCAGTGCGAGACCCGCGCGGGCCACCATACCGCCACCGTCGCCGGTGCAGGTATGTGCCGAGGTTGCACTGAAATAGGCGCGGCCATAGCCGCCGGTCGCCAGAACAACCATCTTGGCGTTGAAGACGTGCATCGTGCCGTCGTCCAACTTCCAGCACACGACACCCTGACACTGTCCGTCCTCAGACATTATCAGATCAATGGCGAAATACTCGATGTAGAACTCAGCGTTGTTCTTCAGCGACTGACCATACAACGTGTGCAGGATCGCATGACCGGTCCGGTCGGCGGCGGCACAGGTCCGCTGCACAGCGGGGCCTTCGCCAAATTCGGTGGTGTGGCCACCAAATGGGCGCTGATAGATCTTGCCTTCTTCGGTCCGGCTGAATGGCACTCCGTAATGTTCTAGCTCATATACAGCTTTGGGTGCTTCACGCGCGAGGTATTCCATCGCATCGGTGTCACCCAGCCAGTCCGAGCCCTTGACGGTGTCATACATGTGCCACTGCCAATGGTCTGGCCCCATATTCGACAAGGACGCCGCAATGCCGCCTTGGGCGGCCACTGTGTGTGACCGGGTCGGGAATACCTTCGTCACGCAAGCGGTGCGCAAACCCTGCTCGGCCATGCCCAATGTTGCACGCAGACCCGCGCCACCGGCACCGACAACCACCACGTCATATTCGTGGGTTTCGTATTCATATGCTGCTGTCATTGTTCTTGTTCCTTACTGCGCATATCCGAGAGCCAGACGCGCGAGCGCAAAGAGACCCGCAGCAATCAGTGTGTATGCAAAAGCCTGCGCTGCCATCAGCGCCAGCTTTTCCGCGACGCCATGCACGTAGTCCTCAATCGCTTCCTGGGCTTCGCGCAACAAATGCGGGACGACAACAACCAGTGTCAGACCCATGATAATCGCCGGGAACGGGCGGCTGTAATAGGCCAGAGCCTCTTCGTAGGTTCCACCTAGGGCGTGCCCGAAGGTAAATACAAACAGCGGAACAAGGATGACCAATGCCGCCGAGCTGAGCATCATTTGCCAGTGGTGATGTGTACCTGCACGTCCGGCCCCCATGCCCTGCGCGCGTTTACGGTCTGTGAGAAACTGCATCGCGAACCTCCCCTTAAAGCGCTACGGCTGTGATCAGAGCCAGAACAGTTGCCAGCACGAACATGCCAATGCCCATCTTCTCGGACACTTCAACATTCACGCAATATCCCAGATCCCAGATGACGTGCCGCAAACGGCCCAGCATGTGATAGAAAATGGCCCAAGCCGCGCCGAACATGATCAGATCACCCAGGAAACTGGTCATCAATCCATTGATCAGCTCAAAGGCGCTTTCCGATGTGGCCGCAGCAAGTAACCACCAGACGACCAACAAAGCCAAACCAAAAGACGCAAGACCCGTGATGCGCACCATAATCGAAGATATGGACGTCATCTGTGGACGATAGATCGTCAAATGTGGAGAAAGCGGGCGGTTGCCTCGATTTACATCGGCCATGTTGGCTCCTTTTCGGTTGGCTACCGAACGTTTTACTGTTTTTTACGACTCTGTCACGCGCTGCAGGTGCAAAATCCAGTAAATTTAACGCAAAACCGCTGATAAGCCGTGTTTGTGATCACACAAAATATTCTCGTGATCACAAATCACATTCGATACCGCCAATGTTAGCGTTTTCAATGAAAAAGCAATGTGATCACGAATCTATTATTGGAGCGGCGTCAGCCCTGCAGTCTGCTGTGTCACCTCGCGTAAAAGCTTCTTGCGAATACGTTCGGGATAATCCGCGAAGCCTGCTGCAGAGACGACAAAGGCCCCCTCGCCAACGATGACGTTCTCGAAGAAATAGGCTGTCAGATCGGGTTCACTTTCTTCAATCGCGATCGCGTTCACCGTGATGCCGCGATCCCGCAGTTTGGCGTGGATTGTCGATGGCTCGATTCCTTCATTCGAAATTCCGTCGCCCGAAAGATCAATAAGATGCCTTTCGCATTCGGGCACGTCGTCAAAGCTGGCAACCGTCATATCGAGCGCCTCACCTATCGCAGTTGAGAAGTTACGCCAGACACGAGGATCAGCTGCGACCTGATCAGCAAAACTGTCCAAGGTGTTAAAACTATCGATCCGGGTCCAGGGGATCGTGATCCTCTGGCGAGAACTGCCAGTCCATTGCACAAGCATCAGCCGAGCCTGTCCGCGCACCAAGGCCTCGGATACGATCGGGTCCCGCAGACCTGCGGCAAGACCGTCCATTTGGATACGATATTCCTCGGAATCAACCGAGCCTGAAACGTCTACGGCCAAGGCCAGAGCCAAATCACAAGCATAGGCCTGAGATGCCAGATACAGGCTGGCGGCGAGCGCACGAAACATCATCATGCGCCAAGCGTAGCATGGATTTCGCGGACCGTGATCACTTGAATGTCAGCCGCCAGAAGGCATTGGCTACATCGGCATAAGAGCCCAATAATCCAAATCTAGCAGAACGTTAGGAAGATATCTCCCCTCGTCATTGCGCAGAACGAAGGGCTCGCCGTTTTTGGTCGCAACAAGGCGCAAGCGGATGGCACCGATTCCGGGAGTTCCGGTCTCGGCCTTGTCCAAAACCTCGGACCAGGCTTTGATCGTATCGCCCGAGAAACAAGGGTTGGCATGGGCACCGCCGTTCAGGCCAACGATCATCTGCGCATTCGCCAGGCCATTAAACGACAAGGCACGCGCCATTGAGATAACGTGGCCGCCATAGATCAACCGTCCCTCTGGACGGAAGGTGAGGTCGAAATGCACTTTGGCGGTGTTCTGCCACAGGCGGGTGGCCAGCATGTGCTCGGCCTCTTCGACGGTCACGCCATCGACGTGATCGATCGTTTCTTCCGTGTTGTACGCATCCCAGCGGTGGTTTTCGCCGGATTGTACAAAATTATATTTCGAGAAATCGAGCCCCTGCGGTACCGCCAGATCGCTGACATCAAGCGCCTTTTTCAGATTGGGCACCACCGTCTCTGGTGCAGGCGCATCGAGGTTTGATTTGCGCACCATGACCCAGCGAACATACTCGATCACCACTTCGTCGCGCTGGTTCAGCCCGCGAGTGCGGACCCAGACGACACCTGTTTTGCCGTTCGAGTTCTGCTTGAGGCCGATCACCTCAGATTCAGCGCGCAGCGTATCACCGGGGTAGATCGGTTGCAGCCAGCGCCCTTCGGCATAACCCAGATTGGCGACTGCATTCAGCGAGATATCGGGAACCGTTTTACCGAACACCACATGGAAGGCCGCCAGATCGTCAATCGGACTTTGCGGCAGGCCACAATTCCGGGCGAACTCATCCGAGGAATAGAGTGCGTGTCGCGCGGGATAGAGCGCGTGATAAAGCGCGCGCTCGCCATCTGTCACCGTGCGCGGCACGGCGTGATGCAGGATCTGCCCGACTGAATAATCCTCGAAAAAGTTACCCGGATTGGTTTTTGCCATTATTGCTGTCCCAGTTTCATGTCGGGGGCGTAATCAGCGGCAACCTCTTTGGTCACAGCCTGCGCGCAACGCATCACGTTATTTGCGGCGTCAAAGGCATAGGACGGGTCGCCATAAAGCTCCCATCCCTTTGCCAACGCGTCCGAGACCTTGTGGCAGAAGGCTGATGTGTCTTCCTCGGTCAACAAACGATAAAGTTTCGCCATTGATTAGGCCCCTTATCCACCAAACGGAGACGGACCAACCAGCCCGTGAATATAGCCCACAACGCCCAGCAGCACGATGGAGCCCACAAAGAACATGGCATCTTTGCCGTATGTGCCGGGTTCGCCCGGCGCCCAGTCTGGTTCGGATTTGTTGATCACGATCACTTCGACAATTGCCCAGGCCAGCAAGCCACCAAACAGGATGATCGAGGCCAGATCACCGTTCACCAACAGGTGCGCAAAGGCCCAGAGTTTAAAGCCACCCAGCATGGGGTGACGGACTTTGTTCAACAGGCGACCTTTGGTTCCCGCAGGGCTGGCCAGATAGAACGCGATCAACACCAGCAGGTTGTTGACGTGAATCAGAAAGGTTGGCGGCGCCCAGACATATATGAAATCGGTCATGCGATAACCGAAGATCATCAACAATACCGAGGCCACCAAGGCGAGCGCCACGACGCCCTTGCCCGCGTCGCCCATGGCGGCACGTCGTTCCGGCATCGCGCGCTTAAAAAGATGTGCGGCCCACCAAAGTGCCACACCAAGGATCAGAAGAACAAAGCCCATACTGGCTTACCCCGCTTGCAAAGCTACTATCGCCTCTGCTTTTGCCAGAGTTTCGCGGGCAGTTACAACGTGTAGGTTTTCAACAATCTTGCCATCGACAACGGCGACCCCCTGCCCCTGCGACTCGGTTTCCTCGAAAGCGGCAATCTGACGGCGAGCCAGATCAATCTCATCCTCGGAAGGGGCAAAGGCGGAGTTTGCGATGTCGACCTGGGCCGGGTGGATCAGGGTTTTGCCATCAAAGCCCATGTCGCGGCCCTGGGCACACTCGGCGGCCAGACCGTCGGTGTCCTTGAAGGCATTGTAGACGCCATCGACGATGATCAGCCCCTCTGCCTTGGCCGCCAACAGGCACAGGCCAAGCGAGGTCATCATCGGCAAACGGTCGGGGCGGAAGCGCGTCTGCAGCTCTTTCGCAAGATCGTTGGTCCCCATGACAAAGCCTGCCATCAGCGGATGTGCGGCAATTTCGGCTGCGTTCAGCATCCCGCGCGGCGTCTCCATCATCGCCCAGATCGGCAGGTCTCCGGTGATTGAGGTCAGCGCATCCACATCCGCAGCAGAACTCACCTTTGGCAACAGAACGGCATCTGCATCCATCTCGCGCACGGCTTCGGCATCCGCGCGCCCCCATTCGGTATCAAGCCCGTTGATCCGCACGATCTTGACCCGAGCGCCATAGCCTCCGGCGGCCAAAGCCGCCTTGAGGGTCTCGCGCGCGTTCTCTTTCTCATCAGCCGCAACCGCGTCTTCAAGATCAAAGATGATGGCGTCCACCGGCAATGTGCGGGCCTTATCAAGCGCGCGTTCACGCGAGCCGGGGATGTATAGTACCGAGCGATAGGGGCGTTGGCGCGGGTCCACTGGACTCTCCCATTGAAATAATGTTGCGCGGAATGGGGCATTTTTTGACGGAAAGTTCAAGAACAAAATCGCCGCAGCGCAGCATTTCCTGCGCTGCGCAACGTGCGTTGCCTTAACGCGATGTCCTTTTGCCTACGGCACGCTGCTTTGAGGAAGAGCTTGAAAGGGGTGACCAATGAAAACGATTATGCTGAAAATGACGATTGGCTTGGGCATCATGGTACTGGCAGCGCAACAAGTCAGCGCACAGAATTGTGCGCCACGCGAAGACGTGATCAAGCGATTGACAAAGTCATATGGCGAAACCCGACGAGGCATCGGTATTGCGCGTCGGGGAGCGGTGATGGAGGTTTTTGCCTCGGACCAAACCGGCAGTTGGACCATTGTTGTGACCTTGCCGGAAGGTGTGACCTGCCTGATCGCCTCGGGCCAGTCTTATGAAACACTGGCCGAAGCATTGCCGCCCAACGCCTAAACCAGCGCATCCCAAATAAGTTTGCTTCCCGTCAGGGTCAGCAAGACGTAGGCAATGTTGAAAAACAATCGTTCGGAGAGCATGAAATGCGCCCGGACGCCCAGCCAGGCCCCGAGGATCGCAAACGGGGTCAGCAACAGGTCTGCCAAGGCTGTGTGCCAAGTGAAGAGGCCCAGATAGGCGAAGGGCACGAATTTGACGGCGTTGATCACCCAGAAGACCAGCACGGTCGAGGCTTGAAATTCGGTTTTCGTCAGGCGTTGTGACAGCAGGTATACGGCGGCGGGTGGGCCGCCCGCATGGCTGACAAAGCTGGTGAATCCGGCGATAAGCCCGGCAAACAAACCCGCCGATGGAGGCAATTGGTTGGCAAAGCCCCGCACCCAGCCTCTGGTCTGGGCAACGTGCCAGATCACGAAACCGACCGATATTCCGCCAATCAACAGACGTAGCAGATCGTCATCCGTCGCACGATAAAGCCACGCGCCCAGCGCGATACCGGGTACTGCGCCCAACATCAGAAGGCGCGAATCCGGCCAGCTCCAGCGTTTCCAATACGGCTTTAACGTCGCCAGATCGATCACCATCAGTATCGGCAGCATTAGCGCTAGCGCCTGTCCTGGCGTCAGTATCAGAGCCAGAATCGACGAAGATGCAAACGCCACTCCCGAGCCGAACCCACCTTTCGAGATGCCCGCGAAGATCACCGCCGGGATCGCCACTGCAAAAAACATCAGGTTCATCTCGAACATCAGGCACCCCGGAAATATGCATGATTCACAGGCGGTTTAGCGCAATCGGCGGGGTGTGTGCAAACGGTATGCGGTGGCATGCCGCGCCGCAGAAGGCTTGCGTGACGCCGCTTTTGCGACTAGCACAACCGCGATTTCAAAACCGACCGGAGATATTCCAAATGGCCAGACCCAAGATCGCGCTGATCGGCGCAGGTCAGATCGGCGGCACGCTCGCCCACCTCGCTGCAATGAAAGAACTTGGTGACGTCGTGCTGTTCGACATCGCCGAAGGCACCCCGGAAGGAAAGGCGCTGGACATCGCCGAATCCGGTCCCTCGGAAGGCTTCGACGCCAAGCTGAAAGGCACCCAGTCCTATGAGGATATCGCCGGTGCCGACGTCTGCATCGTCACCGCTGGCGTGCCGCGCAAGCCGGGCATGAGCCGCGACGACTTGCTGGGCATCAACCTGAAGGTCATGAAATCGGTCGGTGAAGGCATCGCCGCAAACGCTCCGGATGCGTTCGTCATCTGCATCACCAACCCGCTGGACGCGATGGTTTGGGCGCTGCGTGAATTCTCGGGCCTGCCGCACAACAAAGTCTGCGGCATGGCGGGCGTTCTGGACTCGGGCCGTTTCGCACACTTCTTGTCGGAAGAGTTCAATGTGTCCATGCGCGACGTCACCGCCTTTGTCCTGGGAGGCCATGGCGACACAATGGTGCCTTCGGTGCGCTACTCGACCGTTGCCGGTATCCCGTTGCCCGATCTGGTTGAGATGGGCTGGACCACGCAGGAAAAACTGGACGCCATCGTTCAGCGCACCCGTGACGGCGGCGCAGAAATCGTTGGCCTGCTGAAGACCGGCTCGGCTTTCTATGCACCGGCGACTTCGGCGATCGAAATGGCCGAAGCCTACCTGAAAGACCAGAAACGCGTTCTGCCCTGTGCTGCCTATTGCAACGGCGAACTGGGTGTCGACGGCATGTATGTCGGCGTGCCTACCGTAATCGGTGCAGGTGGTATCGAGCGCGTCGTCGACATCAAGCTGAACGAAGAAGAACAGGCCGGTTTCGACAATTCGGTCAATGCCGTTAAGGGCCTGATCGAAGCATGCAAGGGCATCGACAGCTCGCTGGCCTAAGTCACGAACCCTAGAACCAATGAACCGGCCCTCTTCACGGGCCGGTTTTCTTTTACACGGTGCCAAGCTGGCTAAAAGATGTTCGCGCAAACGTCGCAAAACTCATCTATGAATGTGTTTTGTGGGCATGATCCCGGATCATCGAATCAATTTCCACGCCCCGCAATTTTTGTGATCACACCCCAAAAACCTGTGATCACAAATACTGAAAATCTTCGACAATTTCCCGTGACCCGTCAAAAAACTCTTTAATTTTGGCGCTTAGACACCCCTATAACGGTGTAATCGTAGTCAGACGGGACAATTTCGATGAACATTCACGAATATCAAGCCAAAGCGCTTCTTCGCAGCTATGGCGCTCCGGTCTCCGATGGTCGCGCAGTTCTGCGCGCCGAGGAAGCCAAAACCGCAGCCGGTGAATTGGACGGGCCGCTTTGGGTCGTCAAGGCGCAAATCCACGCGGGTGGTCGCGGCAAGGGTTCCTTTAAAGAGGCCGACGCCGGTGAAAAAGGCGGTGTCCGTCTGACCAAATCGGTGGAAGAAGCCGCCGAAGAAGCCAAAAAGATGCTGGGCCGCACGCTGGTCACCCATCAGACCGGCCCCGCAGGCAAGCAGGTGAACCGCATCTACATCGAAGCCGGTTCGGGCATCGAACGTGAACTTTACCTGGCCCTGCTGGTGGACCGCCAGACCAGCCGTATCTCATTCGTATGCTCGACCGAAGGCGGCATGGACATCGAAGAGGTGGCCGCTGCGACGCCTGAGAAAATCCTGTCCTTCTCGGTTGATCCCGCCACTGGTTATCAGCCCTATCACGGCCGCCGCATCGCGTTCTCGTTGGGACTGGAAGGCGCGCAGGTCAAACAATGCGTCAAGCTGATGAACCAGCTCTACAATGCCTTCGTCGAGAAGGACATGGAGATGCTGGAGATCAACCCGCTGATCGTCTCGGACAAGGGCGACCTGAAAGTACTGGACGCAAAAGTCGGCTTTGATGGTAACGCGGTATACCGCCACCCGGATATTGCCGAGTTGCGCGACACGACCGAGGAAGACCCCAAGGAACTGGAAGCGTCCAAATACGACCTGAACTACATCGCGCTGGACGGTGAGATCGGCTGCATGGTCAACGGTGCCGGTCTTGCGATGGCTACGATGGACATCATCAAGCTTTACGGTGCCGAGCCTGCCAACTTCCTGGATGTGGGCGGTGGCGCGACCAAAGAGAAAGTAACCGAGGCGTTCAAGATCATCACCTCGGACCCCAACGTCAAAGGCATTCTGGTCAACATCTTCGGCGGCATCATGCGCTGTGATGTGATTGCCGAGGGCGTCGTTGCCGCGGTGAAAGAGGTGGGCCTGCAGGTCCCGCTGGTCGTGCGTCTGGAAGGCACGAATGTCGAGAAGGGCAAAGAGATCATCAACACCTCGGGCCTCGATGTGATCGCAGCGGACAATCTGAAAGACGGTGCCGAGAAAATCGTGAAGGCCGTCAAAGGCTGAGTGTCATCCCGTAGGGTGGGCTTCAGCCCGCCTTTCCCAAGATTTTGGCGGGCAGAAGCCTGCCGTATAAAGGAGAACGCCAGATGGCAGTCCTCATCGACGAAAATACCAAAGTGATCTGTCAGGGCTTTACCGGCTCGCAGGGCACATTCCACAGCGAACAGGCCATCGCCTATGGCACCAAGATGGTCGGCGGCGTGACCCCCGGCAAAGGCGGGATGACACATCTTGACCTGCCCGTGTTCAACTCGGTCCACGAGGCCAAGCATGTGACCGAAGCCAATGCCAGCGTGATCTACGTGCCGCCGCCGTTTGCAGCGGATTCGATCCTCGAGGCGATTGATGCCGAGATGGAAGTGATCGTCTGCATCACTGAAGGCATCCCCGTTCTGGACATGATGAAGGTGAAGCGTGCGCTGGAAGGGTCGAACTCGCGCCTGATCGGCCCGAACTGCCCCGGTGTCATCACGCCCGACGCCTGCAAGATCGGCATCATGCCCGGCCACATCCACAAGCGCGGCTCGGTCGGTGTTGTGTCTCGTTCGGGTACCCTGACTTATGAGGCCGTCAAACAGACCACCGATGTGGGTCTGGGCCAGTCCACCTGCGTGGGCATCGGCGGCGACCCGATCAAAGGGACCGAGCATATCGACGTGCTGGAATGGTTCCTGGCGGATGACGAAACCGAGTCGATCATCATGATCGGTGAAATCGGTGGCTCGGCCGAGGAAGAAGCTGCACAGTTCCTGGCGGATGAGGCCAAGAAAGGCCGCAAGAAGCCCACGGCAGGGTTCATCGCGGGCCGCACGGCCCCTCCTGGCCGCCGCATGGGCCACGCGGGCGCCATCGTCGCCGGCGGCAAAGGCGGCGCCGAGGACAAGATCGAAGCCATGCGCTCGGCTGGTATCGTCGTGGCCGAAAGCCCGGCGCAGCTGGGTGAGGCTGTGCTGGAAGCCATCGGTTGACCAGAATTTGACTGCTTTGGGAGGAGCGGTAAACATGACTTTCGGCGAAGCCATTAAAACCTGTTTCTCCAAGTTTTTCACCTTTTCGGGCCGTGCCTCGCGGCCCGAATACTGGTTTTTTTTCCTGTTCATCGTGATCTGGAGCATCATCGCCGGGATCATCGACTGGCAGTTCTTCACTCAGGTCGCAGTGACTGAAACCGAAACATCCAAATCCGTCACGGCCACCTCAACAGGCCCGGTCCAAAGCATCGTCAGCCTGATTGTCTTCTTCCCGCATCTGGCCGTTGCATGGCGGCGGATGCATGATACCGGGCGCAGCGGGCTTTATGCTCTGCTGCCGATCCTGCTGATACTTGGTGCGCTTGCCGTCCTGATCTTTGGCATCGGCCTTGCCAGCCAGTTCCATGGCGGCACGTTGGATATCCTGTTCACCCGCGCAACTCTTCTTATTGTCATTCCGACACTTCTTGTCCTGTTTGTGTCGCCCCTCCTGGTTCTGTGGTGGCTGACCCGCCCCAGCGAACCAGGCACCAACCAATACGGTCCCAACCCATATGAGGTAGCCCAATGACCGAACACTCGCCCAACACCGCCTTTCATGCCTCAAGCTTCATGCAGGGGCATAATGCCGAATATCTGGAGCAGCTTTATGCCCAGTACACCAAGAACCCCGGTGCGGTCGACGCAGCCTGGGTCGAGTTCTTCAAGGCCATGGGCGATGACGCGCCGGATGTGCAGCGCGAGGCCGAGGGCCCTTCGTGGGCGCGCAGCGATTGGCCTCCGATGCCTGCCGATGATCTGACGGGTGCGTTGACTGGCGAGTGGGCCGAGATCGACGCCAAAGCAGCGGGCAACAAAATCAAGGACAAGGCGGCGGCCAAGGGTGTTGAGGTCAGTGATGACCAGATCAAGCGCGCGGTGCTGGACAGCCTGCGGGCGCTGATGCTGATCAGGGCCTATCGTATCCGGGGCCATCTGGCAGCTGATCTGGACCCGCTGGGCATGCGCGCCGCCAGTACGCATCCCGAGCTGGACCCGAAGACTTACGGGTTCACCGATGCTGACATGGATCGACCGATCTTTATTGACAACGTGCTGGGCCTGCAGATGGCCAGCATGCGCCAAATCGTCGAGATCGTGAAGAGGACCTATTGCGGCACCTTCGCGCTGCAATACATGCATATCTCGAACCCGGAAGAGGCCGCGTGGCTGAAGGAACGGATCGAGGGGTTTGGCAAGGAAATCGCCTTTACCAAGGAGGGCCGCAAGGCGATCCTGAACAAGATGGTCGAGGCCGAGGGGTTCGAGAAATTCCTGCATGTGAAATACATGGGCACCAAGCGGTTTGGTCTGGATGGTGGCGAGGCGCTGATCCCTGCGATGGAACAGATCATCAAGCGCGGCGGCGCCTTGGGCCTCAGCGATATCGTGATCGGCATGCCCCACCGGGGCCGGTTGAACATTCTGGCCAACGTGATGGGCAAGCCCTATCGCGCGATCTTCAACGAGTTTCAGGGCGGCAGCTTCAAGCCTGAGGACGTGGATGGATCAGGCGACGTGAAATATCACCTCGGCGCCTCCAGCGACCGCGAGTTTGATGGCAACAGCGTGCACCTGTCGCTGACCGCAAACCCAAGCCACCTTGAGGCGGTGAACCCAGTGGTTCTGGGTAAGGTACGTGCCAAGCAGGACCAGTTGAACGACGAAGACCGCACCAAAGTGATGGGCATTCTGCTGCACGGCGACGCAGCCTTTGCCGGACAGGGTGTTGTCGCCGAAGGCTTCGGCCTGTCGGGTCTGAAAGGGCACAAGACCGGCGGCACCATGCATATCGTGGTGAACAACCAGATCGGTTTCACCACCGCGCCGCATTTCAGCCGTTCCAGCCCTTATCCCACGGATATCGCGCTGATGGTTGAAGCTCCCATCTTCCACGTGAATGGCGACGACCCCGAGGCGGTGGTGCATGCCGCCAAGGTGGCGACCGAGTTCCGCCAGAAGTTCCACAAGGACGTGGTGCTGGATATCTTCTGCTACCGCCGGTTTGGTCATAACGAGGGTGACGAACCCATGTTCACCAACCCGATCATGTACAAGAAGATCAAGACGCATAAGACCACGTTGTCGTTGTATACCGAGCGCCTTGTCAGGGACGGGCTTATCCCCGAAGGCGAGATTGAAGACATGAAGGCGGCCTTTCAGGCACATCTGAATGAAGAGTTCGATGCCGGGAAAGACTACAAGCCAAACAAAGCCGACTGGCTGGATGGGCGCTGGTCGCATCTGGACAAGCACAAAGACGAATACATGCGCGGTGAAACCGCAATTACACCAGAGACGCTGGCCGAGATCGGCACTGCTCTGACCAGCGCCCCCGAAGGTTTTGCGATGCACAAAACCGTGGGCCGGTTGCTGGACCACAAGAAACAGATGTTCGAAAACGGAACCGGCTTTGACTGGGCAACGGGCGAGGCTCTGGCGTTTGGCTCTCTGCTGACTGAAGGCTACCCTGTACGTTTGGCCGGACAGGACGCGACGCGTGGCACATTCAGCCAACGCCATTCCGGATTTGTCCATCAGGAAACCGAGGAACGGTATTACCCGCTGAACAATATCCGCAAGGGCCAATCACATTATGACGTGATTGACTCGATGCTGTCCGAATACGCGGTGCTTGGGTTCGAATATGGCTATTCACTGGCCGAGCCCAACGCGCTTGTTCTCTGGGAGGCACAGTTTGGCGATTTCGCCAATGGGGCACAGATAATGTTCGATCAGTTCATCAGTTCGGGTGAATCGAAGTGGCTGCGGATGTCTGGTCTGGTCACGCTGCTGCCGCATGGGTTCGAAGGGCAAGGCCCAGAGCACTCATCTGCACGGCTTGAGCGGTTTCTGCAAATGTGCGGTCAGGACAACTGGATCGTGGCGAACTGCACAACGCCTGCGAACTATTTCCACATCCTGCGCCGTCAATTGCACCGGACCTTCCGCAAGCCGCTTATCCTGGTGACGCCGAAGTCGCTGCTGCGCCATAAGCTGGCGGTCAGCAAGGCCGAGGAATTCACCACAGGCTCGAGCTTCCATAGGGTGCTGTGGGATGATGCTCAACAGGGCAACTCGGACACTAAACTGGTGGCAGATGACAAGATCAAGCGGGTCGTCATGTGCTCGGGCAAGGTCTATTTTGATCTGCTTGAGGAACGCGACGCGCGTGGCATCGACGACATCTACCTGATGCGGATCGAACAGTATTATCCTTTCCCTGCGCATTCGCTAATCAACGAGCTTGAGCGCTTCAAGGGGGCTGAGATGGTCTGGTGTCAGGAAGAACCCAAGAACCAGGGGGCCTGGACCTTTATTGAGCCCAATATCGAATGGGTTCTGACCCGCATTGGCGCAAAACACACCCGTCCGGTCTATGCCGGTCGCGCAACTTCGGCCTCGCCCGCGACGGGTCTGGCCAGCCAACACAAAGCCCAACAAGAAGCGCTGGTGAACGAAGCGCTGAGCATTGAAGGAAAGTAAACGATGACGATTGAAGTTCGTGTTCCCACGCTGGGCGAGTCTGTCACCGAAGCCACCGTTGCGACTTGGTTCAAAAAACCCGGCGATGCAGTCGCCGTAGATGAGATGCTATGTGAACTTGAGACCGACAAGGTCACGGTCGAGGTGCCCTCACCCGCTGTTGGCGTGATGGGTGAGATCGTTGCAGCCGAAGGTGAGACCGTGGGCGTCGATGCCCTGCTTGCCACGATAGCGGCGGGCGAAGCGGCTGCGCCTGCTCCGGCAGCGGCGGCCCCGGCCCCGGCGGCAGCGGCACCCGCAGCATCAGGCGGCAGTGTAGATGTGATGGTGCCGACATTGGGTGAATCCGTCACCGAGGCTACAGTCTCGACATGGTTCAAACAGGTCGGCAACAGCGTTGCACAGGATGAAATGCTGTGCGAATTGGAAACCGACAAGGTCTCGGTCGAGGTCCCTGCCCCGGCGGCAGGCGTTCTGGCTGAAATCGTTGCGCCTGAAGGCAGCACGGTCGATGCTTCTGCCAAATTGGCGGTGATCTCGGGCGCAGCCGCAGGTGCGGCAGCGGCTCCGGTGGCAGCCGTCGCCGCTCCGACTGCAGCCAGCACAGGTAAAGACGTGTCCAACGCTCCATCGGCTGAGAAAGCGATGGCCGAAGCTGGTCTGTCTGCGGATCAAGTCACTGGCACCGGACGCGATGGTCGTATCATGAAAGAAGACGTGGCAAAGGCAGTTGCAGCAGCTACGGCCCCAGCGCCTGCGGCGGCTGTGCCCGCCCCCGCTGCCCAAGCTCCGCGCGCGCCTGTGGCTGCCGAGGATGCGAGCCGCGAAGAGCGCGTGCGCATGACCCGTCTGCGCCAGACCATCGCCAAGCGCCTGAAGGACGCGCAGAACACCGCCGCGATCCTGACCACCTATAACGAGGTGGACATGACTGAGGTGATGGCCTTGCGCAACCAGTACAAGGACCAGTTCGAGAAGAAGCATGGCGTACGTCTGGGGTTTATGTCCTTTTTCACCAAGGCCTGCTGTCATGCGCTGAAAGAAGTGCCCGAAGTGAATGCCGAGATCGACGGCAATGACATCGTCTACAAGAACTTCGTGCATATGGGTGTGGCCGCAGGTACGCCGCAAGGGCTGGTGGTTCCAGTCATCCGGGATGCGGACTCCATGTCTTTCGCAGCGATCGAGAAAGCCATCGCCGAAAAGGGCAAGCGCGCCCGTGACGGTAAACTCTCAATGGCGGAAATGCAGGGCGGCACTTTCACCATCTCGAACGGAGGCGTCTACGGCTCGCTGATGTCTTCACCGATCCTGAACCCGCCGCAATCGGGCATTCTGGGCATGCACAAGATCCAGGATCGTCCCATGGTCATCAATGGTGAGATCAAAATCCGCCCGATGATGTATCTGGCGCTGTCCTATGATCACCGTATTGTGGACGGCAAGGGTGCTGTGACATTCCTTGTCCGCGTAAAAGAGGCGCTGGAAGACCCGCGTCGCCTGCTGATGGATCTGTAAGATGGCGACTCATGTACTGTGGCAAGCCGATGTGGCCGATTTCGATGCCTGGCTGAAGGTGTTCCGCGAGGATCAACCGATGCGCAAGGCCGCGGGTATCCGCGACCTGCATGTCTGGCGCGATCCAGATCAGCGGGATCATGCGATAGCGATGTTCGAGGTTATGAATCTGGATAAGGCCAAAGCCTTTTTTGGGTCCGAAGAACTGGCGATGCACCATGAACGCGGCGGCATTGCGCATATATCAATCAAGCTGCTGGAACCCGTTTGAAATATAGGTACCCGACCCGCCATACCGGATCGGGACGCTGCCGGATCAGCCGGTCGATTTAGGAGAATGTAATGGCAAATTATGACGTCATCGTAATCGGCGCCGGACCAGGCGGCTATGTCTGCGCCATCCGTTGCGCCCAACTGGGCCTTAAAACCGCAGTTGTCGAGGGGCGCGAGACGCTGGGTGGGACTTGCCTGAACGTGGGCTGCATCCCCTCGAAAGCATTGTTGCATGCCAGCCATCAGTTGCACGAAGCCGAACACAACTTTGCAAAGATGGGTCTGAAGGGGAAGTCACCTTCGGTCGATTGGAAGCAGATGCAGGCCTACAAGGACGAGGTGATCGATGGCAACACCAAGGGCATCGAGTTTCTGTTCAAGAAGAACAAGATCGATTGGCTGAAAGGTTGGGGCTCAATCCCTGCTGCGGGCAAGGTCAAGGTTGGTGATGAGGTCCATGAGACCAAGAACATCATTATCGCGTCGGGCTCTGAGCCATCGGCACTGCCTGGCGTCGAGGTTGACGAAAAGGTCGTGGTGACTTCGACTGGCGCGTTGTCTCTGGGCAAAGTTCCCAAGAAAATGATTGTGATCGGTGCCGGTGTGATCGGGCTTGAATTGGGCTCGGTCTACAGCCGTTTGGGCGCAGAGGTGACGGTGATCGAATTCCTCAAGGAAATCACGCCGGGTATGGACCCCGAGGTTCAGAAGACTTTCCAGCGTATCCTGAAGAAACAGGGTTTGAAGTTCGTCATGGGCGCTGCGGTGCAAAAGACCGAAGCCACCAAGACCAAAGCCAAGGTAACGTACAAGCTGCTCAAGGATGACAGCGAGCATGTCATCGATGCCGATACTGTGCTGGTGGCCACCGGGCGCAAGCCATATTCGGATGGGCTGGGGCTGGACGCTTTGGGCGTCGAGATGACCCCGCGCGGCCAGATCAAGGTCGGCAGTGATTGGCAGACCAACGTGCCGGGCATCTACGCCATCGGCGACGTGACCGAAGGCCCGATGCTGGCCCACAAGGCTGAAGACGAGGGCATGGCCGCAGCCGAGCAGGTTGCAGGCAAGCATGGTCATGTGAACTATGGTGTTATTCCTGGGGTCATCTACACTTGGCCCGAGGTGGCCAATGTGGGTGAGACCGAAGCGACACTCAAAGAACAGGGCCGCGCCTACAAGGTCGGCAAGTTCATGTTCATGGGCAATGGCCGGGCCAAGGCGAATTTCGCAGCCGACGGGTTCGTCAAGATTCTGGCAGACAAAGAAACCGATCGCATTCTGGGCGCGCATATCATCGGCCCCGCGGCCGGAGACCTGATCCACGAGGTTTGCGTCGCCATGGAATTCGGCGCATCAGCCGAAGATCTGGCCCTGACCTGTCACGCTCACCCGACCTATTCCGAAGCAGTGCGCGAGGCGGCGCTCGCCTGTGGTGACGGGCCAATTCATAGCTGACCAAACCTGAGCAGGTCCTCTACCTAGTCTCCTTGAGCGGCACCCCGTGTCGCTCAAAACCATTTGCGGCAGGTGATCAGACGCGGTTTACTGACTCCATTGCTTTTGGAAAGGAAGTCAGATGAGCGTCAGTTTACAGGTGATCTATCCCATAGGTACAGAAACACATTTCGATTTCGACTATTATGTCGACACACATCTTCCGCTTGTCGGCGAGCACATGGGGTCACATATCGAACGTACGGTCGTAACCAAAGGCATTGCGGGAGGCCCTGAAGCGCCAGCAGGTCATTACGCGATCGCAACGATCATGTTTGAAGATCAGGACGCCATGAACGACGCTATGTCAAAGGCAGGCCCTGTCCTGGCCGATCTGCCAAACTTCACCAATGTCAAACCGCAGATGCTGATCGGTGAGGTGATCGGCTGAATCAGAGCCATCCTTGCCTACCACATGGTTCTAGCGGCGCGGGCACCCCATTCCTGATCATATTGCGCGCCGCCTTCCTCTCCTGACGTCATTTCCGACAATATCTCGCCAGCCGTCGGCAGGCCCTCGCTTTCATCGTGGCCACTCCAGGTTCTGGCCCGGATCAGGGCGCGCGCGCATTGTGTGTAAATCTCGGATATCTCGATTACGATTACGGTTGCGGGGCGTTTTCCGTGTTTTTCGAACCGGGCGCGCAGGGCTTCATCAGCAGTCAGTTGAGCGTTCCCATTTACCCGAACCACATTGTTCGAACCGGGCACCATGAACAACAATGAGACGCGTGGATCGAGTACGATATTTCGCAGGGAATCCAAGCGGTTGTTTCCCCGCCAATCCGGCAGTGCCAGGGTGCCTTGGTCCAGCTCCAACACAACTGGCCCTTCATCTCCACGCGGGCTGCCATCGACACCTTCGGAGCCGACGGTGCTGAGGATACACAAGCGTGAGGCCATAATCCATTTGCGGTAGAGCGGTGTTAGCCGCCGCGCCACTTTGCGGATCGAGGCTGCTCCGGGCGTGCCATACAGAGCCTCAAGGGCAGTGATATCCTTAACGAATTCCATCCGGGTCAAACCCCACTTCTCGCATCAGTTCGTTGGACCGTGTCTCAATCACGTTTTCCAGCCGTTCCAGAAAGGCATTCCGCGCAACGCCGGGTTCGATTGGATTAAGGAAATCGACAATCGCCGTGCCGGGCTTGCGCATGACACCGGTTCTGGGCCAGAAGACGCCCGCATTTGTGGCAACGGGTACGCACGGGAACCCGAGCCCTTCATACAGAACCGCCGTTCCAACCTTGTAGGGCTTGTGCACCCCAGGCGCGACGCGCGTACCTTGCGGGTAGATCACCAACTGACCGGGTTCGCTGAACTCGCGGGCGACATCCTTGACCATCTTCGCAACCGCCGCCCCGCGTTTGCCGCGATTGACCGGGATACATCCCAGACGGCGCGCATACATTCCGATGACCGGCGTCCACAGAAGCTCTCGCTTCATGATGAATTTGCCGTGTGGGATGGCGTCGAAGATTATGATGATGTCCAGAAACGACTGGTGCTTGGCGCCGATCACAACCTCGCCATGTGGGACTTCCCCGCGCACTTCGCAGCGAATACCAACCATCCAGCGGGCCAACCACTTGGTTGTGCGCGCATAGGTTTTGCATGCTCGCAATGCGCCACGCTTGGCGAACAGCGCATAGGGGGCAAAGACAAGCCCCAGCACCAGCATCCAGGCATAGATGGTGATCATAAAGATCAGCGACCGGACCCATTGAATAGCCATGAACATCACGAAAGCTCCTTCAACTTGCGCTGCGCGGCTGACCATGTGGCCAGAAACGCAACGGCCGCGCCCAATACCGGGATCAGCACGGGCAGGATCCAACCGATACCCTGAAACCCAAGGCCAGTGAGAAAACCACCCGCATCCGAGGCTTCAGGGAGCAACAATACACCCGTCATACCCAGCAAGGTGCCAACCGCTGCCCCAAACAGCGCCCGGAACGTAAAGCGGCGCACGAACGCTCCGGCGATGAACCGGTCCCGCGCGCCGACCTGACGCAGAACCTCGATTATCTGCGCGTTGGCGGCAAGCGAGGCGTTGGCGGCAAGCGTGATCATAGCGGCAGTGGCGCCACCGATCAGCAGGATCGAAATCCAGCCCAGACGCCGCAGCGAATTGGCCGCATCAACCAATGGCTCGCGCCAGCGAGTGTGATCATCCAGCACTGCGCCCGGCACCTCCGCCCCTAGCCGCAGCCGCAGGCCAGCCGCATCAAGACCCGGCTCACCTTCGATAATCTCTATCAGCTGCGGGATTGGTAAAGTGTCCAGAGGCAAGTCCGGTCCGAACCAGGGTGACAGCAGTGTGGCCTGCTCTTCGCTCGTCAACGCGCGAGCCGAAGCCACACCCGGCGTTTGCTGGAGGACATTCAAAGCAGCCTCGGTTTGCGCCGCACGTTGATCTGCAGGGGCATTGATCCGCAAGGTCGCTGCCCCCGCCAACTCTGAAGCCCAACGATCCGCCACACGGCCCGAGGCTAACGAAAGAGCCAGCGCAAAAACCGCCAGAAAGGCCATTGCACCAGACACGAACAGGGTCAATTGCGCGGTAAAGCCCGTGGGTGGCACCACCCGGTCGGCGCGGCTGTCACGGCGCAGCAAATTGCGGATCGTGCCCTTGCTCATAGATCCGCCCCCGCAAGCTGCACCCGGCGCTGCGCGATACGCAGAACGCGAGCCTGAACTTGGCTTTTGGCGGCGCGGATCAGGCTTAGGTCATGGGTGGCGATCAGCACGGTTTTTCCCATCCTGTTCAATTCGACCAACAGGCGCAGAAGTCGTTGCGACATCTCCCAGTCCACATTGCCGGTGGGTTCATCCGCAAGCACCACATCGGGCGATAGGATGACTGCGCGGGCCAATGCGGCACGCTGGCGTTCGCCCCCCGATAGTTCAGGCGGGTGCGCCTCAAGCCTGCTGCCAAGCCCGACCCAGCCCAGCAGTTCGGTCAGATCGTCCTGCTGCCCATTTTCAGAGCGCCCCGAGACCATCAGCGGCAACGCGACATTCTCGGCCAGCGTCATGTGATCCAAAAATCGGCAATCCTGATGCACCACGCCAATTCGGCGGCGCAGCAGCGCCATCTGATCACGGTCCATGCGGGCGATATCCTCGCCAAAGGCCATCAACCTGCCCGAGGTTGGCAACAACGCGCCATAACAGAGTTTCAGCAATGTGGTCTTGCCCGCACCCGAAGGCCCGGTCAGAAAGTGGAACGATCCGGGCTGTAATTGCAGCGAAACATCGCTTAGCAACTCACCACCGCCGTAGGTATAGCTGATATTCTCCAGCTCGATCACGCCTGCCCCCTTTATTCTGCTCACCTCTTGCCCGAGCGCAGCGGTGGATTCAATGCCTTGGGCGGGGCCAATTGGCGACACTTGGCCCGCGAAACCGAAAACACGCTTTGCTGTTGGGTCTTAACGGAATATCATCCCTGAAAAAACTATTATCAGGCCAGCCTTGAAGGCCAGGAGGCAGAATGCGTTTAACGTGTCCGAATTGCAGCGCCCAGTACGAAGTCCCGGACGAAGTGATCCCCGAGGACGGGCGCGAAGTTCAATGCTCGGCTTGCGAAGAGACCTGGTTTCAGGAAAAGTATCCAGTCGCCAGCAAAGCAGAGCCGGAAGCGAAATCTGCGACTGCAATCCAGGCAGCCTTTGCCGAACCGGAAGATGTTAAGTCAGAGGATGCGCCAGAACCCGATACGGCCAAGGCCGAGCCAGAAAAGGTTAAGGCAGAAGACACACCAGAACCCGATGCGCCCGAGGAATTGAGTGTTGGAAACGTAGACCCGGCGGTATCCAGCATCCTCAAGGAAGAGGCTGCACGCGAGGCAGAGCTGCGCGAGCGTGAAGGCAGCAATCTGGAAAGCCAACCTGATCTGGCATTGGATCCGCCTGAAGAGCCCAAGGTCAAACCGAAACGGCCCTCGGCCACTGAAACCGCCGCTGACGCAGGTCAGAAAGATGAGCTGCCGGATGTTGAGGCGATCAACTCGGGTCTGCGCAGCGACTTGACATCGGACGAAGCTGAAGCCGTTGCTCCGGCCCGCAAATCCGGTGGGTTTCTGCGTGGCTTTGCCTTGATCATTATCATCGGCGTCATTCTGTTTCTGATATATGGCAATGCCAATCAGATCAGCGAGGCGGTTCCTCAGGCTGATCCGATGCTGAAATCATATGTCTCACTGGTCGATCAAGCGCGCCTTTGGCTTGAGACACAGACCGGGGGCGCAGGGCAGAACTAGAACCTTTCGAGCAATCGCTTGAGGTATTCCAACTCGATCTGAGGCCGATCCTGTTCACCGGTCCTACGGCGGATTTCATCCAGCAACTCGCGCGCACGACGATATACATCTTCGCCTTGCAGCAAGTTGTCGTCGGTCGAGATTGATCCCGCGGAACCTGGCGTACGACCCAATGGATCGCGGTTATTGGCCTGCATGTCGCCGGCCTCGGTCCCTTGACCCGGCTGGTTCTGCTGGTTCTGCGCCAGGGCTTCGCCCAGTGAACGCATGCCTTCGCGCAAGGCTTCCATCGCCTCGGATTGACGGTCAATCGCCTCGGCCAGATCATCGCTGCGCAAGGCGTCTTCGGCGTCGTCCATGGCCCGGCCCGCACGGCCCAATGCTTCGCGCGCAGCGTCGCCTTCAGGTGTACCACCGCCGGGCAGACCTTGTTGTTGCCGTCTCAACTCATCCCTCAGCGCCTGCTGCCGATCCGCCAGTGACCCCTGACCTTGCTGGCCTTCACCAGCCTCATCCTGACCCTGGCCCTGGCCGCCCTGGCCTTCATGGCTCTGGCCGCGTCCCAGACCACCGTTGCGACCCTCATTGCCCTGACTTTCGCCCGCTTGCGCACCGGGGTTGAACTGTTCCTGCAGGTCGCGGAATGCCTGATCGCTGAGGCCCTGTTGTTCGCGCAGGGTTTCTGCCAGCCCTTCCATGGCCTGCTGTCCTTCGGACTGGCCACCTTGGCCCTGCCCTTGTGTGACGCGCATGTTTTCCATCATTTGCTGGAACTCTTCTAATGCCTGCTGCGCCTCGGCCATGCGGCCTTGTTCCATGAGCTCCTGAATGCGGTCCATCATTCGCTGCAGGTCATCCTGCGTCATCTGCAGGGTTTCGCCGTTCTGGCCCTGCTGTCCTTGCTGCGTCTCACCGTTTTCCTGCGCCAGACGCTGGAGTTGCCGCATGTAATCCTGTGTCGCTTCGCGCAGCTCCTGCATCAGTTCGGCAATCTCTTCGTCGCTGGCACCGTTCTGCATCGCTTCGGTCAGACGCTCCTGCGCACGGCGCATCCGTTCCAGTGCGTCGGCCAGCGTGCCATCCTCGATCAGAACCGCCAGATCCCACAGCGCTTGCGCAATTTCTTCCTGCTGTTTGACGTTCAGTGCGCCGTATTTGTCGAAGGTCTCCAGCCGCCGCAGGATCACACGCAGACGCAGATACGCTGTATCTGAGCGGAACAGGTCCTCGGGTAGGTGCGAAACCGCGCGCAGCAATTGCGATACACGCAGCGCATTTTCGCGCGACCAGAGCAGATCGCGCCGCTGTTCGATCACCGCAGCAGCCAATGGGTCAAAGAACCTACGGGCCGGCAGTTCTGTCAGATAAGGTTCTGCCACCGTCTCTTGATCCGCCGCATCGATGGCCATGAGGGTTATTTTCACCGGCAAATGTGCCCAAGGGTGCTGCGAGAAATCCTCGATCAAGTCTTCGGTGAAATCGGTCCGATCGCCTGTAATCGGCATTGGCAACTCGACCGTAATGATCTCGCGCGGTTCTGGCTCGGTCGCAAGACCGAATTGACGGTTGACCGCTAGCAGGTCCAATTCGATCCGGGCTGTGCCGGAGACGATTCCATAGTCATCCGCAGCAGCGAAGGGCAGCTTCATCTGTCCGCCAGCCTCTGATTGCGCCACTCCTGCCGTCGCGATCCTGGGCGCAGTGTCCGGAAGGATCTCAAGCGCCCAATCGCGCCCTGCCGGGCCATCAATCCGCATTTGGCCCGAGCGTTCCGCAACAAATTCCTGTTCCGGGTCCGTCGCGGCTTCGGTGCCCAGAGGTGTCGAAGATTCTGTCAGGCTGTGCGCGCCGATCTCGCCGTAGAACCGAAGTGTGATGCGGCTGCCTTTAGGCACCGTCAACGTCGGATCGGTCTGATCGGCAAGGTAGAGCGTTGGCAGCCCGGTGTAGCGCGGCGGTTCAATCCAACCCTCCCAAGTCGGGCCCTGCCCCGCCTGAGCGGTCCCCGGCGTCATGTCAGCGACCGAGCCTATCCGCCAGAACGAGCCGAACAGAGCCGCAACGACGAGTACCAATAAGGCAGCATAGCGAAGCGCATAGGGATCGCGAGACGCCAGCCGCAAGTCGGGTTTCACCGGATCGGCCTTTGATGCACGATCTGCCATGCGCGTCTGGTGCGCATGCCACAGTGCCACCGAATCCGCATCCATCGCACCGATTGCCTGATCGTCCATCAGTGCTTGTATCGGGCGTCCGGGCAGGGTTTCATCCAGCCGAACCAGCGCCTCGGCCCGGGTTGGCAGGTGGAACCGTCTGATTCCCAAAACCGCTGTCGCAATTAAAGCAATCAATCCGATCGCTGCAGAAATCCAAACGGCTTCAATGCGCACAAGATCGTGCAGACCCAGCATCAGGGCGGCCAGCAGCGCCATAAGAATAGAAAAGAACGGCCAGAAGGCGCGCATCACCTGCTCAGCCAGCATACCCCCGTGCGTCAGCCACAGGGACAGTCTTGGAATTGGCAAGGTCTGGTTGTCGCGCAAGGCGGGCCTCCTGATCGGCCCGACGCGCCTATCGCGTCAAAGCCACTCAGGTATGGTATCGCGGTTTATGATTTCGTCAAAGCTTGGGCGTTCACGAATTACGGCAAATTGATCCCCGTTCACCAGAACCTCAGGGATCAGGGGCCGCGTATTGTATTCGCTAGACATGACTGCACCGTAGGCACCTGCACTGCGGAATGCGATAAGATCGCCCGATTTCAAAGCCGGCATGTTGCGTTGTTTTGCAAAGGTATCCCCGGATTCACAGACCGGACCAACGATATCATACGGGCGCTGTTCGACCCCTGCGGCAGGTTCTTCGACCGCCACTATATCATGATACGCCTCATACATCGCGGGGCGGATCAGGTCGTTCATTGCGCCATCGAGGATCAGGAAATCGCGGTCTTCGCCGGATTTAACATAGATGACCTTGGACACCATCAGACCCGCATTGCCAGCGATCAGTCGACCGGGCTCAATCTCGATCTCGCAGCCCAGATGGCCCAGTGTTTTCTTGACCATCGCACCATATTCAACCGGCAGCGGAGGCGCGTCGTTGGAACGGGCATAAGGAATACCCAAACCACCGCCCAGATCGAGGCGGCGGATGTTATGCCCCTCTGCGCGTAGGCGCTCTGTCAGTTCCGCAACCTTCATATAAGCCAGTTCAAACGGCTCAAGCTCGGTTAGTTGCGATCCGATATGGACATCGATCCCAATCACCTCCAGTCCCGGAAGGCTTGCGGCCAGTGCATAAACCTCGGTCGCACGCGAGATTGGGATACCGAACTTGTTCTCGGACTTGCCGGTGGCGATCTTGGCGTGGGTTTTTGCATCCACGTCCGGATTCACCCGAACAGTGATCGGCGCAACCTTGCCCAATTCCAGTGCAACCGCATTGATCACCTGCATTTCGGGCTCGGATTCGACGTTGAACTGACGAATGCCACCGGTCAGAGCGGTACGAATCTCATCCGCTGTCTTGCCGACGCCCGAAAAGACAATCTTGTCTCCGGGCACGCCCGCGGCTTTGGCGCGCAGATATTCCCCGCCCGAAACCACATCCATTCCCGCACCTGCCTGCGCCAGCGTCTTCAGGATGGCCTGATTGCTGGCCGCTTTCATCGCATAGCAGACTAGGTGATCAGTGCCCTCAAGCGCGTCATCGAACAGCTTGAAATGCCGCTGCAGCGTCGCCGTCGAATAGACATAGAACGGGGTTCCGACCGCGGCAGCGATTTCGGAGATTGGCACATCCTCGGCGAAAAGCGCGCCGTCGCGGTAGAGAAAATGATCCATACCGCGCGCTTAGACCAAAAGAGGTATGTGGATCAAATGATTCCGGTAGGGTTGTGGTCACCGTCGCGGTTCAGAATGTCTTTGACGCGCCAACCCTCGCATATCCTGAAACCGAGACCCCGGACCCGCTAGGTGCGGCGGTTGGTTCCGTTCGGGGTGCGCCTGACGGGTCGCAAGCTGCAAGTACGGCGAGGCAGAGGATCAGGCCGGCAGGTCTCATGCATTTTCTCTTTGTCATTCAGGATGTGTCAGATGCAGATGGGTGTGCGATCAGCAAATTGCAATTTTGGAGTTCAGAGCCCCAGATAAACGCCCAGCCCACCGCGTCTGAGACCAACGCCAACACCACCATAGGTGCCGCTGCTGCCTACGCCGACGCTTGCGCTCATGGTGGGCTGTATGGGTTCGCCATCGGCACCACACCCGGCCAAGGCCGCTGCGACCGCAATCAATAGCACCACCCGTCGTATCTGCATTACACCAGCGCCTTCCATCGCTTGATCTGGGCCCGCACCTGATCCGGTGCGGTGCCGCCATAGGATTGGCGAGAGTTTACCGAATTTTCGACGGTAAGAACAGAATAGACGTCGTCGGTGATGTCCGCGTGGACCGATTGCATGTCCTCCAGCGTCAGATCCGGTAGGTCGCAGCCCTTGCTTTCAGCCATGGCCACCAGCGATCCAGTGACATGGTGCGCGTCGCGGAAGGGCAGGCCCAGCACGCGGACCAACCAGTCGGCCAGGTCGGTCGCAGTTGAAAAGCCAGACCCGGCAGCGGCAGCCAGGCTTTCGCGATTGGCGGTCATGTCCTTGACCATGCCTTCCATCGCGGCAAGTGCCAGCATCCAGTTATCTGCCGCATCAAATACCTGTTCTTTGTCTTCCTGCATGTCCTTGGAATAGGTCAGCGGCAGCCCCTTCATCACCATCATCAGGCCAGTATTCGCACCAAATATGCGGCCAACCTTGGCACGGATGAGCTCAGCTGCATCGGGGTTCTTCTTTTGCGGCATGATTGATGAACCAGTCGAGAAGCGATCAGACAGTGATACAAACCGGAATTGGGCCGAGGACCAGATTACCAATTCCTCGGCAAAGCGCGACAAGTGCATGGCGCAAATCGAGGCGGTCGACAGGAACTCCAACGCGAAGTCGCGGTCGCTGACAGCGTCCAATGAGTTGGCTGCGGGGCGGTCGAAGCCCAGCGCCTCAGCTGTCATCTGGCGGTCGATTGGGAAAGAGGTCCCGGCCAACGCGGCTGCGCCCAAGGGGGATTCGTTCATCCGGGCACGGGCGTCGCGCACGCGGGACAGATCGCGGCCAAACATCTCGACATAGGCCATCATGTGGTGACCCCAGGTTACTGGCTGCGCGGTTTGCAGGTGGGTGAAACCGGGCATGACCCAGTCTGCCCCGGCCTCGGCCTGCGCCAAAAGCGCGCGGATCAGGGCCAGAAGACCGGATTCTGCGGCATCTAGCTGGTCGCGAACCCAGAGTTTGAAATCGGTCGCCACCTGGTCGTTTCGCGACCGGCCCGTGTGCAGACGGCCTGCGGGTTCTCCGATCACCTCTTTCAGTCGCGCCTCGACATTCATGTGAATGTCTTCCAGCGCAGTCGAGAACTGAAATTCTCCGTTCTGAATTTCTGACAAAACGGTGAGCAGGCCTTCCCGAATGGCGTGCGCATCACTATCAGTAATAACGCCTGTGGCAGCCAGCATGGCGGCATGGGCGCGCGAGCCTGCGATGTCCTGGGCTGCCATCCGCTGATCGAACCCGATCGAGGCATTTATCGCCTCCATGATCGCGTCTGGACCAGCGGCAAAGCGGCCGCCCCACATCTGGTTCGAAGATTGATCGGTCATGAAAGAAAACCCGGAGTTGATATGCGCCTGTTACGTCTGATCCCCCTTTATATGGCCCTAGCGCTGGGTGCAAACGCCGCTTTGGCAACAGATGCGGCAACGCTTGGCCCATTGCGTGAGGGCAGCCTGAAGCGGCTGATCCTGCATAGTGAGCCCAAGCCGGTCAAAGTGGTCGATTTTGAACTAGAAGATGATGGCGGCACCGGATCGCTGGCCGACTACAAAGGCAAGTATGTGCTGCTGAACTTCTGGGCCACATGGTGTGCGCCGTGCCGCAAAGAAATGCCTCAGATCGCTGAACTGCAACAGGAGTTTGGCGGTGACAAATTCGAGGTTCTGACCCTGGCGACCGGTCGCAACACACCTGCCGGGATCAAGAAGTTCTTTGACGAAAACGGCATCGACAACTTGCCGCGTCATCAGGATCCGAAACAGGCGGTTGCACGCGAAATGGGAGTGATTGGCCTGCCGATCACTGTGATCATCGACCCCGATGGCAATGAGATCGCACGCCTGATCGGTGATGCAGAATGGAACTCGGACAGTGCCAAGGCGATAATTTCAGCGCTTGTCGAAGGCAATAGCTGAGGTCCCGCGCGCTCTTGCAGAAAATCTGTGTTAGAATGAGACCGGCCCCAACGGGCCGGTTTTCGTTTGCGACCGGAAGAAAGGGAGACTCCGATGAAACCGGTAGTTCTGTTGATTGGGCGGTTGCCGAATGTAATCGGCAACGTGGCACAACAACTGGATCACCTGCCGATTCAGTGGCTGGGCGCGCATGATCAGGATGAGGTGCGGCGGCAGCTGGACGCGGAACCGCGCATCGCCTGTGCGATCATGGGCGCGGGTCTTGATGACAAGATACGCGGAGAAATGGTTGGCATCATCGCCGCGCGCAGGCCCGATATCTGCATCCATCTCAAAGATCGGGCCTCTGGCCCTGACGGGTTAATGCCGTTTGTCGCACGCATCGTCCAGCATGAGATTCTGGAAAGCCTGGAAAGCGGCTGACGCCACGCCACCTTTGACAGACAAATCGCCCGCTTGCAGGTTATCTGCAGGAGGATGGAATGCCGCTGGAAATACTATTGATCCTCGTCGTCGGCGGCATTGCCGGGGTCGCCTTGCTGCTGCATCTGACGGGCAAGTCACGCTTGCAAGTGCTGACGCCTGAGACAGCGCACGAACAGTGGCTGCGTCACTTTCCAGATGATTCCATCATTGACGTAACCGTTGCCCATGATGGTCACGCCGCCCTTATCCGAACCGAAACCGGAGCCGGTCTGCTGTGGTCCTTTGGTGCCGATACCGTGGCCCGCCATTTACGGGATTTCGATTGGCTGGATCATCCTGAAGGCTTTGAAGTCCTGTTCCACGATTTCAGCACTCCTCGGGTCATCGTCCACCTTGATGAGACCGAACGCCAGCACTGGCAAAATCTGATGGATCCCGCATGACCGATCACGTGAGCTTTCCCGACGCGGTGCAATGGGCCGTGCCCTTCTTCATCGCGGCCATTCTGGCCGAATTCCTTTGGATCGCGATCAAAGGCCGGGGCGGTAGGTACGAAACCCGCGATGCCTTGACCTCGCTGATCATGGGGGCAGGCAATATCGCCTCGGGCTTTTTGCTGGGCTTCATCGCATATGCGTTTTTCATGTGGCTGTGGCAGATCACACCGCTCAACCTAGGGACCTCGATCCCGGTCATCATCTTGTGCTTTGTACTGGACGATCTGCGGTACTACTGGGTGCACCGCTTTGGGCACCGCATTCGCTGGGTCTGGGCCAGTCATGTGAACCACCACAGCTCACAGCATTACAACCTGACAACGGCGCTACGGCAGACCTGGACCTATACATTCACCTTCATGATGGTGGTACGTGCGCCGCTTATCCTGCTGGGCTTTCACCCGGCGATGGTGCTGTTCGTCGGAGGTCTGAACCTGATCTACCAATTCTGGATCCATACCGAAGCGATCGGCAAAATGCCGCGCTGGTTCGAAGCCGTCATGAATACGCCCAGTCACCACCGCGCCCATCATGGGCGAAATGCGCGATATCTTGATTGCAACTATGCGGGTGTCTTTATCATCTGGGACAAGATGTTCGGCACATTTGTCCCCGAGCAAGAAGATGACAAGGTCGACTATGGGCTTGTCCACAATATCGGCACGTTCAATCCGCTGCGCGTGGCGTTTCATGAATGGGTTGGAATCTGGCGGGACGCCACCCAACCGGGCCTGTCCTTGCGCCAACGTCTGGCTTATTGTTTTGCCCCTCCGGGCTATAGCCACGATGGAAGCCGCGACAATTCCCAACAGATCAAGGCCAAGCACCTTGTCCGCCATCCGCAAGATCATGGCACACCGGGATTCGAGCAGTTCGGCACCAAATCACCTGCTTCCACAGCCAAGCGGGCCTAGATCTCAAAAAGACCTTTTCTTTGCTTGAAATTTGGCACAAGCGCTCCATATCCCCTGAGATGTTTTAAGAGTGCATTTCCGGAGGTCCGCATGTCAAAGCTGATGAGAATTTCTACGATCACAGGTTTGCTGGGCCTCGTCATCACAATGACCGCCGCACTCAACGGAGCAATGCCCGCGCTATTGGGGTTGGGATTTGTCATGGCCGCGCTGGGACTTTTAGGAGCGCTTATCGGTGCGGCTGCTTCGCTGCGTCATGCTTGGCAATCAACACACTGATCTTCCGCCCCGCCACCTGCGATAAAATTTTGAGCGTTAACCCCGGTTTTACCTGTCTTCCCTGAAACTGGCCCCGGCCAAAATCATCGGGATCAGGGGAACGGTACGTCATGGGAAACAGGAAACGCGCAGACCTGCCCGAGGGATCGGACGACCCCTTAAGCGCCGCCGTCACTTCACGGGATCGATCGGTGGTACAGATGGCGACCGAAGCCGTGAAGCATAGACAATGCAGGCTGGCGTTTCAGCCTGTCGTTCAAGCACATCCTCCTCAGGGAATCGCGTTCTACGAAGGGTTCATCCGTGTATTGGATGAAACCGGCCGCGTCATCCCCGCGCGCGAGTTCATGCCACAGGTTGAGAACACGCCAATTGGCCGGGACCTTGATTGCGTCGCGCTTGAAATGGGGCTGCGCACTCTGATCCGCAACCCTGGCATCCGCCTGTCGATCAACATGTCCGCGCGGTCCATCGGTTATTCCAACTGGTCGCGTGTGCTGGATAGGTTTCTGAAAAAAGACGCAAGCTTGGGCGAAAGGTTGATTCTGGAAATCTCAGAATCTTCGGCGATGCAGGTGCCCGAACTGGTGGTAGATTTCATGGATCGCCAACAAGCCCGCGGTATCGCCTTTGCGCTGGATGATTTTGGGGCCAGTAACTTTGGCTTTCGCCACTTTCGTGAATTTCTGTTCGATGCCGCCAAGATCGATGGGCAGTTTATCAGGGGCATCAGCAGCAATCCCGACAATCAATCGCTGGTGCGCGCACTGATTGCAGTTGCGCGGGAATTCGAAATTCTTGTCACTGCCGAATCGGTCGAAAGTGGCGAAGATGCTCATTTCCTGATCGCAAACGGTGTCGATTGTCTGCAGGGCTTTCTATATGGAGCGCCTTCAGTCACTCCGCCCTGGAGCCCGGAAAAAGCTGCAAAAACGGGCAGTTGATAGCAGCTGGTCGCGCGGAACACCGCCAAGGCTCACTCTGAGACAAGCTGTCCGTTGCTGCAGATGCAGCATTGCGCTATTGCAGAAGATGCTTGAGCGGGGGATCACGAGGCGCTCTTGCACCCGGAGAAGACTTCTCCTCAAACCGCGCCGTCAGATTTCCCACAGGACCATGACGGTAAAGGATTGACTTTATGACCAACGTAGTAATCGCATCCGCCGCACGTACGGGCGTCGGTAGCTTTAGCGGTTCGTTTGCGAACACCCCCGCACATGATTTGGGCGCTGCCGTCCTTGAAGCAGTTGTCGAACGTGCCGGGATCGACAAGGGCGAAGTAAGCGAAACCATCATGGGCCAGGTCCTGACTGCCGCCCAAGGTCAGAACCCAGCGCGCCAGGCGCATATAAATGCGGGCCTGCCGCAGGAAAGCGCGGCTTGGGGCATCAACCAGGTCTGCGGTTCGGGTCTGCGTGCTGTTGCTCTGGGTGCACAGCATATCCAATTGGGCGATGCCGACATCGTTGCCGCTGGTGGACAAGAAAACATGACCCTGTCGCCCCATGCCGCCGCCCTGCGCGCCGGTCATAAGATGGGTGACATGAAATACATCGACACGATGATCCGCGATGGTCTGTGGGATGCCTTCAACGGCTATCACATGGGTCAAACGGCTGAGAACGTCGCCGAGAAATGGCAGATCAGCCGCGATATGCAGGATGAATTTGCGGTCGCCTCGCAAAACAAAGCCGAAGCGGCCCAGAACGCTGGCAAGTTCGCCGATGAAATCGTGCCCTTCACCATCAAGACCCGCAAGGGCGACATCGTGATGGACAAGGACGAATACATCCGCCACGGCGCGACAATCGAAGCCATGGGCAAACTGCGCCCCGCCTTCGCCAAGGACGGTTCTGTCACGGCCGCAAACGCTTCGGGCCTGAATGACGGTGCCGCTGCCACCCTGCTGATGTCGGCTGAGAATGCCGAAAAGCGTGGGATTGAGCCCTTGGCCCGAATTGCATCCTACGCGACCGCCGGACTTGACCCGTCGATCATGGGCGTTGGCCCGATCTACGCTTCGCGCAAGGCTCTGGAGAAAGCTGGATGGTCGGTCGATGATCTGGATCTGGTCGAAGCAAACGAAGCCTTCGCAGCGCAAGCCTGCGCTGTAAACAAAGACATGGGTTGGGATCCGTCGATCGTAAACGTCAACGGTGGTGCAATTGCCATCGGACACCCAATCGGCGCGTCCGGCTGCCGGGTTCTGAACACCCTGCTGTTCGAAATGAAGCGCCGGGATGCCAAGAAAGGTCTCGCGACCCTCTGCATCGGCGGCGGCATGGGTGTCGCCCTGTGTGTGGAGCGTGACTAAGTGCGCTGAAAACTAAATACAAAAGGGCGTCCACTGGGCGCCCTTTTTTGTTACAATCGGATCATACCGCTTAGATGCGACAAAATCGCCGGACAGAAAGACAAGATCGATCACGAAACGATATTGCGCATCCTTAACTCTCAGAGTAACAGAATTACCAAGACGACTAAATTTGGAGGAGTCCTAAATGGCACGTACAGCACTCGTAACCGGCGGTTCCCGCGGCATCGGCGCAGCAATTTCCAAGGCGCTGAAGGCCGAAGGATACAATGTTGCCGCCACTTATGCAGGCAATGACGAAGCCGCCGCAAAGTTCACCGACGAAACCGGTATCAAAACCTATAAATGGAATGTTGCGGATTACGACGAATCCAAAGCGGGCATCGAAAAAGTCGAGGCCGAGGTTGGCCCGATCGACATCGTGGTCGCCAACGCCGGTATCACCCGCGACGCACCGTTCCACAAGATGACACCTGAACAGTGGCATCAGGTCATCGACACCAATCTGACTGGTGTTTTCAACACCGTGCACCCGGTATGGCCGGGTATGCGCGAGCGTAAATTTGGTCGTATCATCGTGATCAGCTCGATCAACGGTCAGAAAGGCCAGTTTGCGCAGGTCAACTATGCCGCAACCAAAGCGGGCGATCTGGGCATCGTGAAATCTCTGGCGCAGGAAGGTGCGCGGGCCGGTATCACGGCCAACGCGATCTGCCCCGGTTATATCGCGACCGAAATGGTCATGGCGGTGCCGGAAAAAGTGCGCGAATCGATCATCGGTCAAATCCCGGCTGGTCGTCTGGGTGAACCGGAAGAAATCGCGCGTTGCGTGGCCTTCCTGGCTTCAGACGATTCGCAGTTCATCAACGGCTCGACCATTTCCGCAAACGGTGCACAGTTCTTCGTCTAAACCGACGATCTGAGAATGAAAACGGGCCGGTCCATCAAGGACCGGCCCTTCTTTTATCCCGTAAGATCACGCGCGCTGCGATCAGCGGGAACCGAATAGCCAGGACCAGAATCCTACAACCGCCTTGCCGCGCTCTTCATGCGCGCGGTGAATGGCGTTCTGAATGGCTGGGTTTGTTGTCATCTCGATCATGCTGAACCCTTCTCAATCAAGTTGGTTTTGACTTGCCATCAACATGGCCTTTGATTTTAAATTGCACAAACGAGAGTTTTCGATCCTTCAGTTCAGAAAAACTTAACCGACATGACCGACCGCCTGCCTCCGCTGACTGCTTTGCGCGCCTTCGATGCCGCCGCACGACATATGTCGTTTGCCAAGGCGGCGGAGGAACTGAATGTGACACCTGCGGCTCTGTCCTTTCAAATCAAGTCGTTAGAAGAGCATCTGGGCCACCCCGTGTTTCGCCGGCTCAATCGCGCTGTCGAACTGACCGAAGCCGGGCGCACATTGGCACCCGGAACCGCAGATGGCTTTGCCGCCCTGCAAGCCGCGTGGCAGGCGACGCGGAGGCTGCAGGATGAAACCAGCCTCACGGTTACAGCAGGCCCTGCCCTGACGGCGAAATGGCTGGCACCGCGCCTTTATGAGTTTGCCCGTGCAAATCCGGGGATTGACCTGAAATTCTCGGCCACTCTGCGCAACATGGACCTTGAACGGGATGACGTGGACGTGGCGATCCGCTTTGGCTACGGGCCGGATGAGGGGCTCTATTCGGTTCCCGTCCGCAAGGAGTGGCTGACACCGGTTATGACCCCGGAGCTGGCCGAACAATTCCCCACGCCAGCGTCGTTGCGCGACGCCCCCCTGATCCATGACGATTCGATCAGTTTTCTCAAGCCGCGTTGCGACTGGCCCGCGTGGTTCCGTGCGGTTGGATTGGATTTCACTCCGACCCATGGGGCGCATTTTTCGAACGCCGATCACGCCATCGACGCTGCCGTGGCCGGGGTGGGCGTGGTTCTGGGGCGGCGCGCCATGATCCTGAAAGACCTGACCGAAGGGCGACTGGTCGCGCCGTTCAAAGTGGCACTGGAGACCGCCGGGCGATTTCGTTTCCTCTGCCTGCAAGGGGCAGAGAAGCGACCGCAGATCGCAGCGTTCCGCGACTGGTTCATTTCCGAGATTGAAAAGACCGCGCATATATCGGATGAGTTTGAAATCATCCCTGTTGAGAAGGTAGCTGGTGAATGAGCAGAATGGGCGCGACCGCGATTGGTTTTGTCGCCGTTTTGCTATGGTCTCTGCTGGCGCTGTTCACTGTGGGTTCGGCCCCGACGCCGCCTTTGTTGTTGAACGCGATCTGTTTTACCATCGGCGGTACGCTGGGTCTGATTTGGACATTCGCCAGCGGCGGGCTGGGTCAACTGCGCCGGGTCGCGTGGACGACATACCTGCTTGGATCAATTGGCCTTTTTGGCTACCACGCGCTGTACTTTTCAGCCCTTCGCATGGCCCCTGCAGCCGAGGCTGGGCTTATCGCTTATCTCTGGCCTTTGCTGATCGTTCTTCTGTCAGGCCTGCTGCCCGGAGAGCATCTGAAACCGGGCCACCTTATCGGAGCCTGCCTTGGCTTTGCTGGAGCCGCCGTCATCATCACCGGTGGAGGCAGCGCTGGCTTCCAGATTCAACACTTGCCCGGTTACGGGCTGGCTTTGCTCTGCGCGCTGACATGGTCCAGCTATTCAGTACTGTCGCGTCGGCTGGGCGATGTGCCCACAAGCTCGGTCGCGGTGTTCTGCGTCCTGACGGCCATCGCCTCATGGGGCCTGCATTTCGCGGTGGAAGAAACGATCTGGCCGCAAGGCGCATTCGGCTGGGCCTCGACCCTTGCGCTCGGCCTCGGGCCTGTGGGGCTGGCATTCTATGTCTGGGATATCGGGGTCAAGCGCGGAGACATTCAAATCCTGGGCACCGCCTCATACGCGGCACCTTTGTTATCGACACTTGTACTGGTTCTGGCCGGGATCGCCGCCCCGTCCTGGGGCTTGGCGATCGCGGCCTTGTTTGTCACCGGTGGCGCTGCCATCGCGGCCCGCGCCAGCCTGAAGGCCTAGAACCTTAGGTCGACAGGCGCTCGATCTCTTCTTTTAGCTTCAGCTTCTGTTTTTTAAGCTGTGCGATATGGAGATCGTCAATACCAGGTGAGCGTTGCGCTTCTTCCACTTCAAGACCGAGAATTTCGTGTTTTTTCTTCAACTCCGTCAGATGTGCGCTCACGCTCATGGCGGTCCTCCTTCTCTGGTTTGTAAGTGTCACGTAGGAAGTTGATCACATCATTTCCAGCCTGTCACGCTGCAGACGCACGAAATCTATAATAAATCCGACAAATTCGGCTGGTCATTGCCGATCAGGCAAAGTGCCCGGTCAAATCCGCCCCATCGCGCAACACCGCCGAGACCTTGGGGGTATAGCTTTCACCGTCTTCTAAGTGCCGGTCACCGAGGTGCAGAATCAGCGGTGCATGTAGCCGAAAAGCGGCGCGCCCGCCCTTTCTGGCGCGCAATATCACCAGCTCAGCCGCGCGATCCGCACGGGGAGCCAGAGGCAGCACCTGAACCGAGCCCAAGCGGCCCGCGCACCCCGCAAGCATATCGGGCAGCCGGTCTGCCCTCTGGATCATGTGAAGATAACCGCGCGGCGCCAGACGTCGGGCGGCGACATTGATCCAGTCCTCAAGCGGCGTGTCTTCACCCAGTGCGATCTGCCGTCCCGCATCGGTGGCAGGGCTGTGCGCGCCTGCCCGGTAGTAGGGCGGATTGGCGATCACATGATCGAACTGTTCTTGTCGCAGATCATTCGGTAGTGCGTTCAAATCCGCCTCAACCACGGTGATCGCTGCGTTTTGTTCCGAATTGCGGCGGGCCAGATCTGCATAGCCAGCCTGCAGTTCAACCCCAGTTGCCTTCAGGTGGGGCACTCGTGCCATTAGGCACTGAATAGCAGCCCCTGCCCCGCAGCCCAATTCCAGCACCGACTGGCCAGCTTGTGCCGGGACCGATGCCGCCAGTAAGACCGGATCGACCCCTGCACGATATCCTGAGCGCGGCTGCCACAGACGCACACGCCCGCCCAGAAAATCATTGCAGGTCAGATCACTGTCGGAAAAGCTGCTCATCGCCCCAGCGGGATCTCGTTATCGCGCATGACCCGTTCGGCGCGGGTCAGATCATCTGCCCGCACCATTAGGCGACGGGGAAAGATTCCGATGCCGCCTTCTAGGATGCTCATATTTACGTCCATCTGAAAGCAGTCTATATCCTCGCCCTCAAGGAGAGCCGTTGCAAAGGCTAGGATTGTCGGATCGGTGCTGCGCAATAGTTCTTTCATGGGGATGGATGTAAGGGCAAGGTGACAGGGATGTCGAGCCTTGTATCAGGAGAGTGATGAACGTCAGCACGATCTCGAAACCGCATGAGCGTCTGGCAGAGATGCTTGCGGGCGAAATGGCCGCAGTAAATACGCTGATTCGGACGCGTATGGCGTCGGAACATGCCCCGCGCATTCCCGAAGTGACCGCACACCTGGTCGAGGCGGGCGGTAAGCGTCTGCGCCCGATGCTGACCCTGGCGGCGGCGCAGCTGTTCGGCTATTCAGGCGACCATCACATCAATCTGGCTGCAACGGTCGAGTTCATTCATACCGCAACCCTGCTGCATGACGATGTCGTCGATGAAAGCGGGCAGCGGCGCGGGCGACCCACGGCAAACCTGCTATGGGACAATAAATCCAGTGTTCTGGTTGGAGATTACCTGTTTTCCCGCAGCTTTCAGTTGATGGTCGAAACCGGTTCGTTGCGGGTTCTGGATATCCTTGCAAATGCGTCGGCCACAATTGCCGAAGGCGAGGTGCTGCAGATGACAGCGGCCACCGATCTGGGCACGGATGAAAGTGTCTACCTGCAGGTTGTGCGCGGCAAGACAGCGGCGCTGTTTTCTGCCGCAACCGAAGTGGGTGGTGTGATCGCAGGCGCGACCGAGGCGCAGGTCAAGGCGCTGTATCACTATGGCGATGCGCTCGGAATCGCGTTCCAGATCGCTGATGATCTTCTGGATTATCAAGGCGATAGTGCGGCCACAGGCAAAAACGTCGGCGACGACTTCCGTGAACGAAAATTGACCCTGCCAGTGATCAAAGCCGTGGCTCAGGCAACTGCCGAGGAACACGCGTTTTGGGAACGGACGATCGGTCGCGGGCGGCAGGAAGAGGGCGATCTGGATCACGCTTTGTCGCTGATGGCCAAATACCGCACGCTGGATGCAACCCGCGCGGATGCGTTTGGTTGGGCGGCCAAGGCCAAGGCTGCGCTGGCGCCTCTTCCGGATCACGAAATCCGCACCCTGTTAGGCGATCTGGCCGATTACGTCGTATCGCGCCTTAACTGAGCGTCGTTGCGCGGTACCACCAGCCGGGTTGGGCCGCGCCGATCTCATAGGCGGCAAAATGGGCTGCTTTGAGCGTTGGATAAAGTGCGAAACAGGTTGAGCCTGAACCCGACATACGAACCATCAACGCGTCTCGGGTGCCTTCCAACGCCGCTATGACCTCCGCAATGCCCGGCGCTACAGATATTGCAGGTGCCTCTAAATCATTCCGCTGAACCTGCAACCACGTAGCGCAGTCTTCGGGTGTTTTGAATGCAGGGATCTCAGCAGGCATCGGTGCGTTGTCTCTGCTGTGCAAAGCGGAAAACACCGGGCCGGTGGAAACTTCAATACCCGGATTTACCAAAAGCGCCGGGAGGGGCGGCAACGCCATCGGCTCAATCTGTTCACCAATCCCGCGCATACGCGCTGCAGCAGCATGTATGCATACCGGGACATCCGCGCCAAGCGACAGCGACACGCTATCGGGCCACTCTCCCCCCTTCGTCACGGTGCGCAAAACCGCCGCAGCATCCGAGGAACCGCCCCCGACACCGCCACCGTGCGGCAGTTGTTTGTTCAGATGAATGCGACCGGTCCAGCCTGCGGCCTCGGCGGCCTGCCAGACCAGATTGCGATCATCGGTCGGTACGCCATTCGAAAACTCACCCGTGACCGACAGAGACAGCTCGGGGCCGGAACTGAGGCTCAACTGATCCCCAACATCGGCAAAGGCAACCAACGAATCAAGCAGATGATAGCCATCCGCGCGTTGGCCGGTCACATGCAGGGTCAGGTTGATCTTGGCGGGGGCAAATGCCTCAGCCTTCATTGGCGACCTTCAGGGGTTCGGCGCCTTCCTCGGCCAGAACCGCATCCAATCCGACTTCAATCTTGCGGCGAATGCGTTCAGGATCGGCTTCGCCGTCGGTATCTTCAGGATCAATGAAAGACAGGGCTCGTTTCCACTGGAACTCGGCTTCACGCCCGCGACCTACGGCCCAGTAAACATCGCCCAGATGATCATTTACCACCGGATCGACCGGCATCAGTTCAACGGCGCGCTCCATGTGGTCGACTGCTTCGTCGTACCGGCCCAGGCGGAACAACACCCAGCCCAAGCTGTCAACGATATAGCCGCTGTCAGGGCGCGCTGCGACGGCGCGTTCGATCATATTCAACGCTTCGTCCAATTTCTCGCGCCGCTCGACCAGCGAATACCCGAGATAGTTCAGCACCTGTGGTTGGTCCGGGTTCAACTCAAGCGCGCGGCGGAAATCGGCCTCGGCCTCGTCCCAGTTCTTCAGGCGTTCATGCGATATCCCGCGGGCATAATGCAGGAACCAGTTTCCGCCTGCACCCTCTTCCGTCAGGCCAATCGCCTTGTCGTAAGAAGTGACCGCTGCCGCGTAATCCTCTTGCTGGCGCCGCAGGTCGGCCAGGGCTACATGCACACCGGGCAAATCAGGGCTTTGGGCGGCAAGGTTTTGCAGGACCTCGGCGGCAGCTTCTTTTCTGTCAGAGCGACTTAGGACCTCGGCGCGCCCCAGCTCGGCGGCATGATAATCGCTGCTGTCCGGAGGCACCTGCCGATAGACATCAACCGCCAGATCATATTGTTCCAGCCCATCCAACAACTCAGCGCTTAGCAAAAGCGCATCAATATGGTCAGGCCGCAGAAAGGCCGCGACCCGGGCATATAGCAGAACATAATCCTGCGCGGCCTCCGCACTCAGCGCAGCGCCAACGGTAAAGAAAACCTCGGCCATGCCATCCTGTGCAGAACGGACATGGGTAAAGGGCAGCGTTTCGCCATCAGACAGCCGGGTGACGAAACCTTCGATGGTCGGATCACTGCCGGCGGCAAAGACGTTATCCAGAAATTCCAGCGCATCGTCGTTGCGATCCAGCTGCGACAGCACTTCGGCACGCGCCAGCGCAGCCCGGCGTGAAAAACGGGCAACCAGGCCATCATCTGCGGCAAGGATCGCCTCGGCCCCCTCAAAGTCTCCGACTGACGCCAGCGCCATGGCCTTGTGATAAAGTGCAAATTCTTTCAGACCTTCCTGCGTGGTAACAACGTCAAATTGTTCCATCGCTTTGGTCATGGCGCCTTGCCCCATATGAGCCCAAGCAATCATCAGGCCATCAACCAGCGGTCCAACCCCTTGCGTTTCAGGATCGCGGGCCAGAAATTCATCCAGCTTGCCATCTGCCACCAGATTGGCGGCGATCACCATCCGAGCGGCCTGGCTGGGCAGTTCATTTTCCTCGATAACTTCGGCGACGGTCAGGGCCCGCTCAATCTCACCCAAGGCGAGCCGGGCGACGACCACGTTTTCCAGCAGTTTCGGATTTTGGGGATCAGCGCGAAGCGCCTGCGCATAGTAACGCTCGGCAGCGGGATAATCGCTCTCATAAATCGCCTGACGTCCAGCCAGATACGACCCCGATCCGGTATCCGATACCGCAGGGAGCGCAATTGAAGAGCTGAGGATCACGGCCAGTGCCGCACGTCGAACCAGGGAAACCACTGATAATCTGCCTTGCTGTCGTTGACTGACCGACAAGCTAGGGCTTTGCTGGGCGAGAGGCAATGGCAGAGCCTTCACGACCCTGCCAACGCCCGTGTTCTTGCCTACATATTGGGGTAGTTCGGCCCGTCGCCGCCCTGCGGTGTAGTCCAGGTGATGTTCTGGCTGGGATCCTTGATGTCACAGGTCTTGCAGTGAACACAGTTCTGGAAGTTGATCACGAATCGCGGCCCGTCTTCATCCTCGACCATCTCATAGACGCCTGCGGGGCAGTAACGCTGTGCCGGCTCGTCGAATTTGGGCAGGTTGACCTTAACCGGGATGTCCGGGTCGGCCAGTTTCAGATGACAAGGCTGGCTTTCCTCGTGATTGGTGGCCGCAAACGATACGTTCGTCAGGCGGTCAAAGGACAGTGTGCCATCGGGTTTCGGATAGTCGATGGGTTGATGCTTGCTGGCATCTTCGGTCGATTCCGCGTCGTTCTTGCCGTGGCCCAGCGTGCCCAACAGCGAGAAGCCCAGCGTGTTGGTCCACATGTCCATACCGCCCAGTACCAGGCTGGCGGTCAGGCCGTATTTCGACCACAGCGGTTTGACATTGCGCACCTTCTTCAGATCCGAGCCGATTGCACCATCGCGAACGTCGGCCTCATAAGCGGTCAGCTCATCACCCGAACGCTCGGCCTTGATGGCATCATAGGCGGCTTCGGCCGCGGCCTTGCCTGACAGCATCGCGTTGTGGTTGCCCTTGATGCGCGGCACGTTGACCATGCCCGCCGAGCAACCCAACAGCGCAACACCCGGTGCGACCAGTTTCGGCATCGACTGGTAGCCACCCTCGGTGATCGCGCGGGCACCATAAGCCACACGCTTGCCGCCCTTAAGCAGGTCAGCCACCATCGGGTGGTGCTTGAAGCGCTGGAATTCCATGTAGGGGTACAGGTGCGGGTTTTTGTAGTTCAGGTGAACCACAAAGCCGACATATACCTGATTGTTTTCAAGGTGATAGATGAACGACCCACCTCCCGCGTTGCTGCCCAGCGGCCAGCCCATGGTGTGCGTGACGCTGCCTTCTTTGTGCTTGGCCGGGTCGATCTCCCAGATCTCTTTCATGCCGACGCCGTATTTCTGCGGCTCTTTACCGGCAGACAGGTCGTATTTGGCGATGACTTCCTTGGACAGTGAGCCGCGCACGCCTTCCGACAGGAAGACATATTTGCCATGCAGTTCCATGCCCGGCTCGGTGTTGGGGCCGTAGGATCCGTCTGGCTCCAGACCAAATACACCGGCTACAACGCCTTTGACTTCACCGTTCTCACCGTAGACCAGCTCGGAACAGGCCATGCCGGGGAAGATTTCGACGCCCAGCTCTTCGGCCTGTTCGGCCATCCAGCGGCAGACATTGCCCATCGAGACGATGTAGTTGCCGTGGTTGTTCATCAGCGGCGGCATCGGGAAATTGGGGATGCGAATCTTGCCAGCCTCGCCCAGCATGTAGAAATTGTCTTCATGCACAGGCACGTTCAGCGGGGCACCCTTTTCCTTCCAATCGGGGATCAGAGCATCCAGACCACAAGGGTCCAGCACCGCACCCGACAGGATATGCGCACCCACTTCCGAACCCTTCTCTAGAACCACGACGTTCAGGTCGGCATCCAGCTGTTTCAGACGGATGGCCGCAGACAGGCCCGCAGGGCCAGCACCCACGATCACCACGTCATATTCCATCGCTTCGCGTTCAATCTCGGCCATCGCGGGCTCCTTAGCTAACTTTCCGAATTGGCGCTTTCTTCATGCGGTCGGCGCAATATTGTTTCACGGCTGATTACATGGTCATAAAGACTTTGGTCAATCGAAACACGGCGTAACAACGCCGCTATTCGACACTTCAGGCTTCGGGTGCGTCCCCCATAAGGTATCTGGGACCGCTACCATGGGATTTGGCCCTGTCATCGGGGTTGTAAAGCTTGCATTTCGGCAGGCTGAGGCAGCCGCAACCAATACATCCATCCAGATTGTCGCGCAGTCGCATCAGCGTATCGATTCGCTGATCCAGATGCGTGCGCAGCCGTTCGCTGATACTCTTCCAGTCCTGAGGCGTCGGTGTGCGGTTTCCTGGCAAGCCCGACAATACCTCGCGGATCTCGGGCAAAGTCAGACCGAATTGCTGCGCGATCATCACAAAGCTTAGCCGTCGGATATCGGCGCGCTGATAACGCCGCTGCCCACCCGCGTTACGCCATGGAGATATCAAACCTTGCGCCTCGTAGTATCGGATCGCCGACACTGCCAACCCAGTGCGCCGGGCCAATGCTCCAATCGCCAGACCTTCCGAAACAACCATTACATCCTCCCAAAGAAATCTCTTGACCTAAAGTTAGGTTTAGAAATTACAGTGAGTCGGGACAAGCCTCAAATTGGAAGGAGAATCCCATGATGGCGACGCTGGAACATACTAATTTCACGGTCCGCGACCCAAAGGCATCTGCGGCGTGGATGCAGAAAGTCTTCGACTGGAAAACACGCTGGGAAGGCCCTGCCATTGCCGGTGGCTATACGGTGCATGTGGGCAGCCCACATACCTATCTGGCACTCTACGCCCCCGGCGATCCCAAGCCATCAGGCGAAAACAGCTATGATTTCGTGGGCGGCTTGAACCATGTAGGTGTGCTGGTCGAGGATATCGACGCCACCGAGGAAAAGGTCCGCAAAGCGGGATTTGAACCGCACAACCACGCAGACTATGAGCCAGGCAAGCGGTTCTATTTCGAAGATGACAATGGCATCGAATTCGAAGTGGTTCAGTATGATTGAGATGCTGTGGCTTGGGCACGAAGCCAGCCGTTGGCGAAGTGGAGAATTGTTGGGAAAGCGCCACAGACGCACCCGCCCCCCGGAACGGCGGCGCTAAGTTGCGAGTTTACTGACAACGCACACCTCCCCTCTTGCAATTCACGCCTCATTTGGGTCAGGTAATTGCCAACCCATCCTTCGCCCCGACGCTATTGTGCGGCGGGGCGTAACAATTTCTGCGTGGACGACAAGACAATGGAAAAGATCCCCATGACGCCTTCGGGCAATGCCGCGCTCGAGGCAGAGCTGAAGAATCTGAAATCCGTCGAGCGCCCGGCGATCATCGAGGCGATTGCCTCAGCCCGCGAACTGGGCGACCTGAAAGAAAACGCCGAATACCACTCGGCGCGCGAAAAGCAGGGCTTTATCGAAGGCCGCATCAAAGAGCTTGAAGGCATCCTGTCGCTGGCAGATGTCATTGATCCGGCCAAACTGTCAGGGGCCATCAAGTTCGGCGCGAAGGTCACGTTGGTGGATGAAGATACCGACGAAGAAAAGACCTGGCAGATCGTAGGTGAGTATGAGGCCAATATCGAAGCGGGCCTTCTGAACATCAAATCCCCCATCGCCCGCGCCCTGATTGGCAAAGAAGAAGGCGACAGTGTCGAGGTCCGCACCCCCGGAGGCGTGCGCTCTTATGAAGTTCTGAGTATCGAATACGCCTGACCGGAGCGTTTGTCATGTCAGGGTCTGAACCTGAGCAAGAACCTGAGAAACCCACCTCGCTGGGTATCTACGACCGTCCGGCGCACCGTTCGGTCACCGAGATCGAGATCGCAGCAGTTGTTCTCAGCCTGATCTGGCTGGTGGTGTCGGTCGTGTTTCTGGTACTGCCCGGCGGGCAACAAGGAGGGTTCATCGTCACCTTCCTGGCGGTGTTCATGCCGGTCGCAATGATCTGGGTCGCAGCCCTCGCGATGCGCGCCAGCCGCGTAATGCGCGAAGAAAGCGCCCGCCTGCAGACAGCCATCGATGCGATCCGCAACAGCTATGTCGTACAGCAACAACGCGCGGCCAGCACGTATGAGCCGACGGTCGGCAAGAAACTGGATGAAATCGCCGAAAGCGCAAAAAAGACCGAGAGCGCGCTGGCGACATTCTCGACCAATCGCGGTGAACCCGGGCGCACCCAAAGGCCCGCGCCGGACATGGCCAATCAGACTTCGTTGGAACTTGGCACCTCAGCGGAAGAAATGGCGCCCCCGTTGCCCACCGACATCTTTATCCGCGCCCTGAACTTCCCCGAAACGCAAAGCGATGCCGAGGGATTTAACGCGCTGCGGCTTGCATTGAAAGATCGCAAGACCTCGAAACTTGTGCAGGCCTCACAAGATGTTCTGACCCTTCTCAGCCAGGAAGGCATCTATATGGATGACCTGCGCCCCGATATGGCGCGACCCGAAGTCTGGCGGCAATTTGCCCAAGGCGCGCGCGGGCGGTCGGTGGCTGCCTTGGGTGGCATTCGAGACCGTTCGTCACTGGCGCTGACTGCGGCGCGGATGAAACAGGATCCGATCTTTCGCGATGCCGCACACCATTTCCTGCGCCGCTTTGACCATATGATCGTCGAGTTCGAACCTAATGCCAGCGATGCCGAGCTTACAGCCCTGAGCGAAACCCGCACAGCGCGTGCCTTCATGCTGGTGGGGCGTGTCGCAGGGACGTTCGATTAAAGCCCAAAACTCCCGTAGGGTATGAACCTCACCAGATCGCCGGGCTTGATATCGCGGGCACCGTCCTCGATTTCGACCAAGCCTTCGGCCCAGCTCAGCCCGCTGATCCGGCCAGATCCTTCCGAATGGAATACCTCGGCCTGTCCTTCACGGATGCGCGCCCGCAGGTATTCCCGACGACCCGGTTTCTTGTGCTTTTTGAACGCGGCGGGCACGTCGAAGCCTTGCGGCTCTTGCCAGCCTGCACCGGCCAGCACGTTCAGTGCCGGGCAGGCAAAGATCAACGTGCAAACCAGTGCTGCCACCGGATTGCCCGGCAAGCCAAACACCGGCGTCTGATCCCACATGCCCAGCGCCAAAGGCCGCCCGGGTTTTAGTGCGATGCGCCATTCCTGCATCGCCCCGGCCTCTCGCAACAATGCCGAGACGTGATCTTCATCGCCGGCGGAGGCCCCGCCACTGGTCAGGATTACATCCACTTGCTGAGCCGCGCGATCCAAATGCTGTTTCAGCGCCGCGCGATCATCCTCGGCGCGCCCAAGATCAACCGATTTGAATCCAATCCGCTCGGCCAGTGACAGCAGCATCGGACGATTGGCATCATAAATCTGCCCCAGTCCGGCGCTGTCACCCGGCTCGACCAACTCATCCCCGGTCGATAGCACTCCGACGCGTAAAACCTTGCGGACGGAAACCTCAGCCAGACCAACCGCCGACAAAAGCGCCAGATCCGTTGGTGTTAAACGCCGCCCAACTGGCAAGGTCAGCGCGCCTTCAACCACGTCTTCGCCTGCCTTTCGCGTGTTCGCGCCCTGTTTCAACGGACCTCGGAATGCAATGTGCCCATGATCAAAGGTCACATCCTCTTCCAATATGACCGTATTAACACCCTTTGGCAGTGCAGCTCCGGTAAGAATGCGTATCGCATGGCCCTCTGGGACCTCACCGTCAAAGGGTACACCCGCAGCCGCCCGGCCCTCTACCAAAGGCATGACACAGGGTCCATCCGGCACCGGACCGGCAAATCCGTACCCATCGACAGCGGTGTTGGGCTGAGGCGGGTTTGATCGTTTGGCCGACACGTCCACCGCCAGAACTCGGCCCGCCGCCCGCATCACGGGCACGTTTTCAACCCCAGCTACCACCGACAATCTGTCTCGCAAAAGCGCCAGAGCCTCATCAACGGGTGTCCAGTTCACCCCTGCAGGCAAGGCGAAACAATCATTGCGCAAGGGCGGAGGTGAGATATCCGGCGTGCTCATAATCCGACCTCTTCCATGATGAAATCTGCAATGGCCGCCGTATCATCCAGATAAAACACCGGGCAATCCAATTCCAAAGGCGTATCACTTGCAACCGCGCGAACCGTCTCATCATCCGTGGCGATCAGCGGATTTCCGGGTTCAGCGCGAAACGCTTCGATCTTGGGGTGACGCTCGCGTTTGAAGCCTTCGATTAACACCAGATCGACAGGAGACAACCGCGACAGCAAGATGTCCAGCTTCGGCTCGGGCGCACCACGCAACTCCTGCATCAGTGCGATCCGCTGGCCGGATGCCAACAGCACTTCGGACGCACCCGCCGCGCGATGCCGCTGGCTGTCGGTACCCGGCTGGTCGACGTCGACGGAATGATGCGCATGTTTAACGGTGGAAACGGTATACCCACGTCCGGTGATTTCAGCCACCAGCCGTTCCACTAGGCCGGTTTTGCCCGCGTTTTTCCAACCGGTGACGCCGTAGACCCTCATACCTGCTCCAACAAGGTTTCAGCGCGGGCCAGATCATCGGGAGTGTTGACGTTGAAGAACGGATCAAACGGCTGGGCCGAAAACAGCGCCTCTCGCCCATCATGCTGGTCAGTCCACAGGACAACCTTGCGCAATCCAGCGTTCAACGCCTCCCTCAGATCATCGCGCAATGCCACCGGCCAGAGCCCAAAGGTCGGGTGCCGATTGATCCGCTTGCCGCCGCCGGATTTTAATGCCTCGTCACTCGTGCGCGGGGTGGTTGCCAGAACAAGGGGGTATTTCTGCCCTTTGGATGCGTTCACCAGTTGCGCCACAAGATCATGCGGAAAGAACGGAGTATCCGCCGCAACCGTCACGATAGAGTGCGCGCCCTGTTCAGCGGCCCAATCAAGCCCGGCCAAAACACCGGCCAGCGGCCCTGCAAAGCCCTCGATCGAGTCCGAAACAACCGGTAAGTTCAAGCGAGCAAACCGTTCGGCATCGCCGTTGGCGTTCAAAGCCAGCCCGCCGACCTGAGGGCGCAGCCTGTCTATCACCCGATCCAGCAGGCTCTGCCCGCCGATCTGCAATAGCCCTTTATCGCCGCCTCCCATTCGCGTTGCGAGGCCGCCTGCCAGAATAACCCCCAGCGGTTTTTGCGACTGTTCAGCCATCGGCACTTTTCCTGCGATGTTTTTTGTCCTCAATCGCCACGCTCGACGGATCAACATCGCGCACCAATCGGTCTTCGCCCGACAAACACACGAACCGCTGCCCGCGCATCCGGCCGATCAGAGTCAAACCGACCTCGCGCGCGATCTCGACACCCCAGGCGGTGAATCCCGATCGCGAAGCGAGAACAGGGATGCCCATCATTGCCGTTTTGATCACCATTTCCGAAGTCAAACGACCGGTCGTATAGAGGATCTTGTCAGACGCAGTCGCACCCTCGGAGAGCATCCAGCCTGCGATCTTGTCGACCGCGTTATGGCGGCCCACGTCTTCCATATAAACCAACGGGTGGCTTTCATGACAAAGCACCGTGCCATGGATGGCACCCGCCTCGAGGTACAGAGACGGGGTGCGGTTGATCTTCGACGCCAACTCATACAGCCACGAGGTGCGCAACGAGACCTGTGGCAGGCGCACGTCCTCTAGCCCCTCCATCATGTCTCCGAACACAGTGCCTACTGCGCAACCGCTGGTGCGGGTCTTCTTCTTCAGCTTGTCCTCGTATGAGGTCTCACGCGCGGTACGCACGACCACGGTTTCCAGATCGTCGTCATAGTCGACCCGAGTAATTTCATCATCTGCAAGCAGCATCCCCTGATTACGCAGAAACCCGAGCGCAAGGTATTCGGGATAGTCGCCGATGGTCATTGCCGTCACGATTTCCTGTGAGTTGAGGAAAATGGTCAGCGGGCGTTCCTCGACCACCGAGATCTGACTGATCTCACCATTCTGGTCCACACCCTCGACACCGCGCGTCAGGCGGGCAGCCCCCGGATCGGGCGCAATGAGGTAGTCTGACAGGTCGATCTCCGTGGCCAATTGCAACCCCTTCCCAAGACGGCTACTGCTGCTCGCGTCACCATAGGATTTAGCCATGGCCTCTGCCACATCCAAGTCATACTTCTGGAAAGGTTTTCGCGACGGGACGCCGTTTATCTTCGTCGCCATGCCCTTTGGCCTTCTGTTTGGTGTTTTTGCCACAGAAGCAGGGCTGGATATCATCCAGACGATGGCCTTTTCCGCCACGGTGTTTGCCGGCGCTGCTCAGTTCACCGCATTGCAATTGCTGCAGGACAATACACCAACGGTTATCGTTCTGATCTCGGCCCTGGCTGTGAACCTGCGGGTGGCCATGTATTCGGCTTCACTGACCCCTTATCTGGGGGCGGCTCCGCTGTGGCAACGGGCCCTTGGAGCCTATCTTATTGTTGATCAGTCTTACGCCTGTTCGATTGTCCGATTCGAGAAAGAACCGGATATGTCCGTGCCTCAGCGCATGGCGTACTTTGTCGGCTCGGTCACGCCGATCACGCCGCTTTGGATACTCGCCACTTATCTGGGTGCTGTTCTGGGGGCACAGATTCCGGAAAGCTGGGCTCTGGATTTTGCGCTGCCGATCACGTTCTTGTCCATGATCGGACCAATGATGCGCACCATGGCGCATGTTGTAGCCGCGCTGGTGGCGATTGTTGTCGCCCTGCTGTGCGTGGCAGTGCCGTTCAATCTTGGACTGTTGATCGCAGGGATAGCCGGGATGATGGCAGGTGCGCAGGCTGAATTGATGTTAGAGCGAAAAAAGTCATGACGCAGATCAACCCGACAACCATGTGGATCATCATCGTAGGTCTGGCGATAGGCAGCTACCTTCTGCGCTTTACCTTTATCGGGCTGGTTGGCGACCGCCCGATGCCACCCTGGCTTCTGCGGCACCTGAGATACACAGCAGTGGCGATTCTGCCTGCCCTGATCGCACCTTTGGTAGTCTGGCCCACGGCCACCGAAGGACAACCGGATATGCCGCGCATGGCGGCTGCGGCAGTTGCGTTGACGGTGGGAATTGTGACGAAGAACGTCATAGCGGCCATCTTTTCAGGGGCCGCCACGCTTTACGGTCTGCTGTACCTAGTTGGTTGAGACCGCTTCAAGCTGATTGAGGCGCGCATTGTTTTCCGCCAGCCCCTGCTGCAGATCAGCCGAGTCATTCTCACGATAGTCCATGGTGACAACGCCTGGAATCTGACCAAACTGATCGGATAGCTTCACCGGGTAGAATGTTGTTTTGATTTGCTCGAACCCCGGGACCTGTTGCAGCAATTGCGAGGTCGAATTTGCACAAAAAGCCTGCGAAACCGGGCCCATTTGCTTGGCCAATTGCAGCGCGATCTCGGCCTGCTGTGGCGTCACTTCGATCGTCTGAATACGGGCATAATGCGTCTCGCGCGCATGACTGCTACGATAGGCGCGCTCGACATTTGGCGTGATGCCATAAAGGACATCATTCTTGATCGGCACCACATCCGCCCGGAACGATCCGGCAGGGTCAAATATGACCCGCTCGCTGCCGCTGATCATCAGCGACGTGTGTGCCCCCGACCCGGTGCGTGTGCTGATCATCGTATAAAGCGTCAGCGTCGATGGCCCCGGATCACGATAGGATCGGGCCACGATTTCCGAGGGATCAGCCTGCGGGCGCTGCGATCCGGCGCAACCTGCAACGGTCACCGCCAACAGGCAGGCAATCAGAATTCTAAACAAGAGATGCGCCTCGGATGCTGTTTAGGCCGCAAAGACAGCCAGGAACAGACAAAGGAGTACAATAGCCACCACGCACCACGTGGTGAATTTGACGAACCCGTCGAAGGTTTTGGTTTGAACAGTGATGTCCATCTCGCCGTGCTTGTGATCAGCCATGTTTATTAGAATCCCAATTCGCGTATTTGAAATGTTGGATAATGCAAAACTCAGGGCCTGTCACGACGTCATTCGCGCGCAGTTGGTCCAAAAATCGTGCAGCCTGGATAACCAAACCCCCAGCGCCAGGGCAACCCGCTGCAGGGACCGCCCCCAAAACGCACGGCCAGAAACATCGCCTCGGAGGTGATCGAATGAACCGAGCGGATCTGATCCGGCGTCATGTCATAACGTTCGGCGTATTCATCAGCGTGGCTTTCGCCGTGGGTTTTGACACAGGTGCGCAGCGCGTCATCGGCAGCGAGCCGGGCGTCAAAGCTGTCATCGGCCTGCGATGCGCCGCCTGCATTGTAATAGGCGCGATCGTGGGTAACGCAGCAGTACTCCCATGGCGGGTGTTCTTCATAAAGCAGGCTGAACTTCGGAAAGGTCTCGGCGACCAGACGCCAGCTGGACGATAATCCACCCGAACAGCCATCCGTTTCAAAGGGGGTCAGTTCAGTGCCTTTTATCGTGTCGGACAAAGCCCGGTGAGCGGGCATTTCCACGCTACGCATCAGGTCCTGCGCACCTGCAGGCAGCGCGCAACAGACCAGAAGGGCGGCCAGTCTATGGTTCCGCATCACGCATCTCAGCAGTATCAATGGACAATCCGAATGTCGTCGCCAACCATAGCATCAGACGTTCGCCCGGTCCCATCTCGGCACGAACACGCAGCACTTCGCGGGCCATGGCCGGGCGGTCAGTGATCAGCCCGTCAACCCCCATCGATGCCATCGCCGACATCTGCAACGGGTCATTCACCGTCCATACATAGATGTCCTTGCCCGCCTCATGGACCGAGCGGATCAGACCCGGTGACACCGTTGCTGCGTTTACGGCCACGAAATCGCCCTCAAGCCCTGAAAGATCGCCTATCGCGGTCGCGGCCAGAACGCCTGCCCGCCAATCGGGGCGCAGCGCTTTCATCTTCTGCACGGCCGGATATTTCAATGACATGGTGGCGATGTCATCCTGCATATCCAGCTCCTCGACAATCGTGGCAACTCGGTTTTCCAGGTCGACGTCATGGCCATAGTATTTCAGCTCGATGATGACCTTGGATTTGCCCTTCGCAGCTTCCAGAACATCCCGCAGCGTGGGCGTCCGTTCCGAAGCATATTCGGGGCCGAACCAGCTGCCGATATCGATCTCGGCTATATCCTCAATGGTTGCGTCCCAGACCTTGAGCGGCACACCCGCCAGTTTCATGAAATCACTGTCATGCGCGATAATGACCACACCATCCGCAGTCTCCTGAACGTCGATCTCAACCCAATCGGCGCCATCTTCGATAGCCTTCAACACTGCCGCCATGGTATTTTCCGGCCTTATCGCCGCCGCACCCCTATGACCAATGACATCCGCATGATCGGAGGCCTGAATGCGGACCAGCAACTCCTGCCCGGACCAGAGCCCGATCAGCAGGGCGATTGCCGCGCCACCGACCACAGCGTAAAGCGGCGCGCGCAGGTTGCCGGGTTCGGGATGAGAGACCTCTCGGCCTTGTGTGTCGAAGAACCCATCCAGCAGAACCGCCAATGCTCCCAGAGCGACGGCTGCAAGCACAAGCCCAGCCAGCGACCATAGGCCCGCTACGATCATACTGAGGATCAGCGCAAAGCGCAGGTTCGTGCTTTCCTGCAACGGCACCAGATCGAACAACAGTCCGGCCACAAAGGCAATCAGTGCGGCGATCACGAGACGCATCGCAAGCCAAAGGCCGAGCTCGATCTTGAGGCGACCGCGTTTTCCTTCCATTCGATCCGTGCTGGTGGAAAAGGCTTCGGCGGGTTTGCAGCCCTCAAATAATACAAGATGCAGCGACAGCGCCCAGGCCGAGAGCCTGCGGATCAGAACCCAAGCCAGACACAGCACCACAAATCCGATCAGCACCACTGCGACCCAGAATGAAGGCGGGTGGAAGGTGAGGTAATAGTTGATGTCGTATTCAGTCAGCATCCACCAGGCGATCAGGCCAGCCACGGCGACAAAAGGCAGCGCAAGTACCAGCACACGCAAAATGAACCGTGCGGCAAAGCCGAAAAGCGCAGGTAAACGCGTCAGGATCAACCGGATGGAAGCACTGCCCGCGCGCCAAGGGTCACGCTCACCCATCCGCAATGATCCGGCCATGACCGAGAAGACAAAGACCTCGGCCAGTAAGAACAGGCTGAGAACTACAACCGCAGCGATGAAGCCCGCTGGTGACAGCAGGAACATCGCAATGTCCTGATCCGTCAGCGCCGATTGATCAGACAATGAAACAGCAACATTGACGGCGATTGCAACGCCCGGAGCGATCAGTGCAACCAGCAGCAACCGAACGGCGACATAAACAGGCACAAACACGCGCCGCTGCGACCATGCGCCCCGGTAGGCAGTTGTAACGGCTGAGAAATTGGTCACGCGGTTGCCTCCTGAATGGTCTATCCATTCAAGGCTGCGTAAGTGTGAATTGCAAGAGTGGGCGTCAGCTTTCTTCCAGATCAGCCGCCAGCCGGAAACCAATGCGGTTGGCTGGTTTATCCTCGATCGATTTCGGCAAGGCACGCAGCATCACATTCAACTGGCTGACATGCTGGACGAGCTGCGTTTTGGCGCCGCCTCCGTCCGAGCCATAGAAAGTAATCACATCCGGATCGAAATAGCCCATGCCCTCGATCCGCATTACACCGGCATCACCACCGGTGAATCCCATGGCAACCTCGTGATCGCCATCCAGAGTCTTCTCGAAATTCTGAATATACATGATCAGCCGCTCATAGGCCCATTGAGCAGGGCTTTTGCTTTCGACCGGCTTTTGCAATGGCTTGGGCAAATCCTTGTTCCCCGATGCCGTTTCAGGGTTGGCGTGTACCTCATAGCACCGCGGCAACGCCGCAGATTCCGCTGCCTCGGCTGAGGTTTCGATCTTGTCCATTGCTCTACCCTTTGCGCTGATATTCCCAAGCTCCGTCCGCGCGCCGCGTCCGGGCGACAGCTCCAATGTGGTAGAGATGGTTCATATGTGCAACCGCCTCGACCAGCGCGAGGCCGTATTCCCCGCCCCTGATCTGGCGCTTGAACAGCGGGGCAAAGCACTCGGCGGCAGTTTTGGGTTGATCGAGATCGTTCAGCAGACGCTCCAGCGCGCCGTGGTGGTTATCGATCAACTGCCGCATGCGGATCGGCAACCCGGTGAACGGCAGTTTGTGCCCGCCCAAAACCAAATGATCGGGCCGGGCCAGCGGTTGCAGGCGTTCACACGCCTCCAACCAGTCGGCCACCGGATCGGCCATCGGCTCGGTGGCATAGACGCCCAAGTTGGAACTGATCGAACTGAGGATCTGATCGCCGGTCAGCACCAGATTGTCCTCGCGGCTCCAGAAGGTGCAATGCTCGGGCGCATGGCCGTTGCCCATGTGAACATCCCAGTCGCGGCCACCCATGCGGATCACGTCGCCCTGTTTGACACGGGTAAATCCCAGCGGCATAGGGTACACGGCGTCGGCAAAGTTGAACGGACGCTCGGCCATCCGACCGGCCAGCACGTCCGGATCCATCCCCGCGCTGCGGTAATAATCCAACGTTTCCTTCGGCCAATTCTCTTGCACATCCAGCGTCAGCATACGTGCGAACAACCATGCGGTACGACTGGTGACCAGTTCTGCACCATGCTCGGACTGGAACCAGCCCGCATTGCCGACATGGTCAGGATGGTGATGAGTCACGACAACGCGACGGACGGGTTTGCCAGCCAATGGCCCTTCCATCAGGGCCTGCCAGATTCCCCGTGTTTTCTTTGAAGAAAGCCCTGTGTCGACTATGGTCCAGCCGTCGCCATCATCAAGTGCATAGACATTCACATGATCCAGCGCCATCGGCAAAGGCAGCCTAATCCACAGAACTCCTTCTGCAACTTCGACCCATTCGCCAGGAGCGGGTGGTTCCTCCCACGGATATCGCATCACTTGCGGAGCCTCGCCATCCATCAAACCGCCAGTTCCTCTGGGCTGAGGGCATAGAGGTCATCCGCCCCGTTCTGCGCCTGCGCAAGCAAGCCCGTATGTTCAGGCAGCAGCACATTAATATAATAACGTGCCAACTTGGCGCGCGGTCCATCGGGATCGGCTAGCGCCGCTGACAGATGGTAATGCCCGCCCAGAACCCGCGCGAACGCTTTTAGATACGAAGCCGCGCCAGCAAACCGGTTGTTCATATCCGATTGAGCAACGAGCCACTCCGTCGCTTCCCGCAGCGACTCGGAAGCTTCCCAAACAGGACCAGCAAGTTCAGGCATCGTGGCGCGCGCCTTCTCAGCTTGATCCTCGATCTCATCCAGAAGGTTCGAGGCCGCCTCACCCCCATCCATCATCTTGCGCGCTACGAGGTCCATGGCCTGAATACCATTGGTGCCCTCGTAGATCGCGGTCACACGGACATCGCGATAATATTGTGCAGCACCAGTTTCTTCGATGAAGCCCATGCCACCATGCACTTGAACGCCGGTCTCGGAAACGCGCATGCCGGTCTCGGTGCCAAAAGCCTTGCAGATCGGCGTCAGCAGCGCCGCACGTGCCGCCCAATCGGCCTCACCCGTGGCCTGCGCCATGTCGATTGCAGCTGCATTGGCCAGCATGATCGCCCGCGCCGCAAACACATCCGCGCGCATCGACATCAGCATCCGCCGTACATCCGCGTGGTCGATGATGGTGCCCGAGGGCGTCTTGCCCTGCTTACGCTCCAACGCATAGGCCAGCGCATGCTGGTAGGCTCCTTCGGCGACACCCACACCTTCGCCACCAACGCCCAAACGCGCGTTGTTCATCATGGTGAACATCGCGGCCATGCCGCCATGTTCCTTGCCGACCAGCCAACCCTTGGCCCCGTCATACTGCATCACGCAGGTGGGCGAGCCGTGCAGACCCATCTTGTGTTCCAGCGAGACCACCTTGAGGTCATTGGCCACGCCAGGGTTGCCGTTCTCGTCGGGTATGTATTTCGGCACCAGAAACAGCGAAATCCCTTTGGTTCCCGGAACACCGTCTGGCAGGCGGGCCAGAACAAGATGGCAGACATTCTCGGCAAAGTCGTTGTCGCCCCAAGAGATATAGATCTTCTGCCCGGTCACCGAATAGGTGCCGTCGCCATTGTCTTCGGCCTTCGAGGTCAGCGCGCCCACATCCGATCCGGCCTGCGGTTCGGTTAGGTTCATGGTGCCTGACCATTCACCCGCCATCATCTTGGGCAGATAGAGCGCCTTCAACGCATCGCTTGCGTGATGCTCCAGCGCCTCGATCTGACCTTGGGTCATCAGCGGGGCCAGTTGCAGCGACAGGCAAGCAGCGCTCATCATCTCATTCACGGCAGTGGTCATGGTCATGGGCAGACCCATACCGCCATATTCGGGATCGCCGCTCATCCCGATCCAGCCGCCTTCGGCAATCGCCCTCCAGCCCTCGGCATAGCCCGGAGAGGTCCGCAGCACGCCGTTCTCCAGCCGCGCGGGTTCCAGATCACCAGGGCGTTGAAGCGGGGCCATGATCTCTTCGCACATCTTCCCGGCTTCGGTCAGAATGGCGCTAACCACATCCTCGCTGGCTTCCGAGAACTTTTCGGTCGCGGCGATCTGGTCAAAGCCGATCACGTTGCGGAACAGGAATTCATAGTCTGAGATCGGGGCGCGATAGGGCATGGTTTCCCTCTGGTTCTGGCAAGTTGTCAGCGTGGGGTTGGAATCCCGGCCCCACGCCGGTATTCATCTGGGCTGGCACGATTACCTACCGTTACCTGAACTGCAAGCAACCAAAACGCGGCGTCACGATCCATGACCCTTCTCGGTACTCAAGACTTACCAGCAAACGCCGACGGGCTCGCCAAGGCCGCTGACCTGTTGCGACAGGGGCTGCTGGTCGCTTTCCCGACCGAGACCGTCTATGGACTGGGTGGCGATGCACGGAACGGCGAGGCTGTGGCCGCGATCTATGAGGCCAAGGGGCGACCCAGTTTTAACCCACTGATCGCCCATGTCGCCTCAACCGAGACCGCGAAACGCTTCGTCGAGTGGACCGATCAGGCTGATTTGATGGCTGATGCCTTCTGGCCCGGACCGTTAACTCTGGTTCTTCCTCTGCGCCCCGATCACGGGATTTCGTCGCTGGTCACAGCTGGCTTGGATACTCTGGCCGTTCGCGTGCCTGCGCATCCCACAGCGCACGCTTTACTGACCGCTTTTGACGGTCCTGTGGCAGCGCCATCGGCCAACCCCTCTGGTCAGATCAGCCCAACGACGGCGGCCCATGTCCGAGCGGGGCTGGAGGGACGCATAGCCGCAGTTCTGGACGATGGGCCGTGCGGTGTCGGGCTTGAGTCCACTATTGTGGGTCTGGCCGGCACCCCTGCCCTGTTGCGTCCAGGTGGTGTCGCATTGGAACAAATCGAAGAGGTTCTAAAGGCAGAACTGCATCACCACCAACCCGGCGATCTGCTTACCGCGCCGGGGCAGTTGCAATCCCACTACGCGCCGGACGCGCCGGTGCGGCTGAACGCCCGGTCACGGCAGGGGGACGAGGTGTTGCTGGGTTTTGGCCCCGTTGATTGTGATCTGAACCTCTCCAGCACCGGCAACCTGCCCGAGGCCGCCGCCAACCTGTTTGCCGCCCTTCACAAACTTAACGATACCGGTCGGCCAATCGCCGTATCACCAATTCCCCATCACGGATTAGGTGCGGCCATCAACGACCGTCTACGCCGCGCAGCAGCCCCTCGCGATTAGGCGCGGCCTGCACTGGCTGATAGGGTCAGCGGATCAACACCAAGCGTAGCCAAAGCCGCCTCCCATTTCTCGTCATCAGGGACATCAAAGACCAGTTTCGACGACGCATCAGTCGTTAACCAACCATTCATCGCGATCTCATCTTCCAACTGACCCGGCCCCCAGCCGGAATAACCTAAAGTCAGCATCGAATTCAGCGGCCCCTTGCCCGAGGCCAGATCCTCGAGCACATCCAGCGTTGCGGTCATGCTGAAATCTTCGGAAATCTGCATTGAATGCAGATTCGCCTCGTAATCTGCGCTATGCAGGACAAAGCCACGCGACATCTCGACCGGGCCGCCAAACTGCACCAGCCGTTCGCCAATTACGGGTATCCGACACGGGATGTTGAGCTGTTCCAGCAAGGTCTTGATCCGCAAGTCCGAAGGCTTATTCACGATCAATCCCATCGCGCCGTCATCACCATGGCTGCAGATATAGACGACCGAATGCTCGAATCGCGGGTCGCCCATTCCGGGCATCGCAATCAACAGTTTTCCCGTAAGGTCCATCAGCAGATATCTCTTGCGCCATAGGATATCCCTAGAATGACCCTGTGAACCGGGGAATGGCAAGGGATCAGCCGGGATTTCCGTGCATTTCACAGAAGTGACCGGAACGTGACTTGGCAATCACGACCGGAATGCGCATGTTCTGCATATGAAAGCGCTTTGCAAATCTGCTGCAGCCGTGCTGGCCGTCAGCCTTTGTTTTGGTGCCCCCGCCACTGCGCAGGGGGTTGATAATCTGGTTCAGCTTGAGGTGTTGGACGGCGGCAAAACCGCCGAAGGTACCTATCAGGGGGCCTTGCGTCTAAAGCTCAAGGACGGGTGGAAGACCTATTGGCGCGCACCCGGCGATGCGGGCATTCCGCCACAGTTTGATTGGAAAGGCTCTCGCAATATTGCTGACATAGCCTTCACATGGCCCGCGCCGCATGTGTTTGATCAGAACGGGCTGCGCTCGGTCGGGTATGAGGATCAACTTGTACTGCCCGTCGAAATCACGCCTAAGAACCCTGCCAAACCCGTGCGTTTGCGCGGCGAGATGGACTTGGGCGTGTGTAAGGATGTCTGCGTGCCGGGTCGGTTGGAATTCGATCACACAATGGATGCCGACGCTGCACGCAATCCGGCCATCGCCGCAGCCCTCGCCCAGCGCCCGTTTTCCGAACGCGAAGCAGGCGTGGCGGATGCGACGTGCCAATTGACTCCCACTGCAGACGGAATGCGGATCGAGGCGCGTATCACCATGCCTTCAGCGGGCGGGTCCGAATTCGCCGTCATTGAACCAGGAAACCCGGCACTCTGGGCATCGCAGCCCGATACACGCCGTCAGGGCAACACCCTGATCGCAAGCTCAGAGATTATCGGTGCCTCCGGCCGGCCATTTGCGCTGGATCGGTCCGAAGTGCGCATCACGGTTCTGGGGGCAAACCACGCTGTCGATATCCAAGGATGCAGCGCAGGCTGACCGGATGAGCCAGACCCCAAAGATCGGTGCCCTGGCTGTCGTGCTGCACGATGGCCAGGTACTTTTGGTGCAACGCAGCAAGCAACCCGATCAGGGGCTGTGGGGTTTTCCAGGCGGCCATGTTGAATGGGGTGAAACGGTTCTGGACGCCGCCACCCGCGAGCTGCGGGAAGAGACCGGTGTGATTGCTGAGCCTTTGGTCTATCTCGACAATCTCGACCTTTTGCTGCGCGATGATAGCGGGCAGACCCGGGCGCACTACCTGCTGGTCGGAGTTGCGTGTCGCTATGTAACCGGCACGCCTGTCGCTGCAGACGACGCTCAGGACGCTCAGTGGTTTCCGGTGGACCAGATCACCAGCGGCGACCTGCCAATGAGCGACCGCGTTCCCGATCTTTTGCGGCTAGCTTTAGAGATGGATCAAGCCTCGACCCGATCCGACAAGCGTGCATAAAGCACGCTGGACAGCACGACACCTACCAGCAGGATCACGGTCGCACCCGCTACGAAAACGCCAAAGCCCATTTGCAACACACTTGGACCTTCGGCGGCTGGGTAGAGACCCGAGAGCAGCGCCAACGGCGCACCTGTCACTACGGGCCAGATCATCGAGGCCCCCAGCCAGATCGCCAACGCTGCGCCCGTTGCGCGCACGGCATTGCGCACCACCCTGTCCGGCGCTCGCAAGGCCCGTCTCATCGATGTCATCGGGCGTGAGATGTCGTTCAGGATGGCCAGCAACGCAGGCACTAGCAGCAGGATCAGGGCCATGCCAAAGCCCAGCCCATAGACCAGTGTGATCACGGTCGGTTTCAAAAACTGCGCCTGCTGCGAACTTTCGTACATCAAGGGCGTCAGCCCCAGTACCGTGGTCAGCGTGGTCAGCATCACAGGCCGCAAACGATCTGCCGTACCTTCTACGATTGACGGCACCAACCCGCGCTCTTTCCGGTATCCGTCGATTGTGGTCACCAGAACAATCGAGTCGTTGATGATGATCCCGGTCATGCCCAACAGGCCGACGACGGTGAACATGCTTAACGGCACGCCCCACAGGTAATGCCCCCAGATCGCGCCCACGAGGCCAAAGGGAATGATCGCCATGACCACCAAGGGCCTTGTCCAACTGGCAAAGACCCAAGCCAATACCAGATAAATTCCGGTCAGACACAGGATCAGGCCTGTGCGGGCCTCGGACAGGAATTCATCCTCCTGCTCACTCAGGCCAGCCATGCGCCATTCGACCTGCCGTTCGGCGGCTATGTTTGGCAATATCTCTTCGCGCATGGCGCGGGCGATTTCGGCAGCCTGCGCCGGGTCGTCCTCGGAAATATCACCATTCACCGAGATGACCCGCAGACCATTTTCGCGCCGGACGGTCGAAAAACCCGATTTACGCTCGACCGAGACGATATCGGCGAGCGGGACATAAACGCCATCCGGAGTCCGCATCAATGTGCGTTCGAGAAAATCAGCAGTCAGTTCGCCATCGGGCAGTTCGATCCGAATCTCGGTGCTACGCGGACCATCCGGGAAGGTCGCGGCCTCAATCCCGTTCAGCCGGTTTCGCAACACGCGGCCCAGTGTTTCGATGCGGAAACCCAGCGCCTGACCCTGCGCGGTGAGGTCCAGAATGAACTCTTCCTTGTCATAGGCGAGGTTATCCTCGAGCGCCGAAACTTCCGGGTATTTCGCGAGTTCCGCCTGGAGGTCCTCGGATGCAGATTTCAACGTGTTCACATCCGCACCGTAGAACTGCACGTCAATCGCGTCGCCACCGGGCCCTGAACGCCAACCACGGAAGCTAAGCAGCTCGACCTTCGGGTGGCGCGGCACGAAATCCTGCAGCTCGCCCACAAATTCAAAGCTGGAATAGGGGCGCAAGTCGGCATCAATCAGCTCGATCGAGATGCCGCCCAGTAGATCGTCATCCTTGCCATCCGCCGCGCGCAGCCCCCATCCGGCCGAACCGCCAACCTCGGCTAGAACGTATTCGATCGGGTTGCGGCCATGGCGTTCTTCGTAAACCTGACCCAGTTCTTCCGTGGCTTTCTGGACCATGCGCATCATTTCCAGCGTCTCTGCGCGCGTCGCCCCTTCGACCATGATGAAATTGCCAGTGACCGAACCGCGTTCCGGTGCGTTGAAGAACCGCCAATTCACGTCGCCCCGAATGAACAGAGCAATCTGGCTGGCCAGAATCACTACCATCAGTGCAACAACCACATACCGTGCCCAGACCACCCACGCGACCAACGGGCGGAACAGGTGGTCGCGCACCCAGCGGAAGCCCTTGTTCACAACCCGGTTGGGCCAGTCATACCAATGCTCCTTAGCCGAATGCGCGATGGCATGGGCCATATGGTTCGGCAGGATCAGGAAGCATTCGATCAATGAGGCAATCAGGACAGCGATAACGGTGAACGGGATGTCTCGGATCAGCTCTCCGAAGCGGCCACCGATGGCGGTGAGACCAAAGAAGGCGATGACCGTGGTCACTGTTGCAGCAAACACCGGCATCGCCATTCGGCGGGCAGCGCGTTCTGCGGCGACGATTGGCGCTTCGCCCAAACGGCGGGCACGGAAATCGGCGTGCTCTCCCACGACGATGGCGTCATCAACCACGATGCCCAAGGTAATAATCAAACCGAACAGAGACACCATGTTCAGCGACAACCCGCCCAGATACATCAGCGCAATCGCCGCAGACATTGCCACCGGAATACCGGCAGCCACCCAGAAAGCGATGCGGGCGTTCAGAAACAGGAAGAGTAGACAAACCACCAGCCCAAGCCCAACCAGCCCATTGTCGACCAGAATATCTAGTCGGTCGGTGATCGCTTGTGCGCGGGTGCGGATCAGCTCAATCGTGATACCTTCGGGCAGGCTGGCCTGCATCTCGGCCACGACATCCTCGACATCGCGCTGAATTCCGATGGCATCGCCCAAATTGGACCGGTCGACGCGGATCGACATCGCCGGATTGTCGCCGACGAAATAGCTGCGGTTGCGCGTGACCCCCTCGACCCGGATTTCCGCCACATCGCCCACAACCAGCTTTGAACCATCGGCAAAGTTGCGCAGGGCGATACCCTCGATCTCTTCCGGGGTGCGTTTCTCAACGCCAGTCCGAATACGCGCATTGGCACCTGTGACATCGCCCGCAGGGTTCGCGGTGACTTCTGCCGCGATGGCCTCGGCAATGTCCGAAAGCGAGATATCATTGGCGATCAACTGTGCGGTGGGGACTTCGACCACCACACGCGGCGCGGCCAGTCCCCGGATCGTGGTGCGCGTGACACCAACTGCAAACAGGCGGCTTATCAATTCATCGGTGAATTTGGCCAGTTGTTCAGCTTCGATGGGCCCCGTGATGACCACATCCGTGACACGATCCCGCCAAGCGCCGCGCCTGATGGTTGGTTCCTCGGCGTCTTCGGGCAGGTTGGTGACGCTATCGACGGCGGTCCGGACCTCCTCAACCGCGCGAGACATGTCCCAGTTCGGCTCAAACTCCAGCCGGACCTGCGCCGTTCCCTCGCGTGAGGTCGATTCCGTGCTGGCAACGCCCTCAACCGCCAAAAGCGCAGGTTCCAGCAATTGGATGATGCCATTGTCGACATCCTCGGGGCCTGCGCCGTCCCATTGGACATTCACATCGACGCGTTCGAGAATCACATCAGGAAAGAACTGTGCCCGCATGTTGGGGATCGCGGCGGCCCCCAGCACCAGCATGATCAGCAGCAACAGATTGGCCGCAGTCCGGTGCCGGGTGAAATAGCTGAGGATACCGCCCGCCGCGTTGGGAATGTCGCGGATCATCGCGCTTAGCCCCCGGCCCGATTGTCATCAAGACGGCGTATTAGGGTGGCGGGCACTTTGGCCTCGCTCAACTGGCCCAATACTTGGGCTTTGTCTTCCTGAGACATCGCATCACTGGCCTCGACCTGAGCCACAAGCTGAGCGCGCTTTTCGTCCGAAAGCTCGACCATGCCTGGATCAGTTTCAGCGTTCGCCTCAATCCGTAGGGGCCGCACACGTACACCCGAACCCAGCAGAGGCGTCCGGCCAATCACAACCTCGCGGCCTTCCAGGCCTTCGCCACGCAAAAGCACCTCATCGCCCTGACGACGGATCAATTGCACAGCCAACGGTTCCAGCCGGTCATCGGGGCCGAGAACAAGCACGTTGCCCGTGGCGTCCAAAACCGAGGATGGCAGACGGACCACATTATCGAGCGGCTGTTCTTCAATCGAAACGGTGACAAAATCCCCCGGCTTGAATCCCGGCGCGTCGTCGAGACGCGCATAGATCAGACGCCCGGTTTGCCCTTCACCCGCCGCGCCGCTATCGCGACTGATCCGGCCGGTGGCAGTGAGATCGGTCCCCGTGACCTCAAGCGATACAGTCACCGGGGCTGAGATCAGATCACCCTGCGCGTTCAGCAACCGCACGAATTGCGCGGTGGATACCCGAAACGCGACCTCAAGCGCATTGGGGTCGACGAGTTCGGCCAGCTTTTCGTTGGCCGCGACCAACCTGCCTTCAACCAAAGTAACCTCGGTCAGCGTACCATCAAACCCGGCATGGATCGTCATATCCTCCAGGTCACGCTCGGCCCCTTCCAACGCGATACGAGCCCGCGCAAACAGGGTTGTTGCTTGATCCACCCGGGATTCGGCCTGCGCCAGAGCGATCCTGCGTGCGAGAACTGCCTGATGAGCCGATGTTGCGGCCAGTTCCGCTTCTTCGACGCTTGCAGCAGCCCCGACACCTCGCGTCTGCAGGTCCTGCTGGCGCTGCAGCGCCCGGTCGCGAAGTTCGGCCTGTGCCTCGGCTGATTTCAACTCATCCTGCGCCAACAGCAGCGAGCGTTCGGCGTCCCGCTCTTCAAACTGGGCATCCAGAAGATCGGATTTGGCACGGTCCAGAGCCGATTGCATATCGGCTGGGTCCAGTTCGACCAGCAATTCTCCCGCCGTTACGGTACCGCCATCTTCAAAGTCTTCGGCCAGTGATACAACGCGCCCACCCAAGGCCGCGCGCAGCTCTAACCGGCGGCGGCTTTGAATCTGGCCAAACGCTTCCAGATAAGGAGTGACGGTTTCCGGCTCGGCGGTTCGTACGGTAACGGCGAATATGCGTTCCCGCGCCTCAGGTGCCTGATTGTCCCGCGTCAGCACATCCTGAACCGCGCCCGAGATCATCTGTGCGGCAACGATCAACAGGCCCAGCGTCAGAAACGCCAGGAAGACCCCAACAAGGCTTTGCCGCAGAAATCGCATCGGTCACTCACCTTTGGTCGCACATGCTGCCTTCCGCAAAGGTAGCCGGGTCGCAAAAAATGCCAAGCCACAAAGCGGTTATGATCCATTAAACGCAGAACCAGTCTACTTCCGTCGCAGATGTTCGTCCAATCTGGGCATTATTTCCACGAAATTGCAGGGGCGGTGGCGATAATCGAACTGTTTCTCCAAAATCGCATCCCACGCGTCTTTACACGCGCCTGGGCTGCCCGGCAGCGCAAACAGATAGGTTCCGCCCGCCACACCGCCCGTGGCGCGGGATTGCACGGCGGAAGTACCTATCTTTTCCATAGACACGATGGTGAACACGGTGCCAAACGCCTCGATCTCTTTTTCATAAACATCCCGATGTGCCTCGACTGTAACATCGCGACCCGTCAGACCTGTGCCGCCGGTCGAGATCACAACGTCGATCTCAGGATCCGCAATCCAACTGCGCAATTGCTCGGCAATCTGGGCGCGTTCGTCCTGAATGATCTTGCGGTCCGCCACTGAATGTCCAGCCGTTTCGATCCGGTCGACAAGCGTCTGGCCCGAGCGGTCGTCGTCCAGTGAGCGTGTATCCGACACGGTCAGAACCGCAATGCGGACGGGGATGAACTCAATGCTTTCGTCAATGCGCGACATATGTCGTCAAGCCCTTTCCATAATGGCAAGCCGGATAGCAAGAGCCGCGAATATCCCGCCCGTGACCCATCCAATGACACGTGAAGCGCGTGGGTTTGAGATCAAAATGCGCCCTGCTCCGCCCGCAAAGATACCGACCATCCCGTTCACAAGAATGCTGCCCAAGGTAATGATTGCACCAAAGGTTAGGAATTGCGGCAGTACCGGGCCGTTTGCTGGGTCCACGAACTGAGGGATAAAGGCCAAAACAAACAAAATGACCTTGGGATTGGTCAGGTTCACCAGCAACCCCTCGCAAAACGCGAAATGAGCAGGCTTGACTGCTGCATCGCCCGACACTGTCCCTTTCCGGATTGCGCCCCATGCAAGGACCAACAGATAAGCAACGCCCATCCACCGGATAACGTCAAACAGCCAAGGCACGGCTGATACCAACGCCCCAAGTCCAAGCCCCGCCAGCAAAACTTGCACCATCAGACCCGTCGAAACACCGAGGCTGGCCATCATCGCTGGGCGTGACCCGGACCGTAACCCTTGCCCGAAACAGAACATCATGTCAGCGCCGGGTGTGAAATTCAGCACCAGTGCGGCTGGGACGAAGGCCATCAATGTCACTGTCTCGATCACGTTGTTACCTCGAACCAATGTGGTTTTGGGCCCAGATTGGCGATCTGAGACCGCCCGAGAATGCCGCGGTATCCCCAACTGTCGTGGATATGACCGCAAAAGACAAAATCGGGCTGGATGCGTTCAACCGCGTCCCGAACTGCGGTCGAGCCGACCGACACATCTTGCGATGTCACATCCCCATATCCTTTTGGCGGAGAGTGCGCGATCAGAACATCCGCAGCCTCGCACCGGTCCAGCAGTTCCGATGCTTCAGCTTCAGTAAGATCGCAGGACCAGTCTCCGAAAGGCGTCACCGGCACGCCGTAGCCCAGCCCGAACAGGCGCAGACCATCCAATGTCATGCCCGTCCCGTGCAGAACATGCGCGCCTTCGGGCGCAGCGGCTGTCAGTTCCTCGGCGCTCTCAGCGTTGCCCGGCACCAGGATCAGCGGCGCTGCAATGCCCGACAGCATCTGCATCGCTTCATTCAGGCCCCGCCGCGCATTGCAAAAATCCCCCGCTCCGATGACAAGATCAGCCTCGGCGCTGGCGACCACCAGATCAGCGGCCCGGTTGCGCGCCATATGAAGATCGGAAAACGCCAGAACTCTCATCCCGCGCCCCTCAGCCTTGCTTGCAAATCCAGCAAATCGGCCCAGGCCTGACGTTTCATCTGCGGTTGACGCAGCAGGTAGGCCGGGTGGAACATCGGGATGACCGGCAGGTTCAGCGCCTGATCCCATTTCCCGCGCAGCCGCGTGATACCGCGTTTGCCCAGCAAGGCCTGACAGCTAATATTGCCCATCACCACCAGCACCTCGGGCTTGGCCAACGCCACATGCCGCTCCAGAAACGGCTTCATCATGCCAATCTCTTCCGGCTTGGGATCGCGATTCTGCGGGGGCCGCCACGGCAACACGTTGGTAATGTAGACATTCTCGCGCCGATCCAGATCAATCGCGGCCAGCATCCGGTCCAGCAATTGCCCAGCGCGCCCGACAAAGGGCTTACCTTCGCGATCCTCATCACGGCCGGGCGCTTCGCCGATGATCATTACCCGTGCACCGGGGGTGCCATCGGCAAACACCAACTGCCGCGCGCCGCGTTTGAGGTCGCAAAGATCAAACGCCTCCATCGCCGCACGCAAATCGACGAGCGATCCAGCGGTTTTCGCCGCCTGTTTTGCAACAGCTGCGGCATCGACCGGTTCTGGTTTTTTCGCAGGTTCAACCGCAGCTGGTTTCTTAGCCTTGGCCGCTTTGTCCGGCAACGCATAGCGATCCACCGGCGCGTCGCCGATCGCCTCGGTTGCGCCCAGCTCGATCTGCCATTCCAGCAGCGCCCGCGCGGTATGATGGTCCAAACCCGATTCCATAACCCTCAATCTAACCAGCTTTTGACCGAGGGAAAGCGAATAGACCTTGCCATGGCACAGGGTCGCACCGACCATGGCAGGGTCATGCTGTCATTTCTGCGATTCCTTCTGATTGCTCTATTGCTGGCAACCTTTGGCGGTTCGGCGAGTGCGCAGCTGTTTGATCGGAATACTCAATGCCGCGCCGGACAGTTGCAATGCGGGCGCGGTTGCTGCCCCGCAGGCCAACGCTGCAGCTTTGATGGTCGCTGTATCCCGCCGGGACACACCTATTGTGGAGGTGGGCGCACCTGCGGCCCGTTCGAGCGCTGCGTGGCAGGAGGAACCCGTTGCGCCCCTGCTGGGGCGAATAAGTGCACCTCGCGCCTGGATTGCCCCGGTGGTAGCTTCTGCAACGGACGCGGTGAATGCGAGCGCAGCAGACCGGATTTGGTCCCCGCTCCATCCACAACCTGCGCAGATGGTAGGAGTTGCGGAGCCGGTTCATCCTGTTTGCCGGGCGGCGGATGTTCGCGCCCCGGCTGGTTTCTGTGTGAAGAAACCGGTTCGCAATGCCGACCCGGCTTTAAATGCTCGGCTTATCAGGGCTGTGTCCCGATCAAGGCCATTGATTGTGGCTATGGCAAGTGGTGCAAACCAGGGGAACAATGCCTGCCCGAAGGCGGATGTGAGAAACTAACCGAAGGGTCGGAACCTTAGGTTGCCTTGGCCTGCATGGCTTCCTATAAGCGGTCCGATTGTCAGACAGGAGCCCGCCCATGCGTTTCGCCCATCGTCACCTTCTTGGCATCGAGCATCTGTCGCAATCCGATATCACCGCTATCCTTGATCTGGCCGAAACCTATGTCGATCTGAACCGGCAATCGGCTAAGCATTCCGATGTGCTGTCGGGCCTGACTCAAATCAACATGTTCTTTGAAAACTCGACCCGTACGCAGGCGAGTTTCGAAATTGCGGGCAAGCGATTGGGCGCGGATGTGATGAACATGGCGATGCAGGCCAGTTCGATCAAAAAGGGCGAGACGCTGATTGATACAGCAATGACGCTGAACGCAATGCATCCCGATCTGCTGGTGGTACGGCATCCTCATTCTGGCGCGGTGGACCTGCTGGCGCAGAAGGTAAACTGCGCCGTGCTGAACGCAGGTGACGGGCGGCATGAGCACCCGACGCAAGCCCTGCTGGACGCGCTGACCATCCGCCGTGCCAAAGGCCGCCTACACCGGCTGAACATCGCGATTTGCGGAGACGTGGCGCATTCGCGCGTGGCGCGATCGAACCTGATCCTGCTGGGCAAGATGGAAAACCGCATCCGTCTGATCGGCCCGCCGACGCTGGTGCCGTCGCAATTCGCGGAATTCGGGGCCGAGATCTATGATGATATAAATGAGGGTCTGAAAGACGTCGACGTTGTGATGATGCTGCGCCTTCAGAAGGAACGGATGGACGGCGGCTTTATCCCCTCGGAACGCGAATATTATCACCGCTACGGTCTGAACGCTGAAAAGCTGGCGCTGGCCAAGCCAGACGCCATCGTGATGCACCCCGGTCCAATGAACCGCGGGGTCGAGATCGACGGCACTCTGGCCGATGACATCAACCGATCCGTCATTCAGGAACAGGTCGAGATGGGCGTTGCCGTCCGCATGGCCGCCATGGACCTGCTGGCGCGCAACGTGCGAGAAGCCGCATGAACGATCTGATCATCGCCCCCCATGAGCGCGGTGTGATCCGCCTGTTCTCGCTGGACATGCGCCCGGAAGAAGCGAAATTCCTGCGCGAACCGGGGGCTGTTGATCAGGTGTTGGGTGTCGAGGGGCTGGATCCAGAACAGATCGACATTTTTCCGGTATCCGACCTCGAAGATCTCGGGCTTTATGGCTATCTCAGCGAAGGCTGTGGTGTCTCGGAAGACCAGTTGGATCGCGCGAAGTTCGACGCCATTGAAGGCTGGGTGATGGTCCTGCGCAGTGCGGCGCTGGGTGGTCGATCTGCAACCCTTTCCCTCGATCCCCGCCTGCATCTGATTGGCCTGTTCACCGAAGAGGCTACCAACTGGTCCGGCGGCACGATTGAGACCGAAAGCGCAAAACCGTTCTCGGCCGCGCAAAGCCCGCCAGTGGATAATAAACCAAGCCGCATCGGTTCAGCCGTCATTGCCTTGCTGATTCTGATCGCCGTCGGAGGTGCCTTGTGGCTGATCCTGTAACATTCACGCCAGACAAGGGCGCTTATATCCGCACCAACGCATGGCTCGCCGCGTTTGCAATGGCGGCTGCGATGGTCTTGCTTTGGTTGATAGGCAACCCTTACGTCTGGACCGGCGCGCCCGCAGGGTTGGCCGCCATCACCATCCGCGCTTGGTATTTGGCTTCGGAAGAACTGGTCGCCAAGTGGGAAATGACGGGCACCACTCTCACCGGTCCTGGTCCGCGTAAGGTGGCGCTGAACCAAATTCAGGCGGTCAATACCATTGGCAGCTTTGTCCAGATCGTCACAAAAGGCGGCGACAAGCACCTGATCAAATATCAGGCGGACCCCGCCGCCACCAAAGCTGCAATCGAAAGGGCCATGGCATGAGCAATCTGATTTTCACTAACGCTCGCCTGATCGACCCCGAAGCTGGCACGGATAGCATCGGCTGGCTGCAGATTGCCGATGGTCGGATCGCAGCGCTTGGTGAAGGCACGGCCCCAGACGCTGACACGCAGGTGGTCGATTGCGGTGGGCAATGCCTTGCGCCCGGTATCGTCGACATTGGCGTCAAGGTTTGCGAGCCCGGTGAGCGACACAAGGAGAGTTATAAATCTGCGGGTTTGGCCGCTGCCGCCGGGGGAGTGACGACCATCGTCACCCGTCCAGACACGCTGCCTGCCGTCGATACACCCGAAACGCTGGAGTTTGCCACCCGCCGCGCGCAAGCGGACGCTCCGGTCAACGTTTTGCCAATGGCCGCCCTGACCAAAGAACGCGAAGGGCGTGAGATGACCGAGATCGGGTTCCTGCAAGACGCAGGGGCCGTGGCTTTTACCGATTGCGATCATGTCATCACCAATACCAAGGTCTTCTCACGCGCGCTGACCTACGCCAAATCCTGTGGCGCGCTTGTGATTGCCCACCCGCAAGAGCCGGGCCTGAGCAGCGGTGCCGCGGCCACCAGCGGTAAATTCGCCGCACTGCGAGGTTTGCCTGCCGTATCGCCTATGGCCGAGCGTATGGGGTTGGACCGCGACATCGCCCTGCTTGAAATGACCGGGGCCGCCTATCACGCCGATCAGATCACCACGGCCCGCGCCCTACCCGCACTGGAGCGCGCCAAGCGCAACGGGCTGGACATCACAGCAGGCACCTCGATCCACCATCTGACGTTGAACGAATTGGACGTGTCCGATTATCGCACCTTCTTCAAGATCAAGCCCCCGTTGCGATCCGAAGATGACCGGCAAGCCGTGATCGAAGCAGTGCGAACCGGTCTGATAGACACGATCAGTTCCATGCACACGCCGCAGGATGAGGAAAGCAAGCGTCTGCCGTTTGAAGAGGCGGCCTCGGGCGCGGTGGCGCTGGAAACACTGCTGCCTGCTGCGCTTCGGCTATATCATTCCGAACAGCTGGACTTGCCGACCCTGTTCCGCGCCATGGCCCTGAACCCGGCCAAACGGCTGGGGTTGGAGAGCGGTCGCCTGGCCCTAGGCGCGCCTGCCGATTTGGTGCAGTTCGACCCGGATGTTCCCTTTGTTCTGGACCGCTTTACGCTGAAATCGAAATCGCAGAACACACCGTTTGACGGCCAGCGGATGCAGGGTAAGGTCACCGCAACCTATGTCGCTGGACAAGAAGTGTACCGGAGAGCCTGATGCCCCTGATCGACAGCACAATGATTCAGCTCATACTGTGGGCCGCGTTGGGATACCTGCTAGGCTCCATACCCTTTGGCATGATCGTCGCGCGCGTGATGGGTCTGGGAAATCTGCGGCAAATCGGGTCGGGCAATATCGGCGCAACCAACGTCCTGCGAACCGGCAACAAGGCAGCGGCAGCGCTGACATTGCTGTTTGATGCAGCCAAGGGTGCCGTTGCTGTTCTGCTGGCACGCGCTTTGGCTGGTGAAGATGCCGCGCAGATCGCCGCATTGGCCGCGTTCCTCGGGCATTGCTTTCCGGTCTGGCTGGGCTTCAAAGGCGGTAAAGGCGTTGCGACCTTTCTGGGCCTTTGGCTGGCACTTGACTGGCGCGTGGGTGTCGCCTGCTGTTTGACATGGCTGGTCGCGGCGCTGATCTGGCGTATTTCATCCGTTGGTGCGCTGGCCGCCGCCGCCCTATCCACCACCTGGATCATGGTGCTGACAGATGGCAGTACCTTCGTCCTCGGGATCGCTCTGACCTTGCTGCTCTACTGGCGGCACAGCGCCAACCTGGCGCGGATCAAGGCAGGGACAGAACCGAGAATCGGTAAATCGTGACCGCGCCCCGCGCGTTGCTGAAAGCGTTCCATGATCTGCCTGTCGGCACGTTCACCGGAACGGCTGGCCCACATAGATATGTAGTTTCACATCAAATCATGGCCCGCGGGAAATCTCACAAACTGGTGGCTCATCAATTGGGCGGGCCGGATTACATCAGTCTGAACCTTTATCTCACACAGAAAAGCGGCGCATTGCTTCGCCCCTGCGAAATGCCTGCGGAAAAGGTGATAGATTTTGTCCTGGCGCTGGTGCCTGACGTGCAGGAATGAACAACCGGTCTTTGTGATTGCACAATCACAATTGATTGCTTTGAACGTGATCGGGCCATTCCCCAACTGGGATTTTGTGACGGCCAATTACAGGCGTCGCGACAATCAAATCCGGTTCGCCCGGGCAAAATTACAGTGCTCTTCAGCGAGCCTATTCACGAAAGGTGAAGTCATGAACACGTTCAAATCCATCATCAGCGGAGTCGCGCTGTCTGTTGCGATCGCAAGCTCAGCAATGGCGGCTGGCGTCGAAATCAACGCAAGCTCGACCGGATTGGCAATGCAGGGCTATGACCCGGTTGCCTATTTCACCGTTGGCGAAGCAACCAAGGGTGATTACAAAATCACCACGCTGCACAACGACGCCCTGTACCGTTTTGCATCAGAAGAGAACAAAGCCGCTTTTGAGGCGAACCCAGAGGCCTATCTGCCTGCCTACGGCGGCTACTGCGCATTTGGCACCGCAATGGGCTTCAAGTTCGATGGTGACCCGAACTACTGGAAAATCGTCGACAACAAGCTGTATCTGAACCTGTCACAAGACATTCAGGAGCGTTGGGAAGGCGACATTCCGGGCTTTGTTGAGAAAGCCAGCGCGAACTGGGAAGACATCGCCGACAAAGACCCGGCTGAACTACAGCAATAATTCGCTGACAAGACCTTTGTGCATCGGCGGCAGATCGTATCCGCCGCCGATCTTCGTTTGAAGGCATCATGTTTCACCCTATCTAGCATATGAGAAAAGAGCCCAAGCTGAGTGGGCCCACGCCGGGGCACCGGCCAGAATAAAGTTGTTCGGGACAGTCAAAACATCACTGATCCGGCCTAAGGGCCGGAACGTAGATTCAATCATAACGCTGCCATTAGATTTGATTGGCAGCAGGTTTCGAGCGAAAGGAATGAGACGATGACAGGAAGATTGGCACTGATCACCTCGGTCGCCGTATTGGCTGCGGGATCCGCCATGGCGCAATCCTCAGGCAACTGGACTGGATTCTACGGCGGTGCGCAGTTTGGTTATGCGGACATCGACACAAACGTATCAGGCGTCGACGGCGATGGTGCGATCGGCGGTATCATCCTTGGATATGATTACGATCTGGGCGATTGGGTCGTCGGAGGTGGCTTCGACTATGACTGGAGCGACGTAGACCTTTCCGGCGCCGCCACGGTCGAGAATGTCTGGCGGCTCAAAGCGCGCGCGGGCTACAAGGTGAACCCGCAGGGCCTGCTTTATGGCACCGCCGGTTATGCCGATGCGGATACCGATAATCTGGGCAGTGACGATGGCTGGTTCATCGGCGCAGGCTATGAGCAGATCGTAGCCCCCAATATCAGCGTTGGAGGCGAATTTCTGTATCATGAGTTCGACGACTTCAACTCATCGGGCGTCGATGTTGACGCAACTACAGTTCAACTGCGCGTCGCATATCGGTTTTGATGAGAAGGTAGGGCCCGGCTATTTGCGCCGGGCCCGTGCCGCTAGGGCACCAAGACTGTGCTGCCGGTGGTTTGTCGTGCTTCCAAAGCACGATGCGCATCAGCAACTTGATCCAACGGAAACTCCTGATCGACATGGATCTTGACCTCGCGCCCGTCCACTTTGCCAAATAAGCGTCGCGCCATCGCCTGACAGGTGGCGTGATCCGAGATATGCGTGAACAAGGTTGGCCGCGTCACCTTCAGAGATCCCCGCTGCGCAAGCATTCCCAGATCGACAGGCGGCACTGGCCCCGAAGCGTTTCCGAATGAGATCATCATGCCCAAGGGTTTCAGGCAATCCAGCGATCCCTCAAACGTGTCCGCACCGATGGAGTCCATCACCACATCAACCCCTTTGCCTCCGGTGATCTCGGCCACACGCTCGACAAAATTCTCGGTCCGGTAGTTGATGCAATGTGACGCGCCATTGAATTGCGCCAGGCTGCATTTCTCATCCGTTCCCGCTGTCCCGATCAGTTTGATGCCTTCGGATTTCGCCCATTGGCAGGCGATCAGTCCCACACCTCCGGCAGCCGCGTGGAACAACACGGTATCTCCGCGCCGCAGCGGCGTTGTTCGGTGAAACAAGTATTCGACCGTCATGCCCTTTAGCATCATGGCCGCTGCGGTGCGGAACGAGATACTCTCGGGCAGCGGACAAACCTGCGCTGCAGGCATCACGCGCGCTTCGGAATATGCTCCCGATGGGCCTGCGGCATAGGCCGCGCGTTGGCCGAGGGCAAGATGCGTAACGCCTTCGCCTACCGCCTCAACGACTCCGGCCGCTTCCATTCCCAACGCATGAGGCAACTCCAGCGGATAAAGGCCGGTACGCTGGTACACATCGATGAAATTCAATCCGCAGGCATGATGGCGAATGCGCACCTCACCCGGGCCGGGATCGCCAAGCGGGCGATCCTCAATCCGAAGAACCTCGGGGCCGCCGGATTCGTGTATGACGACTGTGCGTGCTGTCTGCTGCATGAATGCCTCCCTTGCCTGTGGAAACAAAGCTAACACGCCTGTGCGGCAGAGCAATCCTTCCGGCTCTGCAAGGGTGATCGGGCAAAATTTCGCAATATGTGCTATAATGCAACGAGACGTTGTAATTGGGCAGACGTTGCCGGCTGATCCGGTCACGCGAATTGCCACGCCGGATGCATCCCGCGGCGCACCCACGCCAGAAAAGGGGATGAACATGGACAAGACAATCGGTAACCCAATCACCTGGGTCGCCCGAAATCTGCGGGCAACCAGCGATCATGTCACTGAATCCGTGACCGAGATCGGCAGCGCGGATGTTCAGGCTCTGCCGACGGTGCATACGCTGACCCTGCAGGATCTGCGCGAATGCCTGAAAGCTGGATATAACGATTTTCTCGAAACCCGGGCCGATGCGATCTTTGTCGTTCTGATCTATCCAATCGCAGGTCTGCTGATGTTCGGTATTGGGCTCAACAAAGACATGGTGCCCCTGCTGGCCCCGCTTGTCATGGGTTTTGCCCTGATCGGGCCGGTCGCCGCCGTCGGGCTTTATGAGATCAGTCGCAAGAGGGAACAGGGCGGAGACGTTCATTGGCTGGACGCGTTCGGCGTATTCCGTTCGCCTTCCTTCGGAGCCATACTGGCATTGGGCTTCTATCTGGTCATGCTATTGATGATCTGGCTGATGGTCGCGCAAGGCATCTACGCGCAAACCCTAGGGCCAGAACCTCCGGCTTCGGCCATGGCATTCGTGACAGAAGTGTTCACCACCGGAGCAGGCTGGAGCATGATCATCATCGGCACCGCCACCGGTTTCCTGTTTGCACTGGTCGCATTGGCGCTAAGCGTGGTCAGCTTTCCGCTGTTGCTGGATCGCAAAGTGGGCGTTCCCGTGGCCGTCGTAACCTCGGTCCGGGTCTTGCGTCAGAACCCGGGTGTGATCTTGACCTGGGGGGCCATTGTGGCCGCGATGTTGGTACTGGGCGCGATCCCGATGTTGCTGGGGCTGATCGTCGTCATGCCCGTTCTAGGCCACGCCACATGGCACCTGTATCGCCGGGCGGTCGCCTGACTACATGGCAGCAGCTTAACCAGAGACCTTCAGAACGATCTTGCCAATGTGGCCCGATGCTTCCATCCGCGCATGTGCAGCGGCGGCATCAGAAAGATCGAATTCTGAATCCATCACCGGTGCGACCTTCCCGGCCTCAAGCAATGGCCACACGGCTTCACGCAAGTCTTGCGCGATGCGCGACTTGGCCAAATCGCTTTGTGGGCGCAAGGTGCTGCCAGTCAGGGTGAGGCGTTTCACCATCATAAGCGCAAAGTTCAGTTCGACCACCGGACCTTGCAGGAAAGCGATCTGAACCAGCCGCCCGTCTTCCGCCAAAGCCTTGATGTTGCGCGGGATATAATCACCACCGACCATGTCCAGGATCAGGTTCGCCCCGCCCTCGGCGCGCATCGCAGCCACGAAATCTTCGTCGCGATAGTTGATGGCCTTTTCGGCACCTAGCTTGATACAAGCCTCACATTTCTCAGCCGACCCGGCGGTTGCAAAGACGCGGGCGCCAAACGCATTGGCCAGCTGAATGGCCGTCGTGCCGATCCCGCTGGAACCGCCATGGACCATAAACCGCTCCCCTGGTTTCAAGCCGCCACGGGTGAAGACATTGGACCAAACAGTAAAGAAGGTTTCGGGCAGGCAGGCAGCTTCTTTCAAACCCATACCCGCAGGCACAGGCAGGCAATGGGCGGCGGGCGTTGCGACATATTCAGCATAACCGCCGCCGGGCAACAGGGCGCAAACCTGATCGCCAACAACCAGACCTTCGACACCCGAGCCGATGGCGACGACCTCGCCCGAGGCCTCTAGCCCCGGCAAATCGCTTGCACCGGGAGGTGGATCATACGCCCCCGCCCGCTGCAGCGCATCAGGACGGTTCACCCCGGCGTACGCGACTTTCAGAACCACTTGACCCTCTGCCGGTTCCGGCATCGGGCGTTCCGTCAGTTGCAGAACGTCCGGGCCACCAGCTTCGGTGATCTCGACAGCGCGCATTGTCTGGGTCATGGGCATATCTCCTTTGCCCAATGCCTAGCAGGCGAAAACGCAGAGGCCCAGCGGCAAGTGGAAACGCTGCGACTATTTTCCCGATGACAGCGAACCGGGCAGGTTGTCAGGCAACTTCGTCGGAGCCTTCACCTGACCCGCAAGCCAGTTGGGGACGGCCAGAAACGGTTTCAGCAGCGGGTTGCCATTCACCTGCGCCTTGAACTTTTCAAACTGCATTACGCCCTCGATCCGCCGATCCAGGAATTCCCATGTTGCCTGATAATCCGGGCTGTCATCACCCAGCCAATACAACAGTGTCGAAGAATAGACGCCCGACAGAGTGGCACGTTTGGTGTACCAGTTCACGTCGTCCGAAGTATCGCCAAGCGCTATCCAGATCTGGTCACAGGTGCCCCAGACCGCCTTAGCCCCATCCGCGGCATGGATCGGCAACGCGAACAAAGTCATACCTCGGCGCACTGCTTCTTTGTCTTCGACCGCCTGCAGGCGGAAACGGACGGCGGCGGCGATCTTTTCACGGAATTTCAGCCCGCTCAGGTCTTCGGATTTCAACCGCTCCAACATCGCGGCATCCCCGCGCGCATGAAAGGCCAGTGCCAGATCGACGGCACCACGCGGACAGATCGCTCGGGCAAGCGCGGGCTCCAGATCGCAATCGCTGATGGCCGCACGAAAGCTGGTTTCCGACCAGCCGTCGAACGGCACATGGTTCAGAATCGCATCGAGAAGCTGCTCTTTGGTGTCTTCATAGGTTGCTGTCATGTCGGGTCTCCGAGGCTGCGGGTCCAGTACTAGACAAGTTAGGCGTGCTTTGCTATACGGCCACTTCCTGCAATTTCCTTGCAACTCTATCTAGAAAGGTGGTGACAACCACATGCAGGTTAGTGTTCGCGACAATAACGTCGATCAGGCGCTTCGTGCCCTGAAGAAAAAGCTGCAGCGCGAAGGCGTGTTCCGTGAAATGAAGCTGAAGCAACATTTCGAGAAACCGTCCGAGAAAAAAGCGCGCGAGAAAGCTGAAGCGATCCGCCGTGCCCGTAAACTGGCACGCAAGAAAGCACAGCGCGAAGGTTTGCTCTAAGAGCTTCCTGCGACTCGTCCAGCTTTGGATGACACTATTTGACGACCCCCGAGGCCCTGCCCGGGGGTTTGTCGTTTTTAGGGCGGATGATCCCGCCAATTCCCGGCTTTACCCTCGCGGCAACCTGCCGATTTTGATGCAATCGCCGCAGTCGGCATTTTACAGCGCAGCGAATCGCCGTTCGGTTGCATTCTGCCGCCGAAAATCGCCCATCGCCGTACCCGCCCTATTCAGCGTTCTTTGATCGTTTGTAAGTGAGGCCGTCCACTCAGACATAACCAAAAACGGAGGCACTGATGTCGACAGCAAGTACGGTCGAGCGCGAAATGCTCGCGCTGATCAACCAAGAGCGCACATCCCGCGGTCTTGATCCCCTGGAACTTGAACGCAACCTGAACGAATCTTCCGAGGACCACAGCAGCTGGATGCTGGACACCGACCGGTTCAGCCACACCGGTCAGGGTGGTTCATCCGCGACCCAACGGATGCAAGCCGCAGGGTTCGACCTGTCCGGGAGCTGGCGCACCGGAGAAAACATCGCCTGGCAATCCGAGCGTGGCGCACCCGGTATCAGCGATGATGTCGCCCAGTTGCACCAGAACCTGATGAATAGCCCCGGTCACCGCGCCAACATTCTGAACCCCGATTTCAAATATATCGGCATCGGGATCGAAGAAGGCGACATGCAGGGGTACGACGCTGTCATGGTGACGCAGAACTTTGCGGCGACTCAGGGCGATGTCGATCTTGATAACGGCGACACCACCCCGCCGGCGACGCCTCCGGTTGAAGAAGTTGTTGAGCCAGAAGAGGAAGAGGTTACCACCCCGACTGAACCAAAAGTGCCGGAAACCGATGTGACCGAGACTGAGGAACCAGTTGACGAAACACCGGTAGCGGAAGTTCCCGATGCCGGAGAACCGGCAGAGGAGACCCCGGAGGAAGACGTCACCGAAACCGAAGAACCATCGGACGAAACACCCGACACCGATGTGACGGAAACCGAGCAACCGGCAGACGAAACGCCAGAAACTGAGGTTACCGAGACCGAGGACCCGGTTGAGGAGACTCCGGGAACAGACGTGACCGAAACTGAAGAGCCGGAAACGCCTGATACCGATGTGACTGAAGTTGAAGACCCGGAACCCGATGTGCCGGATACTGAAGTCGTCGAGGTCGAGGAACCCGAAACTCCGGAGACCGACGTCACCGAGGTCGAAGAACCCGAGCCAGAAACACCTGAAGTTGTCGTTGACAATGGTGCACCGGGCGCGGACTGCTTTGACGTTCAGGCCTTCCTTGCCGGGATCGAAGCGTTTGTTAATGCGCTGCAAGCCCAATTTGACCAGTTCGAATGGTCTCCGGTGCAGCAGGCTGACACGACCCCGGAGATGGATGATTTCGATCTGGTGTTCGACACCGACTTCGCTGACGACATGATCGAAACCGTTGAAGCCACAGTCGAAGACATGAATGACGACATGTGCGGCGTGTTTGTTTTCGAAACGAACTGCGGATTTGATTGGGGTTAATCAAACCGTTCAGGTGCGGGGATCCTTTTCCCGCACCACTTTCCTGCCAAATCAATATATCTTAGGCACGTGTAGCTCATCCGGCAAAATGCGCCGTTCGTATTCGGGGTTATAGCGCCGATCCGGCAGATTGACCTTTTCCTGCGGCACATCCTCATAGGGGATCTTGGTCAGCAGGTGCTCGATACAATTGAGCCGTTCGCGTTTCTTGTCGTTGCCTTCAACGATATACCAAGGCGCCTCGGATATGTTGGTGCGAAAGAACATATCCTCTTTGGCCTTGGTGTATGCCTCCCACCGGATGCGGGATTCCAGATCCATCGGTGACAGTTTCCACTGCTTCATCGGATCGTGAATACGCATCAGGAATCGCAATTGCTGTTCTTCGTCTGTAATCGAGAACCAGTATTTCAGCAGGATAATCCCCGACCGCACCAGCATCCGTTCGAATTCGGGAACGTCCTGAAAGAACTGTTCGACCTGATCCTCGTTGGCAAATCCCATCACGCGTTCAACACCAGCGCGGTTGTACCAAGACCGATCGAAGAACACGATCTCACCGGCCGCAGGCAAATGGGGCACGTAGCGCTGAAAATACCACTGGCTTTGTTCGCGTCGGCTGGGTGCAGGCAAGGCGACCACACGCGCTACACGAGGGTTCAAGCGCTGCGTGATCCGCTTGATCACGCCCCCTTTCCCGGCGCTGTCGCGCCCTTCAAATAGAATACAGACCTTGGCCCCTGTATGGACCACCCAATCCTGAACTTTGATAAGTTCAGCCTGCAGCCGCAAAAGGTTGCGAAAATAGACCTTGCGATCCAGCATGTCAGGATGCTGGTCCTTGTAAATCTTGCGCACTTCCATCGAAAGCATGGGTTCGCTGAATTCGATCTCGAAATCTTCGTCCAGCGTGTCTTCCAGTTCAGCTTCCAGCCAATTTTTCGGCGTGCTGTTGTTTTCGTAAGCCAAGGTCTGCTCCTTATCGTTCATCGGGTTCGGACCGTACACGGCCAGTGTAACCACCGAGTGTCAGCGCAAAGTGCCGAGGTCGTACATAAGGTCGGAAACATGGATTTTGGCCCGACCGCACGACAGATACAAGCGGCAGAATTGACGCAAGGCTAACCCCAATAGTTGGTTTCAGACAGGCAAGGCCGTGGTTTTGAACACCGTGCGCAAAGCAAATGAGCTTTGCATCTGCGCCACCCCAGGCAAGCGAGACAGGTATTGCCGATGAATGCGAGCAAAATCCTCGGTATTTTCTGCGACGACCTTTAGAATGTAGTCCGCCGTGCCCGCCATCAAATGGCATTCCAGCACATCCGGAATCCGTGCTACGGCTTTTTCAAACGCCTCCAGCACTTCTTCCGCCTGACCCTGCAACGTGATCTCGACAAACACAGTGGTTGGAACGTTCAACTTCCGTGCATCCAACAGGGCGACGTAGTCCTTGATATAACCCTCAGCCTCAAGTCGCTGCACGCGTCGGTGGCAGGCCGAAGGGGATAGATTCGCCTGTTCGGACAATTCCGAATTTGACATCCGCCCTTTGCGCTGCAGGGCAGCCAGAATCTTCCTATCTGTTGCGTCAATCGTCATTTGCGCACATCCATTGCGTCAAGTTGTCTATATGCTGAATATTTTCCCGCAGATTGTGTGTTTAGCAAGTGGGGTTTCACAAAAATTGCACCAATTTATGCCCATAATTTAGGCAGTTTATGAATGGAGTCTCACATGAAAATCGGCTGCCCCAAGGAAATCAAACCTCAGGAATTCCGCGTCGGGATGACCCCGAACGCTGCTGGCGAAGCTGTGGCCCGCGGTCACGAAGTCATTATCGAAACCGGTGCCGGGATGGGCTCGGGCTTTGATAACGACGCTTATGTAGCGGCAGGTGCCCGCATCGTCGACACTGCAGAAGAAGTGTTCGCCACGGCTGATATGATCGTCAAGGTCAAGGAGCCTCAGGCGGTCGAGCGTAAAATGCTGCGCGAAGGTCAGTTGCTGTTCACCTATCTGCACCTGGCACCCGATCCAGACCAGACCCACGATCTGCTGGAATCCGGCTGCACCGCGATTGCCTATGAGACCGTGACTGACTCCAATGGCGGCCTGCCGCTGCTGGCGCCGATGTCTGAGGTTGCCGGTCGCTTGGCTCCGCAAGTCGGGTCCTGGACTCTGCAAAAGGCCAACGGTGGCCGCGGCGTTCTGATGGGTGGTGTACCGGGTGTAGGCCCTGCCAAAGTGATCGTCATCGGCGGAGGCGTCGTAGGCACCCACGCAGCGAAGATTGCCGCAGGCATGGGCGCGGATGTGACCGTACTGGACCGTTCGCTGCCGCGTCTCCGCTATCTGGACGATGTGTTCGGCGGAACCTTCAAGAACCAGTATTCAACCGCTGGTGCGACAGCCGAGCTGATCCAGGATGCCGACCTGGTCATCGGTGCGGTCCTGATCCCGGGCGCAGCTGCTCCCAAACTGATCTCGCGCGAACAGCTGTCGACCATGAAGCCCGGCGCGGCTCTGGTAGACGTTGCGATCGATCAGGGCGGCTGTTTTGAAACCTCGAAAGCCACCACCCACGCCGATCCGGTTTACGAAGTTGACGGCATCATGCACTACTGCGTCGCCAACATGCCCGGTGCGGTTGCCCGGACTTCGACCATCGCACTGGGCAACGCAACCATGCCGTTCATGTTGTCGCTGGCAAGCAAGGGCTGGAAGCAGGCCTGTAAGGACGACGCACACCTGCTGGCAGGTTTGAACGTCCACGCCGGCAAGCTGACTTACGAAGCGGTGGGCACCGCCCTCAACATCGCCTCTGTCGATCCAACAACTCTGTTGAACTAAGAGCGCTCCCGCCTCTGAAAGCGTCCTTTTCCAAAGGACGCTTTACAGACTTGGGCCCAGCGCCGCGCCAATAGCGCGGCGCTGTTTTTTCTGGACCAAGGTTCGCGCAAAAAAGCACCGCGCCTTAGCGCGGTGCCCGGCCCAACCGGAAGAGGGCATTTCAATGCCCGATCGACGGGCGGGAGGCTTACGCCTCTTTGTGAATCTCCACAGAATGCGGATACGGGATGGATACGCCTTTGGCGTCAAACGCTTCTTTGATCGCTTTGGTAAGTTCAAACTTCACATCCCAATAGTCAGCCGCTGCGCACCACAGGCGCGCGGTCAGATCAACCGAACTATCCCCAAGATTTGTCACGCGCACCCAGGGCTCAGGATCAGCCATGATACGATCGTCAGCTTTGGCCACATCCAGGATGATGTTCATAGCCTCATCCGCGCTATCGCCGTAGTCGATGCCAAACACCAGATCGACCCGGCGGGTGTCATGGGCGGAATAGTTGGTGATCACCGAACCCCAAGCCTGACCGTTTGGCACGATGATCTGCACGTTGTCCGGCGTCACCAGCTCGGTCGTGAACAGGTTCAGGTCTTTCACAGTACCCGCTGTGCCACCAATATCGACATATTGGCCCAGCTTATAGGGCCGGAACACCACCAGCATCACGCCCGCGGCCAGATCGCTGAGTGTTCCCTGCAGCGCCAAACCGATGGCCAGGGATGCGGCACCCAGAATGGCCACGATGCTGGTCGCCTCGATTCCGAAAATGCCCAGAACGGCGACAAAGACAATCGCCAGCAGCACCCATTTCACGAGGCTCGCAACGAAATTCCCCAAAGTCGGGTCGATATGTGGCGTGGCGTTGATCCGCCGCCGCACCAGACCGCTAATGGCTCCGGCAACGATCCAACCCAATACCAGAACGATCAACGCTTTGATCGCGCTCATGATCAGCGGACCAAATGCGCCCACCTGTGTTACGACATCTTCCACACGCTTCTCCTTTGCGCCAACAGCAAACCCGCGCCTTTTGGCGCGGGATCGCTGAAAAGTCTGGGCTAATTTTGCGCGCAGGTCTAGGTGCGGGATTTCCGAGTTTTCCCCCCTGCTGTTCCCCAGCAAACATCGACTGACCGATCACGCACAGAATTGGACCTTACAAAAGCGCCACAAATTACCAGATTGACTGAGACAGGCGCGATAAAAGGAGCCCATCATGCTGGACACAATCCAATTCCCGATCATGAATAAATGGTCCCCACAGTTCCCCGAGCGGATTCAGCTTTATTCCTTCCCCACACCCAACGGGGTAAAGGCGTCGATCATGCTGGAAGAAACCGGCCTGCCTTATGAGGCACATCGTGTCACACTGGCCGATGCAGATGTCAAAAGCCCGGAGTTTCTTTCGCTGAACCCGAACAACAAGATCCCGGCGATCATTGATCCCAACGGGCCCGACGATGCTCCGTTGGCTTTGTTCGAAAGCGGTGCAATCCTTCTGTACCTCGCTGAAAAGAGCGGTAAGCTGCTGGGTCAGAACAAAGGCGACAAGCACCGGGTCACCCAATGGGTTATGTTCCAGATGGGCGGTATCGGACCAATGTTTGGCCAGCTTGGGTATTTCCACAAATTCGCAGGGGCTGAAATCGAAGACCCCCGCCCGCGCGAACGCTACGTGTCCGAGGCCAAACGCCTGCTGAACGTTCTCGACCGGCAACTGGACGGCGAAGACTGGATCGCCGGAGAATTCTCGATCGCCGATATCGCAATCGCGCCGTGGCTGCGCGGTTTAGATTATTACGGCGTCAAGGATGTCATAGGCTGGGAAAGCTATGGCAACGTTACGCGCTATCTGGATAGGTTCCTGGATCGACCCGCAGTGCAAAGAGGGCTGAACATCCCCTCACGGGATTGATACACAAGGCCTGTGCGGCGGGATCCAAATCCGCCGCCACGGGCCATCGGGTTACCCAGGCAGCGCGCCTGTTAGAACGTAGCGCAAGATCTCAACAACTTGCGCGGGTTCTTCAGCGACGGCGAGTGCTGCTGCATCTACTTCTTTCAGCGCGTGCTGATGATCAGCCCCGTGCAGAACAATGATCGACTTGCCCAGTGCTGCCGCATAGCCCGCGTCAAATGCCGCGTTCCACTGCTTGTATTTGTCCCCAAAGCGTACAACCACAACATCCGCGTCTGATATGCCCTTGCGGGTCCGGATCGCGTTGACCATGGCACCCTTGTGATCGTGCCAGTACTTGTTCGGCTCGGCCCCCAAGATCGTGACACCGCAATCGTCCGAAGCACCGTGATCGGTGACCGGGCTACTGAACTCAACATCCAACCCATCGGCGCCCGCAATGATCTGCTCGCGCCAATCCGTGTGAATCTCACCGGACAAATAGACCTTCAGCATTTTTCTCTCCTCCCGTGAAAAAGGGGCGCAATGGCCCCTTTATCATTTCAAAAATACTCCCGCCGGAGGCGAAAACCAACTCATCCCCGCAAGACGCCGCCAGTGGCTTTCACCACTTTTTCGACAATCTTGGTGCTGACCGCCTCGATATCCTTTTCCTTCAGGGTCGCGTCCGACGGCTGAAGCCTTACGGTAATGGCCAGAGACTTCTTGCCCTCGCCGACGCTACCGCCAATGAATTCGTCAAAGACGCGCACGTCCTCGATCAGAGCCTTATCAGCACCCGCAGCCGCATTGACCAACGTCAGAGCTTCGATATCCGCATTTACAACAAAGGCGAAATCGCGCTCGACCGCCTGCAGGTCGCGCAATTCCAAGGCAGAACGGGTCGCACCGGATTTACGTGGCATCGGCACCTGATCCGGCCAAATGGTGAACGCCATCGCCGGGCCCTTGATGTCCATCGCCTGCAACACGCGCGGATGCAATTCGCCAAAGACGCCCAGTACCTTTTTCGGACCCAGACAGATTTTTCCATGTCGGCCCGGGTGCCACCAGGCATCGCTGTCGCGCAGAATCTGAACCTTCGCGGGCGCGCCAATTGCGGCAAGCACCGCCTCGGCGTCGGCCTTCGCGTCGAACAAGTCCACCGGGCGGGACGCACCGTGCACATCCTTGGGGCCGTTGCGCCCAACCAACAGGCCGGTGATCTGCGTCTGCTGATCCCCCGGCTCACCATCATGGAACACCGGCCCGACCTCGAACAAGGCCAGATCGGCATAACCCCGTGCCTGATTGCGCGCCGCCGCTTGCAGCAGACCAGGCAGCAGATCAGGGCGCATATGGCTCATCTCGGACGAGATCGGGTTTTCCAACATGGTTGCTGCGTCACCGCCCCCGAACAAGGCTGCCGAGGCCTGATCGATGAAGGTATAAGACACACATTCATTGTACCCCAGCGCTGCACAGGTCCGGCGCGCCATCGACTGGCGACGCTGCGTGGCTGTCATGACCGGTTTGGGGATACCCGCCGTCGTACGCGGCAGCGGAATACCCTGCAACTTGGTCAGAGAAGCGATCCGCGCAACCTCTTCCACCAGATCGGCTTCCCCCATGATATCGGGTCGCCAGCTGGGCACATGCGCCATCTCGCCATCCAGACGAAAGCCCAAACGGGTCAATGTCTGCCGCTGCTCGCTTTCCGGAATCTCCATCCCGACTAGGGACTGCACGCGCGCCGCGTCCAGTTTGTAGGCCCGCGCGTGGTTCGGCGCTTTGCCCGCCTCGACCACATTCGAGGCTTCACCGCCGCAGATATCCAAGATCATCTGCGTCGCATGCTCCAACCCTTCGCGCGTGTATTCCGGGTCGACGCCGCGCTCGAATCGATACCGCGCGTCCGAGTTTATCTTCAGCGCCCGACCTGTGAGGGCAATCTGCACATGATCCCAGAACGCACTTTCAAGGAAAACGTTCACGGTCTCCTCGGTACAACCGGTTTCCTCGCCGCCCATGATACCCGCGATAGATTCCGGGCCTTTGTCGTCCGAAATCACCATCATGCCAGGCTGAAGGGAGTATTCTTTTTCATCAAGCGCGACCAGCTTTTCACCACCCTTGGCGCGATGCACCCGCAAATTGCCCTGCACCTTGTCCGCGTCGAACACGTGCAGCGGACGGTTGTGGTCGAAGGTCATATAATTGGTGATATCCACCAGAGCCGAGATCGGACGCAGACCAATCGCTTTCAGTTGATCCTGCAGCCACTGAGGGCTCGGGCCGTTCTTTACGCCACGGATCAGACGCCCGGTGAAATGCGGCGCGCCGTCCAGCGTATCCTCGTCGATCGACACTTTGATCGGGCTTTCGAAATCACCCGGCACCGGAGTGTAATCGCGCACTTTCAGCGTGCCCAACCCGCGCGCGGCCAAATCACGCGCAATACCCGCAACACCCAGCGCATCCGGGCGGTTCGGCGTGATCGCGATCTCGATCATCGGATCAACCCTTGACGGATCGTTCTCAGCCAACCAATCGACAAACCGATCACCGACCTCACCCGAGGGCAGCTCGATAATCCCGTCGTGTTCATCCGACAGCTCAAGCTCGCGCTCGGATGCCATCATGCCAAAGCTCTCGACGCCACGGATCTTGCCGACGCTGATGGTGATATCCAGGCCGGGAATATACATACCCGGTTTACAAACCACCACGGTGATGCCTTCGCGCGCATTGGGCGCGCCGCAAATGATCTGCAGATCGCCCTCGTCGGTTTCAACCGTGCAAACGCGCAGCTTATCGGCGTCCGGGTGCTTCTCGGCATGTTTCACATGGCCCAGCGTAAAGCCCGCCAAACGGTCCACCGGGTTGACGATCTCTTCGACCTCAAGCCCGAGATCGGTCAGTGCTTCGGCGATCTCATCAACCGACGCATCCGTATCGAGGTGGTCTTTCAGCCAGGACAGAGTGAATTTCATTGCAGCGGGCCTTTTTCGGCAAACATTCAGTCGGCACAGGCAATGGCAAAGATTGCGCCGAGGTGCAAGCGCTGCGGCTCACGGATAGGTGGGGGTGCGACCCAAAAGCTCGTCCAGCTGCCAGCCGATCCAGCCGTGGGGAATAAAGTGCCCGCCGGGATGGGTGTCCAGTGTCACCTGCCCTTGCGCGCAATCGGTCCACTCTACCCGGCTGAGCGTCAGGAACGGCTTCACGCTCCAATCCCCGCGCGGGGTCGCGCCGTTGCAGTTGAACTTGGCCTTCCACAGCGCCACCGGATAGGTCGTATCGCCGTCCGGCCCAAAGGGAAAATCCATCACCGTATCGTCCAGCCCATGCACATGGCGCACCTCGCGCGGGGCTTCCGGGCAGTCCTCGGTCTGGCGGATCGAGCCCGCTACCGCCAGCAGAGCGGCGATGTCGTTTCCCGACTGGCAGACATAGCGCCACGCCATTGCGCCGCCATAAGAATAGCCCGAGACATAGATACGCTCAGGATCAATGGGATAGCGTTTGGCGACGTCCTCAAGCACGCGATCTGCGAACGGCACGTCTGCGGTATCAGCAGTCCAGAAGTTCCAACTTTTGCCCAGCCCATTCGGAGCCACCAACAGCACATCGCGCAGCTTGGTTGCCCCGGCGATGCGCTCATGGTTCACCACCACATCGCCCTGCCGCGCCCAGCCGTGGAAATGCAGCAGCACCGGCAGAGGCGTTTCGCCATCCCAGCCATCGGGTTCCAGCACATGGTACGAACGGTCGCCGACCTCGCAGGCGGTATCGCCGTGACAATCAGATTTCCACGGCCCCATCGCAAAGGCCGGGGTTGCGGTCAGCAGAAGAAAAAGCAGTCGATAGATCATAGGCCGGAGCCTAGCGACGTCTGCCGCGCTGTCACATAACATATTGGTGTAGGGTGGGGTTTAACCGCACCAACCGCCCCACGGTGGGGTGAAACGCCACCCTACAACGGATCAAATCACAAAGCCGCGCTATCGCCCGACCGCGGGGTGGCGATCCACGGGCTGTGGTGGGCACTTTATGCCGGCCAAATCCGCGAAGCTTTCAAACGGAGCACTAACAGAGACAAATCGCCAGTCCGAGCAGGCGGTCTGTCGATGGTGCAGCAGCCTATCGGCCTTTGCTCCGCGCGAGCTATTTCGACTGCCTTTTCGCGAATTCATCAATGAACTTCTTAGACATGGCCTTTTGATCTTCCACCTCTTTCCGTGGATTCAGTTTCTTCAGGAACCCTTTGCGGGTCGCCAAAAGAGCCACCCACATTCCCGGAAACATAGCGATAAGCACAACCAGAAAAACCCAAAGAAAGGACGACCCGAACAAACGTTCTACCAAAAAACGTAGAACGTTTGCAGCAACAACTAATCCGACCAGCCATAGAAAGGGAGCATCGGTCACGCGGCGGCGCCACCAATCGACGTATCGAGCCAGACACACGCCCAGCAGGTACACCTACCTACTCAAACCACCATGCAGGTTCGGCATATCCAGCGCTGCAAAGCCGTAGTGCCGCAGCCAGCGCAGGTCGCTATCAAAGAACGCCCGCAGATCAGGAATGCCATATTTCAGCATCGCCAGACGGTCGATCCCAATCCCGAACGCAAAGCCCTGATAAACCTCGGGGTCGATGCCACCGGCGGCGATCACCTTGGGATGGACCATGCCGGAACCCAGAATCTCCATCCAGTCGTCGCCCTCGCCGATCTTCAGCTGACCATTGTCCCAGGAACAGCGGATATCGACCTCGGCCGATGGTTCGGTGAAGGGGAAGTGCGAGGCGCGGAAGCGCAGCTCGACGTCGTCGACCTCGAAGAACGCTTTCACGAACTCTTCCAGAACCCATTTCAGGTTCGCCATCGAGATATCCTTGTCGATGGCCAGCCCCTCGACCTGATGGAACATCGGCGTGTGAGTCTGGTCATAGTCGGCGCGGTAGACACCGCCCGGGCAGATCACGCGGATCGGCGCGCCCTGCAGTTCCATCGAGCGGATCTGCACTGGCGAGGTATGCGTGCGCAGCACATGCGGCGGGCGATTGTCGCCCTCGGCGCGGTGCATGTAGAATGTGTCCATCTCGGCCCGCGCAGGGTGGTGGCCGGGGATGTTCAGGGCGTCGAAGTTGTGCCAGTCGGTCTCGATCCGCGGCCCTTCGGCCACCGAGAAACCCAGTTCGGCAAAGATCGCGGTCAGTTCCTCGGTCGCTTGGCTGACCGGGTGGATCGAACCCTGACGGCGCGCGCGGGTCGGCAGGGTGACATCCAGCCATTCGGTGCGCAGACGCTCATCTAGCGCGGCATCGGCAAGCGCTGCTTTCTTGGCCGACAGGGCCGAGTTGATCTCATCCTTCAAGGCATTAAGCGCAGGGCCTGCGACCTGACGCTCTTCGGGGGTCATTTTGCCCAGTTCGCGCATCTTCAGCGCGACCTCGCCCTTTTTGCCCACGGCAGCGACGCGGATCGCCTCAAGCGCGTTTTCATCGCCAGCTTCGGCGATTTGGCCCAGATATTTTGCCTTAAGATCGTCCATGACGCCCTCTGAATTTGGTCGCCAACCTGCTATCGGCCCCGCCCCGCGAATGCAAGCGGGACGGTGGGGATCAATAGCTGTATTCGGGATAAATCCGGGTCAGGTCGCCATTCCAGTCGCCATTGTAGTGATCCAGCAACTCATCAGCGGGAACCTTGCCCGTATCGATGCTGTCCTTGAGCGCGTTCAGGAAATGCGTCTCGTCCTGCACCAGACCACCCGCACCGGGGCGCGCGCGGGACGCCAGACCGGCCTCGGCGATCGAGACCACTTGGCGCGCCAAATCATGCATGTTGATGTTGCCGACCTGCGCCTGAAGGCCATCCTTGGCAGCCTCAACCCGCAGCGCTTCGCGCGTCTCGGCATCCCAGCCTTTGACCAGATCCCAAGCGGCATCCAGTGCGGTTTGATCATAGGTCAGACCAACCCAGAAGGCAGGCAGCGCACAGAGCCTGCGCCATGGGCCACCATCGGCGCCGCGCATCTCCATGAATTTCTTGATCCGCGCTTCGGGAAATGCCGTGGTCAGGTGATCGGCCCAATCGGACAGAGTCGGCGTCTCACCGGGCAGTGCAGGCAGTTTGCCCTGCAGGAAGTCGCGGAATGACATGCCCAGCGCGTTGATATACTGGCCGTCACGATAGACGAAATACATCGGTACATCGAGCGCATATTGTACATAGCGTTCGAACCCGAAGCCTTCTTCGAACACAAAGGGCAGCATGCCCGTCCGTGCATCGTCCAGATGCCGCCAGATATAACTGCGCCAGCTTTTCTGGCCGTTCACCTTGCCCTCGAAAAACGGAGAGTTCGCAAACAGCGCCGTCGCGACCGGCTGAAGGGCCAGCGCGACGCGCAGCTTCTGCACCATGTCGGCCTCGGACCCGAAGTCGATATTGACCTGAACCGTGCAGGTGCGCCGCATCATGGCACGGCCCATGGTGCCGACTTTCTCCATATAATCGTTCATCAGCCGGTAACGGCCTTTGGGCATCAACGGCATCTCTTCATGGGTCCAGATCGGGGCTGCGCCCAGACCGATAAAGCCGACACCGATCTCATCGGCGATATCCTTGACCTCGCGCAGGTGGGTGTTCACCTCGTCACAGGTCTCGTGGATGGTTTCCAGCGGGGCACCCGACAGTTCCAGCGCGCCGCCGGGTTCCAGGCTGACATTCGCGCCGTCCTTCTCAAGCCCGATCAGATGCCCAGCTTCGCGCACCTCGGCCCAACCATGACGGTCGCGCAAACCTTCCAGCACAGCCACGATGGACCGTTTGCCTTCAAACGGCAGTGGTTTCAGAGTGTCTTTGCAATAGCCGAACTTCTCATGCTCGGTTCCGATGCGCCAATCTTCCTTGGGCTTGCAGCCCGATTCCAGATATTCGGCCAGTTGCTCATGGCGTTCGATCGGTCCGCCGCCGGACTGGGGGATGGACATGTGACCCGTGCTCCGATCCTGATGTGTCTATCTTGGCGGTCAGTCCTGAGCGCAAACCGCGCCAGTGTCAATGCAGCCTAAGGTGCGCAGGCCGTGACGGCGTGCGTTCCCAGATCACCACCGGATGTGCCGCACGACCGTTGAGTTCCGACAGCATTTGCTCGGTTTTAAGCCCCGGAAGTGCTGAGAACACATCAAACAGCGCTTCGGCCCCTTCGGCGTTCACCGGAATGTGAAGGGTCGGTTGCCCCGGCTGATCCAAAACCCAATGCGCAGGTTGCGAGGTCGGATCCAACGCCAACCGCTCGATTTCGCGGGCTGCAACGATGCCGCCGTCGAGCGGGCCCAGATAGGTGATCTGGCCTTCATCAATAGTCACCACACCCGGTCCTCCCGCACCATTGCGAAAGCGCGCGCGTTGCACTCCGATCACCGCCAGTGCCATCGAGACGACGATCAGCAGCCACCCCAACCACGCCAGCAATCCGCCGGGGCCGCTGATCCAGCTGAGGCCGAGGATCAGAACAAACCCTGCAACCAGCACTTCGCGCCAGCGCCACAGGGCCAGTTTGGCTTCGGGTCGAAAGAAACTCATGCCACGTCCTCCGGGTTTTTGAACAGGATCAGCGAGTATTGACCTGCAGGCTGGAACCCAATGGATATATAGGCACGCGCGGCCGCATCGGAAGCCGCAAAGAGGACAGCTCTGGAAACTCCCGCGTCGCTCGCCTCAACCAGATGCAGGGCAACAGCCAAACGCGCATAGCCCCGCCCTCGTAAATTGGGTGGTGTGTAGACACCGCCGATCTGCACCACTTCAGGCAAGCGAGCGTTGAAGCCGGTCATGCTGACCGGTAGGCCGTTATGTAGCAAAACTCGATGCGAATCCCGCTCGATATAGGTCTTGATGTCCTTCCCAGCCTGCGTCTGTGCGCGCAAAGGATCAAAGTCCATGGCTTCGATGAGGTAGCTTTCTCGCCAGTCTTCAAGGACCGAACGGTCTACATCAGTAAGCGGCATGAGATCTGCCCCACTGAAATCCGGTATTTGAAGTCGATCCAGCGCCAGGGAAAACCCCGGCTCATCGCTGTTCAGGGTCGCGGGTCGCCCTTCCCAACCTGCCAACCGGATTATCCGACGAGCCTGCGTTGCCTCAGCCGCGATGCCGAACAGGGCCCGGCCTCGAATAAGGTCAATCGCTGCGGCAAGTTCGGTATCCGAACAGTCGGGACATTGCAGCAGGATCATGCCTTCATTTGTTATGGCAAAGACCGCACGCAACGGGCTGCCAAGCGTCCATGCATTCAACGACCGGGGATGCGTACCGCACAGGCCAAAATCCCGTAGATTGGCCAAAGGGAACATCGATGTTTGGATATGTTGGGACAAAAACGAGTCGATCCTGGACAGGTCCGTTTCCTGCGCCAATTGCCACGTCACGTCCAATCTCCCAACGATTGCTGCCACATTGTCATCGCCGCAACGGCTGCTGTATCGGCGCGCAGGATGCGTGGGCCGAGGCTGACCACATGGGTAAATGGCAGCTCTGCCAACCGTTTGCGTTCGGGCTCGGAAAACCCGCCCTCGGGGCCGATCAGGATCGCCCACGGCTTACCTTTCTCATTCTCTGCCAAGCGCAGAGCCGAGCCGGCTTCTGCCTCGTCACAGAACATCAATTGGCGATCATCGGGCCACGCGCCCAGGATACGATCCAATCGCTGGAGGTCAGCGACCTCAGGCACAAAAGTGCCGCCACATTGTTCGGCCGCCTCAATTGCGTGGGCCTGCAAGCGATCCTGCCGAATGCGCTCGGAGTTGGTGAATTCGGTCTGCACCGGTATGATCCGCGCGGCCCCCATTTCAGCTGCTTTTTCAACGATGAAATCGGTCCGCGCCTTCTTGATCGGTGCAAAGAGAAGCCACAGATCGGGCGGTAATTGCAGAGGTTTCGATTGCTCCACGCACGACAGAATTCCGCCTCGTTTACTTGCTTCTGCTACCTCTGCCTGCCACTCGCCATCGCTGCCATTGAATAGCGCGACCTGCCCCCCAACCGACAGGCGCATGACACCGAACAGATAATGCGCCTGCTCACGCGTCAAAGGAACCGATTGCCCCGGACCCAAAGGGTGCTCTACATACAGTCTGATCTTCGCATTCATGAGACCCTACATATGCAAGGCAATGCCCCAACACCAGACGGTCAAGTCGCCGATGCCGTAACCGGCAATTGGGTCGACACCCACGCCCCCGCCTTTGCCCGCCCTTACCTGCGGCTCAGCCGCGCAGACCGACCCATCGGCACATGGCTTCTGCTGATTCCCTGCTGGTGGGGTCTGGCCTTGGCCATCCTGAGCGACGGCGCACCACGATGGGAGGATCTTTGGATCGCAGTTGGTTGTGCCATTGGTGCGTTTTTGATGCGCGGCGCGGGCTGTACGTGGAACGACATTACTGATCGTGAGTTTGACGGGAAAGTCGAGCGTACAAGGTCGCGCCCGATTCCCTCAGGCCAAGTGAGTGTCCGTCAGGCTGCATTCTGGATGGTGCTGCAATGTCTGTTGGCCCTGGCCATCCTTCTGACCTTCAACCGGGCCGCGATTGCGATGGGGGTTCTGTCTTTGCTGCCTGTTACCATCTATCCCTATGCAAAACGTTTTACGTGGTGGCCGCAGATTTTTCTGGGGCTGGCCTTCAACTGGGGCGCATTGCTGGCCTGGGCTGCACATACCGGCACCGTGGGCTGGCCTGCGATCATGCTTTATCTGTCAGGAATCGCGTGGACTTTGTTCTACGACACGATCTACGCCCATCAGGATGCTGAGGATGACGAGCTGATCGGCATCAAGTCCACCGCACGGTTGTTTGGCACCGATACCGCCCGTTGGCTCAAGTATTTTCTGATTGGAACCGTCAGTCTAATGGCCTTTGCAATTATCGACGCGGCTTTGCCCGGGACATCGGTTCTTGCTTTGGCGGTCGCCCTTGGCGGGCCTTGGGCGATGGGGTGGCATCTGGCCTGGCAATTGCGGGGGCTGGACACGGAGGACAACGCCAAATTGCTACAGCTTTTCCGGGCCAATCGCGACACCGGCTTGATTCCGCTGATCTTCCTCTGCGTCGCCCTTTTCCTCTGATTGCACCTCTGTGCTGCGCTCTGTATGAGTCCCGGAACCAACCGCCCGAGGAGTCTCGATTTCGCCCATGCGTCTGCCTTACGCCCTAGCTGTTGCGTTGATTTTCGCGGTGTCCGCCGTGCTATCGCTGGTGGTCGCTGGATTTGCGGTCAGCAAGATCGAAGACGCCTCGGAACTGGCCGTGCGAAAGGCCTTGAACTTGCAGGGGCATGATTGGGCCGAAGTCGAATCCGACGGCCTGCGTGTCGTTCTGACCGGCACGGCCCCGACTGAGGCGACCCGATTCAACGCCCTGATCGCTGCGGGCACCGAGGTCGACACCTCGCGCGTCATTGACGAGATGGGGGTTGCTCCCACCGCCGATCTGACACCGCCCCGCTTTTCTACCGAGATCCTGCGCAATGACAGTGGAATTTCGATTATCGGGCTAGTACCTGCGGCTCTGGATCGCGACGATCTGGTAGACAGGCTGCAACGCCTTGATCGGGACGCGTCAGTTTCGGACCTGATGGAAAGTGCCGACTATCCCAAGCCAGACGGTTGGGATCAGGCAATCGACTATGCGATCGAAGCGCTCTCGGATTTGCCACGGGCCAAGATATCTGCCAGCCCAGGGTTGGTGCGTATCACGGCCATTGCCGATAGCCAGCAAGAGAAAGACCAGCTGGAACAAGACCTGAGCCGCGCCGCGCCACCTGGTCTGCGAATCGGCCTTTCGATTTCGGCACCTCGCCCGGTAATCACACCATTCACGCTGCGCTATTTGATTGATGAAGATGGCGGGCAGTTTGATGCGTGCTCGGCCCAGGATGAAGTTGCGCGCGACATCATCGTCGCTGCAGCACAAGAGGCCGGATTAACCGGCCCCTATTCCTGCACCATTGGGCTAGGCGTACCGTCTCCGCGTTGGGCGAATGCAGCGCAGCTCAGCATTCGTGCGCTATCTGAACTTGGTCAGGGTTCAGTTACTCTGTCGGATGCAGATATCACTCTAGTTGCCACACAAGGGACAAACCCTTTGGAGTTCGACCGCATCGTGGGAGAGCTCGAAAATACGCTGCCCGAGGTTTTCGCCTTGCATGCAGTTCTTCCCGAACCCGAACCGGATGACCCGACTGGGCCTATTGAATTCGTCGCAACACGTAGCCCTGAGGGTTTGGTTCAACTGCGTGGCCGTCTGAGTGACGAAACGCTGCGTGAAATGACCGACAGCTTTGCACGTGCCGCCTTTGGATCATTGCAGGTGCACACAGCCACCCGGATTGCACCGGACCTGCCCGCGGATTGGCCCATACGCGTCTTGGCCGGGCTGGAGGCACTGTCGCAACTGCACAATGGCGCCCTGACCGTTACGCCGGACAATGTAGCACTGTCGGGCATCAGCCATGATCCCGACGCCAAGGCCCGGATCGCCGGCATGCTATCGGACAAGCTGGGCGAGGCGCAGGATTACACCCTGTCAATCACCTATCAGGAGCCGCCCGCACCCGCCGACGCGCCGCCCGACCCTGAGGTCTGCGAAGAGCAGCTGGCCGAGGTTCAGGCCGCCAGAAAAATTGCGTTCGAACCGGGATCAGCCACCGTCGCAGCAGACTCGCGCGATGCCCTGAACCAGATCGCGGACATCCTGCGTGAATGTGGCCCCATCCGGTTGGAGATTCAGGGCCATACCGACAGTCAGGGCCGTGAAGAGATGAACCAGCAGCTCAGCCAGTCGCGCGCGCAGTCGATCCTGAACGAATTGCGCGGACGGCGCGTGCCGACCTCAAGCTTTTCTGCGGTCGGGTATGGCGAGACGCAGCCCATCGCCGATAACGAAACCGAAGAAGGCCGCGAAGAGAACCGCCGCATCGAGTTTCGCCTGATCCGTCCTGAACCCGTGGCCAACACCCTGACCGGGCTTGAGGCGATGGAAGCCGAGGCCGAATCTGAGGCCGAAATCGAGACACCTGAAACCGACGCACCGGATGCAGGCTCAGAGGACCAGTAAGTTGAACAGAACAGAATTCATCATCGCCACAGCCATCATCCTGTTCGCAGCTTTCTGCATGGGTTGGTTCGCCAACTGGCTGGCCCATCGGCTGTCCCGTGTTCGCCAAAGCGACGTGGCCGATCTTGACCGCATGAGTCAGGAACTGCACGAGGCCGAAGAAACACGCGATCAGGCAATCACATATCTTCAGCAGCGCGAGGCAGAGCTGACCAACCAGCTGACTCAAACCGAAGCCGAGTTGAATGCCGCAATGGAAGGGCTGCGCGCGGCGCGGCAGGAAGCCGAAGAGATGCGCGGGCGGATCAACAACGCAGACTAGGCACCCTACCAGCGGGTCAGCGCGTCTTCATCCTCGTCCTTGGCAGTCACCCATTCTGCTCCGGACGTGGTGATTTCCTTCTTCCAGAATGGCGCGCGAGACTTAAGGTAATCCATCAGATATTCCGCCGCCTCAAACGCATCTTTGCGGTGCGGTGCGGCGGTGGCGACCATCATGATACGGTCACCCGGGGCAAGCCTTCCGTGGCGGTGGATCACCAGAACGTTGCCCAGTGACCAACGGGCTTGCGCCTCTTCCGCGATCTTGGTTAGGGCGCGTTCGGTCATGCCAGGATAGTGCTCGATCTCCATCACATCCAGATCGCCCGAAGCCAGATCGCGCACAACGCCTGTGAAGGTCACGATGGCCCCGTTGGTATCGTCCCCGGCGGCAAAAGCGTTGGCTTCGGCCCCCAGATCGAACGGAGCCTCCTGCACGACGATCCGCATTCTAGCCACCCGTCATGGGCGGAAAGAACGCAACCTCGCGCACACCGGTCAGCGGGGCGTCAAAATCCGAAAGCTCTTGGTCCAGCGCCACGCGCAGGGCCGACAGATCAGCAAAGGCAGCAGCATAGCGATCCTCACGCGCGCTCAGTTCCGCGACCAAATCGCTGACTGTTGCTGCCTCGGTTTCAATCTTCTCTTTCGGCAGGCCGATGCGTTCGCGCACCCAGGCGAAATACAGCACGTTCATCGGTTAGCTCTCCTTCAGGTGGGGCATGGCTTTACGTAGGTAGTCATAGCCTGTGATCAATGTCAGCGTCGCGGCAATCCAGAGCAGCCATAACCCGATACGACCTGACCAGAACATGGCCTCAAGATGCCAGCGGATGTTGTTCAGGTCCTCGACCTGCCCTGCCAGAACCTGGTCAATGGTTGTCGCATCCATGCCAAACGTGGCCATCACAAAATGGTGCTCGAATATCCCCTGCGAGAACAGGATCGCGATCGCTACCATCTGTGCCGTCGTTTTCCACTTGGCTAGCTTGGTGACCTTCAGGGTTCCGGCCACATCGCCCAGATACTCTCGCAAGCCTGAGACAAAGACTTCGCGAAACAGGATCACTGTCGCGGGCAGGACCAGCCATGGTGTCCAGTGTTCAGTCGAATAGCCCACCAATATCATCAGCGCGATTACCACCATTGCCTTGTCGGCAATGGGATCCAGCATGGCGCCAATCTTCGTTTCCTGTTTCCAGGCGCGCGCCAGATACCCGTCGAACCAATCGGTGATCGCCGCTGACAGGAACAGGATCAAAGCAAACCAATCCGCATAGGGACGGGTGAAATACAGAAACATCACGGCGAGACCGGGGGCCGCCACTAGGCGCAGTACAGTCAGAATATTCGGCAGGTTCCATTTCATGGCTTGGACCCTACATCGCCGGTTCAAGACAGAAAAGACAGGGGCTTAAAAAACTGACCCAACACAAGCGTTTGCTGTCTTAAAAGTCAAAGCGTCGCAGCGGTGGTCACATTACAGGTTTCATCTTGGCACTTGATTGCTTTGGCGTCAGATTGTCGGCTGGCCAACCAGACAACACCCCAGAGCTGACATGACACCGCATATTCAAACCGATCCCCGGTCAAATCTGATCGGCAGCGCCTGGATGGTCGCCGCAATGGCACTGTTCGCGCTGGAGGATGCGCTGCTTAAGGCGGCTTCGGCGTCGATCCCGATCTGGCAAGTGCTTGTTCTTTTCGGTGCTGGTGGTGCAGTGATCTATGCCGCGGTTGCCACAGTACGTAGCACGCGTCTGTTCCAACCCGACGTGCTGTCGCGCCCGATGAAGGTACGTGTGGTCTTCGAGATCCTTGGACGGCTTTTCTATGTATTGGCGATCGCTTTGACGCCACTGTCCTCGGCTACGGTGATCCTTCAGGCCACACCACTGGTTGTCGTCGCAGGGGCCGCGTTGTTCTTTGGAGAATCCGTCGGCTGGCGGCGATGGAGCGCCATTTTTATCGGTCTTGTTGGCGTTGTGATCATCATCCAACCGACCGGAGACAGCTTCTCGGCCCTGTCAATCCTTGCCGTGCTGGGGATGCTCGGCTTTGCGGGGCGCGATCTGGCCAGCCGCGCCGCGCCCGCAACACTGGGCACTGAGGTTCTGGGGTTCTATGGCTTCCTCTGCATCATTGTCGCGGGTTTGGCTTATCGATTCTGGGAAGGAACACCGCTGCAAACTCTGACGCCTAATGTCAGCCTGCACATGGGCGGGGCGATTGTGATGGGGGTCATGGCCTATGCCGCGCTGATGAAGGCGATGCGCACCGGCGAGGTCTCATCTGTGACGCCGTTTCGCTATTCGCGGCTGTTGTTCGGTATCGGCTTGGGCGTGGTGATGTTTGGCGAGCGATTGGATCAGACCATGTGGATTGGCTGCGGCCTCATCGTGGCGTCGGGCCTCTATATCCTTTGGCGGGGGCGAAAGGCCTAGCCCTTGTCATGGAAGAAGTCATAGACCTTCTGCGCCAACCCGGCTGAAATCCCCTCGACGGCTTTAAGATCCGCCAAATTGGCTCGGCTCACCGCTTTGGCGCTGCCGAAATGAGTCAGCAGGGCGCGTTTGCGCGCGGCCCCGACGCCGGGGATTTCGTCCAGTGGCGTTGCACCAACCGCCTTGGCGCGTTTCGCGCGATGGGTGCCGATGGCAAAGCGATGCGCCTCATCCCTCAAGCGCTGGATAAAGTACAATACGGGATCGTTGCGTTTCAGCGCAAAAGGGCGCTGCCCGATGCGGTGGAACTCTTCCTTGCCGTGATCTCGATCAACACCCTTGGCAACACCGACCATCGGGATGTCCTCGACCCCATGCTGGGCCATGATCTCATGTACGGCGCCCACCTGCCCCGCGCCACCGTCGATCAGCAGCAGATCGGGCCAATGCCCTTTGTCCCGATCCGGATCTTCCTTTTGCAGGCGCGTAAAACGGCGGGTCAGGACCTCTTTCATCATGCCGAAGTCATCGCCGGGGGTTAGATCATCGCCGCGGATGTTGAACTTGCGATAGGCGTTTTTCATGAACCCCTCTGGGCCCGCGACGATCATGCCACCCACGGCATTGGTGCCTTGAATGTGAGAGTTGTCATAAACTTCGATCCGGTTCGGTGGCGCGTCCAGATCAAAGGCCTCGGCCACACCGCGTAGCAATTTGGCCTGCGTGGCACTTTCCGACATCCGCCGGGCCAGCGATTCACGTGCGTTGCGCAAGGCACCGGCGATCAGTTCCTGCTTTTCACCGCGCTGGGGCACCAGGATTTCCACCTTGCGTCCAGCTTTTTCCGACAATGCCTCCTGCATCAGATCGGCATTCTCGATTGCATCAGACAGGATCAACTGCCGGGGTGGTTCCTTGTTGTCATAGAACTGGCCCAGGAACGCTTCCATCGCCTCAGCCTGTGACACATCCGGGCCGACGCGCGGATAGAAATCGCGGTTACCCCAGTTCTGGTTGGCCCGGATGAAAAACACCTGAACGCAGGCTTGACCGCTGTCCATATAGAGGCCAATGACGTCAGCCTCGGCCACGCCGCGCGGATTGATGCCCTGAGACGTCTGCACCTGCGTCAGCGCCCGGATACGGTCGCGCAAACCGGCGGCTCGTTCGAACTCCATCGCCTCGGAGGCAGCCATCATCTGCGCGGCGAGATCTTCCTGCACTTTGGTAGATCGGCCTGACAGGAACCTTTCGGCATCCTTAACGCTTTCACGATAATCGGCTTCCGAGATCAGTCCGACGCACGGCCCAGAACATCGCTTGATCTGATAGAGCAGGCACGGCCGGGTCCGGCTATCGAACATGGAATCCGAACAGTTCCGCAGCAGGAACGCCTTTTGCAGCTGGTTCAGCGTCCTGTTCACCGCGCCTGCACTGGCGAAGGGGCCAAAATAAGCCCCCTTTTCTTTCTTCGCCCCTCGGTGCTTTTTGATCTGCGGAAAGGCATGATCCTTGGCGACCAGAATATTCGGGAAGCTTTTGTCATCCCGCAACAATACGTTGTATTTGGGCTTGAGCTGCTTGATCAGGTTCTGTTCCAGCAGCAGCGCCTCGGTCTCGGTCCGAGTGGTCAGAAACATCATCGAGGCAGTTGCGGCGATCATTTTCTCGATCCGACCCGAATGTCCCGGGCGGGTGTAGTTCGATACCCTCGCCTTCAGGTTTCGCGCTTTACCTACGTAAAGAACTCGGCTGTCCCCATCCAACATCCGATACACACCCGGCGAGCTGTCCAGCGTTTTCGCATAACGCTGAATGCAGGCATAGCCGGTGGCTTGGGTCGACGATTCGGGATCGGTGCTGGCGGTCATGAGTCTGAGATATGATTCTCTGACCATGGCTGCAATCTTGTGCGCTTCAGATCAAGAGAAAACAAATCCACGACTTCTGTGGATAACTGTGCAGATAACTTTAGGGGCATCGTGATTTTCCCTTGAATCCTTGCCTATTCGTTGATCTGCACAAAAAATAGGCAGGAAATTATGGTGTTGTTTTTAAAAGATAAATTTGTTGATCTGAGACAAGTGTATGAAAATTAAGACATTTTTGTAACGCTCGAGTAACAGAGATGAGAGCGGTGCAAAACTTGCAGCAGATTTACTTATTCTACACCAAGAACATCGGGTGTTTGCCAACCCAAATGTTGCCCACCATCGACGCAAAGAAGCTGCCCCGTAACGGCATGTGCATCCAGAAAGTATCCCAGCGCAGCAGTAATATCCGACGGGTTCGCGCCGCGCTCCAGAATCGTGTTCTGCCGCTGAGCGCTAAAATGAGCATCACTTTGGCGATGACCCTGCAGCGTTGGACCGGGGCCGATCGCGTTCACACGGATTGCGGGTGTCAGAGCCTGCGCTGCAGTCCGGGTCAAGGCCCACAACCCCATCTTGGCAATCGTGTATGACATGAACTCAGGCGTCAGTTTACGCACCCGCATATCCACCATGTTCACGATCAGCCCAATCGCTAGAGGCTCTCCCTGATCATCAAGCTCCGACTGCAACCCCTGCTCGGCCATGGCTTGGGTCAGTACGAATGGTGCGCGCAGATTGCTGTCGAGATGCCGATCCCAGCTTTGGCGGGTAGCTGTGTGGATATTGTCATACTCAAATATCGATGCATTGTTGACCAGACAGGTGATCGGACCACCCAGCGCCTCAGCTGCACGCGGCAGCAATGAGCTGACTTGCCCCTCATCAAGCAGATCGGCCTGCAGCGCAACTGACCTTCGGCCCAGCGCCTGAACCTCATCAACCGTTTCACGCGCGGCCTGATCCGAACTGGAATAGTGCACAGCGACATTCATTCCGCGCTGCGCCAAATACAGCGCCATGGCACGACCAAGGCGTTTACCGGCACCGGTCACCAATGCTCGGGTCATGGGCTCATTCTCCTCGTCAGGTCAGGCTAACAGGCTTGCAACATAGATCACATAGAGCGCTGTCAAGATCAGGCCCCAGACGCGTGTGATATCTTTCTTGAAGAATACAAAAGGAACCAACAAGAGCGACGCGCCGAGCATCACCCACAGATCGAAACGCAGGAATTCAGGATCGACGGGAATACGCCCAAACAAGGTCGTAATGCCGACAATGGCCAGCAGATTGAACATGTTCGATCCGATGACGTTACCCAGTGCCACATCCGCTTGTCGCCTCAGGGCAGCCATGACGGTTGTCGACAGTTCCGGCAGGGACGTACCCACCGCGATCAGCGTAAGGCCGATCACTGTTTCGCTCACACCATAGTTCCGGGCAATGACGGTCGCATTTTCGACCAGCAGATGCGCACCCATTGGCAGTCCGATCAAGCCGAGGATCAGGTAGATCGCCACCTTCCAATAAGGCATGTCAGGATCTGCTTCCTCAAGACCCTCAAGCTCGTCCTCATCGGCACAAGCTTCACCACAGGCTTTACGGTGCGCATGTGCTTCGCGAAACGCGTTGCCGAGGATCAGAGCCAACGCAGCCAGCAAAATTGCCCCGCTGAGCAGATTAAAGACCCCGCAAAAAGCCAACCCGATAAATAACACCGACGCCAGAAGCATGAAGATGTAGTTCTTGCGGCTGTCGCACTCACTTGTGTGCAAGGTCGCCAGAAGCGCGGGCAATCCCAGAACCAGCAAGATATTCGCTGTATTCGAGCCCACCACGTTACCCAAAGCAATGCCCGGCGCGTTTTCCTTGATGGCGCTGATTGCAATCAGCAGCTCAGGGGCCGAAGTTCCAAAGGCAACTATTGTCAGGCTGACGATCAGGGCGGGAACCCCCAACCGCAGGCTGAGGTTCACGGCCCCTCGCACCAGCGCATCGCCTGCCAACAACAGGATCAGCAGCCCGAGGCCGGAGAACAGCCATGCCGTCATCCACGGCCTCCTTCTTCGCAAGGACACGGGCCTTTGCCGATCCTAAACCGCCCACAACGCGGACATTTCGCAGAACTCAATCGTTTCTGTCCAGGAAAGCGTAGCTTGCCGAACATCGCCAGAACGCCCATGGCGATCAGGAACAAGGTGACTGCTTTGATGATCACTCTACAACCCGAAACGCGCGTAGGCAGCGCGCTCCTCAAACCCGGCTATGGCATCCTGCGCCAGCGTCGCGCCGAAGCGCGACCAGATCGGTTTGCGCAGGCCATAGCGGCGGAACCTGACTTTGTCGCCAAACTTCTCCTGCATCTTGGGCTTCAGATGGGCAATACCATCGATCAGGCCCAGCTGTTGCGCGCGACGGGCCAGCCAGACCTCGCCGTTGAACAGATCAGCGCTGCTGTCCAGCTTGCCGTCCCGGCGAGATTTCACATGGGTTATGAAATTCTCGTGGATATCGCCCAGCAGCACTTTGAGCCGTGCAATGTCTTCTTTCTTTTCCGGAGCAAACGGGTCGAGCATTGATTTCGACTGACCCGCAGTATGTACGCGCCGTTCAAAGCCCTGACGTGCCAGAAAAACATGCGCGCCAAATCCCGACGATATCACGCCGATCGACCCCAGAACCGAACTGTCATCGGCCCAAATCTCATCCGCTGAAACCGCCAACCAATATCCACCCGAAGCCGCCACGTCTTCGACGAAGGCGTAGACAGGGATCTTAAGCTCTTCCGCCAGCCGTTGGATACGCGCACCGATTAATGAGCTTTGAACGGGGGAGCCGCCCGGCGAATTGATCTCCAGCGCGACCGCAGCGGGCTTGCCCTTGCGAAAGGCTTTCTCCAACACCGGTGCCAGAGCGGTCGCGTTCATCGACCCTCGCCCGGCCATTCCAATGGCACCGGACAGGCGAACAACGGCCACAAGTGGCGGCTTTTTCATGAAGGGCAGGCTGAGTTTCATGGAAGCCGATGTAGAGCGCGCCGGAGCCGTAAACAAGAGACCCGAAGCGCCATAAACGCGACGTGAACCAATTTCACACACCTGATGGGCAAAAATGCAACGCCCTAGCTGCGGATGCGCCAACCGGTTTTGAAGATCCAGCCAATGATCGCGAGGCATATTCCGGTGAAGGCTAGTATGGCCAGAAGGCTCCAAAATATCGGGACATCTGCGATACCATAGAATGACCAGCGGAACCCGGAAATCAGATAAACCACAGGGTTGAACAGAGTGATCGTCTGCCAAAGCGGAGGTAGCATCGAGATCGAGTAAAACGTCCCACCCAGAAAAATCAGGGGCGTCACAACAAGCTGGGGGACAAGCGACATTTGCTCAAAATTTCCGGCCCAAATGCCCACGATAAACCCCAGCAGCGAGAAACTGAGGCAAGACAAGATCAGGAAAGCCGCCATGGCAAACGGGTGTTCAATGCGAATGTCCACAAAGAACGTCGCAGTGGCCAGAATGACAAGACCTACAAACAGTGCCTTAGTTGCGGCCGCGCCCACATAACCAATCACAATCTCGATGAAATTGATGGGGGCTGAAAGCAACTCATAAATCGTACCCAAGAATTTGGGAAAGTAGATGCCAAAGGACGCGTTCGAGATTGACAGCATCACTACGGACAACATGATAAGACCCGGCACAATGAAGGCCCCGTAGGACACGCCTTCAATCTCTTGAATGCGACTGCCGATGGCAGTGCCAAACACCACGAAATAAAGCGAGGTCGACAGGACCGGCGACAGAAAACTCTGCGCCAGTGTGCGAAAGAACCGGGCCATTTCAAACCGGTAGATGGCAGTAATAGCGGACCAGTTCATGCGGGTTCTCCGGACACGAGGTTGACGAAAATCTCTTCAAGGCTCGATTGCCGCGTCTGCACATCACGCAGCATTAGACCGGCCTGTGCAACATCATTGAGAAGAGTGGTGATGCCCGTGCGCTCGGCATTGGTGTCGTAAGTATAGATCAGCGCATCGCCTGCACCGTTGAGCGTCAGTTGATGATCGGACAGAACGTCGGGAACCGATAAAATAGGCTCGGTCAACATGACCTCAATCTGCTTTTTGCCCATCTGCGCCATCAATGTGTCTTTGTCCTGCACGAGCAAAAGCTCACCCTTGTCGATGACACCCACACGGTCGGCGATTGCCTCGGCTTCCTCGATGTAGTGAGTGGTCAGGATGATGGTGACACCAGCCTGCTTCAATTCGGCCACGATCTCCCACATGTCCTTACGTAGCTCGACATCTACGCCGGCGGTGGGTTCATCCAGAAACAGCACCCTTGGCTCATGCGCCAAGGCTTTCGCGATCAGCACACGTCGCTTCATGCCTCCGGATAGTTCCTTGATTGCGTTACGGCGTTTGTCCCATAGGGACAGCTTGCGCAGGATTTCCTCGATCCTAGCGTTGTCTCCGCTATGACCGAACAGCCCGCGCGAAAAGCGGACAGTGTTCCAGACCTTCTCGAACGGTTCCAGCGCGATTTCCTGCGGCACCAGCCCAATCATCTTGCGGGCTGCGCGATACTCGGTCTGGATGTCATGGCCACCTACGGTGACCGAGCCCGAAGTCGGCGTGGTAATACCGCACACAGTCGAGATCAGCGTTGTTTTACCCGCCCCATTGGGGCCCAACAGCGCTAGAATCTCACCTTCTTCAATGTCCAGAGACACACCTTTCAGCGCCTCAAACCCATCGGCATAAGACTTCCGCAAATCCCGGATCGACAATATGGTCGTCATGCGTAACCTCGTTCTGACCCCGCAACCTATCGTGACGGACCATCGTCGAACAGTCCAATTCCGCACAGTGCCATGCGCGTGTGCGCAGGGTTCAGTCTCGTCCCGTCAGGCGACCTAGCCAGCCTGACTTGGTCTCTTCTTCGGCAGCGTCTTCTTGCGGTGGCGGACCTTCGAAATATTCTTGAAGATTGGCGAAGAACTGATCGGCCATCTTCTTGGCAAACCCATCAATCAGGCGGCTGCCCAGCTGAGCCAGTTTGCCACCCACCTTAGCCTCGACCTCGTAGGTCAGAAGGGTGCCACCAGCCTCGCTGGGCGCGAAGGTTACATCTGCGCTTCCCTTGGCAAAGCCTGCAGCGCCCCCCTTGCCCTCACCTGCGATGGTCAGGCGTTCGGGCTCAATCATGTCGGACATGGTCACTGTGCCTTTGAAAGTCGCCTTCACAGGGCCAACCTTTTGCACCACGGTCGCATTATACCCCTCGGTTGGATCACCGGTAATCTCCTGCGCGCCGCTGATGCAGGCTTTTAATACTTCAGGGTCCAGCAACGCAGCGTAAACGGCGGCAGGCGGCGCCTGAATTTCACGGGTATCGCTTAACTGCATCTCTCAACCTCTTTTTAATCCTACGGCAGACCACAAAGACCTAGCCCTGAAACATCGATGCAGGCAACCAGTTTGCTCAAACCAAGGCACTGGATCGGGATTCTTCGCTTGCATTCGTTCCGCCCAACAGAAACCCTGCGCCGCAGGAGGAAGACATGCTGCACGGCATACGCATCATCGAAATCGAAGGGCTGGGCCCAGCCCCCTTCGCGGCCATGCTGCTGGCGGATATGGGCGCCGATATCATCACCATCCATCGCAAAGGGTCCGCCGTCACTCCGGGTATGCCTGAACGTTCGCTGCTGGATCGCGGCAAACGATCAATTGCGCTGGACCTCAAAGACCCTCTGGATCTTAGCGTTGCAAAACGGCTGATCGCAACGGCTGATGCGCTGATCGAGGGTTTTCGCCCCGGCGTGATGGAAAAACTGGGGCTGGGGCCGGAAGACTGTCATCACCTGAACCCAAAGCTGGTCTATGGCCGAATGACAGGCTGGGGGCAGCATAGCCCACTTTCTGAGACAGCGGGCCATGATCTCAACTATATCGCCCTTTCAGGGGCTTTATCCTACGCGTCGCCGCCCGGCCAACCGCCTTTGACGCCCGCAACACTAGTCGGGGATATCGGCGGTGGTGCGATGTATCTGGTTGCAGGTCTGCTCGCCGGGCTTCTGAATGCCCGGAGCACAGGCAAAGGCACGGTGGTGGACGCCGCCATCTACGATGGCTCGGCACACATGATGAATTTGCTGATGAGCCTGCGCCAAACCGGCAACCTGTCCGACACCCGGGGTCAAAGCCTGCTTGACGGACCGCATTGGAGCCGAACCTACGCCTGCGCAGATGGCGGCTTCATCTCAGTTCAATGTCTGGAGCCAAAATTCTATGCTCACTTCCTGGACATCCTCGGGCTCAGCGATGACGCGGAATTCGCTCAGCAATATAACCATGCGACGTGGCCCAACCTGACGAAGCGGTTGAGCAAAATCTTTGCCGAGAAGCCGCGCGACGAATGGGCGGCGCTGTTTCAAGGCACGGACGCCTGCGTTGCGCCGGTCCTAAGTCCACAAGAAGCACGGGATCACCCTATGAATTCGGCTCGCCAAACATGGATCGACCACGACGAAACACGTCAAGCCGCAGCCGCTCCTAGATTCTCAACCTACAACTGGCAACCGCGGCCCAGCCCCAAACGCGGAGAGCATACAAATGAGATTTTGAACGAACTTCCTCCCGCTTCATCTGGCTAAAAATACCTCGGGGGTGAATTGGCCGCAGGCCAAGAGGGGGCTGCCCCCCTCGCCAGGCTTACCGCTCGCGCACCGTATCGATCATCAATTGAACGTTCTCAGGGTCCGCATCTGGCGTAATACCATGACCCAAATTGAAGATATGCGGTCCTTTTGAGAAGGCTTCGACAATCCGCCGCGTCTCATCGACAAGCGCTTGCCCGCCTGTCACCATATGCGATGAAGCCAGATTGCCCTGCACACACCCATCGACTTGCACATTCGCAGCAGCCCATTCGGGCGACACAGAATTGTCCAGCGCGACACAATCCACATCGGTGGCCTTGGCGAAACCGATGTAACCCTGATCCGCTTCGCGTGGGAAACCGATGACGGGAATGCCCGGATGGCGGGCCTTTATGGCAGCAGTAATCTCGCGACAGGGTTCTACGGCGTATTTCTGAAACGCTTCGCCCTTCAATGATCCCGCCCAACTATCAAATATTTTGACAACCTCGGCCCCTGCCTCGATTTGGGCAGACAGGTATTCAATTGTCGCGGCCGTGATCCGATCCAACAGCGCCTCGAACAGCGCAGTGTTTTCTTCGCGCAGCGCATGGGCTGGCCCCTGATCCGGGGTGCCCCGTCCGGCGATCATGTAGGTAGCCACTGTCCAGGGCGCGCCTGCAAATCCGATCAGAGCTGTCTCAGAAGGAAGCTCACGCGAAAGAATACGCACGGTTTCATACACCGGAGAGAGCGTCTCATGAATTGCATCAACCGGCTTCAGCGCATCAAACTCCGACTCCCGTGTAATTGTCGAAAGGCGAGGACCTTCGCCGGTGACAAACCACAAATCCGCACCCAGCGCCTGCGGCACAAGCAGGATATCAGCAAACAGGATCGCGGCATCAAAGCCGTAGCGGCGAATGGGCTGAAGGGTGACTTCGGCGGCAAGCTCGGGGTTATAGCAAAGAGACAGGAAATCTCCGGCCTGTGCGCGCGTTGCACGATATTCAGGCAAATACCTCCCGGCCTGTCGCATCATCCAGATCGGCGGCACATCCTGCACTTCCCCCGCCAGCGCCCGTAGCAATTTCTTTGTCTCGGCCATTCGTGCCCCCAGTGTTCCGGTTTGGTGCAACGCGTCGGCCTTCAGTGGCAATTTGTCAAGCTCTGCCCCCATTGTCAGGGCAATGTGACGCGACTAAAGCTGTGCACATGAGTCTGATATTGCCTACCCCCGCATCGCCTCTGAAAATCGGCACCCGTGGATCTCCGCTGGCGCTGGCGCAGGCCTATGAAACCCGTCAGAGACTTGGCGCCGCTTTCGACCTGCCTGAGGACGCGTTTGAGATCGTGGTAATCAAGACCACCGGTGACAACCGCGCCATGATCGACGCGGACCGGCCGCTGAAAGAGATTGGCAACAAGGGTCTGTTCACCAAGGAAATCGAAGAGGCGATGCTGAAAGGTGAGATCGACATCGCCGTACATTCGACCAAGGACATGCCCGTCGAACAGCCTGACGGGCTGGTGCTGGATACATTCCTGCCGCGCGAGGATGTGCGCGATGCGTTTATCTCGCCGACTCTGAGTTCGATTCACGATCTGCCAGAGGGCGCAGTTGTCGGGACTTCATCGTTGCGCCGCCGGGCGCAGTTGCTGAATCGGCGGCCCGATCTGAAAGTGGTCGAGTTTCGCGGCAATGTGCAGACTCGCCTGAAGAAGCTGGCAGATGGCGTGGCCGATTGTACCTTCCTGGCCATGGCCGGATTGCGCCGCTTGGATATGAAAGACGTCCCCGCGACTGCTATATCGCCTGATGACATGCTACCTGCCATTGCGCAGGGCACCATCGGCATTGAACGGCGCAGCGACGATAGCCGCACCGCCGAGATGCTGGCAGCGATTCATCATGTTGAAACAAGCCAACGCCTTGCGGCTGAACGCAGCCTGCTGGCCGGGCTGGATGGCTCATGCGAAACACCGATCGCCGGTCTGGCACAAGTCCAAGATGGCCAACTGCATCTGCGTGGAGAAGTTCTGCGCCCGGACGGTTCCGAGGCGATCAGCGAAGAGGCCACCGGGGCGCTCGAAGACGGCGCAAAACTGGGTCAGACAATGGCCGCCTCTCTGTTGAAACAGGCCGGACCAGGGTTTTTCGACTGGCGTTAAGAAAAAATTTAAACAATTTCAGGGTAATGTGAACTTCTTCACTGTCTACCCTGCCGAATTCGTTAAATATAGGGACAGAAGGTCGATCTCGAATATATCGAAAGTTTTAGCCCGTGTTGTTTTAGATGGTATTCGAGGGGGCGAGATTGATACTTCCGGCGGGGCGCAGTTGATTTTCAACAGCGCCCCGTTCTCTTTTCCAAAGCATATGGCGAAGTACTTACTCTGCACCTTCGCGCAGACCATGATGATGACTAAACACCGGCCGCGCATGAAGCACCTCTGATCGGAAATCCGCCATGCGCCCCGGTAGCGCGCGATAGAATGATGCCAAACCTGGCTCAACCGCCATCGCATGCTTGGCACATTCCTTGCACAATCCAGCGACTACGGTCTGTGACTCCCGTGCGCGTATCGCCTCTAGTAGACCTATGTGTGCGGTCTGCAGCTTTTGAAACGATGCACTGCCTGCAACTTCCCGATCTCCGACCAGTACATAAACAGGCTCTGGCTCGCTTTTACCTTTCAAATCCACGAAGCCCGCCTCTAGCAGCGCAAGATCAGAATTGGTGACACGGCGAATAGAGTCTGAGACTAGAATATCATAATCCACATGTCGGCAGTTTTGTTCGATCCGCGCTGCCACATTCACCACATCTCCGATTACTGTGTAATTGAACCGGCGCCGCGAGCCGATATTGCCGACGCAGGCGGCTCCGGTTGCGCAGCCTGTCGCCAGTGCGATGGGAGGACGCCCGCGCATGATGGGCAAAGTGTTGAACTTATCTAGCGCGCCGCGCATCTTCAGCGCGGCCAAGGCAGCGCGGCACGGGTGGTCATCCACGGGCAGCGGTGCATTCCAAAAAGCCATAACCGCATCGCCGATGAACTTGTCGATCGTTCCACGCTCGACCAGAATCTGATCCCCGATCTCTGAGAACAGCGCATTCAGCAGGGCCACCAGATCGGTGGCTGATACAGACTCGGACAATGGCGTGAAGCCCCGAATGTCCGAAAACATCACCGTGATCTCCTGAGATTCACCTCCCAATTGCAGTTGATGCCCATTGGCCTCCATCTCATCGAGGATTTCCGGTGCGACATAATGCGAGAAAGTCTGGCGGATCACCCGCTTCTCCCGCTCGGTCGAAACAAAGAGGTACCCGGCCAGAAGCCCGAAATTGGCCATACCTCCGGCCAAAGGGAAGGTCGCATCAAACAGAACCGACTGGTTCTGGAACGCCAACCAACTGATGGCAATTACGGCCGATGCGGCAACACCGCCTGCAGCAAAAGAAGCGACCGCCCCATAGTTGGACATGACCACTGTGACAACGACGCCCAGGATCACGAACGCCAGCAGCTCAAGTGCAGAGGTAACATCCGATCTGCTCAGCACATCGCCAAGGATGATCTGTTCGATAATCTGGGCGTGGATCGAAACACCGGGAACAGATTCACCCAGTGCCGTTTCGCGCATATCGAACAGGCCCGCCGCAGAGGTGCCGACCAGGATGATCCGTCCTTCTATCTCTGACTGAAGCGTTGGATCACTACCGCTGCGCATGACATCATCGGCCGACAGATACAGGCCAGGATTGTCCCGTCTGTAACGCACCCAGATCTCGCCATTCTCGGTGGTCGGCAGCACAAAATCACCCAGACCAACCTCAAGCATGATGCCGATCTCGTCCTGCGATCCTTCGGCAAAATAAACGGATTCGCCCATGGCCACCCGCAGGGCTTCAACCCCAAGCGCAGGTAATACACCGTTGGGCCCGGACCAAAGCACAGGGACCCGTCGCACCACACCCAAACTTCCTTGGGGCGAAACATTAACACCCCCGATCCCGGCCGCTTCTTCCCCCAATGGCGGCGCCAGAGAGGTCCAGTGGGCAACGCTGACAAGGCCAGCTGCGGGGTTCTCTCCGATTTCAACTAACCCCGCCTTCGGTACAATGGCCGAACCGCTATCGGTTTGCCGGGCTGCCACACCCAGAACCACTGGCCATCTCGCAATTTCGTCCCCAAATCTGACGTCATTGTCCAGATCGATCGCGGCCTGATCCACCTGCAGTAGTCCGGACAAGGTCGGGTCTTGCAACAATCGCATCGGAGAGTATCGGTCGGGCTCGGCAAACAGCATATCAAAGGCAATCGCAGCGGCACCGTATTCGCCCAATCGTTCGACCATCTGACCCAACAGGGTACGAGGCCAAGGCCATTGGCCCCATTCTGCCAGAGACCTTTCATCAATATCCACCACGCGGACCGGCAGATCCGGGTTGTAGGCCCGTGGTGAAATCCGCTGCAGGATATCGAAGTAAATCAATCTGGACATTTGAACGGGATACGGATCCGCGACCCTAATGAAGCAGCCCATCAAGATCAGCCCCAAGCCTACAAGCCTGAATACTAATCGATGCCCAATTTTGTCTCTTATCTTACCCACCACGTTCACCTTCCAGGCGCAGGGGAACATGAAAATATATGTAACCTGATGCTACCAACCAGCTATCGCTGAAGCGTTACCTGCCGTCGCCGTTGCCCTGACACCCGATCCACCGCTATCTCCACTGGATGCGTTTACGGATGTTCTCGTTTCACCCGAGGCGCTTACACCTGCGCGCGCTGATGTCCCGGAACGCCCTTCGGCGCTGGCAGAGGCCCGGTCTGGCGCTTCGGATCGCCCGCTTTCGCGGGCCGCCGACACCTCAGAACGACCTTGTTCCGTTTGCCGCCGCGCTTCGCGCCGCTCTGGCCTTTCAGATTCAATCTTTGGGGCCTGAGCCTGTCTGCCCGAACACCCTTCTGCACTCACCCGAAACGGTGGCAGCAGTTGCGTTTGCGAGCGTATGAAGGGGAAACCACCTTTTAGCGCTTTGTCATACTGCTCCTTATCTATCGGGCGCCCCACCTGACCGCCCGAACCGGTCGCAAAGAGACTGCACTGTCGGCTTGCCGACCGGCACGACCCGCGTCGGCCGCACATCTGAACGGTGCCCTCGATAACCAGCATCGCGCTTTGGCTGCCGGATGTAATCCACATATCAAATGTCGTTCCCCGCACGGCCATGGTGGCATCGGGCGTTTTGATCGAATAAGCGCGCTTTCTGCTTTTGCCCGAAATGAAACGGAAACTGCCGCCCAGCGCCTGCACGGTGAAGTTTTTTGCCTTCCTATTGCCTCGCAGCATCGAGACATCCAGGATCATTCGAGCGTTCGGACCAACCGCAATCTTGGTTTCATCTACGAACACCAATTGAACCACGCCTGATCTGTCGGTCGAAATAGTATCGCCTGAAACAACATCCATCCCTTCACGCAAGCGTATCTTTTTACCGGCCCGGATAATATCCGCGCCCGGTTTAGCACTGAGCACTTTTCCGATTGATGCGATGGCCGACGCAGGCAGCGTCGCTAGAACCAAGAAAACACAAAACAATTTCAACCAGACCAAACCCAAGTCCCCTTCCCCCAAAAGGTACCTACCAGGGTGCCAAACACCCCACGCCCGATATCTGTCGCCTCAGAAAGCTAAATCTGAATAGTTATTAGAGCCTTAAAACTAGACAAATATGCGCCAGAACAGGTGGAGTTGGCAAGGTTTTGCATGTTTTTCAGCATTTCGGGGGTTTCGCACCCCTGCTTCCGGTAGCCCCAGCGCTCCTTCTTGTGGGTTTGATCATCGGTATTCAGAAAAATTTTCCAGACATAGAAAATCGCCTTGTATCTGGATGACAGGCAAGGATATACCGGCCAGCGGAGACGTGGCCGAGTGGTCGAAGGCGCTCCCCTGCTAAGGGAGTAGGCGGGAAACCGTCTCGAGGGTTCGAATCCCTTCGTCTCCGCCACCCATACCGGGAATCACCTGCGATGCCCGCCATGGTCTGAACGATCTCATAAAATCATCCCACTGAATTCACGACATTTCACGGGCGTTGCACACTACCATTTCTCAAGGCGGATTGGATCGGTCGCATCAACCATTGCACCCTGATGCAGGAGCTTGTTGCGTTGTCTGCAGTACAATTCAGCCCAGGATGTTGGAGGCGGTGAGATATTTATCTTCATCGCCCTAGAGAGCTCAATTTGGCAACCTGGCGCAATCGACACCCGTTACGGATTCAAAAAAAGGCCGTCCCAACTGGGACGGCCTTTCATTCACTGTCTCTCGAAAGAGGTTCAGGCAGCCAGCGCGGCCTGTGCTTTGGCGACGATCGCGCCGAACGCTTCCGGTTCGTGCACTGCCAAGTCGGCCAGAACTTTGCGGTCCACTTCGATACCGGCCAAGTTCAGGCCGTTAATGAAGCGGGAATATGTCAGTGCCTCGTCATGCGAACGGACAGCGGCGTTGATACGCTGGATCCACAGTGCGCGGAAGTTGCGCTTGCGGTTCTTGCGATCGCGGGTTGCGTACTGGTTGGCCTTGTCTACGGCCTGACGGGCAACCTTGAAGGTGCTCTTGCGGCGGCCATAGTAACCTTTGGCAGCCTTGATGACCTTCTTGTGACGGGCGTGAGTTACGGTTCCACCTTTAACGCGGGACATCTCTTAATCTCCTCTTAGCGGTCGTAGGGCATGTAGCCCTTGACGATCTTGGCGTCGGGGGCGGACAGGGTGGTGTTGCCACGGGCGTCGCGGATGAATTTCTTGGTCCGCTTGATCATGCCGTGCCGTTTGCCGGCCTGGCCAGCAAGGACCTTACCGGTCGCAGTCACCTTAAAGCGCTTTTTGGCGCTCGACTTTGTCTTCATCTTAGGCATTTCCGTCTCCTTTCGGGGTTCGGTTTCAGACGCGACTCGGCATGCCATCTCGGCCGGTCACGCGATCAGAAGCGCCGTTTACGCAAGTTCGATCATACTGGCAAGGGGGTTTGGGCCAGAATCTGCGCTTTTTGCAGGCTGGCTAGGCACCGGGGCGACACGCGCCGCCCCGGTGGTTTGGATTAATGTTCGAATTTGCGGATTTCACCACTCTTCAAACGCTCTGCATAAGATGCCAGTTCCTGACGTACCACTTTCATCAGGAAGTAGAGCGCGAAGACGTTCACAACCGCCATGGCAAAGATCGCCGCATCCGAGAAGTCGATAACGGGGCCAAGGTTAGCCGCTGCACCGATGACTACGAAGATGCAGAAGATGACCTTGAACACCAGTTCCTTGGTGTGACCCTCACCAAACAGGTAGGTCCAGGCCTTGAGGCCGTAGTAGGACCAGCTGATCATGGTCGAGAAGGCGAACAGAACTACTGCGATTGCCAAAACGTAAGGGAACCAACTGAACGCGCTGCCAAAGGCGGCTGAAGTCAGGCTGACGCCCGAGTTTCCGTCAACCGTTGCGATGGCATTACCGGCTTCGTTCAGCATATAGTTTCCGGTCTCCGGATCGACGATCAGCTGCTGCGTGATGATGATCACCAACGCGGTCATGGTACAGATCACAACCGTATCAATGAACGGCTCCAGCAGAGACACAAAGCCCTCGGTGATCGGTTCTTTGGTGCGAACCGCCGAGTGGGCAATCGCCGCAGAACCAACGCCCGCTTCGTTCGAGAACGCCGCACGCCGGAAGCCCTGGATCAATGCGCCGACCATACCGCCAGCAACACCAAGACCGGTGAAGGCTCCTGCGAAGATCTGGCCAAAGGCCCAACCGATCTGATCCGCGTTCATCAGGATGATCACCAGCGCCGCGGCCACATACATCACGCCCATGAAAGGAACGACTTTCTCAGTCACGCGCGCGATGGATTTCAGGCCGCCCACGATCACTGCAAAGACGATGCCTGCAAAGACCAGGCCAGTGATCCAGCCCGGGTAATCTCCGACGATGCCTGCGATTTGCTGGTGTGCCTGATTGGCCTGGAACATATTGCCCCCACCCAGCGCACCAAGTATACAGAAGATCGAGAACAGAACGGCCAGGATTTTACCGCCCGGCAGGCCCAATTCGTTGAACCCTTTGGACATGTAATACATCGGACCACCCGAAACGGTCCCGTCGTCATATTCGTTGCGGTATTTCACGCCCAGCGTACATTCGGTGAATTTCGACGCCATACCCAGAAGGCCCGCGACAATCATCCAGAAAGTTGCACCGGGTCCACCGATACCGACGGCCACCGCCACACCGGCGATATTACCGAGGCCGACCGTGCCAGACAGAGCTGTGGCCAGCGCCTGAAAGTGGCTGACCTCACCCGCATCATTGGGGTCAGAATAGTCACCTTTCACAAGGCTGATCGCGTGGCTGAAGAAACGCAGTTGCACGAAGGCAAAGTAAAGCGTGAAGACGGTCGCCGCGACCACCAACCAACCCACGATCCATGGGAAGCCGGTGCCTGGAAACGGAGCAAAGATAAAGCTGACGAAAGGACCTGTGAAATCAGCGAAGGCCTGGTTAATTTTATCGTCCAACCCGACCGCCTCCTGTGCGGCAGCGGGGCTCGCAACCAGAGCGGCAAGTGCTGCCAGACTCAGTTTGTTCTGAATATTCATCATAATCTCTCCCCTCAGTTCACGACCGTAACCGGAACATCGGCGTGCATGACAAGGTTCTGGGTCGAACTGCCAAACAGGCGTTTTTTGAACCCATCTGCCGAGGCCCGTCCCACAACGATCTGGGAGCCACCGTTTTCAACCGTGATTGCATTCAGCGTTTCCGCCACATCTCCGTGACGGACGATGCCGCGCGCCTCGAATCCTGCAGCCTTCAACGCTTCGACCGCTGGCTCGATGATCCGTGACGTGGCTAACGCAACCTCTTCTTCGCGCCGTTTGTGGCGCAGGGCGTTCTCTTCTGGTGTCTGGAATGTGAAAGGAGACCATTCGATGACATAAACCGCCAGAAGCTCGCATGAACCGATACGCCCGGCCAAGTCTTTGGCAAAGGCGATCGCGCGTTCTCCGGTTTCTGTCCCGTCCAGTCCTATGACAATTTTCGTTGTCATGCCGTTCCTCCGTTATTGTTGCTTTGGCCGGGGCCCTCGCCCCCGGCAGGGCAGCCGGAACCTGGAACTTGCTTGAGTAGACCGCCCTAAGGGCAAGTATCCCGAAAAAACACGCAAAAACAGAGAGATTATTGCTGGATACAACCCTCAAACTTCTAAGGCACTGTAAATAAATATTATTATATGCCCAAATATTAGGCATACGCTTGGTATCAAACTGAAATTAGTAGTGGTGATCCGGGCTTAGCCCGGATCAGTGTTGTAGATCAGCCGTTCATCACAAGGGGCGATACGTAAGATGTTGGTGGTGCCAGGAACATTGAAAGGGACGCCGGCGGTGACCACAATCTGATCAGTCTCAGCGGCGAAACCACCCGAACGGGCGGCGCGAGCGGCGCTGACGACCGCACCTTTGAACCGCTCTTGTTCAGGGGTTAAGACGCAATGACAACCCCAGCTCAGGCAAAGCCTGCGGGCGGTGCCAGTGGCGGGGGTCATTGCGATGATAGGCACACCGGGACGCTCACGGGCGGTGAGCAAGGCGGTGGTCCCGCTTTGAGTGAAGCAGCAGATGGCTTTGATGTCAGTCTTTTCGGCAATCTCGCGTGCCGCAGCCACGATACCATCAGCGATGGTCGTACCCTTGGCGGTACGCGACGCGGCAATAATCTGAGTGTAGGTTGGGTCAGCTTCAACTTCGATGGCAACCTTGTTCATCGTCTGAACCGCCTCGATGGGATAAGAACCAGCAGCCGATTCAGCACTCAGCATGATTGCATCGGTACCCTCGTAGATCGCGGTGGCCACGTCCGAAACCTCGGCCCGTGTGGGCATTGGGCTTTCGATCATGCTTTCCAGCATCTGGGTTGCGACAATCACAGGCTTCGCGGCTGTACGGCATTTACGCACCAGACGTTTTTGGATCGGGGGGACTGCCGAAACAGGCAGTTCGACGCCCAGATCACCCCGCGCAACCATGATCCCGTCTGAGGCGTCAAGGATATCGTCAAAAGCTTCGACCGCAGCAGGTTTTTCGATCTTGGACAAGATCGATGCTCGGCCATCCGCCAGTGCGCGCGCCTCGAACACATCCTTGGCACGCTGAACGAAGCTCAGCGCCAACCAGTCCACACCCAGTTGGCAGACAAATTCCAGATCGTCGCGATCCTTGGCCGACAGCGCTGCCAATGGCAGCACCACGTCAGGCACGTTCACACCCTTGCGGTTCGAAATCGTGCCACCGACTTCGACCGTGCAATGTGCAAAATCCTGACCGCAATCCTGCACGATCAGACGAATCTTTCCGTCATTGACCAGTAGGCGCGCACCTGGCTCCAATGCGGCAAAAATTTCGGGATGTGGCAGGCAGACCCGGGTGATATCCCCGGCTGCCGGATCAAGATCCAGACGGAATGCGGCGCCCTCCTCCAGTTCTTCCGCATCATTTGCAAACACGCCAACGCGCAGCTTTGGCCCCTGCAGATCAGCCAGAATCGCGATCGGGCTTTCCAGATCCTTTTCGATCTGCCGGATTATACGGTGCCTCTCGCGAATCTCATCGTGGCTGCCATGGCTCATGTTCAGCCGGAATACATCGGCCCCAGCCTCATGCAGCGCTCGGATGGTGTCATAGTCATTGGACGCCGGTCCCAGCGTCGCCACGATTTTCACATTTCTCAGGCGTCGCATTGATCAGACTCTCCTCAAACGCGTAAATGTTACCGCAAACATTGCTCAGGCTGCTTATTGCGCAATTCCCTTTCCAACGCAACTGTCCTACACCTGCGACAAACAAGATGACAGGCTCATGACATACTCTCCGTTTTTTGTTCACGGCGCGGATCGCTCGTCGCGTTGGCTGATTACCTGTGACCATGCAACCAACATGGTGCCGCCCGAAATCAGCGGCGGAGACCTGGGTCTGCCACGCGAGGATATGGAACGCCATATCGCATATGACGTCGGCGCCTACGAGGTTTCAAAACATCTGGGTGAGGTTCTGAACGCCCCGGTAATCGCAGCCAACTTCTCGCGCCTCGTGATTGACCCCAACCGGGGCGAGGACGATCCAACGCTGCTGATGAAGCTCTATGACGGTTCGATCATTCCTGGTAACCGCCACGCAGATGCGACCGAGCGTGAGCGTCGTCTAAATATGTGTTACCGGCCCTATCACGATGCGCTGGCGCAGCTTGCGGCCCTGCCGCATGCGGTCATCATCTCGATGCATTCCTTTACGCGCCAGCTCCGTGGCCGCGATCCTCGGCCGTGGCACATCGGCGTCTTGCACACACCGGATGAGCGGTTCTCGCGCCCGCTGATCAACCGGTTGAACGCCGAGGATGATCTGTGCGTTGGGGTAAATGAACCCTATACAGGTGTGCTACCCGGCGATGCGATCGACAAGCATTGCAGCAGTTTCGGCCGTCCTAATGCACTGATCGAACTGCGTAATGATCTGATTGCGGATCATGACGGGCAACGCAGCTGGGCCGAACGATTGGCCGTTATTCTGCAGGATGCACTGAACGATAGCGGACTATGACGTAAGGTCACTTCATGCCGCTTCCGATCCTCGAAATATTGTGAGCCAATATACTGACACCCATATATTAAGGGAAAGGAGACGACCATGACTCAGGAATTCCTGACTACTGTCTTCGGCTGGATGACCGCCCTTAACATCGCTGTTTTGTTGTTCAGCACACTTATGATCCTTATCATGCAGGACTGGATTGCAGGCGTGCATGGCAGAATGTTCCAAATGGAGCGGGCAGACGTAAAGAGGGTCTATTTCAGATATCTTGCGAACTACAAAATCCTGACAATCATTTTTTGCCTTGTGCCGTGGTTGGCCCTCAAACTGGCATAAAGCATCCAAACCTGACGTTCCAAGGGGCCTTAGGGCCTCTACTGTTCGTTGTAACATGGCCCACGGATTGCTAGGTCAGGTCCAGAACGCAAGACAATCATTCGGAGCCCGACAATGGACAAGCAAACCGAAATCGAACTTCAGGCCGCAGCGTTTCGCCGTTTGCAGCAGCATCTGATGCAGGATCGCACCGACGTACAGAACATCGATATGATGAATCTGACCGGGTTCTGCCGCAATTGCCTGTCGCGCTGGTATCAGGAAGCCGCCAATGCCAAGGGCATCGACATGGACAAAAACGAAGCGCGCGAGATTTTCTATGGCATGACCATGGATGAGTGGAAGGCCAACTACCAGACCGAAGCGAACGCCGAGAAACAAGCCGCCTTCAAGGTCGCGTTTGAAGAGAACGTCACGAAAAAAGGCTGACGCCCCGAAAACGAAAAATGCCCGCCGTTTTGGCGGGCCTTTGCTTTAGATTGCGGCCTTTCGGCTTTCGTCCAGATAGATCTCGCGAAGGCGTTTGGCAATCGGGCCCGGCGTGCCATCACCCAGTGCCACGCCGTCAATCTCAACCACCGGCATGACAAAAGCGCTGGCCGAAGTGGTGAAGGCCTCATCCGCCTCTTTCGCCTCATCGATGGTGAACAGGCGCTCCTCAATCTCCATCTGCGCCTCGGCGGCCATGCGCAGAACCGCCTTGCGGGTGATGCCGTGCAGAATGTCGTTGGACAGCGGGCGGGTGACGATCTTGCCGTTCTTGACGAAATAGGCGTTGTTGCTGGTGCCTTCGGTGACATAGCCATCTTCAACCAGCCAGGCATCGTCACAGCCAGCCGCTTTCGCCATCATCTTGCCCATGGACGGATACAGCAGTTGCACGGTTTTGATATCGCGGCGGCCCCAACGGATGTCATCGATCGAAATGACCTTGGCCCCTTTCTTCGACGCGGGGCTGTCGGCCAGACCTGGCTTATTCTGCGTGAACAAAACCAGCGTAGGCTTGGTATCCGCTGACGGAAACACAAAATCCCGGTCGCCGTCACTGCCGCGCGAAACCTGTAGATAGATCAGACCTTCTTCGATGTCGTTCAGCTCGACCAGTTTGCGATGGATTTCCAGAAGTTCTTCTTTGCTGCAGGGTTCAGCCATCTGTAACTCGTCCAGCGAGCGTTTCAGCCGCACCGCGTGGCCTTCGAAATCGACCAGCTTACCATCCAGCACACTGGTTACTTCATAGACGGCGTCTGCAAACAGGAAACCTCGATCAAAGATCGAGACGCTTGCCTCGGTTTCAGGCAGGTATTCGCCATTCACATAAACGGTGCGGGTCATGTTCTTCTCCTCAGCCCCAAAGTGCCGCTTTGGGCGGATGCACTCCGGCGTCATCAAAAATCAGGGGTGTGTCGCGGTCTTCTGCCAACAAAAGCGGTCCGTCAAGGTCCGTCACCATCGCACCCTGCGCGACCAGCGTTGCAGGTGCCATGGCCAGCGAACTTCCAACCATGCATCCGACCATGATGCCATAGCCCTCGGCCAGCGCGGCCTTGCGCAGCTCCAGCGCCTCGGTCAGACCGCCGGTCTTGTCGAGTTTGATGTTCACCACATCATATTTGCCCTTTAATTTAGGCAAGCTGGCCCGATCGTGACAGGATTCGTCGGCACATACCGGCACCGGACGATCCATGCCGATCAGTGCATCATCCTCACCGGCTGGCAGAGGTTGTTCAACCAGAGCAACGCCCAGTCGCACAAGATGCGGCGCAAGATCGGCGTACACTTCAGCAGACCAACCCTCATTGGCGTCGATAATGATTTTGGACTCCGGCGCACCAGCCCGCACGGCCTCAAGCCGGGGCATGTCGTCCGGTGTACCAAGTTTGATCTTCAACAAGGGTCGGAACGCATTTTCTGCCGCCTGTGCCTGCATTGCCTCGGGAGTGTCCAGGGAAAGAGTATAGGCCGTAACTTCAGGCCCCGGTGCGGCAAGTTCCGCCAGCTCCCACGCCCGTTTGCCGGAGCGTTTCGCCTCAAGGTCCCAAAGCGCGCAATCCACTGCATTCCGAGCCGCGCCGGCAGGCAGCAGATCCATCAGGGAATAGCGAGAGAATACGTCGGGCAGGCCGGCAATCTCGGCCTCGACTGAATCCAGCGTTTCGTCATAGCGCGCATAGGGCACGCATTCGCCCCAACCATGATGCACACCATCCGAGATCCGAACCGTCAGGACCTTTGCCTCGGTCCGTGAGCCGCGCGAGATAGTGAATACCTGCGCCAGCCGAAATACATCGCGGGAAACGTCAATCTGCACGCGTTCAACCTTTCATCGAAAGTGGTGTCTGTTGCCGACAGCAAGGGGCGATCGGCAACCTGCTTAGATCACAGTGCGGCCAGCGCATCCACCAGTTTACCAGCACCAAAACGGTAAGGATCGGTTGCTGGGATACCCATCTCGGTCTCAACCTTGGCGATGTATGCGTGTGCGTCGTCTTCGCTCAGATGCTGGGTGTTGATCGACACTCCTGCAACCTGACACTCTGGGTTTGCCACGCGCGCCAGCGGCAGTGCTGTGTCGCGCAACTGCTCCAGCGTCGGCAGTGAATACTCAGGCAATCCTCGCATATGGGTCCGGGTCGGCTCGTGGCACAGGATCAGCGCGTCGGGCTGACCGCCATGGATCAGCGCCATGGTCACGCCAGAATAGGACACATGGAACAAAGAGCCCTGCCCTTCGATGTGATCCCAGTGATCCGGATCATTGTCCGGTGTCAAATACTCAACGGATCCCGCCATGAAATCGGCGATAACCGCATCCAGCGGGACGCCCTGACCCGTGACCAGAATTCCGGTCTGACCGGTGGCCCGGAAGGTGGATTTCATGCCGCGTTTGCGCATTTCAGCGTCCATGGACATCGCAGTGTACATCTTGCCGGCAGAGCAGTCGGTTCCAACGGCCAGGCACCGCTTACCAGTACGCTTGCGGCCGTTTGCGATGGGATATCCTACGGTCGGTACACGGACGTCGTGCAATGTGCAGCCGTGAGTCTGTGCCGCAGCAACCAGATCGCCTTCGTCGCGCAGCAGGTTGTGCAGGCCCGACGCCAGATCATAACCCATCTCCAGTGCTGCGATCAGAACCTCTTTCCAGGCCTCACTGATGACCCCACCTCGGTTGGCAACACCAATGACAAGAGTCTTGGCACCAGCAGCTTTACCTTCGGCAAGTGTCATTTCGGTAAGACCCAAATCAGTCTTGCAACCATCCAGCCTTATTTGACCCACGGCATTCTCAGGACGCCAGTCGCGGATACCAATGGCCACTTTGGCCGCCAACAAGTCGGGCGCATCGCCCAAAAACAACAGGTACGGTGTCTCGATCATTGCGGTGCACTCCTTTGATTCTGGCTTAAGCTAGAGAACCGTTTTGACGAGGGTTTCTCAAATTCTTCTCGCCTGCCCGCCCACAGCGGGAAGTTTTTGCGTATTTTGGCTTTCTTGCACAAGATTGTTCGAAGTTTTTAAACTGATCAAACTTTAAGCACCCCATTTTGCCAGTATCTTCAATCATGCTGCATACGCATTGCCGCATATGCACAATCACGCTTGCGCAGCATTGCGCAATTTAATATCCCATGACCAACCCTAAACGCAATTTCCTTACTCGCATGAGGTCCAAATGAGCTTCCGCATCCAACCTGCCGCTCCGGCCCGGCCCAATCGCTGCCAACTGTTTGGCCCGGGCTCGAACACCAAGCTATTTCCCAAGATGGCAGCATCAGCTGCAGACGTCATTAATCTGGATCTAGAAGATTCGGTGGCTCCTTCCGACAAGGATACCGCTCGCGCTAACGTAATCGAGGCGCTGAACACAGTTGATTGGGGCAATAAATACATGTCGGTTCGGATCAATGGGCTGGATACACCCTATTGGTACCGTGACGTGGTTGATGTGCTGGAACAGGCAGGCGACCGTCTGGATCAGATCATGATCCCCAAGGTAGGCTGCGCGGCGGATGTCTATGCAGTTGACGCGCTGGTCACCGCGATCGAGCGCGCCAAGGGCCGAACCAAGCCAATTTCATTCGAAGTGATCATCGAATCTGCCGCCGGACTGGCGCATGTCGAAGAAATCGCCGCCTCATCCCCGCGCCTGCAGGCCATGAGCCTTGGCGCCGCAGATTTTGCAGCCTCAATGGGCATGCAGACAACCGGCATCGGGGGTACGCAGGAAAACTACTATATGCTGCGCGAAGGCAAAAAGCACTGGTCCGATCCGTGGCACTGGGCGCAGGCCGCAATTGTCGCCGCCTGCCGCACCCATGGCGTGCTGCCGGTGGATGGTCCGTTCGGCGATTTCTCAGACGATGAGGGCTATATCGCGCAGGCCAAACGGTCTGCTACGCTGGGGATGGTCGGCAAATGGGCCATCCACCCCAAACAAATCGCATTGGCCAATCAGGTCTTCACACCGTCGAATGAAGCAGTGTCCGAAGCGCGCGAGATTCTGGCCGCCATGGAACAAGCAAAAGCCAACGGCGAAGGCGCGACGGTCTACAAAGGGCGTTTGGTCGATATCGCTTCGATCAAACAAGCCGAGGTTATTGTGGCGCAGGCGGAATTAATCGCGGCGGGTAGCTAAGAAAAAAGGGCGCTCAGCTGAGCGCCCCAATCGATCTGATCAGCGTCCAAATACATTGTTTGGTGTCCATGTGAAACGCTCACCCTTCTTTCCTGATTTCATCATCAGGCAGGATGTACCGTATTTCTGAAAATACTTGATTTTGATTGGATACCAACCCGCCTGCGGCACCTCGACCTCGGTGCGTTGGTTGGCTTCGCAGCCCTGACGGCCGTTGACATAGCCGATCTGCTGACCGCCGACCCAGGCGTCAATCCCATCGTTCGACCAGGTCTCAAGCTCGTAAACTCCGGGTGAATCAAAGCGGATATATCCGCTGATTTCCGCGGCAACATTGAACGCCTGATTGTAGGTCAGGACAGGATCACCTTCGTTCGTGTCTCTGTAGTCCAAACCTCGGAGGGGCTGACCCGGCTTTGCCTTTTTCAGCAGATGATTGACCTTCGAGAGGTTCTGGATTTTGCGAGGCGGGTTACCTTCCCAACTGTATTTTACGTTCAAGCCGGCTTTTGGGCTGGGCTGAGGGCTAGCTGGCTGTAACTTCAAAGGTGCTGCTGTCGCAGCGCCGGCAAACATTGCCAAGGCAGCCACCAGCGCTCCGGTGCGAAAAAATGTCATGGTCTACTCCCTGAATTTGCGCCTGCTTCGGGGTTAATCCCTGCCGACGATCCTGTTGAGATGACACTAGGCGCTGAACTTTGACCTCGCAAGATGGTTAAAAATCACTTTTTGATGGTCACGCGCGCATATCCTTGGGCGATCCCATCACAACATATGAGGTGATCGAGGTCACATGCGGCAGTGTACCCAGCACCTCGGTGTGGAAGGTTTTGTAGGAGGGCAAATCGGCACATTCGACCCGTAGCAGGTATTCGATCGTGCCGGTGATATTGTGACATTCCACCACTTCGGGCGCTTGTTGCAAGGCCCTTTCGAACCCTTCCTGCGCCGCTTTTGTGTGCTCGCCCAGACCAACGCCGATATAGGCAACGAAACCCACCCCCAGCGCCGCCGGGTTCAGCACTGCTCGGTAGCCGGAAATGATCCCTGCCCGCTCAAGCTCCTGCACCCGGCGCAAGCAAGCGGAGGGCGACAGGCCCACCCGCTCGGCAAGATCGAGGTTGCTGATGCGACCGTCCCGCGAAAGCTCTTGCAATATATGTTGGTTGATCTGATCAATCTTCGCCATTTATTGCAACATTAACCTTAGAGCGCACGAATACGCAATTTCATTTGCCGGATTCAGCGAGAAAATGCAGCCATGACCTACGATATCCTGATGGCCCTGATCGCATTTGCCTTTGTCTCGTCAATCACGCCGGGACCCAACAATCTTATGCTTATGGCATCGGGTGCGAATTTCGGCTTTCGCCGCACGATCCCGCATATGCTGGGTATCGGTTTGGGCTTCACCTTTATGGTGCTTCTGGTAGGGGCGGGTCTGGTTCAAGTCTTTGACCGGTATCCGATTAGTCATACCGTGTTGAAAGTTCTTTCGGTTCTGTATCTGCTGTATCTGGCATGGAAAATCGCCCATGCAGCGCCCGCTAAAGGTGTCGATGCTGCGGGCACCCCGATGACGTTTCTGCAAGCTGCAGCCTTCCAATGGGTCAACCCAAAAGCCTGGGCGATGGCGCTGACCGCGACAGCCGCCTATGCGCCCGACCAAACGATCAATGCGATTCTGCTGGTCGCGCTGGTGTTCGGAGCCATCAACCTGCCCTCGGTCAGCACCTGGACGGTTCTTGGACAGCAAATGGCGCGAATCCTGACGAACCCGCACCGATTGCTGGCATTCAACTGGACGATGGCGGCCCTGCTTGTGGCCTCGCTCTATCCGGTGCTGTGGCCGAATTAGGTTACCTGAGCGGCAGGCAAATTTCGGTCAACAGATCCTCGGGGGCCGTTTCTCGTGGATCGTTGAGATAGATCTCATAACACGGATGGTCCGCAGGTTCTTCGCCAGACTCGGGCAACCAATTGCCAAATAATGTCTGATACGCGCCGTGAAGGCCGGAATAAGGGCCCTTGAAGGTCAGCACCGCTGTTTTGCCACCCAGTATTTCAAGGTCTTCCATCCCCTCGGGCGTATCATCACCGCAGAATTCAGCACCTGCAAAACTGCGTAAATCATCCTCGGGCACATCGTCCGGACTGTCGAGATACAGCCCGATCATCGGGCCGACTTGCGGCCACAGCTTGCGGGATTCGCACAGGGCACCAAAGGCCTCAAAGCTGCGGCCAATCTCGGCATAAGCCCCTTTATGCGGCAGCGCTATAACACGGCGGGACGGTTCGGTTCGGGTTGTTACGGGATGCATCGGATATCCTCCGGTTTTGAACACTGGATGGGCCGGCAGTATTTGCCCCGCACGTCGAAACGCGGTGGGGCTGCTGCCGTAGGCCTCGGAAAAGGCCCGCGCAAATGATTTTTGGTTCGGATAGCCAATGTCGGTTGCGATCCGCGTAACCGGTCTGTCTGTTTGCACCAGCCAGCAGGCGGCACGGTGCAGGCGTATCCGACGGGTGGCCTGCGCGCAGGTCTCGCCAGTAATGGCGCGAAACACGCGATGCCAGTGAAACCGCGACATGGCCGCAACCTCGGCCAGGGCGTCCAGAGACAAGTCTCTGGCGGGGTTGTCATGAATGTAGGTCAACACACGCAGCACGCGATCTTCATAGCTGGCAGCCATCAGTATCCTTCCTTCACTTTGCCCATCGGTGATCGCATATTCCACAACCACAAATCTTGCTGAGTTGCATCCCGGACAAGCATTAGTCATATAGCAGGGAACTTCCGCGTTGAGAGGCGTCATGACCCAGTATCTGGATTTCGAAAAACCGCTGGCCGAGATCGAAGGCAAAGCTGAAGAGCTGCGCGCGCTGGCCCGTGCCAATGAAGAAATGGATGTGACGGAAGAGGCCGCCGCGCTGGATGCCAAGGCCGCCAAGCTTCTGGACGAGCTGTATGCCGATCTGACCCCATGGCGGAAATGTCAGGTGGCGCGTCATCCTGAACGTCCACACTGCAACGATTACGTGGATGCGCTGTTTACCGAATTCACCCCACTGGCAGGTGACCGGAACTTTGCCGACGATCTGGCGGTAATTGGCGGTCTGGCGCGGTTCAACGATCAACCCGTCATGGTGATTGGCCACGAAAAAGGCAGCGATACCAAATCGCGGATTGAACGCAATTTCGGCATGGCCCGCCCCGAGGGCTATCGCAAGGCTGTACGCCTGATGGAAATGGCAGGCCGCTTTGGCCTGCCGGTAATCACCTTGATCGATACAGCTGGGGCCTATCCCGGCAAGGGGGCGGAAGAACGTGGCCAGTCCGAGGCGATCGCGCGCTCAACCGAGATGTGCCTAAAGATTGGCGTTCCTTTGGTGTCCGTAATCATCGGCGAAGGTGGTTCGGGTGGCGCGGTCGCCTTTGCGACTGCGAACCGCGTAGCGATGTTGGAGCATTCGGTCTACTCGGTGATTTCGCCCGAAGGCTGCGCGTCGATTCTTTGGAAAGATGCCGAAAAAATGCGCGAGGCCGCCGAAGCGTTGCGCCTTACCGCTCAGGACCTGCACAAGCTGGGCGTTTGTGACCACATCATCACCGAGCCCAAGGGCGGTGCACATCGCAACCGCCCGGCGGCGGTCGAAGCCGTGCGGTCTGCAATTGCCTCGATGCTGGAAGAGCTTGATGGGAAAGACGCGGCAGCCCTGATCAAGGACCGCCGTCAGAAGTTCCTGGATATCGGTTCGAAAGGGCTGGCGGCTTAACCCGTCAGCCACCCAACCGCTGCAACAGAGCTACCGAAGGCTGGCCAGTCACGGACAACCCGTTGGCGCGCTGGTAGGCGCTAATTGCCGCCTCAGTATTCCTGCCGATAACACCATCTGCGCCTAGTGTGTCATAGCCCGCGGATGTCAGGCGGCGCTGCAGTTCTTTACGATCCTCCAGCGTCAAACCGGTCGCATCCGGCCCGAATGACGCTTGGAACGGCGCGCCGCCAGCAATGCGATCAGAAAGATGACCCACGCCGATCGCGTAGCTGTCCGAATTGTTGTAGCGCTTGATCACCTGAAAATTGCGGAACACAGCAATACGTGGGCCGGGCGTCTGCGGTTGCAGCACTGCCGCCGGCGTGCCCGAAACCGTGCCCACTTCACCGCCCCAAGGCTGCCCTCGCACCCAACCGGCACGTGCCAGATAAGCCGCCGTTGACGCAAGTGAATCTGCTGGGTCATCGGACCAGATATCGCGCCGCCCGTCGCCGGTGAAATCGACCGCATAAGCAAGGTAAGACGTCGGAATGAACTGTGTGTGGCCCATCGCTCCGGCCCAGCTGCCGGTCATGTTAGCCGGGGTCGTATCGCCCTCTTGAATGATCTTCAGCGCCGCCACCAGTTGCTTCTCAAAAAACGCTCCGCGCCGCCCGTCATAGGCCAGAGTCGACGTTGCCGAGATCACCGGCACATCGCCGCGCCGTGCACCATAACGGCTTTCCAGGCCCCAAACAGCCACGACGACCTCCTTGTCGACACCATATTGGGCTTCGATCTGCGACAGGGTTCCTGCATGCCGCACAAGCATTTGCTTGCCAGTGCTGATCCGTTCATCCGAGGCAGCAATCGCCAGATAATCCTCAAGCGAGCGTTTGAATTCGACCTGATTGCGATCGCGTTCGATCACGTCGGGTAGATATCCGGCGCCTTGAAACGCTCGGTTAAGGGTAGTCTGTGAAATGCCCTGTGACGCTGCCCGGTTTTTGAAACTGGCCACCCAGGCATCCCATCCTGCGTTCGGAACCGCACGCATCCGCGAAGCCGGAGCACTGTTGGGTGCGGTGCCTGTGGAACAGGCCGCCAACAGGGTTGAACCAAGCCCTAAGGAAAACACTCTTCGATTAATCATGGTTAAATCTGCTCTTGTTGTGATTTGCGTTCAGAATAGCGCAGCCCGGTCGCTCAAGCCAGCAAAGCGACATCCGAAATCAACTGAGTTGAGAGATGGGCAACAAGCCGCTCAGGTAACAAGCAGGCGCAAGCCCTGTGTCACATCCGAACGCACTGCTAGTCGCAACCCAGGCTCATCCCCGGCCTTGAGTGCTGCGATGATCAGGCGATGGTAGTGCGGTGGCTCGGTCCTCCGCAACCGACCGTATAGGGCACGCATGGTGGGACCCAGCTGCAGCCAGACGGTTTCGGCCATGGCAAGCATCGCGGGGGCCTGTGCGCGTAGATACAGCGTGCGGTGAAATTCCAGATTTGCACGGATATATCCCACCGCATCGCGTTTCGTGACCATCTCGGCCACTGCCATGTTGATGCTTTGCAACCGGTCAATCAGCGCCATATGCGCGCGCGGCAGGGCCCGGCTGGCCAGTTCAACCTCAAGCAGCGCGCGCAGCGCCGCCAGCTCTTCGATCCGATCGCGCGTGAGTTCCGGCGTTGATACCCGACCGGACGTGGACAGGAACAAAGCACCTTCTGCCGCCAGACGCCGCACCGCCTCGCGCGCCGGAGTCATCGACACACCGAATTCCTTGCCAATCCCGCGCAGTGTCAACGCCTGCCCCGGGGCAATCTCTCCATGCATGATGCGGGATCTGAGGGCGCGATAAACGCGATCATGGGTTGCCGTATGAGACTCGGCGGGGCGTGAGGTTAACATGAGTTTATGTGATCACAAATCGCGCCAAGGTCAAGCGACGGAGTCGAAGCGATATCTGTGCAGTTCTGCCCCGTTGTCTCGCAGCCAGCGGCGTGGTTCTTTGTAAGGGCCAAAAATACGCTCGACCTGTGCCCAGAACGCAGGTGAGTGGTTCATTTCGGCAAGATGCGCCACTTCATGCGCGGCCACATAATGGAGAACCTCTGGTGGGGCGAGGATCAACCGCCACGAGAACATCAACCCGCCCGCAGAACTGCACGACCCCCAGCGCGAACGCGTATCGCGCAAAGTAAGGCTACTGTACGACCGCCCCAGCATCGCCGCGTAATCATCGCACGCACCGGTCAGACGATCGCGGGCAAGCTCTTTTAGAAACCGCGCTAGTCGCCGTGCTTCGGCAACGGGCGGAACCCCGATCGCATCGCCACTCAGCAAGACCCTCCGCCCCGATGCAGGAACGATTCGCCTCGCCGTACCCTCGATCGGAATGAACTGCCCTACGCCAACTGCTTCAATGCTGGGTCGATCCTGCAGGTGCCCGCGGATCCAGCCCTCTTTCTGCTGTGCGAAATTCAGCGCTTCGGCTTCAGCCACCCCTGTCGGGTAGGTCAGCGTAACCCGTCCATCCAATTGGGAAATTCGCAAACTGATCCGCCGTGCGCGCGCCGATCTGCGCAGTGTCAGCGGCACCGGAGGTGTTCCGGGCAATGCGTGTCGCCCCATGGGTGGGCCTCCTTTGCGCAAAGGCTTTGACAGTGCCTGCCGCATGTGGCAGGTGACCTGAATCATTGATGAGATTCACCTGATATCAAGGGGATTTGATATGCCCAAGGAAGAATGGGGCGTAAAGCGTGTCTGCCCGACAACCGGCAAACGGTTTTACGACCTGAACAAGGACCCGATCGTCAGCCCCTATACGGGCGAGGTCGTGGAGCTGGATACCGGAAAAAGCCGGATGATCGCCGCGGATGCTGAAGATGCCGCATCGGTCAAGGCGCGCGAAGCGTCGTCGGACGAAGACATCGTTTTGGATGATGACGATAATGTCGATGTCGAATTGGATGACGATCTGCTGGACGACGATGACGACGGCGACAACGTTTCACTAGACGATATAAAGGACATGTCGTCAGAAGACGAAAACTGATGGATCCCGAGGCGGCCCCGCCGCCTCGACCCGGCCTGCGAAGTCGGTCTGAATTTTTTGCGGATTCCGATTTTAGGACTTGCACTCATCGACGGCGTCTCATAAACGTCCGTCCACCGTTACGACGGTACCTGTATGGGGCCTTAGCTCAGTTGGGAGAGCGCTTGCATGGCATGCAAGAGGTCAGGGGTTCGACTCCCCTAGGCTCCACCAAAACCTAACAATACAACTGGATAGCAAGCATTAGAGCGGTGTGACACACAGGTGTGACACAAAATGAAGCTGCATGCGTATCTCTCAATGTCCAGACATGACATCTACTACTTTCGTTGGCCATTGCCCGACACAAGACCAAAACCCCACAATAGACCAAACACCAAACGAAGGACCCTTCGGATGTTTTTGCGTAAACGATGCCCTAAAGAGGCTGGTACTCTGGCACGGCGTCTTGCAGTGCGCGGCGACATAAAAACAAAGCACATAGAAACATAAGGCATAAACCACGGCGAACTGCGCACAAAGGTGCATGAGCACTTCACGGAAGTACCAAAGAAGACAAACGCATTTAGGGATGAACTCGGCCCCTAGAGGCAATGATGCTGGGCGAAATGAGCTTGGAACTCATTGATCCAGCGTTCGCAGCAGTCGTGCTTGTATGTATTTCGACTTACACAGGATACCGCTTCAGTCGCTGAGTTGAAATGGGGTCTTTGTAAGCTTCCCCGTAGTGGGTCGATTTTGGTAAATACAATCGTTCTTCGTAAAGATCGCCAGAAATAGAACTGTGCTGAGTACGGCGATGTCTGCCGGTGGCGGAAAGGAACTAGCTGTTGGCAAGCCTAGCGGATCTACTTCTGGGCACCCCTGAAAGTGACAAAATGACTACGCCCCCGTTGCCAGATGCACTTGTTCCAGACCTCATCCCTTCGGTCCCGGTGAAGTCAACGCAATTTATGAACTCCTCAATGGCCGTTGCCAAGATTGGCGCGCCGTAAAACGTTGTAACTGTGGAAGATATTGCTGCCAAAAGCCAGTGGACGGCGAAAGTCGTGTTTTTCTCTAAACATTCTTGTTCGGCGTCGAGGTCACTCCGACGATTAAGGTCCGGTGAACACCACGAATAATTCGCCGGGACTTTTGTCTTAGCAGGGAATTCACACGGCAGTTCACCGCAATAGTTCAGGAATTTGCGAGCGCGTGCTTGTTTGTTTCGTGCGATGCGCGCCGTGCGGATATGAGACATTTGATTTCCTTTTTCATATCTCATTTCCTCATCCTCAGACCGGAAAGTTGTCTGAAGGTATCTTTTCAGGCTACACGCCCATCGGGACACTATAGGATAGGTCTACTAGGCCTCACTTAATTCTTGCATCGCCGCAATGACGCTATCAACTAAAAATTTCCCTAAGAGAAAACTCGTTGTGACATAAGGAAATGCGAATATGAAGTTGTTGTGATATAGTCTATCGAAACAACCGGGTAAAAGTTGATTTGGGAGGTCACAATGCTTCGTATGTTGCTAAGCTTTTTCGCTCTGGGATTGGCACCAACGAGTGTCTTTGCCGACGCTGTGCCCAGTGAAGAAGCAGCCGAAGGCTTGTTCTCAGAGCAACCTTACTCTCCCTACGCAAATCGCAGCTTCCCTGAACGCCCGCTTTGGGGGGACACCCACCTTCACACCGGGCTTTCGCTTGACGCCGGTGCTTTTGGGAACACCCTGCTACCGGATGACGCCTGGCGTTTCGCCAAGGGCGAACAGGTCATTTCTTCGACTGGACTGCCTGTTCGGCTAGCCCGGCCTTTGGACTGGATGGTCCTAACAGACCACACAGACTTGATGGGGTTTGCCCCTGATCTGCAAGCTGGCAAACCGGGCGTTCTTGCCGATCCAAAAGGTCTGGAGTGGTACGAAGGGTACATGGCTGGCGGCGAAGCGGCCGGAAAGGCCGCGTTCGACATTATCACCAACTTCTCGCAAATGACTCTGCCGGAAGTTCTTCTTAATTCTTACAGCCCAGGTGCCGATGCTTTTGCCTTTACTTGGGAGAACATTGTCCTTGCAGCAGATCGACATAACGATCCCGGTAATTTTACTGCTTTCATTGGCTTTGAGTGGACCTCCGTACCAAAAGGATTCAACCTGCACCGGAACGTCATGCTGCGTGATGGGCCCATCAGAGCGCTTCAAATGGTGCCTCCGGTTACGCAACCTCCCTACGGTGATACTGATCCAAAGGCGCTTTATGCCTGGCTTGAAGAGTATCAGGAGAATACTGGCGGTCGCGCGGTAGCTTTCGCCCATAATGGCAACCTGTCGAACGGATGGATGTTCCCAACCGAAGACACCTATCACGGTGGCAAGGTCGACGAGGAATATGTGGCTGCCCGCGCAAAATGGGAGCCCCATTACGAAGTCACTCAGATCAAGGGCGACGGCGAAGCGCACCCCTATCTGAGCCCCGACGACGAATTCGCGGATTACGAAAACTGGGACGTTGGCAATCTCGACATAACCGAGCTGAAAACCGATGACATGCTGGCCGGCGAGTACGCCCGAGAAGCTTTGAAGCGCGGTTTATTGTTGGAAGAGAAGTTCGGCGTGAACCCATATAAGTTCGGCATGGGCGGCGCGACGGACAGCCATACGTCTCTGGCAACTGCTGAGGAAGACAACTTCTTCGGAAAATCCGTCAGCGTTGAACCTTCGGCCACGAGAATAAAGCATCCTTTCATCGCCAACGATCTTGGCGAAATTCCTGGCGACCTCCTTGTAGCTTCCGGGTACACGGCCGTTTGGGCGACCGACAATACTCGCGCAGCGATCTTCGATGCGTTCAAGCGGCGCGAAACCTACGCGAGCACTGGACCGCGGATTGGTCTGCGGTTCTTTGGCGGATGGGATTTCGATGACGCTGATGTTGAAACTCGCTTCCTTGCGGATGTGGGCTACACAAAAGGTGTTCCAATGGGTTCGGATCTGCGACCTCGCGAGGGTGAAGGTCCGCCCACATTCCTGATCGCTGCTCTGCGCGACCCGGTCGGGGCCAACCTGGATCGCGTGCAGGTGATAAAGGGATGGCTCGATTCCGAAGGTGCTTTGCAGGAAAACGTCTATGACGTGGCATGGTCGGACAACCGTGTTGCCGATCAAAACGGCAAGATCCCTGCGGTTGGGAATACCGTGGATCTGGAAACCGCCAGCTGGACCAATACAATTGGAACCGCCGAACTGGTAACTGTTTGGTCTGATCCTGATTTCGATCCAAATGCGCGGGCATTCTATTACGTACGTGCGCTCGAAATCCCAACCCCACGCTGGGTGTTGTACGACAAACTGAGGTTTGGTGCGGAGCTGCCAGAAGATGCGGTACTTACGCATCAGGAGCGCGCGTATTCCTCGCCGATTTGGTACACGCCGGCAGAGTGACCTTACTTCGTGCAGATTTGGGGACCCAGGTCGCAATCACTAACTCGGGACGCTCTTATGATAAGCGGCGCGCCTTGAGTTGCAATTCCTTGTGTTACTCAACTGCCTGATGCCAGCATAAAACATAATGCCGTATCGCGTTTCACGCAGGAGCCTTCATGCGAATAGTGAAAGAACCTCTGTTCCATTTCTTCTTGATCGGAGCTGCCATATTCATTTGGTTCCACATAATATCACCAGATAACGACGCCGCTGCAGATCCGGAGACGATAGCGATAAGCGAAAGTGATGCCGCGCTGTTAGCTTCACAGTTCGAAGCGAGGTGGAAACGCCAGCCAAGCGGTTCTGAGCTACAAGCGTTGGTCGACGCTTCAATTCGCGAAGAAGTTTTAGTTAGGGAAGCAAGAAAGCTTGGCTTGGAACGCGGAGATAGCGTGATTAGATCGCGGCTGAGCCAAAAGATGGATTTTCTGACCGAAGCCATCGCCGCTTCAGTTATTCCAGAAGACGAAGATCTAGAGGCTTTCCTCCAACAAAACACGGACCGCTACGCGACACCCAATAAGGTCGCGTTCACTCAAGTTTTTCTTGGTGAAGAACCAAGTGAGACCGAGATTGAAAGGGCACTGGCCGCCTTGCGTGCGGAGCAAGGGACTTCCGGCTTGGAAAGCGCGACACTGCTGCCTGCATCAATGCCCCTAACCGCGACACGGGTAATCGACTCGGTCTTTGGAACCGGATTTTCCAATGGTCTCGCCTATCTCGAAAAAGGTCAGTGGATGGGGCCGGTCCAATCAGGTTACGGCATCCATCTGGTGAAAGTGCTTGCCATTGAACCAAGCCGGATACCTCGCTTGCAAGAGATCCACAGTGTGGTGCTTCGTGATTGGCGTCGCGCCATGAGCGAAGATTTGGCGCAGGCGCAATACGAAGCTCTTGCCGACAATTATGAGATCACAGCACCCGATCTCACAGGTCAGGTCAAATGAACTTCTTCTTCAGCTTGATGTTTGCTCTGCTGTTCGCGTGGCCCACGGGGTACGCCAACGCGCATGCGCTTGATCCGGGATACTTGGAAATTCGACAAATCACTACGGACACTTGGAGTGTCCATTGGCGAAAACCAGATGTGTATGGTCAACCAATGGCGATTGATGCGGTGTTACCGGATGGCTGTACACCCTCACACGGCCCTGACCCAATCTCCGATGGGCGAGCGTGGGTTTCTTCCTGGGTTGTCGAATGCCGTGCTGAGATCGCGGGCCAATCCATCGAGATCGACGGACTGGCGGCACAAAAGAACGACGTTTTGGTCCGTGTGCATCCTCTGCACGCCGAGCCTGCCACGCTTCGTTTCACCCCGGATGCTGCCATCCAAAACATACCTTTTGAACAGACAACATGGTCTGTTTTCATAGCCTATTTTCAGTTGGGTTATGAACACATACTAGAAGGCTGGGATCACCTGCTGTTTGTCTTTGCACTGTTTGTTTTGGTCCGTGATCCCTGGAGACTGGTGGGAGCCGTTACAGCTTTCACGCTTGCGCATTCGATAACACTAGCACTGGCAACACTCGGCGTTTTGAATGTTCCCGGCCCACCGGTCGAGGCGGTTATTGCGCTCTCCATCGTTTTTTTGGCGATGGAGATTGTAAAGGGTAGCGAAGGTCGGCTCCGGCTTTCAGAACAGAGCCCCTGGATCGTTTGTTTCGGATTTGGGCTTTTGCACGGTCTTGGTTTTGCTGGCGCTTTAGCCGAGATAGGACTTCCCTCTAACGATATTCCCGCAGCCTTGCTTGCATTTAACCTTGGTGTCGAGGCCGGACAACTGAGTTTTGTCGGAGCTTTGGCTATCCTGCTTATAGTCTGGCGATTTATTGCGCTTCCTGTCAGCCAAAAGACAACGCTTGTTACAGCCTATAGCATCGGTTCGGTGTCGATGTACTGGCTAATTGAACGAGTAGGCAGCTTTTAATCGTAATGGCTTTCAATGCTCTCTTCTTAAGCTTTCTTAACAACTGCTCGCACAGATAGTGAATGACATTTACTCGCCCATATTTCCCGAATTTGCATATGGTCATAGTTCCAAACGATGAAGGTGCTCTCGTAACGCTCCATTTCCGATATTGATTTCATTAGTGAAGATATTGGAAGTTTGCCCATAAGTTTACGTGGCATTTGCGCATAGTTTTACACGATATGTCCAAAGGTTGGCACACAACTCTATTCGGTGTCCGCTCAAGTGCCTCCGAAAGTCTCTTTGAGTTCTGCGACTTGTTCTGTATCCAACATTCGGGTTGGCATCCCCCGTAGCGCCAGGAGTAACTTGGCTGTTTCTTCCAGCTCTTCTGTTGCAGAGACCGTTGAAAACAGATCCTCTCCCGATACGACGGGACCGTGATTGGCCAACAGAACCGCACTATATTTGCCATCCAGATCGCGGATCAAATCACCAGATTTCGGATCGCCCGGCTTGACGTATGGAACCAGTTTGACTGTGCCGACGCGCATGACCACGTAAGGTGTAAGTGGTGGAATACAGTCATTGGGATCGGTGTCTTCCAGACAGGACAGTGCGGTGGCCCAGGTCGAATGCAGATGGACCACGGCGCCAGCTTCTGGCCGCGTCTCATAGAAGGCTTGGTGCAGAAAGACCTCCTTGGTCGGCTTGTCACCGGAGACGTGGTTGCCATCCAAATCAATCTTAGCGATGCGCTCGGGGTCGATATCGCCCAAGGTGGAATTGGTTGGTGTCATGAGGATGCCGTCGTGCAGACGTGCAGAGACGTTTCCAGCAGTGCCGACGGAGAATCCACGCGCAAACAGCGAGGCGCACAGCTCGGACATCTGTTGTCGCAGTACCTGTTCTTCAGAACTCATTTGCCTGCCTCCATCATTTTGAGCGCCCTAGCGAAAAAGTCCGGAGCGCCGAAGTTTCCAGACTTTAGAGCCAGCGCAATGGGTTCAGTTTTTCCAACGCTCAAGACTGGTACGCCCGGGTCGATCTCTGGCCCTAGTGGCATGGCCGGTGATCCCAGTGCCTCAGAAACAGCCTTTGCGACAGCTCCCGACGTCTCTCCCCCTGCCACCACCAATCGCTTGTAGCCCTTTTGGACAAGTTCTCGGGCGGTAACTGCAAAGAGACTATCCAGTTTTTCTGCAACCGCTTCCCGACCGAATTGGTCTTGGATCGCCCGCACATCCTCCGGGCTTCCCGATGAATACGCTAGCGGTGCCTGACCTAAATGCGTTTCAAAGAAATCCAGAAGCGTTTGCATAGTCACATCCCCGGACATAACACCCGGAACGTCAATGGCGAAGGTCGGATGGGATTTCGCATGAACATCGATCTGACCACGGGTCGCACCTGAGCAAGACCCTGCAAGGATAGCGGCGGGCCCAGCGATACCTGTGAATACACTGCCACCTCTTTTGGACGAAGCTTTTCTGACGAAGTTCTTGGGTAGCCCCAGCGCTATCCCAGATCCCCCAGTAATGAGCTGGGCATCCTTCAGAGCCTCGCCCCAGGCCAGCAAATCCTCGTCCGAAATCGCATCACCGATCACAAAGCGTTCGTCGACGTACCGCAAAGCAGTAGCAATCGCCTCTGGTCCTTGCGTCACGGCGTCAATTGAAACCAACCCAACCGCTTCTTGGGTCTGATATTGCAACCAACGCTTGATGTCGGCATCCGTCATCGGAGTAAGAGGGTGATTTTCCATCCCGGACTCGTTCAACAGCTTGCCGAACACAAATAGATGGCCGTGATAGATGGTGCGCCCCGTTGTCGGAAAGGCTGGACAGAAAACCACCTTTTGCGCGCCCAGTTCGTTGGCCAACGCTTCCGCAACCGGGCCGATATTTCCCTGCCTAGTGGAATCAAAAGTCGAGCAATACTTGAAGATGAACTGGCGGCATCCTTGATCTTTAAGCCATCGCAGGGCTCGCAGGCTGTCCGCAACAGCTTCTTCGACAGGTGCAGTGCGGCTCTTGAGTGAGATCACACCCGCTTCGATCTCTTTGTCGGCCGGGGTATCCGGAATACCTGGAAACTGCGCGGTTCTTAATCCACCTTCCGGCTCGACGCCCTTTGCCAAGGTGTTCGCAATGTCGCTCGCACCAGTGAAATCGTCCGCTATGACGCCGATTAGCATATTCTAATGTCCTTCGTCGGCCCTGGATCCAGCCTATGGATGTGCGGTGCTGCTCCGATGGGAAAAATCTCGCGCACAAGTGGATCATGGCCGGGCACGATAAGTCGAGGATGCGAGACTAACTTCTCGAGTGTCTCGAAACCATCCATCATGTCCTGCAGGTCGACGACGATGGGAAAAGCTTTTCGCGCCATGAAATTCTCGTAGTAATGCGAGGCATCCGAGGCCAGAACCATCCACCCGGCTGCTGTTCTTACACGAACACATTGCAACCCCCGCGAATGCCCGCCGATACAGTGTACGGTCACCCCATCTGCTATCTCGGCCTCTCCGTCGTAGAACACGACCTTGCCTGAATAGAGGCGCTTTACGACCTCGCAGATATGGCCCGCCGAGAAAGGCGCGCGTAAGTGGTCGTGGCACATGCAGGGACCTGTAGCGAAGGCCATTTCCGCCGATTGCATGTGCAACTTCGCATTTGGGAACATATGCAGCCCCCCAGCGTGGTCATAATGGAGATGGGTCACGATAACCTCGGTCACCGCTTCGGGCATGATGTCCAATGGGCGCAAAGCCTCGCGTGGGTCCATCACAATGGGACGTCCACGGGCGGCTGCCTCGTCGCTGTCGTATCCGGTATCGACCAGTATAACTTTGTTGCCACGCTTGAGCACCCAAACGAAATAGTCCATCGCGTGAGGTGCATCGTGATTGTCATCCAATATGAAGCTGTCGCGTCGAGTGCGGGCATTGCGATCCGCGTATTTCACGGCGTGAATTTCCCAATCGTTCATCGGATGACCCCGGAATACTGTTGAACAGTCTTGGTGGCGATCATATCAGCCACAGCCGTATCGAAGGACTGGAAATGCGCGCTTTCTAGGTGGGCGGAGAACGCCACGCTGTCATCATAAACCTCATAGAGAAAAACTGTCTCGGGATCGTCGCCGAGGCAAACGTCAAACTGCTGGCATCCGGGTTCTTCACGCAAAGAGGTTGAAGCGTTTTCGACCATTAGCGGCAAAAAGGTTTCTCTCGTACCGGGCTTGAGAGTGAAGGTGACGGTAACCACAAACATCAGACGGAAAGTCCTTTCAAACGTAAGAAAGCGCGCTTTGCCATGGGCAGTTGGCTGAGGATCAGACCAACGTTGAGCACAAGTAGAATGGCCGCACCGGGTCGCGAAAAGAAGACCGAAAGATCCCCGTCCGACAAGAACAGCGATCGGCGGAAAGTTTCGTCAAACAGGCTTCCCAGTATAACCCCAATGACCAATGGAGCGATTGGGTACTTCATCAGGTTCATAAAATAGGCGACGGCTCCGACACCAAGCATCAGGTAGAGATCATTGATGCCACCACCGACGCTGAAGGACCCGATTGTTGTCAGAACCATCACAACCGGCAAGAAGATGGTCTGCGGTATGGCGAGTATTTTGATAAAGACCCGAGCAGTGAACAGGCCCATCAAGAACATAGTCAGGGATGCCAACACCAGGATTGCGACTACGCGCAGAATGATCTCGGGGTCTATCGTGGGGCCCGGGATCACGTTGTTGATCTTGAAAGCCCCCATCAAAGCCGCGGCGGGTGGTGAACCGGGAATGCCCAAAACCAAAAGCGGGATTAGCGCGCCCCCAATGCAGGCGTTGTTTGCTGTTTCAGAGCATAGCAGACCTTCCAATGACCCTTTTCCGAACTTGTCGCCCTCGGCAGATACGGTCTTGCCGACACCGTAGCTGACCCAACCGGCGACATCTTCGCCGACGCCAGGAAGCGCTCCTACCCCGGTCCCAATCACTCCTGACCGACCAATGGTGGGCAGGTAGCGTCGGATGGAGCGTAGGTTCGGAAGGATGCGACCTTTCAGGGCCAGAACTTTCCCGGCCTCAACATGCCTCAAGCCGTCGATGATTTGGGGGATGGCGAAGGCCCCCATCAAAACGGGCACAACCTGAAACCCGCTCAACAGGTAAGACCAGCCGAATGTATAGCGCGGCTCAGACAGAAGCGGATCGAGCCCCACCATAGACATTGCAAGCCCGATCAGACCGGCGATCCATCCCTTGATCACCAGATCCTCGCTCATAAGCGTGCCAGATAGAAGGATGCCAAACAAAGCCAAGAGTGCTTTTTCCGGACTCGCGATGTTCTTCGAAACCAAAAGCAGCGCCCAGACAAAAATCAAAAGCGTGATCGTCCCGATAACCGTACCGATAAAGCTGGCCGTTGTGGTCAGACCAAGTGCTTCGCCCCCTCGACCTGCTTTGGCCAGAGGGTAGCCATCCATGGCCGTCGCCGCGCTGGCTGCTGTGCCGGGAATGTTCAGCAGAATAGACGGGTAAGAGCCGCCGTAAATCGCGCCGACATAGGCCCCGAGCAAAGCGATAAGCGAATAGTCCAATGGAATCTTGTTGCCGAAAAATCCCGTCAGGATCGTCACTGCCAGCGTTGCGGTCAGGCCGGGCAATGCGCCGAACGTTATGCCTAGGAACACGGATGCAATCAAATACAGATAGGTCAGCGGGTCCACTGCCAGGCCAACGAATGCGGTCCCAAACCCAGCCAGTTGCGAAAGGATAAAGTCCATCCGGTCAGTCTTTCCATAACGGACGAAGCGTCACGTAGTAGTGGTATTCGATTTGTTTGAAGATCAGCCCCCCGCGCGCGGGCACGTTCTGTCGGAAAATAAAGGCCATCGCGCAAACGAGGATCAGCGGGGCCAATATTGCGACGACTGGCACAATACGCAAAACGCGTTCGGAAGCCGCTTTGGTCAACACCACAAGTGATAGCGAGACCCATAGGGCCAGTGTAAACCAATCATCACTGTGTGCATTCCATTCCGCCTGCGCGGGAAATACAGCGAACGCAAAAAGCCCGGCAGAGACAACTGCGACACAGGCCACCAAAGCACGCCGCGCGTGACCGCCGTAGTAACCGTAAGTCAAAGCTGTAATCAGTAACCCCGAGCACAAAATGAAGTCCACTCTGGGAACCAGTCCGACGACGTATGCAAGAAGGATCAGGCCTATTGTTGATGCTCGATAGGCTTCCGACTTATCCCAACCGATCCCCAAAGCCGTGAGCGCGTTCTGGGCTCCACCTGAGCGGATCGAAGTAGCCAACAAGACGAAGGACAACACAAGCAATCCACAGAAGATGAACAACGGTACAATTGCAGCCGAGTTGTACCAGTCCGACCCACTTACACCTGCGCGGTTTTCACCCCAAAGTGGGATATCCAACGTCTTCCAAAGGAAAAAGACGGACACTGTTATTAGAACAATCGCAGCCCAGAAATCGCGGGTCCGCATGACCAGTGTTTCGTCGATTTTGTCCATGCCTGCCTCCTAGAGGAAAGGGCGCGATCAAACGCGCCCTTCCAAAATTGATCGGATTAGGGCTTCTCGATACCCAGCGAGGCTGGATCGACCGTGGCAGCGCCCAAATCTTGCAAGGTATAGGCAAAAGTAGCCTCAAGGTTCGCAAACAATTCTTGAGCTTCTTCGCCGTGTTGACCACCGACATCATAATTGTTTGCCTCAGCCCATTCAGCGACGGTATCGGATGCAATCGCCTGCTCGAACGCATCGCCGAGGGCCGCCTTCACATCATCTCCAGCCGAGCTGTGAACGGCAAATCCGATGGCTTGTTTTAGTGGCAGATACTTGTCGAGACCGTCATAGATGCCAAAGGCAGATGGCACTGTAGCTCCGGCAATCTGCGCATCTTCCGGTGTCAACATCGCAAGTGGCTTCAACTGTCCGCCTTCGATCAAAGGAGCTTGTTCAGCCAGCGAAGTCACAACCAACGCAACCTCACCTGCTATCGCCGCTTCCTGCCCGGGCGCTGAGCCTTTGTATGGAACAAACTTGAACTCTGCACCGGACCCTTTCTCGATGGCGAGAAGATTCAAGTGGTGGATCGAACCCGCGCCGGACGCGGCAGCGGGAATAGTGCCAGGAGCGGCTTTGGCAGCGTCGACCAGTTCTTCCAGAGTGTTGTAAGGGCTGTCCGCTGGAACCGAGATCAGATCGGGTGATCCGCCAACAATAAACGGATACCAAAAGTCAAATTTCTTATCCCAACCACCCTGCACAGCAGCGGTGACGTTCGATTCAGACAGACCAACCAGTGTATAGCCATCGTCTGGTTGGTTCATGACGTAGACCATGCCGTTGGAGCCTGCGACCCCACCGGTTTGGTTGATCACATTGATCGAGACTGGAAGGTGTTTTTCCATTTCGGCCATGATCATTCGGTTGATCGTGTCCGTGCCGCCACCGGCCCCCCAGACCACAGCTGTGGTGATATCACGGTAAGGGTAATCCTGCGCGGTAGCAGCCCCTGAAATCCCGGTTGCAATCACGGCTGCGGCCGCCAACTGCCCTAGCTTCAGTTTCATTTCCAAGTCCTCCCAAACATCTTTGCGTTTATTATTGCATTTATTTGCGTATACATTAAAGAATGCGTTGTCAACGGACTGTAGCGAAAGCTGCTATCGCGCTATGAATGCGAAACTGGAAGGAAGCGGGCCAAGATGAAAAAGACTTACGATGTCGCGGTGTTCCATGGGGACGGGATCGGCCCGGAAATTATGGCCCCTACGCTTGAAATTCTGCGTCAGCTCTCGCGCGGCAGTCCTTCCTACGAACTGGTGTTTACAGACGCTCCGGCGGGCGCAGGCCACTACGCCAAAACTGGAGAATCGTTTCCGGCTAGGTCACTCGAAACTGCACGCAACGCCGACGCGATTCTGCTATCTGCAATGGGTTTGCCGGATGTTCGTTACCCTGACGGAACCGAGATTTCACCACAGATTGATCTGCGAAAGCAGCTGGGACTTTTCGCTGGGGTGCGGCCAGTAAAGGTAAGCAGTAGACAAATGACCCCATTGGCGTTGCCTCCCGGAAAAGAGATCGACTTTGTCTTGATACGCGAAAGCACAGAAGGACTGTTCTTCACCCAAGGCGCTGGCGAAGTTACTGAACACGAAGCACGTGAAACTTTGCTGATCACTCGTGAGGTGTCCGAAAAACTGTTCCGTTTCGCGTTTGAACTCGCCCAGAACCGCAAAAGAACCGGGCGCGGTCGGGGTCGAGTTACATGTGTCGACAAAGCCAATGTGTTCCGCGCCTTTGCGTTCTTCAGATCGATGTTTGATGCAGAAGCTGCAAACCATCCCGAATTGCAGGCAGACCATGCCTATGTTGATGCCACCGCACTGTGGATGGTCCAAAAACCTTGGGAGTTCGATGTCTTGGTGACCGAGAACATGTTCGGAGACATCCTCTCCGACCTTGGTGCAGGTCTTATGGGCGGTCTTGGACTGGCTCCATCAGCGGATATCGGGTTGAATCACGCTGTATTCCAACCCTGCCATGGTTCCGCTCCAGACATTGCAGGACAGGGTATTGCCAACCCTTTTGCGATGATCCTGTCCGCAGCAATGATGCTTGAATGGTTGGGTTTGACCCGTGATCACCCAGGCCTGTCAAATGACGGCGAACGATTGCGTGAAGCCGTGGAAAAGGTGACTGCAAACGGACAGAACCTGACTCGTGACCTTGGTGGCACCGCCGGAACGCAGGACGCTGCCTCATCGGTATTGGAAGAATTGCGGGCATGAATACTCAACATACCATCAGGGTCGCGTGTGTGGGTGCGGGGTATTTCAGCAGGTTCCACTACGAAAGCTGGTCCCGAATGCCCGGAGCGGTTCCGATTGCATCCTGCAACCGTGATATCAACAAAGCGAAGGAAACAGGACTGGCCGCTTACGATGATCTGTCAACAATGCTGGAGGCGGAAAAACCAGATCTCGTGGACATCATCCTTCCACCTGTGGCGCAAGCCGACGCTATTCGAACTGCGCTGCATTCGGGCATAAAATGGCTGATCTGCCAAAAACCTTTTTGCAAGTCTTTGGATGAAGCGGAGAAGATCGTTTCAGAGGCTGAAGCGGTTGGTGCAACTATTGTTGTACACGAGAACTTTCGCTTTCAGCCTTGGTATCGTGCAATCAAGGTGGCGATGACCGAGGGTCGAATTGGCACACCTCTCCAAGCGACTTTCCGGCTTCGGCCCGGCGACGGAAAGGGACCGCAAGCCTACCTTGACCGGCAGCCGTACTTTCAGGAAATGCCACGTTTCCTAGTTCATGAAACAGCGGTTCACTGGGTAGACACATTCCGATTTTTGTTCGATGCGCCCAGCGCAGTTTACGCGGACTTGCGCCAAGTTAACCCGGTTATCGCGGGCGAGGACGCAGGTTACATCCTATTTGACCACCCCAACGGTTTGAAAGCTCTGTTCGATGGCAACAGATGCCTTGACCACAGTGCCGAAAACCTGCGTCAAACCATGGGCGAAGCGCTCATCGAAGGAACCGAAGGATCACTGGTTCTTAACGGCGACGGTTCAGTAGAACTCCGCGTTTTTGGAGAACATGAGCGACAGCAGATTCTACCTCCAAGCGATCATGATGGGTTTGGAGGCGACTGCGTCCACGCCTTGCAAAGTCACGTCGTTTCAGGCCTTCTAAGAGGCACGCCGTTGGAAAACACGGCTCGAGACTATTTGGACGTGATCCGCATCGAAGAGAACATCTATCTCTCGGCTGCGGAAGGGCGAAAGATCAACCTGGAGACACCGTGAAGGATCAGGACGCAAAAACTCTTTCCAATACGCAACGCGCTGTTAGGGATTTGCGACAGATGATCCTGTCCGGCGAACTTGCAGCCGGAACTGACCATCTGGAGTCGGAACTCGCCGAGACCCTTGGCATGTCCCGCACCCCGATACGGGAAGCTGCGCTGATGTTGGAAAGCAAGGGGTTGTTGGAGATGCGGCCCCGCAAAGGCGTGCGGATACTGCCGGTTTCATCAGACGATATGCGTGAAATCTACGACATCCTGACGGAGCTCGAGAGCCTCGCTGCACAACGCGCTGCCGAAGCGGGTTATTCAGAAGATGAACTTTCGGTGCTTGCTGGATCAATTGCGAAGATGGACCGAGCCATCGAATCCGAAGATCTTGAAGCCTGGGCCGAGGCCGATGAGTTGTTTCATCAAGAGCTCGTTCGGTTGGGCGGCAACAAACGGGTCGAAGCGATTGTCGCCATGATGAGCGACCAGGTGCGCCGCGCGCGCGCAACGACCTTGTTCATCAGACCCCTGCCCGTCAAATCCAATGAAGACCACCGGGTTGTTTTCCATGCTATTAGTGAAGGTCGACCGGATGTCGCCCGTGAACGTCATCGAGAACACAGGCTGCAAGCCAAGGCTATGCTTTGCGAGATACTCGAAAAGCATCGGCTCAACAGCCTCTGATCTTCTCGTATCCGGCCATTAATCATCTAAAATATCTGCTTATTTTCGGTACTAAAGGCGCTCCGAATACTTGTCTACCACGGCAACCCGCAGTTGCCTCCGGCTGCTCTGATTTTCTTTTTTTCTAGTCGCTCAAACAATCACTGCATCGATTGGGGTTGAAATGGTACGATTTCGTATTAATTTAGTTCGATATCGTACTATTGGAGAGTCAAGATGCCAAACCGAAGACGTTTTCTCAAGATTCTAGGCGGAGGCACAATACTGGCGGCAACGGGCGCGGCTGGGTTTCTCACGACACGTACACCCCATGAAGCTTTAGCTCCGTGGACGCCGAAACCGTATGATGACCCACGCAAGGCTGCTTTGTCCTACGCAATTCTCGCCCCCAATCCGCACAATTTGCAACCTTGGCTGATCGAGTTGGTTGGGCAAGACAAGGTGCGGATCCACCGTGATACAGATCGCGAGCTTCCGGAAACCGATCCTTACCACCGCCAGCTCTATATTGGCCTCGGTGCATTTGTTGAAACGATGGTTCTGGCAGCAGGTGCTCACGGGTTTGATACTGAGGTCGAGTTACTGCCAGATGGGAATGACGGACCTATCGCAGAAGCGATGTTTGTATCTGGCGGGGCATCCGATCCACTCTCAGATCAAATCCTCAACCGACATTCAAATAAAGAACCGTACACTGAACAGCGGCTCTCTGAGGCGGAAATATCGGTCCTTGAAAACTATGCCACTCTGATTTCCGATGAGGATCTAGTGGCCCGTATTCGAGACCTCACAAAACGCGCTTTTGAAATCGAAATGCGAACTCCACAGACCCTTAGAGAATCCGTCGACCTGATGCGGATCGGCAAAGCAGAAATCAACGCAAACCCAGACGGGATTGAACTGCGTGATCCCATGCTGGAAACGCTGCGACTTACTGGCCTATTGGACAATGAGACCCTGATGAACGTTGATCACCCAGGCACTCAGGCGCACATGCAAGACTACTTCGCTATGCTAGACGCGACACCGCAATACGCAGTCCTCGCGACAGCCACAAATACGCGAAGCGATCAACTTGATGCAGGACGTCAGTTGATGCGTTTCTACCTGAAGACAACCGAAATGGGCCTAGGCGTTCATCCTGTCAGCCAGGCCCTTCAGGAATATCCTGAGATGGCCGATGAATACGCTCTGGCGCATGAGCTTCTTGCGTCACCGGACCACACGGTGCAAATGTTGCTGCGTTTGGGGTATGGACCTGAACCAATTGCCACACCCCGCTGGCCGCTGGAGACACGAATTCTGAATGAAGCCTGAAGATGAGACCAAGGAAGTTTACCGGTTCTTCACCGAAGTCGGGATCATCAATCAGTTGATCTCGACCAAGCTGGAAGCGTTCTTGCCTGGTAGAATGACGGCGACTCAATTCGGAATTTTGGGCCATCTGGTACGGCGCCCCGAGGGTGAAACTCCACAGCAACTTTCGAACGCGTTTCAAGTGCCTAAAACTTCGATGACGCACATGCTCTCCAGTCTTGAAAATCATGACCTGATTACTCTTGAGGCCAACCCCAATGACAAGCGTTCGAAAATTGCTCGGCCTACACCGCAAGGCGCGGAGTTTTTGAAAGCTTGTATGGAGCGGATGTCGGAATCCCTGGCTCCAGTTTTGTCCGAAATCGGGCCTGAACCGTTCCATGAATCATTGCCTAATCTGACGTTCATACGCGAAACTTTGGACAGCGAGCGCGACTAGCCGAAACCTGCGCCAGCCGAAGCAAGCAACTAAATTTTCAGAACATCATGCAATCCGCGCCCGGCGGGAGCGGCAGCGATCCTTCAGGCAAAGTGGGCGTGTAGTCAAATGTCACAATCTTCGCGCCGCCATCGAATGCCACGAACAGTTGGTTGGATCCCGGCCTAATGGCGATGCCTTCTGGGTCGGTTCCGAACTCCAACAAGCTTTGCTGGGCGAGAAGCTGGCCATCTGCCGTGAACTCATACAGGCTGTTTGACCCTTCCCAGTCATCAACAATCAACATGTGGCCTGTACGCGGATCAATCGCGATGCCCTGCGCCTCACTCAAGGGAGGAGAGAGCTTCATGGTATCCAACCTCGCCGTCAAAGCACCCTCTGAGGTGAACCACGACAACCGTTCGGGGTCATCCTCTACGGTCACGATCTGTCCCTTGGCGTTGATCGCAATTCCTTCCGTATCCGCGAAACCACCTTCCAATTCGAAGGGTGCTCCCAGGCGCGATCCGTCCTTGGTGACACGTTGAAGACTGCCGAGACCATCGCCCAGCAACAAGTGATCCCCTTCAACAGCAATTGCTTTGATCCGAAAGAGATCGCTGGATATACGGCGCAATTCATCACCTTGCAATGTAACGAGAATTGCCTCGGGCCCCTCGTTCGCAATCCACAACCCACAAAAGGTCGGATCGTAGTCAAGACTTGCGGGCTGATTAAGTTCATAACGCCCTGTTTCGCGAAGCTGCAATGCCGTGGCCGGGATCGACACAGCAAAAATCAATAAGGCGGTGGTCCTCACAAACACTCAGGATGCTCCGAAAATCTGCGTCAAAACTGTGGGGCGGAATCGTAACACGTCAATGTTAAGAGCACCTAAACTTCCAAAATCAGAGAGCATCATTTTACCTGATCAGAGACTTATAACACGGAAACTGGTTACGAGCGGTGTGGTTCAACGCATCTGGGTTCTGCCATAGTCCGTTGGAACAGGGGAGTGTCGAAATCGCAAACCAACAACATGGCGCTTGTGAGAGTTACGAAATCAACACCAGCGAACGAAACAACCTCAGGCTTCATAGAACAAACTTGCAATCGCACGCTCGGGCGTAGTCACCTAGGACATGGGGTTGGAGGAAGTCTATGGCGCAATGGAAGTTCGTGATTAGTGTTTGTTGCGCGCTGTTTCTTGTCGCTTGCGCTCCGAAAACCCGCACGTATGAAAAGACGGTATCAGCTGCGCTACCGGCAAATTCCAGCACGGCTCTGGGTCAGGCGGCCAATCGCCTTGGGGATCCTAAAGACGGTCGGTCAGGCATCAAGCTGATCAGTGATGGAGAAGAAGCGCTCGTATCACGGCTGTTGTTGGCCACTGCGGCCGAGCGAACGATAGACGCGCAATACTATCTTCTGCACGACGACCCAACCGGTCACCTGTTCGCTGCCAGCCTATTGCAAGCGGCGGATCGGGGTGTTCGTGTCAGGCTGTTGTTGGATGATATGGATACGTCGGGCTACGACGCGATGACCGCTGCGTTGGACAATCACAAAAACATTGAAATAAGGCTATTCAACCCGTTCTGGCGAGATCAGAGCCTTTTGATCGCGGGTCTGACTGATTTCAAACGCATCAATCGCAGAATGCACAACAAGTCCATGACAGCAGACAACGTGTTCACGATTGTGGGTGGGAGAAACATCGGTGCCGAGTATTTTTTGGCGCGGGAAGAAATGAACTATGCTGATCTGGATGTGCTGGCCGCAGGCCCAGTTGTACGCGAAGTGTCACGTAGCTTTGACGCTTACTGGAACAGCGAATTCGCAGTTCCGGCTCGCGTGGTTGTCGGAGAACCCGAAGAATTTGACCTGAGCGATGCACGCAGCAGGTTGAATGAACTCGTCGAGGAAGCGAAGCAAACGCAGTACGGCGCAGCGCTCAGAAAGTCGGCAAAAGAGAACTTCGCGGATGGCGCCCTGTTACTGGATTGGCTGCCAGCGAAACTTTATGCTGATCCGCCTTCAAAGGCCGCGGGCCTCGAGAACTCAGGTCCCGTTCTTGCATCTCAATTGCTTCCGTACTTTGAGAATGCCAGCAGTGAAGTGAACATCGTGTCCGCCTACTTCGTGCCGCGCAACAACGGTGTGAAATGGCTGACCGAACTCGAGAACCGTGGGGTCGACGTAAAGGTTGTAACCAATTCACTTGCATCTAACGACGTCGCACCCGTTTACGCACACTACGCCAAGAAACGCCGAGCACTACTACGCGGTGGAGTAGAACTCTACGAGCTGCGACCCGACGCTTATCAAGTCCAACGCCGCGGTATTAACTGGGCTCAATCCAGGTCAGGCCTGCACTCCAAGGCATTTGCAATTGATGACCAGTACTTATTCGTGGGTTCATTCAACTGGGATCCGCGATCTGTCAACATCAACACCGAGATGGGAATTCTGATTGACTCTCCAGCATTGACTGCGCAGACGATGGGAGCCTTGGACGACGCACTACCCGCATACACATATAACGTGACGCTCGAGCAAGCTGGCCAGCTTAGATGGACGACAAGAGCCAATGATGGCACCATTCTTGAATACCAATTCGAGCCGACAGGATCGGCCTGGGATCACATAGTTGCCGGGCTATTAAGTATTTTACCAATTGGGTCCCAGCTTTAGGTTTCTGCAAACTACTTGATCGCTTGGCCGTCACCGGCGCCTGCGAAGATGGCAGCAAAAAAGAAATAGGACATCAGTCGCAGATATTTCCCAATATCTAATTCTTAATTCAGACTAGATATTCATTTTATCAACTGCTGGCGGGAAAATGCCTGCTACCAAAGTCAATGGCCATGTTCATCATTCCAGGGAAGCTGAACGACAACGGGCAAGTCCCGTTTTCCGGTTACTCTAACAGTTACGTTCAGCTTGCCGTGCCTTAGTGGATTTTTGCGCTTTGTGTTTCATTTCTAGCGATCATCTAATTTCGTAAGATGCCGAAGGTAGATTGTTTTGAATAACTATAGCTGACTATTGTGCATCTTCAGTGAGAAAGAACAACTCAATGGGCTGCGCAAGGCCACGTATTTCGTGATCCCCACAGCTAACGAACATGTTCGGAGCAGCACTTGCAACGGCTGACGTCGCCAACACTCTCCGACCAGTTGATTTTGTTAAACCTTCAATTCGGCTTGCAACGTTCACCGCCCCGCCCAGAACTGTGAAATCAAGCCTGCCGGGGCTGCCGATATTACCATAGCTGACCTGCCCGACGTTAATTCCAATACCAACATCCAAAGGCGGTTTTTGAAACCCGTCTCGTCTGGTGTTGAGAGCGTTCAAACCACTCAGCACACTCTGCGCTGCAAGAGCCGCCATTCTGCAGCGGTCGGCATGGTCTTTTTGCGCTTCAATAGTAAAGATCGACAGGATGCCATCGCCCATGAACTTGAGGACGTCTCCACCGTTGTCCTCTACGGCTTTAACCACCAGATCAAAATAGTCGCTAAGCGTGTCGAAGATATCTTCTTCCGGAGAGGTCTCGGAAAGTGCTGTAAAGCCTCGCAGATCAGAGAACATCACCACGGCATCCAAAGTTGTTCGCTCTCCGCGCTTTATATTGCCGCTCCAGACGGCCTCGGAAGGTCCATCTCCTAAATAAGTTCGAAGCAGACCTTTAGACGATTTTCGCATCGTGACAGGTTCCAAGGCAGAAGAAAGGGCCGGTAAGGCCGCTTCAATCAGCCTAAGATGTTCGGGCGAGAATCCATCCTTTGCCTGAGTAACGAACGTACATCCATGCAGCGATCCATCGCCGTAATAGAGCAAAGTAGCGTAGTAGTCTGTGCCGCCCTGCTCTGCAAATTCAAGATAGGATGAATGCTCTGTTTCCAAGTCCAGTCGCCGAAGACTTTTGTGAAGTGGCTTTCTGTTCGCAAGAATATACTCGAATGAACTCCCGACATAACCATCTGTCAACATCGTCTCATGCGTGACGTCGTAGCTGTCGGTGCCTTCAGGCGTCCAAACTACCCCCCAGGCAATAAGCAATGGGTTGGCAAAGCGCTGGCCAATGTTTGCCCGCCATAGCGGCACTCCGGCTTCGATCAAGGAGGAACAAAACTGTGACACCACCTTTACAGGATCACCGGAGCGACGACCTTCTGTAATCATCCATTCGGTCAGTCGAGTGACTTCTTCCATGGACCCAATTTAGTCGCTTGGAAACGATGAGCAAAGACAATTGGATTGGCAATGTCGGTTGCTGTTGTTGAGCAGCCTGATCAGACCTGTCCAAATTGATGCTCGGGCATCAAAGGAATGTATTCCATCGGGAAGATGGTTTGTAAATTTAGATCCCGCGCGGTTCCAAACAGACCTATTTGAAGATTGCAGCCCTCTCTTGGGAAACCTTCAATAGAAACCAATCTCGCTGACATCTACGCGGGCCTCGTGATCTCTCCCGTAGGCTACAACTCCAACTGAGGTGATTTCGTCAGCAACGGGAATAGCGCGCAACATGGCACCTGAAGCCTTGAAGCCTGAGAGAGGTAACCAGACTTCGGTCCAGTTGTCAGAAGTTGCGAACGCGGCCTGATAGTATTGCCATGGAAGCACCGTGCCACGTGTCCTGAGGTGGACGAAGTATTGCTCGCCATTCCCCCGTACCAACAGCCTGACGCCCGATACACCCTCATCTGGTCGATCAGACAACTTGCGTCGGAACTGGATAAAGCCGCCGTTGTTTTTTGTGCTGACGGTTCCGGTCAACCGGGCGAACGCAACATCACGTTCCGAACGAAACTGCACCTGTCCTGAAGAAACTCCTCCCATGACGGTGTCGGCAACGTAGTCCCAACTCGTCTCCGGAGACTTGGAGAAGTCTTCTGCAAGATTTTCATCAGCCTGTGCCATTGTAGATCCGATGATAACAAGACCTGAAGCAAGCCCAGCGAAGTTTCCACGCATATCGTTTTTTCTCAGTTCAGTATTGCAATAGAAAGGTTCAAGACAGTGGCAAATGCGACCCACGCAAAGTACGGCAGGAAGGCTAGTGCGGAAACCTGATCCGAGCTCCTGACCAGAGCGATGAACATGACGATCACAATCAGCAACGCGACAATGATCACAAAGGCAATCCACGGTAGTTGCATTACGAAAAAGGTTGGGGACCACAAAAAGTTCAGACCCATCTGCACCCACCACAGCTTCATGGGCGTCGAGCTTTGGTCTGTTTCAAACTGACGCCAACCCGCCATGGCTATCAAAACATAAAGCACTGTCCAAACCGGCCCAAAAATCCAATTTGGTGGATTGAAAGCAGGTTTAGAAAGCTGCGCATACCAATCCCCGGGCTCGGTAAATATCCCGATCAGGATGCCGCCTCCCAACGCGAGCGCAAGAAATGCTATGCGGACCATCCAATTCGACATTTTGGGATAGCTTTCAGCAGCCCTTGGTCGTCACGTTGACAGGCGCTTCGGAAGAGAAGGTCGCAGTACTGGTCTCATCCGCGTCGGTATATGACACCGTGGCGCCTTCGATCTCCGACCCTGTTACGGTGATTTCGCGTTGCCCGATCGTGTCGTCCACATCGATGGTAAAAGCTAACCTGTCCCCGGCTGCGAGGGAAACGATCTCAAGTTCAATTGTATTCTGCCCGTCCACGACCGAAGGAAATTGACGCAGTGCATCCGCACCCTCAACGAATTCGAGCGGTTGGAATACCTCTACACCCGTGCCTTTTTCGGTAACGTCGAAAATCAGACGTCCGGCAGATTGCGACAAGTCAATTTTGACGGTCGAGGTTTCTACTTCGCACGATCCGACATTTGTCAGAACAAAACGGTCTTTGGGTGCGCCTTCTATGAAGCGAATTTGAACTCCGGCTTGAAGCGACGTGGCTGCAAATAGTCCAAGGGTCGCCGCAAGAATGCTGGTCGGGAGCATATTTATCTCCTTGCTAAAGGGTTCTTGGTAGATACGCTTTGGCGGGTTTTTTGGATCAGACTTATGCCTTTTGACTACCGTGGTTCAGCCGACAGGACTTTTCGCAGCTCCATGCACCGCATTCAGAACGACTAAGTCAAAACATGCCGTTTTCATTCTCGCTGTTTGCCGGAACCTCCTGAAGAACGTCCCAGTGCTCGACAACCTTCCCATCGACATCCAGGCGAAAAATATCGATCCCTGCGTACTCGAGACCATCAGGCCAGATTTGATGGCAATGCAGAATAACGTGATCGCCTTCAGCAAACGCACGTTTGATGTCCACACGCTTTCCCGGGTATTCGGCGGCCATGCGCTCGAAGTACTCAACAAAGGCTTGCTTTCCGTCGCCAACATGCGGGTTGTGCTGCGTATAGGTATCACCAACAAAGGTTGCTATGGCCTCGGCAGGTCGACACTCGTTGAACATCATTTCGTAGAAAGCGATGACGTTTTTCTTGTTTGTTTCGAGGTCCGGCATGCTGATCTCCAAATCGACGTTTGCACCGCCCAAAAATGTTGGCCCACGCAATTCCGGGGAGCATCCCGGCAAGAATCTCAATTACTAATCGACAAGAAGTTGCGAGCTTGATTTTGTGCTCCGACTATTTCGAGAGTTGGCCAATTACTCGGTGTCATCGAAGTCAATATGAATATGATTCCCATCAGGATCGGCCAAATGGATTTGGACCATCCGGGTCCCCGGGACTTCAGTTTTGCGATACTGGATCTGACTCGTGCTCAGTTTTTCTTCGAATGCGCTCAAGCCCGTGGCTGAGAGCGCAAAATGCTCGAGCTTGAGCTTCACTTCGGAGCCGACATTTGGCATTCCTTCGTGCCCCACAAGGTGAACCACCGCGCGATCACCCGCATACAACCATGCTCCGGGAAACGGAAAATCAGGGCGGGCCCCAGGTTCCAAACCCAGGACCTCTTCATACCAAGTAACCATCTCAGGCAACCTCGTCGTCACGATATTCACATGATCCAACCGCTCAATTCTCATCTAAAACCCCTAAAGCACAAGCTTACCTTTGGCTTTTCCGGTTTCGAGGATAGCATGCGCTTTCATTAAGTTTGAGGCATTGATTGTACCAAGTGTATCGGTCGCTTTGGATCTTATCTTTCCATCGTCTATCAACGCGGCGACCTGATTCAGGATTTCGCTTTGACGATTCATATCTCCAGTCCCAAAAAGCGACCGAGTGCCTTATGAGTTCTTCTGAGCTGAAGCAGAGTACATCTGTACGGACCGCCGAGAAGCGGCTCAGAAGAAAATCGCAAGCCCGGTCATTGAGACAACCAAGAAAAGTAGGGTCATGATTCCACTCGAGCGAACAAAACCGACCACCCGATAACCCGCTGGCCCCATGATCAACGCGTTCACCTTATGTGTTGGGATTAAAAAAGAGTTGGACGTCGAAATTGCCACAGTGCGAGCAAATACAGCCGTGTTGACGCGACGGGTTGCAGCCAAAGCTCAGGTTCAACCACATAGAGTGGCAGAACTGACCCGAACTCAGACGCTTGCGCTGTTGCTGGATGATCATTTACCCGTAAATCCCGTTTGAATTAAACGACTTGCACGATACCTCTGTTTTCATGCGTTGTAGGTATGGTCAAAAAAAGAAGCTTTGTTCCAGTCTTCTCCGCATTTCGCTGTTGATGTCGCTTTTTGCACCGAAGCCATTAGCTTTCGGCACTTGAATGTTGGAGGTTTCCTCGAACCCACCGATAAGCGCCCGGAAAGGAGTAACCGAGGGGTTGTTCTTAGAATGCGCGACGGATTCCGCAACGGCCCATGTCAACGTCCAGACACCGATACCAGCACCGAACATTATTAAGAACCAGCAGAAGTCGAGAACTCAGGCTTTTCGCCTTGTACAATCAGGTTCAGGCGTCCGGCTGCTGGCCAGTTGGCCGAACCGATGCAGACAAAACAAATCCGGTGACAACCCAAGTGTAACACGCGGCAAACTGAGCTAGGATCGCTGCATTCCAGCCGCCGAGAATCCTGCCAGCTTAGGTTGGCCACATGATGCACCAGATAACCAACAGACTGATGATGACTATATTGATGACCGTCACGTTTACGCTGAACCCCGAATAAAACCGTTGTCAGCGATCTTAATCGGAAGTTCCGAAAGAGGTGGCTTTATCGCCATAGTCAAATTCTCCCTATTTTTTGATTTTAGAGTGGATAGATTTGCTTGTTCTGACTCGATTACCCATTCCCCCAAGAAACCAATGAGACAACGATGCAGATAATCTGCGTCGCCAGTCTCATCGGGTCCGGGGAGTTAAAATTTGCTGGAGTTCTCAGCTTTCCAGAGCCAGCTTATGCACGTGAATTTCATTAATCGGGTGGCTTTCCGCGCCTATCACGCCGGGACGAGAGTGGCGGTACAGAGATCGCCAATAAGGTTGGATTATCGTGCCGTCATCCCGCATATACTGTTCGATCTTTTCCATGCGGACCCGGCGCGTATCTGCATCGGCGATTGCTGAGGCCTCTTCCAGCATCGTGTCAAACTCGGCGCTAGCCAGACCGGTTTCATTCCAAGCCACACCCGACTTGTATGCCAAGGTCAGCACCTGAACACCTAACGGTCGATGTCCCCAATCTGTTGAGCTGAATGGGTATTTATTCCAATCGTTCCAAAATGTGTTACCCGGCAATACTGTGCGCGTTACCTTGAGCCCAGCATCGCGCAGTTGTGCCGCTAATGCGTCGGTTGTGTTTCGGCGCCAGTCATCGTCAATCGAGAAGATTTCGTGCTCGTAGTCGAGCATTCCAGCTTCTTCCAACAATGCGCGTGCGCCTTCGACATCCTTTTCCGGCGCTCCAATGTCCGCGTATTCCGGATGAATAGGGCAAACGTGATGGTTTTCGCCTAGCGTCCCACGATTGGCGTATCCCAATTCCAGCAAAATGGCATTGTCGCAAGCCATCGCAAGAGCGCGGCGAACACGCGCGTCCGCATAAGGCTTTATGCCATCCACTTCGGCATCGCGGTTTGTTCGCAATACCATGGTATTGGCTGAAACGGACTCGCTCTGATTCCAACCGATGCTTTCGTAAATGTCGACAAATTCACCGACCGTTTCATAGGTCATATCGATTTCTTCTGCTTCTGCAGCTGCCAAATGTGCTGCGCCATCCGTGCCGTAGTCGATAAACTCGATCCGATCCAAATAGGCGCCTTCGCCCCACCAATCGTGATCTGTGTTCTTCTCTAGTACGACCTTTTCACCAACCAGATACTCAACCAGTTTGTATGGTCCTGTACCGACCGGGTCATTCGCCGGATCGCCGGACCAACCATCGGGCACGATTGCTGCCGGGTATTCTGTGACTGCGGGGATAATAGTAATGTCAGGTCGCGTCAGCTTCAGCTTCAGTGTCAGATCGTCGACTACTTCCAATGCGCCTGCGGCCGGGCCATCTCCAGCTTCGTTCTGTAAGGATCCCATGCGCGCGGCCATAGAGTTACCCTCCCAACTGCCGTCACACCATCGACTAAAGTTGTAAGCAACATCCTTGGCCGTCAGCGTTCCACGCCCGTCATTCCAGTTCACTCCGGGCCGCACACGCAGAACATACTCCGTGGCGTCGTCGTTCACTTCCCAGCCTTCAAGCAAGCGAGGTTCGAACGTACCGTCCGCGTTGTACTGAACAAGATATTCTAAGAATCCTCGGACCACATTTCCAAGCTGAGGCCAGTTGTAAAGCGGTGGATCAAGCTGCGCACGCACCACCTGCTGAATACGAATTGTACCGCCGGGCTGGATATTCGACGACGCCTGTGCTGGCTGAGTTAGACCAATCATCGAATAAGCAGCCGATGCAGACAGCCCAAGTGCTGTCGCACGCGTCAGGAACTCACGGCGGCTTAGCGTTCCGTCGGCTACTTCACCGATATGCATGGCGATCGCTGGATGGACTGTCTGGTTACGACATTGCTTGGTCATCATTGGCTCCCGTGTACACTCTTGGGGCGCCTTACACGCCCATTGATACAGTTTTTGGTATATATTTTCGCTGTTTTGCAGTAGCTGAGTAATTATGGATGACATTAACAGAATTAATACCAATCTAAGTCGCAACCTAGTCGCGCTATATGCATTCGAAATGGTCGCGAGACATGGGAATTTTACGAGTGCGGGAGAAGCACTCGGGCTAACCCAGTCATCGATCTCGCAGCGAATAAAAGGTCTCGAGGTTGATCTAGGAGTCGTCCTCTTCAAAAGAGAACACCGTGGTGTTTCACTCACATACGAGGGCCTGAGGCTTTTGAATGTGGTAAGACCCGCGATGGCGCAGATGAACTATGCAGTAAGTTCTTTGCTTGAACGCAAAACTAAACCCAGGGTTCGAATTTCTGCCGATTTTGCGTTCTCAACGTTCTGGTTGTTACCGCGTTTGGGATACCTTCGAGAGGAAATCGGGGAAGAAATCGAAATTCAGATTTTGGCCTCGACTGTTCCACCCGATCTAGATGACACCGATTGCGATATACAAATCCATGTGGCACCAAAAGACCAAATAAAACCCGATGAAATACTTCTTCTGGAAGAGGTCGTAGCAGCCGTTTGCAGCCCACAGCTATTAGAAAAAATTAGGCCTATCCAATCATCCTCGGATTTACTGGAAATTCAACTGTTGAGTCTATCAAAACCCGCAACCGCTGCTTGGCAAACCTGGCAAGGGTGGTTTGATAGTTTGGGTATAGCGGGCGAGAGAAAAAAAAATTACATCAGTTTTAATAACTATGACATGGTCACCCAGGCCGCATTGTCTGGCGATGGCGTGGCGTTGGGCTGGATTGGATTGATCGATGATCTGCTCGACAAAGGTTCTTTGGTGACCGTTACGGACGATCTGGTCTCCAGCGAGGCTGGATACGTGATGTCGCTAACTCATGCCAACTCGGGCCGAGGTCCCAAACTCGTTTTCGACTGGATAGCGGATCAAGTTCTTACAACATCTTCGGGGTAACAGGTTGTCGGGTTGTTCGCTCAACGATTGCGCGAAGCCAAATGAATTTGAGGAACGGTCGCAATCTAACAACGCCATAAAGCGCCTTTGAAGGCTTGCCATTTTTGCGCCTTTTGGAGTTTCAAAGCTCAGTGGTGATTGTTTGCTTCGGGGCTGTGAGCAGCCAGACCAGCAAACTGCAGAGAACGGTAACCCTGAGCCCAGACCTCCTACGCAAATTCAACGGAGCGCTGCACTTGTATTCGGCATTAGCAGCCCAAAGCGGTCGTTGGTTTCAAATCGACAAAGCGGAATTCAGGCGGTTCGGAGCCTTCGTGGCCATATCTTTTAGCTTCAACATGGTCTTCGCGATGGAACAGCAAGCGTTCAAGGGGGCACGAATGTAGACCTTGCGGGTCGTTGCCTCTAACGTAACTTTCGGGGGGGGCAGAAAGTGAAGCGGAAACTTGCAGCGATTTTGGCAGCCGATGTTGTTGGCTTCTCACGCCTCATGGGGCGTGATGAAGAAAACACGATTCTGCGACTAAACCTTTTGCTTTCTGAATTGGTTCAACCCCAAATACGCGAGTCCAGAGGGCGAATTGTCAAGTTGATGGGCGATGGTTTGTTGGCCGAATTCACCAGTGTGGTCGACGCGGCAGAGTGCGCTATTGCCATTCAACGAGCAATGCAGGACCGAGAACCTGACGTGCCCCGCGTGCAACGCATTCAATTGCGGATCGGCATTCATCTGGGAGATGTGATTTCTGAAGGTTCAGATGTTTTTGGCGAAGGTGTCAACGTAGCCGCAAGATTGGAAGCAATCGCAGAACCCGGAAGCGTCTGCATTTCTGAGGATGTATACCGTCAGATCAAAGGAAAGGTCTCCGGCAGCTTCAAGGATCTGGGTGAACAAGATCTAAAAAACATCGAGCATAAGATTGGTGCCTACAGCATCGATCTCGACCCGGCGCGCCTGTCACCCGAGTTCTACGAAGTTCTAACGGGTGAGCAGTTGGAGTTGCCGGACCAACCGTCAATCGCTGTCCTGCCATTTCAAAACATGTCAGGCGACCCAGAGCAGGAATACTTCGCGGACGGAATTACAGAAGACATCATAACCGCGCTGTCGCATATAAATGGCCTCATCGTGATGGCCCGCAATTCGACGTTTGCCTACAAAGGAAGGTCTGTCGATGTAAGACAGGTCGGACGGGAGTTAGGTGTTCGTTTCGTCCTTGAAGGGAGTGTTCGAAAGGCGGGGCAGCGGGTTCGCATCACCGGGCAGCTTATTGAGTGTCAAACCGGGTCGCATTTGTGGGCCGACCGGTATGACCGTCAGATTGAAGACATTTTTACCGTTCAAGATGAAATCACACGCGAAATTTCCATCTCATTGGCGGTCAACCTTACACACGGACAAGAGCTCAGGCTTTGGGCTGATCAAGCGCCTAACTTTGAGGCGTGGGACTTGATGATGCGTGGCATCAGTGAACAATATAAATTTACAAAAGAAGGGAATCTCTCCGCGATTCAGCTCTACCGGAAAGCGGTTGAACTTGACCCCGAGAACTCGTCATTCAGAACGGGCCTCGGCTGGGCGTTGCAAGCCGGTGCCCGCCTTGGGTTTCATCAAGATCCGAAGGCGTCAACTGACGAGGCCCAGTCTATTTGCGACGCATTGTTGGCGATGAAAAATGTCCCGGCTGATGTCTACGCACTGCAAGGGTATATTTTCACCAACCAATCTCGTTTTGATGAAGCCAAAGCCTTCTGCAATGAAGCTATCGAACGGCAACCCAGTGTCTCGCTTTCTCATGCCATGCTGGCAATTGCGTACAATAGTTGCGGTGAATTTGAGGAAAGCCTGAATAGCATGCGAAAGGCCATTCGGCTGTCGCCCTACAGCCCGGACTGGTATTTCAGCCATTTGGGGGATGCCTATCGTGGGTTAGGTCAGCTGGAGCAAGCAAGAACAGTTTACCGGCACTTGGAAACCCGCTTGCCTGGCACCTTGTTGTGCCAAATCCGTTTGGCAGCGATCCACGCTGATCTTGATGACACCGAAAATGCTACGAAAGCAGTAGACGCAGTTCTTTCAATCGAACCTCAATTTTCGGTGCAAACCTATACCGGGCACATGGTCTACAAAACTGAAGCCCTGCGCAAATTCTGGGCGGATGCTATGCTAAAGGCCGGTCTACCAGTGTAGCGCCGCAGTATTATATTGGGTTGTGGAAATCGAAGATTGCTTTGGTTGCCACGAAATTGCGTAGCGGCTTGAAACGTAAATCGAAAAATCGGATCAGGCACAGTATCGACTAAGATAGCTTTCAGCCCAAACCGGACATACCTAACCTGAAGGCAGGGCAAAAAGCAGAAGCTCACTACATCTGCATCACTTAGCGAGACTAAAGTAAAAAGCTGACTTTTTGCTGCGATTAGGAGAGCTATCAAGCGTGGTGATATCCCGCTAGCACCAACGAATATGCACATCTCTCAGCCGTGACTCAGCTTCACATCCTGACTGCTCTAATCCTAAGAGCCGAAGGTGCGGGGTATCACAATCAAGACGGGGCTGCAGACGGGAATCTGTTTCGCGGGTTATCTTGGTTTCAACGGGTATTGCAATGGCTATTTGGTATTTCTGCAGGCTGCAGCCCTAACGCGCGAGAATGTCGCCAGTATCACAATACCTGCGGACGCCTCTTTCTAGAAATCTCCGATTATCTGAGCTTCGAAGCTCACGAGTTTCCGTTGTCCAGTTTTGAAGCGTAATAGAAGGCAATCGCCTGCGCGCGGTTCTTGATCGACAGCTTGTCGTATATGTTCGACAGATGGAACTTTACCGTGTTGGTCGAAATCTGCAGCTCTTTCGACAATTCCTTGTTGGACATGCCCTGCGCCAGTGCCTCAAGGATAGCGAGTTCCTTGCGCGACAGAGTCTGCAAAGGGTTTTGATGCATTTTGCGCACGTCGATATAGGGAAATACCATTTTGCCCTTAGCGACATCGACACAGGTTTCCAGCAAGCCTTCGACCTCGCCCGAACGCGGCGCGAACCCTGCGGCCCCGGCCTGCATAGCCTGACGCGGTACGTCCCCAGCCTCGTCCCCATAGACCACAAAGCGTGGCGCGTTGGTCTGTTCGCGCAGAACCTCAATCAGTTTTGCCGCGCCCAAAGCAGGAAGTTCCCAGGACACAATCCCCACCTGAACCGGCACCCGCATCACTGTGCCCAGAAATCCCTCGGCGGTCGCTGAAGTGGCCACCAGAGAGAATCGCGGGTCGCGCTCGAAGATCTCGGACATGGCCGACAGCACCAAAGGGTTGTTGTTGGCCAGCATGACATCAATGGGGCGTTGAGATGTGTCGGACATTGTTTTCCCGTCTGATTTTATCTAAACCTACCCATTTTGGTGGGAATGCTTTCAGTATACATTGGCATATTTACCAAAATGGGTAGGTTAATACCCACCTAACAAGATATGCTAAAGCTGTAGTAAGTTACGTTGTGCCCCGGCGCAAGTTTCAGTTTTCCTCTGGGTCAAGGCGATCGGCGGTATCGAACACGCCCGACGCACAGGAGGAGCACATGACGTTTCAGATTTATCCAACGCTCGACATCCCCGAGACGCTGGCCGCTGGCCCAGGACCGGGAAACACCGACGCACGTGTTTTGCAGGCGTTTGCCAGTGCCGGCGTTGCCGACCACATGCAGAGCGACGTGCTGCGTGGCATGATCGAATGCAAGCACATGCTGCGTCTGATCTGGGGCACCGCCAACACCCATACCTTCGCGGTTGCTGGCACCGGATGGAGTGGGCTGGACACCATGTTCTCGGCGGTGATGCCGGGTGACAAGGTTGTGGCCTTCACCAATGGCACCTTCTCGGGCATCGATGCGATGACTCTGCGGATCAAGGCTGCAACACCGGAAGAGCACGCGACCAACCCTCTGGACCCACAAGCCGCGAGTGTCGCCGTTATTGAAATTCCCCACGGCCAGCCCGTCACAGGCGAGATGGTCGAAGAGGTGTTGGCCACGCACAAACCGAAGTGGGCCTTCATGGCGCATTGGGAAACCGGGTCGGGTCGGGTCAACGACCTGCGTGGCTTCTCGGATGCCTGTGAACGCCACGATGTGATGGGTTTGATCGATGCCGTATCGTCGTTGGGTATTGCGGATTTCCGCATCGATGACTATCCGGGTGTCGCGGGATGGGCCTCGTGCCCGCAAAAAGGGCTGTGCTGCCTACCGCTGACCTATGCGCCGGTCAGCTTCACCGACGCCTATATCGACGCGCTGAAGGCCTCCGGCGCCTATACATACGTCCACAACCCGATTTTCGAAGCACGCCACTGGGGCATCGTTGACGGGCAAGACGTGGAAAAGGGCACCTATCACCGTACCCACTCGGGCTATGCGATCGCCGCCTTCCATGAATCACTACGCCTGACTCTGCAGGAGGGATTGGCCAAACGTGCGCATTCCTATCGCACGCATGAGGCCGTCCTGCGCGACGCCGTCACCGCGATGGGTTGCCAGGTCACATCGGACATGCCCAGCCTTGTGGTGCTGAACCTGCCCGCAGAGCTGGCGGGTCGTGAGATGGAGTTGGTACAGAACTGCCGCGCCCGTGGCTTTGGCATCTGGCCGACGCTCAGCGCCCCGGTTCAAGTCCGTATCGGCATCCTGAACCAGCTAACCCACCAATCGGTCAGTCGCATCGTCAGGCTGTTCGCCCAGGCCATCCGCGAGATGGGCGGCTCGGTTGATTTCGAAGCCATCGAAGCACTTTTGGAAAGTCGCTACGGCACATCTATCGCTGCATAACGGGAGGGAATGCAGATGGATATCCATGAATATCAGGCGAAAGAACTTCTTTCGAATTTCGGCGTCGAGGTCCCTTCGGGGGCTTTGGCCTACAGCCCCGAGCAAGCGGCATATCGCGCGCGTGAGTTGGGTGGTGACAAGTGGGTCATTAAGGCGCAAGTCCATGCCGGCGGGCGTGGAAAGGCCGGTGGTGTAAAGCTGTGCAACTCGGAAAGCGAAATATACGAGGCTTGTGACGAGATGTTTGGCCGCAAGCTGGTGACGCACCAGACCGGCCCCGAGGGCAAAGGCATCTACCGCGTCTATGTGGAGGCCGCCGTACCGATTGATCGCGAGATTTATCTGGGCTTTGTGCTGGATCGGTCCAGTCAGCGGGTGATGATCGTGGCCTCTTCGGAAGGTGGGATGGAGATCGAAGAAATCTCAGCTGAGCGCCCCGACAGTATCGTCCGCTCAATCGTTGAACCTGCCGTTGGACTGCAGGAGTTTCAGGCCCGCGAAATAGCATTTAATCTGGGGCTGGAACCTCGCCTAACTCAGCACATGGTCCGTACCCTGCAGGGTTGCTATGCTGCGTTCAGCGAGCTGGACGCGACTATGGTCGAGATCAACCCGCTGGTCATCACTGGTGACGACCGAGTGCTGGCATTGGACGCGAAGATGAGCTTTGACGACAATGCCCTGTTTCGCCATCCGCAGGTTGCTGAATTGCGCGACAAAAGTCAGGAAGACCCGCGCGAAAGCCGCGCGGCGGATCGCGGACTGTCTTATGTCGGACTGGACGGCAATATCGGCTGTATCGTGAACGGTGCCGGTTTGGCCATGGCCACGATGGACACCATCAAGCTGGCTGGGGGTGAACCTGCGAACTTTCTGGACATCGGTGGCGGTGCCTCGCCCGAGCGGGTGGCCAAGGCGTTCCGACTGGTACTGTCCGATGACAACGTTCAGGCGGTGCTGGTTAATATCTTCGCAGGCATCAACCGCTGTGACTGGGTGGCCGAGGGCGTAGTACAGGCGCTGCGCGAGTTGGAAATCGACCTGCCGGTCATCGTGCGTCTGGCGGGCACCAATGTCGAGGAAGGTCAGAAAATCCTGGCCAAATCGGGCCTGCCAATCATCCGCGCGACAACCCTTATGGAAGCCGCTGAACGCGCTGTGGGTGCATGGCGCAACGATCTGTCCCAAAACACCAAGATGTGGGCTGTGTAATGAGCATTCTTCTGGACCGCGACACCCGCGTTATCGTTCAGGGCATCACCGGACGCATGGCGCGCCTGCATACCAAGGATATGGTGCAATATGGCACCAACGTCGTTGGCGGCGTTGTTCCCGGCAAAGGCGGAGAGGCCGTCGAAGGCGTACCCGTATTCGACACCGTCAAACAGGCGGTTGAGGTCACTGGCGCCGAGGCTAGCCTTGTCTTCGTGCCCCCTCCGTTCGCGGCGGATTCGATCATGGAGGCCGCAGATGCCGGTATTCGCTATTGCGTCTGCATCACCGACGGTATCCCCGCGCAGGACATGATCCGCGTAAAACGCTACATGTACCGCTATCCTAAGGACAAGCGCATGGTGCTGACCGGTCCGAACTGTGCCGGTACCATCAGCCCCGGTAAGGCGCTGCTGGGCATCATGCCGGGCCATATCTATCTGCCGGGCACTGTGGGGATCATCGGACGCTCGGGCACGCTGGGTTACGAGGCCGCAGCGCAGTTGAAAGAGCGCGGCATCGGTGTCTCGACCAGCGTCGGCATCGGCGGTGATCCGATCAACGGCTCGTCCTTCCGCGATATCCTTGAGCGGTTCGAACAGGACGAAGACACCGAGGTCATCGCCATGATCGGCGAGATCGGCGGCCCTCAGGAAGCCGAGGCGGCAGAATACATCCGTGACCACGTCACCAAGCCTGTTGTGGCCTATGTCGCAGGTCTGACCGCGCCCAAGGGCCGGACCATGGGCCATGCTGGTGCAATCATCTCGGCCTTTGGCGAAAGCGCCAGCGAGAAGGTGGAAATCCTGTCAGCGGCTGGTGTGACGGTTGCTGAAAACCCCGCGGTGATCGGCGAGACTATCGCCCGTGTCATGGGAAAGGCTGCGTGATGGTCAAACCTTCGGTCCTTGTCACCCGTCGCTGGCCTGCCGCCGTCGAGGCGCAACTGGCCGAAAACTACAACGCCGTGCTGAATACCGGGGACAATCCGATGTCCCCGGCTGAACTCCGCGACGCGTTGAAGACATACGACGCGGTTCTGCCCACCGTCACCGACACGCTTAGCGCCGAGGCGCTGGACGTGACCGCAGCTCAGACCAAGATTTTGGCCAATTACGGCGTCGGGTACAGTCATATCTGTGAACCGGCGGCCCGTGATCTGGGTATGACGGTCACCAACACGCCCGATGTTCTGTCTGAATGCACCGCCGATCTGGCCATGACCCTGCTTCTGATGGTCGCCCGTCGCGCCGGTGAGGGCGAGCGCGAGCTGCGCGCAGGCGGCTGGACCGGCTGGCGTCCGACCCATTTGGTCGGCACCAAGGTCAGCGGCAAGACGCTGGGCATCATCGGCTTTGGCCGCATCGGTCAGGAAATGGCCCGTCGCGCCCATCACGGGTTTGGCATGAAAATTCTTGTCCAGAACCGCAGCGCCGTGTCGCCCGACGTGCTGAAGCAGTTCGATGCGACCCAAGTCGAAACGGTGGATGATCTGCTGCCGCATTGCGACTTTGTCTCGCTGCACTGCCCCGGCGGGGCCGCGAACCGGCACCTGATCAACGGGCGCAGGCTGGACCTGATGAAACCCGACGCCTTCCTGATCAACACCGCGCGCGGTGAGGTGGTGGACGAGCGCGCTTTGGCACAGTCGCTGATGTTCGACACGATCGGAGGCGCTGCGCTGGATGTTTTCGACGGCGAGCCGCGCATCAACCCTGACCTGTTGCAATGCGACAACTTGGTGATGCTGCCGCATCTGGGCAGCGCAACAAAAGAATCACGCGAAGCCATGGGCTTTCGCGTGCTGGACAATCTGGGCGACTTCTTCGCTGGTCGCCCACCCCGTGACCGCGTGATCTGACGCACCCTTCTTCAAAGGAGCAAAACCCATGAGCTTTTATGCCATCGAACAGGCCTCCGCGCGCCTGAACCGCAGCGAACTCGCCGTGCCGGGCAGCCAGCCCGGCATGTTCGAAAAAGCCGCGAACTCGGATGTGGACGTGATCTTCCTTGATCTCGAAGACGCGGTAGCCCCGGATGAAAAAGAGCAGGCCCGCAAAAACATCATTCAAGCCCTGAACGATATCGACTGGGGCAGCAAGACAATGTCGGTGCGCATCAACGGGCTGGATACGCATTACATGTATCGCGACGTTGTGGATGTAGTCGAACAAGCCGGTGCGCGGCTGGACCTGATCATGATCCCCAAGGTCGGCACAGCAGCAGATGTCTATGCCGTCGATATGATGGTCACGCAGATCGAAGACGCGATGGGTTACAAGAAACGCATCGGGTTCGAGCACATCATCGAGACCGCTCTGGGCATGCAGAATGTCAGCGAAATCGCGGCGGCCTCGAACCGCAATGAGAGCCTGCACTTCGGTGTGGCGGACTATGCAGCCTCGACCCGCGCGCGGACCACGATCATCGGTGGTGTGAACCCCGACTATTCGGTTCTGACCGACCCGGATGGCGATGCTGCGCGCGCGACCCATTGGGGCGATATGTGGCACTACGCGCTCGCCCGTATGGTTGTCGCCGCCCGTGCCAACGGTCTGCGTCCGATTGATGGTCCGTTCGGTGATTTCCATGATCCTGAAGGCTATAAGGCAGCTGCCAAAAGGGCGGCGGTGTTGGGCTGCGAAGGCAAATGGGCCATCCATCCCAGCCAGATCGCTCTGGCGAACGAGGTCATGTCACCCAGCGATGCCGAAGTCACCAAGGCGCAGCGTATCCTTGTTGCTATGGCCGAGGCCGAGACCGCAGGTAAAGGTGCGGTGTCTCTGGATGGTCGTCTGATCGACTATGCCTCGATCCGCCAGGCGGAGGTCATGGTCGAAAAGGCTCGCCAGATCGCGGCAGCTTGATTTTAGCCCGAACTGGCGTAGCCACTAGACGGATACTCCCTTGCCCCGGTTGGTCCGGGGCAGGCAACACCCGCGGATTACGTCGATCATCTATTCGGAATTGGACCAGATCTGTAGCACCCAATCCCTGACATTCACAACGCTATTTGAAAACAGTATTTTTCGACTCGGTCAGACAAAACCATCCGCCGACGGCGCGTTCGCTAAAGTCGCTTCGATAGGTTAGTCGCGGCCCAAAGCGGTAATTCAAATCCGAGCATGAAAACTTCCGAGACGCGGACCAAACCGCCTTCGCTTTCGTTGGCGCAATGCCGCCATCCGGTAAGAGATATTCTTTGAGGAAAAACTCAACTATTTGGGAAACAAAAAAGTAACCACAAGTCTCGCGCCCCAACCTTCGGGCCCAATATCGGGGCCGTCGGCCGAATAGCGTATCCCCCCGCCTACGCTGATAAGTTGATCCCCGAGTTGGGTAACTTTGGTGACAACACCGTTGATTGGCACAGACCATTGTTTGTTTTCCCAATCGTAGGTGGACTCAGTGTTAATAGTGAACGTCCACGCGTTCGAATTTGTGTAGGAAATAAATGGCTGTAAGAACGTCTGGCTGATGTCGGTATCACCATCAATGTCCCAGATGTGATTTGTCAGGCCACCATATGTCCACGGACCCTGCTGTTTGAGTGCCACGCCGGTAACTCCTGCACCCCACGCTCCGAGACCTAAGCTGTTATCTGTCGACGTTGGCAGCAGAAAAACGGGTCCAGCCCCCCAGATCCAACCGCCCGCACTTGGTTTTTTGGGCGAAAGAAATAAGCTTTGAACAGTATCTCCTAGCCCAGTCTCGGATCCAGAACCCGGTATGCCACCATCTATGGAGGCGATTGGGAGAATTGTTCGGGATATGACGTTCCAATCGTCCGTAAGATTAAAGGGTACAACCGGCTGTACATTCAATATCCAACGCGAACCGTTTCTGTCGGCACCCAAATTCTGATCATAGTTCAGCTGGAATGGCACACTAATCAGAGCGGCCACGGGGTTGGCAAGTTGCTTTGCTAGTTCTTCTTCCTGGGACTCTGCCCACGCAGTACCAGAAAGGACACCAACCCCGGCAAGTATGGAGCAGCGTAACAACCTTAGTTTCATAGGCGGTCTCCTTTCAACTGGCCGTTTCCTCATGGGTGGCTTGCACTTGAGATCGCCAGATTGGCAATGACGTCAATGGCCCACTCACAGTCCGCCACCGCCGAACTGGATGAAATTATCCAACCTGGTTGACTTATAGCCAAAATACTTGGTCGAAACTGGCTTTCAGACTGTCTCCATAAGCGTGTCCGAAAGCACATCCTCGGAGAGCGCCCCCGGTGCGCCTATTGCGACAAGCCTTGTTTCGGGTTTGCGGTCACCCCAAGCACCATCCCGTGCGATGTCCATTCGTTTTCCAACCACCTGAACAAGAATGCGATGATCTGGATCCTCCTCGCTGAAAACAAAACCCTTGAGGCGATAAACGTCGCCCGGAAGCTTCCGAATTGCACTCCGGAGGGAAGACAGGCTTATTGGGCGTTCAGCTTTCATCATAGTTGTTGAGAAGCTGTCTGAGTGATCAGAGTGGTGGCAAGCACAATCTGGCCCATGTTCGTGATGATCGGGTATTTCTGTTTCGAGCTGTTCGGCGGCAAAGCGACCGACTGAAAGAAGTATGTCCAGAGGGACGTCTGCGTTTACAGCTTCGACAAGACGATAGCGACGGAAGCGAGAGCCAAGCCAGTCGTGCACCTTCTGAACTGTGGCCCTGTCGACAAGATCAACCTTGTTCAAAATAACCATGTCCGAGAACGCAATTTGACGAAGCTTCAATTCCATTTGTTCTGGCGCAGCAAATAGCTGTTCCGCATCGACAAGACACATAATGCTGTCCAAGCGGATCATGTCCCGGAACCGTTGATCCGTAAACGTCATCGCGATTGACGATGGATCCGACACTCCGCTTGCTTCAAGGACGATGTATTCTGGTTTCTCAGGCCGAGCCAGAACAGCTTCTACCGTTTCAATCAGATCATCTCGTATCGAGCAGCAAACGCACCCATTAGCCAAGCTCATCACATCATCTTCGAGGCCAACCACCAAGTCGGCATCTACGTTTATTGATCCAAAGTCATTCACCAGGACTGCCACTCGTAATCCGTGATTGCCGGTAAGGATCCGGTTCAAAAGTGTCGTCTTACCGGCTCCAAGAAAGCCGGTAAGGATCGTAACAGGGATCGCAGAAGTCGAACCAAATTCAATCATTGTTCGATCTCCTCTCAGTCTTCATCACGCGAGCCGATTACATCCGAAACTTTGATGGTAAAGTCCTGCGGCCAGTCTCCGCCGGGTGCTCGGAAAACGTCAGTTGGGTAGTATTCGCGTGGATCGATCTCCATATCTCGATACTTCTGGTCTTGCTGGTCTGCGCGGGTGAGTCTTGGGTTCGGTAATGTGATTTCATCCGGAAGCTCAATACGCCCGGCCTCGGCCGCCGCAGCCAGTTCACGAAATGGTGGCACAGTACCGGATTTTCCGGGCAGAGCAGCTTTCCTGTACCAGATTGCATCCTTGGTCACGTTCACAACGGCTACATCGAGACCCCATTGGAACAGACCGTCGTAGTGGGCGCGAATACCAGCCAGCATTTCAGCGTCGATGTCTTCATCCTGGGTATAGTGTGTCACCATTCCCAAACGCGGTCTTGTGTCAGCAAAGAGCTTACCCACGGCATAGTGGGAGGTGTGATGCGTATCGATAGTGTAGTTAAAGAGATCTTGTGGGATACCGTATTTGTAGGTCATCAACTGACCAATATCCTGCCCCGACATTTCGGTTACAAAGACATCAACGCCTTCGCCGTATTTTCGTGAAAGCTCATCCGGGCGACCATCGCCGGTCCATACAAAGCTCAGACCATTCCAATCGAGCCGATAACCAACCGCACCGTCCTTGGCATGACTTCGCGGCCAAGACCGAACAGTCACACCGTCTTCGTCATAAACAATACCACCTTCTTGGCGGAAATCGAATTCATTGACTTCGATCTCGTAGCCGTCTCCAATCGGGAAAACATCAAAGGCCTCCAGATGCCATTTGAGCATCTGTTGCATGCCTTTGACCATTCCGGCTGTGCCAAGCTCGGGCGTTCGACCTGACGGCCCATGGATGCGTAGTGGCGTGTAGCCACCCGACCAGGCACGGAAGGGGTAAATATACGGAATGTCGGCATAATGGTCGACATGCAGGTGAGAGATGAAGATGTCGTTGATCAACTGCCCAGGCACTTGCATCGCAATGATGTTGCGGACACAACCGGACCCAAAGTCGAAGAAGAACCGTTTTCCATTCCCCAACTCCACCATGATACAAGTACCCGCCTGATCTTCGCGCGGCGGATATGGTGTTGAGCCGCAGAATGAGATGCGCATCTCATCTGGCCCTAATTCCTCACTCAGTGGGAAATAGTTCGCATTTGAACCCGTCATGTACTTCGTCGGACGGAAGTACTCCGGCAATGATATGCCACCTGCGGGTCGACCACCATATGGGTTCTTGAGTGTTTCTCCTAGAGGGCCGTCTCCTTCGTGGGCCTCGGCAGTTCCTGCCGCAAACCCAGCCGCCCCTGTGGCAGCCGCTCCAGTGGCCAAGCCCTTTAGAACACTCCGCCGCGACGGGTCTTCAATTTGATCTGACGCCTGAACCTGTTTGTCGTCCTGGTCTTTTCTATTGTCTTCCTTGGTCATGGATTGGTCCTCAGTTAGAGTATCTCACAGGTTGCGCTTCAACATCCGGCGAAGCTCGTTGATGAGTTCAGATTTGATGTGGGCCCATTCGGCGCGCTCTGAGGCCGTGATCGATGCGTCTTTCGAAAACGCAGATGCTTTCTTCAGGTCCTTGATGACCTCGCCGAGTAGTGCATCCGTTTCGATGCGCCCCGACAGCACATCGGAAAGTTCCGGAATTTCTTCAATCAGGTTCACCGTCACTGGAAAAATCCCGACGCCCACTATCTATTCTCAAATCAAGATGAGTGCGGTTGACCATAAAGGCCAAGTGAGTCACCGTGAGTTGGGGGTGAGTTGACATTGAACAAATCAAATGATTTGCCAATAAATCAACAAGTTGGCCAACCTTCTTCGGAACTCATCCGGGAAGCTCTGAGTCGAATTGTATCAAGCGACGGGTTTCAAGCTTCACCCCGACTCACGCAGTTTCTCACCTATATAGTCGAGGAAACTCTATCTGGTCGAAGCGCTCAGATTAGAGGCAAAGCTATCGCTGTTGAGGTCTATGGGCGGCGCATAGATGGTACTGGTGGTCAAAACCTGGTTCGCGTTGAGGCTAGGCGACTGCGTCGCCTTTTACATCAGTTCTACGAAGATCACTGGGACGGCAACGGGGTTCGCATTTTTGTTGATCCCGGCGGATACAAGCCGCGGTTTTCATACGAATCTACAATCGAAGACCGTACATCAAGTGAACTGAAGAGCGACAATCCAGTTGGCCGTTGGCGTTCGCGGCAACTGCTGCCTGCTGGACTAGGTGTTGTTGCATTAGTCGCTGTGTTTGGCATCTGGATGAGCCAGGATAACAGGGAGGTTGTGCCGACAACTCGATCCATCGAGAAAGCAGAACGTGTGGCGCTTGGTGAACAATCATTGACGAGACTCCAGGCGGCCAACATTGCAGACCAAGCCCGAGGCATGTTTTTTCCCGTTTTTGATGTCAAACGTCAGCAGATAGCACTGGGAATGTTCCAGCACGCGATGGAACTCGACCCGGCTCTGTCCGACGGCTATGCCGGATCAGCGCAGGTCCTGGCGATCTTGGCGGTGTTGTCGCCGGATGAATCACAAAGGGATGATTTCTCCAATCAAGCTTCAGAAATGTCTGAAAAAGCGCTTCAATTGTCCCCGGCCGACGCCTGGGCAAACAGCGCAAACGGTTGGGTGCTGGCTGTCAAAGACCAGCCAAACGAGGCATTGAAATACGCAAGGATGTCGGTCGAACTGACGCCGAATGATGGCCATATTCTCGACCTTGCAGGTATCACCGCCATCTTGGCTAACGCCCCGGAATTTGCTGCCGAGGTTAGCAACCCGGATAGGCCCAAATCAGGATCCGGGAGGTTTGGTGCGAGAAACATCTGGGGCGTCTCGCAACTTATGCTCGGGAACTACGAAAATGTTGTTGAAGCTTTTCAGGGAGCGCCAGCTGCTGGAGCGCCAGTAAGTGCTCCTTCGCTCTTGTTCCAAGCCGTTGCGCACGATCAGTTGGGAAATTCAGAAGAAGCAAGACGGCTCGTTGCTGAAATGCGCAGGACATGGCCTGAGTTTCCGTCCGAGTTTCTCGCCGATAGGATTTTCCACAACGACATCAATACGCGGAATTTGATACTGGAGACGTTAAGTAGATACTGACGAAACATATCGCGGCTGTTGCCTATGCTGGGTTCAGACTTTTGCCACCAGTCTCGCGAAAATCGGAACTGATACCAAAAGCAGCGCAAGAATCAAGAATGCCGTCGCCAGTGTGATGCCCCAGATATGAAACCAATCAATGCTGGCCCCATAAGGATGCCTGCATATCCCGTTGTAGTAACCGAGGCGATAGCAATCCCCGGTGGCATCAAGTTTTGACGTCCAGCAGTGCTGAATAAGATCGGCACCACAACCGTTCGCCTTCTTCGCCTCTAAGACCGTTCACTGCACTAAGCGGACGTTAAACTGGCGTCTTTTTGCTAGCAGTTTAAGGATGAAATCTGCTTCAAATTTTTGGCAAGTACCGATCCAATAGAGCATCGACCAATCCTCCCTGAAGTTGGTAGCCGGTTGCTTCGTCCACTCGCAAAATATCTTCAAGAATAATAAGTTGTTCCATGCCCGTCGTCATAGACAACCGCTTCGCCAGTTCATCAAACTCCTTAAGCTCCATAAAGGAGCGAATTGGCTTAAGTGCTTCAGAAAAAGCCGTCACTCTTCTAGCGCCACGCATTTTAACCGTTCCTTCCTCAAGTGATGCCTTGAGTGATTCAGCCAGAAACTGCCTGAAGTGCGCCTCATGA